>CAWEME010000026.1:0-93792 GCA_963810055.1 uncultured Alphaproteobacteria bacterium | reverse complement strand
ACCGCCACGCCCAGCACGGCGGTGAACGCGATGGAGGAGGGCCACGTCGTCCCCCATCCGCGCCGATCACCGGCGCCAACGGCGGCGATGGCGGAATTGCCGCAGATCGAGTTGCCGCAGGCCACTTAGAATGGCCATGCGCCGCGGCAAGCCCAGCGCGCGGGAGATTGACGTAGCTGAAGCCCAAAAGCCACGGCGACAATCGCCGACGATTCCCACAGCATCGAGGGCGGGCCGATCGCAGGCGCGGTCCCGCTGGGGACCGAAGCGCCTAGCAGCATGACGGCGATCTCAAGCAGCAGCTTGGCGGAAAACTCTATGCCCGGCAACCACAGCGCGCCGGGGGCCCCACAACGTCCGGACAGCGACACCCACCAGGATCGCCAGCACCAGCGCTTCCACATAGGCTTCCCCGGTGAAATGCTGTTCGGCCAATTGCAGAACGCCGGCCAAGAGGGTAATGCCTATGCATAGCATTACCCCGGGCAGAAGACGAAAGACCGGGTTTTTCATACTGACAGGTTGTCTCGGGAAAACTTGCCGCTAACGCGAAATGCCGCGGTACATCCTTCCAACATAAACACGCCCCGGGGTGGCTTGCCAATGTCCGCTTTGGGTCAAAAGGCGACATAGCGGCATGACATTGGAATGTCCGCTTTGCCCTCAACAGCGGACATTACGGTGCCGATCACCGCCATGTCCGCTTTGTGCCCCATAAGCGGACATCCCGTAATTCCTTCAAACCGCATGTGTGGCGCGAGCGGGCCGCAGCAAACGTCTCAGAACGGCAGGTTCACCCGGACTTGGCCTTTGGCCTGCCACTGGCTGATATAGGACGCGCCGAGCACGGTGTCGTAGGTCAAATAGAGACGGAACATGACCAAGTCCGTGAACCGCGCGTCGATGCCGCCGCCGAGCACGCCGCTCACCGTGGTCTCGCCGACCAGAGTGCCGTTGGCGGTGACCGGGCGAAGCAGATGACATTCAGCAGGTCGTATTGAAGCACCGCCTTGGCGAAGGGCGCGATCACGACCGGAAAGCCGGGCATGACCATGTTGTAGCCGACCTCGCCGCCGCCGTGGAGCCGGCCGATGCGCACGCTCGAACTCGTTTGCTGGACGCCGGCGCTGTCGACGAATCCGTTGTCGAGTTCGAACACGGTGAGCACGCCAACCGCCAGCAGGACGGAGACGTGGCCGAAGGCATAAGTGCCGGTCACGTCGCTCGATGCCATATAGCGGTTGGCCGTTGTCGGCCGCGGATGGCGTGCCGGTGGCGCTCTGGTTGACGTTATAGGTGAGCCAGCCGGCGCCGACATCGTATCCCACACGAAATGCGGAGCGAAGTGCCAGGCGACATAGGGCCAGACGGTGACGCCCGTATCGGTCTGCCGGCCATTATTGTAGGCGGTGGTGATGTTTGCCGGTCTCATAGTTGACGGCGATGCCGCCGACCCAATCGGGCGTGAACTTGTAATCGCCGGCGCCGGTGTAGACCTGAACCTTGCCGCCGTACTGCGCGCCGGACTGATCGCTGCCGACGCCGGAATAGGTTGCGCGCAGGAAGCCGCCGAACGGCCGGTCGACTGCCGAAGGCGAGCGGCTCCGGGCGAGGCGGCGGCGAGCTGCTTGTCGCCGGAGAACAGGCTGCCGCCGCTGACCGCTTGGGTGAAGAGTCCTTGCGCCACCTGGGCCAGCTGGATAAGCACCTGCCGCGTGGTGGGGTTGGAGCCGGCCCAGGCCGCCAAGCGCGCCGCCATTGCCGCCCGCATCGTTGCCGCCGCTGCTTCTGCCGCCTCCGGCCGCGATCACCGAACCGCCGCCGGTGTCCTCGCCGAACAGGGTCCCGACCTAAGTCCGAACATCATCGGCAAAATCGGTTGCCGTTGCCACGCCGGCGGTGCTATGCACCACGTAATGCGCGGACTGGCCGAGATTCTCGATCGAGGTATTGGCCAGGTTCGCCTGAGTCAAAGTCGCCACCACCGTGAATGTTATGGTGACCGAATGGCTGGCGATGTTCACGCCGGTGGGACGAGAAGAACTCCGCATAAGCGGAATGCTGGCCTACGCTCAGACTGCTGAGGGTCAACGTGACTGGCGTTTGATACGTTCACGGCGCCGGTCGACCCGGCGTCCACGCCATCGATGACGATGAAGGCGGGCCCGCACGGACAGGAAATTATTTGTCCGCTGACAACAGCCGAAAAGGTGATCGGCGAACCCGCCGCTTGGGTCGTGGGCGTGACGCTGAGGGTTGTACTAGTCGGGTTGGGTTAGCACTCGTGCGGATTCACGTAATAGGCTTGAGCCGAACCCAGCGATAAAACCAACGCGACGAAGGCGAGTGCCGCACGGTACAACCACAGTCCAGCATCCGCATTACGGCCCATTGCGGGCGCACGCACAACAGACATCCCCCCCCCTGAACATCACTCTTTCCCCCGCGACACGAAACAAACCGCAGAGAACGATTTTTGATTGTAACAGGAGAACTCAATGAAAAAGTCGATACGTAATAAATTGGCGAGTGAAACATTAGTTTGTCGCGCCCTGTGGCGGGATGGCAACAATCGAATGAATTAACGTGGAGGCCAGACCCCATGCTTTTGGAATAATCGATTGTTGAATTGGATTACCCAATGTCAATTATCTCGAAGTTCCTTACACGGCAACCTTTGCGTTAATTAGCTCGTGTCCATTCTCGGCATCATCATCTGACCGTTGACAACCTCAAATTCCGATCGGGCTCCATGTCCGCTATGGGTCGGAAGCGGACGTGGCGGCATGACATTGGAATGTCCGGTTTGCCCCCGAAAGCGGACATTGGTTGGCATCAGTCCACGTCCTGGCTCACATCGCCTGAAGCCGGCCGCTGACGCGCCGCGCGGTCATCTCCTCGGTGACGATGAAATCCATCGGTATGTCGTGGGGCAGCGGATGGATGCTGTCGATGCGCCCCAACGCGAAGCCGATGCCGATGCAAAGCGGCTTTTTCGGCAAGGCTGCCAGGGTGCGGTCGTAATAGCCGCCGCCATAGCCCAGGCGATAGCCCGCGCGGTCGAAACCGACCATCGGCACCAGCAGCGCCTCGGGCGTCACGGCTTCGCCTTCGGCCGGATAGGGAATGTCGTAGACGCCGAGCGCCATCTTCGCGCCGGGACGCCACGGGCGGAATTCCAACGGCCGGTTCTTTTCCACCACCACCGGCAACGCCACGGCGCCGCCGCGCGCGACCCATTGCTTGACGCAGGGCAGGGGATCGAATTCGCGCCGGAACGGCCAATAGAAGGCGACCCGAAGCGTCGCCAGATCGGGGAAATGCGCTTCCAGCTGTCCTTCGATCGCGCGGCTGGCGGCGCGGTGGGCGGCCGTGCTCAAGGCGCGCCGCGCCTCGATCAGCCTGGCGCGCTGGTCGCGCCGCCAGGCCATAATCGCGCGCCGGTCGGCAAGCTCGTCTGCCATCCCCTCAGGATAGACCGGAAATCTGGCCTTCCGCACTCACGCTGATGCCGACCGCGCACGGCACGCGCGGCAATCCCGGCATGGTCATGACGTCGCCGCAGAGCGCGACCACGAATTCGGCTCCGGCCGAAAGCCGAATCTCGCGGATCGGCAGGGTGAACCCGCTGGGCGCGCCGCGCCGATCGGGATCGGCGGTGAAGCTGTATTGCGTCTTGGCCATGCAGATCGGCAAATGGCCGAAGCCCATCTGCTCGATCTCCTTGAGGCGGTCGGTGACCGCCTTGGACGCCTCGATCCCGGCCGCGCCGTAGATCTTGCTCGGCGATGGTCCGGATCTTGTCGAGGAGCGGCATGGCGTCGGGATAGAGCGGCTTGAAATCCGCCTTGTTTTCATCGATGCCCGCCACCACCGCGCGCGCCAGCTCGACCGCGCCCTTGCCCCCCTTGGCCCAATGCTCGCAGACATATGCCTTCACCCCGGCCGCCTTGCAGCCGTCGATCGCGGCCGCGATCTCGGCATCGGTGTCGGTGCCGAAACGGTTGAGGCACACCATCGCCGGCACGCCGAAAAGCGCGATGTTCTTCAAATGGCGCTGCAGATTGGCGAGGCCCTTGGTCACGGCGGCCGGGTTGCCCGATCCCAGCTCGGCCTTGGCCACGCCGCCATGCACCTTGAGCGCGCGGATGCTCGCCACCACCACCGCCATGTCGGGCTTCAAGCCGGCCTTGCGGCACTTGATGTCGAAGAATTTCTCGGCGCCGAGATCGGCGCCGAAACCCGCTTCGGTGACGACGTAATCGGCGAGCTTCAAGGCGAGGGTGGTCGCAATCACGGAATTACAGCCATGGGCGATGTTGGCGAAGGGACCGCCATGGATGAAAGCGGGGTTGTTTTCCAGCGTCTGCACCAAATTGGGCTTGAGCGCGTCCTTCAACAGCGCCACCAGCGCGCCTTCGGCCTTGAGCGCGCTGGCGCGCACCGGCTTGCGGTCGCGGGTCGAGGCGACGATGATGTTGGCGATCCGCCGTTGCAGATCCTCGAGCGAGGTGGCAAGGCACAGTATCGCCATGATCTCGCTCGCCACGGTGATGTCGAAGCCGTCCTCGCGCGGAAAGCCGTTGGCGACGCCGCCGAGCGAGGAGACGATGGAGCGCAGCGCGCGGTCGTTCATGTCGAGGCAGCGGCGCCAGGAGACGCGGCGCGGATCGATGCCGAGCTCGTTGCCCCAATAGATGTGATTGTCGATCATCGCCGCCAGCAGGTTGTTGGCGGCGCCGATGGCGTGGAAATCGCCGGTGAAGTGCAGATTGATGTCGTCCATCGGCACCACCTGGGCATAGCCGCCGCCGGCGGCGCCGCCCTTGACGCCGAAGCAGGGCCCCAGGCTCGGCTCGCGCAGGCAGATTACCGCCTTCTTGCCGATGAGGTTGAGCGCGTCGCCCAGGCCCACCGTGGTCGTGGTCTTGCCTTCGCCGGCCGGGGTCGGATTGATCGCGGTCACCAGGATCAGCTTGCCGTTGGGACGCGTCGCCAGCGCCTCGCGGATAAAGCCCATGCCGATCTTGGCCTTGGTCAAGCCGTAGGGCTCGACGCTGTCCAAGGGAATGCCCAGCCGGCCGGATGCGATCTCGGCGATCGGCTTGAGCTTGGCCGCCGACGCTATTTCCCAATCGGTCTTTACGGTTGTCATCAATTTGACCTTGAAACCCGTCCCCCGGACGGCGAGGGTGAAATTACCCCGGCTGATGGCGCGCATCCATGTTCCTGTGCGGGCGATGCCGCCGAAATTGAAGAAATGCAGCCCGGTTATGCCGAGCGAATCGCCATCGGCCCGGGCGAGATCGCCGATCACCGGCTCGGGTCCGGATTCGGTGAGCAGCCGGGCGACCGCGGCCTGGCGGCCCATCAGCATGCGCAGGGAATTGCCGATGCCGCAACGCATCGCGTATTTGGTCAGGGTGCCGATGTTGGCCGGCCCGGCCAATCCCACGCGCAGCGGCGCCGCGACGCCGTCGCCGCGGATGCGCCGGAGCCAGTCGAGGATCGGCTGCGCGTCGAAGGCGAATTGGGTGATGATGGTGGGGGCAAGCCCGGCCAGACTCGCGCGGGCGATCTTGAGCCTGAGCGCGTTGTCGAGCGCGCGCAGGGATATTTTCGGATGCCCCTCGGGATATCCCGCGATGCCGATGCGCGTGATGCCGTGTTTCTCGAAGGCGCCGCTTTCGATCAGTTCCAGGCTGGATGTGAACGGCCCCGCCGGCTTGTCGCGGTCGCCGGCGACCAGCAGCGCCTCGCCGACCCCGGCCTCGCCGTTGAGCCGCGCCAGGAAATCGTCGAGCTGCACCTTCCCGGTCAGATAGCGCGCGGCGATATGCGGCACCGGATGGAAGCCCGCGCGTTTCAATTGCCGGGCGGCGTCGATCGTTCCGGCGGGAGAGTCGCGCGGGCCGAAGTTGATGTAGAGCGGCTTGCCCGGCGCGATCAAGTCGCGGTAGGCATCCTCATGGGCGCGATCGCGTGCCGGCAGCTCCAGGGTGGCGTCGCGGACGAGATCGATGATCCTTTGCCGCACCACTTCCGGGGGGATCGCGGCCGCGTTGCCGTCGGGCCGCGACGCCGCCGGCATCAGGTGGAATCCCGTTTGCGCGAGATCACGAAGGATTCGTCCCAGAACCACAAACCGCCGTGCTTTTGCAGCACCTCGCGGGTGGCATCGAGATAGGCGCTGTTGGAAATTACCGCCTCGAGCCGCTGGTCCTCGATCTGCGCCACGTAGATGGCCGCGTTCCAGGCGGCGAACAGCGTCGAAGTGCCGATCGATTCTCCCACTTCGCTCGGCAGCGTATGCATGTCGTAACGGAACAGCGAGCGCGCATCGGCATAGGCGTTGAAGTTCAAATCGCGCCCGGCGGGCCCGAGCTCGGCCTTGACCGCGCGCAACAGCTGATGGCGGTCGTGCTGGAACGGGCTTTCGTCCGGCCAGATCTTCCGGATGATTTCGAGCCCGGGGTCGTGCCCGTGAGCGTGAATGCCGATCAGCCGTCCGCCCGGCCCAAGCGCGCGCGCCAGCGGCGCCAGCACCTTCTGCGCCTTGAATTCGATCGAGGCGCGGGCGCGATAGGGCTGCGAAGCGATGATCAGATCGTAATCGGCGCGCGTGACGCCGCGTTTCGGCCGCAATTGATCGAGCAGCAACTTGTAGTCCTCGCGGTAGAGCACCAGCACCACCGGCTTCTCATAGATCGGATTGCCGCTGGTCTTGCTCATCTTGGCCCGCCAGTTCCGGCTCAGGAAAGGCTGGAGCTCGGTGATCTGCTGCTCGAATTCATGCGAAGTGCTGCCGGTCAGCCCGACCTCGTGCCACACCATGCTGGTTGCGGCGTTGACCGAATTCGGCGTCAGCCAAGGCGCCTCGGAATAGTACATGTTGGTGAGGATGAGCACGGTGGTCGGATGCTCGAACAGGCGGTCCGGCATTTTTTCGAGCGCGAGGCGCACGTCCTCGAGGCTGATCTCCTTGCCCACGATGTAGTGCGGCGTGGTGGGAAAGCGGTGGTGAAGCGTGCGCATGACGCGTTCGAGCACGGTGCCGTCGCCGATGCCGGCGTCGAACACGCGTACGCCCGGCGGGCGCGGATGGATGCTGGCGATTTCGAGCCCGACGCGCTCGGCCACCACCCATTTCTCGCCGCAGGTGTTGACGAAGAGCAGATATTTCTGGCGGTTGTCGTAGAAGCGGAAATTCTTGTCGGTGGCGCCGGCCGGGGCCGTGGCCGAGGCGGGCGCGGCGCCATTGGCCGGCGCGGGCGCGGGTTTGGCGGGATGCGGCGCGGCTTCGCCGGCGCCGAGGTGCCGGCCGATGAAGTTGCGCACCCGCTCCACGGTTTCGACCGTGACGCGGCCGCCGAAGCGCAAGCGGCTGACCAGCTTGCCGTCATTGACGGCGAGGCGGCCGAAAGTGGATTCCGCCATGCCCACGCGCCGGCAATATCCCGAGATTTCCTGCAACAGCGATTGGCTGTCCAAATCCGTCGTTCCTTCCCCGCAAGTCGGCTTGTTCTTGTCGCGGGATTTCAGTCGTGGAAGCGGGTCGGGTCAACCACAATATCGCCCACTTTATAAGTGGGCAATATCGTGGGATTTATCCCACTAATAATCGCTTATGAATTAGGCATCTAAGACGCGACTCCTGAATGTCTCCGGCGCGAAGGTGGGCCAAGCCGGCATAACTGCGCTCGATCGAAGGAAAAGCGGGGTGGGCAGAGTGGGCAGGAAAACCCAGTAGGCTTCTAGGCGCGTTTGCGCCGTTTGGCCCCGGTCTTTGCGGCCTTCTTGGCGGCCCAGAGCTGCTTCGAAGCGATTTTCGCCCCCTGGCTCAGCGCTTCGAGCTTGGCCCACATGATCGAGGGATGGACGCGGCGGTAGAATGGCCCCTGGGCGAAGCCGCAATCCGTGCCGGCGATCACGTTCTCGCGCCCCACCAGCTTCGCCAGCCTGACGATGCGCTCGGCCACCAGTTCGGGATGCTCGACCACGTTGGTGGCGTGGCTGATGACGCCGCTGATCAGGATCCGGCCCTTGAGATCGACGTCGCCCCAAACTTTCCATTCATGCTCGTGGCGCGGATTGGCGCCCTCGATGACGAAGGCGCCGACGCGCGCTTTCAAAATGATGTCGACGATGTCCCGCAAGGGCACGTCGGTGGTGTGCGGCCCGGGCCAGCTGCCCCAGCAGACGTGATAGCGCACGCGATCCTGGGGAATGCCCTCGAGCGAATGGTTCATGATCTCGATCTGGTGCTCGAGCCATTGGCGGTATTCCTTGAAGGTCTTGGGCGGCACCATGCGGTCGAAGGTGACGGCGGCGCGCGCATCGTCGAGCTGCACCAGGAATCCGGCATCGACGATCATCTTGTATTCGGTGCGCATCGCCTCGGCGACCGCCATCTGCAACTCGTCGTCGCTCTTGTAGTACTCGTTCTTCTTGTCGGGGATGACGCTCGAAACCGCCGCCACCGGCAGAAACGCCTCTTCCACCTTCACGCCTTTGAGCGCCGCCTTGAAGTCGTCGATGTCCTGTTGCAGCGCCGCCTGGCCGGTGTAACGGATCGGCCCGACCACGATCGATTCCGACGTCGTCGCCTCGGCTTCCCTTGCGTCCAACTCGGCGTAGAATTCGGCGAAGCGCGCGCGGTCGGCGCCGCGCGCGAAGGGATTGCCGGCCGACGAAAGGCCGGCGTTCAAATCCCGCCAGCCGTTCGAGCGCATATTGCGACCAGCTGATCGCCTTGCCGAATTCGCCGTCGCTGACGATGTCGATTCCGGCCTCGGCCTGCCGCCGCACCACCGCGGCCACGATGTCCTTGAGACACTTGGCGTACGCCGCTTGGTCGTAAGGCTTGCCCGCCTGCTTGGCGCGCAGGAATTCCAGCAATTCGGGCGGACGGATGAGGCTGCCGACATGGGTGGTGAGAATCCTGCTGCTGCTGTCCTTCAATGTCGTCTCCCGTTACCGTCCGCCTCGATCTGACAGTGGGCCTTGTTTGACATTTTATCGCGCGTTACGTCAATCCGCGGGGTTCACCCATTTCCGCCGGGCGTTCAGGCTTCCTCACCGGGTTTCCCCGGGCCGGATTTTCCGGGAGTGTCGAAATTTATCAGCCGCAGGCAACTCACCAGGGCGGCCACGGCCGAAAATCCGGCGCCCATCAATATAGCGATGGTTTCGCTGCCCGTTTCCGGCCCGGGTTGCGCCGCGGCCAGGCCGAACACCAGCGCCACCAGCGCCGTGCCGCTGGTCTGCCCCAAGAGCCGCGCCGTCGAGATGATGGCGCCGGCGCCGGCGCTGCGCTCGCGCGGCGTCGATGCCAGGATCGCGCGGTTGTTGGGCGACTGGAAAATGCCGAATCCGACGCCGCAGACCGTCATGCGCCACGCCACGTCGGCATAGCCGGGATGCGCCGGCAGGAATGCCAACAGCACCAGCCCCATGCTCAAAATGCCGAGCCCGATGCCGCCCAATATGCCGGCGGGATAACGGTCGGAGTAATGTCCGGAAATGGGCGCGACCACGGCGATGGCGAGCGGCCAGGGGGTTATCAAGAGCCCGGTCGTGACCTGAGACAGTCCAAGGTCGTGTTCGAAATAAAACGGCAGCGAAACCAGCGCCAGGCTCTGCGCGATGAAGGAGCACACCGAGGTCGCCACCGACAAGGCGAAGATCGGCCGCGCGAACAGATCGATCGGCAGCATCGGAAAAGGCGAAAGTTTGAGCTGGATGGCGAATGCCGCACCGGAGACCGCCATCAGCGCGAACTGGATCGCGATCAGGCCGGGGCTTTCGCCATGACCGAAGCCGTCGATGCAGGTGATGAGCAGGCCGAAGGTGAGGGCGTTGAGAGCTGCGCTCAAGCCGTCGAAGCGATGATGCGAGCGCCGGTTGGACGGCAGCATGCGCGGCGCCAGCGTCAACGCGATCACGCCCAAGGGCAGGTTGACCAGGAACAGCCAGGGCCACGACGCCACGGACAGAATGCCGGCGGCCACCGTCGGCCCGGCGGCGGCAGATGTCGCTACCACGAAGGCGTTGATGCCGAGACCCCGGCCGAGCATGACGCGCGGATAGATCGAGCGGATCAGCGCGGCGTTGACGCTCATCAGCGCGGCCGCGCCCGCGCCCTGCACCGCGCGCATCGCCGCCAGCATTAATAGCGAGTTCGAGGCGGCGCAGCCGAGCGAGGCCAGCGTGAACACCGCCAGCCCGCAAAGATTGATCCGCTTATAGCCATATATGTCGCCCAGCGAAGCGAGCGGCAGCAGCATGATCATCAGGGCCAGTTGGTAGGCGTTGATCACCCAGACTGAACTCGCCGGGCTCGCCTTCAGGCTCTCGGCGATGGTCGGAAGCGCGACATTGGCGATCGAGCTGTCCAGCACCGACATCGAGACCGCTATGACCACGGTCAAAACAGCCCACAACCGCCTTGGCCAGGGCAGGCCGTTTTCGAATTCGATGCTTTGGGCCGTTTCCGTCATCTATGCTTGGCCATGGTGGGCTCTTTATATATGAGTTCCGACCTAAGCCATAATTGGGCAAAGCGGACGGTGTTTTAGGAATCCGCGGCGAGGGGGAGGGATAAGGCATGAAAATCCGCATTGGCAAACGTGGGGGGATTGCGGCCTTGGCGGCGTGGCTCGCGCTCGCAAGCCCGATCGTCGCGGCAGTCTGTGCGCCGCCTGCCTGGGCGCAGGAACTCCAGACCTGGCGGCACGGCATGCTCGAGGCCAAGAGCGATGCCGGCATATTGATGATGATAACGCGCCACGACTTCGCCAAGAAATACGGTCTCAAGATCGAGATCAGTCAGTTCAAGAGCGACGTTCCCGAGGTTCAGGCGGCCATCGCCGGCGAGCTCGACAGCTTCGAGGGCGGCGCGCCGGTCGCCATCACTGCCGACGCCCACGGCGCCGATATCCGGGTGCTCGGTTGCCAATGGCCGGGCCTGCCGCACGGCATCTTCACCAAGGCCAGCGTCACCTCGATCGCCCAACTCAAGGGCAAGACCTTCGCCATCTCCGCGCCCGGCGCCATGCCCGATACGCTGGTGCGCGCCGTGCTGGCGCAAAATCACATATCGCCCAGTGACGTGACCTTCGCCAACCTCGGCAGCGATCTCGACCGCTACAAGGCGTTGCAGGCGGGCGTGGTCGATGCCGCGGTGGTGTCGGGCGAATACACGCCGATCGCGCAGAAGGAGGGCCTCAAGCTGCTGGTGCGCGGGCAAGACGCGCTGCCCAATTTCATGCGCATCTGCATCATGGTTCCCGGGGCAGTGCTGAATCAGAAACGTGCCCTGGCGGTGGCATTCCTGGCCGCCGAGATGGACGCGTTGCATTATGCGCTGGCGCACAAGGACGAAACCATCGCGCTGACGCAGGAATTGACCGGAATCAAATCCGACGATCCGCGCCCGGCCTACATCTTCGACCAGGCCAAAAGCGGCGGCGTCGATCCGACCCTGGCGATCCCGATGGGCAAGCTCGACTGGATGCAGCAGCAGATGGTCCAGGCGGGAACCCTGCCGCAACCGATCGATCTGAGCAAATACGTGGCGCCGGATGTCCGCGCCGACGCATTGAAGCGCATCGCCGAATAAACAAAATGCCGCGCTGGCTGATCACCTGCCTGTCGGTCGCGTTCTTTCTCTCGGTCTGGGAATTCTTCGGCCGCGACATCAATCCGGTGTTCGGCTCCTATCCGAGCGCGATCCTGGTGGCGTTCTGGGATATGACCCGCTCGGGCGAGCTCCCGGCGGCGCTGGCCCAGAGCCTGCAACCCTTCGCCGCGGGTTATGGGCTGGCGATCGCCATCGGCGTGCCGCTGGGATTGGTGATCGGCCGTTTCCGCACCATGGAGGCGGCGCTCGGCATTTATGTAACCGCCGGCTATGCCATGCCACTCGTCGCGCTGGTGCCGCTGCTGATGTTGTGGCTCGGCCTCGGTTTCAAGGTCAAGGCGGCGGTGGTGCTGCTGATGTCGGTGTTCCCGATCTGCATCAACACCTGGGCGGGGGTGGCCTCCGTGCCCAAGAGTCTGATCGATGTCGGCAAGTCTTTCGTCGCGCCGAACGCCGTCATTCTGCGCCGTATCGTGCTGCCGGCGACCTTGCCTTATATCGTCGTCGGTCTCCGCCTGGCAGTGGGGCGCGCCGTGGTTGCCATGGTGATCGCGGAATTCTTCACGGCGATTTCGGGCCTCGGCGCCATCATCATCAACTCGGCCAATAATTTCGATACGGCCAAGATGTTCGTGCCCGTGGTGGTGCTGGTGCTGCTGGCGACCGGCCTCAACGCCCTGATCGGCGCATTCGAGCGGCGCCTCGCGCCCTGGCAGGCCGAAATCGCCGGACGCGACAACTAGCGGGATTGCGCCGCCTCATGCCCTCGGGCATGCTTCGCGCCATGAAGGACGATGCCATGCTCGCCGGATCGGCGCGGCCCCCTGCCGTGGCAGGGAGTGCCGGGCCCTATAGCATCTTCATCCGCAATCTCGTCCTGGTGGCGCGCATCGGCGTCCACGCGCATGAGAAAACCCGGCCGCCGCGCCTGCGCATCGGCGTCGAAATCGGCCTCAAGGGCGAAGTGCCGGGACGCGATGAAATCGCCGCCGTGCTCAGTTACGAGGCTATTGTCGAAGGCATCAAGCGCATAGCATCGGGTGGGCATATCAATCTGGTCGAAACCTTCGCCGATCGGGTGGCGAAACTCTGCCTCGCCGACCGGCGCGTCGAAGGCGTGCGCGTCAGCGTCGAAAAGCTCGATGTTTATCCCGAAATGGAAAGCGTCGGCGTAATCATCGAGCGCCGCCGTTAAAGCAATATCGGCTTGAAGCTCAGGCGCCGGCTTCGATCGCCTGCGCTACGGCTATCGCCTGGCGGGTTTCGGCGACGTCATGGACGCGCAAGATCTGCACGCCCTGGCCGAAGGCATGGAGCGCGCCGGCGAGCGAGCCGGGCAGGCGTTGTCCGACCGGCGCTCCGGTCAGCGTGCCGATGAATGATTTACGCGACACCCCGACCAATACGCCGCAACCCAGGCCGTGGAACAGCGCGAGCCGCGCCAGAATCTCGAAATTATGCGCCGGTCCCTTGCCGAAGCCGATGCCGGGATCGACCACGATGCGCGTCTTGGCCACGCCCGAAACCTCGCAGGCGGCGATCCGGCCGTCGAGATAGTCCGCGATGTCGATCGAGGCGAGATCGTATTGGGGCGCCGCCTGCATGGTTTGCGGCTCGCCTTGCATGTGCATCAACACGACAAACGCCTTGGCCCGCGCCGCCACTGCCGGGCTGCGCGGATCGCCCGCCAGCGCGGTGATGTCGTTGATGATGCGCGCGCCGGCAGTGAGCGCGCCTTCCATGACAGCGGCGTGGCGCGTATCGATCGAGACGACCGCTCCGGCTCCGGCGAGCTCCCGCACCACCCGTTCCACCCGCTGCAGCTCTTCCTGCGGCGAAACCGGCGCGGCGCCGGGCCGGGTCGATTCGCCGCCGACATCGATAATGTCGGCTCCGGCGCTTAAGAGCGCGCGGCCGTGTTGGGTGGCGCGGACCGGATCGATGAAAGCGCCGCCATCCGAGAAGCTGTCCGGCGTCACGTTCAATATTCCCATGATCGCCGGCCGGTCGAGCGCGAGCCCGGCCCAGGGCGGACGCTTTTCCGCCAGCGACGCCAACAGCCGGGTGATGCGCGTCTTGACCGGCGTGCTCTGTTTCTCCGTCCAGGAGCGCAGCCGGGGCAGGGTTGCCACCGCGGCCGCAACCTCGCCGCGCCGCCGCGCCAGCAACTCGGCCGCGGCGAAGGCCTTGGTTCCCCCGGCCAGCGGCAGCGCCAGTTGCTGTTCGACCGCCTGGACCGCGAGCTTGCCGGCGAGCAGCCCGAGCGGCCGGAGCCAAAGCTGCGAACCGGAGGTCTCGGCGTCGATCAGAGAGTTGAGATCGGTCGCGATTGGAATGTTTTGCGGCATGGCGGCTAAAGGGTTGCGGGCTCCTCCCTAGCATATCCGCCGCGGCCTTGGCCGCGTTGCGCTTTCCGGATAGGGACGGAAAAGCCGGTTTCGGCGCGGATTTACCGGCGTGGATTAAGCATGGTTAATATAGAAATCGCTCAACAGCACAAAAAATCTAATTTGTTAATATAAAATGCAGTAGACGCGTCAATTTTTATAGAATATATTCGTAACATACTCTGATAAACCTTAACCATGACTTGTAATTACTTGCTACACCTCTGTCGAATATTTTGACACTTTCATTAATACTTGTTAACGGGCGCAAGTCCGCGGTCGAACAAAAACGCTGGTGTCAGAGACGATGGTTACGAGGACTGCAGTGACGAAGTGGCGTTTGGCGCTACGCGCCGGCGTGGCGTTGGCGGCGCTGCTGGCGGTGAGCCCCGGCGCTTGGAACGGCGCGCGGGCGCAGACCTTGAGCGACACCGTGCGCCTGACGGTCCAGAGCAATCCCAAGATCCTGTCCCTCGAAAACAACCGCCAAGAGGTCGATTCCGAATTGCGGCGCGCGCGCAGCCTTTATTTGCCGCAGATCGACATGCGCAGTTCGCTCGGTCCCGAATACACCGAGAACATCTTCGATCAAGGCTCCAGCGGCCAGCACATCCGCGAGGAATTGTCGGCGGTGTTGACGCAAAAGCTCTATGACGGCGGCGCCACCACCGCCGAAGTCGATCATCAGCTCGGCCGCTCGCGCTCCGCCGCCTTCCGCGTGTTCGAGAATTCGCAGTATGTCGGCCTCGACGCGGTCGAGGCTCATCTCGATGTGGTGCGCCTGCGCCGCATCTACGCTCTTTCTAACGACAATGTCCAAGCCCACCAGGCTTTGGTCGATCGCATTCAGACCCGCACCAACGGCGGCGCCGGCCGCGCCGCCGATCTGGCCCAGGCCCAGAGCCGCCTTGAGCAGGCTCAGGCCGAGCGCGACGAGATTCGCGGCGACTTGGCCGATGCCGAGGCGCGCTACCTCACCATCGTCGGCCAGGCTCCGGGCACGCTCGAAGACGCGCCGGTTCCGGTCGGCGTGCTGCCGACCGATGTCGATGCCAGCGTCCACATCATGCAAAACGCCAATCCGACGGTGAAAGCCCGCGAGGCCGATATCGATTCCGCCAAGGCGGCGGTCGAATTGGCGGATTCCCGTTTTGACCCGGTCGTCACGCTCGAGGCCGGCGGCGATCACAATCACAATGTCGGCGGCGTTCCCGGCCGAGACAATGAAGCGCGCGCGCTGGTCGTGATGCGTTGGAATCTCTACGCCGGCGGCAGCGACATCCACAACCGCGAAGCGGCCTATGCCCAGGTGGCGCAAGCGCGCACCACGCGGCTCGAGGCGTTGATGCAATCCGAGCAGGATTTGCGCAAGGCTTGGGCGAGCTATGAGGCGGCCTCGCGTCAAGTGCCGCTGTTGACGAGCGCGGTGCAGCACGACCAGGAAGTGCGCTCGGCCTATGACCAGCAGTTCCAGATGAGTACGCGCAGCCTGCTCGATCTGCTCGACGCGCAAAGCGAAGTGTTCCGGACTCAGATCAAGATGGTCACGGCGCAGGAGCAGGCGGTGTTCTCGTCCTACAAGATACTGGCGATCGAAGGCCAGATGCTCCAGGCGCTCAACGTGCCTGCGCCGCTCGAAGCCGATCCCACCACGCCGGCCCGGCGTCCGGAGCGCCCGCAATCTTAGCGCCCCGGCGCAGAAGGGGCGGTAGCCTGACATGACCATCGATAGCGAAGACACCGAAACCACCCGGCCCGGGATTGTTCGGGGCAAGCGCGCGGGCAAACCTGCGCCCGCGCCGCGTGCTGCCAACGACCCTTTGCTGGGATCGTTGGCCATACTGACCGGCCTGTTGGAACGGCCGATGTCGCCCGAGGCATTGCGTGCCGGATTGCCGGCGATGGACGGACCGATTTCGCCCGAACTCGCGCTTCGCGCCGCTGCGCGCACCGGGATATCCGCGGTGTGGCGCGAGGTGGAACTCGATGCGATCCCGCATGCCAATCTGCCCTGTCTCCTGCTGTTGAACGACGGCGGCGCTTGCGTGCTGGCGGCGGTGGAGATGGGCGAGGCCGAAATCATCCTGCCGGGCACGCGCGGCGAGCCGGTCCGGCTGCCTTTGCCCGAACTCGAAGCCTTCTATATCGGCCGCGCGCTGATCGCCCGGGCGGAATACCACTTCGATGCCCGCACCGAGGACATCGTGCCGCCGCCGCGCGAATCCTGGTTCTGGGGCACGCTGCGTCAATTCTGGCGGATCTACGCCCATGCGGTGGTGGCCTCGGTCGTCATCAACCTCTTCACCCTCGCCAGCCCGCTCTTCGTCATGAACGTGTATGACCGCGTCGTGCCCAACAACGCGGTCGAGACCATGTGGGTGCTGGCGAGCGGCGTGTTCGTGGTCTTCGTCTTCGATTTCATCCTGCGCACCGCGCGCAGCTATTTCGTCGATTCCGCCGGCAAGAACGCCGATGTATTGCTGGCAAGCCGCATCTTCGCCCATGTCCTGGGCATCCGTTTCGATGCGCGGCCGGGCTCGGTCGGCGCGCTCGCCGCCAATCTGCGCGAGTACGAGACTCTCCGCGAGCTGGTGACCAGCTCGACGCTGGTGGCGCTCGCCGACCTTCCCTTCGCCGCGCTCTTCATCCTCGTCATCGCCCTGGTGGCGGGGCCGGAAGTGGCGCTGATTCCGCTCTTGGCCGTGCCGGTGCTTTTGGGCGTGGGATTCCTTCTGCAGGTTTCGCTGCGCGAGATCATGACCCGCACCATGCGCGAGGGCTTCCAGAAGCACGCCATCCTGGTCGAATCGCTCGAAGGCCTCGACACCATCAAGATCGCCGGCGCCGAAGGCCGCGCCCAGCGGCTGTGGGAACGCTTTGTCGGCGCGACCTCGCGCACGGCGATGAAGGCGCGCTTTCTTTCCACGCTCGGCATCAACACCTCGTTTTTCGTGCAGAACCTGGTGTACGTGCTGGTGGTGGTGGTCGGCGTGTTCAAGATCGCTTCCGGCGATCTGACCACCGGCGCGTTGATTGCGTCTTCGCTTTTGGCCGCGCGCGCCATGTCGCCGCTCTCCCAGGTCGCGTCGCTGCTGGTCAAGATCCATCAATCGACCATCTCGCTCGCCGCGCTCAACAAGGTGATGCACCTGCCGCTCGAACGGCCGGCGGGCAAGACCTTCCTGTCGCGCCCGGAGCTGCACGGCGAAATCGAATTCCGCAACGTCGCCTTCTCTTATCCCGGCCATAGCCATGCGGCGCTCAACGGCGTGTCGTTCCGGATATCCCCGGGCGAGCGGGTCGGCATCATCGGCCGTATCGGCTCGGGCAAGAGCACGCTGGCGCGGCTTATCGCCGGCCTTTATCAGACGAGTTCGGGCGCGATCCTGCTCGACGGCACCGATATCAGGCAGATCGATCCGACCGATCTGCGGCGTAACCTGGGCTATGTGCCGCAGGACGCATTCCTGTTCTTCGGCTCGGTCAAGGACAACATCGCGCTGGCGGCGCCCCATGCCGATCACCGCGCCATCCTCAAGGCGGCGACCATCGCCGGCGTCGACGATTTCGTGAAGCGCCATCCCGATGGCTTCGACATGGCCGTGGGCGAACACGGCCGGTTCCTCTCCGGCGGCCAGCGGGAGGCCGTGACCATCGCCCGCGCGCTGCTGTTCGATCCGCCGATCCTGGTCATGGACGAGCCGACCGGCGCCATGGACAACTCGGCCGAGAACCGGCTGCGCGAACGGCTCGAGCCGGTGCTCGAGCGCAAGACCCTCTTGCTCATCACCCACCGCAGCTCGATGCTCGCGAGCGTCGACCGGCTGATCGTCATCGAAGGCGGCCGCGTCGTCGCCGACGGGCCCAAGGACAAGGTGCTGGAGAAGCTCGCTACGGGCAATCTGCGCGTGGCTGCATCGGGAGGCCCGGCATGAGCCGCCGCGCCGCCAGCCTGGCGCCGGGCCATCGCGACGTCTTGAGCGGCGAGGTCAATCGCTTCGCTTATCTGCTGACGGTGTGCGTCGCGGGATTCACCGTGCTGTTCCTGGTCTGGGCGAATTTCGCGACATTGGACGAAGTCACGCGCGGCGAGGCGCGGGTGGTTCCCTCGCAGAAGGTGCAGGTGATTCAGAATCTCGAAGGCGGCATCTTGAGCGAGATGCTGGTGCACGAAGGCCAGGTGGTCCAGGCCAACGACGTCATCCTGCGGATATCCAATACCAACGCCCAGGCGGCTTATCGCGACAGCCATACGCAAGCGCTCACGCTCAAGGCGATGATGGCGCGGCTCGATGCCGAGACCCAGGGCAAGGATCCGGTTTTCCCGGCCGACGTGCAGCAGGAGGCGCCGCAGATCGTCGCCAGCGAGCAGGCGCTCTACGAGAACCAGATGGTGCAATTCAAGAGCGCGATCGGCGTGCTCAACGATCAACTGACCCAACGCCAGCAGGAAATCGCCGAATTGAAGACGCGCGATGAATCGCTGTCCCGCTCGCTCGGCCTGGCCAAGCAGCAACGCGACATCGTCGCGCCTCTGGTGCAATCGGGCGCGGCGGCCAAGCTCGATCTGGTCAAGGACGAACAGATGGTGAGCGATCTCGAAGGCCAGCTTGCCGAGGTGCGGGTGAGCCTGCCGCGCGTCGAGGCGGCGCGCGACGAAGCCAACCGGCGCATTCAGGAAAAGACCGCGGCCTTCCAGTCCGACGCCCGCGCCGAACTCAACAAGCACAGCGCCGAGTTGAACGCGCTTTCCGAGAAAGCCGTCGCCGAGCGCGACCGCGTCGACCGCACCGAGGTGCGCTCCCCGGTGCGCGGCATCGTCAAGGAGATCAAGGTCAACACCATCGGCGCGGTGATCAGCCCCGGCCAGGACCTGGTCGAGATCGTGCCGCTGGAAGACACGCTCCTGGTCGAGGCCAAGATCCGGCCCGCCGACATCGCCTTCCTCCGCCCGGGCCAGCAGGCCACGGTCAAGATCACCGCCTATGATTTTTCGATCTATGGCGGGCTCAAGGCGAAGGTCGAGCAGATCAGCGCCGACAGCATCAAGGATGACGGGCCGCGCGGCGAAACCTTCTTCCGGGTCACGCTCCGCACCGACAAGAATTATCTCGGCGATGCCACGCATCCCCTGCCGATCATGCCCGGAATGACCGCCTCGGCCGAGATCCTGACCGGCCACAAGACGGTGCTGGCCTATCTGATGAAGCCCATTCTCAAGGCCCGGGAACGCGCGCTGACCGAGCGGTAGAATTCCCGTGGACGGGGCGGGGATACGTTAACAATTCGCTAACCACGGGCGGCCGATGATCCGGGCATGGCGCACCCCTTGGATCTCCTCCATCTCGGCTTCGGCGGCGAAGCGGCGCTGGCGGTCTATATCTTACCGCTGGTGCTGGCGGGAGTGTCCGATTTCCGCACCCTGCGCATTCCCAATTACCTCACCCTTGCCTTGGCGGCGGCGTTTCCGCTCGCGGCGCTGGCCGCCGGCCAGCATGTGGATTGGCTTTCGCATATCGAGGCCGGGCTTCTCGTCTTCGCCGGCGGCGCGGTGCTGTTCGCCGCGGGATTCATGGGCGGCGGCGACGTCAAGTTGCTGGCGGCGACGGCGCTGTGGGCCGGGCTCGGCCAGGTGATGCCGCTTTTGGCGATGGTGGCGATCGTCGGCGGGGTTTTCGCGCTCGCCATGCTGGCGTTGCGCCATCCGCTGGCGCAGACCGCGATTTTGGCGAGTTTGCGCAGGATTCCCGACTTCGCGCAAAAACAGATGCCGATCCCCTACGGCATTCCCATCGCCATCGCCGGGCTGCTGATGGCGCCGATGCTGCCGGTTTTCGGCTGAGAAATCGTCCTAGCTCTGGTTCTCGTCGGTGACGAGCAGCAGATGGTGCGTGGGCGGGTAGAACAGCGTCAGTCCGCTTTCGAAAGTGCAATAGGCAAAGCCCGAAACGTCATGCCCCGAGGCGGTGACATGCGCGTCCAGGATGCCCTGGAACGCGACAGGCTCGCTGGTCACCACGGAAATCTCCTGGCCGGAATGGTCGAGAATGACCACCTCGTTGCGCGCATCGGGGATCAGGTCTTCGAGCGCCAGCGTCAAGGCGGGCGGCTGCGCCGGACTGTCCGCATGGGGCGCGACTTCCTCGCCGAGCGGGATCGGTATGTCGCCGGCGGGATTGCCGGTAGGGCGCGGGCTCATCGCTTAGGCTCCAAGGGGTTCCGGTGGCTCCGGGTTAATATCGCCATGCTCGCATGCCGAAATTAACCATCCAAAAGGATTTATAGTTAAAACTATACACCGGCTTGTGATTATTTTCAGCCCCAGTTAAGGGGCGGCGGGATCCATGACGGAGCGATCGGAAGCGGAGCGGGCAAAGCCGCCGCCGGGGGCGGAATGGGAGCAGCGCATCCTGCAACTGGCCGGGCGGCGTTATTCGCTTCGGCTCGAAGCCTGTTACTGGCAGGCGCTCGAGGCCATATCCCGCCGCCGCCGCCAGCGCCTCAACCGCCTGGTCGCCGAGATGGCGCAGAGCCGCGCCCCGGGCGTCAATCTGGCCTCCGCCTTGCGCGTCTTGTGCGTCGAGGAACTCGGCCGCGCCGATCTCGCGCGCCAGCTCGCGGCCGAGCGCACCAGCGTGCTGGCGCTGGTGCAATCCGCACCCGCGCCGGGGCTGCTGCTCGATGCCGGCCAGCGCATCGTCGCCGTCAACGGCGCCTTCGCCCAATGGGTCGGCATGGATCAGGACCGCCTTCTGGGCGAGCCGGCGTTGCGTCATTTCCGCTTCCGCGCCGAGCCGCAATTCGCGGTGCTGTGGGCGGGGCTGGGACGCGAATGGACCGAACCGCATGCCGCGCGCATCGTCAATATCGAGCCGGGCCGCGTGCTGGCGTCCAATGCCAGGCTGGTTCCGGTCATCGCATGGCGCGGCCGGCCGCTTTGCCTAATCTGGGTTTTGAAATAGTTCGTTAACCATGCCTTCCGGCGGCTTCTCCCGCCTTAGCCGAAGCTTAAATCTGTCCACTTAGAGTTTCCCTCATCGAATTTACGATGAGGTGAGACGTGCCGCATTTCCGTTGGAAACCGGCGGGGTTGTTGATTGTCACGCTGCTGCTCGCGAACCAACTCGGACCCGTTCCGGCCGGGGAGATCGCGGCGCTGCCGCCGCTGTTCGGCAAGCACGAAATCCATTACTCCAACCTTGCCCCATTCGCGCGCTGGACCGATCTGCTCGCGCGCTGGAAGGCGGAGCGCGAGGACGGCGCCGCATCCTGCATCGCCGCCGATTCCGTCGCATCGCCTTGCGCGCCGCCGGAATGGACCGGTCTGGTCGAACGCCTGCGCGGCCTGCCGTTGCGCCGCCAGCTCGAAGCGGTCAACGATGCGATCAACGCGCACCCTTATGTCTCGGCCGTGCAGAATTGGGGCGATCCGGCGCATTGGGAGACGCCGTTCGAATTCATGCGCAAGAACGGCCAGTGCCAGGATTACGCCATCGCCAAGTTCCTGCTGCTGCGCGAACTCGGCGTGCCCAACGACCGGATGCGCCTGGTGGTGTTGCGCGATGTGCGCCGCCAGGTCGACCACGCCGTGCTGGCGGTGTCGGTTGATGGCCAGGAATTGCTGCTCGACAACCTGATCGACGGCATCGTGCCGGCATCGGCGGCGGCCGATTACCGGGCCTATTACTCCATCAATGAGACCGGCTGGTGGCTCTCTTTGCCCAACCCGCTGTTGCCTAAAGGCCCGGTCGCCCAACTCGCCAGCCGTTAATAAAGCCGTCAGGGGGGCTTACAGTTATTCTTTTCCGATTGTTAGCAACGGATTACAAATCAGATTACAATGCTGTCACAGCGCGGGCTTCCGGGCTGAATCAACTTGCCTAATAAGGTCTGAATTTGTAGCCTAAAAATGGCAGATGGCTGCGGATTTTTACCAAGTCCGCGGTGCCGGCTGGTGTGAGACCGGCAGGCGGGCGCGGCAAAAGCCGCGTATCATTTCCCGGACCGGCCCATAGTTGGATAGCCGGTCCGTTTCAGGTGCGATGCCTCGAGAAGAGGGCAAAGCACCGCCGAACCAACCATTCGGTAGCGGGGGGCATTTGGCCGCTGGACTGCGCAGGTTGGGGGGACGGATGTTTCCCGAGCGTCAGCTATTGCTGAAGAGCTCGCGCGGCGTTCGATCGCTCCGATTCCCGGGCTGGCTACAAGCGATGGTCGTCATCGCCTGTTTTGCCACGCTTGCGAGCGCCGGTTTCCTCTCCGCGCAATATGTCGCGTTGCATCGCACGCTCGATCAGATCGCCGGCGTCGACAATTCCTCGCTCCTCTCCATCAATGCCGATACGCCCGATGCCGCGCGCGCCATCGCCAACGGCACGGCGATGGCCGATCTGAACCATCATCTCGCGTCGCTCAACGATCAATACGGCGCGCTCGAGCAACAGCACAACGCCGACCAGGACAAGATATCCGCGCTGGCGGCCCAGGTCGCATCGCTCAACGACGCCATGGCCAAAGCGAATGGCGGCCAGGCCGTCAACGATCTGACCGCGACGCTGAACGCCGCGCGCCTCGAGCTGCAACGCTCCGAGGCGCAGCGCACCGATCAGGCCAATCGCATGCGCCAGCTCGAAGCCGACATGCAAGCCGCCAAGCTGCGCAACGACCAGATGAAGAGCCAGTTGGCGGCCAAGGATCAGCAGTTGCAGCAGGTGACGCTCGAGCGCGACCGCTTCCGGGCCCTGCTCAACGACAAGTCGGGCAAGGCCGCGCCGGTCCTCGTCCCGCCGGCCGCCAACGCGCCTAGCAACGTGCAAGGCTCGAACATGGTGCCGCCGGTCGACGACGAGCAGGTGGATTCGCTGGTCGACAATCCGGCGTCGCCGCCCGTGGCTGAAAATCGCGGCGCCGGTCCGGCCGGGGGCGATAGCGGCAGGGGCCGGATGGCGAGTCAGTTGGAAGTTCTGCTTGCTTCCACCGGCCTCGATGTCGAGCGGCTCTTGAGCCGCATCGGCCCCGTCGCCACCCAAGCCTCGGCGCAAGGCGGTCCCTTCGTCGCCCTCAACAGCCCGGCCGGCATCGCGTTGCAGGATCAGGAGCGCCAGGCCCAGTTGGAAAAGCTGCTCAAGACGCTGCCGCTCACCGCGCCGCTGAAAATCTACCAGATCGGCAGCGGCTTCGGCCCGCGCCGCGATCCGTTCAACGGCCGCGAGGCGTTCCATACCGGGCTCGATCTCGAAGCGCCTTACCGCACGCCGGTCTACAGCACCGCGCCCGGAACGGTGGCATTTACCGGCGTCAAGGAAGGCTATGGCCGCACCGTCGACATCAATCACGGCAACGGCATCGTGACCCGCTTCGCTCATCTCCATCGCATTCTGGTGGCGCGTGGGCAGCATATTGGTGCACACTTTGAAATAGGCGAACTCGGGAGTACCGGGCGCAGCACGGGACCGCACCTGCACTACGAAATCATCGTCGACGGCAGGCCGCTGGATCCCGCCAAATTCTTGGAGGCGGGCAAAAATGTGGTTCAAACACGATCACAGTAAGCATGGCGCTTCGAGCCACGGCGGCAACGGCAAAAGCCGCGGCGGCGTGCCCTCGATCCTCAGTGCAGGTTTCAAATCCGAAGGCGACATCGTCAGCGACGGCGAGGTTCATATCCTCGGCACGCATTCGGGCAATCTCGTCGTGCACAAGCTGACGCTCGGCGAGGGCGGCTCGATCACCGGCACGGTCGAGGCCGAGAGCGCGCTCATCAACGGCAATCTCTCCGGCCGGCTGACCGCGGTGTCGGTCGCGCTGGGACCGACCGCATCGGTCACCGCCGATATCGTCTATGTCTCGATGAAGATGGAACCCGGCGCGGTCTACGAAGGCTACAGCCGCCGTGTCGACAGCATCGAGAGCTTCTCCGCCGACGGCATGAAGCTGTCGCCGCCGCAACGCCAGCAGCTCGAGAAGATGCGCGGCAGCCATGAGGGCGTGGCCGGCAGCGCCGACTAGCCGGCTGCGCGCGCCAGCGCGGCCTTGAAGGTCTCCGTATCGACGTTTCCGCCCGAGGCCATGACCGCGACGGTTTTGCCGCGCCATTCGTCTTTGCGCGCCAGCACCGCGGCCAGCGCCACGGCGCCGCCCGGCTCCAGCACCAACTTGTAATCGGCGAACGCCATCGCCATGGCGCCGCAGGTTTCATCGTCGCTGGCGGTTAGGCCGCCATCCAACAGACGCCGCGCGATGGCGAAGGGAATGACGCCGGGCGAAGGCGCCAGCAGGCAATCGCAGATCGAGCGCGCGGCCGGGTCGTTGGCGAGAATCCGGCCGGCATCGAGCGAGCGGCGCATGTCGTCCACGGTTTCCGGCTCGGCGGCATAGATCGCCGTTCCCGGGCTTGTCCCTTTGACCGCGATCGCCACGCCCGCGACCAGCCCGCCGCCGCTGCACGGCGCCAGCACGGCGTCGAGAAGCAGCCCCATCGCGCTCGCCTGTTGCGCCAATTCGAGCCCGGCCGTGCCCTGTCCGGCGATCACGCGCGCATCGTCATAGGGCGGAATCAACGCGGCGCCGCGCTCGGATGACAGGCGTCCGGCAATCGCCTCGCGGCTTTCCTTGTAGCGGTCGTAAAACACCAATTCGGCGCCGTAAGCCCTGGTATTGGCGGCCTTGATCGCCGGCGCGTCCGCCGGCATGACGATGAGGCGGGCAGGCCCAGCAATTGCGCCGCCGCCGCCACGCCCTGGGCGTGATTGCCCGAGGAATAGGCCACCACGCCGCGCTTGCGCGCGTCCTTGCCGAGCGACAGCAGCGCGTTCAAGGCGCCGCGGAACTTGAAGGAGCCGGTGCGTTGCAGGCTTTCCGCCTTGATCAGAAGATTGAATCCCAGACGCGCATCGACCGCGGGCGAAGACAAAAGCGGCGTGGTCACGATGTAGGGCGCGATCCGCGCCGCGGCCTCGGCGATTTCGGCGGCTCCGGGCAGCGCCGGGGTCTTGCCCTCGGGCATCAGAGCCTCAGCAACGCCGGTAAACCGGCGAGCGATTGGATCTCGGCAGCGGGGGAGGCGGGCAGGCGCTCGGGCTTGGCGGAGGATCGGTTGACCCAGGCCACCGTGAATCCCGCCAGCGCCGCGCCCGCAGCGTCCCAGGCATTGGACGAGACGAAGCAGATCGCGATCTGCCGGAAGGCCGAGGCGCTTGGTTGCCAGCGCATAAACGCTGGGATGCGGCTTGTAGATGCCGCAATCCTCGACCGAGATCACGTGTTGAAGGAGATCGCCGATGCCGGCCGATTTGACCGCTTCTGCCAGCATCATGGGCGAGCCGTTGGACAGGATGGCGGCGGGCCGCCCGGCGCGCTTCAAGGCCTCGAGCGTGGCCTTGGCGTCGGGATAGGCATCCAGCACGAGATAAAGCTCCATCAGCCGCGTCCGCAGACCGGCGTCTTCCACGCCGAGCGTCGCCATGGCGTAGTCGAGCGCCTCGCCGGTCACCTGCCAGAAATCCGCGTGGCGTCCCATCAGGCTCCTGAGCCAGGAATATTCGAGCTGCCGGGAACGCCAGAGGGATGCGAGAGGATCGGCCTTGGTCCCGAGCGCGTCGCGGCATCGCTTGGCCGCCGAGTTCACGTCCAGCAGCGTGCCATAGGCGTCGAACACGCAGGCCGAGGTCGATGACAAGGCCGGATGGGCCATGCGCGGCTCAGCGCTTCAGGTCGCTGGCCAGGGTGAAGGCCAAGTTGGTCTCGCCCAGCCGCAGGCGGTAGATCTGCAAATTCTCGAGCACGCGCTGCACATAGTTCCGCGTTTCATCGATGGGTATCGATTCCACCCAGTCGATGACGTCGACATTGGACGAGCGCGGATCACCGTATTCGCGGATCCATTCATTCACCCGCGCCGGGCCGGCGTTGTAGGCGGCGATCGCCAGGACGTAGGAGCCGGAAAAATCGCCGAGCAACCCATCGATATAGGCCCGGCCCAGCGTCACGTTGTAGAGCTTGTCGGTGGTCAGCTTCTTCTTCGAATAGGGGATGTGCAGCAGCTTGGCGACCAGGCTCGCGGTCTTGGGCATGAGCTGCATCAGCCCGCGCGCGCCGGCATGACTCACCGCGGCATGGTCGAAGGCGCTTTCCTGCCGCGTCATGGCGAGCAGCAGCGGGGTTTCGACCGAATCCTCTTTTTTCGCCTGGGGCAGATCGGGGATCGGATAGCCCTCGGCGATGAGGTTGACCCCGGCATAGCCGGCGCGCTTGGCCGCGGCCACGGCCAGGTCGGGACGGCCGATATCGATCGCCAGCCGCGTGACCAGCACGTATTCCGCCGGGGTCGAAACCGTGTCGGAAAGCTGCTGCAGAAAAGGCCGCACCGTCTCCTCCGCGCCGGCCTCGCCCAGATCGCGCGTCACCCGCACCAGCTCGCGCTGCTCGAAGGCCGCGATCTCTTCCGGCTTGGGCTTGGGTTCGTCGAGCACCGAAGTGGGCGCGGCGCTGCGCGCCTCGGCGGCAAGCTGGCCGTAATAGGTCGTCACCTTGCCGGCGGCGTTGTCGTACCATTTGGCGGCGAGATCGGTTTTGCCCATGGCCTGGGCCGCGCGTCCCGCCCAATAGGCGCCGCGCGACAAACTGATCGGCAGTTTCATCTCGTTGTAGAGCCGGACGAAATGGTCGTAGGCGATCTCGGGCTGGTTGAGAAAGCGCAGCGCGATCCAGCCCGAAAGGAATTCCAGTTCGGCGAAGGCCGGTCCGGTGGTGGCTTCGTGATGTTCGGCCAGGCGCAAGGCCACGTCAGGCTGGTTGTCGGCCAGCGCGCGGCGCGCCACGTATTCCCGTTCGACCGCCCATTGCGTCGCGTGGTCGGGATCGGACGGCGCGGAATCGAGCAGCGCGATGGCGTCGTTGTCCATGAATTTGCGCCGGCTCCAGCGCACCAGGTCGAAGAGCAGGCCGGTGTCGTTGCGCAGATTGGGCGGCAGCTTGGCCGCCATCTGGCTGGCGTTGGATTTCAAGGCCTCCAACGCCAGGCGCGTCTCGGCCAAAGCGCGCGGGCCGCTGGCCACCAGCGGCAGCATGCGCTTGGCCGCCGCCGTCTGGCCGTCCCACAGCAGGCGGTTGAGCCGCTGTTCGTTGTCCGCGGGACGCAGCACGCCGCGGAAGCGCTGCAGCATCGATTTCTCGTCGAAGGGATTGAGGTTGCTGTCGATCCAGATCTGACGGATGCGCGCCCGGCCCTGGTCGACGTCGCCGGCGGCGATCATGAGATCGGCTTGGCGCAGCTTGCCGTTGAAACTCACCGGCGGGTGATTGGCGAACCAGGCGGCGATGTCGGCGTCGCCGACGCCGGACATCGATTCCTCGGCGCGCTCTTCCAGCTTCGACTGGCTCGGCCAGTCGGGATGTTCGGTCATGAACTGGGTGATGTCGAAGAAGCTCGCGCCACTGCCGCCGCGCGTGAACGAAAGCCACTTGAGCGCCTGGGCGGGGAGCTGGTCCTGCGCCTTGTCGGCTTGGGCCCAGGCCGCCCTCATGTCGCCCCGCTCGGCGTCGGCGAAGGCGGCCTGATAGAGCCTGATGTCGCCGTCGGACAGCGCCGCCGCGCCCGCAGGATTCGACGGGCCGAGCAAGGCGAAGACCAGGATGAAAAGACCGACTATGAACGACTTCACCAGCGCAACACTCCCCCGGCCCCATCTTCTCCCGCGAGGCGCAATCCCTAGTCTAACGGCCGAAGCGGCCGCTGTCAGGCGAATGGTTGCAGCCGGCGCAGCATGGGGGTCTATTTTGAGGCCTTAAGGGCCGGTTTCAGCCAGCCCTGGAGGTCAGGATGTTCAAGGGTTCCTTGGTCGCGCTCATCACGCCCTTTCGCAACGGCGCGGTGGACGAGAAGGCGTTTCAGAGCTTCGTCGACTGGCAGATCGGCCAGGGCACGCAGGGCGTGGTGCCGTGCGGCACCACCGGCGAGTCTCCGACTTTGAGCCACGCCGAGCACAAGCGCGTGGTCGAGCTGTGCGTCGAGGCGGCGAAAGGCCGCGTGCCCGTGGTCGCGGGATCCGGCTCCAACTGCACCGCCGAGGCGATCGAATTGACGGCTCACGCCAAGAAGGCCGGGGCCGACGCGGCGCTGATCGTCACGCCTTATTACAACAAGCCGACTCAGGAAGGGCTCTATCAGCATTACAAGGCGATCAACGACGCGGTCGACCTGCCGTTCCTGATCTACAACATCCCGGGACGTTGCGTCGTCGACATGAGCGTCGCCACCATGGCGCGGCTCGCGAAGCTGCCCCATGTGATCGGGGTCAAGGACGCGACCAACGATCTGGCGCGGCCGCTGAAGACCCGCGCGGCGATGGGCAAGGATTTCTGCATGCTGTCGGGCGAGGACGCGACCGCGCTGGCCTTCCTGGCGCAGGGCGGCGACGGCTGCATTTCGGTCACCGCCAATGTGGCGCCGCGCGCCTGCGCGGACATGCATGCGGCCTGGCAGAAGGGCGACGCCAAGCGCGCGATCGAGATCAACAACCGGCTCGGCCCCCTCCATGAGGCGTTGTTCGTCGAAACCAGCCCGGCGCCGGTCAAATACGCGGCATCGCTTCTGGACAAATCCACGCCCGAGGTGCGCTTGCCCTTGGTCGCGGCGAGCGCCGAGGCCCAGGCCCGAGTCAAAAGCGCGATGCGCTTCGCCGGTCTGCTGAACTAGAACCTTTATGGCGCTTCGCGGCGACGAGCGATACGTCGCGCAAAACCGGCGTGCGCGGCACGACTACCTGATCGAGAACACGATCGAGGCCGGCATCATGCTCGCCGGCACCGAGGTCAAGGTGCTGCGCCAGGGCCTGGCCTCGATCGCCGAGGCCTATGCCGCCGAGAAGGACGGCAAGATCTATCTCTTGAACGCGTATTTCCCGATCTATCCCTCGGCGCGGGTCAATCACGAGCCGCGCCGGCCGCGCCAGTTGCTGCTGCACAAGCGCGAGATCAACAAGCTCTTGGGCGCGGTGAAGCGCGAAGGCATCACGCTCATTCCGCTGGCGATTTATTTCAACGAGCGCGGCAAGGCCAAGCTGCAATTGGGCCTGGCCAAGGGCAAGCGCAAGGCCGACAAGCGCCAGGCCGAGAAGGAACGCGACTGGCAGCGCGACAAGGCCCGGCTGATGCGCGACAAAGGCTAGGCGAGCCGCTTTTTCAACTCCGCGAACACGGCCTCGAACATCCCCGCCGTCAGGGTTCCGGTGTTGGTGTTGTAGCGCGAGCAATGATAGCTGTCGGCCAGCGGCGGCGCGGATTTCAGATCGTGCACCGCGCCGTGGCGGAAGGGGAAGGCCGCTTTGCGCTGCTGCAAGGCCGAAAGCGCGGCATTGTGCGCGATCTGGCCCAGCGCCAGGATCGCCTCGAGTTTGGGCATGGACGCGATCTCGGCTGCGAGAAAAGCGCCGCAGGATTTGATCTCCGCCGGCTCGGGCTTGTTCTGCGGCGGCACGCATCGGACCGCGTTGGTGACGCGGCAGTCGATCAGGGTGAAGCCGTCATCGGCGCGTTGGAGGTATTCGCCCCGGGCAAAGCCGAATTTCTTCAGCGTGGCATAAAGCAGGTCGCCGGCGTAATCGCCGGTGAAGGGGCGGCCGGTGCGGTTGGCGCCCTTCAAGCCCGGCGCCAGTCCGACGATCAGCAGCCGAGACGAGGTTTTGCCGAAAGACGGCACCGGCGCGTTGAACCAATCGGGGTTCGCCTGGCGCTGAGCGGCGCGGAACGCGGCGAGGCGCGGGCAGAGCGGGCAATCGCGTCCCGGCTCCGCCCTCCCTCCGGAAGCGGTCACGCGTTGCTGTCGCTCATCGCCGGAGCTGGCCGCATCGCGTCGTCGCGGTGGTGGCGCATGATCTGCGGCGCCAGGTCCTGGAGCTCGAGGAACACGTCGGCCTGGCGGCGCAACTCATCCGCGATCATCGGCGGGGCCGAACGGATGGTCGACACCACGGTGACGCGCACGCCCTTCTTCTGCACCGCTTCGACCAAACGGCGGAAATCGCCGTCGCCCGAGAACAGCACGATATGGTCGAGGAACTGCGCCATCTCCATCACGTCGATGGCGAGCTCGATATCCATGTTGCCCTTCACCTTCCGCCGTCCCATGGCGTCGGTGAATTCCTTGGTCGGCTTGGTGACCATGGTATAGCCGTTGTAGTCGAGCCAATCGACCAGCGGCCGCAAAGGCGAATAATCCTGTTCCTCGATCAATGCGGTATAATAAAAGGCGCGGATCAGCCGGCCCTTTTCGCCGAACAGTTCCAAGAGCCGCTTGTAGTCGATATCGAACCCCAATGAACGCGCGGCGGCATGAAGGTTGGCGCCGTCGATGAACAAAGCAATTCTTTCTTCGGGATAAAATGTCATGTGCAAACTCCATCAATGTCTAAAACGTGCCGGGAACTTATCCGGCGGGCTGATTTGACTTCCATCCCGCACTCCGCGTCAATACGCGATGCGAGGGAATTGACGTGATCTTAATCGCCTTAGGCGCGAATCAACCCAGTGCCCTGGGACCGCCCCGGCTGACGATCGAAGCCGCGATGGCTAATCTCGATCAAAAAATCGGCAGAATTATGGCGCGGTCTCGATTCTACCGCTCGGCGCCGGTGCCGGTTTCGGCGCAGCCCTGGTATGTGAACGCGGTGGTTTCAATCCAAACGCGGCTTCAACCTGAAACTTTGTTAAACTTGCTGCATGGCATCGAGACACATTTGGGCCGCGTGCGCCGGGAAAAGAACGAGGCGCGGGTCATCGACCTCGATCTGCTCGATTACAACGGCCTGATCCGCGACAATCCGCCCATCCTGCCGCATCCGCGGATGCACGAGCGCGCCTTCGTGCTGCTGCCGCTGGCCGAAATCGCGCCCGGCTGGAAACACCCGAAGCTCGGCCTTACGGTCGGGCAATTGATCGCGCGGCTGCCCCCGGACCAGACTGCTCAGCCCATCGACTCGCTGTCCGATTGACATTTCCGGGCGTTCTGTCTAAAAATTGAGACAATCGGAACGCGTCATAAGCAATCATTTCGCAGCGGGGGCTCCCTATGACTGTTTCATCGACCAACCGGGGCGGCATGGCCGATATCCCGAGCAGCTACGCCAAGAAGGCGCTGTTCGCTTCGGCCATCGGCTACGCGATGGACGGGTTCGATCTGCTCATTCTCGGGTTCATCCTGCGCGCCATTTCGGCCGACCTCCATTTTACCGGGCCGGAAGCCGGCTCGCTCTTCACCTGGACGCTGCTTGGCGCAGTCACCGGCGGCATCCTATTCGGCATTTTGAGCGATTATTACGGCCGCGTCCGCGTGCTGAGCTGGACGATCCTGCTGTTCGCCGTTTTCACCGGCCTGTGCGCGGTGGCGCAAGGTTATTGGGACCTGGTGTTCTACCGCACGGTCGCCGGGCTTGGGCTCGGTGGCGAATTCGGCATCGGCATGGCGCTCGCCGCTGAAGCGTGGCCACCCTCGCAACGCGCGCGCGTTTCGTCCTATGTCGGTCTCGGCTGGCAGTCGGGCGTGTTGGCCGCGGCCTTGGTTACGCCGTTTCTGCTGCCGATCATCGGCTGGCGCGGCATGTTCCTGGTCGGCATCGTGCCGGCCGTGATCGCCTTCATCGTCCGCCGCCTGATCGGCGAGCCCGAGATCTTCGTGGCGCGGCATGCGAAAAAGCAGTTTCCGCTCGGGCTTCTGGTCAAGGACGCTGCGACGACCAAGATCAGCATCGGCATGTTCATTCTCTGCTCGGTGCAGAATTTCGGTTATTTCGGCGTGATGATCTGGTTACCCTCGTATCTCAACAGCCAGTTCAAGTTTCCGCTGATGCAATCGGCCATCTGGACGGCGGTGACCATTCTCGGCATGGCCTTCGGCATCTGGCTGTTCGGCATCGCGGCCGACCGTTTCGGGCGCCGGCCGGTGTTCATGTTCTGGCAGGTCGGCGCCGCGGTCATGGTCGTGGTGTTCTCGCAGCTGACGACGCCCTATGCGCTACTGGTCGGCGGTGCGGTGATGGGCTTCTTCATCAACGGCATGCTGGGCGGTCTCGGCGCATTGATGTCGGAGCTTTACCCGACCGCGGCCCGCGCCACGGCGCAGAACGTCCTGTTCAATCTCGGCCGCGGAGTGGGCGGTTTCGGCCCGTTCGTGGTGCCCATCCTCGCGGCGCAATACTCCTTCCCGACCGCGATCGCGTTGCTGGCGGTGATCTACATCATCGAACTGCTGGCGACGATGTTCCTCATTCCCGAGCGCAAGGGTGCGCCGCTCGAATAAGGCTGCAGGGAGCGGAGCGGTGCCGATCTGCGCCGCCCCGCCACAGGTTCGCGGCCATGCAAACAGGTCAGCGATGGACGGCATTCATCCGGTTCAGCTTTTTCCCGTCGTCGAACAGAACGCCGAAGTCGTCACCAACCTTTTCGTCAACGCCGAATACAAGCATCTGATCGTCACCGCTGCCGCGCAGGGAACCGCGGCGCTGCCAGGCCAATTCTTCCATCTGCTGTGTCCGGCCTCGGCGGCGGGCGAGCCGTTTCTGCGCCGGCCGATGAGCATCTACCTCCTGGAGCCCGGGTCCAGCCGCATCCATTTCCTCTACAAGCTGACCGGGATCGGCACGCGCGGCTTGGCGTCCCTGGAGCCGGGCCAGCCGCTCAACATTCTGGGGCCGCTCGGGCGGGGGTTCAGGCTCAATCCGGCGTGGAAGAACATCGTCGTGCTGGGCCGCGGCGTCGGCCTTGCCACCCTTGCGCCCTTGGCCGCGGCGGCGCGCCGGACCGGTATCGGCATCACCGCGATCCTGAGCGCGCGGCGGCCCGAATTGCTGATGTCGGTCGAGGCATTCGAATCGGAAGGCGCCGAAACCGTCACGCTCACCGACACTGACCGCTCGAGCGATGTCGGGAACGTCGAGCGTTTGCTGCGCGGCCTGATCGCGGCCGGCAAGGCCGACGCCTTCTTCACCTGCGGTTCCAACCGGCTCATGCTCTTGATGCAGCGGGTCGCCAAGGAATGCGGCATTCCCGGCCAGGTCGCGCTGGAGCAGCAGATGGCCTGCGGCCTCGGCATGTGCTTCTGCTGCGTGCGCGAATTCAGCGCCGACGGCGCCGCGATCGAGCATCGCCGGGTCTGCATCGAAGGCCCGGTCTTCGACTTGCAGGAGCCGCTGTCGTGGTAGAACTCGCGGTCAAGGCCGGCGGGCTCAGCCTGGCCAATCCGGTGATGCCGGCCTCGGGCACCTTCGCCGAGGGCCTCTCGCAGGTGTTCGATTTCAACCGCCTCGGCGCTTTCGTCATCAAGACCGTGACGCGCGAATTGCGCCTCGGCAACCCGACACCGCGCGTCGCCGAGACGCCGGGCGGCATGTTGAATTCGATCGGCATTCCGTCGAAAGGCGTGCCTCATTTCCTCGACGACACACTGCCGTTCTACCGGAAATTCGCTCCTCCCATGATCGTCAGCATCTCGGCGCCGACCGCCGAGGGTTTTGCCAGCCTGGCGGCGGAGCTCAGCGTCGCGGGCGTGGCGGCGATCGAAGCCAACATCTCCTGTCCCAATCTCGAGGCGGACGGCCGTGCTTTCGCCATGACCGCCGATGGCACGGCGGCGGTGGTGAAGCGTCTGCGCCGCGCGACCAGCTTGCCGCTCTGGGCCAAGCTCACGCCGAATACCGGCGATATCGCCGAGGTGGCGCGCGCCGCCGAGGCCAACGGCGCCGACGCGGTTGTGGTCGCCAACACCCTGTTGGGCATGGCGATCGACACGGCGAGCTTCCGCCCGCGCCTCGGCAGCGTCACCGGCGGGCTGTCCGGCCCGGCGGTGAAGCCGGTCATTTTGCGCCAGGTCTACCAATGCGCCCGCGCGGTCAAGCTCGACATCATCGGCTGCGGCGGCATTTCCCGCGCCGAGGATGCGGTTGAATACCTCCTTGCGGGGGCGTGCGCGGTTCAGGTCGGCACGGCGACTTTCCTCCATGCGACGGCGCTGATCGACGTGATCGAGGGATTGAAGCGCTTCTGCGAGCGGCGAGGGATAGCGCGGGTCGGCGATCTCACCGGCGCCTTGCGCCGCGAGGGCGCCGACGAGACCGATGTCGAGTGGGCGGAGGCGGGACAATGAACATCCTCGTTCCGGCCGCCTTGCGCGGCGAATTCGATCCGCGCGCGATGGCGGAGGATCTGTTCGCGCGCCTTAGAAGCGCGACGGTGGATAAAGTCGGGGTCAGCCGCGAAAGCTACGGCCCCGGAGAACAGAAGGCATTCGACATCATCAAGCAGGCGGCGGCTGATTCCGGGCTCGAAACGGCATCCGATGCCGCCGCCAATCTGGTGGTGACGCTGCCCGGCCGCGAAACCGGCAAGCCCTTCATCTACTGTGGCTCGCACCTCGATTCCGTGCCCCAAGGCGGCAATTACGACGGCGCCGCCGGCGTCATCGCCGGCTTGCTCTGCCTGATGCGCTTCAAGCACGAGGGCGTCGTGCCGCCGCGCGGCATCAAGCTCATCGCGTTGCGCGGCGAGGAAAGCGCCTGGTACGGCAAGACCTGTGTCGGCTCTTATGCGCTGTTCGGCGAGTTGGGAGAGGCCGATCTGGCGCTCAAACATCGCGACGGTTCCACCACTTTGGGCGAAGCCATGCGCGCGCGCGGCGCCGCCGTCGACCGCATCACGCGCGGCGAGAAGCTGCTCGATCCCGCTTCGGTCGCGGCCTATCTCGAACTCCATATCGAGCAGGGACCGGTTATGGTGGCCCGCGGCTTCCCGACCGCCATCGTTACCGGGATCAGAGGCAATATCCGCCACAAGGAAATCCGCTGCATCGGCGATGCGGCACATTCGGGCGCGGTGCCGCGCTGGCTGCGGCGCGACGCCGTCTTCGCCGTCGCTGAGCTCATCACCCATCTCGACGAGCATTGGCAAATTCTGCTCGAACGCGGCCTCGATCTGGTCGTTACCGTGGGCGTCATCGGCACCAACCCGGCCCAACATGCGATGACGCGCGTGCCGGGCGAGGTTCGTTTCAGCTTCGAGGTGCGCAGCCAGTCGAGCGATACGCTCGAAGCCTTTTATCACCTGATGCGCACCGAATGCCGCACCATCGCCGCCCAGCGGAACGTCGAATTCCGATTCGATCGCCGGCTCGACACCAAGCCGGCGCGCATGAGCGATGCCTGGGTCGAGCGGCTGCTCAGCATCTCCCGCCGGCTCGGATTGCCGGCGGAGACGATGCCCTCGGGCGCCGGGCACGACGCGGCCATATTCGCCAATGAGGGCGTTCCGGCGGCAATGATCTTCATCCGCAACGAGCACGGCTCGCACAACCCGGACGAGGCGATGACGCTCGACGATTTCCTCAAGGGCGTCGAATTGCTCTATTTAGCGCTGCGCGAGGGCGCCTGATCGTGCGGGTCGATTCAAAACGCAAGGAGATCGGCCGGCGTCTCAGGGCCTACCGGCTTGGCAGCTGCCTCACCGCCGAGGAGATCGCGCGACGCTTGCGCATATCCCGCGCGGCGCTCTATCGCCTGGAGGCGGGTGAGATCGTCAAACTGGAGACGCTCGACGCGCTGGCCCAGGTGCTCGATACGTCGCTGGGGTCGCTGCTCGGCGTCGGCGCCGAGTATTATTCGAAGGCCGGCGCCTATTTCGAGCGCATGCGGCAGCTCGAAGAACAGGCCGAGCGGATCATCGCTCATTTCAACCCGGTCTCCTTCCTCGTTACCAGCGCCGATTACCTCCACCATCTGCGCCAGATGCTGGTCGAGGCGCTGCCGCCCGGCGAACGGGACGATCCCGCCGCCCGGGCGGAAATCGACAGCGTCATCGCGATCCTGGCTGAGCGCAAAATAGCGCCGCGCCGGCCGAAGATTCAAAATCTGATCTCGGTGCCGGAGATCGAGCGGTTCCTCGAGCTTGGCCTGATCGGCCGCTTCGACCTCTTGCCGCTGGAATGGCGCCGCCGGCGCGAAGCCGCGCGGCGCGAAGTCGAGCACATCATCGGCATGTTCGCTGCGGCGAAGCCGGGGATCGAGCTCGGACTGATCGACGAAACCATGCCCAACGTCACCTTCCAGCTCTTTCAGAAGCGGAACGAGGTGGTGCTGGCGCTGAGCCCGTTCCGGTTGGGCGAGCAGCCCAATCTCCGTCACGGCGTCGCCACGGTGACGGCGGCGCCCGAGGCGGTGGCGCTTTATCGCAAACTCGCCGCGGATTTGTGGGAGGACGCGCTGAAAGGGCCGCGCGCGGTGGCGCGGCTGCAAGCGGTCGTGGCGCGCAGCGCCGGCAATGACGCGCGGCTGCCCGAAAGGCGCTTGACTCTGGAAGCCGCGCGCTTCACAAAGTCGCGCGCATGAGCCTCGGCGTCGCCGCATTCCCCGATCGCAGCGTGATCCAGCAGGTCACCTCGCGCATTTTGCTCGAGGTCGGCGCGATCAATTTCAACGCTGATAAGCCGTTCATCTTCACCTCGGGCTGGGCGAGCCCGGTCTATATCGATTGCCGCAAACTGATCTACTACCCCCGGGTGCGCGAGACGCTGGTCGAATTCGCCACCTCGACCGTGCTGCGCGAGATCGGATTCGAATCGATCGACGTCATAGCCGGCGGCGAGACCGCCGGCATCCCCTTCGCCGCCTGGATCGCCGACCGGCTGATGCTGCCGATGCAATATGTGCGCAAGAAACCCAAGGGCTTCGGCCGCAACGCCCAGATCGAGGGCGATCTTCGCGAGGGCGCGCGCACGCTTTTGGTGGAGGACCTGACCACCGACGGCCGCAGTAAGGTCAATTTCTGCAAGGCGCTGCGCCAGGCCGGCGTGGTGGTCGAGCACGCCTTCGTCATATTCCATTACGGCATCTTTCCCCAGAGCGAGACGATCATGAAGGAGATCGGCGTCAAAATGCACTCGCTCGCCAATTGGTGGGACGTGCTGAAGATTGCGAAGGAAGAGAACCGCTTCGATCAGGCGACCATGCGCGAAGTCGAGAAATTCCTGCACAATCCGGTTGATTGGTCCGCGGCGCATGGCGGCGCCTCGGAATTCCCCTCCGAGTGAGCCGGGTTACGTTTTCTTAACCATAGCTTTCCGCGGCCTGCCAGCTTACCCGCGCGCCCTCACCCGATATTAAGGAAATAGCCGCTTAATGGCGGGGCTAACCCGTTTTAGGGGTCCCATTTCCAGGGGCGCGCGCTTCGCATGCGTATTTCGGTTTTCGGCATGGGCTATGTCGGCACGGTTTCGGCCGCGTGTTTCGCCGAGCTCGGCCACGATGTCACCGGCGTCGACGTCAACCCGCGTAAAGTGGAGATGCTCAACCGCGGCCTGTCGCCGGTGGTGGAAGAGGGGATCGACGAGGCGGTCCAGGCCGGGGTCAAGGCCGGACGTCTGCGCGCCACCTCCGACGCCGACGGCGCGGTGCTGCAAAGCGACATCTCGCTCATTTCCGTCGGCACGCCGATGAACGGCAACGGCGCGTCCGATCTCTCGGCGCTCGACGCGGTGGTCGGCCATATCGGCCGCGCGCTCCGGCACAAGAACGGGCCGCACACCGTGGTGCTGCGCTCGACCGTGCCGCCCGGCACCACCGAAAGCCGCGTCCTGCCCGCGCTCCACGCGCAATCGGGCCGCGAGGGCGACAGCGGCCTGGCGGTCGCCTTCAATCCCGAATTCCTGCGCGAAGGCTGCTCGGTCAAGGATTTCCGCAATCCCCCCTTCACCATCGCCGGCAGCCCGAGCGAAGCGGGCTACCGCGCGGTCGAGGAGCTTTATCGCGGAATTAACGCGCCTTTCATCCGGACATCCACCGCCATCGCCGAATCCGTGAAGTGCCTGTCCAACGCCTTCCATGCGGTCAAGATCACCTTCGCCAACGAGGCCGGCGTGCTGCTGAAGAGCCTGGGCATCGACCCGCAAGAGGCGATGCGCGTCTTCTGCGAGGACCGCCAGCTCAACATTTCCCCCGCCTATCTGCGGCCCGGCTTCGCCTTCGGCGGCTCGTGCCTGCCCAAGGACGTGGCGGGGCTGGCCGCGCTCGCCAAGGCGCGCGATCTCGATTTGCCTTTCCTGTCGCATGTTTTGGCGGCCAACGAAGCGCACATCGCCCGCGCGCTCGATGCCGTCTTGAAGCACAAGCGCGGCAAGGTGGCGCTGCTGGGTCTCGCCTTCAAGCCCGGTACCGACGATCTGCGCGATTCACCCTTCGTCTATCTGGCCGAAAGGCTGATCGGCAAGGGCTACGAGCTCGCGATCTTCGACCGCAACGTCCATGCCGCGAAGCTCCTGGGCAAGAACCGCGAATTCATCGACCAGGAGATCCCGCATTTCGAGCGGCTGCTGTCGCCCGATCTGGTTCATGCGCTCGAAGGCGCGGCGATCATCGTCATCGGCCACGCTTCGCGCGCCGACATCGAGCAGGTGAAGGCCCATCACGCCGGCCGCCCGGTGCTCGATCTCCAGGGCATCAAGGAACTGCGCGAGCAGCCTGGCGTGGCTTACCAGTCGCTGTGTTGATGGATTTGCGCTGATGGACACGATCGTCCCGCAAATCCGGCCGCGTCTGCTTTTCGTCTCGCCGCAATTCCTGTTTCCGGCGGATGCCGGCGGCAAGATCCGCACCACCGGCATTCTGCGCCGGATGAAGGGCGGGTTCTTCGACATCACGCTCGCTTCCCCGGCCGCGCCCGGCGAAGCCCAGCGTTTCGCTCCGGACATCGCCCAAATCTGCGACCGCTTCGTCGCCTGGCCGGGCGGACGCGCCAAGACGGGTCCGCTCGCGACGCTGCGGCGCTGCACCGCGCTGTTCGGCCCGCTGCCGGTTTCGGTGGCCAGCGACCGTTCGGAGGAAGGCAAGGCGGTGGTTTCGGCGTTGCTAGGCGAAGGCTTCGACGTGGTGGTGGCCGATTTCGTTCATTCGGCCGTTCTGTTCAAAACGCCGCCGCCGCGTTCCGTGCTGTTCACCCACAACATCGAGGCCGAGATTTTCGCGCGCCATGCGCGCCACGCCGGCAATTTCGTCCGGCGCGCGGTATGGCGCGGCCAGCGCCGCAAGATGGCGGCGTTCGAGGCGCGCTGGCTGCCGGCCTTCGACAAGGTGATCGCGGTCTCCGAGCGCGATCTCGCTTTCTTCGTCGAGAATTACGGCGTGCGCGGCGGGGAATCCATCCCGACCGGCGTCGATTTCGATTACTTCGCCGCCGATCCCGGTCCGGCTCCGTCCGGCATCGGGGAGGCGGGCGGCGAGCTGGTCTTCACCGGCTCGATGGATTGGCCCGCCAATGTCGACGCCATGCGTTATTGCATGGCGGATATCTGGCCGCTGATCGCCGCTTCGCGGCCCTCGGCGCGCCTGACCGTGGTGGGGCGCAACCCGCCGCCGGATCTGGTGGCCGAAGCGGCGCGGCGCGGGCTCAACTGGCGCTTCACCGGCCTGGTCGAGGACATCCGGCCCTTCGTCCGCGCGGCCAACGTCTATATCGTGCCGCTGCGCGTCGGCGGCGGCACGCGCATCAAGATCTACGAAGCGATGGCCATGCGCCGCCCCGTGGTCTCGACCTCCATCGGCGTCGAGGGACTGCCGCTCGAGGCCGGGCGGCATTACCGCCGCGCCGACAATCCTTCGGATTTCGCGGCTTCGGTGTTGGACCTGCTCGACCGTCCCGAGGATGGCGCCGCTCTCGCCGAAGAGGCCTATATCTTCATCCTCAAGCGGTTTTCCAATCGCCGCGTGGCGGCATTGTTCGAAGAAATCTGCCGCCGGGCGATGGCTGGAAGCGAACCGGCGCCGGTCCATGGCCGGAATATCGCCCTGGCCGGGTAAGTATTACCGCCGATTCCAGCCAAGCGCCTGTTGCGGTGCAATAAAACACCCCATATAGTAATAAGAGACAGGCAATTTCCGGAGATATCCTTTCATGGCGCGCGTTACCGTCGAAGACTGCATTCTCAAGGTTCCCAACCGTTTCGAGCTGGTGTTGCTGTCGGCGCAACGCGCCCGCGACATCACCGGCGGCGCGCAACTCACGCTCGACCGCGATAACGACAAGAACCCGGTCGTGGCGCTGCGCGAGATCGCCGACGAGACCATCGTGCTCGACCAGCTTCAGGAAAACCTGATCAAGGGCATGCAGAAGCGCGTCGAGCTCGACGAGCCCGAGGACGATCAGGACATCGAATTGGGCGCGCAACTCGGCGCCGGCGCCGACATCACCTCCGTCGCCGGCAACGAAAGCGAAACCGCGCCCGCCACCGGCGGCGAGGAGGCGGTGGACGAGGATTTGCAGAAAGACGTGATGGAAGTCGCCGAGGACGAAGCCGTCGGATTGAACGGCGAGGACATGCCCGACATCGACGGGGACGAGAAACCCGACGAATCCCAAGACAAGGATGCGAACTGATCGATGACGGCTGGCGCGCGACCCGCCTCATCGCCGGTCGTTTCGCGCCCGAACGCCGCCCGATGGGGGCGGCGGAGTAACCCGCGATGATGCGCCAATTCGAACTGGTCGAGCGCGTTAAGGCCTACGATCCGTCGGCCAACGAAGACGCGATCAACCGCGCCTATGTGTTCTCGATGAAAGCGCATGGCTCGCAGAAGCGCGCTTCGGGCGATCCCTATTTCTCCCACACCGTCGAGGTCGCCGGCATCCTGTCCGGCATGAAGCTCGACACCGCCTCGATCATCACCGGCCTGCTGCACGACACGGTCGAGGACACGCTGGCGACGCTCGAGGAGATCGAGAAGCTGTTCGGCCCCGAAATCGCACGACTCGTCGATGGCGTGACCAAGCTGTCGCGCCTGGAGCTGCAATCCGACCAGACCAAGCAGGCGGAGAATTTCCGCAAGCTGGTGCTGGCGATGTCCGAGGACATCCGCGTGCTGCTGGTCAAGCTCGCGGACCGCCTCCACAACATGCGCACGCTCCATTTCATCAAGGACGAGGAAAAGCGCCGGCGCATCGCGCGCGAGACCATGGAAATCTACGGGCCGCTGGCCGAGCGCATCGGCATGAACAAGATGAAGGACGAGCTCGAGGACTTGGCCTTCGCCGAGCTTTATCCCGCCGAGCGCGAAAGCCTCATGACCCGGCTGAATTTTCTCCGGGAAAAAGGCGGCGACCTGGTCGGCCACATCATCGACGAATTGCAGGCCAAGCTGAAGGAGGCCGGCATCGACGCCCAGGTCTCGGGGCGCGAAAAGACGATCTATTCCATCTGGCGCAAGATGCAGAAGAAGAACGTCGGCTTCGAGCAATTGTCCGACATCATGGCCTTTCGCGTCGTCGTGCCGGACGTGGCGGCGTGCTATCACGCGCTCGGCGTGCTGCACAGCCACTATCCGGTGGTGCCCGGGCGCTTCAAGGATTACATCTCGACGCCGAAGCCGAACAATTACCGCTCGCTCCACACCGGCGTGATCGGGCCGCAACGCCAGCGCATCGAGGTCCAGATCCGCACGCCCGAAATGCACGAGGTGGCCGAACTCGGCGTCGCCGCGCATTGGGTCTACAAGGAAGGCGCGCCCAAGACCGAGGGCCCGCAATACCGCTGGCTGCGCGAGTTGCTGGACATCCTCGAACACGCCTCGGACCCGCAGGAATTCCTCGAGCACACCAAGCTCGAGATGTACCAGGACCAGGTCTTCTGCTTCACGCCCAAGGGCGATCTGATCCAGTTGCCGCGCGGCGCCTGCGCGGTCGATTTCGCCTATGCCGTCCATTCCGAGATCGGCGACACCTGCGTCGGCGCCAAGATCAACGGGCGGCTGGTGCCGCTCAGGACCGAGCTGTCCAACGGCGATCAGGTCGATGTGGTGACCTCGAAGGCGCAGACGCCGTCGCCCACCTGGGAACGCTTCGTCGTCACCGGCAAGGCGCGGGCGCGCATCCGCCGCTTCATCCGCACCCAGCAACGCCAGCAATATCTCGACCTCGGCAAGGCCATCCTGCAAAAGGCCTTCCGCCAGGAAGACCACGAATTCGCCGAGAAGGCGCTCGACCAGGTGCTGAAGAAATTCGATTGCGACACGCGCGAGGATTTGTATGTCGCGGTGGGCGAGGGGATGCACACCGGGCGCGAGGTGGTCCACGCCATCTTCCCGCCCAAGGAGGAAGCGCGCTCCAGCAAGGTGGTGGCGCTCAAGCCCCGCGCCAAGGGCAAGAAGACGGAATCGAAGAACGCGGTGCCGATCCGCGGCCTGATTCCGGGCATGGCGGTGCATTTCGCCGGCTGCTGCCACCCGCTGCCCGGCGACCGCATCGTCGGCATCGTGACGACCGGCAAGGGCGTGACCATCCACACCATCGATTGCGAAACCCTCGACACCTTCGCCGACACGCCGGATCGCTGGCTCGACGTCGCCTGGGACGAGGAAGGCGACACCGAGCACGTCCATCTCGGCCGCATCGCCGTCACCATCGGCAACGAGCCCGGCAGCCTGGGCAGCCTGACGACGGTGATCGGCAAGAGCGGCGGCAACATCACCAACCTCAAGATCACCAACCGTTCGCAGGATTTCTTCGAGCTGCTGGTTGACATCGAGGTGCAAAGCGTGCGCCACCTGACCAATATCATCGCCGCGCTCAGGGCGACCCCGGTAATCAACTCGGTGGAACGCGCGCGCGGGTGACGGGTCCAGCATGATTGAAAAGCGTCCGCTCCGCCTTGGCGTCAACATCGATCACGTCGCCACCATCCGCAACGCGCGCGGCGGGCGGCATCCCGATCCGGTGCGCGCCGCCCGGTTGGCGGCCCAGGCCGGCGCCGACGGCATCACCGCCCATCTGCGCGAAGACCGCCGCCACATCTCCGACGACGACATTGCGCGTCTGGCGCGCGAGCTGTCGGTGCCGCTCAATCTCGAAATGGCGGCGACCGAGCCGATGCTCGAAATCGCGCTCCGGCACAAGCCGCATGCCGCCTGCCTGGTGCCGGAGCGGCGCAACGAGCTCACCACCGAGGGCGGGCTCGACGCCGCGGGCGCGGCCGAACGCCTCTTGCCCGTCGTCGCCAGACTTGGCGCCGTGGGCATCCGCGTCTCGCTGTTCATCGATCCCGAGGAACAGACAGCTCGAGGCGGCCAAGCAGTTGGGCGCGCCGGTGGTCGAATTGCATACCGGGGCCTATTGCGACGCGGTTGGCGCATCGCGCGAACGCGAATTGCGGCGCCTCGGTCGATGCGGCGGCGATGGCGGAATCCCTCGGCCTCGAATGCCATGCCGGCCATGGGCTGGGCTTCGACAATGTGGGGCCGATTGCCGCCATCCCCACGATCGTCGAGCTCAATATCGGCCATTTCCTGATCGGCGAGGCGATCTTCAGCGGCCTCGACAGCGCGGTCAAACGCATGCGCGCCGCTGATGGACAAGGCCCGGAGCGAGAGCCAAGGGGAGAAAAGCGCCTGATGATCCTCGGCGTCGGCAGCGATCTGATCGACATCCGCCGCATCGAACATGCCATCGAGCGGTTCGGCGAGCGCTTCCTCAACCGCATCTTCACCCCGGCCGAGCGTCAACGCTCCGAGCGCCGCGCCGACCGCATAGCGAGTTACGCCAAGCGTTTCGCCGCCAAGGAGGCTTGCGCCAAGGCGCTCGGCACCGGATTTCGCAAAGGGGTCTATTGGCGCGATTTGGGCGTGGTCAACGCGCCTTCGGGCCGGCCGACGCTGGTGCTGACCGGCGGCGCCAGCCAGCGCCTCAAGGAAATGATCCCGGCCGGCATGGACGCGCGCATCGACCTGACGCTGACCGACGAGCCGCCGCTGGCCCAGGCCCTGGTCGTCATTACCGCCGAATTGCAGGTCCGGTGACGGTGCCGCACTTGACTTCCCATCCCCGTCTGGGCTTGATCGTCGCCGCGCCGTTTCCGGACTTTCCCGCAACCTTCCACCCCCGGCGCGTTGGCGGATTACCTTCATGAGCAGATCATCGAGCCGGGCATCCTCCGGAGTTGCCGAGACGGTAAAGACGATCGTCTACGCCGTCATCATCGCGCTCTTCATCCGCACCTTCTTCTACGAGCCGTTCAGCATCCCCTCGGCCTCGATGGTGCCCACCTTGCTGGTGGGCGATTATCTGTTCGTCTCGAAATTCTCCTATGGCTACAGCCGGTATTCGCTGCCTTTCGGCCTGCCGCTCATTCCCGGCCGCGTCTTCTTCACCGAGCCGAAGCGGGGCGACGTGGTGGTGTTCAAGCTGCCGCACGATCCCTCGATCGACTTCATCAAGCGCATCATCGGGCTGCCCGGCGACACCATCCAGGTGAAGGACGGTCGTCCTCTACATCAACGGCCAGCCGGTGAAGCGCGAGAAGGCCGGCAGTTACGTGTATGACGAGAACGGCCGCAGCGCGACCTACGCCCTTTATACCGAGACCCTGCCCAACGGCGTGCAGCACCCGGAATTGCAGGTGAATGAGGACTTGTCCAAATGCGACCCGGACAAATCCTCCTTGTGCTTCATGAACAACACGCCGCGTCTTCACCGTGCCGCCCGGCCACTACTTCATGATGGGCGACAACCGCGACAATTCCTCCGACAGCCGCGATCCCAACAGCGGCGTGGGCTATGTGCCGGCCGAGAACCTGGTCGGCCGCGCCGTGTTCATCTTCTACTCCACCGACGGCTATTCCCGGTGGTGGGAAGTCTGGAATTGGCCGTTCACCATCCGCTACGACCGGCTGTTCTCGGCGATCCATTAGGCGCGGGAAATCGAGCATGGCGGAAAGAGGCGATCCCTTGGGCGATCTCGCCAAGGCTCTCGGCCATCGTTTCGCCACGCCCGGACTCCTGGCCGAGGCGCTGATCCATCCGAGCGCGACCAAGCGGCAAGGCCGCGAACCGCACGGTTACGAGCGGCTCGAATTCCTCGGCGACCGGGTCTTGGGCGTCATCGTCGCGGAATTGCTGTGGCGGCGATTCCCCGACGCCGACGAGGGCGAATTGACGCGCCGCCACGTGGCCTTGGTGCGCCGCGAGACATTGACCGATGTCGCAAGGGAGATCGGCCTGGGGGAATATATGACGGCGGCCAGCGACAACGACATGCGCGACAATCCCGGCGTGCTGGCCGATCTGTGCGAGGCGGTGATCGCCGCGCTTTATATCGACGGCGGGCTTTCGGCCGCGCGGCGCTTCGTCGAGAAAAACTGGGGCAAGCGGCTCCGGACCGCGCAGCATCCGCTCTCCGATCCCAAGACCGCATTGCAGGAATGGGCGCAGGCGCGCGGGCTGAAACTGCCGGTCTATCGCACGGTGGAAACCAAAGGCCCGGCGCATAAGCGCCACTTCACCGTGAGCGTGAGCGTCGAGGGTCTGCCCGATGCGACGGCATCGGGTACGACAAAACGCGCGGCCGAGGCGGCGGCGGCTTCATCCGCGCTCGCCGGCATCGACGCCGGATCGGGCCGGACATGACGCGTTGTGGCACTATCGCGCTGCTGGGCGCGCCCAATGCCGGCAAGTCGACGCTGTTGAACCGCCTAGTGGGCGCGAAGCTCGCCATCGTTTCGCCCAAGGTACAGACCACGCGCGCGCGCCTGCTCGGCATCGTCGCGCACGGGGAAGCGCAGCTCATCTTCATCGACACGCCCGGCATCTTCGCGCCCAAGCGGCGGTTGGAGCGCGCCATGGTGCAGGCTGCCTGGGAAGGCGCCAAGGAAGCCGATATCGACGTGGTGCTGGTGGATGCTTCGCGCGGCCTCGATGCCGACACGCGCCGCATCCTCGACGGGCTCAAAACGGCGGGCAAACGGCGCGCGGTGCTGGCCTTGAACCAGATCGACAAGGTGAAGCGCGAAGCCCTGCTGCCGATGGCCGCCGCGCTGACCCAGGCTTATGAATTCGAGCGCGTGTTCATGATTTCGGGCCTCAACGGCGACGGGGTCGATGATTTGCTCGCCTATCTCGCGGAAACATTGCCGGAAGGCCCGTGGCTCTATCCGGCCGACGAGATGACCGACGCGCCGTTGCGCCTGTTGGCGGCGGAAATCACGCGCGAGCAGATCTTCCTCCAGCTCCATCAGGAACTGCCCTATGCCTCCACTGTCGAGACCGAAGGCTGGGAGGAATTCGCCGACGGCAGCGTCAAGATTTCGCAGCTGATCCATGTCGCGCGCGACAGCCAGAAGCCGATCATGCTGGGCAAGGGCGGCAGCCGTATCAAGAGCATCGGCGAAGCCGCCCGCGCCGAGCTGGAAAAGCTCCTCGGCCGCCGCGTCCATCTTTTCCTCCAGGTCAAGGTGACCGGGGATTGGACCGAGGATAAAGAGCGCTACGAGGCCATGCGGCTCGATTTCGGGGACCAGTGATGCGCTGGAGCGACGAGGGCATCGTGCTGTCGGCGCGCCGCCACGGCGAGCGCGGCCTGATCGTCCATCTGCTGACGCGCGAGCGCGGCCGCCATGCCGGGCTGGTGCGCGGCGGCCAGGGGCCGCGCACCCGCATGCGCTACCAGACCGGCAACCGCCTGGCGATATCGTGGTCGGCGCGGCTGTCCGAGCATCTGGGCCATCTCGCGGGCGAATTGCTGCGCGGCCATGCCGCGCGCTTCATCGACGACCGCGTGCGCCTGGCCTGTCTCGCCGCCGCGGCTGCCATGGCCGAGGCGACGCTGCCCGAGCGCGAGCCGCATCCCCGCGCCTATGCCGGCTTGAACGCGCTCCTTGAAGCGCTCGATGAAGACGAGGGCTATGCCGCGCTTTACGTGCGCTGGGAGCTCGATCTGCTGGCCGAGCTGGGCTACGGCCTCGATCTGTCGCATTGCGTGGCGACCGGCGCGCAGGAACACCTCACCTATGTCTCGCCGCGCTCGGGCCAGGCGGTGTCGGAAACCGCCGCCGCGCCTTATCGCGAGAAGCTGCTGCGCCTGCCGCGATTTTTGCTGGCAGGCGAGAACCAGCCGCCCGCGCCCGGCGACATCATCGACGGGCTCGCCCTGACCGGCTATTTCCTCGACCGCCGCGTGCTGGCGCCCCACGGACGCAAAATTCCGGCTGCGCGCGCCCGATTCGCTGATGTAATAAAGCGTAGCACAGGCCGCGAGGCCGTTGTGCGAAGCACAGAAAGATCCGCATGAGCAAAGCCGCCGCCGCCGAGATGGGCGAAATCCGCAAGGTCGATTTCGCCGAGGAGCTGGGCGAGCGCTATCTCTCCTACGCGCTCTCGACCATCATGGCGCGCTCGCTGCCCGACGTGCGCGACGGGCTGAAGCCGGTGCATCGCCGGATTCTTCACGCCATGCGCCAGCTCAAGCTCGATCCCAAATCGGGCTACAAGAAATGCGCGCGCGTGGTGGGCGACGTGATCGGCAAGTTCCATCCTCATGGCGACATCGCGGTCTATGACGCGCTGGTGCGGCTGGCGCAGGATTTCGCGCAGCGTTATCCGCTGGTCGACGGCCAGGGGAATTTCGGCAATATCGACGGCGATAACGCGGCGGCGATGCGCTACACCGAAAGCCGGCTGACCGCGGTGGCCGAGGCGCTGCTCGAGGGCATCGACGAGGACACGGTCGATTTCCGCCCGACCTATGACGGCGAAAGCAGCGAGCCGGTGGTGCTGCCGGCGCGCTTTCCGAACCTTTTGGCCAACGGCGCCGCCGGCATCGCCGTCGGCATGGCGACCAGCATCCCGCCGCACAACATCGTCGAGCTGGCCGACGCGCTGGCGCTGCTGGTCAAGAACCGGCGCGCCACCACCGCCGAGCTGTTGAAATGCGTGCCCGGCCCGGATTTCCCCACCGGCGGCGTGCTGGTCGAGCCGCGCGACAGCATCCGCGAGGCGTACAACACCGGCCGCGGCAGCTTCCGTCTGCGCGCGCGCTGGCACAAGGAGCCGCTCGCCCAGGGCCAGTACCGCATCGTAGTTTCCGAAATCCCCTACCAGGTGCAGAAATCGCGCCTGATCGAGCGCATCGCGCTCCTGCTGGAGGAGCGCAAGCTGCCGCTCTTGGCCGACATCCACGATGAATCGACCGAGAAGGTGCGCCTTATCCTCGAGCCCAAGAGCCGCAACGTCGATCCCGTGCTGCTGATGGAATCGCTGTTCCGCTCGACCGACCTCGAAAGCCGCGTGCCCTTGAACCTAAACGTGCTCGACGCCGAAGGCACGCCGCGCGTGATGAATTTGAAGGACGCGCTGCTCGCCTTTCTCGACCACCGCCGCGTCGTGCTGCAACGCCGCTCGCGTTGGCGCCGCGAGGCGATCGCCCGCCGGGCCGAGATCCTCAAGGGCTACATGATCGTCTACGTCAATTTGGACGAGGTGATCCGCATCATCCGCAAATACGACGACGCCAAAGAGCGGATGATGAAGAAATGGCGCCTGACCCAGAACCAGGCCGACGCCATCCTCGACATGCGGCTGCGCGCCTTGCGCCGGCTGGAAGAGATCGCCATCCGCCAGGAGCTGAAAAGCCTGGCCGATGAGGACAAGGAACTGAAACACCTGCTCGGCGACGAGCGCCGGCAATGGAAGCGCATCGGCGAGGAGATGGCCGGCTTGCGCCAGGAATTCGGGCCCACCTCGCTCTTGGGCAAACGGCGCACCGAGCTGGGCAAGCCGCCCGCGGCGGTGGAAGTGCCGCTCGAGGCGCTGGTCGAGCGCGAACCGGTGACGGTGATCGGCTCGGAGAAGGGCTGGCTGCGCGCGGCCAAGGGCCATGGGCTCAATCCGGCCGAGATCAAATACAAGGAAGGCGACGGGCCGCGTTTCGCCATCGAGGCCATGACCACCGACAAGCTTCTGGTCTTCGCCACCAACGGGCGCTTTTACACGCTGGCGATCGACAAATTGCCGGGCGGGCGCGGCCTGGGCGAGCCTTTCCGCCTGATGGCCGATCTCGGCAACGAGTACGACATCGCCTCGGTGATGATCTACAAGCCGGGATCGAAAATCCTGGTGGCGGCGAGCGACGGGCGTGGTTTCGTCGTCACGGCCGACGACGTGCTGGCGCAGACACGCAACGGCAAGCAGGTGATGCGGCCGGGCAAGGAAGCCAGGGCTCTGGTGGCGGCGCCGGCCGAAGGCGACACCATCGCGGTGGTGGGGGAGAACCGCAAGCTGCTGCTGTTCCCTCTCGCCGAGGCGCCGGAGATGGCGGGCGGGCGCGGCGTCATCCTCCAGCGTTATCACCAGGGCGGCCTGGCCGATGCGCGGGTGATAACCAAGTCCGAGGGGCTGTCGTGGAAATCGGGCGACCGCACCCGCACCGAGACCGATCTGCGCCCCTGGACCGGCGCCCGCGCCGGCCGCGGCCGCATCGCGCCGCGCGGCTTCCCCGCCGATAATCGCTTTTCCTGAGGGCATTTCATAAGGCCATAAGGACGATCCGATGACCCAGCCAGCCGCCCCGAATCCGGTTTCGCCCGACGCCACGCTCGACGCCAAGGGGCTCAAATGCCCGCTGCCGGTATTGAAGGCGCGCAAGGCGATGAAGGAGATGAAGCCGGGCGCGGTGTTGCGCGTCTACGCCACCGATCCCGGCGCGGTGAAGGACTTCGACCATTTCTGCAAAACCACCGGCGCGCATCTGCTCGACTGCCGCGAAGAGCCGGGCGGGGTGTTGGTGTTTATGTTGAGGAAGGCCTGAAGCTGCGGGCCGGTGCGCTTGTACGACGGCACATAAAAGGCACATCCTGGCCGCCTGGTGAAACCGCGATTAGAGGGGAGGCTTGTCATGTCGATGACCGACGTTACCAATGCGCTGCACGCGCATTGGGTGGCCTATCTGATCGAGGGCATCGTGCTGGTGATCCTCGGCGCGGCGGCGATCGTGATTCCGCAGATCTGCCACGCTGGCGGTGGCGATATTCCTCGGCTGGCTCTTTCTCATCAGCGGCATTCTCGGCCTCATCACCACCTTCTGGATGAAGCAGGCGCCGGGTTTCTGGTGGTCGCTGCTCTCGGCCATCCTCGGCATCGTGGTCGGCGGGTTGTTGATCGGCTGGCCGGTCGGCGGCGCGATTTCGCTCACTCTGGTGCTGATCGTCTTTTTCGTGATCGAGGGCATTTTCTCGATCCTGTTCGGGCTCGAGCACCAGCGCGCGCTGTCGGGCCGCTGGTTCTGGCTGGTTCTGAACGGCATCATCGATCTGGTTTTGGCCGGCATCATTTTCTTCGGGCTGCCCGGCTCCGCCGCCTGGGCGCTCGGGCTGCTGGTCGGCATCGATCTGGTGTTCGGCGGCGCGGCGCTGATCGGCATGGCGCTGCACGCCCGCAACGCACCGGTTGTCCCTTAAATTTGCCTTCGCACGACGCCTCGGGCCTGCGTAGCACCTGACGTGCGAAGCCAATAAGATTCGGCCCTCAAGCGCCAAAAGCAATCGCAGCGCAACAGGCCAGCGCCGCCACACGGGTGTCATAGTCGCCCCCGATACTCTTCTTGCGGCCGTTTCGGCCGGATGGTTTCATGCTTTGCCCGATCGACCACCAAGGGGATTGGCCCCATGAATGAAACGAATAACGGCAAGACGAATCCCAAAACGAATCCTTTGCGCGTTCTCGCGCTGTCCTTCGCCCTGGCGCTGCCTTTGGCATCCTGCGCGGCGGTCGAGGGGCAGGAAACCGCCGGGCAATATGCCGGCGACACCGCCATCTCCGCCAAGGTGAAGGCCGGCCTCATCCAGGAGCAGGCCTTGAAGGCCTTCCAGATCGGCGTCGAGACCATGCAGGGCACGGTGCAGCTTTCGGGCTTCGTCGACACCCGCGCGCAGAAGGACCAGGCCGGCAGGATCGCCGCCGGAATCTCGGGCGTGAAATTCGTGCAGAACAACATCCTGGTGAAGACGCACTAGTTTTTCTTCGCCCGGGCGGGTGGCCGGGCAAATCACGAAAGAAAGCTCCGCACGGACAAAGACTTAGCGGCCATCTTGTCCCCTTGCCAAAGCCGCGCCTTCACTCTAAATAGACGCACCTTCAACTCAACCCCTCACGCGGGGATCGCGGACTGCCACAAGCATGTGGCCCACTTCTGTGGCAAGGGTCCGCTCCGGTGCTGGTCCAAAAGACTGGTTCTCACCCCGCGGCGGATTAACCGGAAAAGGACGACGATCTCATGGCGATTCCCGATTTTTCCATGCGCCAGCTTTTGGAAGCCGGCGTGCATTTCGGCCACCACACCAGGCGCTGGAACCCGAAGATGGCACCTTACATCTTCGGCGTGCGCAACGGCGTGCACATCATCAATCTCGAGGAAACCGTGCCGCTTCTGGGCAAGGCGCTCCAGGCGCTGCGCGACGTGGCGGCGGGTGGCGGGCGCATCCTGTTCGTCGGCACCAAACGCCAGGCGCAGGAACCCATCGCCGAGGCGGCCAAGCGCTGCGGCCAGTATTACGTCAACCACCGCTGGCTCGGCGGCATGCTCACCAACTTCAAGACCATCTCGGCCTCGATCAAGCGCCTGAAGGAGCTGGACGAGAAGATCAACGCCACCGACAGCGGCCTGACCAAGCGCGAGCTCTTGGAATTGACCCGCGACCGCGACAAGCTCGAACGCGCGCTCGGCGGCATCAAGGAAATGGGCGGCTTGCCCGACATCCTGTTCGTGATCGACACCAACAAGGAGGCGATCGCGGTGCAGGAAGCCAACCGGCTGAAAATCCCGGTGGTCGCCATCCTCGACAGCAATTCCTCGCCCGACGGAATTCTCTATCCCATCCCCGGCAATGACGACGCCATGCGCGCCGTCCACCTCTATTGCGAACTGGTCTCGGGCGCGGTGCTCGACGGCTTGCAGGCGGAGCAGAGCGCCGCCGATCCGGGCGCGCGGCTCCGGCCGCCGGCCGAGGCGATTCCGGAAGCGCCGGAAGCCAAGCCCGAAACCCCGGGCGAAACCGCGCCGGCCTAACCGTCACAACCCCCACCCTGACCCTCCCCCGTTCCACGGGGGAGGGAATGGGAGGGGGCATAAAGCAGATCGAAGCAGGAGAAGAACTCAAATGGCCGAAATCGCGGCATCGCTGGTCAAGGAGCTGCGCGAGAAAACCGGCGCCGGCATGATGGACTGCAAGCGCGCTCTGGCCGAAACCCAGGGCGATATTGAGTCCGCGGTCGACTGGCTCAGGAAAAAGGGCCTCGCCGCGGCGGCGAAGAAGGCCGGGCGCGTGGCTTCCGAAGGGCTGGTGGGTTTCGCGGTCCAGGGCAATGCCGGCGCGCTGGTCGAGGTCAACGCCGAAACCGATTTCGTCGCCCGCAACGAGCAATTCCAGAATTTCGTGCGCAGTGTCGCCGGCCTGGCGCTTTCGCTCGGCGACGACGTCGAGAAATTGAAGGCGGCGCCGTTTCCGGGCTCCGGCCGTACGGTGGGCGAGGAATTGACCCACATGATCGCCACCATCGGCGAGAACATGAATCTGCGTCGCGCCAAGAAGCTCGCGGTGAAGCAGGGCAATGTCGCGGCCTACATGCACAACGCGCTCGCCCCCGGCCTGGGCAAGATCGGCGTGCTGGTGGCGCTCGAAACTGCTGCGCCGGAAAAGCACGCCGCCCTCGGGCGCAATCTGGCCATGCACGTGGCGGCGGCCAATCCGCAATTCCTCAAGCCGGCGGATGTCGACGCCAAGGCGCTCGAGCGCGAGCGCGGCGTGTTGCGCGAGCAGGCCAAGGCCTCGGGCAAGCCCGACGCCATCATCGACAAGATGGTCGAGGGCCGCCTCAAGAAATTCTACGAAGATGTCGTTCTGCTGGAGCAGCTCTATGTCATCGACGGGGAAAGCAAGGTCGTCAAGGTGATCGAGCAGGCCGCCAAGGAAGCCGGCGCGCCGGTGCAGGTCGCGGGTTTTGCGCGCTTCGCGCTGGGCGAGGGCATCGAGAAGGAACAGGCCGATTTCGCCGCCGAGGTCGCCGCGACCTTGAAGCGCTGACCCCGCTTGGGCCGCCCTCCGGCGGGCCGCGTGAAAACTCCGGCCAGATGTGGTAATTCCATGCCCATGCCAGAAGACGCCGCCATCGGCCCCTTGCCCAAATCCAAGCCCGGTCCCTTGGGCGACATCAAATACCGCCGGGTGCTGCTGAAGCTCTCGGGCGAGGCGTTGATGGGCGAACAGGGCCATGGACTCGACCCGGCGGTGGTGAAGCGACTCGCGGGCGAGATCAAGACCGTCCACGCCATGGGGGTGCAGGTGGCGCTGGTCATCGGCGGCGGCAACATCTTCCGGGGATTGGTGGGCGCGGCCGCGGGCATGGAACGCTCGACCGCCGATTACATGGGCATGCTGGCCACCATCATCAATTCGCTCGCCATGCAAAACGCGCTCGAAGGGATCGGCGTGCCGACGCGGGTGCAATCCGCCATCGCCATGCAGGCGGTGTGCGAGCCCTATATCCGCCGCCGCGCCGTGCGCCACATGGAAAAGGGCCGCGTCGTCATCTTCGCCGCCGGCACCGGCAACCCGTTCTTCACCACCGACACCGCCGCGGCGCTGCGCGCGTCGGAAACCCAATGCCAGGCGCTGATGAAGGCGACCAAGGTCGACGGCGTCTACAGCGCCGACCCGCGGAAGGACAAGACCGCCACGCGCTACGACGCGCTTTCCTATCTCGACGTGCTGGCGCGCGATCTGCAGGTGATGGACGCGGCGGCGGTTTCGCTGGCGCGCGAGAACAGGATTCCGATCCTGGTGTTTTCGATCCACACCGACGGCAGTTTCGCCGAGGCGGTGAAGGGCCGCGGCCGCTTCACCATCATCACCGAGGAAGGAGCGAAGGCATGAGCGAAGATCCGGTGGTGGCGGCTTTGCACAAGCGCATGGACGGCGCGCTCGAGGCGTTGCGCAAGGAATTTGCCGGCATCCGCACCGGCCGCGCCTCGGCCAACATGCTCGATCCCGTCATGGTCGAGGCTTACGGTCAGACCATGCCTTTGAGCCAGATGGGCTCGGTCAACGCGCCCGAGCCGCGGCTTGTCACCGTGACGGTGTGGGACAAGAGCATGGTCAAGCATGTCGAGAAGGCGATCCGCGAGGCGGGATTGGGCGTCAACCCGATGAGCGACGGCAACCTCATCCGCGTGCCGCTGCCCGAGCTGTCCGAGGAGCGGCGCAAGGAACTGGTCAAGGTCGCAGCCAAATACGCCGAGCAGGCGCGCGTCGCCGCGCGCAACGTGCGGCGCGAGGGCATGGAAGCCCTGAAGAAGCAGGAAAAGGACGGCAAGCTGTCGCAGGACCAGCACCGCAAGCTGGAAAAGGACGTCCAGAATCTCACCGATGACACCATCAAGCGCGTCGATGCTATGTTGCAGCAGAAGGACAAGGAGATCCTGTCGGTCTGATGGCGAAGAACGAGGAATCGCATAGTCCGGCGCCGCCGGCGCATGTGGCGATCATCATGGACGGCAACGGACGTTGGGCCAAGAAGCGCGGACTGCCGCGCATCGCCGGCCACAGGAACGGGGCCGAGGCGGTGCGGCGCGCGGTGGCGTCGTCGATCGAGCTCGGCGTCCGGTATCTGACCTTGTTCGGCTTCTCCTCGGAGAACTGGAAGCGGCCGCCCCGGGAGATCGACGACCTCATGGGTCTGCTGCGCCATTACCTGCGCGGCGAGGTCGCCGAGTTGCACAAGAACGGCGTGCGTGTGCGCATCATCGGCGAGCGCGACAAGCTCGCGCCCGACATCGTCACGCTTATCGACAACGCCGAAAACCTGACGCGCGGCAACGAGCGCCTCCATCTGTCGATCGCGCTCAACTATGGCGGCCGCGCCGAGATCGCGCTCGCGGCGCGGCGCCTGGCCGAGGATGTCGCGGCCGGCAAGCTCGCGCCGGATCAGATCGACGAGGAGGTTTTCGCCGCGAAGCTGCTGACCGCCGACATTCCCGATCCCGACCTGCTGATCCGCACCAGCGGCGAGCAGCGCATCAGCAACTTCCTGCTGTGGCAATCCGCCTATGCCGAGCTGGTGTTCACCGAGACCCTGTGGCCCGATTTCGCCAAGGACGACCTCGAGCGGGCGTTGCGCGATTATCACGGCCGCGAACGCCGCTACGGCGCCTCCGTTGGCAGCGTCTAGCGCCAACAACCTCGAGATCCGGATCGTCTCCGCGTTGGTGCTGGCGCCGCTGGCGCTGGCGGCGGTGTGGCTGGGCTCACCATATCTGCCGGTGCTGGCGGCGGCGGCGGCCGCGGGCATGGGCTGGGAATGGTCGCGGCTGGCGGAGGGCGGCCGGGGTTATCCGGCCGCGTTGATGGTGGCGACGCCGTTTGCCGCGGCGGCTTTTTCCGGCTTCGGCCATGTCCGGCTGGCCATCGCCGCGGCGCTGATCGGCGGCCTGGCGGTATGGGGGCTGGTGCGGATGCGCGGCGGGAAGGAACCGTTCTGGCCGGGGGCGGGCACGTTCTATCTCGCGCTGGCGGCCGCTTCCTTCCTGTGGATCGCGAATCTCGCGGGCGGGAGGGCGAGCGTGTTCTGGCTGTTGGCGCTGGTCTGGGCGAGCGACATCGCCGCCTTTGCCTTGGGCCGCGTCCTCGGCGGGCCGAAGCTGGCGCCGCGGCTTTCGCCCAACAAGACCTGGGCGGGATTTTTCGGCGGCTTGGCCGGGGCCGGGCTGGTGGGGGTGGCGTCGGCTTCGATCGCCCACGCGCCGGTGGCGCTGCTGCTGCCGGTGAGTCTCGCCTTGGGGCTCGCGGCCCAGGCGGGCGATCTTCTCGAATCGCTGGCCAAGCGGCATTACGGCGTCAAGGATGCCGGCCAGCTGATCCCCGGCCATGGCGGGCTGCTCGACCGGCTCGACAGTCTCCTCGCCGCCGCCCTCGCTTTGGGCTTGCTGGCGCGACTCGCCGGCGAGTCGCCGCTGCTGTGGCGCCTGGCAGGAAGCTGACCCATCCGTCAAGCCCTTCTTCAGGCAGGACAAAATGACGCGCTTTTAACCGCTGGAATCGGCGAATTTTTGCTAATCTAAGCGCAGCGGCGACTCGGACCGAATCGGAGTTCCTTGGGTATGGGCTTTTTTACCGGCGGCCTCGGCTACATCGTGCCTTTCCTGATCGTGCTGACGGTGCTCGTCTTCGTTCACGAGCTCGGTCATTACTTGGTGGCGCGGTGGAACGGCGTGCGCATCGAAGTCTTCTCGATCGGCTTTGGCCCTGAGATTTTCGGCTGGACCGACCGCGTCGGCACGCGCTGGAAATTCAGCGCCGTGCCGCTGGGCGGCTACGTCAAGATGTTCGGCGACGCCGATCCCGCTTCCCAGCCCTCGGCCGAAAACCTCGAGCGGATGAGCGACGCCGAAAAGGCGGTTTCCTTCCATCACAAGCGGCTGATGCAGCGCGTCGCCGTGGTGGTCGCCGGGCCGGCGGCCAATTTTCTCTTCGCCGTGGTCGCGCTGAGCCTGCTGTTCGCGACATTCGGCGAGCCGTTCACGCCGCCCGAGATCGGCCAGATCCAGCCCGGCAGCGCCGCCGAGGCGGGCGGGCTCAAAGCCGGCGACACCATCGTCGCCATCGACGGCCATGCCATCGACCGCTTCGAGGAAGTGCAGCGTGACGTGCGCCTCAACACCGGCACGCCCATGACCATCGAGGTCCAGCGCGGCGACGGCACGGTTTACGCTGTCCATCACGCCGCGCATCACCACCGTCACCGACCGCTTCGGCAACCAGCACGCCTTCGGCCTTCTGGGCATCGAGCGCAACGGCGTCAACTATCTCCGCCGCAACCCGGCCGAGGCGGTGTGGCAGGCGACGGCCGAGACCGCGAACCTCACCACCGGCACGCTCACCGCGGTGTGGCAGATGGTCATCGGCGCGCGCCCGGCCGACGAAATCGGCGGGCCGCTCAGGATCGCGCAGATGTCGGGCGAGGTGGCCCAGGGCGGCGTGGTCGCGATGATTTGGTTCATGGCGGTGTTGTCGGTCAATCTCGGCCTCATCAACCTGTTTCCGGTTCCCATTCTCGATGGCGGCCATCTGCTGTTCTATGTCGCGGAAGCCGTTCGCGGCCGGCCGCTGGGCCAGCGCGCGCAGGAATACGGATTCCGTCTCGGCCTGGCGCTGGTGTTGACCCTGATGGTCTTCGCCACCTGGAACGATCTCGTGCATTTGAGGGTGATCGATTTCCTGAAGGGCCTGGTTTCCTAAGTTCTGGTGGAGGGGTAGAGATTCTGGGACGGGGGGGGATATTGCGAAATCCGGCCGGCGCCTCGTGTGCGCTCGCCATCGCGGCATTCCTGCTCGCGGCGGCGTTGATGCCTGCCTCGGCGCAAGCGCCGCGCCCGCGCCGGCGCACCGGCGCCCGCGCCCGCGCTCGCACCGGCGCAGACCGGCGGCACCATCGAGGAGATCCGCATCGAGGGCGCGCAACGCGTCGAGCCCGAGACCGTGCGCTCCTATCTCCAGGTGGCGCCGGGCGATGCGTTCAACTCCGATCGCCTCGACAAGTCGCTGAAGAGCCTGTTCGCCACCGGCCTGTTCACCGACGTGACGCTCCGGCGCGAGGGCAACGCGCTCATCGTCCACGTGGTCGAGAACCCGGTCATCAACCGCATCGCCTTCGAGGGCAACAAGAAGCTCAAGGACGAAACGCTGCTGTCGGAAATCCAGCTCAAGCCGCGCACGGTCTATACCCGCCAGAAGGTGCAGAGCGACGTCGCGCGGCTCTTGGACCTCTACCGCCGCAACGGCCGCTTCGCCGCCACGGTCGAGCCCAAGATCGTCCAGCTTCCGCAGAACCGGGTCGATCTGGTGTTCGAGATCACCGAGGGCGATTTCACCGGCGTGAAGAGCATCAGCTTCGTCGGCAATCACCGCTTCGATTCCGACGCCTTGCGCGACGTGATCGAAACCAAGGAATCGCGTTGGTGGCGGTTCCTCACCTCGGCCGACACCTACGATCCCGACCGCATCAGCTATGACCGCGAATTGCTGCGCAAGTTCTATCTCTCCGAGGGTTACGCCGATTTCCGCGTGCTGTCGGCGGTGGCGGAGCTGACGCCGTCGCGCGACGGCTTCATGGTCACCTTCAACGTCGAGGAAGGCGAGCGCTATCGTTTCGGCAAGATCGATCTCACCAACCAGTTGCCCGAAGTCGATCCCGCCGGCCTCAAGGCGCTGCTCATCACCCACCAAGGCGATTGGTACAACGCCGACCAGATCGAAAAGTCGATCACGACTCTGAGCGATGCGCTCGGCAACCGCGGCTTCGCCTTCGTCGACATCCAGCCGCAGGCGCACCGCAACCCCGCCGACCGCACCATCGACGTGAGCTACGTGATCAAGGAAGGCCCGCGCGTCTATGTCGAGCGCATCGACATCAACGGCAATTTGCGCACGCTCGACACCGTGATCCGGCGCGAGATGCGCATCGCCGAGGGCGACGCCTTCAATACCACCCAGATGCAGCGCTCGGAGCAGCGCATCAAGAACCTCGACTTCTTCAAGAAGGTGAGCGTCACCAACGTCAAGGGCAGCGCGCCGGACAAGACCGTGGTCAACGTGGATGTCGAGGAGAAATCGACCGGCGACTTCACCTTCGGGGTGGGCTTCTCGACCACCGACGGCCCGTTGATCGACGCCGGCGTCCACGAGCGCAATCTGCTCGGCAAGGGCTACGACTTGCGCGTCGACATGATGGCTTCGTTCCGCTCGCAGCAGGGCAACATCAGCTTCACCGATCCCTATTTCGAGGATCGCAACCTGGCGGTCGGCTTCGACCTGTTCGTGATCCAGCGCAACGACCAGGACTTCGCCGGCTTCAGCCAGTTCACGCTGGGCGGCGACGTCAGGGCGGGATATCAGATCACCGATGCGCTGCGCCAGACCGTGAAATACACGATCCGCCAGGACCGCATCTACGACATCTGTACCGCCGCCAACACCAACTCAAACAATACCTTCTTTGGCTCCTATGGCTGTACCCAGGCCGCCTCGCTTTACGTCCAGCAGGAGGCGGGCACGCGCATGACCTCGGCGGTGGGCCAGAGCCTGCTCTACGACAAGCGCGACAACGCCACCGACCCGACCGCGGGCTGGTACGCGCAATTGGGCAACGATTTTGCCGGGCTCGGCGGCGACGCGCGCTATATCCGCACCTCGATGTCGGGCGGCGTGTACCATTCCTGGGCGCCCGATTGGGTCGCGAGCCTCACCGGGCAGGCGGGCGACATCCTGGGCATCGGCCAGCCGGTGGAGATCGAGGACCGCTTCTTCGTCGGCGGCGACAATCTGCGCGGCTTCGCGACGGGCGGCATCGGCCCGCGCGACGAGAACACGAACTCCGCGTTGGGCGGCAACGTCTATTACGTGGGCTCGCTCACCCAAGGCTTCCCGCTGGGATTCCCGCATGAATTCGGGCTGACCGGCCGCGTATGGTCCGATTTCGGCAGCCTGTTCGACGTCAACGCGCCCGGCGCCACCGTGGCCAATCCGATCGAAAAATCCATGATGCCGCGCGTTTCCGCGGGCATCGGCGTGTCGTGGAAATCGCCCTTTGGCCCGATCCGCCTCGATGTCGGTGAGCCGATCATCCGGCAAACCTGGGACAAGAAGAGCCTGTTCAGGGTCGGCTTCGGGTCGACATTCTAATGTGGCCTAAAATCAAGCGCCGCGCCTGGTTCGGGCTACTGCTTGCTTTCGCCGCCGCTTTTTGCGCAGGCACGGCAGTGGCGCAACAGCCGGCATCGCCGGTCATCATCATCGCCGATATCAACCAGATCCTGCGCGACGCCAAGGCGGCCAAGGACGTGCAGGCCCAGCTCGATAAGGCGATGATGGGCTATTCCAAGGCGGTCACGGCCCAGGAGAACGAATTGCAGAAGACGCGCGACGACCTCGAGCGCCAGCGCGCAACGCTCGCCCCCGACGCCTTCAGCGCCCGGGCGCGCGCCTATCAACAGCGTTTCGACTCGCTCGACCACAGCGTCCAGGCCAATCGCCAGGCGATGCAGCAGAGCTATAATGACGCGATGACCAAGGTGGAGAACACCGCGTTGCAGATCATCGCCGCGATCGCTGCCGAGCGCAAAGCGAACCTGGTGCTCACCCGCGCCGCTGTGCTGTTCGAAGCCGACGGGCTCGACATCACCGCGGAAGTGACCAAGCGCCTCGACGCGAAATTGCCGTCGCTGACGGTCAACCTGCCCAAGCTCGACAATCCGGCTGGTCCGCCGCCGGCCGCCAAGCCCTAAGCGCGATGGCCGATCCGCGCTTCTTCACCGTTGCCGGACCCTTCACCGCGGCCGAATTGGCGCGGCGCACCGGCGCTACGCTCGCGGGCGACGGCGCGATCGTCTTGAAGGACGTGGCGCCGCTCGATGCCGCCGGGCCCGATCACTTGAGCTTCCTCGACAACCGCAAATACCTGGATGCCTTGCGCAAGACGCGCGCCGGCGCCTGTTTCGTCCATCCCGATCTGGCCAAGGAAGCGCCCAAGACCGTCGCGCTGCTGGTGACGCCCGCGCCTTACCGCGCTTATGCGCTGGCGGCGCAGGCCTTCTATCCCGAAGCCCGTCCCGAGCCGGGCATCGATCCGAAGGCCTCGATCGACAAGAGCGCCAAGCTGGGATCCGGCTGCCGCGTCGAGGCCGGCGCGGTGATCGGCCGGCGCGCCGAGTTGGGCGCGCGTTGCCACATCGGCCCCAACGCCGTCATCGGCGCGGCTTGCGTGCTGGGCGACGATGTCCGCGTGGGCGCCAATGCGAGCCTGAGCCATTGCCTCGTCGGCCATCGCGTCAGGCTTTATCCCGGCGTCCGCATCGGCCAGGACGGTTTCGGCTTCGCCCCCGACCCCAAGGGCTTCGTCAAGGTGCCGCAGTTGGGCCGGGTGGTGATCGGCGACGACGTGGAGGTGGGCGCCAACAGCACCATCGACCGCGGCGCCGGTCCCGATACCGTCATCGGCCCGGGCACGATGATTGATAATCTCGTTCAGATCGGGCACAACGTCCAGATCGGACGGCAATGCGTGCTGGTGGCGCAGGTCGGCATATCGGGCAGCACCCGGCTGGGCGATTTCGTGATGATCGGCGGCCAGGGCGGGCTTGCCGGGCATCTCACAATCGGCCCGGGCGCGCAGATCGGCGCCCAGGCGGGCGTGATGCGCGACGTCGAACCGGGCGAGAAAGTGGTGGGCTCGCCGTCGCTTCCGGTGCGCGAATTCTTCCGCCAGATGGCGGCGTTGGCGCGTTTGGCCAAGAAACGGGACGAATAGGGCGAGCAGGGCAGGCGATGGACGCGACCGACCAGAAAACCACGCCGGTGGAGATGGATCGCGCGCGGATCATGCAGATGATCCCGCATCGCGACCCGTTCCTAATGATCGACCAGGTGATCGAGGCCCGCGCCGGCGAAAGCGTCATCGGCGTCAAGCACGTGACGCCGGAGGAATACTATTTCAAGGGCCATTTCCCGCAGCGCCCGGTCATGCCCGGCGTGCTCATCATCGAGGCGATGGCCCAGACCGCGGCGGTTCTGGTGGTGCACACCCTCGGCCCGGCCTCCGAAGGCAAGCTGGTTTATTTTATGAGCGTGGACAAGGCGCGCTTCCGCCGGCCGGTGGTTCCCGGGGAAACGCTTTATGTCCACGTCAATTGCCAGCGTCACCGCGGCAATGTGTGGAAATTCGACAGCCAGGCCAAAGTCGACGGCAAGCTTTGCGCCGAGGCCACCTTCGCCGCCATGATCCTGGACAACTGAGTTTCATCCCATGCCGCAGATTCATCCCACGGCCATCGTCGAGCCGGGAGCCAGCGTCGCCCCTTCGGCTAAGATCGGACCCTATTGCGTGGTGGGGCCGAAGGTCGAACTGGGCGAGAAGGTCGAGCTGATCTCGCATGTCGCGGTTTCGGGGCGCACGAGCGTGGGCGAAGGCACGCGCATCTTCCCCTTCGCCTCCATCGGCCATCAGCCGCAGGACTTGAAATACAAGGGCGAGGAATCCCGCCTGGTCATCGGCCGCAACAACGTCATCCGCGAACATGTGACCATGAATCCCGGCACCAGCGGCGGCGGCATGGTGACCAAGGTGGGCGATGGCTGCCTGTTCATGGTCGGCGTGCATGTGGCGCATGACTGCATCCTCGGCAATAACGTCATCATGGCCAACAACGCGACGCTGGCCGGCCATGTCCGCATCGACGATTACGCCATGTTCGGCGGATTGAGCGCGGTGCATCAGTTCGTGCGCATCGGCCGCCACGCCATGGTCGGCGGCGTCACCGGGGTCGAGCGCGACGTCATCCCCTTCGGCTCGGCGGTGGGCGACCGGGCGCGGCTTTCGGGCCTGAACATCGTGGGCTTGCAGCGTCACGGCTTCTCGCGCGAGGAGATCCAGTCGCTGCGCGCGGCTTATCAGATGCTGTTCGGGACCGAGAACGGGACTTTCGCCAAGCGCCTCGAACAGGCGGCGAAGCAATTCCCCGATGTCGGGCCGGTGCGCGAGATGATCGATTTCGCCAGCGCCGAATCGATCCGCGGCCTATGCCAGCCCAAGGCCAATGGCGGCGGCTAAACTCGGCATCGTCGCCGGATCCGGCGAGCTGCCCGCGCGTCTCATCGCCGCCTGCCGCGCCGAGAACCGGCCCTTTTTCGTGCTGGCGCTGAAGGGCGCCGCCGATCCCGCCTTGGTGGCGGAGGTGCCCCATGCCTGGATCCGGGTCGGCCAGGGCGGCGAAGGGCTGCGGCTGCTGCGCGCCAACGGCGTCGGCGAGCTGGTCCTGGCCGGGGGCGTGCGCCGGCCTTCGCCCTGGGGATTGTGGCCGGATTGGCGCGCGGTCAAATTCTACCTCGCCATCGGCTTGAAGGCGTTGGGCGACGACGGCCTGCTGCGCTCCGTCATCAAGGCGCTCGAAACCGAGGGCTTCCACGTCGTCGGCGCCGAAAGCATTCTCAAAAGCGCGCTCGCGCCTTTGGGGCGCCTGGGCCGGCTCGGGCCGGACAAGGCGGACGAGGCCGATATCGCGCTCGGCATGCGGGAGGCGCGCAAGCTGGGCGCGCGCGACCAAGGCCAGGCGGTGGTGGTGCGGCGAGGCGAAGTGCTGGCGGCCGAGGACCAGGCCGGCACCGACGCGCTTCTCGCCCGCGTCAAGACTCTCAAGCGTCCCGGCCCGGGCGGCGTGCTGGTCAAGGCGGCCAAGCCCGGGCAGGAACGCCGCGCCGATCTGCCCGCCATCGGCCCCAACACGGTCGAAGAGGCGGCGGAAGCGGGCCTGCGCGGCATCGCGGTCGAAGCCGATGCGACGTTGCTGATCGACCGCGCCGCCATAGCGGCCTCCGCCGATCGCGCCGGGATTTTCGTGGTGGGCGTGGCGGCCTCGGGCGCGATGGCGGGCGAGGGTCCGCTGATTTATCTCATTGCCGGCGAGCCTTCGGGCGACGCGCTCGGCGCCAATCTGATGCGCGCCTTGAAGGAAAAGACCGGCGGCAAGGTGCGTTTCGCCGGCATCGGCGGCGAGCAAATGACGGAACAAGGCCTTTCGAGCCTGGTGCCCATCGGCGAGCTCGCCATCATGGGCGTGGCCGAGGTGCTGCCGCGCGCGCGCCGCATCTTGCAACTGGTGGATCGGACGGTGACCGATATACGCCGCCTGCGCCCCGACGCGGTGGTGACCATCGACAGCTCGGGCTTCAATTGGCGCGTCGCCCAGCGCCTGCGCCGCGCCGGCGAGACCTTGCCCTTGATCCATTACGTGGCGCCGATGGTGTGGGCGTGGCGCCCCGGCCGGGCGCGGCGCATGGTGCGCTGGTACGACCACCTGATGGCGCTGTTGCCCTTCGAGCCGCCTTATTTCGAGGCGGTGGGATTGTCCTGCTCTTATGTCGGTCATCCGGTGGTGGAGATGGGCGCGGACAAGGGCGACGGCGCGGGATTCCGCCGGCGCCACGGGCTCGCTGCCGAGGCCAAGCTGCTGGCGGTGCTGCCGGGCAGCCGGCGCGGCGAAGTGAAGCGGCTGTTGCCGATCTTCGCGGACGCGGTTGCCCGCCTGGCCCAACGCTATCCCGGACTGGTGGCGGCGGTGCCGACCACCGAGAACGTGGCCGACGAAGTGGCGGCGGCGGTCGCGCGCTGGCCGGTGAAGGTCGTCCTGCTGCGCGGGCCGGCCGAACGCTTCGACGCCTTCGCCGCCTGCGACGCGGCGCTCGCCGCCTCGGGCACGGTGGCGCTGGAGCTGGCGCTGGCCAAGGCGCCGACGGTGGTGGCCTATCGCGTCAACCCGCTGACCCATTTTCTGGTGCGGCGCCTGGTCAAGATCGACTACGCCCATATCCTGAACCTGATCCTGAAGCGCGAAGCGGTGCCCGAGCTGATCCAGGACGAATGCACGCCCCAACGGCTGGCGGACGCGGTCGCCCATTTGCTCGACGATCCTGAGGCGCGCGAAGCGCAGCTGGCGGCGTGCCAGGAAGGCTTGAAGGCCATCGGCTATGGCGGGGTTTCTCCAGGAACGCGCGCAGCATCGGATGTGTTGGCGTTCATCGGCGCAAAGCGTAAAGTCGGCCCATAAACCGGTCGGGTTTTCCGGCCGGCTTTTCGGGAGATTGCGATGGACGGCCCCGCTCTCGACGCCAAGAATTCACGTCTGCTGCACACCATGCTGCGCGTATTCGATCTCGACAAATCGATCGATTTCTACACCCGGCTGATGGGCATGAAGCTCCTGCGCAAGCGCGAGACCGCGGAAGGCCGCTACACCCTCGCCTTCGTCGGCTATGGCGGCGAGGAAGACAGCACGGTTTTGGAACTCACCTACAACTGGGACCAGAAGGAGCCTTACGCCATCGGCACCGCCTTCGGGCATCTCGCCGTCTCGGCGCCGGACATCTACCAGGTGTGCGAGCGCCTGGCCAAGGAAGGCGTCAAGATCACCCGCCCGCCCGGGCCGCTCAAATTCGGCACCGTGCACATCGCCTTCATCGAGGATCCGGACGGCTACAAGATCGAGCTGATCCAGCGCCCGTAAGCTTTTCAGCTTCGGCGCGGTGGTTTGCGCTTGCCGCGCCAGTAACGGTAATGGAGGTAAGCCTTGATCCGCTTGCCGGCCAGGGTTTCGAGCGAAAACTCGTGGCTGCGCGCCGGCCCGACCAGGTGGAGAATGCCCAAGGGGCGGTAGGGCGGCTCGGGTTCGACCAGCATCCCGCTTTTCTCGTCGAGCTTGGGCGGCGCGTCGATGCAGATCCAGTTGCACCAATCGGGCAACAATCCCACGGGCGCCTTGTCGTGGTGGATGACGTAGTTGAGCGCGGTCTGCTCGCGCAGGATGGTGGGCTTGGTTTTGAGCCCGTGCGTCATGGCCGCCTTCCACAATTCCCAATGCGGCGCATCGGCGTCGAGCGCGAAGATTCCAGCATTGGCGATGGGAAAGCGGCCGAGCTGGTTGGCGGCGCGCCAGCCCCAGCCCTTGCGGTATTCGCGGAACATGAGCGTGTTGAAGCGCGGCCGCTGCCATTTCCTGAAGCTCACATAGGAGCGGCCGATATGCGGGGTGATGGCGAGCTTGCCTTCGCGCGCGGTCTCGAGATAGAGCGCGACCGCCGCCTTGTCCTGCACCCAGGTGTCGCTGTCGATCCACATATAGGTCCGGTAGCCGGGGAAATAGCGCGGCAGGAACGGCCGCGCCGTCAGCGCGCGGAAATGGCCGGGGAAATTGGCGCGTCCGGGAAAGTCGATGTCCCATCCCGGCTCGACCACGCGCACGCCCAGGGCTTCGAGGCTGGCGCGCTGCGCCTTTTCGAATCCCACGTCGAGCACGCCGAGCGGCGATCGGATTCCGCAATCGGCCAGCGAGTTCAGCAGGTCGCGGACCAGCCCGTAATAATTGGCGTCCGCGCCGGTGATGATGATGTGGTCGTGTTTCTTGCCGGAGCCGGCCATAAACCCGAAGCTAGACGATCATCCGCCAACTGGCAAAGGCGGCGATAGCCCGTCGCTTCGCACGACGCCTCGGGCCTGAAGCTTCGGCCCTCGGCTGTGCTACGGATTCTCTCGCACGACGCCTCGGGTCTGAAGCTTCGGCCCTCGGCTGTGCTGATTTTTCTTAGCTTCGCACGTCGCCTCGGGCCTGAAGCTTCGGCCCTCGGCTGTGCTGATTTTTCTTAGCTTCGCACAACGCCGATACGCTTAATTCGCGTATCGGCTGTGCTACGCCTAGCGGCGATTCTCCAGCGGCGTGTAGGAACGGCGGGGGCGGCCGGTATAGAGCTGACGCGGCCGGCCGATCTTCTGTTCGGGATCGGCGATCATCTCGTTCCAATGCGCCACCCAGCCCACGGTGCGGGAGATCGCGAACAGCACGGTGAACATCGAGTTCGGGAAGCCCATCGCCTTGAGGATGATGCCCGAATAGAAATCGACGTTCGGGTAGAGCTTGTGCGAGATGAAATAGTCGTCCTCGAGCGCGATCCTCTCCAGCTCCATGGCGATCGACAACAGCGGGTTGTCGTGGACGCCGAGCTCGTCCAGCACCTTCTTGCAGGTCTCGCGCATGATCTTGGCGCGCGGGTCGAAGTTCTTGTAGACGCGGTGGCCGAAGCCCATCAACCGGAACGGGTCGTCCTTGTCCTTGGCGCGCTTGATGAATTCGGGGATGCGCTTCTTGTCGCCGATCTGGCCCAGCATCTTGAGCACGGCCTCGTTGGCGCCGCCATGGGCGGGGCCCCACAGCGAAACGATGCCGGCGGCGATGCAGGCGAAGGGATTGGCGCCCGAGGAGCCGGCCAGGCGCACGGTCGAGGTCGAGGCGTTCTGCTCGTGGTCGGCGTGCAGGATCATGATCAGGTCCATGGCCCTGGCCAGGACCGGATTGACCTTGTATTCCTCGCACGGCACGGCGAAGGCCATGCGCAGGAAATTCTCGGCGAAGCCCAATTCGTTGCGCGGATAGATGAAAGGCTGGCCGAGCGAATACTTGTAGGCCATGGCCGCGATGGTCGGCATCTTGGCGATCAGGCGGTAGGAGGCGATCTTGCGCTGCTCGGGGTCGGTGATGTCGGTGGAGTCGTGATAGAAGGCCGAGAGCGCGCCGACCACGCCGCACATGACCGACATCGGGTGGGCGTCGCGGCGGAAGCCGCGGTAGAACTGGGTCAGCTGCTCATGCACCATGGTGTGACGGGTGATGGCCTGGACGAACTCGGTCTTTTGCAGGCCGGTGGGCAGCTCGCCGTAAAGCAGGAGGTAACACACCTCCATGAAGTCGCTGTGCTCGGCCAATTCCTCGATCGGGTAGCCGCGATAGAGCAGGACGCCGGCGTCGCCGTCGATATAGGTGATCTTGCTCTCGCAGGAGCCGGTCGACATGTAGCCGGGATCGAAGGTGAAATGGTCGAGGCTGGAATAGAGCTTGCGGATATCGATGACCTTGGGGCCGACCGTGCCCGAGAGCAGCGGCAACTCGAGCGTCTTGCCGGTCGAATTGTCGCGCAGCGTGACGGTTTCCTGGTTGCTTCCCGGGCTGAGCGGAGAAGCGGGTACGGTCTTGAGTTCGGGTTTGGCCGCCATGGTTGCGCTCCTTTTCCCTTACGACCTCAACATTATATGTTGCACCGCAACAGAAGCCGGTTCAGGGAGCATAGGCCGCTCCGCCGGGTTTGGCAATTAGGCCCATTAAGGCCCCCCTTTCAGGGCCCGGTTCGGCCTTGTTGCGAACTTATCGCATCTGCGAGACGGCCGAGCGATTCGTCGCGCCCCAGGGCGGCCAAGACCTCGAAAATCCCGGGCGAGACCTTGGACCCGGTGAGCGCCGCCCTGAGCGGCTGGGCCAGATCGCCGAGCTTGGCCTGTTGGGCTTCGGCCGCCTGCTTGACCACCGCTTCGAGTTGGGCGGCCTCCCACGGGGCTTTTTCGAGGATCGGCAGCAGCGCCTTGAGCCGCGCCCTGGCGGCCGGATCGAGCAGCTTTTGGGCGTCCTTATCGAGCGGTATGGGCCGGTCCGCGACATAGAAGCGGGCATTGGCAGCGAGCTCCACCAGCGTCTTGGCGCGCGGCTTCAAGCCGGGCATGGCCTTGAGCAGGCGCGCGCGCTTGGCGGGGTCGGGCGGGGGCGTGATGAAATTCTGGACCAGCCCGGCCAGCTTGTCGTCCGGCGTCTCGCGGAGGTAATGGCCGTTGAGGCTGTCGAGCTTGACGAAATCGAAGCGCGCCGCCGCGCGGCCGACCGCGTCGAGCGTGAACCATTCGATCGCCTGCCGGGTCGAAATGATCTCGGCGTCGCCGTGGCTCCAGCCCAGCCGCAGCAGATAGTTCCTGAGCGCCTCGGGCAGATAGCCCATGGCCCGGTATTCCTGCACCGCCAGCGCGCCGTGGCGCTTCGACATCTTCTGCCCGTCGGGGCCGTGGATCAGCGGGATATGGGCGAAGCGCGGCACGGCCCAGCCCAGCGCCCGGTAGATCTGGCTCTGGCGGAAGGCGTTGTTGAGATGATCGTCGCCGCGGATGACATGGGAAATCTCCATGTCGAAATCGTCCACCACCACCGAGAAATTATAGGTGGGCGAACCGTCGGAACGCAGGATGATGAGGTCGTCCAGCTCCTGGTTCGAGACCGTGACCTCGCCCTGCACCAGGTCCGCGATGGTGGTGACGCCTTGCTGCTCGGCCTTGAGCCGGATCACCGGCTTGACGCCGGGAGGCGCATCCTTGGGATCGCGGTCGCGCCAAGTGCCGTCGTAGCGCATCGACTTGCCGGCCTCTAGCGCCTTGAGGCGCATCACCTCCAATTCCTGGGGCGAACAGTAGCAATAATAGGCCTTGCCTTGGGCCAGGAGCCGTCTGGCGATTTCGGCGTGGCGGGCGAGGTTGTCCGATTGATGGACGACCTCGCCGTCCCAATCGAGTTCGAGCCATTTGAGCCCGTCGAGGATGGCGGCCATCGCCTCGGGGGTCGAGCGCGCGCGGTCGGTATCCTCGATGCGCAGCCGGAACCGGCCTTGGTGGTGCTTGGCGAACAGCCAGTTGAACAAGGCCGTTCGTGCTCCACCAATGTGCAGGAAGCCGGTGGGCGAAGGGGCGAAGCGGACGGTGACGCTCATTGGGCGCGGTTTAGCATAGCGCGCGGCTTAGCGCAGCTTTTCGCGGCTGCGGTCTTTAGCCTATCCCGGAAGCGTTCTACACTTTCCCTTCCGGGTGATGACGGGAGGGAAATCGCCGTGGATTTGGCCCAAGAGGGCGCCCAAGAGAATGCCGGGCCGGTCTGGCGCGGATGGGGAAGGCGGGCCGGGCATTGGCTCGGGAGCCAGCTCGCCGCCGAGCGCGAGCGCTGGCCGCTCTGGCTGCCGGTTCTCATGGGCGCGGGCATCGGACTTTATTTCTCGCTCAAGGCGGAACCGCCGGTCTGGATCGGCCCGGCCGCGCTTTTGCTCGCGGCGTTCGCGGCGGTCCTGGCCCAGCGTTCCGAACGAGGGCGGTTTCCGGCGGCTTGCTGCCTGGCTTTCGCCCTGGGTTTCGCCGCCGCGCAATTCCAGGCGCATTACCTGGCGGCGCCGGTGCTGGAACGCCGCGTCGCGGGAAATCTCGAAGGCCGCGTTTTCTCGGTCGATCCGTTGCCCGAGGGCTCGCGCCTGGTGATCGCGCCCGCGAGCCTGGGCGATCTCGCGCCCGCGCGCTTGCCCGCGCGGGTGCGGGTGCGGCTCCGGCACGGCGATGGCGGGGTCGTGCCGGGCGATTGGGTGAGTTTGCGCGTCAGCGTCGAGCCGCCGCCCGCGCCCGCCATGCCCGGCGCCTACGATTTCGAGCGCGCCGCCTGGTTCGAGCGTTTGGGCGGCGTGGGCTATGCGCTGTCGGAGCCCGCGCCGGCCGCGCCGCCCGCGGGCGCGGCGCCGGGCGAGTTCGGCCAAGCGCTCAACGCCTTGCGCCAGGGGGTGACCTCGCGCATCCGCGCGGCCTTGCCCAATCCCGAAGGCGCGATTGCCTCGGCGTTGATTACCGGCGAAACCCACGCCATACCTCCGGCTGACGCGGGAGCCTTCCGCGACGCGGGCCTGGCGCACATCCTGGTGATCGCCGGCCTTCACATGGGCATGGTGGCGGGGATCTGCTTCTTCGCCTTGCGCGCGATCTTCGCGCTCATTCCCGCGATCGCGCTCAACTATCCGACCAAGAAATTCGCAGCATGCTTGGCCTTGGCCATGACCTTCGGCTACATGCTGCTTTCGGGCGCGACCGTGTCCTCGCGCCGCGCCTTCGCCATGATCGCGCTCGCGCTCTTGGCGGTGCTGGTCGACCGGTTCAGCGTCTCCGCCCGCTGCCTGGCGCTGGCGGCGGTGGCGATCATGCTGATGACGCCGTCCTCCGCGATGGGGCCGAGCTTCCAGATGTCGTTCGCCGCGGTGGCGGCGCTGGTGGCGTTCTACGAAAGCTATCGCGTGCAATTGTCGCAATGGCACCGCGAGTCCGGAGGGATGCGCCGCCTCGGCCTTTACCTCCTCGGCATTTCCTTCACCACCATCGTCACCACGGTGGCGACCGCGCCCTTCACCATCTACCACTTCAACCGCTTTCCGCTTTATTCGGTGGCGGCCAATGTGGCGGCGGTGCCGATCACCGGCTTCTGGGTGATGCCCTGGGCGATCCTGTCCGTGCTGCTGATGCCGGTGCATCTCGAATTCCTGGCGCTGCACCCGATGGCCTGGGGGATCGACGCGATCTGGGCCATCGCCAAGGGGGTGACGTCCTGGCCGGGCGCGGTGATGAATCTGCCGAGCATGCCGGCCTGGGGCCTGGGTGTGTTGGGGCTGGGGGGCTTGTGGCTGTGCATCTGGCGCCGGCGCTGGCGCTATCTGGGCTTTGTGCCGGTGGCGCTGGGCCTGGCCTCGATCTGGCTGGCGCGGCCGCCCGACATCCTCTTCGCCGATGACGGGAAACTCATGGCGGTGCGCGATGCCTCCGGCGATTATCTCCCGTCGCTCGCGCATGGCGACCGCTCGGCCGAAGCGACCTGGAGCAAGCGCGCGGCGTCGCATCTCGGCCCCGCCTGGCCCGAGAGCGGGGCGAGCGCGGATGGCAGCCTCGCTTGCGATGCGGGCGCCTGCCTTTACCGCGCGCGCGGGACGACGGTGACGCTGATCCGCGACGCCGGGAGTTTCGACCGCGCGCAATGTTCGGCCGATCTGGTGCTGGCCAATGTGGCGGCGTGGAAGATCTGCCCCGGCGCGCGCATCATCGACCGCGTCGACACCTATAGGAATGGAGGTTACGCCGTGTGGCTCGACCCGGGCGCGATCAGCGTCGAAAGCGTGCGCGCCGATCAGGGCGCGCGGCTGTGGTCGCCCCCGCGCGGCAACGCCGCGCAATAGCAAATGGGCCGGGGGCGCGATAATCTCAACGCCAATAATGAGGCCAATAACGGAGGGGAACCATGAGCGAAGCGAAAAAGCCGAAGACGGCGGAGGTCCATGGCCGCTTGTGGGGCGCGGGGGCGCGCGACTGGGCGGAGGTCCAGGAACCGCAGGTTCGCGCGATGTATGAATCGGTGCTGGCGCGCGCCGGGCTGAAGCCGGGCACGGCCTATCTAGACGCCGGCTGCGGCTCGGGGCTGGCAGCGCAGATCGCGGCTTCGCGCGGAGCGCGCGTCTCGGGCATCGACGCGGCCGAGGCGCTGCTGGCGATCTCGCGCGAGCGAACGCCCAAGGGCGATTTCCGCGCCGGCGACCTGGAAGAACTGCCCTACGCCGACAAGAGCTTCGACATCGTCACCGGATTCAATTCCTTCCAGTTCGCCGGCAACCCGGCGGCGGCGCTGTCCGAGGCGCGGCGCGTGACCAAGCCCGGCGGCGTCGTCGCCATCGTCACCTGGGGCAAGCCCGAGGGCATGGAAGCGGCGTCGATCATCACCTCGCTCAAGGAACTGATGCCGCCGCCGCCGCCCGGGGCGCCCGGGCCCTTCGCGCTTTCCGACGAGACGGCGTTGCGCAATTTCGCCGTCTCGGGCGGGCTCAAGCCCGGCGAGGTTTTCGACATTCCCTGTGTCTTGGATTATCCCGATCTGGCGACGGCGTTGCGGGGCCTCAATTCCTCCGGCATCGCCGCCCGGGCGATGGAGAATTCGAGCGAGCAGGCGGTGAGCGCGGCGCATGAGAAGGCGCTGGCGCCGTTCCGCCAGAAGGACGACGGGAGCTACAAGGCGAAGGCGATGTTCCGCTGCCTGTTGGCGCGGCCTTGAGGGCTAGTACCGCCGCAGCAATCCCACCAGCTTGCCCTGCACCTTGACGCGGTCGGGGCCGAAGATGCGGGTCTCGTAGGCCTTGTTGGCGGGTTCGAGCGCGATCGAATTGCCGCGCCGCCGGAGCCGCTTCAAGGTCACCTCGTTGCTGTCGATCAAGGCCACCACGATGGCGCCGTTCTCGGCGGTGTCGCATTTCTGGATCAGCACGGTGTCGCCGTCGCAGATCCCGGCGTCCACCATGCTGTCGCCGGCGACTTCGAGCGCGTAATGCTCGCCGCCGCCCAGCATGCCGGCGGGAATGCCGATGCGGTTGGAATTGTCTTGCAGCGCCTCGATCGGCGTGCCGGCGGCGATGCGGCCGTAAAGCGGCAGATTCGCGGCCTCGGGGCTTTCGGTCACCGGCATTCCGGGCAGCGCGGTCTTGAAGTCGCCCTTGACCACGGTGGGCGAGAACTTGCCGCGCGGCGCCTTGGCGGCGCTTTCCTCGGGCAGCTTCACCACTTCGAGCGCGCGGGCGCGGTGCGGCAGGCGCCGGATGAAGCCGCGCTCTTCCAGCCCGCTGATGAGACGGTGGATGCCCGATTTGGACTTGAGGCCGAGCGCCTCCTTCATCTCCTCGAACGAGGGCGACACGCCCGAATTGGCGAGACGGCGATTGATGTAGATCAATAACTCGTGTTGCTTGCGAGTCAGCATGGGCGCTCCCCCGAGGGCCGTTTGGAACAAAAGCAAAACCGCTGACTGTTCTAGTTTAGTTCTTAAGCCTCGTCAAGCGGCTTTATCCACAGGAGACTGTGGAGAATTCGGGCAACTCAGAGGGAAGAGGCCGAGTCCGAAAGGGGAAGGATTTCAACCACTTCGCCGCGCTTGGCCGCGGGCGCGTGCGGCGGGCGGACGACCAGGCAATCGGCTTGGGTCAACAGCGACATCATCGAGGAATCCTGCTTTTCGAAAACCGCGGCTTCGAGCGCGCCGTCAGCGGCGCGGGCAAGCCGGGCGCGGAGATAATCCTGGCGCCGGTCATTGGCGGGGAGATCGGAGGCCAATCGCGCCTTTGGGTTGGGCGCGCCCGCGCCCGCCAGGCCCATCATCTTTTCCAGCGCCGGCTTCACAAACAGCAGCGCGCAGACCAGCGCCGAAACCGGATTGCCCGGCAGCCCGATCATCGGCGTGTCGCGGTAGGTTCCCACCATCAAGGGCTTGCCCGGGCGCATGGCGACGGTCCAGAAATCGAGGCTCAGGCCGGAGGCGCCCAGCGCCGAGCGGATCAGGTCGTGCTCGCCCACCGAAGCGCCGCCGGTGGTGAGCAGCAGATCGGCGCCGCGCGAGGCCGCGGCGATCTGCTGCAAGGCCTCGCTGTCGTCGGGCGCGATCGGCAATTGCACCGCCTCGGCCCCCAGGCTTTCGACGTAAGATCCCAGCGCGATGCCGTTCGAGCTCACGATCTGGTTGGGGCCGATGGGATCGCCCGGCAGCACCACCTCGTCGCCGGTCGGCAATATGGCGACGCGCGGCTTGCGCGAAACCAAAAGCCAGGGCCGGTTCATCGCCGCCGCCAGGCCCAGATCGCGCGGGTTGAGCCGCTTGCCCGGCTGCAAGCCCACATATCCTTCGCGGAAATCGAGCCCGGCCGGGCGGATAAAACGCCCCGGCTTGGCCGGCTCATTCACGGTCACCACATCGCCTTCGCGCTGGGTGTCCTCCTGGATGACGATGCAGTCGGCGCCTTCGGGCACCGGCGAGCCGGTGAAAATCCGCACCGCTTCGCCGGCCCCGAGTTTCTTGCCGTAGGACTGCCCGGCCGGGACGTTGCCCACCACCTTGAGCCGGGCCGGAACGGTTTTGACATCGGCCGAACGCGCGGCATAGCCGTCCATCGCCGAGGCCGGGAAAGGCGGCTGGGTGCGCCGCGCCGTCACTTCTTCCGCCAGCACCCGGCCCAATCCTTGCGCCAGCGCCACCTGTTCCGCGCCCAAGGGCTTGACCAGGGCGAGCAGGCGCTTTTGCGCCTCTTCGACCGAAATCATGCTGGGTTTGCCGGGACCGTCCGTCATGCTACGTGGCCTCGAAGGTTCCCGACTTGCCGCCCGATTTATGCACCAGGCGGATTTCGGAAATCTTCATGCCGCGGTCGACCGCCTTGAGCATGTCGTAGATCGCCAGCGCCGCCACCGCGACCGCGGTCAGCGCCTCCATCTCGACGCCGGTGCGGCCCTTGATCTTGCAGCTGGCGGTGATGTCGACCGCGTTGCGGTTCTTGTCGCAGCGCAGCTCGATCTTGACCGAGCTGAGCGCCAGCGGATGGGCGAGCGGGATGAGCTCGGAGGTGCGCTTGGCGCCCATGATGCCGGCCAGCCGCGCCACGTTCAGCACGTCGCCTTTCTTGGCCTTGCCCTTGCGCACCAGGTCGAGCGAAGCGCGTTTCATCAGTACGCTGCCCTTGGCCACGGCCTCGCGCTCGGTTTCCTCCTTGGCCGAGACGTCGACCATGCGCGCGTCGCCCTTGCGGTCGAAATGGGTGAGGGTCTTTCTCATCCGCACCACCTTAAACCGGCCCCTGGACCGGAGCGAGCAGCGCGCGCACGGCCTCCGCCAGATCCTGCTGCCGCAGCAGCGCTTCGCCGACCAGGAAGCAGCGCGCGCCCGCGCGGGCCAGCCGCGCCAAATCGACCGGGGCGGAGATGCCGCTTTCGCTGGTCAGCAGCCGGTCCTTGGGCAAAAGGGAGCCGAGATTCTCGGTGGTGCGCAGATCGGTGCGCAAGGTGCGGAGATTGCGGTTGTTGACGCCGATCAGCCGGGTCTTGAGCTTGAGCGCGCGTTTCATCTCGACCGGATCATGCGTCTCGGCCAGCACGTCCATGCCCAGGCCCCTGGCCGCGTGTTCGAGTTCCGCCGCCTCTTTGTCGCTCAGCGCCGCCAGGATGAGCAGGATGCAATCGGCGCCCATCGCCCGCGCCTCGGACACCTGATAGGGGTCGAGCATGAAATCCTTGCGCAGCACCGGCAACGAACAGGCGGCGCGCGCGGATATCAGATGCGCGGCCTCGCCCTTGAAATAAGGCCGGTCGGTCAGCACCGACAGGCACGCAGCGCCGCCTTGCTCATAGGCGCGCGCGATCGCGGCGGGATCGAAATCCGGCCTAATCATGCCGCCCGAAGGCGAGGCCATCTTGATCTCGGCGATCAGGCCGTAACCGCAGGATTTCACCCTGGCTTCGAGCGCCTTGACGAAGCCGCGCGGCGGGCTGGCCTGGGCGGCCGCGCGCTCGACCTCGCGCAAGGGCCGCGCCTGTTTCGCGCGCCGCGATCTCTTCGCGCTTCTTGGCGCAGATCTCGGCCAGGATGTCGCTCATGGTTGCGGCACCGGCTTGGAGTTGGTGATGGCGACCAGCTTCGCCAAGGCGCGCTTGGCGTTGCCCGAGATCGATCGACTGGGCGGCGCGCGCCACCCCGGCCTTGAGATCGATGGCGCGGCCGGCCACCACCAGCCCGGCGGCGGCGTTCAACAGCACGCATGTCGCGCAGCGGGCCTTTCTCGCCGTCGAGGATGGCCCTCATCTTGGCGGCGTTGGCGGCCGGGTCGCCGCCCTTCAAATCGGAGAGCCGCCCGCGCGGCAAACCCGCCATCTCGGGCGAAACCTCGAAGCTTGAAAGCTTGCCGTCCTTCCATTCCGCCACCTGAGTCTTGCCGGCGGTGGTGATCTCGTCGAGGCCGTCGCCATGCACCACCCAGGCATGTTCGCTGCCGAGCTTGCCCAGCACCTCGGCCAAGGGCTTCACCCATTGCGGCGCGTAGACGCCGACCAGCTGGCGCTTGACCCCGGCCGGGTTGGAGATCGGCCCGAGCAGGTTGAAGATGGTGCGGGCGCCGAGCTCGACCCGCGTCGGCCCGACATGGCGCATGGCGCCGTGATATTTGGGCGCCATCAGGAAGCCGATGCCGGCCTCGAACATGGCGCGGCGCACCACCGCGGGCTCGGCGTCGAGATTGACGCCCAAGGCCTGCAGGATGTCGGCCGCGCCCGACAGCGACGAGAAATTGCGGTTGCCGTGCTTAGCCATGGGCACGCCCGCGCCCGCCACGACGATGGCCGCCGCGGTCGAGACGTTGAAGCTGCCATGGCCGTCGCCGCCGGTGCCGACGATGTCGATCGCGCCCTCGGGCGGCTCGACCTTCAGCATCTTGGCGCGCATGGTGCGCGCGGCGCCGGTGATCTCCTCTACCGTCTCGCCGCGCACCCGCAACGCCGCCAGGAACGCGCCCATCTGCGACGGCGTGGCGTCGCCCGACATCATGGCGTCGAAGGCGGAAGCGGATTCGGCCTCGTTCAGTCTTTCGCCCGCCAAAACGCGGCCGAGCAGCGTCTTGAAGGTGGCGGCCTGGCTCGCGCCTCCTTCGCTCATGCCGGCACGCGCGCCGCCGCGGCAAGCTTGAGGAAATTCTTCAACAGGTCGTGGCCGCCTTCCGAGGCGATGCTTTCGGGATGGAACTGCACCCCGAACACCGGGCGCTCGCGGTGGGCGAGGCCCATGATGAGTCCGTCCTCGGTCTCGGCGGTCACCTCCAGGATTTTCGGCAGGCTCGCGCGCTCGACGATGAGCGAATGATAGCGCGTGGCCGGAAACGGGTTGGGCAGGTTCTTGAACACGCCCGCGCCGGTGTGGCGGATTTGGGAAATTTTTCCGTGCATCGGCACGGGCGCGCGCACCACCTTGCCGCCGAAGGCCTGGCCGATCGCCTGGTGGCCGAGGCAGACGCCGAGGATGGGTATGCGCCCGGCCCGGGTTATCAGCTCCAGGCAGATGCCGGCATGGTCCGGATCGCTCGGCCCGGGCGAGATCACGATGCCTTGGGGCTTCAAGCCGAGTGCATCGGAAACCGACAGGGCGTCGTTCCGTTTGACAACCACCTCGGCGCCCAACTCGCCCAAATAGTGCCACAGGTTGTAGGTGAAGCTGTCGTAGTTATCGATCAGCAGGAACATAAGAAGCCCTCGCGGAAAACGCGGTTATATCAGGCCCGGCCCCCCTGGAAAAGGCGTGGTAAGACGCCTGGCGCAACTTGGCCGTCATTGCGAGGCCGCAAAGCGGCCGAAGCAATCCAGGGCCAATGCTTCATCTCTGGATTGCTTCGCCTCCGGCTCGCAATGACGACAAGCGATGTCGCTGCGGCGCTTGGTTAAGAAATCGGCTAAGCTCGGGCCAATGGCCGGCCCGGCCAAATAAAATGGCGAGAGAAGTCGGGGCATGGAGATCATGTGGCAAGGCGACGGGCGCAAGCGGCGCTGGCGGTTGTGGCTGGTGTTGCTGGTGGCGGCGGCCTTGGCCGGGCTGTTCGCCGCGCTTTACCGCAACGACGCAGGAGCAAGATGTCCTTCGAGGCTCCGATCGCCGCAAGGCGCGAGCGCGCCGATCCCGCCGCCGCGATGCCCAAACGGCACGGCCGCGCCGCAAGAAGCCGCGCCCGCGATCTGTGCCGGCCTGGCTCGCCTATGCCGTGCCCGCGCCGCCCGCCTTGGGCAAGCCGCGCATCGCCTTGGTGATCGACGATCTCGGGCTTGACCGCGCGCGCACCGCGCGCGCCATGAAGCTCAAGGGTCCGCTGACGCTCGTCTTCCTCGCTTATGCCGGCAACTCTGCCGCAACAGGCCGAGGCCGCGAACAAGGCGGGAGACGAAGTGCTGCTGCATGTGGCGACCGGCGGCATGAACCCGGACATATCGCCTCGGCCCGAACCAGGCGCCGGGCGCGCCGCCGCCGGAGGAGTCGTTGCGCCGGCTGCGCTGGGATCTCGACCGGCTGCCGGCTTATGTCGGCGTCGACCTGCCGGCTGCGGTCTCGGCCGATCCGCAAGCCGTGCCGGTCGTCATGGGCGAGCTCAAGACGCGCGGGCTGATGTTCCTCGACAACCGCGACGATGCCGCCACCGCGGCGGCGGCGCGGAATTCGGGCGTGCCTTATGTCGCGCGCGACGAGACGCTCGACGGGCAAGCGGCGGCCGATCTGAACCGCCGCCTGGCCCGGCTCGAGGATCTCGCGCGCAAGAACGGCGCCGCCATCGCTTACGGCCACGCCGACGACCGGACGCTCGCGGCGCTCCGGCGCTGGCTGCCGACGCTGGCCAAGAAGGGCATCGTGCTGGTGCCGCTTTCCGACATCGCCAAGACGCGCAACCCGGCGGGCTGACACCGGCGCCGCCGGTGCGCTAGGCTCCCCTCATAAATGGGGGGAACTGTGGAATTGAAAGACGCGGGCCTGCTTTACACGCTGGCCGGCTTGACGGTCACCTTCGCCGGGTTTTCGGCGCTGTTGCTGCTGATCCGCCAGGGCATCGGCGCGCGGCTGACCGCGCTCGACCGCTTGATCACGCGGACGGTGGTGGGCAATCTGTTCGTGCTGACTGCCGGCGCGCTCCTGCCCGCGCTCTTGGCGCTTTACGGAATTCCCGAGGCCTGGGTTTGGAAGGCGTCGGCGCTGATCTTCGGGCTCCCGCTGTTGGCTCTGTTGTTGACATATCCGCGACGGCGCCGCCGTCATCTTCCCCTGGCCCCGCTCCACCTTCTGGTAATATTAGTAGGGCTGGGCTCGCTGAGCCTGGTGGCGATGATCGTCTATATCTTCGGGAATTTCGGGCATGACCATGACGCGGCGGTCTACATCACCGCGCTGACCGTCAATTTCTTCACCCTCGCGTTTTCCTTCGTGTTCGCGCTTGAGTTTACCCTTCACCAGCCGCCGGACAAAACCCGGAAGACCAGGTGACCGGGTTTCGGGTCACTTCACCGGAATTTGCAGCGGCTGGCCCTTGTCGAGCACCAGCACGGCGATGCTGCGCGTGCGGCCCTTGGACGCGTTCTTGGTCTCGTGCACCACGCCTTGGAGATTGTGATAGGCCTGGCCCGCCTTGATGATGCGCGGCGGCTGGCCGTCGACGTCGAGTTCCAGGGCGCCTTCGAGCACCACGGCGTATTCGTCGCCGGGATGGGTGTGGCGGCCGGTGGTCGAGCCCGGCGGCCAGTCGATCGAGAGCATGGTGGTTTCCTTGCCGGGAACGCCGCTCACCGGTTCGTTGTGCAGATAGATGATATGAGGCTTGGGCCGCGGCGCGTCCTGCGCCATGGCCGGGCCGGAGAACCCGAGCGCCAACAGCGCGCCGGCGATGATCGCTTTCCTGAACATGCTTTCCTCCCCCTGGTGTTCTCGATGCGCGCGGAGCTTAGCGCTTTATTGGCGGCGCGAAAATGGGCGCGCGTTTCCCCTTAAACCGGCCCGCTCGCACGCCGCCTAATGATTGCGCTATGCTCGGGCCGCAGGGGCGCGTTAGACGCCCCAGGGGAGAGAGATGCGCTTCGGTCTATTCGGCGGCGCGCGCGCCGCGCGCGGCGGCCCGAGCGGCGACAGCGCGCCGCTCCTGGCGTGACATAACCACCCCACAAACGAGCGCGTCCCTACCCCACGGATTTTATGGTGAAAAAAGTCGGATTAGATCGGATGGCACTGAATCTCAGTAATGGGACGACCGGCCTTCTTCTCGGCCCTGGCGATAGCTTCATTGAGAGTGATCGAGACTTCAGCGCACGACGAGCAATGCAGGATCGCGTTTGTAAATGACCGCAACACAGGGTCATTAAATCCAGTGGCCGGAAGCAAACTGTCTGGGAAAAGATAGCTTAAGGCGAGAGCGGTTTGTGCCGACTTATAGACAACCCTTTCCTCGTAGAGGATGGGACCAAACAATCCCAAACGAGATTTTTTCACTCGTACACTGGGCCGCGCGATGCTGAGCAAACACGGCTCGCCGCTGTCTAGTCGGATCGTAGCTCCACGACCCCGAGCATTTGAATCTGAAAAATAAAGGATGGTTGGCATGGGCTACCGGAAATATCTAGGTGAACCATACCACCGATAGGCACGGAGTGGTATGATCTCCCTTGAGAGATTGGAGAAAGTTATTTTTCGGCGGGGATTGCTTTGTACATCCCAATCATTGTCCTCATCGGTGTCGCCATCGGCATAGTGCTCGCATTTCGCCATGGACTTAGGCTTGAAAAAGACCTGGGTTCGACGCGAAGCCGGCTGCTTGCTGCGGAGAACACCTTATCAAAAGAACGCAAGCAAACCGCGATTGAAAAGGGAACTGCTGAGGCACAAAGAAAGCAACTTGAAACATCCGTCGAGGAGATGAAGAGGCTCCTGGCGGAAAAGTCAAAGGCGATGCCGTGGATAGCTGGGGCAATGGCCGATCTCTACTGGGCGCAAGATGAGCGGATCGCGCACTATCTGGAAACTAAAAAGCACCCTGCGGCAACCGCTGCCGAGACGGTGAGGGAACATGCCCGCGAAAAGAAAGAGTTGAGAATCAAGAAGCGGCTAACCGAATATCGGATCGCCCTGTATGAGAACCTGTTTCCCTGGCTCACGGACATCGCTTTTGATGATGCTGAAGAGATTGCCGAGAGCCACCATCGTGACGTCGATGACACAGACGATCCGGCATCGGCGTGGCTTTCACAAAACGAGTGGGCATCGCTGCCGCCTATCGAGCGGTACCAACGTGCGCTGGACCGTTACAAGAAACGGCACAAGAGCAACTGGCAGATCGGCAGAGAGTTCGAGCGGTACGTTGGGTACCACTGGGAAAAGAAGGGCTATGACGTCGAATACTACGGAGCGATAAAGGGATTCGAGGACTTCGGCCGTGACCTGATCATCAAAGGCAAGACCGGAAAGTTTGCGCTCATCCAGTGCAAATACTGGGCGCAGTATAAGACCGTTCCGGAGGCAGCGGTGTTCCAACTCCTCGGTTCTGCCGTCAGCTTCTACATTGAGAGGAACAAGAAGGCGCCGCGCGACTTCGCCGCGTTGCTCGATTTCGTCCAACCCTATCTCTACACTTCGGCCAACCTCGACGCACAAATCCTAGACATCGCAAAGGCGATGGGAATCAAGGTCAGGGATCAGATGGTGATGGAGGACTGGCCGATGGTGAAGTGCAACATGCCCACAGACGGGATAGGCATCTACCATCTGCCGATGGACCAACAGTACGACCGTGTAAAAATCTCCAAGCCAACCAAGTGTTACGTCTCAACCGTGGCCGAGGCGGAAGGAAAGGGATTCCGGCGCGCGAAACGATGGTTCGGAGATGAATCTGACGCTCCGCAGACGCCCAACCAACCAGGCTGAACGATCTGATTACATAACGGAGTAACCCAAGGATGCGAGAAAAAATCATAATCATTATTTTATTTGTTCTTGTGCTTGCACTCGGCTGGGAACTGTATGCCGATAAATCGCGGCGAGACAGCTTTGAGTTTACGGAGAAATGTTCCTCTCAGGCAGCGAAAGTGTTTGCCCGGTTAGGATACTCGGATAATGGGCCAACTAATGGCGTTTCTGCGACTTACCAAAGTCGATACAATGTAGGACTCAACAAGTGCTTCATGGCCCTCGAAACGACAGCTTTTGGCAATAAGACTGAAACAGTAGATGATTTTCTTTTCAACTCTTATGAGCAGCGGGAATACGCGGAGTACATTGGTAAAGCTGGCGATCCTCTGCACTCGATAATGTGCCAACTGTTGCCTCTGTCCGGGGAGAAGCGCAGTTGTGCTTCTCTAGACGAATACAACGCGTTTGTTGCCGATTACATGAAGTAAACCAGTGGCCATCACAGAGATATTAGATTCCATCCAAGGCCAACTACCCGGGATCATCGCCGGTGGTGGTGCAGTGTGGATTGGGAAAGAGTTTGTAACGTGGTTTCGTGAGCGAAACACCAGAACTCGCGGAGCAAGATACCTTGCAATCAGCCTAGCAGTGCGGTTCGAGGCATATGCGATTCAGTGTGCCAATCAGATTTCGACAAACTACATGTACGTCGAAATCCCAGATGACCCAAAACAGCGGCTTCTAAAACTCACCTGGGAAGCTGCGGAATCTGAATCAGAACATTGGGAAAACCTAGATCACGATCTGACAGAGAGAGTATTTACGTTTCAGAACATTGTTAAGCAAGCCGATGGGGCTATCCAATATGAATGGGAGAATGGCGAAGGTGACAAAGGTGTCACCGCAGTTGTTGGCAGATTCAATGAAGAAGCAAGAATAACGGGGATCAAGGCTTGGCAGTTGGCATGTGATCTTAGGAGTCGCTATGGGATCGCTCCTTTTAAGGTATACGAAATAGGATGGGATTTCGTTGACATGCTCAATGAGCAGGTTGCCCAGGACAAGGAGCGGCACGCTAAACAGGTTGCGAGCTACAAGAAATAGAGTCCGTGATAATGACTACCGAGGTTGACATCTGGCGAGCCGCCAACGTCCTTGTGAAGCAACACGGCGAAAACGCTGAAATAAAAGGGAGGGGCAATGCGTACGTTCATGTTGTGCATCGCTATGGCGACAGTACTCGTAGGCTGCACGTCAGCCGTTCATATGCGAAACGCTGCGACCGGAGCAACGGCAACATGTGGGCCTTATGCAGATACCATAAATGCACCAGCTTACGAGCATCAGTGCATCAGCGATTACCAGCGTCAGGGATACGAGCGCGTGGGCGATTAACCCGTCCTGCTCGCCTACCGCATCCCTGTTGCGCTATGGTTCAATAAGAGGGCGCGCGAGACGCCCCAGGGGAGAGAAAGAGAATATGCGTTTCGGTCTTTTCGGCGGCGCGCGCGCCGCGCGCGGCGGCCCGAGCGGCGACAGCCACGGCTATGCCGACTACATCGACTATGTCTGCGCCGCCGAGCGGCTGGGGCTGCACAGCGTCTTCATCGTCGAGCACCATTTCACCGGCCACGCACAGGTTTCGGCCTCGCTCGAACTCTTGAGCTTTCTCGCCGCCCGTACCCGGCGCATCCGCCTCGGCACCGCGGTCGTCGTGCTGCCCTGGCACAATCCGGTGCTGGTGGCCGAGCAGGCGGCGACGCTCGATCTGTTGTCGAACGGGCGGCTCGATTTCGGCGTCGGCAAGGGCTACCGCGACTACGAATTTTTGGGATTCGGCATCCCGCAGAGCGAGGCGAGCGAACGCTTCGACGAGGCGATGGAAGTGATCCGCAAGGCATGGAGCGGCGCGGGCCGCTTCTCGCATCACGGGAAACGCTGGAATTTCGAGAACGTGGTGGTCGAACCCGCGCCAGTGCAACGCCCGCATCCGCCGTTCTGGCTCGGCGCCGGCAGCGAAGAGTCCATCCGCCGCGCGGCGCGCGAGGGCTACAATCTTTTGCTCGACCAGATCGGCGCGACCGAGCTCACCATCGAGCGCGTTTCCATGTTCCGCGACGAATGCAAGCGCGTGGGAAGGATCTACGATCCGCTCATGGTCGGCGTGACGCGCGGCTTGCAGATCATAGCGAGCGAGGATGAGCGGCCGGCGGCGCTGGCGTTGCGCCAGCAGGTGCTCAAGACCGTGGGCGCGCTCGCGCGCGGCAAGGGCTCCGAGCGCTACACCGATCCGGGCAAATTCACCGGCGCCGCCGAGGAGATCGACGACGCGCCGCTTCTGGGCACGACCCGGGAGATCGCGGAACGATTGCGGCGGCTCGAAGCCGGCGGGGTCGGTTACGTGCTGCTGGTGGCGCCGAACCCGAGCGTGGCGATGCTCGAAACCTTCGCGCGCGAGATTTTGCCGGAATTCACGACGGAGACGGTGAAGGCGGTTTAGGCTCAGTTGCGCGCGAAGCTGACCGCCTCTTCGGCGGCGCGGAACAGGGCGCGCGCCTTGTCCAATATCTCCTGGTATTCCTTGGCCGGATCGCTGTCGGCGACCACGCCGCAGCCGGCCTGGACCACCATGCGCCCGTCCTTGACCACGGCGGTGCGCAGCACGATGCAGGTGTCCATGCTGCCGTCGCCGGCGAAATAGCCGATGCCGCCGCCATAGAGGTTGCGCTTCTCGGTCTCGAGCTCGTCGATCACTTCCATCGCCCTGACCTTGGGCGCGCCCGAGAGCGTGCCGGCCGGGAATCCCGCCAGCAGCGCGTCGATCGCCTGATATTTAGGGTCGATCTTGCCTTCGACATGCGAGGAGATGTGCATGACGTGGCTGTAGCGCTCGATCACGAATTGCTCGACCACGTGGACCGAACCCACCTGAGATACCCGGCCGACGTCGTTGCGCGCCAGGTCCAAGAGCATGAGATGTTCGGCGCGTTCCTTGGGGTCGGCCAGCAATTCCTCGGCCAAACTCTTGTCTTCCTCGGCGTCTTTGCCGCGCCGCCGCGTGCCGGCCAGGGGCCGGATCGTCACCTTATCGTCCCGTAATCGCACGAGTATTTCCGGACTCGAGCCCACCACCGCGAACCCGCCGAAATCGAGGTAATAGAGAAAAGGCGAGGGATTGAGCCGCCGCAACGCCCGGTACAGCGCGAAGGGCGGCAGCTTGAACGGCACCGACAGCCGCATCGAGGGCACGACTTGGAAAATCTCGCCGGCGCGGATGTATTCCTTGGCGCGCTCGATCATCGCCAGGCATTGATCGCGGCTCATATTGGCTTTCGGCGGCGGCAGCTCCCGCACCGGTTCGGCGGATTCACGGCGATTGGCCAGCGGGCGCTCGAATTCGGCCAGCACTTCGGCGAGCCGCGCCTGCGCCGCGTCATAAGCCTGCCGGGCCGGGACCGATTTTTCGGGCCAAGCCGGCGTCACCACGGCGATGCGGTCGGCGATCGTGTCGAAGATGCAGACGATCGAAGGCCGCAGGAACAGCCCGTCGGGAATGCCCAGATTGTCCGGGTTCTTGTCCGGCAATTTCTCGACCAGCTTGACCATGCCGTAGCCGAGATAGCCGAATAATCCTGCGGCCATGGGCGGCAGATCCTTGGGCGTCTCGATCCGGCATTCGGCGATCAACGTTTTCAGGGATTCGAGCGCGCCCATTGGCTGCTTTTCGAACGCATCGGGCACTGCGCGCGCGCGGCGGTTGATCTCGGGCCGGTTGCCGAAACAGCGCCAGATCAGATCGGGCTTCAAGCCGATGACCGAATAGCGGCCGCGCGACACGCCGCCCTCGACCGATTCAAGCAGAAAGCTCATCGGCTTGCCGTCGGCCAGCTTGAGCATGGCCGAGACCGGCGTTTCCAGATCGGCCACCAGCGAGGTCCAAACCAGCACCGGCTTGCCCGCTTCGTAAGCCTTGGCGAAGTCCTTGAAGTCGGGTGCGGCCTGCATCGGCTAGAGCAGGCGGTCGATATTGTCGCGGTTGATCTCGACCTTGTAGCGGCTGCGCAGCGCCTGGCCGAAGGCGCCGAGGAATTCGCCCTGCATCTGCTGGCTGAGCTGGTGCGAGAGAGAGTCGAGACCGGCTTTGTCCTTGTCGGGATCGGCGGGGATGATGGTCTTGAGCTGGGCCACGGCATAGCCGTCGGTCGATGGCGCATCGACCGCGGCGCCAAGCTTGGCCTCGAACAGCTTCGACACCAGCGCCGGCGGCACGCCGGCTGCGCCGTTGCGCGGCAGAGGCGATGTGGTGATGACCGCCAGCTTGTGCGCGGCCGCGACATCGTGGAGGGATCTGCCCGCATTGACCTCCTGGGTCATGGCGTCGGCGAGTTTCTGCAACGTTGCGGCGCGTTGATCCGCCTGCCACAGCTTGACCGCGTCGTCATGGGCCTGGGCCAGCGGCTTGATGCCGGTCGGCGTGACTTTGTCGACATGGACGACGAAATATCCGGTCTCGCCGATATCGGAGAGCGGGCTGTTCTTTCCGGCGTCGGTGGAGAAGACGGCGCGCAGCACCGTCTCCGCCGGCTGCGGCAGATCGGCCTGCTTGCCGGCATCGTCGCGGCCCCGCTCGTCGAGCCCCTTGAAGGACGACGTCTTGAGGCCGTATTTCCGCACCACCTCGTCGAGCGATGCCCCGCCCGCGAGATCGTCGTCGATCTGGTTCGCGGTCTTGGCCATGCTGTCGCCGGCCAAGTCGCGCGCGATTTCCTGCCGCAACTGGTCCTTCACCTCATCGAAGGTTTGGGTCTGCTCGGGCCGGACCGAAACCACGCGGATCACGTGCCAGCCGAAGGAGGATTGCACCGGCGGCGTCACGCCGCCCGGCTTCAGCGCGAAGGCCGCGTCGGCCAGCGGCCCGGGCAGATCGCCGCGTTTCACCCAGCCGAGATCGAGCGCGGCGGGATCGGATCCCGCCAAGGCCTTGCCGGTCTCAACGAAGCTCTTGCCCGAGGCCAGCATCTTTTCCGCGGCCTGCGCCTTGGCTTGGTCGGAGAACAGCATCTGCTGGAGCTGGCGTTCCTCGGGCTTGTGGAATTCATCCTGGCGGGACTGGTATTCGGCCCTGAGCTTGTCCTCGGGCACCGCCATTGCATTCGCCACGTCGTCGAGGCGCAGCAAGGCCACGGTGAAATCGCGCCGCTCCGGCACGCGGAAGCGGTCCTGGTGGCCCTTGTAATAGGCATCGAGGTCGGAAGGCGAGGGCGTGGGCGGCGCACCGGCCGCCGCCGGCGTCAGGGTCACCATGTCGGCGACGCGGCGTTCGGCCTGGGCGCGGTAGAAGGCGGAGGTGAGTTCGGCAGGCGGCGAAAGCCCCTCGGTCAGCGCGATGGTCAATTCGCCGCGCACCATGTCGGCGCGCTGCATGGCCTCGTATTGCGGCTCGGTCAGGTTGTTGTTGGCCAGCACCTGGGCGTAGACGTTGCGGTCGAAGCCGCCGCCGGCGCCGCGGAAATTCGGATTGGTGACGATGGCATTGCGCACCGCCTGGTCGCCGATGGCCAGGTGGAGCCGCTGCACCTCGAGCTGCAGCAGATCGGCGGTGATCAGGCGATCGAGCGCGGCGTCGACCACGCCCAGCTGCTTTGCCTGTTCGATCGTGATGCTGGAGCCGAGCACGCCGCGCAGCCGTTCGATGTCGATCTTCACCGCCTGTTGCAGTTGCTCGGCGGAAATGCTCATGCCGCCCACCGTCGCCACGGTGGTGTCGGTGCTGCGGCCGCGGAAGATGTCGCCGATGCCCCAAAGGCCGAAGGTGATGATCAAGACGCCGAACAGGATCTTGACGACGAGGGAAGAGGCCTTGGAACGGATCGCTTGCAGCATGGACGGGCCCGGAAAAGCCGCGAATTGCGGGGGTTTAACGCGCGCGGATGATAAAGGGGCACACCTTGCCCCGCAACTGGTGTCGGCGGACGCGATGAGGCGCCAGCGCGCTGGTCCGGCCGGTTGCGGCATGCTAAAGGGCGGGCCATGCGCAAGCTGGTCGCCGCCAATTGGAAGATGAACGGCCTCAAGGCGGGTGGGGTGACGCTGGCGCGCGACTTGGTCCAGCGCGCCGCAATGGGAAAGCTTGCCAGCGAACTGGTGATCTGCCCGCCGGCGACCCTGCTGATCGCCGTGGCCGAGGCGCTGAAGGGCAGCCCGATCGGCCTGGGCGGCCAGGATTGCCACGCCGAAGAGAAAGGCGCGCATACCGGCGATATCAGCGCCGTGATGCTCAAGGACGCGGGCTGCCGTTATGTCATCCTCGGCCATTCCGAGCGGCGCGCATCGCATCATGAGAGCGACGCGGATGTGCGCGCCAAGGTGGCCGCGGCGCGCAAGGCCGGGTTGGCGGTGATCCTCTGCGTCGGCGAAACCGAGACCGAGCGCCAGGCGGGAAAAACCCTTGCCGTGGTCGAAAGCCAACTTGCGGGTTCCTTGCCGCCCGGCTTGGCCGGGCTGGACGCATCGAATCTGGCCGTGGCCTATGAACCGGTCTGGGCCATCGGCAGCGGGCGTACCCCCACGCCCCCCGAGGTGACCGAGATTCACGCCCGGATACGCCAGGCGCTGGGGCCGCGGTTGCGCGAGGTCCGTATCCTTTATGGCGGCTCGGTCAAGCCGCAGAACGCCCGCGAATTGATGACCGCGCCCGAGGTCGACGGGGCGCTGGTGGGCGGCGCCAGCCTGTTGCTGGATGATTTTTGGGCAATCGCCAGGGCCTGCGGTTAGCCGGCCCTGGCACCCCCGGCACGTCCATAGAACAGGCCATATAGGCCGGGCCATCAATACGCTTGAAGATAACCCCGGCATTGCGGATGATGCCCCAAGTCAAAAACAGGGGGTGGTTACAAACATAAAATATCGGACAGATTCCGCCCAACGCGGCGGGCACGCCTCCATGCGCGAATGAAGCCAACAAAGACAGCTAGGGAGTGAACACCATGAGCAAGAATTCCGTTTCGACCAAGCTTGATCGCCGCACCGTCATCAAGGCGGCGGCCGCCGCCGGCGTGGCCCAATTCGCATCGCCCTTCGTTTGGAGCGCACGCGCCGCCGACACCCTCAAGATCGGCATGATCAATCCCTTCACCGGCGTCTATGCCGCGGTGTCCAACAACGAACTGATCGGCGCCAAGTTCGCGGTCGAGCAGATGAACGCCAAGGGCGGCATCCTCGGCCGCAAGGTCGAGTTGCTGACCGAGGATTCGGCCAACGACGTCGGCACCGGCGTGCAGAAGGCGCGCAAACTGATCGACCGCGACCAGGTCACATTCCTCACGGCGGACGTGAACTCCGGCATCGCGCAGGCGGTCGCGCAAGTGTCGAACGAGAAGAAGGTGCTGCATATCGTCCCGGGCGGCCACACCGATCCGATCACCGGCACGGACTGCCACTGGAACGTGTTCCGCGTCTGCAACACGACGGCGATGGAGGCCAATGCGGTTGCGCCCGAGGTGTTCAAGAGATACGGCAAGAAGTGGTACTTTATCACGCCGGATTACGCCTTCGGCCACACCCTCGAGGCCGCGGCGAAGAAGGATCTCGCGACCCTGGGCGGCACCGTCGCCGGCGACGCGCTGACGCCGCTCGGCACCACCGACTTCTCGGCCTATCTCATCCAGGCAAAAGCCGCCAACCCGGACGTGATACTCGTGCTGCCGCAAGGCAGCGACATGGTCAACTGCATGAAGCAGCTCGCGCAGTTCGGCATCGGCAAGCAGATCCATATCGCGGGATTGCAGCAGGAAGAGGAATCGCTCATCGCCATGCCGCCCGAGGCGCGGACCGGCACCTGGATGTTCGAATGGTATTGGAAGCAGCCCGGCGTGCCGCATGTCGAGCAGTTCGTCGCCGAAATCCGCAAGCGCAGCGGCGGCCACGTACCGACGGCGCGTACCTGGTTCGGCTATACCGCGCTCTGGACGTTCAAGCTTGTCACCGACAAGGCGAAGACGCTCGACGCGGTGAAGCTCGCGAAGGCGCTCGGCGGCTTGGAGCTGCCGCCGGAGATCAAGCTGCAGCCCAACAAGGTCTATTATGCCGCGGGCGACCACCAGTTGCGGACCTCGTCCTTCGTCGGCCATGCAGTGGAGACTCCGGCGAGCGCCGATCCGGAAGACTTGTTCGTGGTCGAGACCGTCGTCTCAGGCGACAAGACCTCGCCGCCGGACACCGAGACCGGCTGCAAGCTCACGTGGCCGGCCTGACGCGCATCTTGGCGTAGTGATTAGCCCCCTCCCTTTGCCCACCCTGAATTCCCGGGGTTGGCGGGGAGGGGGCCATTCTTGTGTGAGCGGATGACCCAACTTCTCCTCTTCAACGTCACCAACGGCCTCATCATCGGCGCTTTCTATGTGCTGATGGCGCTCGGCCTGTCGCTCATCCTGAATCTCTCCGGCGTGATCAATTTCGCGCATGGCGGCTTTCTCGTCATCGGCGGCTATATCGCCTATACGCTCGAGCCTTATCTCGGATTCTGGGGCGCGCTGGTCGCATCGCCCTTCCTGACCGCCATCATCGGGCTCGCCGTCGAGCGCGTTCTGATCAGCCGCGTCTATGGCCGTGATCCGCTTTACAGCCTGCTGCTGACCTTCGGCCTGGCCTTCATCTTCGAAGCCGGCACGCGCATGATCTGGGGCGCGCAGGGCAAGCCCTTCACTATCCCCGAATTCCTGGCCCGGCCCTTGAGCACCGAGTTCTTCTTCATCACCGGCTACCGCCTGTTCATGGTGGCGATGGTGGCGGTGATGATCACGCTGCTGTTTCTGTTCCTGCGTTACACCCGCGTCGGCATCCGCATCCGCGCCGGTACGCTCGATCTCGAGACCGTGTCCGCGCTTGGGCGTCAATGTGCGCGCGCTGCGCTCCTTGAACTTCGCGGTGGGCATCTTCCTCGCCGGGTTGTCGGGCGTGCTGGCCGGCGGGCAATTGGGATTGGAGCCGACCATGGGTTCCGGCCTGCTGATGCCGAGCTTCATCGCCATCATCGTCGGCGGCGTCGGCTCGCTGCCGGGCACGCTGGTCGGCGGCTTGCTGATCGGCGTCGCATCGGGCGTTACCGCCGCGGTTTTCCCCTCGGCGAGCGAGGCGATCATGTACGTGCTGATGGCGGTGGTGCTGCTGATCCGCCCGCGCGGCTTGTTCGGCGAGGAGGGCATGCTGACGTGAGCGAGATGAACCGCAAGCTCGCCGCGCTCGCCGTGATCTGGGCGGCGCTTGTGTGCGCGCCGCTGTGGATGCCCTATGTTGGCGGCTACACCGCGTTGGGGACCCGCGTGCTGGTGCTGGGATTGGGCGCGATGTCGGTGAATTTCCTGCTGGGCTTCACCGGCGTCTTGTCCTTCGGCCACGCCGCCTGGTTCGGGCTTGGCGCCTATGGCTGCGGGCTGTTGCTGAAATTCATCGCGCTCTCGACGCCCTTGGGGCTGTTGGCCGGGACGCTGCTGGGCGGCGTTTTGGGGGCGCTCTTGGGCGCGCTGATCGTGCGCCGCCGCGGCGTCTATTTCGCCATGGTGACGATCGCCTTCGGCCAGGTGTTCTATTACATCGCCTTCCAGTGGAGCTCCTTGACCGGCGGCGATGACGGCTTGCGCGGCTTCGAGCGCCAGCCGCTGCATCTGGGCTTCACGACCGTGGATATCCTGTCGGACTCCACTGCCTTCTATTACTTCGTGCTGGTCTGCTTCGCGCTCGCCGTGGCGGCGATGGCGTTCATCCTGCGCTCGCCCTTCGGCCGCACCATGCTCGCGATCCGCGAGAACGAGCGCCGCGCGCGCTTCCTCGGGATTCCGGTGGAAATGCACATCTGGATCGCCTTCACGCTCAGCTGCTTCTTCATGGCCTTCGCCGGATCGCTCTACGCGCTGGTCAACAACTTCGCCGATCCTCTGGGGCTCCATTACAGTCAGTCAGGCAACTTCGTTATCATGGCGGTGTTGGGGGGCATGCGCCGATTCTGGGGGCCGTTGTTGGGTGCGATCGTGTTCGTCGTGCTGCAGGACTACGTCTCGAGCATCACCATCAACTGGCAGATTTTCATCGGCCTCTTGTTCGTGCTGGTGGTGCTGTTCTTCCCGCGCGGCCTCTTGGGCTTCCTGCAGCAGCGGAGGCGCGCGTGAGCCTTTTGGAGGTCAACCACGCCAGCAAGAATTTCGGCAGCCTGGCCGCGGTGCGCGATGTTTCACTCAAGGTCGAGCCGGGCGAGCTGCAGGGCGATCATCGGCCCGAACGGCGCCGGCAAGACCACCTTCTTCAACCTGATATCGGGATTCTTCCCGCCGACCTCCGGCAGCGTCACGTTCGACGGAAAGGATGTCACCGGCCTTTCGGTCGCCCGGCGCGTCGAACTCGGCATGGCGCGCACCTTCCAGATCACCGAAATCTTCCCCGAGCTGACGGTGTTCGAGAATCTCCGCATCGGCGCCGAGGTCGCTTCGGGCTACCGCCTCCGGCCCTGGCTCGGCAAAAGCGAAACCGCCGCGATCAAACGCCGCGTAGAGGAGACGCTGGAACTGACCCAACTCGCGGACAAATCATCCCGCCTGGTCGGCGAACTGGCGCATGGCGACCAGCGCTCTGCCGAGATCGCCATGGCGCTGACCTTGAAGCCGAGATTGCTGCTGCTGGACGAGCCGACCGCCGGCATGGGCGACAAGGAGACCTATGAGATTACGCAGCTCGTCCGCCGGCTGCACCGCGACAACGCCTTCACCATCGTGCTGATCGAGCACGACATGCGCGTGGTGTTCCACCTGGCCGACCGGATCATGGTGCTGGCCGAGGGCGCGATGCTGGCCGAGGGCACGCCGGAGGAGATCGCGGCCAACGAGGCGGTGCAGGCGGCCTATTTGGGGAAAGCGGCATGAGCGAAATCGTGCTCCAGGCGGAGGGCCTGCACACCTTTTACGGCAAGAGCCACATTTTGCACGGCGTCGGCCTCGAGGTGCGGCAGGGCGAACTGGTGACGCTCTTGGGGCGCAACGGCGCCGGCAAGTCCACGACGCTCCGGAGCATCATGGGCCTGACGCCGTCGCGCGAGGGCGTGGTGCGCATCTTCGGCCAGGACACCACCGGCTGGCAATCCTATCGCATCGCCGGGCTCGGCGTGGGCTACGTACCCGAGGGCCGCCGCATCTTCCCCAACCTGACGGTCGAGGAGAATTTGCAGGTGCCGCTGGAGCGGCCCGGCCCGTGGTCCGCCGCCCGCATCTTCGAGCTGTTCCCGCGTCTAGCCGAGCGCAAGAGGAACCGGGGCCGCCAGCTTTCCGGCGGCGAGCAGGAGATGCTGTCGATCTCGCGCGCGCTGTTGCTCAATCCGAAACTGTTGATTTTGGACGAACCGTCGCAGGGCCTGGCGCCGCTGATCGTGCAGGACGTGTTCCGGGTCGTCGTCTCCGCGCGCAAGGAAGGAATTTCCGTGCTGCTGGTGGAGCAGAACGTGCGCGCCGCGGTCGAGATCGCCGACCGCGCCTATGTGCTCGACGACGGCAAGGTGGTGTTCTCGGGCCCGGCCAAGGAATTCGCCAAGGACGAGGCGCGCGTGCGCGCGCTCGCCGGCGCGTCGGCGGAGAAATGGGAAGAGGCGAGCTAGACGGCTTGGCTTCGTTTACGGCTCCGCCGACCCTTACGTTTTGCGGCTCCGCCGCGTGCGCCGAGAAATGGGAAGAGGCGAGCTAGGCGACGGTCCAAACTGGACCTAGACTGGCGCCATGGAACAAGCGGTTGCGTTCTGGAGCGGCGGCAAGGATTCGGCGTTGGCGCTCGACCGGGTGCGTCGCGGCGGCGAATTCGAAATCGCGGCGCTCATCACCACCATCAGCGAGGAATACAAGCGCGTCTCGATGCACGGCGTGCGCGAGGAACTCGTCGCGGCGCAGGCTCGCGCCATCGACCTGCCGCTCGACAAGATGTATGTCGGGCCGGATAGCAGCAATGCCACCTATGTCGCGGCGCTGCGCCTCATCCTCGGCGCGTGGCGCAAACGCGGCGTGAAACGCGCCGTGTTCGGCGACATCTTCCTCGCGGATTTGCGGCAGTGGCGCGAGGCGCTTTTGGCCGAGCTCGGCATGGCGGGGGTGTTTCCGCTGTGGCAGGCGGACACGCGCGACCTCGCGCGCGAATTCACCGATCGCGGCTTCGCGGCCGTGACCTGTTGCGTCAACGACGCCTGGTTGGGCGAGAAGGATTTGGGCCGCGCGCTCGATGACGCGTTCTTCGCCGGACTCGGCCCCGGCATCGATCCCTGCGGCGAGAACGGCGAATATCACAGCTTCGTCCATGACGGCCCGATCTTCCGGCATCCCGTCGCCTACAGCATGGGCGAGAAAATCTACCGGCCGCTCGACGGGCCGAAGCCGCCGGGTGGCGGCCCGGCCATCCCGCTGCCCGCGCCGCAGGGCGCGGGCAAGACCAAGGGCTTCTGGTTCGTCGATCTGCTGCCGGCCCCGTAATCGTTTGGCGAA
>CAWEME010000025.1:0-69345 GCA_963810055.1 uncultured Alphaproteobacteria bacterium | reverse complement strand
GAGTGAAACCGCCCGCCTTCCATCCGTTCCAGCAGAATAAGATGCCCGGCCGAATCGGTAATGGCGATCGATACCGCGATGCCGGCTGCTTGGCCTTGGCGATGGCGGTTTCCATCATCTTCCTGGCGCCCTCATTCGTCAGGCGCTTGGCATTCGTGACATACATCAACGGCTTCCCCCCGGCAGCGCCGCCGCCCGCCTTCCGGAATCCCGCTCCCAGACGGGCGGGCTGAACTTCAACGGAATGATGATCACGCCCGCGACGATCGCCATGAATCCTGCGACACTGATGGCGAAGCTAAAGCCGTGTTCGATGATGAGGATCGTCGACAGGATGCCGCCATAGATGCCGCCCGACCCCTTGGCGATGGCGTAGAGCATGCCGTAATTCCCGCCCGCCGCCGTTTCGCCGAAATAGTGCCCGATGGCGATCGGGAAGAGCGAGAACAGCGAGGCCCAGAAGAAGATGGCCAGGATGGCGAAGCATACGAACAGCGCCTCGTTGTGCGTCATTCCGGCAAAAACCGTTCCGAACAGCAGCAGGCCGCAGGCAACGTAGCTGACGATCATCATATTCTCGCAGCCGAACCGTCCCGACAGAGCGCCAAGACCGAGCTTGCCGAAGCCATTGGCGATGGCGATGCCGCCGGCGGCCGCGGTCGCAGCAGTCGCCGTGAATCCCAAGCTGTTGGAATAGCCGACCATCTTGCTGATGCCGGCTAGACCGGCGCTCGAAATCAGGATGAAAGAGACGATCAGGACCCACATCTGCCATGTCCGCAGCGCCTCGCCGACGCTGTAATGATGGTCCGAAGGCCGCGCGATGGCCGAGCGTTTCGGGACCCAGCCCTTGGGTTTCCACCCGGCCGGCGGATCCTTCATGAACAGCGCCGCGACGATCGACACGCCGCCGATGACCGCCGCCATCACGTAGATGACGGTGAAGAACACGCTGGGCGGCGCCGTGCCGGGTATGGCGCGGATCGGAAAGATGAAAGGCAGCGAACCCCACGAGAAAGCGCCCGCGATCAGGCCGGTCATGACTCCGCGCCGGTCGCAGAACCATTTGTTTCCGGTGGTGACCGCGTTGTTGTAGATGAACCCGGTGAAAAAGCTCCCCAAGCACCACAACACGAGCACCAGCGGATATGAGGGCCCCAGCGCGATAGAGAAAATACCGAGCCCGGAAAACAGCCCGGCGATGGCAGTGGTCCAGCGCGGCCCGAATTTGTCGCGCAACATGCCGCCGGGCAGCATCCCGACCGACTGGAAGATGATGAACAGCGTGAACAGCAAGGCCACCTGTCCGTGCGACCAGCCATAGATCGCGCCGATATGCCCCGACATGGAGCTCCACGCATATTCGAAGGGACTGATGATGAACATAGCAAAGAAGGCCGCGACGAGCACGACGTACCGGCTATAGCCGAGTATTTCCCGATCGGTTTGGTCTATCGAACCCTTCATCGCCCGACTCCCCTGATATTTTTTAGACACTTCCCTGCAGTTTAGCAGGCGCGCTTGCCCTTGAGGGCTAAGCGCATGGATCCTCGTCGTTTATAGCAATACTGTAAAATCGACCGAACGACCAGTTAGCTGAACAAGCGTCGAAGGATCAACTGTGATCGTAGGCGCTCTCGCCGTGGGTCGAGAAGTCGAGGCCGTCCTCTTCCTCCTCCGCGGTCACGCGCAGCCCGGTGACGACGGCGAGCAGCTTCACCAGGACGAAGGTGGCGCAGCCCGACCACGCGGCGGCGGCGCATACAGCCACGATTTGCGTGACGAACTGCTTTGTCATGTCCAACCCCGCGCCATAGCCGACGCCGCCGAGATCCCGGCTGACGAAGATCGCCACCAGAATCGAGCCGAGCATGCCCCCGACCCCATGCACGGCGAAGACGTCCAAGGAATCGTCGAACTTAAAGCGTTGCTTCACCAAACCGGTGGCCAAGCAGCAGAATGCGCCGCCGGCGATGCCGATGACCATGCCGCCCATCGGGCCGACGAATCCCGAGGCAGGCGTGATGGTGGCGAGCCCCGCGACGGCGCCGGTGACGAGACCCACCGAGGTCGGCTTGCCGATGCGCAGCCACTCGATCGCGATCCATGTCAGCGCCGCGGTCGAAGCCGCGAAATGGGTCGCGAGGATCGCCGATCCGGCCGCGGCATTGGCGGCAAGGGCGCTGCCGCCGTTGAAGCCGAACCAGCCGACCCAGAGCATGCCGGCGCCGGCCATGGTCAATCCGGGGTTGTGCGGCGGCATCAGGTTGCGCGGAAAGCCACGGCGCGGACCGATTACGGTTGCCGCCACGAGGGCCGAGACGCCTGCCGTGGTGTGGACGACGATTCCGCCCGCGAAATCCAGGACGCCTTGCTGGGCGAGCCAGCCGCCACCCCAGATCCAATGCGCGATCGGCAGAAAGACGATCACGAGCCAGAGGGCGGAGAAAATGGCGACGAAGCTGAAGCGCACGCGCTCGGGAAAAGAGCCGATGATGAGCGCCGGCGTGATGATGGCGAAGGTCATCTGGAAGAGGACGAAAACGATCTCGGGCAGATTGCCGGGCAGCTTCTTGTCGCCGAGATGCGCAAGGAAGGCCTTGCCGAGCGGGCCGATCAAGGCGCCGCCCTCGCCGAAAGCGAGACTGTAGCCGAAGAGTCCCCAAATCACCGAAACGATGCAGCAGATGGCAAAGCAATGCATCATGATGGAGAGAAAATTGCGCGCCCGCACCAGCCCGCCATAGAACAGCGCCAGGCCGGGCAAGGTCATGAACAGGACCAGGGCGGAGGCGACGAGTACCCAGGCGGTACCGCCGGTATCGATCAGCGACGCGTCGGCTGCGTTCATTGAATTCTCCCCCCATGTCACGTCCGCCTTCGCGGGTGTGCCCCGTGATCGGCCCGCCACCGGCGGTTTGGACGGAACGTTATTTCACGGCAAGCGCATTGCGGCAATGGCGGCGTGGAGCGGGACCGAAGGTTCGAGACAGCATGGGACGATAATGGGCGCCGGATGTTTTTCGGCAGGCAGTTTTGAAAGGGTCACCATCGGCGCGTTTCGGAGCGACTAAGAATTATTGCTTGATACGGAAACCCGGATCGAAACCAAGTTCGCGCCGCGCTTTCTCGCTCGACACCGCGCCGTCGTCTTCCGCAACATTGTAGACGCCGGGCTGGCCTTTGGTGAGTGCAAGCAGCGCCGCCTGCGCCGCGGCGTTTACAAAGAGCGCCGGCTTCGCGCGCGCTTCTTTTTCGAACCATGTGCCCGGCCCGTACAAATATCCGTAACGCAGCACGATCCCTTCCGGCATCGAAAGCGTCGCCTGTTCGAGCGCGGTGACGCCTTCCACTGAACGCTTGCGCGCACCGATAGCGGCCAGATCAAGTGGGTCGGATTCGACGCGGGCGCCTGGTCCGGGGGCGTAAACGAAGGCGATGCTTTGCGCAATCAATCGCTTCACGCCGGCCTCCCTGGCCGCGGCAACTAGATTACGGGTGCCGTCGATGCGCAAGCGCACATTGCGTTCGAGGCCGGCCTCGTAGCCGGGCGTGCCCGGCGCGTTCGGCAAATCGGTTAGCTGGTGGATCACAACATGCGGCGCCGCGGCCGCGACCGCGCGCGCGAGCGCAGGCGCGTCGAACGCATCGACCACCACCGGTTGGGCGCCGAGCGCGCGCAAGGCGGCCACCTTGGCTGGCGCGCGCGTCGTTCCAACAACCGAATGACCGGCTGCGCACAACAGCGGCACCAGCAACCGGCCGATTACGCCGCTCGCACCGGCCAGAAATATTCTCATCGACATCCCCGGTTGGATCTACCGCCTCAGCTTATTGCACCAGCGGCGTTGATGCAGGGTTGAGATCGACGCCCCGGATATCGGCCTGGCCCGCCAGCAGGCGCACATACTGCCGCAGCGCCGTCTCCTGAACGCGCGCCGTCAAGACATCGGCGATGCGCTGGCGCACTGCCTCGAAGGGCAGGATTTCTCCTTCCAAGCGGCGGTCAACCGAAACGATGTGGAAGCCGTAACGCGTCTTGATCAGCCGCGGCAGGATGCCGATCCAACCATCCGCGAACAGCGCCTGCTCGAATTCCGGCACCGTGTCGCCACGGCCGATCTGGCCGAGATTGCCGCCATGCTGCCCCGAAGGGCAGTTGGACAGCGTACGGGCTGATTCCTCGAAGGACTTCGGATTTGTCGCCACGTGCGTCAGGGTCTGTTCCGCCTTGGCGCGCACCAGGTCGAGCGGGCTGCCGGGCGTGATCTGGAACAGGATGTGCCGGGCGAAAACGAGATCGCCGCTGCGGAAAGAGTCGCAGTGCGCGTCGTAATAACGGCGGCATTCCTCTTCGGTGGCCGAGGGGATCGCGACCTCGCGCTCGAGCACCTGCTCGATCGCGCGCGCAACATCCTCGTCTTTGCTGGAGGATGCAAGCAAGCCCAACGCCGCGGCGCGCTGGCGCAGCAATTCGCGCACCGCCGCGACCGCGGGCGAAGGCAAGCCGGCGGGATCGACCGCGATGCCGTTGACGGAGATGCCGTCCGGAGGGCTGTCCATGATCGCTACGGGCCCGACCGGCGGGTGCGCACGATCTGATAGGGGCGGAAGAGATAAGCCAGCGCGCCGGCGCCGCTCCAGATATGGACCATGCGCGTGAAGGGCGACACCAGGAAGATGGTGAACCCGAGCAATATGTGCAGCCGATAGATCAGCGGCGTGCCGGCGAGCAGATCGGCCATGCCGCGCTGGAAGGTGACGATGCCTTTCACATAGCTCGTCATCACTTCGAACAAAGCGCCATCCATATGCTGCGCAGACAGCGGCACCGTCAGCAGCCCCAGCGCCAGCTGGAGCCACAGCATGAAGATGATGGCGATGTCCCATTTGCGGCTGTTGTGGCGGATTCGCGGGTCGGCCAAGCGCCGGTGGATCAGCAACGACAGGCCCACGATCGCGATCGCCCCGGCGATTCCGCCCACCGCCATGGCAAGGAGTTGGTGCTGCGCCGGATCGAGCGCCCAGCGGACAATCCAGTCCGGCGCCAGAAATCCCACGAAATGGCCGGCGACCACGACCAAAACGCCATAGTGAAAGAGGTTGGAGCCGACGCGCAGCTGACCTTTGCGCAGAAGCTGCGAGGAATCGCTCTTCCAGGTAAAGGGCTCGCGGTCGAAGCGGATGAGGCAGCCCAGCAGCAGAACGGACAGCGCGAGGTACGGATAGATGCCGAAAAAGAACTCGTTGAGATAGACGGCAAAATCCATCACGACCTCCCGATATTAGACGTAGCGTTTCCTGCAACCGGCATTTGCGGTCCGAAGGCAGGCTGCTCGACCCATTCGCGGTCCAGATCCTCGGTTTCAGCCGCGCGACGGGACGCGGCTTTGCGGTCAAGCCCGGATTCGCCGGCGATGCTCAGCAAAGCCGCGAAGACCGCGCTGTAGCCACTACCGCGTTGCAGCAGCGTCTCGCCCACCGCGCGCAATACGTGTGCGCAATCGCCGAGCATGTCCTTGGTCTCGGCCTTGTCCCGGCAGCTCAAATATTCCAGAACGACGGGCAGATAGTCGGGCAGCTCGTTGGCGGCGAGGCGAAACCCGGCGCGTTCATAGACCGTCTTAAGATCGACCATGGCGTCGCCACGCGCGCGGGTGTCGCCATGGACGTGTTCGAACAAATGGAGCGAGGTGGCGCGGCCGCGGTCGAACAGCTCCACATATCGCTCCTCGGCCCAAAAAGGATCGGCGCCGCTCAAAAGCTCGACCAGCCCTTGAAGCGCGGCGCGGTCCGGCGGCGAAAGCAGCGGCGAGACGCGCAGGGCCTCGCCGATCTCGGGCAAGGCGTCGCGCAATTCGAGGCCCGGGTAGGTCAGCAGGGCGCCGAGCGCGCGCAGGACGATCATCGGTGAATCGGTCATCGGCGGCCCCCTCAATGGTCCAGCATGCGGATCGGAACGGCCTTCTTCTGGCCCATCTTGCCGCCGAACAGGCTCGATTTGGCCTCGCCCGCGTCGCAGCCATTGCCGAAGGAAAAGCCGCAAGCGCCGCGCAGGGCATAGGCGTTCTCCGCCTCCTCGCGATGCGACGTCGGGATCACGAAGCGGTCCTCGTAATTGGCGATCGAGAGATAGCGGTGCATCTCCTCGACCTGCGCCAGCGTGATCCCGGCTTGTTCGAGCACCGCCAGATTGTCGCCGGCGCCCAATTGCCGGCCGCGGTAGAATGCGCGCATCGCCAGCATGCGTTCGAGCGCCGAGACGACCGGCGCCTCGGCGCCGGCGGTCAGCAGATTGGCGAGATAACGGATCGGGATGCGCAGCGAGCGCACGTCCGGCAGCTCGCCCGCCGCGCCGACATGGCCGGCATTGGCGTGCGACTGGATCGGCGACAGCGGCGGCACGTACCACACCATCGGCATGGTGCGGTATTCGGGATGGAGCGGAAAGGCGATCTTCCATTCGACAGCCATCTTGTAGGCGGGAGATCGCTTGGCCGCCTCGAGCCACGCTTCGGGCACGCCGTTGGACCGCGCCTCGGCCTCGATCTTGGGATCGTTCGGATCGAGGAACAAGGCCAGCTGCGCCTCGTACAAATCCTCGGGCCGTTCCGTGGCCGCGGCGCGCTCGATGCCGTCGGCGTCGTAGAGCAGCACGCCGAGATAGCGGATGCGGCCGACGCAGGTCTCGGAGCAGACGGTCGGCTGGCCGGCTTCGATGCGCGGATAACAGAAGATGCACTTCTCCGCCTTGCCCGTCGTCCAGTTGTAATAGATCTTCTTGTACGGACAGCCCGAGACGCACATGCGCCAGCCGCGGCACTTGTCCTGGTCGATCAGGACGATGCCGTCCTCCTCGCGCTTGTAGATCGAGCCCGAGGGACAAGAGGCGACGCAGCTCGGATTGAGGCAATGCTCGCACAGCCGCGGCAGATACATCATGAAGGTGTTTTCGAACTCGCCGTAGATGTCCTTCTGCACCTGGTCGAAGTTGTAGTCCTGCGAGCGCTTGGCGAATTCGCCGCCGAGGATTTCCTCCCAATTGGGTCCCCATTCGATCTTGTCCATCAAACGGCCGCTGACCAGCGATATCGGGCGCGCGACCGGCGCGGTCGCCAATTGCGGCGCGGTTTGGAGGTACTCGTAGTCGAAGGTGAAGGGCTCGTAGTAGTCGTCGATCTCGGGCAGGTTCGGGTTGGCGAAAATGTTGGCGAGGATCGCCCACTTGCCGCCCTGTTTCGGCGCGATCTTGCCGTTGCGCTTGCGCTCCCAGCCGCCGCGCCAGCGCTCCTGATTCTCCCAATCCTTCGGATAGCCGATGCCGGGCTTGGTTTCGACGTTGTTGAACCAGGCGTATTCCATGCCCGGACGCGACGTCCACACGTTCTTGCACGTGACCGAACAGGTGTGGCAACCGATGCACTTGTCGAGGTTCAACACCATCGCGATCTGCGCGCGGATTTTCATCGCATTCCTCCCGTCACTCGGCCGCGCTCGACACGGGTGCGTTCATCCAGTCGACCCGCACCATCTTGCGCAGGATGACGAATTCGTCGCGGTTTGACCCAACCGTGCCGTAATAGTTGAAGCCGTAGGACAGCTGGGCGTAACCGCCGACCATGTGCGTCGGCTTCAGAACGGTCCGTGTCACCGAGTTGTGGATGCCGCCGCGCAGCCCGGTGATCTCGGATCCCGGCACGTTCACGATTTTTTCCTGCGCGTGATACATGAGGCACATGCCCACGTGAACGCGCTGGCTCACCACGGCGCGGGCCGTGATCGCGCCGTTGATGTTGTAGAGCTCGATCCAATCGTTGTCGACGATGCCAGCCTGCTCGGCGTCGGTTTCGGAAATCCACACGATCGGTCCGCCGCGCGACAGCGTCAGCATCAGCAGATTGTCGGTATAGGTCGAATGGATTCCCCATTTCTGATGGGGAGTGATGAAATTCAGGACGATTTCCTTCTCGCCGTTGCCGCGCTTGCCCAAGAGCGGCGCGATCGTGCGGGTGTCGACCGGCGGCCGGTATGACGCGAAGCCTTCGCCGAAATCGCGCAGCCAGCGGTGATCCTGGTAGAATTGCTGGCGGCCGGTCAGCGTGCGCCACGGAATCAGCTCGTGGACGTTGGTGTAGCCGGCGGTGTAGCTCACAAGCTCGCTCTCGATGCCGGACCAGGTGGGCGAGGAGATGATCTTGCGCGGCTGCGCCTGGATGTCGCGGAAGCGGATTTTCTCGTCCGCGCGCGGCTCGGCCAAGTGGCGATGTTCGCGCCCCGTGGCGCGCGACAGCGCGTCCCAGGCCTTGACGGCGACATGGCCGTTGGTCTCGGGCGCCAGATAGAGAATGACCTCCGCCGCATCGATGTCGCTTTCGATGCGCGGGCGGCCCTTGGTCGGGCCTTCGGCGACGGTGTAATTGAGCTGCGCCAGGCCCTTCACCTCGTCCTCGGTGTTCCAGCTTATTCCCTTGCCGCCGTTGCCGAGCTTGTCCATGAGCGGCCCGAGCGCGGTGAAGCGCCGGTAGGTGTTCGGATAATCGCGCTCGACCACCGTGATTTGCGGCGCCGTCTTGCCCGGGATGAGCTCGCATTCGCCCTTCTTCCAGTCGCGCACGTCGAAGGGCTGGGCGATTTCGGCCGGCGTGTCGTGCATGATCGGCGTCAGCACGACGTCCTGCTCGACGCCGAGATGGCCGGGCACGAGTTCGGAAAACTTACGCGCGATCCCCTTGTAGATTTCCCAGTCGCTGCGCGATTCCCAGACCGGATCGACCGCCGCCGAAAGCGGGTGGATGAAGGGGTGCATGTCCGAGGTGTTGAGGTCGTTCTTTTCGTACCAGGTGGCGGTCGGCAGCACGATGTCGGAATAGAGGCAGCTCGTGGACATGCGGAAATCGATCGTGACCACGAGGTCGAGCTTGCCTTCGGGCGCCGGCTCGCGCCAGACGACCTCTTCCGGCTTCTGGCCGCCGGTTTCGCCCAAATCCTTGCCCTGGAGGCCGTGGTTGGTGCCGAGGAAATGGCGCAGGAAATATTCGTGTCCCTTGCCGGAGGAGCCGAACAAATTGGACCGCCAGATGAAGAGATTGCGCGGGAAATTGACCGGATTGTCGGGGTCCTCGCAGGCCATCCGCAACCGGCCGGATTTGAGCTCCGCGGCGACGTAGTCCTTCGCCGGTTTGCCGGCCGCCCGCGCCTCGGCCGCGACCTTGAGCGGATTGGCGCCGAGCTGAGGCGACGAAGGCAGCCAGCCCATGCGCTCGGCGCGCACGTTCAGGTCGATCATGCCGCCGCTATAACGCGCCCGGTCGGCCAAGGGCGACAGCAGCTCGTCCACCCGCAGCTTCTCGTACCGCCACTGGTCGGAATGGGCATAGAAGAACGACGTGCTGTTCATCTGCCGCGGCGGCCGCGCCCAATCGAGCGCGAAGGCCAGCGCGGTCCAGCCGGTCTGCGGGCGCAGCTTCTCCTGCCCCACGTAATGCGCCCAACCGCCGCCCGATACGCCGACCGTGCCGCACATCATCAGCATGTTGATGACGCCGCGATAGTTCATGTCCTGGTGGTACCAGTGGTTCATCGCCGCGCCGATGATCACCATCGAACGGCCCTTGGTCTTCTCGGCGTTCTCGGCGAAGCCGCGCGCCACCGCGATCACCTTGTCGGCCGGCACGCCGGTAATCGGCTCCTGCCAGGCCGGCGTGCAGGGGAGGTTGTCGCCAAAGGCGCGCGCGCCCTCGCCGCCGAGCCCGCGATCAAGCCCGTAATTGGCGCAAAGCAGGTCGAATACCGTGGCGACGTAGGCCTCGCCATCGGCAAGCTTGACCTTCCGCGCCGGCACGTTGCGCAGCAACACGTCTCCGCCCTGGTCGTTGCCGGTAAAATGTTCATGCGGCTGATTGCCGAAATAGGGGAAGGCGACGGCCAGCACCTCGTCGCGCCGGTCGATCAGCGAAAGCGCCAGCTTCACCTCGCGGCCCGCGGCGCCTTCCTTGGCCTCCAGATTCCATTTGCCGCCCTCGTCGCCCTCTTGCGGCCAGCGGTAACCGATCGAGCCTTGGGGTGCCACGATCTCACCCGAAATCTCGTCGACCGCGGCCGTCTTCCATTCGGGATTTCCCTTCTGTCCCAACGCATCCGGAAAATCGCTCGCGCGCAGGGTGCGGTCCGGCACCCACCGCTCGCCCTGACGCACCAGGCGGACCAGCATCGGCATGTCGGTGTAACGGCGGCAATAATCCTGGAAATAGGGCACTTGGCGGTCGAGGAAGAATTCGCGCAGGATGACGTGGCCCATCGCCATGGCCAGCGCCGCATCGGTGCCTTGCTTCGGATGCAGCCAGATGTCGGAGAGCTTGGCGACCTCGGAATAGTCGGGCGTGACCGCCACCGTCTTGGTGCCGTTGTAGCGCGCCTCGGTGAAGAAATGCGCGTCCGGCGTGCGCGTCTGCGGCACGTTCGAGCCCCAGGCGATGATGTAGCCGGAATTGTACCAATCGGCCGATTCCGGCACGTCGGTCTGCTCGCCCCAGGTCTGCGGGCTCGACGGCGGCAGGTCGCAATACCAATCGTAGAACGACATCAGCGTGCCGCCGATCAGGCTGAGATAGCGCGAGCCGGCCGCATAGGACACCATCGACATGGCCGGGATCGGCGAAAATCCCACGACGCGGTCGGGCCCGAAGGCCTTAATGGTGTGGATGTTGGCGGCGGCGACGATCTCGTTGACCTCGTCCCAGCTCGAGCGCACGAAGCCGCCGCGGCCGCGAATGCTTTTGAACGATCGCGCGCGTTCGGCGTCGCCCGAAACCCAGGCCCAGGCCGCCACCGGATCCATGGTTTGGCGCGCCTCGCGCCACAGCCGCAGCAGCGGCGCGCGCACCATCGGATATTTGAGCCGGCTCGCGCTGTAGAGATACCAGCTGTAGGACGCGCCGCGCGAACAGCCGCGCGGCTCGTGGTTGGGCATGCCTGGACGCGTGCGCGGATAGTCGGTCTGCTGGGTTTCCCAGGTGACGACGCCGCCCTTGACGTAGATCTTCCAGCTGCACGAGCCAGTGCAGTTCACGCCGTGGGTGGAGCGTACGATCTTGTCGTGCTGCCAGCGCTGGCGGTAGCCCTCTTCCCAGTCGCGGTTCTCGCGGCGGGTTTCGCCGTGCCCCTCCGCGAACGGTTCGCGCAGGCGGGTGAAGTAGCTCAACCGGTCGAGAAAATGGCCCATGGTCTCGCTCCAATTCGGCGAACGCTCCGGCCACCGCCGGAACGCCGGCCTCCAACTAGCTCGATTTGCTCGCGCGCGGCGCCCGCCGATCGACGCGGTGGAAATTCCACGACAAGACGATGGCGATCACGGCCAGGATCACATAGGCGAAAAATCCGCCTGAATAACCGCGCGTACCGAGCGCATCCACCGTGGCGCCGAGGAAGGGCGGAATGATGAATCCGCCCAAGGCGCCGAGGCCGCCGACCAGGCCCGACGCGCCGCCGACCGCCTTGGGCACGTATTTTGGCACCATCTTGAAAACCCCGGCGTTGGCGATCCCCATGCCCAGGGCAATCAGCAATTCGCCGGCGAGATCGGGATAAAAATCCTGAACGAAGGCGAGCACGAGCGCACCCGCCAGCACCAGAGTGAAGGCCATGATGGCAGTGCGCTCGCCGCCTATCCTCTCGGAGAGCATGCCGCCGAAGACCCGAATGACCGCGGCGAGAACCGAAAAGCCGAGCCCACCGATGATGCCGGCCTCGCGCGCGTTCAGATGGTGCAGATTGATCCAATAGGTCGGGAACCAGGCGGTGAGCGCGAGGAATCCGCCGAAAGATACGAAATAGAGCGAAACCAGACCCCAGGTGCGGGTGTCCTCGGCCGCGGTGATAACCGCCTGCCAGACCGTTCCGGTCGGAAACAGCTCTTCCCCATTCTGCCGGGCGATTTTCTGGCCGGTCTCGATGTCGCAGCCCTGTTGGCGCAACTGGAAGAAATACGCGTCACGCGCCAGGAACAAATAGAGTGCGGCGCCGGCCGTCAGAAAGATGAGCCATGCCAGATAGGAACCGGCGAGCCCCCAGGCCGCGATGGCAAAGGGCAAAATCAACGTGAAGATGCCGGGCGCGAGATTGCCGATGCCGCCAAAGGCGCCGAGCACCGTGCCTTGGCGGGATTGCGGAAACCAATAGGAGACCTGCGGAATGCCGACCGAAAACGTGGCAACGCCGCATCCGCTCAGAAACCCGAACAGGACGATAATCGGATACATGTTGACGGTCAGGGCCTTGACGGTGAACAGGATGAAAACCAAGCCCCACATGCCGATCATGGAAAAGCCGAACAGCGTCAACATGGGCAGCCGCCCGCCGACCCGGTCGACCCAGGCGCCGAAGGGTATGCGCAACAGCGAGCCGGTCAGCTGCGGCGCCGCCACCAGCAGTCCCAGCGCCAGGCCGCTGATCTGCATCTGCTCCTGGAAAAACTTCGCCGCCGGCCCGTAAAGCGCCACGGCCGCGAATCCGACGAAAAACCCCCAGGTTCCCATCGCCAGGCCCTGGGCGGGGCTTCCCTTAAGCGTGATCGTGCGCGTCAGTGTGACAGTGCGCGTCTTTTTGCCGCGTGTATTGCTGGTCTCGCTCATCGACCCCCCGCCGGTTGAAGTTGCGGTCGTGAACCCCCAATTTTTTCCCCCGTCCACTGACCATTTTTTAAGCAAACCTTCCTTGATGTGGATCAGGCCAGGCCGGAAAAGCTTCGATATTGCTCCCTCGACGAAAGATGCATATAATATGAATGTTATAGAGTCAACGTACCAAACCGCCGCACCGGTACCGGAGAAAGCAGCCCATGCGTCTCACCCTGTGGACCGACTATGCGTTGCGCACGCTGATCTATATCGGCGTCAAGGGCGAACGACTCTCGACCATCGCCGAAATCGCCGAGAGTTTCGATATCTCGAAGCCCCACCTGATGAAGGTCGTGAACAAGCTCGGGCAACAGGGATATATCGAAACGGTCCGCGGCAAGGGCGGCGGGATCCGGCTGGGACGTCCGCCCGCGCAAATCCGGGTTGGGGCGGTCGTGCGCGATACGGAAGAGGAACTTGCGGTGCTGGGCTGCCTTGCCGAACCAGAATTCTGCCAAATCCAAGGATGCTGCGTCCTGCGCCGCGCGATGCGCGAGGCGACGCAGGCATTTTTGCGCACGCTTGACGGCTACACCTTGACCGAACTTTTGGCGCCGCGTGCCCAACTCATCCGCAGCTTGGGCCTCGCTCCCGGAATGGGGGCCGCGGAATGAGCCAGGTTCATCCCAAGCGTAGCGGCGATCCCCCGCGCTTCGGCCTGTTCGATTACGGCTTCCGCACCTTCTTCCTGCTCGCGCCGCTTTACGGCGCGTTGGCGATCGCGTTCTGGATTCCGGTTTTTCTCGGCTGGATCACGCCGCCGCCGGATATTTCGCCCACTCTGTTGCACGCGCACGAGATGATCTTCGGCTTCGCCGGCGCGGCGCTCGCGGGATTCTTCCTGACCGCGGTGCCCAACTGGACCGGCAAACCGGCGCTGCATGGTACGCCCCTTGCCGGCCTCGCCGTCGTGTGGCTTGCCGGGCGCGTCGCCATGGCGGCGATCGGCCTGGTTCCGCCGCTGTATGCGGCGATCGTCGATCTCGCTTTCCTGCCGCTTCTGGCTTTGGCGGTGATTGGGCCGCTGCTCGCCTCCGGCAAGAAGCGCAACCTGGTTCTGCTCGTACCGCTCGCCCTGTTCTGGAGCGCGGAGGCAGCGATGGATGGGCAATTCGCCGGCTGTCCGGTGGATGTTGCCGCGCTCGGCGCGCGTGTCGGCATCGACATCCTGCTGCTGTTCATAGCGGTGATCGGCGGGCGCATCGTGCCGAGCTTCACCGCCAATGCGTTGCGCGCCGGGGGCGAAACTGCCCTGCCGCGTTCCTTTCCGGCGATCGACGGCGCCGCCATTGCCGCGATGGCATTGCTGATCGTTACTGAAGCGGCGACCGGTTTGAGCGCCGAAACTGGCGCGGTGGCGGCGTTGGCCTGCATCCTCAATGCCGCACGGATGACGCCGTGGCGCGGCACCCGCACGCTCAAGGCTCCGATCCTATGGGTGCTGCATCTAGGTTATTTGTGGCTAGTGGTGGGTCTCGGCTTGAAGGCCGCCGCCGCATTCAACAGCGCGGTGCCCGAGACGGCTTCGCTCCACGCGCTTTCGCTCGGCGCCATCGGCACCATGATTTTCGCCGTCATGTCGCGCGCCGCCCTCGGCCATACCGGGCGCGCGCTCAAGGTTCATCCGGCAATCACGCTGGCCTACCTCCTGGTATCGCTCGCGGCCGGCGCGCGCATTGCGGCGAGTTTCGCAACGGACTCATTTATCTTGCTGCTGAGCCTGTCCGGCCTCGCCTGGATCGCAGCCGCGCTGCTCTTCCTGGCCGTCTACGCGCCGATACTCGTTTTACGTGAGCGACGTTGAGGACACGGCACGATGACGAACCAATCCGTCGGCAGCCCGGGTTACGAGGTGAAGAGCTTCGAGACCATCGTTGCGGGAAGCGACGTACGCGCGCGCCTCTATACGCTGGCGCCGGGAGACGTCATTCCCTGGCACTATCACAGCGAAGTGACCGACTGGTATTTCTGTCTGGCGGGGAAGCTCTCCATCGAGACCCGTGCGCCCCGCGCACACGAGCTACTGGATGCCGGCGGGAATTACACCATTCCGCCCAAGACGGCACACCGCATTTCCAACGGGGGCGAGCACGATTGCCGTTTTTTGCTGCTCCAGGGCGTGGGCCGGTATGATTTTCAAAAAATCTGACCTCTGATAATCGGTTGCCATCGGAAATTAGAAATCCCGCCGCCCACGTATTCGAATTTGATATTCCCTTCTGCACACTTGTGCTTGGCTATTACGCTGTCCGCGCTGCACCAGCGGCCGTGACACCACCATGCGGAAAACAGGACATCGCCCCGGCGACACAGATGCGCCAACCTGTAATTTGCTACGCCGCCCGCCTCCTTGCTGTACCACGTTGCTGTACCAGCATCGGAAGTTCGACAGTTTTGGCGTCTAAAACCCCAGGGTTTCTGCTGGCCGAGAGAAGAAGTGGCGGAGAGGGAGGGATTCGAACCCTCGATAGGGCTTTAGGGCCCTATAACGGTTTAGCAAACCGCCGCCTTCAGCCACTCGGCCACCTCTCCGCTGATGAGTGGTGTCGTTCACGGCGTATGCCAAAGCCGTTCTATAGGCCGCATACCAGGGTGTCAACGCGGCCCTCGATATCCCCGGATGCCGTTGCCGGCCGCATTTCCAGCGCTTTCGCCGCGCGTTCCGCCGCGCATGCTTAACAAGAAATTACCAAGCAACCGCGCGGCATTTTCTTCTGAATATCGACGAATTCGATTCACCGCATTTTAACGAATAAAGCCCGATCATCGGCGCAATTGTTCCGGGAGCCGTCGTTCAGAGAGTGGAGGGAATCATGGGTCTGTCAAAGCGTACCGTCGAAATGCTGCTCGATCTCGTCGAGATCAAGCTCAGTTACATGGACATTTCCGACCGCGAGGACGCGCGGGACCTTCAGGTCCTCGAGCGTTGCAAGGAGGAGCTGAGCGCGCTCGAACGCGGCGGGATCGACAACGTCACGTCTTTCGCCCGCGCCACGCTGCGCCGGCCCGGCCGTCCGCGCGCTGCTCTGGCCTAAGCGTTCCGCCGGCCTCTTTGCGGCGAATCCGGCGGTGCTCCGGCGGCGCCGCGAGTCCCGCCCGGCGTCCCGCCGGCCTATTCATGGCGGTCCCTTGAACCGCGTCTCATGCTCTACTATGCATGCGCGAAAGGCATGAGATGGCGGTTCCGCAGATTCATCCGGTGATCCTGTCCGGCGGCTCGGGCACAAGATTGTGGCCGATGTCGCGCGCGCTTTATCCGAAGCAGCTTTTGTCGCTGGTTTCGGAGAAATCGCTGTTGCAGGAGGCGGCTTTGCGCGTCGCCGACAAAACGCGCTTCGCCCCTCCCCTCCTGGTCGCCAATGACGAACATCGCTTCATCGTGGCCGAGCAGCTGCGTCTCGCCGGTATTGCCCCCCATTCCATCATCCTCGAGCCGATGGGCCGCAACACCGCCCCCGCCGCCTGCGTCGCGGCCTTGACGCTGGCGGAAGCGCCCGAGGCGCTGCTGCTGGTGATGCCCTCGGACCACGCCATCACCGACGCCCCGGCTTTCCTTGCCGCCATCGACCGCGCGGCTTCGGCCGCGCGCCAAGGCAGGTTGGTGACCTTCGGCATCAAGGCGACACGGCCCGAGACCGGCTATGGCTACATCAAGCGCGGGCCCGCGCTGCCGGGATTGAACGGCGTCTTCGAGGTTTCCTCCTTCGTCGAGAAACCCGACGCGGCGCGCGCCAAGACCTATGCCGCGTCCGGCGATTATGTCTGGAACAGCGGCATCTTCCTCTTCCCCGCCGCGCTCTACCTGAAGGAGCTGGAGCGGCTCAAGCCGGCGATGGTCACGGCCTGCCGCGCCGCGCTGGACCGGGCCAAGCACGATCTCGATTTCGTGCGGCTCGACAAGGACGCCTTCGCCAAGGCCGAAAGCCTGTCGATCGATTATGCGGTGATGGAGCACACCAAGCATGCCGCGGTGGTGCCGTGCGAAATCGGCTGGAGCGACGTCGGCACCTGGGACGCGCTGTGGCTGATCGGCAAGCAGGACAAGGACGGCAATGTCGCGCTCGGCGACGTCATCGCCGAGGATTCCCGGAACAACTATCTGCGCGCCGAAAGCGGCTTGCTGGCCGTGCTCGGCGTCGAGGACCTGGTGGTGGTGGTGACGCCCGACGCGGTGATGGTGTCGCGCCGCGACCGCGCCCAGGACATCAAACAGCTGGTGGCGCGGCTCGAAAAATCCGGGCGCAGCGAGCTCACCACCCATCCGCTGGTGCATCGCCCCTGGGGCACCTACCGCTCGATCCACAACGGCGACCGGGTGCAGGTGAAGCACATCATGGTCAAACCGGGGGCCAAGCTCAGCCTGCAGAAACACCAGCACCGCGCCGAGCATTGGGTGGTGGTGCAGGGCACCGCCAAGGTGACGCGCGGCAACGAGGAAATCACGCTCTACGAGGATCAGTCGACTTATATCCCGCTCGGCACGGCGCACCGGCTGAAAAACCCGGGCAAGATTCCGCTGCACGTGATCGAGGTGCAGTCGGGGAGTTACCTGGGCGAGGACGACATCATCCGCTTCGAAGACACTTACGGGCGGGTCGAAAAGAAATAGCCGGCGGCGGCGTTCAGCCCGAAAGCTTCTTCTTCAAGAGTTCGTTGAGCATGGCCGGGTTGGCCTTGCCTTGGGTCGCCTTCATCACCTGGCCGACGAAATAGCCCAGCAGCTTCTCGTTGCCGGCGCGGTATTTGGCGATATTGGCCGGTTCCTTGGCCAGCACGGCGTCGATCGCCTTTTCGATTGCGCCGGTGTCGGTGACCTGTTTCAGGCCCTTCTCCGCGACGATGGCTTTGGCCCCTTTGCCGGTCTCGACCATGGCGGCGAACACGTCCTTGGCCAAACGGCCCGACAGCGTGCCGTCGGAGATCAGGTCGATGAGCTCGCCCAAATCCTTGGCCTTCACCGGCGAATCCGCGATGGTCTTGCCGGACTTGTTGAGCACGCCGAACAATTCGACCGTCACCCAGTTGGAGGCCAGCTTCGGGTCGCGGCCCTTGGCCACGGCCTCGAAATATTCGGCGTCTTCCCGCTCGCCCGCCAGCACCCCGGCGTCATAGGGCGAAAGCTTGTAGTCCTTGACGAAGCGCGCCTGCTTGGCGTCGGGCAGCTCGGGCAGGTTTTGCCGGAGCCTTTCCACCCAATCCTTGTCCAAGACCAAGGGCAGCAGATCGGGATCGGGGAAATAGCGGTAGTCGTGGGATTCCTCCTTGGAGCGCATCGGCCGGGTCATGCCCTTGGCGGCGTCGAACAGGCGGGTTTCCTGGTCGATCTTGCCGCCCTCCTCCAGCACGCCGATCTGCCGGCGCGCCTCGTAGTCGATCGCCTGCATGACGAAACGCACCGAATTGACGTTCTTGATCTCGCACCGCGTGCCGAGCGGCCCGCCGGGCTTGCGCACCGAGACATTGCAGTCGCAGCGCAAACTGCCTTCTTCCATGTTGCCGTCGCAGGTGCCGAGATAGCGCAGGATGGAGCGCACCTTCTTGAGATAGGCGCCGGCTTCCTCGGCGCTGCGGAGGTCCGGCTCGGAGACGATCTCCATCAGCGCCACGCCGGCGCGGTTGAGATCGACATAGGTCAACGAGGGATGCTGGTCGTGCAGGCTCTTGCCCGCGTCCTGTTCCAGATGCAGGCGCGTGATGCCGATTTCACGTGAAACACCGTCTGCCTGATTGAGGACAATCTTCCCTTTTCCCACAATGGGCCGCGAATATTGCGAGATCTGATATCCGGCCGGCAGATCGGCGTAGAAATAATTCTTCCGGTCGAACACCGAGGTGAGATTGATCTGGGCGTTGAGGCCCAAGCCGGACTTCACCGCCTGCTCGACGCAGAAGCGGTTGATCACCGGCAACATGCCGGGAAATGCCGCGTCGACGGTCGAAACCTGGGTGTTGGGCTCGGCGCCGAAGGTGGTCGAAGCCCCCGAGAACAGCTTGGCCTTCGAGGTCACATGGGCGTGGATTTCAAGGCCGATCACCACCTCCCAGTCGCCGCTCTTGCCCTTGATCGTGGCCGTCATGCCTTGCCCGCTATAAAATGCGGCTTTGCGGAAAAGCCCGCTGCGCTTTCCAGGGCCGAGCCGACGCGCAGCACCATCTGCTCGTCGAAAGCTTTTCCAATCACCTGCAAGCCCAGCGGCAGCCCCTCGCCCGACAAACCCGCCGGCACGGAAATGCCCGGTAGCCCGGCCAAATTCACCGGCACGGTGAAGACGTCGTTCAGGTACATGGATATCGGATCGTCCATCTTCTCGCCGATGGCGAAGGCGGCCGAGGGCGCGGTCGGCGTCAGGATCGCGTCGCAAGCCTGGAAGGCCTGCTCGAAATCGCGCGCGATCAGCGCCCGCACCTTCTGCGCCTTCAGGTAATAGGCGTCGTAATATCCCGCCGACAGCACATAAGTGCCGATGAGAATCCGGCGGCGGACCTCGGCGCCGAAGCCCGCGCCGCGCGTGTTCTCGTACATTTCATCCAGGGTTTCGCCCGGCACGCGCAGGCCGAAGCGCACCCCGTCATAGCGCGCGAGATTGGACGAGGCCTCGGCCGGGGCGATGATGTAATACGTGGCAAGCGCGTAACGGGTCATCGGCAGGCTGATCTCGACCGTCGTGGCGCCCGCCGCCTTGAGCCATGATATGCCGCGCTGCCACAGCGCCTCGATCTCCTTGGGCATGCCGTCGATCCGGTATTCCTTGGGAATGCCGATCTTGAGGCCCTTGACGCTCTGGCCCACCGATTTCTCAAAATCCGGAACCGGTAGATCCGCCGAGGTCGAATCCCGCGGATCGTGCCCGGCCATCGTCTTGAGCATGATGGCGGCGTCGCGTACGTCGCGCGTCATCGGCCCGGCCTGGTCGAGCGAGGAGGCGAAGGCGACGATGCCCCAGCGCGAGCAGCGGCCATAGGTGGGCTTCAAGCCGACGATGCCGCAGAACCCGGCGGGCTGGCGGATCGAGCCGCCAGTGTCGGTGCCGATGGCCGACAAGGCCGCGCGCGCCGCCACCGCCGCCGCCGAGCCGCCGGAGGAGCCGCCCGGCACCAAGGGCCGGTTGTCGCCGGGCCGGCGCCACGGGCTTTCCACATGACCATAGGCGCTGGTGATATTGCTCGATCCCATGGCGAATTCGTCGAGATTGGTCTTGCCCAGCATGGCGGCGCCGGCGCGCCAGAGATTTTCCGTCACCGTGGATTCATAGGGCGGCACGAAGCCCTTGAGGATTTTCGAGCCGGCGGTGGTCTCGACCCCTTCGGTGCAAAACAGGTCTTTCACCGCGATGGGCACGCCGTCGAGCGGCCGCGCCTCGCCCTTGGCTATGCGCGCGTCGGATTCCGCGGCCATGGCGAGCGCGCGTTCCGGCGTTTCCTTGAGGAAGGCGTTCAAGGGCCGCGCGGCTTCCATCGCCTGGATATAGGCCTGGGACAGTTCGCGCGCGGTGAAGTCCTTGCGCTTCAAGCCGTCGCGCGCCTGGGCAATCGTGAGAGCGGTGAGCGCGCTCACTCGACCACCTTGGGCACGGCGAAGAAGCCGTTGGCCGCCTGGGGCGCGTTCTGGAGAATCTTGTCCCGGCAATCGCCGTCGGTGACCTTGTCCTCGCGCATCGGCAGCTTCATGTGCGCGACGCTGGCCATCGGCTCCACGCCGTCGGTCGGCACCTGGTTGAGCTGCTCGATCCAGGTGAGGATTTTCGACAGCTCGCCCGCGATCGCCTCGCGCTCGGCTTCGGGCAGCTTGATGCGCGCGAGATTGGCGATGCGCGCGACGGTGGCCTTGTCCAACGCCATAAGGTAGATGTCCTAACACCCGACATGCCGATCTGCAACCCGACCGACCTCAAGGCGCATCTGAAACAGGGCCAGCGGCTCCTGGGCCTCGATGTCGGCACCAAGACCATCGGCATGGCATTGAGCGACACGCGCCTGGTGATCGCGACCCCCTTCGACACCATCCGCCGCACCCGCTTCCGCGACGATTTGGCGCGTATCCGGCAGGAGGTGGAAAAGCACGGCGTCGGCGGCATCGTCGTGGGCCTGCCGCTGGCGCTTGAAGGCGGCGAAGGCCCGCGCGCCCAGGGCGTGCGCCAATTCGCCAAGAACCTGCTGGCGCAGCTCGACCTGCCGTTAACCTTCTGGGACGAGCGGATGTCCACCGCGGCGGTGGAACGCGGCATGATCGAGGCCGATCTCAGCCGCGCGCGCCGTGCCCGGATCGTCGACCGCGCCGCCGCCGCCTATATTCTCCAAGGGCTGCTGGACCGGCTTGCGCACAGCGGGGTGCACCCTCTATAGTCCCGCCTTTAATGACCATTGGCGCGCCGAACGACCCGTTTCCCCACCGTCATCTCCTGGGGATCGAAGGGCTTTCCCCCGGCGAAATCACCTATCTCCTCGATCTTGCCGAGATTTATGTCGAGCAAAGCCGCCAGCGCGGCGAGAAGCTGGCGTTGCTGCGCGGCCGCACCATCATCAATCTGTTCTTCGAGAATTCGACCCGCACCCGCACCTCCTTCGAGCTCGCGGGCAAGCGCCTCGGCGGCGACGTCATCAACATGCAGGCCCAGGCGAGCTCGATCAAAAAGGGCGAGACGCTGATCGATACCGCGATGACGTTGAACGCCATGCATCCCGAGGTGCTGATCGTGCGCCACCCCGAATCGGGCGCGGTGAAGCTCCTGTCGGAGAAAGTCAGCTGCGCGGTCATCAACGCCGGCGACGGCAGCCACGAGCACCCGACCCAGGCGCTGTTGGACGCGCTGGTCATGCGCCGGCGCAAGGGCCGGATCCAAGGCCTGACCGTGGCCATCTGCGGCGACATCCTGCACAGCCGGGTCGCGCGCTCCAATATCGCGCTGTTGAACACCATGGGCGCCCATGTCCGGGTGGTGGCGCCGCGCACGCTCCTGCCGGCCGCGATCGAGCGGCTCGGCGTCGAAGTCTATTGCGACATGAAGAAAGGCCTCGAAGGCGCCGACATCATCATGATGCTGCGGCTCCAGACCGAGCGCATGCACGGCAGCTACGTGCCTTCGATCCGCGAATATTTCCACTTCTTCGGCCTCGACTACGCCAAGCTGGAGGCCGCCAAGGACGACGCGCTCATCATGCATCCCGGGCCGATGAATCGCGGCGTCGAGATCGACACCGACGTGGCCGACGACATCGACCGCAGCGTCATCCAGCAGCAGGTCGAGATGGGCGTGGCGGTGCGCATGGCCTGCCTCGATACCCTGACCCGCGACCGCCGCAACGGCCAAGCCGCGTCATGACCGGCCGCACGCTCTATACCAACGCCCGCCTGCTCGACCCGGCAACGAAGCTCGACACCAAGGGCGAAATCCTGGCCGTGGACGGCAAAATCGCGGCACTCGGTCCCAAGCTCGGGCGCGACGGGCTGGGCCCCGACATCAAGACCGTCGATTGCGGCGGAGCCTGCCTTGCGCCCGGCCTGGTCGACATGCGCGTGCAGCTGCGCGAACCCGGCGACGAGTACCAGGAAACGCTCGAGACCGGCGCCAATTCGGCGGCCGCCGGCGGCGTCACCACCATGGCCATGCTGCCCAACACCGCGCCGGTGATCGACGAGCACGCGCTGGTCGAATTCGTGGCGCGGCGCGCGCGCGAGATCGGGCTGACCAAGATCAGGACCTATGCCGCCGCCACCAAGGGCCTTTTGGGCAAGGAGCTGACCGAGTTCGGGCTGTTGGCGGAAGCGGGCGCCGTCGCCTTCACCGACGGCACCCGCGCAATATCCGACGCGCTGGTGATGCGCCGCGCTCTCTCCTACGCCAGCACCTTCGATCTGCTGATCGTTCAGCATCCGGAAGAGCCGAGCCTGGCCTCGGGCGGCGCCGTGACCGAGGGCGAGATCGCCACGCGGCTGGGCCTGCCCGGCATCAACCCGGCGGCCGAAGCCATCATGGTCGAGCGCGATCTGCGCCTGGTCGAGATCACCGGCGGGCGCTATCACGCCGCACATGTCTCCACATCGGGCGCGATCGAGGCGATCCGCCGCGCCAAGGCGCGGGGCCTCGCGGTCACCTGCGATACCGCGCCGCATTATTTCGCGCTCAACGAAACCGCGGTGGGCGATTACCGCACCTTCGCCAAGGTGTCGCCGCCCCTCCGGAGCGAGGAAGACCGCAAGGCGGTGGTCGAGGGCCTCAAGGACGGCACCATCGACGCCATCGCCAGCGACCACGCGCCCCAGGACCAGGAATCGAAGCGCCTGCCCTTCACCTCGGCCGAGCCCGGCATCGTCGGGCTCGAAACTCTGCTGCCGCTGTCGCTCGAGCTCTATCACAACGGCGCCTTGCCGCTGCTCCAGGTGCTGCGCGCGCTGTCCCAGCGCCCAGCCGAGATCCTGCGCCTCAACGCCGGCAAGCTGGCGGTGGGCGCGCCGGCCGATTTCGTGGTATTCGATCTCGACCGGCCGTGGCGCATCGATGTGAGCAAGTTCCTGTCCAAGTGCAAGAACGCGCCCTTTGACGGCCGCCCGGCGCAGGGCCGGGCGCTCCGGACCGTGGTCGGCGGCCGCGGCATTTTCACCGCCGCGGCCTGAACCCCGAAACCGCCCCCCAGGATCAATCGATGTCCGATCCGTTGGTTTACGCGACCGCGTTGCTGGCCTATCTGCTGGGTTCGATCCCGTTCGGCCTGTTGCTGACCCGGCTCGCCGGGCTGGGCGACGTGCGCGCCATCGGCTCGGGCAATATTGGCGCCACCAACGTGTTGCGCACCGGCAATGCCGGATTGGCCCTGGTGACGCTGGTATTCGACATCGGCAAGGGCGCGGTCGCGGTGCTGGTCGCGCGGCAATTCGGCCCTCATGCCGCGGCGGCCGCGGCCGTATGCGCGGTGCTCGGCCACATGTTCCCGCTCTGGCTCAAATTCAAGGGCGGCAAGGGGGTGGCGACGTCGGCGGGCGTGTTCCTGGCCTATGCCTGGCCGGTGGGACTGGCGGCGGTGGCGACCTGGATCGTCGTGGCGGCAATCTGGCGCTATTCCTCGCTGGCGGCGCTGATCGCGGCGGTATCGGCGCCGGTCTATGCGTGGCTTTCGGGCCTGCGCGAGGCGGAGCCCATGGCCGTCGTGCTGGTGATCGCGCTGCTGGTCATCCTGCGCCACCGCGTCAACATCCAGCGCCTGTTGGACGGCACCGAGTCCAGGATCAGCTTCGGGAAAAAACGCGCGTGAACCCGACACCCCGGCAACTTAAGGATAGCGAGCGTCTCGACTGGCTGCGCCTCATCCGCAGCGAGAATGTGGGGCCGGTCGGTATTATGGCGCAAACGCCACTAGATTCGGTTTGCATTCTGCGGCAGTAGTCCCACTTTTCGGGCATGAAACACAAGCCCGCGATCTACGCCCTGGAAAGGCTCCACGCCGAACTGAGCGGCGAGCTAATCACGAACCGCAAAAGGACGGTGCAGCTCATGGCTGGCGTCCGGCATGTCGAGGCCGTGATCCGATTGCTTGAGCCTGACTTCAATCTCCGGGGCATAGCCGCCCGACGAAAGAACCAGGCCAACCCCTACTTCAAACGTGGGACCGTATTCAGGTCGGTTCAGGGTATCTTGCGGGAAGCTTCGGAACCGATGACTACCCGGCAGATCGTTGAGATACTTTTTCGACAGAAGGGAAACGAGACGCCTTCAACGGCAGAGATACGGACAATGTTCGGGGCGGTTCATAGCTCGCTCAGAAATCATGTCGGCAAAACCGTCGAAGCCGTGGGCGAAGGGATGCCGGGTAAGTGGCAACTTATTGATAAATAACGGAATTATCTGCGACACTCAAGTAACTTGACTTTAACGCCCACACTCGTAAATTACCCCCACAACAAAGGCCGAGGGTGACTCCGAGGCCTCTTACACGTGCGAACCGGCTCATACAAATTCGTTTCTTTCTGCCATAAACAGCTTTGCCGGGCGACCGGCATATACAGACAAAGAGCTTTACAGATCGAAATAGCCCCCATGCTCGGGGGCTATTTCATTTCTCGGTTCTTACAAATCAATTCATACAACGGAGGAACACATGAAAGCCTATCGGAGCCTTTTTAGACGCGTGCGGGGGCAAGCTCTCGACACCGTTTTCGCTCATTTCTACGCCATCAAGATTGATCCCAGTAGGGCGGATTACATTCCGGCCGATTACGATAGGCCCTTTAGGATGGTGGCAGAAAAGACGAGCGATGGATACGCCGCTTGGCAGTTTCATCAGCCGCGTTTCCAGCACAAACATCGTATGTCCGATGTTCCGAAGTTGCGGAACTATCTGGATTACACGTTTGTCCGGCTCAACGAGCTGGAACAGACTCATCCTGGAAAGCATTTCCGGTATTCAGCGGATCAAGAACGCGTCTGTTTCAACACCGGCCTTCAAAACAAGCATGGTGCCGATCTGCTGGCTACCTTTGTGCGATACAAAGAGCGCCCCGGCGCCCCGGAACGTATCTCCCCTGATTGGGTCTTCAAAGGATGTTATGCGCCGAATGATCTTAACTACCGGTCTTATTTTGGGACGGATGTTCCTGAGATCGCTTGGTATTCTACCAATAGTCGAGATTTTATTTTCGACTTGACGTATCAACTCCAACGCGATGTGTTCGATCATCTGTTTGAACGCGCAAAAGAACGTGCGGGGATGCCCAATGCGCATGATGAGATAGTTCGTACCTATTTGCGTGGTGCGCTTGAAAATCTCGTGCCCAAAATTAAGCGCAACTACAAGATTGCGATTCCGGTTTATTACGTCGAAGAAAAGCGTATGCAGATATTGCTGCCTTTTGTTTCGGCGAACGATTCAAACGAGGTATCTTGTTTCCTTGTTGACCGGGAAGAAGAGACAAGGAGCTATCGGATCAAAACGATTTTCGATCTGGATCAGGCCTATTTTTCTGCGCGCCTTATTACACGGCCAGATCGAGAATGGTTAGACCCCTAAACCCGTTTGATATGCCTCTGCCAATAGCCACAGAAATCGACTGAGGGTGGACGCCGGAGCGCCAGCGCGGCGACCGCCTTCACCTGCTCGCCGTTAGCCTCGCGCCGATTATCCTCACGCCATGCTGACTCCTGCGCGTAGCGATTGAGATAAACTCCGGCGATATGGTGATGGTGTCCAATTTCCGCGCGGCGCATCCGCGAGAAAAACGATTCCGCATCATTCGTGCAAGCGCCGTCCAAACTGTAGGCTTCCTCATGGTTGATCCGGCGCATGTCGTAACGGCTGTGAAGCACATTCCAGCTTCCGGCCTCATCGGCGTTAATGACTGTTCCCTTTTTAACGTGCGAGCGGATGAACGGTAGGGCCACGACTTCGGACGGGAACGCCGCAGGGAGAGTGCGGCCATCATGCTCGCGGAGAACGACAACGCATTGGCGCTTGCCGTTCTGATTATGCCACAGGCGACGGTCGCGGCGGTTTTCGCGGAGATTGGCCGGTTTGACATATCCCCCAAAATACCCGCCGTCGATGGCCGCAACCTTCCCTGCCCCGCCGATGTGCTGCGCCTTCACTTCCGCCGCCATCGCTTCGCGGAATTTATGCGCCATCACGAAAGCCGATTTGTAAGTCAGCTTCAAATCGCGGGACAGGGCAAGCGCCGACTTGCCTTTGACCTCATTGCAGAAGATCGCTATGGCCGCGAGATAATCGCGGAGCGGGCGTTTATGGGACGCAAACAGCGTCCCGCTTGTGATGCTGAAATCCCCTCCACAGCCCTTGCAGCGCCACCTGGGCGCGCCATTGGGGCGGCGGCAGTCATAGAAGGCGAACGAGCCGCACTTGGGGCATACAGCCTCCCCATTCGTCTCCGGCCAGCGTACCCGCTTAAACAGGGCTTCCGCCTCGACATCAGACAGCCGAAGCACCTGAGCGAGGCTCAGGCTCTTGGCGGCGCTGGAGAGTAGGAAGTGCTGACTCATGGTGTCATATGTGACACCTAATGCCGCCCTTGTCAATACCTTAAAGTGTCAGATATGATCCCTTGTCTTTTTGAGGTGTTTTGCATGGGTCTAGCCAAGTCTGAGGCTGAGCTTGCCGAGCGGGTGTCCGCCCATCTAAAAGCGGAACTCAAGCGAGCAGGGATTACCTATGAGGAATTGGCCAAAAGACTGAAAAAGCACGGATTACCAGACGAAACCGTGGATTCTATAAAAGCTAAACTCAAGCGTGGAACATTCGCCGCAACATTCCTTTTAGCGGCAGCGGCCGCTATAGGACTCGACTCCATTCAATTGGAGGATGTGTAATCTCTCCTAATCGTCGGGGGACGATTAGGAGATACTAAAAATGCGCGTGCCACTATTTTTATTAATTGCTGTGTCGCTGGCTGTCTTTTCTGTTGAATCATATTCGCAACAGCCCGCACACAATAATCAGCAACCAGCCCCAACCAAAAATCAGAATAGCGGAGGGGGCAATATATCTTCCCATTCGCCAGCCGCGTCTGGACAAATGGTTCCCACTCCAAATAGCGGTAATAACGCCGAGACAGGAAAGCAGGAATGGTATTCCACCTTTTTGGACTACCCTACTGACTGGCTTCTGGCCATTTTCACTTTTTTCCTGGCCCTCTATACCGCTCGTTTGTTTTATGCCACCAACGGTCTGGTAAGTGCCGCCCAACAGCAATCCGTGGATATTGGAAAGGCCATTAAGGCCATTGAAGACATGGCTGCCGCCACCGCAACGGCCAATGAACTTACCGAAAACGCCATGCTGAAAACCGATAGACCTTGGGTTGGCGCAGAAAGTGTTGGCTGGATTATCCCCACTGATTTGATTTCTCCCCATCCCCAACCCAGCGAGGTTTCTAAAATTGAAGCTCACATTATCAACTGGGGCAAAAGCCCGGCCTTTAAATTGCGTGCCGAATTTAAAGGAAGTATTCGAGCCGCCACGGATGCACACCCCGAACCGCCCACAACTCCCTTGAGTGAAACTCCGAGTGGAGTGGCATTTCCTAATTTTAAGACAAGATATGGGCCATTTTATGGGTGGCCCGATCTTACTGCTGAAAAACTGGCAGAAATCAATAGCAACGCGTCGTTTATGTGGATAGTCGGTCGCATCGACTACATAGACCGGGATGATAACCCGCATTTCACTACTGTTGTATTTTGGTGGAACCCCTATACCAAAAGTTTCATAACTCATGGCACTCACGCCACCTAACCTCGGATTGGCAAGCGCAAATCCTCCGATGGTGAGAAAATACATCCCAACTAAAGCGGCCAGGGCCGCGCGAACGCGCATGGCGCGCTCCTACCTACAACCTAACCTCCATCTGAAATTGAAGCGGCAACGCTGGATTCCAAGAAATCCTTGTGGCGTTTGCGCCATAATACCGGGGCCGGTGACCTTCTATCAGCTGCTGAACCGCTTCGGCTCGGCGGGATCCGCGCTCGCGGCCTTGCCCGAGATCGCGCGGCGCGGCGGCCGTTCCCGCCCGCTCGGCGTAGGATCCAAGGCCGAGGCCGAACGCGAGATCGCCGCGGCCGCAAAACTGGGCGCCAAGCTGGTGGGCTGGGGCGAGCCCGGATACCCGCCGGATCTCGCCCAGATCGACGACGCGCCGCCGCTGATATCCATGAAGGGCCATTTCCACCTGACCGAGAAACGCGCCGTGGCGGTGGTGGGGGCGCGCAACGCCTCGGCCAATGGACGGCGCTTCGCCCGCGAGATCGCGGCCGCGCTGGGCAGCCAGGGCCTGGCGGTGGTCTCGGGCCTGGCGCGCGGCATCGACGCCGCAGCGCATGAGGGATCGCTTTCGACCGGCACCATCGCCGTGCTGGCCGGCGGCATCGACACGGTCTATCCCGAGGAAAACCGCACCCTCCAGGAATCCATATCCGAGCGCGGCGTTCTCCTGGCCGAGATGCCGCCCGGCACCGAGCCCAAGGCGAGCCATTTCCCGCGCCGCAACCGGATCATCTCGGGATGCGCGCTTGGCACGCTGGTGGTCGAAGCGGCGGAGCGTTCGGGCTCGCTCATCACCGCGCGTTTCGCGCTGGAACAGGGGCGCGAGGTCTTCGCCGTGCCGGGCTCGCCGCTCGATCCGCGCTGCCGGGGAACCAACCGCTTGATTCGCGAGGGCGCGACCTTGGTCGAGAGCGTGGACGACATCCTGGCCGAGCTCAAGGCACAGCTCGGCGGCAAGCTGGCCGAGCGCCGCAAGTCGCCGTTTTCCGCCGCGACAGCCGCCCAATACGCCGAGTTGGACCTCGAAGCCGCCCGCAAAAAAGTGCTCGAATTGCTGTCGCCATCGCCCGTGGCGGTTGACGAACTGGTCCGGCAGTGCCAATTGTCCCCCGCCATCGTGCTGACCGTTCTGCTCGAACTCGAACTGGCGGGACGAATCGAGCGGCAGCCCGGAAACACTTTAACCTTGCTTTAAGGGCGGCTGATTCCTATGTGTTGCCCTTGTGTCGCCTCGTTGTAACAACGGCCTAACAGTTGAATGAACGTCGTCATCGTTGAATCGCCCGCCAAGGCGAAGACCATCAACAAATATCTCGGCAAGGATTTCACCGTCCTGGCGAGCTACGGCCATGTCCGCGACCTACCGTCCAAGGACGGCTCGGTGCGGCCGGATGACGATTTCTCCATGTCGTGGGAGATCCACGGCAAATCCGATAAGCAGATCAAGGCGATCATGCACGCGGTCAAGGGCGCGGAGCATCTCTATCTCGCCACCGACCCCGACCGCGAAGGCGAGGCGATCTCCTGGCACGTGCAGGAGATTCTGAAACAGCGCAAGGCGCTCACCGGCGTCGACGTGAAGCGGGTCGTGTTTAATGAAGTCACCAAGCAGGCGGTGCTCGACGCCTTCAAACATCCACGCGAACTGGACCGCGAGCTGATCGACGCCTATCTGGCGCGGCGCGCGCTCGATTACCTGGTGGGGTTCACCCTGTCGCCGGTGCTGTGGCGCAAGCTGCCGGGCAGCCGCTCGGCCGGCCGGGTGCAGTCGGTGGCGCTGCGCATCATCTGCGAACGCGAATCCGAGATCGAGGCCTTCAAGCCGCGCGAATACTGGTCGGTCGAAGCCGAATTCACCACCTCCGCGGGCGACAAGTTCACCGCCCGCCTCACCCAGCTCAACGGCAAGCGGCTCGATAAATTCGACCTCGGCAGCGAGGCCGAAGCCCGCGCCGCGGCCGATGCCATCCAGAAGCACCTCGATTACGCGGTCGCAGCGGTGGAAAAGAAGCAGATCCGCCGCAACCCGCCGCCGCCCTTTACCACCTCGACCATCCAGCAGGAGGCCTCGCGCAAGCTCGGCTTCGGCGCCAGCCGCACCATGCGCACCGCCCAGCGCCTTTATGAAGGCGTTGATATTCAAGGCGAAACCGTCGGCCTTATCACCTATATGCGGACCGATGGCGTGACCCTTTCGAACGAGGCGATCGCCTCGGCGCGCGAGATGATCGCCAAGCAGTACGGCGCCCAGTACCGGCCCGACGAGCCGCGGATTTACCGCACCCAGGCGAAGAACGCCCAGGAGGCGCATGAGGCGATCAGGCCCACCGACATGCATCGCCGTCCGGAGGATCTGCCGCGGTTTCTCGAAGAAGATCAACGCAAGCTCTACGAGCTGGTGTGGAAGCGCGCGGTGGCGAGCCAGATGTCCTCGGCGGTGATCGATCAGGTGGCGGTCGACATCGCGCCCCCGGACAACAGCGTGACCTTGCGCGTCAACGGCTCGACCGTGGTGTTCGACGGCTTCCTCACGCTCTATCACGAGGATGACGACGATCCGATCGAGGACGAAGAAAACCGCCGCCTGCCGCCCATGGCCGAGCGCGACAAGCTCGCGCGCGGCGAGGTCAAGCCGGAGCAGCATTTCACCCAGCCGCCGCCGCGTTACACCGAGGCGAGCTTGGTGAAGAAACTCGAGGAGCTCGGCATCGGCCGGCCTTCGACCTACGCCTCGACCATGCAGGTATTGCAGGACCGCAAATACGTCCTGCTCGACAAGAAACGGCTCATCCCCGAGGACCGCGGGCGCCTGGTTACGGCGTTCCTGATGGAATACTTCAAGCGTTATATCGAATACGACTTCACCGCCGATCTCGAGAACAAGCTCGACGACATTTCCGGCGGGCGCATTCCCTGGAAGAAGGTGCTGGAGGATTTCTGGAAGGATTTCTCCGCCGCCGTCGCCGGCACCAAGGACCTCAACATCACCCAGGTGATCGACGCGCTCGACGAGGATCTGGGCGCCCATTTCTTCCCGCCGCGCGCCGACGGCACCGATCCCCGCCTCTGCCCGATTTGCGGCCAGGGCAGGCTGGGTCTCAAGCTCGGCCGTTTCGGCGCCTTCATCGGCTGCTCGAAATATCCCGAATGCCGCTACACCAGGCCGCTAGGCATGGAGTCCGGCGAAAACGCGCTCGCCAACGAGCCGCGCTCGCTCGGTACCGATCCCAAGACCGGTCTCGAGGTGACGGTCAAGAAAGGCCCCTACGGGCCCTATGTGCAGCTGGGCGAAACCCCGCCCAAGCCGGAGAAGCGCAAGAAGGGCGAAAAGCGGGCCAAGGGCGAAAAGATCGAAAAGGTCGAGCCGCCGCCCAAGCCCAAGCGCGCTTCGCTGCCCAAGGGTGTGTCGCCGGCCGACGTCACCCTCGAGCTGGCGCTGAAGCTCCTGGCGTTGCCGCGCGATGTCGGCCCGCACCCCGAAGACGGCGAGATCATCATCGCCAATAACGGCCGCTTCGGCCCCTACATCAAGCACGGCAAGATCTTCAAATCGCTCGGCCCCGATGACGACGTGTTGACCATCGGCCTCAACCGCGCGGTGGTGCTGCTGGCCGAGCCGAGGAAATTCCGCCGCGGCGCGCCCGAGCCGATCAAGGTGCTGGGCGACCACCCGACCGAGGGCGGGCCGGTGAAAATCTTCAACGGCAAATACGGGCTTTATGTCAGCCATGACGGCATCAACGCGACCTTGCCGAGCGACATCGCGCCCGAGGAATTGACCATGGACCACGCCGTTCAGCTTCTGGCCGAACGCGCCGAAAAAACCGGGAAAAAGAAACCCAAGGCGAAGGCAAAGGCCGGCGCCGCGAAAGGATCTCGTGTCAAAAAGACCACCAAGAAGAAACCCTCCGGGACGACGGAAGAAGCAGCAGAATAACCATCCTCACGCGCGCGGCGGCAAGTCCTACGCGCAGCCCGGAGAATTGCCCGAAATCGGCGTGGTCGAGATCACCGGCCTCGATCTCGACGGCGAGATGCTGGGCCGCCCGGCCGGTTTCAAGGGAGAACCGCCCGCCATCGTCGTCGTGGCCGAACGCGGCACGCCGGCCTTGGGCGTGGGCGAGCGCGCGGCGGTGCGTTTTTCTCGCATCGGCCCCAGGGCCTATGAGGCGCGCATCATCCGCGCGCTGGGCGGCGCGCCCAACCGGGTGCTCGGGATCTACCGCCTGACGCACGAAGGCGGCCGCATCGAGCCGACCGAACGCAAGGTGCGCAGCGAATTCCGCGTGGCGCCGGGCGACACCAAGGGCGCCCTGGACGGCGAGATCGTCCTGGCCGAAGTGCTGCCGGGCGCGGGTTTTGGCCTGCCGGGCGCGCGCATCGTCGAACGCATCGGCGACAGCGCCAATCCCCGCGCCTTCAGCCTGATCGCCATTCATGGCCACGGCATTCCCACCGACTTCCCGAAAGCGGCCATCGATCTGGCGAACGCGGCCAAGCCGGTGGGGCTCGAGCACCGCGCCGATCTGCGCTCGGTACCGCTCGTGACCATCGACGGGGCGGATGCGCGCGATTTCGACGACGCGGTCTGGGCCGAGCCCGATCCGGGACACCAGGGCGGCTGGCATGCGCTGGTCGCCATCGCCGATGTCGCCTGGTATGTGCGGCCGGGCGACGCGCTCGATAAGACCGCGCACGAGCGCGGCAATTCGGTCTATTTCCCCGACCGCGTCGTGCCCATGCTGCCCGAGGCGTTGTCCAACGAACTGTGCTCCCTCAAACCGGATGTAGAGCGCGCCTGTTTGGCGGTCGATCTGTGGATCGACCACGAGGGCCGCCTGACCCGCCACAGTTTCCGCCGCGGCTTGATGCGCTCGGCGGCGCGGCTTACCTACGAGGAGGCGCAGGAGGCGATCGACGGCAGGCCCGACGGGAAGACGGCGAAGCTGGTCGAGCCGGTGCTGCGCCCGCTTTACGGCGTCTATCGCGCGCTGGAACGCGCGCGCTCACACCGCGGCACCATCGAACTCGACATTCCCGAGCGCAAGATCCTGCTCGGGCCATCGGGCCGCATCGAGCGCATCGAACCGCGCCAGCGGCTCGAAAGCCATAAGCTGATCGAGGAATTGATGATCGCCGCCAATGTCGCCGCGGCGGAGACGCTGGAGAAGCTCAAACAGCCTTGCATGTACCGCGTGCATGATGCGCCCGATCCGGTGAAGATCGGCGAGTTGGCGCGCTTCCTCGACGGACTCGGCATTCACGGGCTGAAGCTGGCCAAGGGCCAGGTCATCCGGCCGCAGCACTTCAACGCCATCTTGTACCGCGCCCAAGGCACGCCCTATGCCACGCTGGTCCACCAATTGGTGCTGCGGACCCAGTCCCAGGCTGAATACAACCCCGAGAACATCGGCCATTTCGGGCTGTCGCTCCGGCGCTATGCTCATTTCACCTCGCCCATCCGGCGTTATGCCGATCTGCTGGTGCATCGCGGGTTGATCGCCGGACATCGCTTCGGTCCGGACGGGCTGCCCGGACATCACGGAGATTTCAAGGAACTGGGCCAGCACATCTCGATGACCGAGCGGCGCGCCGCCGCCGCGGAGCGCAGCGCCGGCGACCGTTATGTCGCCGCCTTCCTGGCCGAGCGAGTGGGCGCCGAATTCAAGGGCCGGATTAACGGCGTCACCCGCGCCGGACTGTTCGTGACCCTGGACGAGACCGGGGCCGACGGCTTCATCCCCATGCGCAGCCTGGGCGACGATTTTTACATTCACGACGAGAGCCGCCACTGCCTGCGCGGGCGGCGGACCGGCCGAGTTTATACCCTGGGCGATAGCGTGACCGCACGCCTCAGCGAGGCCGACACGGTCACCGGAAGCCTGCAATTCACCTTGGTCGGGGACGGGCCCGGCAGCGGCAAGGCGCCTAAAGCACCGCAGCATCATGGGCGAAGGCGGCGTTAACCGTAGTTTTCCGCCCGCCCGCTACGTGAATAAGCCCTAATAATTCGCCGGTTAATCATATATCCGCTTGCAAGCCCGAAGGCACAAAGGCAAGAATAGATACAAATAGATATAAAGCGGGGGAGTTTAGTTTCACTTCACCATGTCTGCTTTTACGCCCAAGCAAAACGGCGCCATGACCGCAGGTCGTGTTCCTGTTCTATGGTCTTTAGCGGCCGCCCTTTCGATTGCGCTTTCCGCCTGTGGAACGGCGGCAAGCCCGCCATCGCCACAGGTTGCGTCCGCCGATAAGGCTTCGCCCGGCGGTGAGCGCCGGCTGTTCACCGAAACCTATGAAAGCATCATCGAGTATCACATCGACGCCACCCGCGCCGACCAGGTCGCGCTCCAAAGCCTGGCCAAGATCGGCGACTTCGATTCAACGCTCGTGGTCGAGCGCGCCGATAACGACGTGATCCTCCGCCATGGCGAGGAAACCTGGACCTATCCCGCGCCCCCGCCCTACGACAGCGCCGGATGGGGCAGCCTGACCGCGCAGATCCTCGACACCGCGCGCCGGGTTTCGCCCGCTCTCGCCGACGTGTCCGTGGATCGGCTCGATGAGGCGGTGATCGACCACGGCCTGGCCACGCTCGACCCCTTCTCGCACTACGCGCGGCCGGACGTGGCGCGCGAATGGCGCGCCGCGCGCGACGGCTTCAGCGGCATCGGCGTGATGCTGGACAGCGGCGACGGCGTCCGCATCGCTTCGGTGATGGAGAATTCGCCGGCCGCGAAAGCCGGCATCCGCATCAATGACCGTATCGTCGCGCTCGACGGCGTGCCTTCCGCCTCGCTCACGCCCGACCAGGTGCGCGAGCGGCTGCGCGGCCCGGCCTCGTCCGTGGTCGTGCTCGGCATTCAACGCGCCGGCCTCACCAGACCGATGATGCTGTCGATCGAGCGCGCGCATCTGGTGCCGCCTTCCGTGACTTTGAGCGAAGATCACGACGTCGCGGTATTCAAGATCGTCAGCTTCAACCAACAGACAGGGCAGACCCTGGTGCAGTTGCTGCACAAGGCGCATCAGGATCTCGGCCTCGCGATGAAGGGCATCGTGCTCGATCTACGCGACAATCCCGGCGGATTGCTCGACCAGTCGATCGACGTGGCAAGCCAGTTCCTCGATGGCGGCACGGTGGTGACGACCATCGGCCGCAACCCGGACAGTTTCCAGTATTTCGCAGCGCCTGCGGACCATCACGCCGAGACGCTGCCGCTGGCGGTGCTGGTCAATGGCGGCTCGGCCTCGGCCTCGGAGATCGTCGCCGCGGCGCTGCAGGATTCGGGCCGCGCCGTGGTGATCGGCACATCCAGCTACGGCAAGGGCACGGTGCAGACCGTACTGCGCACCTCGAATGACGGCGAGCTTACCGTCACCTGGGCTCAACTCGTTCCGCCCCGGGGATATTTTCTCAACCATCACGGCGTGGTGCCGACAGTATGCACAGCCAATCTCGGCGACAACGCTGATGCGGCGGCGGTGCTGCAAAAGAGCCCGGCGCCCGAGCTGGTCAAGGCGCGCGACGACCTCGACGACAATGGCTGGACCGCCTTGCGTGCGCTGTGCCCGGCGCAACGCGCCGATCGCGCCATCGACCTGGCGCTCGCACGCCAAATGGTCGAGAACCCGACGCTCTATAGCCGTCTATTGAAGGCGCCGCCGACCAACCTGGCGCACAATTTCGTCCACTAAGCCGAGGGCGAAGTCGCCGGATTCGGCCGGAGTCGGTCAGATGATGCCGGCGCTGCAGAAATGCCAGACATTGCTGCGATGAACGTAGAGCAGCACGTAGTGCCGCTCCGCGTCATGGCCGATCAGCACCACCAGCCGATCGCCGGTGCACACGCTGTCCGGACTTGAAGGCGGCGCCAGCCGCTTGGCCTTGGCACAAGATGCTATGCCGCCGGGCAGGTCGCCCGACACCGGGGCCAAGGCCTTGCCGTTGATTTGCACGAAATAATTCTGCGCCGCGCCGCTTTTGACCAGGGCCAGCACCTCGATCTTGCCAAGATGCGATTTGTAGAATCCGGCGTCTTGCTCGCCATCGGCGAGGCCCGGGCCGACGGCGCGGAAGGCGAGCGCGGCACAGCCCACGGGATCGCTGCTGTCCGCCCAGGCATTGGGCATGACGGATAGCACGAGCAAGGTGGCGGCCAATGCGGCGAAGGCGGCAAAACGGAGCATGCGATCCGGTAATGTTTTCGGGGCGCCCGATCAGTCCCGATTATGTTTGCCGGGCGCGAGAATGCAAGTCCGGGCATGCATCGCAAGCGCGATGCGGGCCTCGCCAAACGCGCCGCACTGGTGTTTGCTTCCGGCATGAGGCCTGTTGTCCTTGCCCTGTTAGTCGTTCTGCTCGGCCTGGTCCCGGCGCAGGCCGCCGAGGTCGATCTGGCGCTGGTGTTGGCAGTCGACGTGTCGGAAAGCGTCGATGCCGGCGAATACACCCTTCAGCATGAGGGCATCGCCCGCGCTTTCGAGAATCCCGCCGTGATCAGCGCAATCCGCGGCGGAGCCGCGGGCGGGATCGACGTGCTGGTCATGGAGTGGTCCGACCGCGACAAACAGGTCGTGACGGTCGATTGGACCCATGTCTCGGATCAAGCCTCGGCCAGCGCCTTCGCCGCCAAGGTGCGCGCCTCGAAACGCAGCTCCAACGGCCTGACCGCCATCGGCGATGCTCTTCTGGCCGCCGGCGCCGCCTTCAAGCGGCTCGGCGATCACCCCGCGCGGCGGGTGATCGACCTTTCGGGCGACGGCATGGCGAATATCGGCCCGCCGCCCGACGAGGTGCGCGACGCGCTGGTGCAGCAGGTCATCACCATCAACGGCCTCGCCATCCTGCAAAACGAACCTTGGCTCGATCAGTATTACGACATGAACGTCATCGGCGGATCGGGCGCCTTCCTGCTCCAGGTCGAGAAATTCGATTCCTTCGCGCAGGCGATGCAGCAGAAGCTCTTGAACGAGATTTCGGCGCTGCCGCCGCCCCAAAACGCTTCGGCCGGACCCTTGGCAAGGGCCCGGCCGAACTTAGTCCCCCCGGCAAGCTCGCTCAGATGCAGTAGGTCTTGAGCGGCGCGAAGCCGTTGAAGTTCACCGTCGAGTAACTGGATGTATAGGCGCCGGTCGACAGGATCTCGACCCGGTCGCCCACCTTGAGGTCGAGCGGCAGACGGTAAACCGTGCGCTCGTAAAGAATGTCGGCGCTGTCGCAGGTCGGACCCGCGATCACCACCGGCCCGCGCGGACCGCCATCGGCCGGCGTCTTGATGCGGTACTTGATCGCCTCGTCCATGGTCTCGGCCAGGCCGCCGAACTTGCCGACATCGAGATAGACCCAGCGTTTCGGATCGTTGGCCGATTTCCTGGAAATCAGCACCACCTCGCTCTGGATCACGCCGGCATCGCCGACGATGGAGCGGCCGGGCTCGATGATCATCTCCGGCAGGTTGTTGCCGAAATGCGCGGTCATGGCGGACATCACCGCATTGGCGTAGTTGACCACCGCCGGCACGTCGCCGCGATACTTGGCCGGGAAGCCGCCGCCGACATTGACCATGCGCAGGTTGATGTCGGTTTCGGCCAGTGCCGAGAACATCTTGGCGGCGCGGCCGATGGCGCTGTCCCATTGCGAAAGATCGGTCTGCTGCGAACCCACATGGAAGGAGACGCCGTAGGGATCCAGCCCGATGTCGCGCGCCTGGCGCAGCAGCTCGACCGCCATTTCCGGCGCGCAGCCGAATTTACGCGACAACGGCCAATCGGCGCCGGTGCACTCGACCAGGATGCGGCAGAAGACGCGCGCGCCGGGCGCGGCTCGCGAAAGCTTTTCCAGCTCGGCTTGGCTGTCGAAGGCGAAGAGGCGCACGCCCTTTTCATAGGCATAGGCGATATCGCGCTCTTTCTTGATGGTGTTGCCGAAGGAGACGTTGTCCGGGGCGACGCCGCGGCCGAGACAGAGATCGATCTCGTTGCGGCTGGCGACGTCGAAGCTCGAGCCCAGATCCTTGAGCGCGCCGACGATTTCGGGCGCCGGGTTGGCCTTGACCGCGTAGAACACGCGGGCCAAGGGCAGATAGCGCCGGAGGAGCTTGTAGGCCTGGGTCACGATGTCGAGATCGACGATCAGGCAAGGCGTTTCGGGCTTCTGCTCGGCGAGGAACTTGGCGATCTTCTTGTTGACGACGTTCATGGTCGAATTCCTATCTCAAAGCGCGCGCTTGACCGCGCCAAATTGCCCCCGCAGGCCGCGACGGAGTTGGGCGAGAGGACGTGTGAAGGCGGAACCGGCATCCTCGAAGGAAGGGTCCGCCCGAAAACCGGGTGTGGGGATCAATTCTGGACGCTCAAACGGCTCACGGCGCCGCTGGGGGCGCCAATGCCGGCTTCAAATGAGGGCTCCGGAGCCCTGCGCTGGAAAGCAACCATATCGACCTCCCTCTCGGGACCGGTCCAACTCGACCGGCTCTGCCAAAAAGGACGCGTTACGTCGTTGCATAACCACGATGGGCCATAGGCACGTGCGAGTGCGTCTGATTTGATAGATACGCTCATCACCGCACGATGCAAGAAAAAATTCACGGAAAAGTAAATTTTCTTGGCTGCGTTGCCGATTTTCCTCTCGAGCGGCGATTTTTATCCTCCCTTTACGCTCGCAAGGCGATTTTTTCCCCGCGCGGCCCCCATGAAGGAGGAATTTCGCTCCTCGCGGAGCAGATTTCGGCCCCTGCGGAGCGGATTTCGGAACATAAAGCGGCTTTGTGACAGAAGCGGCAGAGAAAATTCCCGGCGAGTCCCCTGCCTCAGCGCTGCTGCGGCGCCAGATCGATGGTGGCGATGCGCGCGCCATTGGCCAGATCGAAGATGATGAGCTCGACGCCGCCATCCGGCAGGTCGATCCGGGCGACGAGTCTGCCTCCCGAGGCCTCGGTCGAGACGATTTTGGCCCCCGGCGGCAGCGTCAGGACGGCCGATCCGCCGCCGCTCGCGGGCATAGACGCGGCATGGTTATGGTTAAGGCGCAGCACCACCGCCACTGCCAGCGCCGCCACCCCGGCCGCCAGCAGCACGCCCAATCCGATCACCAGAAGCTTGAGGGCCCGCATGTTCCGGTTCACTTTAGCCGCCATGAGTGCTGAGACGCTACAAGCGCAGGTCGGAAGCGAGGTTGCGGGCGAGCGGCTGGACCGTTTCCTGGCGACCGCGCTGGCTGGGTTCTCGCGTTCGCGCCTGAAGAATCTCGTGGAATCAGGCCAAGTTAGCCTGGGGGGCACAGCGGTGACCGACCCCGCCATGCGGGTCAAGCCGGGCCAGATCTTCACCCTCGCCGTGCCCCCGCCCGAGAATGCCACGCCCGAGCCCCAGGCGATGGCGCTCGACATACGCTACGAAGACGAGCATCTCCTCGTGCTCGACAAGCCGGCCGGGCTGGTGGTCCATCCCGCCCCCGGCAACCCGGACCGGACCCTGGTCAACGCGCTGCTCGCCCATTGCGGAGCGAGCCTGGCCGGCATCGGCGGCGTCAAGCGGCCGGGCATCGTTCACCGCCTCGACAAGGACACCAGCGGCCTGATGGTGGTGGCCAAGACCGAGGCGGCACATCATGCGCTGGCGCGCGATTTCGCCGCCCATGCCGTCACCCGAGCCTATCAGGCGGTGGTCTGGGGCGTGCCCCAGCCCAAAAGCGGCGAGATTTCCGGCCGCATCGGCCGCAATCCGCGCGATCGCAAGAAAATGGCGGTGGTATCGTCCCGCGGCAAGCCCGCCATGACCCGCTATAAGGTGCTGAAAGCCTTCGGCACCAAGGCGGCGCTGGTCGAATGCCGGCTCGCCACCGGCCGCACCCATCAGATCCGCGTCCATATGACGGCCAAAGGCCACCCGCTGATCGGCGATGCCAGCTATGGAAAACAGAGCCAAAGCCGCCTAGCCGCATTGCCGGAGAAGGCACGCAAGGCGGCGGCATCGCTTGGACGCCAGGCGCTCCATGCCTATCTCCTGGGGTTCCGGCACCCTGCAAGCGGCGAATACCTCGAATTCCGTAGCCGCTTACCTAGGGATATCAGCAAGTTGGTGACTAGCTTAGATGCTATCTAGTCTAGACAATATCCTACTAAGGTACTAAGATATGTTTTTACAGAAAGAATGAAAGGAGCCCGCCATTCATGGCGACTGTCCGCGCCCTCCCCACGATCTCGTCCGAAGGCAACCTTGCGCGCTATCTCCAACAGATCCGCAAATTCCCGATGTTGCAGCCGGAGGAGGAGTACATGCTGGCCAAGCGCTGGCGCGAGCATGGCGACCGCGACGCCGCGCATAAGCTGGTGACCAGCCATCTGCGCCTGGTGGCCAAGATCGCCATGGGCTATCGCGGCTACGGCCTGCCGCTCGCCGAACTCATCTCCGAAGGCAATGTCGGCATGATGCAGGCGGTGAAGCGCTTCGACCCCGAACGCGGCTTCCGTCTGGCGACTTACGCCATGTGGTGGATCCGGGCCGCCATCCAGGAATACGTCCTGCATTCCTGGTCGCTGGTGAAGATGGGCACCACCGCGGCGCAAAAGAAGCTGTTCTTCAACCTGCGCAAGATCAAGGGTCAGCTTCAGGCGATTGAGGAAGGCGACCTGTCGCCCGAGAATGTCCACAAGATCGCCACCGAACTCGGCGTCCCCGAAGAGGACGTGGTCAACATGAACCGCCGCCTCGCCGCGCCGGATAATTCGCTCAACGCGCCCTTGAGGGCCGAAAGCGAGGGCGAATGGCAGGACTGGCTGGTGGATGAAAGCCCCGACCAGGAAGACCGCCTCGGCGAGCGCCAGGAACTTGGCCTGCGCCGCGATCTGCTGCGTGGAGCGATGAAGCTGTTGACCGGCCGCGAGCGCGACATTCTGGTCGAACGCCGCCTCCAGGACGAGCCGGCAACGCTCGAGGATTTATCGGTAAAATACGGCATCTCACGCGAGCGCGTGCGTCAAATTGAGGTGCGCGCCTTCGAGAAACTGCAAAAGGCGATCAAGTCGAAGGCGGTGCAGAGCCACCCCGCCTTGCATGAACTCTGATACCTCTCTTCATCTCCTGGAAGCAGAGCGGACTGCTCGCGCCTTACGTGCCCGACGGCATAGCTTATGTGCCAGCCACCTCGCGATCCCGACGCGCTTTACGCCAGCTGGCGGGCGACCTTGAACGTCATACGCTACAACACCAAGCTGGTCCAACCAAACGACGCGCCCAAGAGCTGCCGATCTGCTCGACCCCAAATGGGACGGCAAACTGGTGAAGGCACATCCCCGCTATAGCGGCACATCTGACCGCGACTTACGAGATGATGCGCGATCTAGGCTGGCCTTATTTCGAGAAGCTCGCTCAGCAGCACGTCATGCAGGTGCAATCCGCCAACGACCCCGTGCGCAAGCTCGAGACCCGCGAACGTTCCGTCAGCGTCGACGCATCGAATACCTGCTGTTGCGGGAAAAGAGCCGCGGCGCGCCGTCGAGCCGATTTATCCGACCGAAGGCACGCCCTTCGTCGCCGGCTCCGTCCGCGTGATGAAGGACGCGCCCCATCCCAACGCGGCCCGGCTCTATGAGAGCTATCTCTTCAGTCACCAAACCCAGCAGATGATCGTCGATACCCGCGCGCTGCGCTCCTTCGATCCGACTGTGAAAGAGCCACCCAGCCACCTGTCGCTCAAGAGCATCAAGCTGATGCGCGACGATCCGCAAGCCACGGCGGCGCATGCGGACGAGATCAAGCAGAAATACTCCCAGTATTTCGGCATCTGAATAGCCAAGACCGCGACGCCCGCATCCGTTGCCGAAACCCTCGCCAGCCGGATCGCGGCGTTGCAGCCGAACCGTTGCCGCAGGATCTCACGGCGCGGCTGGAAGACCTGGTGCTCGACATCGCCGGCCTGTGCCTGGCCGCGCGCAAGACCGATTACGTCCGGGCGGCGCTCTCCGCCTGCGACGAGACCGGCCCCTGCACGCTGATCGGTCACGGCCGGCTGGGCGACGCCGCCGGCGCGGCGCTGGTCAACGGCACCGCCGCGCATGGCGAGGATTTCTACGACACCTTCGAGAGCTGCCCCGTCCATGCCCCGGTGGTGATCGTGCCGGCCGTGCTGGCCGCTTCCGAGCGTTACCAGCCGCGACGACGAGCCGCGCTCCTCCGCCTTGGCCGTGCGCGTCGAGACCATCTGCCCTCTCAGCACTAGTCGCGCCCAAGCTCGTCCACAAAGCTATCTTCCACCCTACCAGCCGTGTTCTGCGACGCTCGCCGCCGCCGCCGCTCGTCCGCGCCACGCTGTGCCTCTACCGCAAGCATATTCGTCTACGCGCTCCGTATTGCCGTCAGCATAGCTGTCGTCATCATCTAATATCTGGCCGAAGGCGCCTATACCAAGCGCTCCACCCCCGCTCGTCCGCGCAGGCCAAGCTCATCTCGCCGCGCTGTTCGCGCGCGGCGTCTTCTTCTGCCCGCGCACCGTGTTCGAAGGCACGCACTGCCTGTTCCACGGCTTCGCTCACACCACCCAGAGCGACTATGTCAAGCTGCTCGACGGTTTCCGCGAGAATTGGGTGATCCCGGACCATCGCCTTCAAGCCCTATGCCTGCGGCACTATGATCCACCCCTATATCTACTGCGCTCATCCGCCTGGCGAAACGCTGCGTCGAAAGCGGACGACATCGCCGCGATCACCTGCTATACCGCCGAAGGCATCGTGCACCGGCTGTGTGAACCGCTGGCCGGCGAAGCAGTCGCCGCCCAACGCCTATGCCGCCAAGTTCAGCACGCCCTTCTGCATGGCCGCCGGCTTCTTTCTTCGGCGACGCCGTCCTCGCCGCCTTCACCGCCGAGACCGTGCGCGACCCGCGCCTTCTCTACGTTCGCGGCCAAGATTCAAATACATCATCTACCCGGACAATCCCTATCCCGACAACTACACCGGCCATTTGCAAGCGCGGCTCAAAGACGGGCGCGAGATCGAGGAGCGGCAACCTCATCTCCGCGGCGGCGCGCAAGAGCCCTTGTCGCGCCAAAGATATCGAGGCCAAGTTCTTCGCCAACGCCGAATTCTGCTGCTATCCCCGCGCCAAAGCCATTGCTTCGCGCCAAGCTATCGCGCTATTGTTCAACGGACCCGTCTATTTGCAAGGAATTGCGCTCATGAACGAATTGCAGAGCAAGCGTCGCGCTGGTCACCGGCGTCCTCTCGCAATATCTGCCGCGCCATCTCTCTGTCCCTGGCCGAGAGCCGCGCCGATGTCGCCGTCAATGCCCTGACATCCTCGTACCTATACCTAAATCTTCTCTCTCTATATCACCACCTCTACTCTACAAAACCATCTTCTATACTTAATCTACTTCACCAATATAGCTCTACTCAACACTCATGATGAAATAAACCACCTATACCTTCCGCTACATCTACATCCTCTTCAACAACACCGCCATGCTCCACTAAGCCACTCTAACCTATCTCTACCTCTCGCTATTGCTCGCAACCATAACCTCTATCCTCTATAGCACTGAAACCCGGTTCGCGTTGAACCGGGCGCGTCGAATTAGGCCTTGGCCTTGGCCGCGCTCGCGCGATGGAGCTTGCCGCCCGTGGTCGGCGTTTTAACGCCGGTGGTGCCGGGCAGGCTCAAGGCCAGACCCTTCAGCGAACGCACCGCGAGATAGGCGAAGGCCTGGGCCTCGAGCGCGTCGCCGTCCCAGCCGCAGAATTCGACCGGCGCGACCAGACCGCCTAACCGTTCGCGCAACAGCCCCATCAATACCGGATTATGCCGCCCGCCGCCGGCGATCAGCCAGCGCCGCGCTGGCGAGGGGAAATGCCGCTGCGCCTCGGCTATTGCCGCCGCGGTCATGGCGGCGAGGGTCGCGGCGCCGTCTTGCGGTGAAAGACCCTGGGGCATGAAAGCCGCGAACTCATCGCGGTCGAGCGATTTGGGCGGAAGGCGCGCGAAATAGGGTTGTGCCAGAAAACGCGCCAGGTGTTTTTCACTCGACCTGGCCGGCCCGCGCCAGCACGCCGTCCTCGTCCACCGGTTTGCCGGTATGCGCCAGCGCCCAGTCGTCGATCAGCGCATTGCCGGGTCCGGTGTCGAAGGCGAGGAGATCGTTCTCCTGCTCCCCGATCCAGGTGACATTCGCGACGCCGCCGATATTGACCACCGCCAATGGTTTTTCGAGCTTCGCGGCCAGCGCGCGATGGTAAAGCGGGACAAAAGGCGCGCCCTCGCCGCCCGCCGCCACGTCCTTGCTGCGGAAATCATTGACGACATCGATGCCGGTGAGGGCGGCGAGCAAGGCCCCGTCGCCCAACTGCCAGGTCCGGCCCTGATGGGGCTGGTGCAGAATGGTATGGCCGTGAAAACCGATGATATCCGGCTGCGGCAGAGCGTATTTCGACAGCAGCGCGCGGACTGCCGCCTCATGGGCGCGGGTCATCGCCTCTTCGGCCTCGGCGACCGGCCCCTTGCCGCCGATCGTGTTGCGCAGCAGCGCACGCAGCTTCGGCTCATAGGGAAGGGTGAGCGCCGGGCCTGCCACGACCAGCGCCTCACCGTCGGTTTCGATGAAGGCCGCGTCGATGCCGTCGAGCGAGGTGCCACTCATCAGCCCGATGGCGCGAATCAGCCGCGTGCTCATGGCTGACGCGCGCCCGCCAGTGTGCTAAAGCACGTCCAACCGCCGATGGCCAAAACCCTGTCCTCTTTTCTAGCCGCCGCCGAAGAGCGCGGCTTTCTGCATCAAATTACCGACCGCACGGGGCTCGATCAGCGCCTCGCCGCCGGGCCGGTGACCGCTTACATCGGATTCGATTGTACCGCCGACAGCCTCCATGTCGGCAGTCTTTTGCAGATCATGTTGCTGCGGCTTTGGCAGAAAACCGGCAACAAGCCCATCGTCCTCATGGGCGGCGGCACCACCAAGGTGGGCGATCCCTCGGGCAAGGACGAAAGCCGCCAGCTTTTGAGCGACGCGCAGATTTCCGCCAACATGGCCGGCATCCGCCGCGTCTTCGAAAAATTCCTCAAATTCGGCGATGGGCGGTCGGACGCCGTCATGGTGGACAACGCCGAATGGCTCGACCGGCTCGAATACATTCCGTTCCTGCGCGAATATGGCAGCCTGCTCTCGGTCAACCGCATGCTGAGCATGGACAGCGTCAAGCTGCGACTGACGCGCGACCAGCCGCTTTCCTTCCTCGAATTCAACTACATGGTGCTGCAGGCCTATGATTTCGTCGAGCTGGCGCGGCGCTACAAATGCGCGGTGCAGATGGGCGGCTCCGACCAATGGGGCAACATCGTCATGGGCATCGAAATGGGGCGGCGCATCGACAACCGCGAGCTGTTCGGCGTCACCTCGCCTTTGATCACGACCTCGTCCGGGGCGAAAATGGGCAAGACCGCCCAAGGCGCGGTCTGGCTCAACGCCGAGAAGCTCAGCCCTTACGACTACTGGCAATACTGGCGCAATACCGAGGACGCCGACGTCGGGCGCTTTCTCAGGCTGTTCACGGATCTGCCGATCGACGAGATCACGCGGCTGGAAAAGCTTAAGGACAGCGAGATCAACCACGCCAAGATTGTGCTCGCCACCGAGGCGACGGCGCTCTGTCACGGGCGCAAGGAAGCGGACGCCGCCGCCGAAACCGCGCGGCGCGTCTTCGCCGAGGGCGGCATCGGCGGCGGCTTGCCGGTGATCGAAACGCCCAAAGCCCACCTCGCCAAGGGCCATCCGGCGATCGACTATTTCCACCAAGCGGGCCTGGCGCCGAGCCTGGGCGAGGCGCGTCGGCTCATCCGTGGCGGCGGCGCGCGCGTCAACGACGAAGTGGTCGATGACGAGAAACGGCTGCTCACCCTCAAGGACTTGAACACCGAAGGCGTCATCAAACTGTCGGCGGGCAAGAAGCGCCATGCGTTGGTGAAGCCGGTCTAGTTCGCCCCCCGCCGGCGGGAGCCGGAGCGCCGGACGGCGGGATTTGCGGCGGACTTTGGGGCGCCGGAGTCTTGGGCGCGGAGGACGGATTCCACGCCTTGAACAGGAACAGCTTGCGCAGCACGCCGGGTGCCACCGCACTCAACGGATTGACCGCAACTTGCGGATCGTTGATCGGGCCGGCGATGCGGAAATTTGCGGCGAATATGCCTTGTCCCTCGCCGCCCAACAGCAGATTGCCGAGAACCGGGATATTGCCCAGCACGGTATTGAGGATGTTGGCGGGCACCAGCGTACCCGAAGCGTCGAGCGTGCCGGCCTGGTAATCCACATGGCCGTCGACATTGATGCCGATGGCGCCGCCATAGGCACGCATGTTGCTGACCGCGATGCCGCCGCCGCCATAGACGATGTCGGCCTCGAGGGCGGTAAAGGGGATGCCCTCGCCGTTGAGCAGTCCGCTGATGCCGGAGAACGAGGTCAGCGACAGCAGTTTGGCGAAGAGCGGCGCCTTGACCAAAAGGAAATTGCCGCCCCGGATCTCGCCCTTGAGCACGCGCTTGCCTTTTTCGTCGACCGCGTTGCCGGTAACCTGGAAAGTGCCCCCGGTAACGTCTTCCGTTACATCGAGCAGCCGCAGCAAGGCGCCGAAATCGTCGGCCTGAAGGCGGAATTTGCCCGGCCCTTGATCGCCGCCGAACCGCACCGTGATCCGGCGGCGCTCGGACAGCAGCCCATCGACGCTCGCCTGCTTCCAATGCGGGCCGTCGCTTTCGATTCTGGCCGACAGGCCGGTCACCGCGCCTTTCTCGCCCATCAGCAATCGGCCAAGCTTGGCGTCGATGACCAGCGGCTTGGCGCCGGATTCCTCCGAGGACGCGCGCGACAGATTGTCGAAGACGCCGCTGGCGTCAAAGCTCGCGCCCGAAATCGAGGCGTGCAACACCCCCTGCGGCGTGCGCTGGATGAAGCCCGTGGCGTCGGTGTTGCCGGCCTTGATACGGGGCACGTCCAGGCGCACCAGCCCGTCCTTGTCGAAACTCGCCGACAAACTGCCCTCGGCATCCTTGCCGGAAAGTACCGCGTCATGGATCGCCGTCAGCTTGTCATCGGCGAAATCGAGCGCGAATTTGACATTCGCCGGCCCGCCCGCTTGCTTGGTCCAGCCGATTTCGGATCGATCGACGCTCGCATCCTTGAGATCGGCCGTGACAGTTGCCTGCGCCCGGCCGTTCCGCGACAGGCTGTAGAGCAGATCGACATCGACCGGGCCGTGGATCACGGCATAGGAGGGAAAATCGATGCCGAGACGCTGCCGCCCGGCGTCGTCGACGCGCCCGTGCACTGCATAGCGCCGCTTGACCGGCTCGCCGCTCTTCAGGTTCTCGGTCCAATCGAGCTTGACCGGCACGCCGGCCAACTCGGCATCGCCGTCGACCTTCAGGGCATTGCGGTCGAGCGTCATCTTGAAGGATCCGGCGCCTAGATCCTGGCCGAACAGCGCCTGCGGCAGCGCGACGCCGGAGAGATCGGCTTCGGCGTGATAGACCACCTCGTCGAAATCAAGATCGTGTTTCAACGGCACCTCGAAGAATAAGTGCGTATCGAACGTGCCCGCGGCATGAACCGCGTCCAGCGACAGCGACTTGGCATAGCCCAGCGGCTCGGTATCGAGCACGGTGAGGGCGTCATGCAGCGGCCCCCGGATTTTGACGTCGACATCGGCGGTTTCGTCGTTGGTGTCGAGCTTGAACAGCTTTACCGTGCCGCTTTCGAACTGCCCGTCCAGCACATGGCCGCTGGTCGGCGCAAAATCGATGCGGGTGCGGTCGAATGTGAGGGTGCCGTCAATGCCGCGCACCGGCTCAAGCGGGGCGAAATACTCGACGGTGAGATTGTGATAGCTGGCGGTGCCGTCGATACGGCTGACAATGACCGGTTTTGGTGCGTTCGGCGATGTGTCGACGTGGAATTCAAGCGCCGCCTTTACGTCGTCGAGCGTGCCGTCATGGACGTGCTTGGTGATCCAGCTTCGCGTTCGCGGCCCGACCCGCGCCGGCCAAAGATGGGGAAAATCGTCGAGCAACGCGTTCTGGACGTCCAGCTGCAGCGCCACGTCGAAGGCCTGCGGCCAGCCGCCGGCGAGCAGCCCCGCGCCGATATGGTCGACCGTACCGCTGGCGGCGGCGCTGGTGCCGCCGGTATGGAGCGTGAAATTGTCGATGGTGACGCGGCCCGCGGCTGGATCGTAGCTCGCCTTGAGCGCACCCTGGGATATCGCCACCGCGCCATCCGGCAGATTCTCGTTCCTGAGCGCGCCCGCGCCGAAAATGAGATCGCAGGACGCGCCGTTGATGCCGAGCTTCTCGGTGTCGAGCGCGATGCGAATGACGCCGGTCACGGGCAAATCCACCGCCGCGAGCGGCGTCAGCGCCGGCGATGCCAGCGCGAACAACGCCGGGTTCAAGCCGGCGAAGTTGAAGCCGACGACGAGATCGCCCGGACGCTTGAAGACGAGATCGCCGCGGATCAGCGCCTGATTTTTGCCGATACCGGCGGCGAGTTGCAGCGTGCCGGCGAGCCCGTCGCTGCCGCGATGCAGCGAAAGATCGGTGAGGGTGGCGTTCCAGATGACGCCGAGCGAACGGTCGTCGACGATGAGGGTGGCGTTGCGGATCTCGAAGTCACGGAGATATCCCAAAGGACCCGAACCGTTGAGCGGGCCGGCGATGTCGCCGACCAGGCGATCGCCCCAGAATTCGGCAGTCTCCCCTTGCCCCTTCTCCGCCTCGCCTTCACCGGCCAATCCCAGATGCAACGAGCCGTCGGCGGCGCGTTCCAGCCGCAGCTGGGGCTCGGTCAGGATCAGGCGCGACGGCGCGATGGTGGCGAAGAGCAGCGCCCGGAGGCTCAGCACCATCTCCATTTCGCGAAAATTGAGTTGTGCGCCGCTATCGGGCTGAAAAAGATGAACGCCGGTGGTGACCAGCCGGAAGCTCGGCCCCGGCTCCCAACTCAGCACCGTACGGTCGATGGTAACCCGGACACCGTTCGGGCCGCTCGACAGCGATCGCGCCAGATAGGGCGTGAAGCGGTCCAGCGACACCGGCCCCTGCGACAAAATCCACAAGCCGTAGCCGACCAAGCCGGCGCACAACACGACGAAGACCGCCAGGCCATAGGCCAGATAGCACAGATGGCGCAAATGACGCAGATGGCGCAGATATGCCTTGCCTTGGTCTTGACCGGGCTCGGCTTGGCGCGCAGTCTCCGCCGAATCCTTTCGCGGCGCGCCGTTCATGCCATCTTTATCTTGCCACACTTACAAGAATCTCCCGCTTCCCGCCGACAAAGAATCTGTCGCGGTCGGATTCGCGCGTTGGCGCGAGACGGCCGAAGACCTGCACGACCCGCAACTTGCCGCCTTCATGCGCGATTTCGCCGCCGAACCGTCGGGCCGGGCACTGCTTTCTTCACTTTTCGGCAACAGCCCGTTCCTAACCCATTGCTGTCTCAAGGAGCCCGGCTTGCTGAGGCGGCTTTGGCAAGGCGGCCCCGAAGCTAGTTTCGCCGAACTCCTAGACAGTCTCAACCGCGATCTCAAGCCCCAGGATGGGCGCGACGATCTCATGGCCGGCTTGAGGGTACTCAAGCGGCAGGCCGCCTTGGTCATAGCCATCGCCGACATTGCCGGCTTATGGCCGGTCGAGAAGGTAACCGGGGCATTAAGCGCCTTTGCCGACGGCGCTCTGTCGCTGGTCGCGCGCCATCTGCTTGCCGATGCAGCATCCAAGGGCGAGATCGAGCTGCATGACCGCGCCGACCCGGCGCGCGGCAGCGGATTCATCGTTCTCGGCGTCGGCAAGCTCGGCGCCGGCGAGCTCAACTATTCGAGCGACATCGACCTGATTTTATTGTTCGACGCGGAAAAAACCCGATACTGCGGGCCGCGCGACCTTCAATTCTTCTACACCCGTCTGGCGCATGAGCTGGTGCGCATGATGGAAGAGCGCACGGCGGACGGGTATGTCTTCCGCACCGATTTGCGGCTCAGGCCCGATCCGGGCTCGACCCCGCCGGCGCTGTCCTTTCAGGCGGCGATCGTCTACTACGAGAGCGCCGGACAGAATTGGGAACGCGCCGCGCTCATCCGCGCGCGGGCCGTGGCGGGCGATCTCGAAGCGGGCCGCGATTTCATCGCCGCGCTCGGCCCCTTCCTTTGGCGCAAGCATCTCGACTTCGCTGCCATTCAGGACATCCATTCGATCAAGCGCCAAATCCACGCGCACAAGGGCGGCGCGACCATCGGCGTCGCCGGACACAACGTCAAGCTGGGCCGCGGCGGCATCCGCGAGATCGAATTCTTCGCTCAGACGCAGCAATTAATCTGGGGCGGGCGCCAGCCGCAATTGCGCGTCACCGGCACCTGCGCGGCGTTGGCGATGCTTGCCAAGGCGGGCCACATCACCCTCGAGGCCGCCGAGACGATGTCCCAATCCTACAGGTTTCTGCGCCGCGTCGAGCACCGGCTGCAGATGGTCGAGGACGCCCAGACCCATACCATCCCCGAAGATGCCGAGGGCTTGCGGCGCATCGCGGTGTTCATGGGCTATGATTCGCCTGCGCTCTTCGCCGCCGGTCTCACGCGGGTGTTGAGCGATGTTGAAAGTCATTACGCCGAACTATTCGAGGAATTGCCCTCATTGGCGTCGCCGGGAAATTTGGTTTTCACCGGCAGCGAGGATGATCCCGAAACCTTGAAAACACTGTCGCGCCTTGGCTTCGACGACCCCTCTCACATCGCTGGAATCATCCGCGGCTGGCATCATGGCCGCTACCGCGCGACGCGAAGCCAGCGTGCGCGCGAGCTGTTGACCGAGTTGGTGCCCACGCTGCTCAAGGCCTTCGGCGCTTCATCCCATCCCGACACCGCCCTTCTCCGCTACGACCAGTATCTGAGCCGCTTGCCCGCCGGGGTGCATTTCTTCTCGCTGCTCTATCAGAATCCCGGGCTGATCGACTTGATCGCCGAGATCATGGGGGCGGCGCCCAATCTGGCCGAGGCGCTGGCGCTGAGGCCCGGCTTGATCGAAAGCGGGCTGACGGCGGATTTCTTCGCAGCCCTGCCATCGCGGGAATCCCTGGCGGCCGATCTCCACCAATGGCTCGACCGCGCCCGGCATTACGAGGAGACGCTCGACCTCGCCCGGCGCTGGGTCGGCGAACGCAAATTTCAGGTGGGCGTGCAGCTGCTGCGCCATCACCTCGACGGCGAGGCGGCCGGCGGCGCCTTCGCCGATATCGCCGAAACCGCGATCGAGCAGCTGTTCGAGCGGACGGCGGCCGAATTCGCGCGCGTCCACGGCACCGTGCCGCATGGCGCGTGCGCGGTGCTGGGCCTCGGCAAGCTCGGCAGCCGCGAGATGACCTTCGTCTCGGACCTCGACCTGACCCTGATCTATGACGCGCCCGATGCCGGCGAATCGACTGGCGGCGCGCGGCCCTTGCCGGTTCCGGCCTATTATGCGCGGCTGTGCCAACGCTTCATCAATGCGCTCACCGTGCTGACGGCCGAGGGCAATCTCTATGACGTGGACATGCGCTTGAGGCCCTCGGGCATGGCCGGGCCGATCGCCTCGAGCTTCGAGGCCTTCCGCCGCTATCATCGGGAGATGGCCTGGACCTGGGAGCACATGGCGCTGACCCGCGCCCGCGTGGTGGCCGGGCCGGAAGCGTTGCGCCGCCGTGTGATGGACGAGGTGCGCTCGGTGCTGATCCGGAAACGTGAACCCGCCAAGCTCGCATCCGAGGTCGCCGAGATGCGCCAGCGCATCGCCGCGGCACACCGCAAACCGCCGGCTTTCGAGGTCAAGCACCGGCGCGGCGGCATGGTCGATATCGAGTTCATCGCCCATTACCTGCAGCTGCGCGAAGCAGCACGCACGCCCCGGGTGCTGCGGCAGAACACGCGCGCGGCGTTGCTGGCGCTTGCCGAATGCGGCGCGTTGGCGCGCCAGGACGCGGACACGCTGGTCGCATCCCTCATGCTGTGGCGCAACGTGCAGGGCCTCTTGAAGCTCACTGTCGAGGAACCGTTCGACGAAAGCCAGGCAACCCCCGCGCTTAAATCCATTCTGGCCAAAGGCGCAGGCGCGGTTGACTTCGCCGCCTTGAAAGCTGATATGGATGCGAGCGCCAAGCGCGTCTTGCGGCTTTACGAAAATCTCATCGAGACGCCAGCCAAGACAGCCCAACGGGAGAAGGAAATCCGTCCATGAGTCTCGAAATCGGCGAAAAGGCGCCCGACTTCACCCTGCCGACCGACGGCAGCGGCAAGGTCAAGCTCAGCGAACTCAAAGGCAAAAAGGTCGTGCTTTATTTCTATCCCAAGGACGACACCTCGGGCTGCACCGCCGAGGCCTGCGCCTTCCGCGACGGCATTCCCGATTTTCGCAAACTAGACGCCGTCATCATTGGCGTATCGCGGGACAGCGTGGCGGCGCACGACAAGTTCAAGAAGAAATACCATCTGCCCTTCACCCTCGCTTCGGACGCGGAGGGCAAAGTCACCGAACGCTACGGCGTCTGGGTGCAGAAAAGCATGTATGGGCGCAAATACATGGGGATCGAACGCTCGACCTTCCTGATCGACGAGAAGGGCGTGATTCGCGGACTATGGCGCAAGGTGAAGGTGCCGGACCATGCCGAAGAGGTGCTGAAAGCCGCCAAGGCGATTTAACCGTTGCTCCCTTAGCCTTCAATACCGCCCCGGCCGGGCGCTCGCCCGACCGGCTTATCGGCGGCGCCTGATGCGGACACCAACCAACATCAAAGCCGGACTACGCAATGGGGGCCGGCAGCAATTTTGTCTGAAAATGGTCTAGGCGATCGATGAGCGCCGATGGCGCTCCGGCTGCAGTTCTTCGACCTCCGCGGTCGCGGTGGAGAGACGCTCGATCCTCCCGTCGGCATGGACCTGCAGGATCTCTCCATGTTCGATCGCATCGAGGCCGCGAACCCCGATTACCATCGGGACGGCGCATTCGCGGGCGAGGATCGCGACGTGGCTAAGCCAGCCGCCAACCTCGCAGACGAGCGCCTTGGCCCGGCCGAAATAGGGTAGCCAGGCCGGATGCATCATGCGGCTCACGATGATATCTCCGTCGGCGAAGTCGCGGAGCGGCGCGCCGCTTTCGGCCTCGGCGATGGAGACGACGCAGGCCCGCCCGGTCACGGGAGCGCCGTCGGATACCGGCGTTCCGGTGAGCCCGCCCGCCCCTGCCGGTACCGCCTGCGCCTCGGTGAGCGGCAGCGTCTCGAGCGTGGCAATATCGAGTTCCGAGGGAAGCGGCGGCATTCCGGCGAAGGCCAAAGCCTCGCCCCGGCGCTGCGCGATAAGCGCCCGCGTGCGGGCGAGCGCCTCCCCGTCGGAAACAGCGGCGATCTCGGCGAAGGTGAGATGGAAGATTCCGTTCGCGAGACCGAAGCGCCGGTCGAGAGCGAGAAGGATGCGGCGAAGCAAGGCGATCTGTCGCAGCGATTGGTGCTTTGCCTCTTCCTTGAGAGCCTGGAACCGGCGGGCCCGTTGCACCAGCTCAGCGAGGGCGCGGTCGTTCCATTCGGCTTCCGGGTGGAATTTCGCGGCCGGGACCAGCGGCGCCGGAGCCTTCTCCATGCCGGCGACGAGCGCCGCCGCCTGGATGCGGTCCTCGCCGTAGCGGGGTTGCGCCAGTTCGTAGTCGAGCGGTGCGCGATGGCCAAAACCGGCGAGGAAAGCATCGATGCGCGCCTTGCCGCGCTTTTGTGAGGCGGCGGCCAGCGCCTGCGCCATCGGTGTGTCCGGGATGCCGGCAAGGTAACGCGCCGGATCGAGACCGCGCCCCTCGAGAGCGGCCTTCGCCTTCTCCAGATAGTATTGCACGGTGATATTGATGACCTCGACATGTGAGGCGGTGTGGCCGACATAATCGGCGCGAACCGCCTCGAGCTGCGTCTGCAAAGCCGCGGTGGACAGGCGGTCGAAATCGACCGCCTCGAGCAGGGTGACGCGCTGCATCAGCTCGGGAAGGAACTGTTCCTGGTAATCCCGCTCGATCGTATCGCCCGTGCGGCGGAGCTGCATCGCCCCCAGCGCTCCTACCTTCAGCGCCCGCTTGTGCTCCTCGTGGCGGTCGATATAAACCCGGCCGAAGATCGAAATGAGATAGGGACGCGATTCATCGTCGACATCATGGCGCAGCCGCAGCATGCGGCAGGCGAGATCGACGCTGCCTCCGGCCCGCCAGAGCGACTGCATGAGATCGAGCGAGAGCGGCGTCGGCCGCGGCAGGAGTTCCGAGATCTCGTTCTGGGCGAAAGACACGGTTTCGCCCGGCACCGCGGATGCCAGCGCCAGCACGCGCGCCCGCTCGCGCTCCCGGCCTAGGGTCTTGCTGTCGTTCACAAGCTGGGTCCGGGTGATGTCGCGGCTTTGCAGGATCAGGAACCGGTCGCCGCAATAGGCCCATTCAATGTCCTGGGCGGCGCCGAAGATGGCCTCGATCCGCCGGCCGAGCGCCATCAGCGGCGCAAGATCGATAGGCGGCGGCGTATCGCCGACCAGCCGATCGGTGTAGCGGCCGAGGAGATAGGTCTGGGGCGCCACGGCGCCCGAGACAAAGGCTTCGGCGGTTCCCGCCACCATTTCGACCATGGCGAGGCCGAAAGAAGCGGGCGCTTCGGTGAAGAGGACGCCGGCATATTCGGCGGGAATCATCGGCTGGAGAATGACATTGCCGGCGCCCCCGGCGCCGTAGCTCTCGGTGTGTGTTGTGAAAGAGGCTTCGACCGCCGCGATCGCCGCGGCCAAGCCGTCGCGATCTACATTCAATAGCGATTCGAAGACACCAGCGAAGCTCCGGTCTGTGCCGTCCTCCGCCGCGGCGGAACTGCGGACAGCCAGAAGCCGCCTGCCGCTCTTTCGCCACAGCCGGTCGAGCTGCCGCTCACGTTCGGTCTCGGACATGCTCTTGAAGCGCGCGAGAAAGACCGGGGTCAGCACCAGGCCGTCGGGCGCCGGCAGGCCGTGACTGAGAATGATTCCGAGACGTTTTGCCTTGTTGCCGCAATCCTGCGCCAAATGCGCTTCGGCGATGCGAATGACGCCACTGTTCCCTGCGCGCCGCAAAACCCGAGCCTGACGCAGCTGCGCCAAGTCGATTGCCACCATGCCCCGCTGCACCAGCATCAGACAGGCACTGGCGACCATGTAGAGGTCGGCGCCGGCGTTGAGATAGAAGGCGAGGCCGGTGAAGGCCGGGAAGCCGAGGGAGAAAGAGACGATCCGTTGCATACGGGTCCGCGCGACCGAGAGCACGAGATAGAGGCTGACCAGCGCGCTGAAGAGCGCCGGCATCAGCAGGGTATGGTCGCGGCTGCCGAGATCCGATATCCACCACAGCGCCTGCGGATTTTCATGCACGGCGGCGGTGACCGCCGCGACCGAGAGCGCGAGAACCGGCAAAAAGACGAGCGCCAAGAGGTTGCGGCCGGGCGTCATGCCATGACGGCGATTGAGCGCCGAAAGCGCCCGGGAGAAGCGTTTGCCATCGCCGCCGAGACGCTGTTTCAGCGCCGCGATCTCGTCGGAGAGTTTTTTCAACGCCGCCTGATCACGTTCCGCCTTGAGCGAAACCGGCAGCACCAGAAGCCGCGACAGCAGGGCCAGCAAGACAATCGCGACCGGCAGCCCGATGCCGCGATCGGCGACCCAGATCAGGACCTTAGCCAGGGTCCGCGACACCTTCGTCCAAGTGCTCGTATCGACGCTATCCCGCCATGCCTTGACATAAGGCGGCTCCGTTGCCGGGACATAGTATTCCCAGGGCAACGTATAGCGGCCGCGTATGTCGAAGCCGGCGTGGCTCAACTCGAGACCGAGAACCGTCGACATGAAACAGCTGCGCCGGTCGTAGCAGGCAAGCACGACCGGCTGTTTCGGAAGCGCCGCGATGCGCGTTTTGAGGACGGCGGTCGGCAGGCGGCGGAGCGGGATGTTGATGGCGCCCGGGATGTGGCTGTGCTCGAATTCACCGGGATAGCGCGCATCGAGGACGAGCGCATGGTCCTGATCGATGAGATGATGGACCTCCGCCGTGCTGAGGAAGACATCGTCGTTGGGGTAGCGCGGCACGCCGCGAAGCTGATCCGGCGAACGCAACTGCGTATTGTTCATGCTGCGGCCTTCCGCGATCCACTTCTCCAGGCCGCCGATCACGAAATTGCAGGGAATCCCTTGCTCGCTCAGCGCCGAACAGGTTTCGCTGCTGCGGTTGCCGTTATGGCAAATCAGTACGTTGCGCTTGTTCTTGAAGTCGATGCCGGAGGCGAAGAGGTCGGGCCAGCGCACCGGCGTGAAATGCCGGAGCTCGCCGAGTTGGGTCTCGCCGGTTTCGCGGACGTCGATGAAGTTGGTATTCGTCGCCTGGCCTTGATCCGCCTTTTGCAGCAGCGTCGCCAGCTCCTGCGTGCTGATGCCGTTGGGATCCGCGACCTGCTCGCTGTAGGATTCCTCCTTCAGCGTCGGGTCGAGGATGGGCTCGCCTGGATTGTGCGACGGCCGCACCAGCGTCGCCTGGAAACGGGCCAGCTCGGCGTCCTTGGCGGCAAGGTGCTGGTAGAGATTGCCCCCAAGCGACAGCGCCATGACCCCGAGCGCGATCCACAGCACGACTCGCCGCCGCGGGCTTGCCGGGGCCCGGGTCCCGTCTGCGAGTCTCGGGCGCGCGCCGGTCACGGCAAGGCCGCCCACCGTGGCCGCCGCCAACATGGCAATCTGCGACAGACTCGATAAGGAGCCGATGATCAGATCCGGCGAGGGGATGGCATAGGCGGGAACGGGAAAGAACGCCGCGAACGCGACCAGAATGACGATTACAAAACTAGCCATTTCCGGTCCCCCCTCCCTCCGCCGACACAGCGATTCCCCTTCGGGAAGCGTCTTACGACGACCCTGCTTAGATGAGATTGTTACAGTTTTTTGGCAGGCGGCTCAACTAGTAGTTTTATATCCTAGCATAAGCCATTCTGATTCCAAGTTCTTTTTGATTATCTAACTTCTTGAAACTAATCGATTCGGCCAGGCTCAGCCGATACTGGCTCGGAAGGGACCAAGCTCCACGATCTCGGCGGTCGAGGGCGGTTCCAGCAGGCGCGAGGCTGGAAGCGAGAAATGGATGACGGTGCCGACTCCGACCTCGCTCGTCAGTTCGAAGGTGCCGCCATGAAGCTCGGTGAGCGCCTTGGCGATCGGCAGGCCGAGCCCCGTTCCGGTCTCGCGGCGCGTATAGGCGTTCTCGATCTGGGCGAAGGGCTCGAGAGCCGTCCTGATCTGGTCGGCCGCAATGCCGATTCCGGTATCGGCGACGGTGACAAGGACGCCGAGGTCGCGGTTGACGCTCGCCGAAATCGTCACCGAGCCGCCGAAGGGCGTGTATTTGACGCTGTTCGTGACCAAGTTGAGCAGGATTTGCTTGAGCTTGCGCTCGTCGGCGCTGATGAAGGGCAGCCGTGCCGGCAATTTCTTGACGATCCGCACACCGCCTTCGCGCGCGCGGGCGTACAGCAGGACGAGAGAGGCCTCAATCGTCTGCAGCAGATCGACCTTGCTCTCCTCGAGCGACATCTTGCCGGACTGGATCTTGGAAATGTCGAGAATGTCATTGATGATCGACAGGAGATGCACGCCGGAATTGTTGATGTATTCGACGTAATCGCGATATCTCGGATTCTCGATGGACCCGAAGATGCCCATCCGCATGGTATCCGAAAAGCCGATGATGGCGTTGAGCGGCGTGCGCAGATCATGGCTGACGTTCGCGAGAAACTCCGATTTGGTGCGGTTCGCCGCAACCGCCGCGGCATGCGCCGCCTCGCGTTCGATGTTGTATTGCTCCTTTTGCGCCATAAGCTCGCCGAGCTGATTGACGGATGTCTCAAGATCACGCAACTCCAGCGGCGTGAAGGGGGGAAGCGAGATAACGCGGTCGAACACGCCGTCGTGGAACTCGGCCAGGCGCGTGCCCATGCGCTTGAGCGGGAGGATGGCGAGGCGCCTTATCAGCATATAGTAGAGCAAGCTCATCGTGAGACAGATTGTCCCGATGACGCCGGCGAACATGAATCCGTGTTGATTGATTTTCCGATCCGCGGCGGAGAGATCCCAGACGGCGGAGAATGTCCCGAAGAATTCGCCTTCGAGCTGAAGCTGGCGGGAGAAAGCCAGGGTCTTTTTATCGCCGGACTTCATTTGATCGCGATGCCAATTGAAAAGCGACCGGCCTGCGGGGTTCAGGATCTGCAGCGACAGGAGAGTCGAATCGCTCTGGATCAGATTATGCATTGTGGTATCGATGCGCGGCACGTCCTGGCTGATGATGTCGTCGGTGGTGGCATAAACGAGAAGATCGAACTTGCGTTCGTTCTCCATGTTCAGCCGCGAGGTGAGATAGTCGCGCTCGAAGTCGCGCACGATAATCCCGGCGGCCGCAGAGACGACCGCGGTGATAAGGAGGAGCACCAGCAAAAGCTGAACCGTGAGCGAGGTCGGATGCAGGTTGGGCGAAGGCTTTAGACGAAGCGGCAACATCGGCCGGCTCACGACGCGGGTTTGTTGAAGAACAGCGGGTTTTCCACGATCGACGCGCGAATGACTGCGTAATCTTTATCGGTGGCCGGGAGGAAGCCGTCGAACCGCAGCGCCGACAGCGCCGCCTTATCATGTATGCCGATAAGCCCCTGGCGAAGCGCTGCGATGATCCGGGGATCGAGCCCGGGGCGGGCGACCCATGGCTTGGTGACGTTCTGGAAGGAGGCGAGCTGCCGGATCGGCACACCCTGGTCGACGAGCTTCTTGAAGATCGTGCCCTCGAGCGCGCCGGCGTCGAATTGGCCGGATGCGACCGCATAGCCGACGCGGTCGTGACGATTCAAGTACTCGAAGCTCTTCAGATCCCCGGCCTTGATGCCATGACGCATGAGATAAAGCTGCGATAGATATCGCCCGATGGTCGATTGCTCGTCGCCGAAAGCGAAACTCTTGCCCTTCAGATCTTCGACCCTCGTGATGTTGCTCGCGGTATTGACGCAGATCACGCCTTCGAAGAAATGGGAATCGCCGTACCGTTCCGCCGCGATGATGGTGATGCCCGGCGCCTTTTTCTTGGCCTCGACATAGGAAGCGGGGCCGAGGCGCTCGAAATCCGAATGTCCCTGGATGAGCCGCTCAATGCCGAGCTGGTAGTCGCTCTCCACAATCATACTGATCGTGACCTTCTCGCCGAGCGTCTGCCCGACGGCCTGTTCCAGGAGATCGAGCGTCGGGCGAATCTGCTGGACCATCGCCGACGGTTTGTCGGAAGCATCGACCCCGAAGGTGAGATGAAGCTGCGCGTGCGCGTCGTGGAAGGCGGTCAGCAGGAAGCACGCAGCGGCGAAGATCGGCAGGCGGCAGTAAAAACGCATTCGAGTTGACACGGCCATGGGATTTTCGGGGCAAAAGTGAACAGGGGCGACGGTCGGAGCCGATTACACAGCACAACGGTTAAGCAACCGCTTACACGGCTCTATGGTTAAGTAATTGCTAACGGATCTGGTTCGGTGCGCGCCCTGAGGGCGCAAAACATTAGCGAAGAAGGCGCCGTCCGGAGGATTGCCGGTAAGGCTGCGGTGTTTATTCCGCCTTGGCTTCTTTTTTGTTGATGGCGGCATCGGCGCCCTTGATGCGGGCGGCGAGCGAGGCTTCGAGGAAGCGGTCGAGACCGCCATCGAGCACCGCGCCGGGATTGCCGGTTTCGACCCCGGTGCGCAGGTCTTTGACCATCTGATAGGGCTGAAGCACATAGGAGCGGATCTGGTGCCCCCAGCCGATATCGGTTTTGGTGGCGTTCATGGCGGCGGTTTGCGCCTCTCGTTTCTGCAACTCGATCTCGTAAAGCCGCGCCTTGAGCATGGCCGTGGCCTTGGCGCGATTCTGGTGTTGCGAGCGCTCGCTCTGGCAAGCCACCACCACGGGATCGCTGCCCGGAAGCTGGTAGGTCATGCGCACGGCGCTGTCGGTCTTGTTGACGTGCTGGCCCCCCGCCCCCGACGAGCGATAGGTGTCGACACGCAGATACTTGTCCTGGATCTCGACCTCGATCTTGTCATCCACCACCGGATAGACCCAGACCGAGGCGAAACTGGTCTGCCGCCGGGCATTGGCGTCGAAGGGCGAGATGCGCACCAGGCGGTGAACGCCGCTCTCGGTCTTGAGCCAGCCATAAGCATTCTCCCCCATCACCTTGATGGTGGCCGATTTGATTCCGGCGCCCTCGCCCGCGCTTTCCTCGATCCATTCGATCTTGTGACCGTGCTGTTCGGCCCAGCGTATGTACATGCGCAACAGCATCTCGGCCCAGTCCTGCGCCTCGGTGCCGCCGGCCCCCGCATGGACTTCGAGATAAGCGTCGTAGGCGTCGGCCTCGCCAGAAAGTAGGCTTTCGAGTTCGCGCGCCTTGACCTCGTTGCGCAGATTCTCCAGCGCCTTCTGCGCCTCGTCCAGGGTGGCATTGTCCCCTTCGGCTTCAGCGAGTTCGGCCAAACCCAGCGCGTCATCGAGTTCGTGCTCGATGCGCTTGTAGCCGTTGATGCCTTTGTCGAGGCGGGTGCGCTCGCGCATAAGCTGTTGCGCGCGCGCGGAATCGTTCCAGAAATCGGGAGTTTCGACGAGCTGGTTCAGCTCCGCGAGCCGGCGGACGGATTTATCCCAGTCAAAGATGCCTCCGCAACAGCGCCAGGGAGCGCCGAATCTCGACCGTCATCGCCTCTATCTCGGCACGCATACCTCAGTCCTCTTCAAATGCCACAATGCCCTATCCAAACGATTGAACGCGGGGCGCGTGAGCGCTCAGTATAGGCCGCCGGTGCCGCTCGCGGGAGCGGTTTGCGGGCCGCTGTCGTCGGTATTGGATGCGCCCATGCCGGGAACAACGTCGCCGGGATCCAGCGTGATGCCGTTGCCGCTGACCACCTGGCTGGGCTGTCCGTTCGGTTCGGTGCCGGGCTTGAACGCCTCGTAGATCACGTTCCGGTCGCCGGGCTTGGCGAGTTGCCCGGTCTTGGCGTTGACCCGGACCAGGCGGATGCCGGGCGGAATGCGGAAGGGGATCGCCGGCTTGTCCTTCAGCGCCGCCATCATGAAATCGCGGAAGGCCGGCGCCGACACCGTGGCGCCGGTCTCGTGCTTGCCGAGGCTTCTGGGCTGATCGAAGCCGATATAGACGCCGGCGGCAAGGTCGGGCGAAAAGCCCATGAACCAGGTATCGTTGGAATCGTTGGTGGTGCCGGTCTTGCCTGCCAAGGGCTTGCCCACGGTGCTGACGATGCGGCCGGTGCCGCGTTGCACCACGCCTTCGAGCAGGGAGACGATCTGATAAGCGCTGGCCGGATCGGCGATTTGCTCGCGGGTGTCGGGCAATTCAGGCGGCGCCTGGCCGCTCCATTCGACGCCGTTGCATTGGTCGCAAGGGCGGTTATCGGCGCGATAGATGGTGTGGCCGTTGCGGTCCTGCACCCGGTCGATAAATGTCGGATGGATGCGCTTGCCGCCGTTGACCAGCATCGAATAGGCGGTCATGAGCCGGAGCGGCGTGGTTTCGCCCGCGCCTAGGATGAACGCGTTCTCCAGCGGCATGTTGTCGAGGATGCCGAAACGCTCGACATATTGCTTGACCACGTCGAGGCCGATGGTGGTGCCGACCCGGGCGGTGACCAGGTTGAGGGATTCCTCCATGCCGATCCGCAGCGGCACCGGCCCATTGAAATTATGCTCGTAGTTGGTGGGGTTCCACTTCGGCAATCCCGGTCCCTGATCGACCACGAAAGGCGCATCCAGCACCAGCGTCGAAGGCGTGAAGCCGTGATCGAGCGCGGCAAGATAGATGAAGGGTTTGATCGCCGAACCGGTCTGGCGCTTGGCCTGGGTGGCGCGGTCGAACTGGCTGATCTCATAGCTGAAACCGCCGGTCATGGCGAGAACCCGCCCGGTATGCGGATCCATCACCACCATCGCGCCCGAGACTGCCGGAATCTGCCGGAGGCCGTAGCTGCCATCGCCCGCCTGGGCCAAGGGGCCATTGAGCCGCTCGACCAGCACGACGTCGCCCGGGCTGAGCGCGTCGGCGGGCTTGGTCAGGCTGGGGCCGAGGCTGTTCTCGCCGAGCTTCTTGCGCGCCCAGCGCATTTCATCCAGGGGAATCTTGCCGCGCCTGCCGTCGGCAAGCCCGATCACGGCGCTGTCCGGCTGATCCGCCAACACGACGGCGGTCATCCAACCGACATCGGCGGCGCCCGGCACCGGGGCCATGGCGGCAAGCTGCGCGCGCCAATCGCCGTTTATGTCGATGCGCGCGATCGGCCCGCGATAGCCGTGACGCCGGTCATAGGCGATGAGCGCGCCGCGCAGCGATTTTTCCGCCAGCACCTCATAGGCCGGATCGAGGCTGGTGCGAACCGACAGCCCGCCCTCGTAGAGCATCTTGTCGCCATAGCGGGCCGAAAGCTCGCGCCGCACTTCCTCGGTGAAATAATCGGCGCGCGCCGTCTGCGTATCGTCGCGATGATGGAGGACGATGGGCTTGGCCTTGGCGGCCTCGGCTTGATCGTAGGTGATATAGCCAGAATCGAGCATGCGGTCGATCACGTAATCCCGCCGCTCCTTGGCGGCTTCGGGGTAGCGTAGCGGGTTGTAGTTGTTGGGCGCCTTGGGCAGCGCGGCCAGGAACGCCGCCTCCTCGACAGTCAATTCGTCGAGCGATTTGCCGAAATAGTCGATCGCCGCCGCCGCGACCCCGTAGCTGCCGCCGCCGAGATAGATCTCGTTCAGGTAAAGCTCGAGAATGCGGTCCTTGCTCAACGCCTGTTCCATGCGTATGGCGATCAAGGCTTCCTTGATCTTGCGCGTGATCGAGACTTCGTTGTTGAGGAGAAAGTTCTTGGCCACCTGTTGGGTGATGGTCGAGGCGCCCACCGGCCGGCGATTGCTGCCGAGGCGGAAGACATCGGTCAAGGCGGCGCGCGCCATCGACATCGGATCGATGCCGGAATGGGTATAGAAATTGCGGTCCTCGGCGGCGACGAAAGCGTGGGTCACCAGCGGCGGCATCGCGCTGACCGGCACGAAGATGCGCTTCTCGGTGGCATATTCGGCCAAAAGCCTGCCGTCGGCGGCATGGACGCGCGTGACGATGGGCGGCTGGTAATCGGCCAACTGGCGGTAATCCGGCAGTTCGCGCCCGAAATACCACACCGTCAGCCCGACCAGTCCCGTCGCCGCCACCCCGCCGAACAGCAGGAAAACGAACAGCACCTTCAGCAGGGTCGAGGCTAGTTTTGGCTTCTTCGGCGGTTGCGGCGTCATGGCTTGGTCCGGATTCGGCGCCAGCGACTCGGGCGCGCGGCACCGTTTGATCCTATCATAAAGCATGGTGCGCCGGCTTTATGACCGCCGCAAGCCGGGTTAACAAGCTTTTCAGGGCCTTAACGCATCGGCTCCGGGCCACCCATGCCGCGCCCCGGCCTCCAACAATCCCGGAATCTGCGGCAGAGCCCCGCATGAATGGGTTGTGGATAGGGGCCGCGGGCTGTATTCTGGCTTGGCGAAATACTGCGGTCTGCATACTCCGGCACGGGGCCGGGGCAGCGACGAAGCGGCGGAATTGCAGGCGAGGATGCCCCCATCGATTTTGGCGCGGCATTCGCGCTTTCCCGCCGGGACGTTAACGATCACGCAGTTTGACGAAACCCCGAAGCCTGGCCCGGCCTGTGCCGGAATGCGGCAGCCCTGAAAAAGAGCCCTGATATGATTCTAGCTCTTGTCCGGTTCGATCTTTCGACCGGGGGCGCCGTCGGCTTCGCCTCAACCAACATGACGCCGCCGCCCGTCCTTCGCGCGGGCGAATGCGCGCGCCACGGAGTTTACCGGCATGACCAAGCGCATGCTTATCGACGCCGCCCACCCGGAAGAGACCCGGGTAGTGGTTCTCGATGGCCATCGTCTCGTCGAATTCGATTACGAGACGTCAACCAAGAAGCAGATCAAGGGTAACATCTATCTCGCCAAGGTGACGCGGGTGGAGCCGTCGCTCCAAGCCGCCTTTGTCGAATATGGCGGAAACCGCCACGGTTTCCTCTCCTTCAACGAGATTCATCCCGACTATTACCGCATCCCGGTCGCCGACCGCGAAGCCGCGCTCGAAGCGGACCGCGAAGCCGAAGCCGCCGCCAATGCGCGTGAAGCCGAACATGAGGAAACCGGGGGCGAGCTGGTTCCGGAAACCATGGCGCATGACGCGCCGGCGGAAGAGATGCACGGCCAGCCGATGGAGCAGCCGGAATTCCATGACGACGGAACCGAGCTTCCCGACGAGCCGGATTCCCCTCCCTTCTCCGGCGAACCCTTTGGCGAGTCCCTGGCGGAATCTCCGCCCGAACCGGAACCGGAGTCCGCGGACGCGGCCGAGCATGGGGATTCGGATAGCTACGCCGATACCCATGCCGATCATGCGCCCGGCGACACGCAAGCCGCTCTCTCCGGCGAGCAACCGCCCATGCCCGGCGAAGGCCCTTGGAATGGGAATGGCGGCTCTACCGAAGGGGCGCAACCGCCCCAGCCGCCCGTTCATGTCGAGACAGTCGGCGGCGACGAGATGGAGGAGACGCGCCGTCCGGTGCGGCGGCCCCACCGGCACTATAAAATCCAAGAGGTGATCAAGCGCCGCCAGATCATGCTGGTGCAGGTCACCAAGGAGGAACGCGGCAACAAGGGCGCGGCGCTGACGACCTATATCTCGCTCGCCGGGCGTTATGTCGTGCTGATGCCGAACACGCCGCGCGGCGGCGGCGTATCGCGCAAGATCACCAGCGCGGCCGACCGGCGGCGCCTCAAGGACCTGATGAGCGATCTTGAATTGCCCGAGGGGATGGGCGTCATCGTCCGTACCGCCGGCAGCGAGCGCTCCAAGCCCGAGATCAAGCGCGATTTCGAATATCTGCGCCGGCTTTGGGACGAGATCAGGGAGCTCACGCTCAAATCGACCGCACCCGCGCTGATTTACGAGGAAGGCACCCTTATCAAGCGCTCGATCCGCGACCTCTACGCGACCGATATCGAGGAGGTGCTGGTCGACGGCGAGGCCAGCTACCACGTCGCCAAGACTTTCATGAAGATGCTGATGCCGAGCCACGCCGGCAAGGTGAAGCTCTACCGCGATCCGACCGTGCCGCTGTTCCACCGCTATCAGGTCGAGGGCCAGCTCGACGCCATCCATTCGCCCACGGTGCAGCTCAAATCGGGCGGTTACATCGTCTTGAACCCGACCGAGGCGCTGGTGTCGATCGACGTCAATTCGGGCCGCTCGACGCGCGAGCGCAACATCGAGGAGACCGCGTACAAGACCAATCTCGAGGCGGCGGACGAGATCGCGCGCCAGCTGCGGCTCAGGGATCTGGCCGGACTCATCGTCATCGACTTCATCGACATGGAGCATCACCGCAACCAGCACGCGGTCGAGCGCCGGCTCAAGGAAGCGATGCGTCACGACCGCGCGCGCATACAGCTGGGCCGCATCAGCCCGTTCGGGCTGCTGGAAATGTCGCGGCAGCGGCTGCGGCCCTCGCTGATCGAGGCTTCGACTCAGCCCTGCCCCTATTGCGAGGGCACCGGCCATATCCGTTCCACCGAATCGACGGCATTGCACGTGCTGCGCGCGATCGAGGAAGAAGGCGTTCGCCGTCGTTCGGCCGAGATCAACGTCGCCGTGCCGAACGCGGTCGCGCTCTATATCCTCAATCAGAAGCGTGCGACGTTGCAGCAGGCCGAGGCGCGCTTCGGTTTCCACGTCATCGTCAAAAGCGACGAAACGCTGATCCCGCCGGCCTTCAAGCTGGAACGGCTGCGGGCACTGACCCCGGCCGAGATCGCGGCGCTGCCGACGGCGCCGCCGCTCATGCCCCTGGAAGACGAGGAAGAGATTATCGCCGAGGTCGAGGCGGAGACGCCGCAGCATGCCGAGCCCGGGCAAGCGCCTGGCCGCGAGACCGAACCGGTGCACGCCCACGGAACCCACCATCCCGCCCACCATCCCGCAAGACACCCCGAAGGCGAACGCGGCCATGAAGCGGGCGAAAGTCAGGAAGCCGGCGGCAGGCGGCGGCGGCGGCGCGGCCGGCGCGGCGGTAAAGGTCGTCACGGCGAGAACCACCCGCATGGCGAGCCTCGTCCGCCAGCCGAGCACCGTCCCTTTGGCGAGGAACGGCCGCACGGCCCGCCCCCGCGCCCACGCTTCGCCCTGTTGCCGGGCGAGCCGGGCTACATCGCGGAGGCCGGCCCGGAAGGCAGTGAGGCGGCGGAGCAGCCACTCGATCACGGCGAAATGCCGCCACAACCGCAATATCCGCAACCAGAGGGCGGCCAGCCCCAAGCCGAGGGCGAGCGCAAGCGCCGGCGGCGCGGCCGGCGCGGCGGCAGGCGGCGGCGCGGTGGCGGCGGTCAAGGCAGCGAGATGGGCGGCGAGCCCATGGGTGGCGAGCAGGCGAGCGGCGCCAATCTATCGGCGGAACCGGCTTTCCAACCACCGCCGCGGCAAAGCTTCGCACCGCCGGCCGAGCCGGCCTTCTCAAGATCTTCCCCGCCGGCGGAGCCGACATTCACAAGATCCCTTCCGGCAAGAGAGCCCGAGCCTAAGCGGGAAGAGGCCGAGCGCGCACCGATCCAGCACAACGTGCCGCCGGTGCAAGAGGTCTCTGGGCCTGCCGCCAATCCGAAAAAGGGCTGGTGGAAACGCTAGGAGGCCGCCCCTCAGGGACGCCAGGATTTGAGCCGGGACGCCGCTTGCGCGATCGTGTCCGTCGATCCGGCATAGCACAGGCGCAAGCTGGAACGGCCGCGCGCATGATCGAAATCGGTCCCGGGCGTCAGCGCCACGCCGGTCTCGCGCAGCAGGCGGCGGCAGAAATCCTCGCTGTCATTGGTCAGATGCGCGACATCGGCGTAGAGATAGAACGCGCCCTGCGCCGGCGCGAAACGTTCGAGCCCGGCCTTGGGCAACTCGTTCAGCAGCAAGCGCGCGGTTTTCGGCATAGCGCCGGACATTGGCATCGAGTTCCGGCCGGCAATCGAAGGCCGCGATCGCGGCATGTTGCGACAGCGACGGCGGCGACACCGAAAGATTCTGCGCCAGGCACTCGACCGCGCGCAGCATGTCGTCGGGCGCCACCATCCAACCGACGCGCCAGCCGGTCATGGAATAATATTTGGAGAAGCTGTTGACCACCACCGCCTGGGAATCGGATGCGAGCGCGGTCGCGGCATCATCGCCGTAGACGATGCCGTGATAGACCTCGTCCGATATCAGGCGGATGCCGCGGTCGCGGCAATAACGCGTTATCGCGGCGAATTCCGAGGCCTCGATCATGGTGCCGGTCGGGTTGGCCGGGCTCGCCACGATCAGGCCGTCGACGCCCTGACCTTGTCGCGCGCAGCAGATCGAGCGTCACCTGATAGCGCTCCCGCTCGCCCGCTTGCAGCTCGACCGGGACCAGATCGAGCGCGGTCAGGATGTTGCGGTAGGCGGGATAACCCGGCGCCGCCAGCGCCACCCGGTCGCCCGGCTCGAAAGCGGCGAGGAAGGCGAAAACCAAGGCGGCCGACGAGCCGGTGGTGACGACGATGCGCGCCAGGGTCGACGGCCACGCCATGGCGTCTGTGCGTAATACGCGGATATCGCCGCGCGCAAGGCGGGCAGGCCCAGCGTATCGGTATAGCCCAGCACCTCGCGGCCGAGCGCCGCGCGCGCCGCCTCGATCACGCCCCGGGGCGCGCCGGTCGAGGGCTGGCCGACTTCGAGATGAAGCACGTCCTTGCCCTGGGCCGCCCGCTCGTTGGCGTCGCGCAGCACGTCCATGACGATGAAGGGCGGAATGCGCCCACGTTGCGAAATTTTTAGGACCATGCGAACCGCACACCGCCAAGGGAAATCGCCGGTTGACGCCACCCCTCGGCATGGCAGAGATTACGCGAGGGAACGGAGCCGAAACGATTGCGCTTGCGCATGACCCTCAAGGTTTTCTGTCTGGCGCTGGCCGCCTATGCGGCTCTGGCTCAGTACGCGGTGGCCGATGAATCTCCCGATATCATCCGCGACGCCGAGATCGAAAACAACATCCGCACCTGGGCCACGCCGATCTTCACCGCCGCCGGGCTCGATCCCCAAGCGGTCCACATTTACATCATCAACGATCCGACGCTCAACTCCTTCGTCGCCGGCGGCCAAAACCTGTTCATGAATACCGGCACGCTGCTGCGCGCCGACCGGCCGAACGAGATCATCGGCATCATGGCGCACGAAACCGGCCACATCGCGGGCGGCCATCTGGTGCGCTTCGAGGAAGAGATGCACGACGCCACCATCAAGGGCATCATCGCCATGGTGGCGGGCGTGGCCGCCGGCGCCGTCGGCCACAACCCCGGTGCCATGGGCGCCGGCATGGCGGCCGGCGAGGAGGTGGGCCTGCGCTCCTACCTGTCCTTCTCGGTGGCGCAAGAGGCCTCGGCCGACCAGGCGGCCTTGAAATTCCTCGACGCCACCCATCAATCGGCCCAGGGGCTGCTGGATTTCTTCGAGATTCTGGAGCAGGAAGAATTTCTTTCGGCGCAGCGCCAGGATCCCTACCTCCGCACCCACCCCCTCACCTCGGCAGCGCATCGATTATGTGCGCGAGCATGTCGCCCAATCGCCGTGGTCGAAAGTACCCGATCCGCCGCAATGGGTGGCCAATTTCAACATCATGAAGGCCAAGCTCGGCGCTTTCCTCAACCCGCCCAGCGACACGCTGGCCCAATACAAGGCCGATGACAATTCCGTGCCGGCGCGCTACGCGCGCGCCATCGCCTACTATCGCATTCCGCAATTGAAGGACGCGCTCGCCATCATCGACGGATTGATCCATGATTATCCCGACAACCCCTATTTCTACGAGCTGAAAGGGCAAATGCTGTTCGAAAACGGCCACGTCGACGAGGCGGTGGCGCCTTATGAGAAGGCGGTGCAGCTCCAGCCCGATACGCCGCTGCTGCGCATCGAGGCGGCGCAGGTCGAGCTCGAAACCAACAACCCCGCGCTGCTGCCCACGGCGTTGAGCATGCTGGCCGATGCCGTGCATTTCGAAGGCGACAATCCCGACGCCTGGCATTTCCTGGCCATCGCCTATGGCCGGAGCAACAATCTCGGCATGGCGGCGCTGGCGCTGGCCGAGGAAGGCATGGCCAACGGCAATTACAGGACCGCCGGCCAGCAAGCCGACCGGGCGATGAAAATCCTGCCGCCGGGGCCCGAGCGCCAGCGCGCCCAGGACATCCGCGACGAAGCC
>CAWEME010000024.1:0-4144 GCA_963810055.1 uncultured Alphaproteobacteria bacterium | reverse complement strand
ACCGGCGCCGAAGAAAATCTGCATTTACGCCTTCTCGTCGACCGCGTTGTTCTTCCGCGCCTTGATGGACGAGTGCAAGCTTCACGGCGACGCGGTCGAATGGAGCGTCATCACGCCGCAAGGGCATTTCCGGAATTCCTTCGCCGGGGAGATTCCGCCGGAGCGGCGCTGTTATCTCTACGAGAATTTCGCGCCCTATTACGCCGCCGTCGGCGCGGCCCCGATCGAGCGGGCATTTTCGGGCGGCGAAGGCCTGGTGCTGGCGCTGCTCAAGGACAAGGACGGCTATCGCTGGCTCGACAAGGAGGAACAAGTGCGGCGCGGGGCGGCGATCTACGCCTGTTACCGGGAATTCCTCGAGCGCGTCCGGCCCGATTTCGTCATGTTTCCCATTCTCGAAGTGGTCGACGGCGCGATCGTGGTGAATATCTGCCGCGATCTCGGCATCGGCGTGCTCTATTACACCAGCATGCGTTTCCTGGGCGTGAGCTATTTCGGGCCGGATCCTTACGAAACCTTGCCGCCTTATTTCGGCGGCTATACCAAACCGGACGTCACGGCGGCGCGCGCCATCATCGGCAAATTCAAGAGCCGCGCCGGCAACGAGCCGGCGAGCTCCTATCCGCCGTCCGCGCCGCCCAAGCCTTTCTGGTTGCGCCGTCTCGTCGCCAGCGAATGTCTCCGCTGGCGTCATGAACGGCTCCACGCCTCCGAGGAAAGCCTCCGCATCCGTCTGGTGCGGCCCATCCTGGGTTTCATGATCAAGCTGCGCCGCCGCCGCTTCGAGCTGCTGTCCGCCCGGTATTTCGACCTGCGCGGCGGCGAAACGCCGCTGCCCGGGAAATTCCTGCTCTACGCGCTGCATTTCACGCCCGAGGCTTCGATCAACACCAGCGCGCCCTATTACGTCGATCAGCTGCGCGCCATCGACATGCTGCTGGTCAGCCTGCCCCAGGGGCATCGCCTGCTGGTCAAGGAGCATCCGGCGATGTACGGCCGGCGTCCGGCCGCGTTTTACCGCGCCTTGCGGCGCCGGCCGGCCTGGTGCTGGTCCATCCGGCCTGCGACACGCGGCGGCTGATCGCGCGCGCCTCGGTGGTCGCCACGGTCAGCGGCACGGTCGGTCTCGAATCCTTCCTGCTCGGCAAGCCTTGCGTGCTGTTCGGCGAAAGTTTCTTCGCCCATCTCTGCCACCCGGTGCCGGCGCTCAGGGAGCTGCGGGGCTTTCTCGAGCGCCTGATCGCCGCCTACAAGCCGCCGAACGAGGCGCGGAAAGAGATCGAGATCGCCAAATTCGTCAATATCGGCGGCGATTTCCTGATCGCCGATCCCTGGTTCCGGCCGACGGTGATGGCGCCGGAGAACATCCGCGCCGCGCGCGCCTATCTGTGGAAGCATCTCGAACGTCTCGGCAAGGCGGCCAAGGCATGACCCGTCTCCTCGTCACCCTCGGCACCCGGCCGGAAGCGATCAAGCTCGCGCCGGTGGTGCTGGCGGCGCGCGCCCATGAAGGCTGCGACGTGGCGGTCTGCCACACCGGCCAGCACGCCGACATGTGCAAGGGCGTGCTGGCGCTGTTCGGGATAACGCCCGATTTCGACCTCGAGGTGATGACGCCGCGCCAGAGTTTGACCGACGTGACCGCGGCGGTGCTGGAAGCGATGGACAAGCTGATCGCCGCGCACAAGCCCGATTGGCTGATCGTCCAGGGCGACACCACCAGCGCCTTCGCCGCCGCGCTGGCCGGGTTCTATCACAAGCTGCCGGTGGCGCATGTCGAGGCGGGCTTGCGCACCGGCAACGTCCTGGCGCCCTGGCCGGAGGAGATGAACCGGCGGCTCATCACCGCGCTGGGCCGGTTGCATTTCGCGCCCTTGGCCTCGAACGCCGAAAACCTGCGGCGCGAGGGCGTCGACCCGGCGCGCATCCTGGTCACCGGCAATACCGGCATCGACGCGCTCAAATGGCTGGTGCGGCGTCTCGCGGAGGACAAGACGTTGGCCGCCCATGCGCAAAGCCAGCTCGTCGCCGCCCGGCTCGCCTGCCTCAAGCCCGGGGCCGAGGACAAGATCGTGCTGGTCACCGCGCACCGGCGCGAAAGCTTCGGCGCCGGCCTGGCCGCCATCTGCGGCGCGGTGGCGGAGCTGGCGCGGCGTTTCCCCGACCGCCAGTTTATCTATCCGGTTCATCCCAATCCCGCGGTGCGCGACACGGTCGAGCGCGAATTGAAGCCGGGAGGATTCGCCAATCTCCACCTCATCGAGCCCCTAGAATACCTGCCCTTCGTCGCGCTGATGGCGCGGGCCGAGCTGATCCTCACCGATTCCGGCGGCATCCAGGAAGAGGCGCCGAGCATCGCCAAGCGCGTGGTGGTGTTGCGCGAAGTCACCGAGCGGAAAGAGGGCGTCGAAACCGGGCTGATCCGGCTCGCCGGCACCGACCGCGGCAAGATCGTCGCGGCGGCGGCGGATGCGCTCGAAGGGCGCTGGAAGGAACCGGCCCAGGGCACCGACGTCTATGGCGACGGCCGCGCCGCCGAGCGCATCGTCGCGGCGGTTTTGAGCGCGTCCGGCGGCTGAGCGCTTCCGTGCGGCTCCTCGCCATTTCCTACATGCTGCCGCCGGCGCTTTATCCGCAGGCGATCCAGATCGGCCGGCTGCTGGCGCGGCTCGAAGGCCAGGAGATCGGCGCGGTGTGCGGCCGGCCCGAGACCGCCGAGGGGCTCGACAGCGATGCGGATTTCGCCCGCCGGCTCGCCTTCCGTCTCGACGTGCCGTTCCGGCCGGCGCTTTCGGGATTGGCGCTCAACCTGGCGCGGCGTTTCGTGCCGTTCTATGCGCGCATCCCCGATGAGTTCCGGCGCTGGGTGCCGCGGGCCGAGCAAGCGGTCGTGGAGAAGCTCGCGGCTTCAGGCTTCAAGCCCGAGCTGTTGCTGAGTTTCGGCGAGCCGATGTCGGATCACCTGTTGGGTTTGCGCCTCAAGCGGCGTCTCGGCCTGCCCTGGCTCGCGCATTTCAGCGACCCCTGGGCGGACAATCCTTTCCGCCGCGGCCAGTTTCTCGCCAATGCGGTCAACCGCCGGCTGGAGCGCGGCGTCGTGGAAGCGGCCGACCGGGTGGTGTTCACCTCGGCCGAGACCCTCGATCTGGTGATGGCGAAATACCCGCCCGCCTGGAAGGCCAAGGCGGCGGTGGTGCCGCATGGCTTCGAGCCCGGGCTTTATCCGCCGCGGCGGCCGCGCAGCGGCGATCTCGCCGTGCGCTATCTCGGCAATTTCTACGGTCACCGTTCGCCGCTGCCGTTGTGCCGGGCGCTTTTACGCCTGATCGAGCGGGAGCCCGCGCTGCTGAAAGACGTGCGTTTCGAGCTGGTCGGCAATCTGTCGCCGCGCATGAAGCTTCACCCGGCCTGGCGGCGCCTGCCCGAAGGGCTGGTGGCGCATAAGCCGACGGTGAGTCATGCGCGCTCGTGCCGGACCGCGCCAGCGCGGCAAAATGACCGCCGCCCTTGCCACTCCGGCTCGCCGGGGAGCGAAGGGAGAAACGCCTCCGGAGTGCGTGGCGTGCGTAAGCTTGCGTGCCGACCGCTATCGAACCTACCGCTACCCGGGATATCTGCCGTGAAGAATTCTCGCTTCGCTCGCGTCCTCGGCGCCTGCCGACGGGCGGCAATCGCAGACCGCGCTGGCCATCGCCCGCGGCACGGCGCGATATCTGCATGCGCTGGGCTATTGCGTGGTCCCGGAACTGCCGCTGCCGTCGGGCCGGCGCGCCGATCTGGTTGCGCTCGGCGGCGATGGTGAAATCATCATCGTGGAAATCAAATCCTCGGTGGCCGATTTTCGCGCCGACCGAAAGTGGATGGAGTACCGGCTGCACTGCGACCGGCTGTTCTTCGCCACGATCGCGGACGTTCCCGGCAAGATTTTTCCGCCGGACGCCGGCCTCATCGTGGCGGATGCCTTTGGCGCCGCGATCTTGTGCGAGGCCCCTCGCCCACCGGTTGGCCGCGGCGACGCGCAAGGCGGTGATGCTGCGCTTTGCCCACGCTGCGGCGCATCGCCTGCAGGCGCTGGTCGACCCGCAGGGTCCGTTTGCTGGGGAGACTTGAGGCCGAACGCGCTAAGCGGCGAGCCGCGTGCCTC
>CAWEME010000023.1:0-85864 GCA_963810055.1 uncultured Alphaproteobacteria bacterium | reverse complement strand
GCCTGCGCGCAAAACGACGCGCGCGCCTGGGAGGAATTCGTCGCCCGCCATCCCGGTACCCATTTCTTCCACCGTTTCGGCTGGAAGCGCGTGGTCGAGCACAGCCTCGGCCACGTGGCGTTCTATCGCTGCGCCTGGCGCAATGGCCGCTTGACCGGAATCCTGCCGCTGATCCTGGTCAAGTCGCGGCTGTTCGGCACGGCGCTGATCTCGACCGGATTCGGCACTGCCGGCGGCATCGCCGCCGACGACGCGGATTCCGCCCGCGCGCTCGCCGACGATGCGGCACGGCTCGGACAAGAGCTGCAAGCCGATTTCGTCGAACTGCGCCAGGAAGTTCCGCTGCAAGGCGGAACTTCACTTGATGCAGGATCCGGCTGGATCGCAAAGCCCGAACTCTATTTCGGCTTCCGCCGCGCCTTGCTGCCTACGGCCGAGGAGAATCTTAACGCCGTGCCGCGCAAGAAGCGGGCCGATCTGCGCAAGGCCATCGCCAACCCCGCCCTCAGCGTCGACCCCGCCGCCGATATCGACACCTTTTTCGCGATCTACAGCGAAAGCCTGCGCAATCTCGGAACGCCCATCCTGCCGCGCGGCTTCTATGCCGCGATCGCGGAGGAATTCGGCCGGGAGGTGGAGATCTCGGCGGTTTCCGGTCCACAGGGTCCGGTCGCGGCGCTTATGACCTTTTTCTTCAAGGACCGGGTTCTACCCTATTACGGCGGCGCCACGCCCGATGCCCGGCCCTTGCATGCCTATGATTTGATGTATTGGCGCCTGATGGAGCGCGCGCTCGAACGCGGCGCCAAGGTCTATGATTTCGGGCGCAGCAAGCGCGGCACCGGCGCTTTCGACTACAAGACCTATTGGGGCTTCGCGCCCGAGTCCCTGGCCTACCGTTATCGCCTGGTGAAATCCCAGCGCCTGCCCGAGATCAATCCGCTCAATCCCAAATACCGGCTGCAGATCGCGCTGTGGCGGCATTTGCCGCTGGCGATATCCAACCGGCTCGGGCCGCTCATTGCCCGCCAGCTCGGCTAAAGTACCCCGACGGTCTTCAGCGCATTCAAGGTCAGCCGCAACCCGGTCTCGAGATCGGTCTCGGCGATGAAGCCCAGCCGCGCGCGGGCACGTTCCGGGTTTCCGATCGAATGATGCACGTCGCTCGGCCGCGCCGGCTTGAAAGAAATCTTAGGCTCGACGCCGAGGATGCCGGCGATAATCCCGGCGAGTTCCGAGATCGAAATCCCATGCCCGGTGCAGACGTTGAACACTTCGCTTTCACGCGGCAGATGCGCCATGGCTTCGATCAACGCCATTACCGCGTCGGTGACATAGACGAAATCGCGTGTCTGCGCGCCGTCGCCGAAAATGGTCACGTCCCGTCCCTCGGCCAGATGCTGGCAGAATGACGGCACCACCCCGGAATAGGGCGAATGCGCGCTCTGGCGCGGACCGAATACGTTGAAGAAGCGCAAGCCCACCGCCGGCACGCCATGGGCGGAAGTCGCGATATGCGCATGCAACTCGCAGCCCGCCTTGTCGGCGCCGCATGACGAAACCGGATTGGGCGTCAGACTCTCATCGAGGAGCGCCGCCTCCTGGTTGCCATAGACCGCCGCCGAAGAAGCATAGACCACCGGCACGGGCATGGTCGGCCTGGCGCGGCGGGCCGCGTCGAACACATTGATGGTGCCGGTCAGGTTGGTGCGGTGCGCCTCGAGCCAGCGGCTGTGACACTCGATCACGGAAGAAATGGCGGCCAGATGAAAACAGCCATCGACGTCGTGGATGGCGCGGCGCAGCACCATCGGATCGGCGACGTCGCCCTCGATGAATTCGACGCCGCGCGGCAGGTTTTCCATGCGCCCATGCGACAAATCATCGAGCACGCGCACTAAATGTCCGCGCGCCATCAAGCTCTCGGCCAGATGCGAGCCGATGAACCCGCAACCGCCGGTGATGAGGAAGAGCCGGCGCGCCGCGGCCGTATCGGGCCGGTGAAACGCCCCAGGGGCGGAATAGCCGTCGAGCATCCCCTGTCATCCTTCTCGCGGACTTAGTGCCCGCTTTGTCGAGTTGCGAAAATGCTTTGTCGCTGATTTGTAGCATTTTCGATAAACGCTTTCATTACCGAGCTATGGTTAACAACGGAATATTTTCAAAATCGTTTAACCATAATGAAGATCAAGGCGCGCCCGCCTCCATCGGGCGATCACCGCCGGAAACGGTAAGTGGGAAAAATGACGGTTAGAAAGAGGTCGCGACGCTGTTGAACAGGTTCTTGACCGAGGTGCCGGTGGCGGTAACCGACGCCACAATGACCACCATGATCAGGCCTGCGATCAGCGCGTATTCGATCGCCGTGGCGCCCTTTTCGCCGCACAGCAAGCCAATCAACCAGGAGCGCATGACAACTCCTTGCAGGAGAATTCCCTCGATTCTCGGTGCCGGGAACTAAGCATCCTTTAACGGAATAAATTTTCTCAACTGCCGGGAACTTTGGTTAACAAGCTGGGCGCGCGGCCTCGGCTGGTCGAGCCCTTGCGCCGCAACTGCTGGCGACGCGCACCGGTGCAGGAGGCTGAAATAGGATCGCCCCGCCTGCATTCTTGGAGGAATGGGGTGCAGGCGGGGCGTATCCAGGGGTTTTAGGCCTGCCGAAGGGGGGCTTAGGCAGGCCAACGGCTTGCGCCGCTGGACGCCATTACCTTCTAAGTCCTTGGCGGAGCCAAGTTAATTCGATGTCATCTTGCCCGAAGGCTGGAATACCGGCACGGCCCTGGCGTTTTCTCAGCGTTTCTTCTTGGACTTGCCGCCGTTATAGCGCTCGACGATACGCTTGGCGACGCGCGAACTCACGAACGGGGAAACGTCACCGCCCAGCATGCCGATCTCCTTGACGAATCGCGAGGAGATGAACTGGAAGCGGTCCGACGCCATGAGGAACACGGTTTCGACCTGCGGATTGATGCGGCTGTTCATCCCCGCCATCTGGAATTCATATTCGAAGTCGGAAACGGCGCGCAGGCCGCGAATGATGATCGAGGCGCCATTCCCGACCGCGAAATGCATCAACAACGTGTCGAATGGTTTGACCGTGATGCACTTCTTGGCGGCATCGGGCAGATGGGCGACCTCGTCCTTGACGATGGCCACACGCTCGTTAGTCGAGAACATCGGCCCCTTGCCGATGTTGCGGGCCACGCCGATCACCAACCGGTCAACCAGCTTGGTGGCGCGCAGGATGATGTCGGCATGCCCATTCGTGATCGGGTCGAAGGTGCCGGGATAGACCCCGATGCGTTCTTTCATCACTTTCCCCCTGCGTCGCCATTTTCGGCCTCGGCCAGCCGCGCCACGGAAACCACCCGCTCGCCCTCGTCCAACTTGAACACCACCACGCCGCCGCTCCCCCGCCGCCGGATGCTGATGTCTTCGACCGGCGTGCGGATGACCGTTCCGCCATTGGTCACCAGCATGATCTGGTCGTTCTCGCGCACGGGGAAGACGGCAACGGTCGCGCCCTGGCCCTTGCCCGGCTTGAGATTGTCGATCCCCTGCCCGCCGCGCCCGGTGATGCGGTAATCATAGGCCGAGCAGCGTTTGCCGTAACCCTTCTCGGTGATGCTCAGCAGGAATTCCTCGCGCGCCGCCATTTCATTGAATTGTTTCTCGCTGATGGCGACGGCGGCCGCCTCTTCGTCTTCCGCCTCTTCGGCTTCCTCCTCGCCGCGCCGGCGGCGGTTCGCTTCCTTCACATAAGCGGCACGCAATCCTGACTCCACATCCTCGTGCCGCAGGATCGACATCGAGAACACTTCGTCGTCCTTGGCGAGCTTGACGCCGCGCACGCCAACCGAGGAGCGGCTGGTAAACACGCGCACGTCCTCGGTCGGGAAACGGATCACCTTCCCGTTGCGCATGGCGAGCAAGATGTCGTCACGGACTGTGCAGATGGCGGCGGCAATTAGCCGATCGGCGGCATCTTCGCCCTCAAACTTCATCGCGATCTTGCCGTTGGCGTTGACATGCTCGAAATCGTCAAGCGCGTTGCGCCGTACGTAACCCCGTGCCGTCGCGAATACCACGGTCATATCCTTGCTCGCCTTGTCCTCTTCGGGCATGGGCATGACGGTGGATATGCTTTCGCCCTGCGCCAGATTGGGCAGTAGATTGACCATCGCCTTGCCGCGCGCCTGGGGCGTGGCCAGCGGCAGAAGATGCACTTTCAGCTTGTAGACCCGGCCCGTCGACGTGAAGAAGAGAACTGGTGCGTGGGTTGAAGCGACGAAGACCTGGCTGACGAAATCCTCCTCGCGGATCGCCATGCCGGCGCGGCCACGGCCGCCGCGGCGTTGTGCCCGGTACGTGGACAGTGGCACGCGCTTGATATAGCCGGCATGGCTCACCGTCACCACCATATCCTCGCGTTGGATCAGATCCTCGATATTGGCTTCGGCTGAGGATTCCTCGATCACGGTGCGGCGTTTATCGGCAAATTGCTCCTTCACCGCCTTGAGCTCCTTGCGCACCACGTCGAGAAGCTTCGGCCGCGAGCCCAGTATCTCGAGGTAGACCTTGATCTCGGCGACGATGCCCGTCAGATCTTCGGCGATCTTGTCGCGCTCGAGCCCGGTCAGGCGTTGCAAACGCAGTTCCAGGATCGCCTTGGCCTGTTCATCCGACAGCTTGTAGGTCTTGTTCGGAGCAAGGCGCGAACGTCCTTCCTCCTCGATTAGCCCGACAAGAGCCGCGACCGACGACGCCGGCCAGGAACGGCCCGTCAAGGCCTCGCGCGCGGCGGCGGGGTCCTTGGCCTTGCGGATCAATTCGATCACCGGATCGATATTGGCCACCGCCACGGCAAGACCCAAGAGGATATGCGCCTTGCCTCGCGCCTGGCCGAGCAAATAGACCGTGCGCTTGGTCACCACCTCCTCGCGGAAGATGACGAAGGCGGTGATGATGTCCTTCAAATTCATCAACAGTGGACGGCCGCCATCGAGCGCCAACATGTTGACGCCGAAGCTGGTTTCCAGCGGCGTATGGCGATAGAGCTGGTTCAGCACCACCTCGGCCTGGGCGGTGCGTTGCAATTCGATCACCACACGCACGCCGTCGCGATCGCTCTCGTCCCGCAGATCCGAGATGCCGTCGATCAACTTGTCGCGCACCACCTCGGCCATGCGCTCGATCATGCGCGCCTTGTTGACCTGGTACGGGATTTCGGTGATGACGATGGCTTCGCGGTCCTTGCGCAACTGCTCGATCGCAGCCTTGCCGCGGATAACGACCGAGCCGCGGCCATTCTTATAGGCGTCGTGGATGCCGCCGCGGCCCATGATGATGCCGCCGGTGGGGAAATCCGGTCCCGGCACCAGCTTGATGAGCGCCTCGATCGATATCGAGGGATCGTCGATATAGGCGAGACAGGCATCGATCACCTCACCCAGATTGTGGGTCGGGATGTTGGTGGCCATGCCGACGGCGATACCGGCGGCGCCGTTGACCAGAAGATTGGGGAAACGCGCTGGCAGTACCTTCGGTTCCTGCAGCCTGCCGTCATAATTAGGCTGGAAATCGACGGTTTCCTTGTCGATGTCGTCCAAGAGCGCATCGGCGGCGCGGGAAAGGCGCGCCTCGGTGTAGCGCATCGCCGCCGCCGGATCGCCGTCCATCGAGCCGAAATTGCCCTGGCCGTCGATCAGCGGCAGGCGCATGGAGAAATCCTGCGCCATGCGCACCATGGAATCGTAGATCGCGGCGTCGCCATGCGGATGGTAGTTGCCCATCACATAGCCGACGATATTCGCCGATTTGCGGTAGGGACGGTTCCAGTCGTTGCCGCCCTCCTTCATGCCGTAGAGGATGCGGCGATGCACCGGCTTCAGCCCGTCGCGCACATCGGGCAGCGCCCGCGACACGATCACGCTCATGGCGTAATCGAGGTAGGAGCGCTTCATTTCCTCTTCGATCGAGACCGGCGAGATGTCGATCGGCGGCGGCGGGGCCGGCGGTGATGGGGTGGCGACCACGATTCGGGCTTTCCTTTAATGCAAACGCTGGCGTTAAACGCCAGCGTCGCAACACCTAAAATTCTACTCGAAACCGCGCCCGCGAACAACGCCGCGCGGGCCCGAATCGGGGCTTTCTGCTAAGATAAATAATACTTCTATATCAATATATTATATGTCGCTTTAAAAGTGATTGATGAAGCCGATAACGGCCTGGAATCCGAGCCCGATGTTCGCCTCCGATTCGGCACCGGATTATGGGCCGTATGAGGCCCGTTAATGGTTCAATAACGGGATGGAACTGGCGGCGGGCGGCGGCGGCAAAGAGCTCAGAAAGGCATAAATATCGGCCATGTCGCGATCGGACAGCACCGACTCTTCATAGGGCGGCATTTCGTTCAAGGGCTTGCGGATGTGATTCTTGAACTTGTCAAATGTCAGCTCCGCACGCGCCAGACGCGAGCCGCTGGAGCGGCTGCCCTGCCCCACATAGCCGTGGCACTCGTAACAGCCATCGGCCAGGTAGATTTGCTTTCCCTTGGTGGCGTCACCGGGCGGCGGTTTGTCCTGCGCCAACGCCATACCGCCAAACGCAAGCAGCAAAGCCAAAACCGCAATCCCCATCTCTGTCCGCATCGCCCTCACCTCGGCTGGGTGACGACGTCGAGCAGCGCCGGCTCGCCGCTCTTGACCCTGGCGACGGCGCGCTTCAAGGCCGGGCCGAGCTCCTTGGGATCGGTGATCGGTCCCTCGGCATGGACACCCATCGCCTTGGGCCAGCTTGGCGAAATCGATCGTCCGGATCGATCAGCGTGGTGCCGATATGGGCGCGGTCGATGCCGCGGTTGTGCCGGTTGGCCATGCGCTGCACATGCATCAGTTCCTGGTGATAGGCGCGGTTGTTGTGCATCGACGATCAGCAGCGGGATGCTGGTGATGCGCGGCGGTCCACAGTGACGCCGGGTGAATACATCAGATCGCCATCGTCGCTGATGCTGACGGTCAGGCGGCCATGCTTCTTGTTGGCCAGCGCCGCGCCGACGATGGCGCCGCGCGCCGTAGCCGACGCCGGCGCCGCCGGAGTCGCCGATGATAGTGATAGTGCTTGTTCGATAGTCCCACAGCCGCTGCGGCCAGCAGCCGTAGAAGTGCCTGGTTACCGCCGACAGCAAGCGACCAATCCTCGTCCTTGATCTGCGTCCCACAGTTCGGCGCAGAGCCGCGCCGGTGCTGATCGGGCTCGCGTCCCAGGCGTAGGTCGCTTCGGTCGCGCGCCTGCATCGAGCGACTTGGCATGCGGCCTCGGCCAGCTTCTTGCCGCGCGCCTCGAAGGCCGCTTGCGGTCGTCGCCGTCGATCAGCGCCTTCACCGCTTCGATCAGCGACGGCAGCGTCGCCTCGGCGTCGGCGGCGATGGCGAGATCGACTTCGGCGAAGCGCTGGAAGTCCTGATAATTGGACTGCTGGAAGAGATCGCCGGCGCCGATGCTGATCGTCTTCGGACACCGGGTTTGGTGATCGGCTTCGAGGTGCGTTGGATCTGATCGCGGAAGCAGTGAATCGAGCCCCAGAAATCGCGCAGTTCCAAGCCCGAGGATCACGTCGGCGTGGGCCGATCAGGCCGCGGGCGCGGGCGCTCTGGTTGAGGGGATGGCGCGACGGGAAATTCATCCTGCCCAGCCTGATCGATCACCGGCGCCTGCAGCAGCTTCGGCCAGCGTCGACCAGGTTCTTGATGCCGTCCGGCGTGCGCGCCAGCGCGGTCGACCAGGATCACCGGGCTCTCGGCCTGCGACCAGCATGCTTGCGCCGTCTCGGCCACCGCGCCGGATCGCCCTGCGGCGGGGTGGTGCGCGGCAGCTTCGGGATGTGCGAGCTGTCGTCCGTCGGCGATCGGCTCTTCCTGCAAGCTCGCCGTCGAGCGACCAGCAGCACCGGGCCCATCGGCGGCGTCATGGCGATCTTGTAGGCGCGCACCGCGGATTCGGCGAAATGCTGGAGCGAGGCCGGCTGGTCGTCCCATTTGATGTAGTCGCGCACCATGGCGGCGGCATCCTGCACGCTGTGCGTCCACTCGACGCCGGGGCGGCGCAGCGTCGGCGTCGAGCGCATTGCCGATCATGATGATACACCGGCACGCGGTCGCACCAGGCGTTGTAAATCGCCATCGAAGCGTGCTGCAGCCCGACCGTGCCGTGGGCCAGCACAGCCAGCGGCTTGCCTTCGATCTTGGAGTAGCCGTGCGCCATCGCCACGGACGATCTCCTCGTGGCATGCAGGTGATGAATTCGGGCTGCGTGTTGCTCGCCGTAGTTGATGATCGATTCGTGGAGGGCGCGGAAGCTCGAGGCCGGGATTGGCGCAGACATATTCGAAGCCGAGCGACTTGATGACGTCGACCATGAAGTCGCCGCCGCCCTTGCCCTCGGTGAATGTCTCGGCCGGCGGCGTTTGCGCCTCGGCCGCCGCCAGCTGGATCGGCAAGGCGGGCTTAGGCGGTAATGGCGCGGTTAGAGGCTCAGCCGCCTTGGCCAGAGGCGGCGATGCCACCGCCGCGGCGCCGGCCAGCGCCGCGCCTTTCAAGAATTTACGCCGTCCGACGGCGCCGGCGGCGTCCGGTTTCGTCCGCTCCGCCATGCTTGCCTCGTCCTTCGTTGGCCGGGTGTTGCTTCGACGCCGGCCTTGTCGATAAACCGGCCCGGAAGCTAGAACGGTATTTCGTCGTCCAATTCGGCCGGGCTGCCCTTGGCGCCCCGCGGCGCCCGTGCAGCACCCGCCGAGGCCGCTTCCAGCGCCGGCGCATCGCCGCCCCCGGCGAAATCTCCGCCGCCAGCACCTGAACGCGCGCCATCGAGCATGGTCAGCTCGCCGCGGAATTTTCCCAGCACCACCTCGGTGGTATAGCGCTCCTGGTTGTCCTTGTCGGTCCATTTGCGCGTCTGCAACGATCCCTCGAGATAAACCTTGGAGCCTTTCTTCAGGTATTTCTCGATGATATCGACCAGCCGTTCGTTGAATACGACCACGCGGTGCCATTCGGTGCGCTCCTTGCGCTCGCCGCTGGCCTTATCCTTCCAACTCTCGGACGTCGCAACCGACATGTTGGCGACGCGCGTGCCGTCATTGGTCGAGCGGATTTCCGGATCGCGGCCTAGATTGCCGATCAGGATCACCTTGTTGACGCTTCCGGCCATCGACGCCCCCTTCATTTTGTGATTGATGCATAATATCCTAGAACACAATAAGAACGTTGCCAAGGGCCAAGCTTGCAGCCCATAGTGCCAAGGCCCATATCGAGTTCGTAACTTAGCCCTCATGCAATACATCCGCGTCCGCGGCGCCCGCGAGCATAATCTCAAGAACGTCGATGTCGACATGCCGCGCGACAGCCTGGTGGTGCTCACCGGCCTGTCGGGCTCGGGCAAGTCCTCGCTCGCCTTCGACACGATTTATGCCGAAGGCCAGCGCCGCTATGTCGAAAGCCTGTCGGCCTATGCCAGGCAATTCCTGGAGTTGATGCAAAAACCGGATGTCGATCTGATCGAGGGTCTGTCGCCCGCGATCTCTATCGAGCAGAAAACCACCTCCAAGAATCCGCGCTCGACCGTCGGCACCGTGACCGAGATCTACGATTACATGCGGCTGCTTTTCGCGCGCATCGGCGTGCCCTATTCGCCGGCCACCGGCCTGCCCATCGAAAGCCAAACCGTGTCGCAAATGGTCGATCGCATCATGACCATGGCCGAGGGCACACGGCTTCTTCTCTTGGCGCCGATCGTCCGCGGCCGCAAGGGCGAATACCGCAAGGATCTCCAGGAATTGCAGAAGCGCGGTTTCCAACGCGTCAAGATCGATGGGAAAATGTACGAGATCGACGCCGCCCCCGTGCTCGATAAGAAATTCAAACACGACATCGAAGTGGTGGTGGACCGCATCGTGGTGCGCAAAGATCTGGGCAACCGCCTGGCTGATTCGATCGAGACTGCCCTGAAGCTTGCCGACGGCCTGGCCATTGCCGAGGATGCGGATAAGGGCACCCGCACCGTCTACTCCGCCAAATTTGCCTGTCCGGTTTCGGGCTTCACCATTCCCGAGATCGAGCCGCGGCTGTTCTCCTTCAACAATCCGTTCGGCGCCTGCCCGGCTTGCGATGGGCTCGGCACCAAGCTGTTCTTCGATCCCGAACTGATCGTCCCCAACGAGCGCCTGTCCTTGCGCGAGGGCGCAATCGCGCCCTGGGCCGATGACAGCAAGACCTATTACGCCCAGACCCTGGATTCGATCGCGCGCCACTTCAAGGTTTCAACCAACACGCCGTGGAAGGATCTCGACGACAAGGTGAAGCAGGTCATCCTCTTCGGCTCGGGCGACAAGCCGATCACCATGAAATACGAGGACGGGCGCAAGAGCTATTCCACCACCCGGCCCTTCGAGGGCGTCATCCCCAACATGGAACGGCGCTACAACGAGACCGAGAGCAATTGGCGCAAGGAAGAACTGTCCCGCTACCAGAATGAGCGGCCTTGCGAGGTATGCAAGGGCCGCCGCCTCAAGCCCGAGGCGCTGGCGGTCAAGATCGACAAGCGCGACATCACCCAGGTTTCCGACCTGTCCATATTGGACGCCGGCGAATGGTTCGGCGGTCTTGGGACCAAACTTTCCGCCAAGGAGCGCGACATCGCCCAACGCATCCTCAAGGAGATCAACGAGCGCCTGGGATTCCTCAAGAATGTCGGCCTGGAATATCTGACCTTATCGCGCGCCTCGGCTACGCTGTCGGGCGGCGAAAGCCAGCGCATCCGGCTGGCCTCGCAGATAGGATCCGGGTTGACGGGAGTCCTTTACGTGCTGGACGAGCCTTCGATCGGCCTGCATCAGCGAGACAACGACCGGCTGCTCGCCACGCTGAAGCGACTCCGCGATCTCGGCAACACCGTGCTGGTGGTCGAGCATGACGAGGAGGCGATCCGCGCCGCCGATTACCTGGTCGATATGGGCCCGGCCGCCGGCATCCATGGCGGCCGCGTGATAGCAGCGGGCACGCCCGACGAGGTGATGATGAGCGCGGACAGCATTACCGCGCAATATCTCACCGGCCGCCGCCGCATCGAGCTGCCGCCCCGGCGCCGCCACGGCACCGGGCGTAAGCTCACCATCTCGGGTGCGCGCGCCAATAACTTGCAGAACATCAAGGTGGCGTTCCCCTTGGGCGCGCTCAGCTGCATCACCGGCGTCTCGGGCGGCGGCAAGTCGACCCTGGTGGTCGACACCCTCTACAAGGCGTTGGCGCGCAAGCTGATGGGCGCGCGAGAGCATCCCGGGGCCTATGACAAGATCGACGGCGCCGAGCACCTCGACAAGGTGATCGACATCGACCAGTCACCCATCGGGCGCACCCCGCGCTCCAACCCGGCGACCTATACGGGGGCCTTCACCCCCATTCGCGACTGGTTCGCCGGATTGCCCGAAGCCAAGGCGCGCGGCTATGGGCCGGGCCGTTTCTCGTTCAACGTCAAGGGCGGGCGCTGCGAGGCTTGCGAGGGCGACGGCGTCATCAAGATCGAGATGCACTTCCTGCCCGACGTCTATGTGCAATGCGACGTATGCAAGGGCAAGCGCTACAACCGCGAAACCCTCGAGGTCGCGTTCAAGGGCAAGAGCATCGCCGACGTGCTCGACATGACGGTGGAGGAAGGCGTTGCTTTCTTTGCCGCCGTACCGTCGATCCGCGAGAAGCTCGCCACGCTCGACCGCGTCGGGCTGGGTTATATCCATATCGGCCAGCCCGCCACCACGCTCTCGGGCGGCGAGGCGCAACGCGTGAAACTCGCCAAGGAGCTGTCGCGCCGCGCCACCGGCCGCACGCTCTACATCCTCGACGAGCCCACCACCGGGCTGCATTTCGAGGACGTCAAAAAGCTGCTTGAAGTCCTCCATGCCCTGGTCGATGCCGGCAACACCATCCTGGTCATCGAGCACAATCTTGAGGTGATAAAAACCGCCGATTGGATCGTCGATCTCGGGCCCGAGGGCGGCTCGGGCGGCGGCAAGGTGGTGGCCAGCGGCACGCCGGAAGAAATATCCCAGGCCAAAGGCAGTTATACCGGCGAATATCTCAAGGCCTATCTCGCGCGTTCGGCCGATAAGAAACGCAAGCGGGCTTAAGTTTCAATCTGCGGGGGAATCTTCCATGCTCAAGGAATTTCGCGATTTCGCGATGCGCGGCAATGTCATCGACCTCGCCGTCGGCATCATCATCGGCGCCGCCTTCGGCAAGATCGTCAGCTCCTTGGTAGACGATGTGCTGATGCCGCCCTTGGGGCTGGTGCTGGGACGGGTCGATTTCTCCAGTCTGTTCCTGAGTTTGTCGGGCCAACATTACGATTCCATCGCCGCCGCCAAGGCGGCGGGCGCGGCCACGCTCAATTACGGCCTGTTCATCAACGCGGTGGTGAATTTCCTCATCGTCGCCTTCGCCGTGTTCATCCTGGTGCGGCAGGTCAATCACTGGCCCGCCAAATTCGCGCCCACCAAGGATCAGGCGCCGCCCAGCCCCGCCGCCAAGGACTGCCCCTATTGCCTGTCCTCCATCCCACTCAAGGCGACGCGCTGCCCGCATTGCACCTCGCAAATCGCCTGAGCTAGAACCGCCCGGCGCGCGCGGCGCGCCATAGCCGCAAACTGCGCCACGGATCGGGCGCGGCGAGGCGCGGCGAGAACAAGTCGTAATCCGACTGCTCCAGCCGCCGCAGCCAATGTTCCGCCAGCACCGCCGGCAGCAGCGACGCAATTCCCTGGCGTGGAACCTTGTCCTTGAGCGCGCGCGCCTTTTCGAGATTGATCCGCGCCGCGTTCGCTATGGCTCGCGCGGCCTGAGCCAGTTCCGGCGCCGGTTTCAAATTCAGAACGCTGTACTTGGGATCCAGCTCGGCTGGAATAAAGCTTCGCCCCGACCGGGCATGAAAAGCCGCCGCGCGCAGCAGCCCGGCCAGCGCATAACCCGTACCCATATGCCGCCCCGCCTCCGCCGCCTCGCCGGCCCCGAGGATTTGGAGCGCCAGCGCCGCCAGATTGCCTCCCGTGGCAGCGGCATATTGCTCCAGCGCCTGGAGCGTCGCTGGACGTTCGCCGGCAAGATCGGCCTCGCGCGCATCGAGCATGTTGTTGATCAGTTGGCTATCGAGATGGTAATCCCCGATCGCCGCCGCCAGCGGCGCGGCCACCTCGTGTTGACGTGGCGGTTCGCCCTTTGCCGCCGCTTCCACCACCTCCCGCCACCATTGCAGCCGGATCGAGCCCAGGATCGGCTCGCTCACCGTTTCGCGGATGCGCGCCACCTCGAAATTGAAGGCATAGAGCGCGAACAGCGCCTCGCGCCGCCCGGGGGCTGCGAACAGCGCCGTCACGAAACGGTCGCGGTCGTGCCGCCGCACCAGTTGAGCAACCGCAGAAATCTTGGGGTTATGCGCCAAACTCCGCCCTTTCCCGAAAAACCCCGGATTGCCGCCTTGCGATCCAGCCGCTAGAATAACCGCGATTTCGAATCACTACATGAGGGGAGAGATAATGAAAAACCCACTGGATTTGCTCGGACAAACGGTGGCTTTGGGCTTCGTGCTCACGGTCATCGTCGTGTTCCTCATCCACGCCTTCAGCGCCTGAACGGAGGAACCCATGGACGAAATCATCACTTATGCCTGGTGGGTGTTCGCCTTCCGCTGGTTCCATGTCCTGAGCGGCGTGATGTGGATCGGCCTGCTGTGGTATTTCAATTTCGTGCAGACGCCGACCATGCCCAAGATTCCGGCCGAGTTGAAGCCGGCGATCGGCAAGTTCATCCTCCCCGAGGCGTTGTTCTGGTTCCGCTGGGCGGCGATGTCGACCATCGTCACCGGCCTGATCCTCGCCCAGATGAACGGCTATCTGCTGGGCGCAATCAAGCTCGGCATCGGCGACCAAAGTCCGAACATCACCGCCATCGGCTTCGGCATGTGGCTCGGCGCCATCATGTGGTTCAACGTCTGGTTCATCATCTGGCCGAACCAGAAGAAGGTGCTGGGCCTGACGCCGGCCTCCGACGACGAGAAGAAGGCGGCGGCGCGTTTGGCGGGCCTCACCTCGCGCACCAACACCCTGCTGTCGATCCCCATGCTCTATTGCATGCTGTCGGCGAGTCACGGCGTGTTCTAAGCATCGTCCAAAGCTTTCGTAATATGGACCGGGACCGAGAGGTCCCGGTTCTTTTTTTCGATCTTGTAATGTTGCGGACATACGCCCGCCTCACTCTCGCCCCATTCGACGCCCATCGTGTCATCGTCGTCGTTTTTGTCACGAATGGGAGCATCCGATGGCCTTCGAACTTCCGCCGCTGCCCTATGCAAAAAACGCGCTCGAGCCGCATATCTCGGCTAGGACGCTCGAGTTCCACCACGACAAGCATCACCGCGCCTATGTCGACACGCTGAACCAGTTGATCAAGGGCACGCCCTTTGCCGGCAAATCGCTGGAGGAGATCATCCGCCTCACCGACAAGGACAGCGGCCAGACGGCTATCTTCAACAACGCCGCCCAGGCCTGGAATCACGAATTCTTCTGGCACAGCATGAAGCCCAAGGGAGGCGGCAATCCTGCGGGCGCTCTCGCCCAGCAGATCGAAAACGAGCTCGGCGGCCTGGAAAATTTCAAGCAGGATTTCATCAAGGCCGGATTGGGTCAGTTCGGCAGCGGCTGGGTCTGGCTGGCGCTCGATCACGGCAAGCTGAAACTCGTCAAAACCGCCAACGCGATCAATCCGATCGTCCTTGGCCTGGCGCCGTTGCTCACCTGCGATGTGTGGGAGCACGCCTATTACCTCGACTTTCAGAACCGGCGCGCGGATTTCCTCGAGGCCTTCTTCTCGCGTCTCGCCAATTGGGATTTCGCAGCCGAGAACCTGGCTAAGCTGGTGCGCAACCGCGCCCAGCGCGGCCCCTTGCCGCACGTCGCCTAAGCCATAACGCCTAGCCGACGGCCAGGAGCGCCGCGGCCACGCGGCGCTCCTCCGCCAGCAGGACGTTATAGGTGCGGCAAGCGGCGCCGGTATCCATGACGTCGACCACGATGCCTTGCCGGCGCAAGGCTTGGCGCAAGTCTTCCGGCAGCCGGGAGATGGTTTTGCCGCAGCCGAGAAGAAGGATTTCCACCTCGCCGTGATCCAGGAGCGGTTTCAGGCTGGCAAAATTCACCTCGGCCATGATGGCGGCCATCCAGCTCTCGACCTTGTCGGGAAACACCAGGATCGAGCCTTGATAAGCCAACCCGCTTACCCGGAATCCCCGCGGTCCGTAGCTCTCGATCACCTGGCGCCCGGCGGGAATGAGCGGGGTGATGTCGACGCTCACAGAGTGCCGGGGCTCCGCCCCGTTGGCGGCGCGCCTGGGCCCGGCCCCGTGGGCGTTGGCGGGGATCGCGGCGTCCCTGGCGCCGTGACGACCGCCTTGCGATCGGGACTGCTCCTGGGCCGGATGTAATAGAGCAGCGGCGCGGCGATGAAGAGCGATGAATAGGTTCCGACGACGATGCCCCACAGCATGGCGATGGAGAAGCCCTTCAGCACCTCGCCGCCGAAGAAGAACAGCGACAGCACCGCCAGAGCGGTCGTCGAAACCGTCAGGATGGTGCGCGACAGCGTCTCATTGAGGCTTTTGTTGATGAGCTGCTTGAAATCCAGCGTCTTGTATTTGCGCATGGTCTCGCGGATGCGGTCATAGATCACGACGGTATCGTTGATGGAATACCCGGCGATGGTCAGGATCGCAGCCAGCGTGGTGAGGTTGAATTCGATCTGCAGCAGCGAGAACAGACCTACGGTGGTGATGGTGTCGTGCAGCGTCGATAACATGGCGCCCACGCCAAACTGCCATTCGAAGCGGAACCAGACATAGACCGCGATGGCGAACAGCGCCGCGATGGTCGCCATCACGCCCTTGAACACCAGCTCGTGGCCGACCGTCGGCCCCACCTCGTCGGTGCGGCGGTAATCGATGCCGTTGCCGAGCGCGGCCTTCACCGTCTCGACCGCCTTCTCTTGCGCCTTGTCGTTACCCGGCTGGCGCGGAACCCGGATCAACACGTCGTCGGGGCTGCCGAAGCCCTGGAGCGACACCTGGCCGATGCCCAGCCCGTCGAGCTTCGCGCGCATCCCCGCCAGATCGGCTGGGCCTTGCGTGGTGCGCGCCTCGATGATGATGCCGCCGGAGAAATCGATGCCGTAGTTGAGGCCTTGCACCAGGAACAGGACGATGGAGCCGAGCGTGAGCAGCGCCGACAGCGCAAAACCGATCTTGTGCAGCCCCATGAAATCGATGTTGGGGATCTTGCGGATGATGATGAGCGGGCGGAACATGGCTAGATCGGGATTTCCTTGGGCTTGGCACGCCGGAGCCAGGTGACGATCTGCAGCCGCGTCACCAAGATCGCCGAGAACAGCGAGGTCAGCACACCGATGCTCAGGGTCACGGCGAAGCCCTTTATCGGGCCGGAGCCCAGGAAGAACATCAGGATGCCCGCGACCAAGGTGGTCACATGGCTGTCGAGGATGGTGCCGAAGGCGCGTTCGAACCCGGCTTGGAGCGAGGAAATCATCGAACGCCCGCCGCGCACTTCCTCGCGGATGCGCTCATAGATCAACACATTGGCGTCGACCGCCATGCCCATGGTGAGCGCGATGCCGGCGATGCCGGGCAGCGTCAGCGTGGCGCCGAGCAAGGACAGGCTCGCCAGCATCATGCACAAATTGAAGAACAGAGCGATGTCGGCGAACAAGCCGAACAAGCCGTAGAACACGATCATGAACACCACCACCAGCGCCACGCCCACCAGGCAGGCGGTCGTGCCGGCGCGGATCGAATCCGCGCCCAGATCGGGGCCCACCGTGCGCTCCTCCAGCACCGTCAGCGGCGCAGGCAGCGCGCCGGCGCGCAGCAACAGCGCCAGATCGCTGGCCGATTGCACTGTGAAATTGCCCGAGATCACGCCGCGCCCGCCCAGGATCGGCTCGCGGATCACCGGCGCGCTGATCACCTTGTTGTCGAGCACGATGGCGAAGGGCTTGCCCACGTTATTGCTGGTCGCGTCGCCGAAACGCCGCGCGCCTGCGGAATCGAAGGTGAAACTCACCACCGGTTCGTTGCCGTTCTGGAAGGTGGGCTGGGAGTCGGTCAGCGTGTCACCGCTCACCATCACGCGGCGCTTCACCACGTAGAATTGCGGGCCGCCGGGACGATTGTCGGCCGATGGCAACAACTCGTCGCCCGGCGGCAGGCTTCCGGCGCGCGCGTCGCCGGGCGCGACGTCGGTGTCCACCAGCTGGAAGGTCATCTTGGCGGTGCGGCCCAAAAGCTCCTTGATGTGCTCGGGATCGGCGATTCCCGGCAGCTGTATCAGAATACGGTTATCGCCCTCGCGCTCGATGGTCGGCTCCTTGGTCCCGGTCTCGTCGATGCGGCGGCGCACGATCTCGATCGATTGATCGACCGCCGAGCGCTGGCGCGCCAGAATGGCGGCATCCGAGAACTTGACGGTGGAAACGCCGTTGGCCGTCAGATTGACGTCGAGATCGGGATCGAGCTTGAGAAGGGCGGCGCGTAGCGCGTTCAGATCACCGGCATCGCGCAGGCTGAAGGAAACGTGGTCGCCCTCGACGGCAAGCCCGGTATAGCCCAGCTTGGCGTCGAGCAGCGCGCCGCGTATTTCATCGACCAGACCGTTCAGGCGTTCGTTTTCCACCGAGGCCATATCGACTTGCATAAGCAGTTGCGAGCCGCCGCGCAGATCGAGGCCGAGGCTGACCTGCCGTTTGGGCACGATACTCGGCCAGGAAGCGATCGTGGCGGCCTGGAACAGATTGGGCACGGAGAAGATCACGCCCAGCCCGCACACCGCCAAGATGAGGATGATCTTCCAAGTCTGAAAATAAAGCATGCGCGCTCTTCGCTGATCCCGGCCGCGCCCGCGTCAATTGCCGGAAGGCGGCGCGTTCTCGCTCTTCTCGCCCGCCGCTTCCCCGTCTCCATCGTCCTGGCCGCTTTTATCGTCCTTGGCCGAGGCCGGCAGGGGCTTCGCCAGCACGCTGGTGATGGTCGCGCGCAACACGCGCACCCGCGTGTTCTCGGCGATGTCGATCAACACCTCGTCGTTGTTGGCTATCTTGGCCACGGTGCCGATGATACCGCCGCCGGTCACCACGCGGTCGCCCCGCTTGATCGCCTCGAGCATCGCCTTGGTTTCCTTCGCCTTCTTCTGCTGCGGCCGGATCAGGAACATGTAGAAGACGACGAATATCAACGCCAGCGGCGCCATCTGCATGATGGTGCTCGTGGTATCTCCGGCCGCCTGGGCATAGGCCGGCGAGATCAAAAACATCGGCATGAACTCCCGTGAGATGCTGAGGGCCGCATTGGTACTGGACTTGGCCTCAAAGCGCAAGCAAAGGCGCGGTTGACGGCGTCCGGGTTCGCGCTTAGGGTCCAGCCCGATTTTATACTATCTACAATGGCTTAAGGCGCGACCATGGCGGCCAAGGACGAGTTCGAATCTTACGTGAAGCGCGTCGCGGCGGCGCTGGAGCGGCTGGCGCCCAAGCCCGCGCCCGTGAGCGATCTCGATGCCGCCGACGCCTTCGTCTGGCACGCCGAAAGCCAATATCTGGAACCGGTGAAGAAGGTCAGCCGCGTCGATCTCGATCTGCTCCAGGGCATCGACCGGGTGCGCGACATATTGCTCGACAATACCCGGCGTTTCGCCAAGGGCCTGCCCGCCAACAACGTGCTGCTGTGGGGGGCGCGCGGCATGGGCAAGTCCTCCCTGGTCAAGGCCGCGCATGCGGCGGTCAATCAGGAGAAGCCCCGCTCGCTGGTGCTGGTCGAGATCCACCGCGAGGACATCCCCAGCCTGCCGGTTTTGCTGTCGCGATTGCGCGAAACCAAGCGGCTCTGCCTGCTGTTCTGCGACGACCTCTCCTTCGACCAGGCCGATACCAGCTACAAATCCTTGAAGGGCGTGCTCGAAGGCGGCATCGAGGGCAGGCCGCCCAATGTCGTGCTCTATGCCACTTCGAACCGCCGCCATCTCATGTCGCGCGAGATGATCGAGAACGAACGCTCGACCGCGATCAGCCCCAGCGAGGCGGTGGAGGAAAAGGTTTCGCTCTCCGACCGTTTCGGCCTGTGGCTGGGATTTCACGCCTGCGACCAGGAAACCTATCATGCGATCGTGCGCGGCTATGCCGAACGCTTCGGTCTCCACTATCCGCACGACAAGCTCAAGGCCGAATCCTCCGAATGGGCGATCACGCGCGGCGCGCGCTCCGGCCGCGTTGCCTGGCAATACATCCAGGATTTGGCGGGAAGACTAGGCAAAAAACTCGGCTGACGCGCTGCCTATTTCGCACTCGCTTGAGTGGCGGACAAATATTGATCGGGATCGAGCGCCTTGGTGCCGCGCCTGATCTCGAAATGGAGCTCCGGCGGGCCGTTGACGCCGGTCGATCCCACTTTGGCGATTTCCTGGCCGCGCTTCACGGTTTCGCCGCGCTTCACCAGCAGCACGTCGTTATGCGCATAGGCGGTCATCCAGCCGCCGGCGTGCTTGATCAGCAAGAGATTGCCGTAGCCCTTGAGCTCGTTGCCGGCATAGGCGACCACGCCCGCATCGGCCGCGTGCACCGGCGCGTCCTTGGGCGCGGCGATGTTGATGCCGTCATTATGCGTTCCGTTTGGTCCCTCGCCGTAGCGCTCGATGACCTTGCCTTTGACCGGCCACAGGAAATTGCCGCCGCGCGGCGGCGGCGCGGGCAACGGCCCTGCCGGCTTGGCCCGCGGCGAATCCGAAGAACCTTCCTGGGACGCGTTCGCGGTGGCGCCGGGTGCTAGCGGCTTCTCGGGCGGCGGCGGCGGCCCCGTCGGCGGAGCCGACAAACCTCCTTGAACCGCCACCTGTTCCGGCGCGGCTGGCAGCAGCAGCGAATCCCCGACCCGCACCGTGTAAGGCGGCTGGAGCGCATTGGCGCTGGCGAGCGTGCTCATATCGACGCCATATTGATTGGCGATGCTGTAAAGCGTTTCGCCTGCTTTCACGACGTGACGTCGTTGCTGCGGCACGGTCAATTGCTGCCCGGTGGTCAAGGTGAAGGGCGGATCGAGATTGTTGGCGTCGATCAGGTCGCGCACCGGCACGCCGGTACGGCGCGAAATGGCATAGAGCGTGTCGCCGTTCTGTACCGTGATCCGTCCGTTCCCGGCGCGAACGGGTTCGTTCGCCGGCACCGCCGCGGCCACGGAGCCGCCCGCCCGCGCCTCCGAATTCCTTTGGGTCCCCGTCGGCGTTGCCGCCGAATCCCTATGGACCGGCGATGATTCCTGCGGCGGCGTGCGCAAGGCGTTGTGATCGGCATGGATGGTGACCGGCGCCGGCGGCTCGGCGCGCGGCCCGCAAGCTGCGAGTCCCATCAGCAATAAAAGCGGAATTCTTCCACGCCCGCGCATGGCGCCAGTCTAGTCGCGCTTGCCTGCCCGCGACAGAGCTTCGCGCGCCCCGCCTTCCCGCGGGAGTCCGGCAACTAGGGGCACGAAGCGCACCTGGCACAATTCCTCGGCCTGCAAACGGCCGTCCCGGCGGCTCACGCGGTAAAGCTTCTGGTCTTGCCGGCTTTCGCCGATGGGCGCCACCATCACGCCGCCTTCGGCCAGATGCGCGAGCAGATTTTCGGAAATATGGGAAGCCGCCGCGGTGACGATGATACGGTCGAAGGTCTCGTGCCCGGGCCAGCCCTTGGTGCCGTCGCCGAAGCGGCCGGTGACATTGTGCAAACGCAGCTTGGCAAAGCGCGCCTCGGCCTCTTTCAAGAGCGCGCGGTGGCGCTCGATGGTGAGCACGCGGCGGCACAGCCGCGCCAGCACCGCCGCCTGATAGCCCGAGCCGGTGCCCACCTCCAGCACCTTATCGCGCTCGCCCGCCTCCAGCGCCTGGGTCATCAGCGCGACGATATAGGGCTGGCTGATGGTCTGGCCGTGGCCGATGGGCAAAGCCACGTTGTCATAGGCCTGACCGCGGAAGGCCGCCGGCACGAACAATTCACGCGGCGTGTGCTCCATGGCGTCGAGCACACGGCTGTCGGTGATGCCCTCGGCGCGCAGCTCAGCCAGAAGATGCGCGCGCTTCTCCTTGATTTCGGCGCTGTCAGCTTCTGGCGGCAATCGTCTTGGCCCCGCCCATATAGGATTGCAGCGCCTCGGGCACTGCGATCGAGCCATCTTCCTGCTGGTAATTTTCAATGATCGCGATGAGTGCGCGGCCCACCGCCAGGCCCGAGCCGTTGAGGGTGTGGACAAAGCGCGTGCCCTTTTCGCCCGGAGCCTTGAAGCGCGCGCCCATGCGCCGCGCCTGGTAATCGCCGCAATTGGAGCAGGAGGAGATTTCGCGATAGGCCCCCTGCCCCGGCAGCCAGACTTCGAGATCGTAGGTCTTGCGCGAAGCGGCGCCCATGTCGCCGGCGCAAAGCAGCATCACGCGATAGGCCAGGCCCAGGCGTTTCAGCACTTCCTCGGCGCATGCCGTCATGCGCTCATGCTCTTCATTCGATTTGTCGGGATGGACGATGGAAACCAGTTCCACCTTATTGAACTGGTGTTGGCGGATCATGCCGCGCGTATCCTTGCCCGCCGCCCCGGCCTCGGAGCGAAAACAGGTCGTCAGCGCGGTATAACGCAGCGGCAATCGGGCCTGGTCCAGGATCTCCTCGCGCACTAGGTTGGTGAGCGGGATTTCCGCGGTCGGGATCAGCCACAGCCCGGTTGTGGTGCGGAAAAGGTCTTCTGAGAATTTCGGAAGCTGCCCGGTGCCGAAAGCGGCTTCGTCGCGCACCAGATAGGGCGGCGAGATTTCGGTATAGCCGAATTCCTTGGTGTGCAGATCGAGCATGAAAGCCGCCAGCGCGCGTTCCAGCCGGGCGAGCCCGCCCGACAGCACGACAAAGCGCGATCCGGAAATCCTGGTCGCGCGCTCGAAATCCATCATGCCGAGTGCTTCGCCGAGCGCGGCGTGATCCTTGGCCTTGAACGGGAAATGGGGCTGCTTGCCGCTTTCGCGCACCAACTTGTTGGACGCGGCATCCCTGCCTTCGGGCACGTCATCGGCGGGCAGGTTGGGGATGGGCGCCAGCGCCGCGTCGATCGCTGCGCGCAGGCTGGTGGCTTCGGCCTCCAGCACCGCCTGCTTTTCTTTGCTCTCGGCAACTTGTTTCATGAGCGCCGCAGCATCGCCGCCCTTGGCCTTGGCCGTGCCGATCTCCTTGGCAAGCTTGTTGCGCTCAGCCTGAAGCTGCTCGGACTGGGTCTGAAACTCGCGCCAACGCGCATCGAGCCGCAGAATTTGTCCGGAAAGCGGCTCCATGCCGCGCCGTTTCAGGCCCTTGTCGAAGGCCTCGGGATTGTCGCGGATGGTTTTGATGTCAAACATCGGGCTTAGCTCAGGACGGAACCGGCACGTGCAACGGCTTGATGGTCATGAATTCGGACAGGCGGCTGCCGGAGAAATAGGCTTTCTTGAACGCCGGGCGCGCCTGCATGCGCGCGTACCACGCCGTGACGCGCGGTTTCTTCGCCCAGATCGCCGACAATCCCAGATCGTTCATGCGGTCGATGCTCGGCGTCACCACGATGTCGGCCAGCGTGTAGTCCTGCCCCATCAGCCATGGACCGCCCTCGCGTTCCAGCGCGGTTTCCATGCGTTCGACCGTGCGTTTCAATTCATCGAGCGAGGCGGCCACGTCTTCCTCGCTGAACCCTTTCGGCCCCATGCGGCGGTAGAAGTTCTTGCGCACCGGGCGGACGTCGGCCTCGCTGGCGCGGAACTGTTTCTCGTCCAGTTCGTTGAAGCGGTTGGCCAGCGCCATGTGGAAACTCGGCACGCGGATGGCCGCGGTCGGCACCTCTTCGAGAAAACGCATCCAGGCGCGCATCTGGGCGCGGCGCGCCGGGTCCGCGGGCGACAACAGCGGTTTCGGAAACACCTCGTCGAGATATTCCAGGATCACGCTCGAATCGATGATCACCTTGCCATCATGCACCAGCGTCGGCACCACGCCATTGGGATTGAGCGCCAGGTATTCAGGCCGCAACTGCTCGTTCTTGGCGAGGTTCACCCGCCGCTCGGTCCAATCGAGATTCTTCTCGGCCAGGCAGATGCGCACCTTCTGGCTGCACGTCGATTGCGGCGCGTGATAGAGCTCAAGCATCAGTTTTCTCTCCCGTATCTTTCGTTTCATTGCGCGCGCCGGGCTTGAGGCCGAGCTCGGCCTCTTCCTCCGCCTCGCGTTGAGCGCGCTTCTTCTCGACCATGCGGCAGCAGAAGATCGAGATTTCGTACAGCAGCAGCAGCGGCACAGCCAAGGATACCTGGCTGAAGATGTCGGGCGGCGTCAATATCGCGGCGGCGATGAACACGCCGACAATGGCATAACGGCGCTTGGCGGCGAGGGTGGCTGAGGAAACCAACCCCACCCGCGCCATCAAGGTGAGCAAAACCGGCAGCTGGAAGGCGACGCCGAAGGCCAGCACCAGCCGCATGACCAGCGTCAGGTATTCGGAAACTTTAGGTTCTACTTCAATGGGCAGCGAGCCCGGCCCGCCCGGAGATTCGAAGCTCAAGAAGAACCGCCACGCCACCGGGAAGATGACGAAATAAACCAGTGACCCGCCGGCGATGAACAGCAGCGGCGAGGCAAAGAGATAGGGCAGGAAGGCGCGGCGCTCCTGCTTGTAAAGCCCAGGCGCGACGAACAGCCAGAGCTGGGTCACCATGAAGGGAAAGGCCAGGCAGAAAGCCGACCAGAACGCCACGCGCAAATCGGTGAAAAACGCCTCGGTCAGGTCGGTGTAGATCAGATGCCGCCCGGCCTGATTGGCGAGCGCCGCTGCCAAAGGCGCGGCGAGGAAATTGTAGATGGTCTTGCTGAAATACCAGCACGGGGCAAAAGCGATCAGGAAGGCAGTCGCGGAATAAATCAGCCGCTTTCTCAGCTCGATCAGATGCTCGAGCAGCGGCATCTTGCCTTCTTCGAGTTCCTCGCCGGCCTCGGTCATGACGTGGCCTTGTTATCCGGCGCGGGCGCAGGCGTCTCGGCCGGTTTTTCCTCCGGCTTGGGTGCGTCCGCGAGCGGATGGGGAAGCTCGGGCGGGGCCAGCGCCTGCTCGATCTCGCCTTTCGGATCGATGGTCTTCTTCACCTCGTCGTCGAAATTGAATCCCGCCGCCTTGTCGAGATTCTTCTTCATGTCTTCGAGTTCGGCCTCGCGCACCATCTGCTCGAGGCTGCCCTGGAATTCGCGGGCGATGCCGCGCGCCTTGCGCACCCAAATCCCCGCGGTCTTGAGCACGCGCGGCAGATCCTTCGGGCCGATGACGACCAATGCCACCACGGCGATCAACGCCAACTCGGACCAGGCAAAATCAAACATGGGCCGCCGCTTCAATCATCGATGTCGCGCGGGGCAAGCTCTTCCGCCGCTTCCGCCTCTTCCGTCCTGTCCGTTTCGCTCCTCTCCTCGGGCTGGTTCAGCGGCAATTCGGCAAGATGTCCGGCCTCGGGCAGGGCGAATTCCATCCGCGCCCCGATCAGCCCGGCGGCGCGCAGCTCCTCCAGGCCCGGCAGATCGCCGATCTCGGACAATCCGAAATGCTGTAGGAAGGCCTCGGTGGTGACCCAGGTCACCGGCCTTCCCGGGGTTTCCCGCCGTCCCTTGGGCGCTATCCAATTCGATTCCATCAGCACGTCGAGCGTGCCGGTGGAAACCACCACGCCACGGATGTCCTCGATCTCGGCGCGCGTCACCGGCTGGTGATAGGCAATGATTGCCAGGGTCTCGATCGCGGCGCGGGAAAGCTTGCGCTGTACCTTCTGCTCGAGCTTCAGGCGCGGGCCCAGATCGGGCGCGGTGCGCATCGTCCAGCCTCCCGCCACCTTGACGAGATTGACGCCGCGGCCGCGGTAATGCGCTTCGATCTCGGCGATCAGCGACGGAATGTCGGCGCTCTTGGGCAGGCGCAGCCGGATATTGTCCTCGTCCACCGGCGAGGCCGAGGCGAACAGCAACGCTTCCAGCAACCGCAGATGATCGGCGTGCTGACTGTCTTTTTCTTTATGCTTATGCTTGTCGGTCTTGCTCATTTTCTTCTCGTTTTTCTCGTAAAGCTGCGTGCGGCGGGCTGCGCAGATAGATCGGGCCGAAGGCGGTTTCCTGGCGCAGTTGGATCTTGCCGGAACGCACCAATTCCAGGCTGGCGGCAAATGTCGATGCGATGGCCGAGCGGCGCACCAGCGCGTCGCCCAGACGGGCCGGCAGGAAGCTCATCAGTGTGCGCCATTCCGGCACATGGCCGACCACGCGCGACAGGCGCTGCAGCGCGTCGTCCATGGAATAGAGTTCGGCCGGCGCGATTTGCAGCACCGATGCATCGTGGCGCTCTTGCCCGGAGCCATAGGCCTTGAGCAGCTCGTAGATGCTGGTGTCGTAAAGCGGGATGAATTTCCGCGGCAGGCCCTCCGGCGCGCCGCGGCGGAACACATCGCGGCCCAAGAGCGGACGGGCGAAGAGCTGAGATCCCGCTTGCTGCATGGCTTCGAGGCGTTGCAGACGGTGGGCCAGCGCCGCCGCCAGTTCGTCGGCGCTCGGCTCGCCCTGGCCCGGCGGCTGGGGCAGCAGCAACCGCGATTTGAGATAGGCCAGCCACGCCGCCATGACGAGATAATCGGCGGCGATCTCGAGCTTGAGGCTGCGCGCCGCGGCGATGAAAGCGAGATATTGATCGGCCAAACGCAGAATCGATATCTTGGTGAGGTCGACCTTCTGCTCGCGCGCCAAGGTCAAGAGAACGTCGATCGGCCCTTCATAGCCCTCGAGGTCCACCACCAGATCGGCGCTGGCATGAGGCCGCTTCTGCGGCAGCTCGAAGGGTTCGGTCTCGGCGCTCATCCCACCCTCACCCCGGTAATCCAGCCGATGGCCCCGATCAGCCAGTTGACCGGCCCCTCGACCACGCTGCCGATGATGTTGAGATTGATCCCAAGCTGGTCGCCGATCATCGGCAGCAGGAACAGCGCCGCGATCAGGATCAGGATACCGACCCGCTCCAGCCGGGCAAGCGGCAGCGCCAGAAAATCCGGCAATATGCCCACGGCGACGCGTCCGCCATCCAAGGGCGGCAACGGAATCATGTTGAACACCGCCAGGATGATGTTGATCTCGACCGAGTATTCCAGATTGAGCTGGGTCCATTCCCGGAGCGACCCGGGCAGATGCGGCACCAGATACATCAGCAGCGCCGAGATTATGGCCAGCAGCACGTTGGTCGCCGGCCCGGCCAGCGCGACATAGACCATGTCGCGGCGCGGATGGTTCAGCTTGTGGAAGCTCACCGGCACCGGCTTGGCATAGCCGAACAGGAACTTGCCGCCCGAGGCGACGAACAGGAACAGCGGCATCAGCACCGTGCCGATCGGATCAATATGCTTGAGGGGATTGAACGTGACGCGGCCCATGATCCAGGCGGTGTCGTCGCCGCAGCGATGCGCGACGAAGCCGTGCGCCGCCTCGTGGAAGGTGATGGCGAACACCGCCGGCAGCGCCAGCACCGCGACTTCCGATAAGAGACCGGCAAATTCGGGTGACATCAAGCCTGTCCTTCCAGCAGCGAGGCAAAGCGCGCTTCGGCGGCGGACCGCTCGAAGGGCTGGCTTGCGGCCAAGCGGCGCCGCTCGCCGGCATCGATCCGCCGGCGGGCTTCCGCGCTCACGGGGCCGACCGCCCGGGCGATACCGCTCATTTCCTTCATCTCGCCGTTACAGTGCAAAACCATGTCACAACCCGCCTCCAAGGCGCCCTTGGCGCGGCCCGACAGACTACCGGGCAACGCCTTCATCGATAGATCGTCCGAAATCAGCACGCCGTCGAAGCCAATGCTAGCCCGAATCGTTTGGCTTATCAGCCGTGGCGAAAGGGTGGCAGGGCGCTCGGCATCGATGGCGCTATAGACGATATGGGCGGTCATGGCCCAGGGCATGTATTTGAGGGCGCGAAACGGCACGAAATCGCTCGCTTCCAGCTCCGTGCGCGAGGCCGATACCACCGGCAAGGCCAGATGGCTATCCACCCCCGCCCGGCCATGGCCGGGAATATGCTTGATGACCGGCAAAACGCCCCCGGCCAGCAACCCGTCGCACACGGAGCGGCCGAGCGCGGCCACGGTCTCGGGCTTCGTGCCGTAGGCGCGGTCGCCGATGATCGGGTCGGCCCCCGGCGCCGGCAGGTCGAGCACCGGCGCGCAATCGACGGTGATGCCGAGCGCGGCTAGATCGTCCGCCATCAGCCGCGCGCCGAGGAAAGCGGCCTCCGCCGGGTTCTTCGACGCGGCGATGGATGATGCCGGCGGATATTCCCGCCAATGCGGCGGCTTCAGCCGCGCCACCCGCCCGCCTTCCTGGTCGATCAGCACCGGCGCGTCGGCGCGGCGCACGGTGTCGCGCAGCGCCATCACGAGATTCCTCAACTGCGCGGGATTTTCGCAGTTGCGCGCGAACAGGACGAAGCCCAGCGGATCGGCGCTGCGGAAGAACTTTTTCTCGTTGTCCGTCAACGTGTTACCGCCCAGGCCGAAGATGACCGCGCGCGGTTCACGGCTTGACGAGGATGCAGGCGACATGGCGTTCTTTGAGGAGGTTGCAGCTGCGCGAAGCGGTCGACTCATCCGCAATGGGCCCGGCCAAAACGCGGTAGAACACGCCGCGACCGGATCCGAGATCGACCTTTACCGCATTGGCGGGGAGATTGCCGAGGATGTCGGGCTGCGCCGTCTTGAGCCGGGTCCAGCTCTGTTGCGCCAGCTCGACCGAACGCAGCGCGCCCAATTGCAGGAAATACCCCTTGCCCGGCGGCAGGGCTGCCGTTTGCGGCGCCGGCGGGTTGGCCGCGGTCATTGCCGGCTTCGGCGGCGGCGGAGCCACCATCGCCGGAGCGGGAACGGCCGGGCGAGGTATTGCCGAGGCAGCTTCAGGCGGCGCCGAGGCAACCGCAGGCGGCGTCGAGGTTTGTTGAGGTTGCGGCGGGGACGGCTGAGGCTGCGCCGCCGGTTGAGGAGGCGGAGGCGCGGCGGACGCCACGGGAGGCGCGGTCTGTTGAGTCTGCACCGCCTGCGGCGGCGCGGGGGGCGCGGGCGAAGGCAGCGGCGTTTCCGGCGGCGGCAGAAGCTGCTCGACCTTGGGCTGGGCGTTGCCGCCGTTGAGGATCACCTTGTCCTGGTCGGGCACGCTCACGCCGCCGGGATTCTCGGGCACCACCTTGACCGGCCCGGCATCGGGGCCAATCACCGGCACCGGGCCGGGCGGGGCTTGCGGCGAGGTCAGATAATCGCTGCCGTAACGCACCCCCCAGGCCAGCACCGCCACCGCGAGCGCGGCCGCAACCGCCTTGGCGACGCCGCCGAAGCGCGCGCGGCGCTTGGCCGAGGGCGGCGGCAGAACCGGATTGCGGCGGTCCCCGGGATCGATCTCGAGACGGCTCATCCGCGCATCTCCTCCACCGGGGTCACGCCGAACACCTTGAGGCCCGAGGCGATGACGAAGGCCATGCCGTGCACCAGCGCGAGGCGCGCGCGCGTCAGCTCGGGCTTGCCCTCCAGCAGGAAACGCAAGCTCGCATCGTCCATGCCCTTGTGCCACAGGCCGTGGAAGGATGCCGCCAGCTCCTGGAGATAAAAGGCGATGCGATGCGGTTCATGGGTTTCCGCCGCCGCCTCGACCAGCCGCGGCCAATTCGCCATCTGGCGGATGAGCGCGATCTCGCCGCTGTCGGTCAGAAGCTCCAGCCTTCCCTTGGCCAAGGCAGGCGGCGACAAATCGGCGCCGGGCATGGATTGATGCGCCAGGCGCAGCACCGAGCGCGCCCGCGCATGGGCGTATTGGACGTAAAACACCGGATTGTCCTTTGACTGTTCCACCACCTTGGCGAAATCGAAATCGAGCGGCTGGTCGTTGCGCCGCGTCAGCATGACGAAGCGGAACACGTCCTTGCCCACCTGGTCCACCGCCTCGGCCAAGGTGACGAAGATTCCGGCGCGCTTGGACATCTTGATCGGCTGGCCCTGGTCGTAGAGATTGACGAGCTGGCAGAGCTTGACGTCGAGCGCGCCCTTGCCCCGGGTGATCGCCTTCACCGCCGCCTGCATGCGTTTCACGTAGCCGCCGTGATCGGCGCCCCAGATGTCGATCATATCGGCAAAGCCGCGATTGAATTTGTCCCAGTGATAGGCGATGTCGGCGGCGAAATAGGTCCAGCTGCCGTCCGCCTTCCTGATCGGCCGGTCAACGTCGTCGCCGAATTGGGTCGAGCGGAACAGGGTCTGCGGCCGCGCCTCCCAATCCTCCGGCAGCTTGCCCTTGGGCGGCTCCAGCACGCCTTCATAGATCAGGCCCTGCTGTTCGAGATCGGCCAGCGCCTTTTCGATCGCGCCCGAGGACACGATCTTGCGCTCGGAGGCGAAGGTTTCATGCCGCACGCCCAGCGCGTCGAGATCGGATTTGATCAGCGCCAGCATTTCCCCGGCGGCGTAGTCGCGGAAGACGCCGAGCCAATCGCTCTCCGCCTGGCCCAGCCATTTCTTGCCGTCGCGCTTGGCGAGATCCGCGCCGACGGTTTTCAGATATTCGCCGGGATATAACCCTTCCGGTATGGAGCCGATTTTTTCGCCGAGCGCTTCCCGGTAACGCAGATAAACCGAGCGCGCGAGGGTATCGACCTGCGCGCCGGAATCGTTGACGTAGTATTCGCGCGCCACCTTGAAGCCCACCTTCTCCAAGAGAGAGGCCAGCGCGTCGCCCACCACCGCGCCGCGGCCGTGCCCGACATGCATCGGCCCGGTCGGATTGGCCGAGACGTATTCGACGTTCACCTGGCGCCCCTGGCCGAGCTTGCTGTCGCCGTAATTCGGCCCGGCGATCAGGATTTCGGCCAGCCGCGCGTGCCAGAATCCGTCCGCGAGCTTGAGGTTGATGAATCCCGGCCCGGCCACCTCGGCCGAAACCACGCCTTCGAGCGATTGCGAGCAGCGGGCGGAGCTTCTCGGCGAAGTCGCGCGGCTTGACCCCCGCTTCCTTGGTCAGCACCAGCGCGGCGTTGGTCGAGACATCGCCATGGGCAGCTTCGCGCGGCGGCTCCACCGCGATGCGCGCGGTGTCGAGGCCTTCGCGGCCAGGCGCCGTCGCGCGCCGCTTCCTCGATGGCGGCGGCAATGCGCTCGCGGAAATGCTCGAACAGGTTCATCACGGCGCCACGCCATGATCGAACAGGCGCCCGTATTCGTCGAGCGCGAAGCGGTCGGTCATGCCGGCGATGTAATCGGCCACCACCCGCGCGGTCTTGCGCTGGTCCTGCTTGTCGGTCTGGTCGCGCCATTCCGCCGGCAAGCCGTCGGGCTCGCGGGTGAAATACTCGAACAGCGCGGCCACCACGCGGCGCGCCTTGGAGGTCATGCGGTTGACGCGGTGATGGCGGTACATGCGTTCGAACAGGAATTTGCGCAGGCCCAGCTCGCGCTCGCGCATCCCGTCCGAGAACGCCACCAGCGGTCCGTGCTGCCGGCGGACATCATCGACCGAGGAAACCTTGGCCGCCTCGAGGCGGCGGCGGAACTCATTCACCACGTCGTTCACCATGCGGTCGATCAGGCGGCGGATCGATTCATGGATGACGCGGCTTTCCTCCATCTTGATATTGCGCCCGCGCGCCTCGCGCATCGCCTCGCCGATCAGCGGCACGTCCTTGAGATCGTCGAGGGAAAACAGCCCGGCGCGCACCCCGTCGTCGATGTCGTGATTGTCATAGGCGATGTCGTCGCTCAAGCCCGCCACCTGCGCCTCGGCCGAAGGCCAGGTGTCGAGCGCCAGATCCTGGCGCGCGTTGTAGTCGCGCACCGTGTCGGAATAGGGCGGCGTCACCGGCCCGTTGTGCTTGACCGTGCCTTCGAGCGTCTCCCAGGTGAGATTGAGCCCGTCGAAATCGGCGTAGCGGCGCTCGAGCGAAGTCAATATCCGCAGCGTCTGGTCGTTATGCGAGAAGCCGCCATAGGGCTTCATCGCCGCGTCGAGCGCCTCCTCGCCGGCATGGCCGAAAGGCGTGTGGCCGAGATCGTGCGCCAGCGCCAGCGCCTCGGCCAGATCCTCGTTCAAATCCAGGCAGCGGGCCAGGCTGCGCGCGATCTGCGCCACCTCCAGGCTGTGGGTGAGCCGGGTGCGGTAGTGGTCGCCTTCGTGATAGACGAAGACCTGGGTTTTGTACTGGAGACGTCGAAAAGCGGTGGAATGGATGATGCGGTCGCGGTCGCGCTGGAACGCGGTACGGGTCGGGCTTTCGGGCTCGCGGAACAGCCGGCCGCGGCTCCGTTCGGGCCGGGCGGCATAAGGAGCAAGCGGCGCGGGATTCATGCGGCGAAGCTATCCCCCACGCCGATTCGTTGCAACGCTTGGCGGGGTTCGGGTGGTGTCTCAATTCGAGCGCCGGGCTCCCATTTCCGCCGTCATGCCCGGACTTGCCCCCAGGTCACGGCCTGGGGGATAAAACGAGTACCGTGGGCTTGAACGGTTTTGACAACACCGCTCAGGCCCTCGTTACATTTCTGGATTAATCAGGTGAGATTCCGTTTCCGGTCTGGAGAGTTAAGCGCGGTCGAGGTGCCACCATCCAATGTCCGCTCTTGCGGGTAATCCGGACATTCCAAGGTCATGCCGCCATGTCCGCTTTTGACCCAAAGCGGACATTGGTTATCGGATTTTTTGCTATTTATCCGACAATCAGGGCGCTGGTTCGCGAGGATCGACCATCTTCCAGCCGTCTTCCGCCACCTTGCACCAATCGATCACTACCCGCGTCATGAAGGTGTGACCTTCGGTCCAGGTGGTGTATTCGAAAGTGCGGCACGGCATGCCCCTCAGTGCAAAGATCCGGTGCAACTCGACGGTGCCGCTATTGCCGGTCTGCGGGTTGGACCATTCCCCGCCCACGCCCGCCGCTGTGGCGTCGAACAGCGGCGCCGATGCTTCGCGGACGAACGGCAAATCCTCGGGCGCGGCGCTCAGTATACGGCTGATGATCAACGTTGGCGTATTTGCAGCCCGTGAGGCTTCGCCCGCCGCCAGCACTGCCAACACTACCACCAGCGCCAAACCGGCCGGCTTCCAGAAATTCCTGCTCTGCTTATCGCCCTGTGCCATGTACATCCTCATTTGATGTATTAGGTTGCAAACTCATCTGACGCTATTTGCCCGAGCCGCGATACATGTTGGGACCGTCGTAAGGGCTATCGTGACTTCTTGTGACGATTAAGCGCGTTCGACCATCCTGATGGCCAGAAGGCCAGCACGAACACAAAAACCACGAATAGCAGCAACGCAATCGATATTTGGATAGTACTGAAATTAGGTGCGTCTTTGGCCACCAGCCAACCCGTAATGGTCGCGGCAACAAGTAATAAAGCGCGGGCGATCAAACTGAGCATAATCTTCTCCACGGCCCGGGTATGGCACCGGGACCTGCCACGGAGGTCATATCGGCACGTATGTTACGGCATTTTATTTGATTCATCTCGTCCAAATGCATAAGACGCTCAGAACAACCCCGACAATGGCGGCGGGAGTCGAAAACCGGCTATGGTCGCTAGAGGAATTGGTAGAGCGGACTTCACGATAAGGGAGAGAAAAATGACAGAATGGACAGAATCGTATTTCGGTGAATTCGATCCGGCCTATACCGATAAAGAAAGGCTCGTAGATAAAATTTGGGTTCCTTGTCGCTTGTGCTGGTCTATTTTCAAGCGCGTTCGGCTGACAGCCCGATATTGCCATGAGTGCGATCAAGGATTCTGCGAAGGTGAACACGGCAGCTTTGATGAAAAGAAAAACCAATTCTGTTGTGCGCTTCACCACAGCCGCACTCCTTCAACCCCAAATTCGGATACTACGGCTTCAGCTTAGTGCTGGAGTACGCGAAAGCAGGGTGCAAATGGGTAATCAACCCGAGCCGGTTAGTGCCTAGCCCCATCATCGGCTTTTATCTCGCGTCTGTGTCATTAGATTTCCGAAGCGTCTTCGCTATGTCTGCTTGTGGCACGAAGCGGACATTGACCAACCGTTTCTCATTCATTTCTATTCATGAGTACTCGGCCCGGCTTAGTGTTCAGCCCGTCTTTCGGAGAATTCATTTAAAAAGTCGGGGCTATTCCGCTAGCTTGATTCCGGGAGTGGTCCACCGGGAGATAAGCATGAAGAGGCGATCACTGTGGTATGCATTCATGCTGACCTGGCTGAGCGCGGCGAACACGGCCAGCCTCCCGGAATATCTGGAACCGGCTAAAATCTCCGTTACCGGACAGAGCAGCAAGGACACTATCGGATCCTTCATCGATTCCAAAGATTCCGACACATCCGGGGAGATCGTCTTGTCGGAAAAACGAGACTAGGGCCGTGGCTCAATCGCCGCGATTGACCGGCTGAGGCCCCGCTTCTACAGGCTCGCTGAAACGGCGTGCTGGTGGCGTGTCAGCGGCCCAAACCACTGAATCTCGCTCGGCACGGAATATGCCCGCGCCGGGGCGCGTCGTGAAAACTTCTCCGACGCGGATGAACGTCGTTTAATTCCCCAGACAAAATAGCGCCAAAGTTGCGTGCTTGGATCTCGCGTCAGACGTTCAAGAGCTTCCTATCAATGTCCACGATTGGGGGTAAAACAAACATCCCGCGGACATGAAGACATGTCGCATTTTTCCCCAAAACAGACATGATCAGGCGCCGATCCCAATCAAGCCGAAACCACCAGGATCCAATCTCGGTAGTAGTGACTTTGACAGATAGGATTGTTGAATTAAGGGCGCGGCAAATGGCGGCCTAAGAGGGCAAACCGCCGGACGGCGCGTACTCAGAACAACCAGTCGAAGAAGCCTTTGGATTTGGTGCGCTCGATAACCGGCGCGTTGGCGGCTGTGACCGCGGGTGGCGCCGGCGCGGCCGTGCCCGGGGCCGCGTTGGCCGCCGTCGCCTGGCTTGCGGCGGCTTCGCGCAGCCGTTCGGCCTCACTGCTGGGATCGATCACCTGATTTCCGGGCGGCAGGCTCGGCGGCGCCGTCTTCCAGAACAGCAGACTGTCGGCGAAGCCGGAATTGTCCGGCGCCGCCGACGCGTCGTTGCTGACGAGCTGGCGGATGTCCTTGGGCACATTCTCGGCGCCTGCCCGCTTCAGCAATTCGTCCTCGCCCTCGCTGCGGTCGCTCGCGGCCGGCGCCGTCGTGGCGAGCTGGGTATCGCTGGCGCGGAACACGGTTTGGCGCGCCTCATCGACCGGAGCCAATTGCTGCGTCGGCGCCGCGCCCGGACGCGGCAGGGGCAAGGTAAAATTGGGCGGGATCTTCAGCGGCGCAGTCGTCGTCACGGCAAACTCGTCGGGCACGACCTTCTCCATGCCGAGGCCGCGCTTGACGTCGGTCCAGGTGCCGCCGCAGCCGGCGAGAGCCAGCGCCGCCAGCGTAAAAACAACGACGACCGGTGTTGAGGATCGGGACAACACGTCCATAAACCGGGTTAGGCGGCGGAGCGCAGATTTTTCTTCTTTTCGGCGCCGTCCTCGTCCATCCGCACCGCGGCAACCGTGATGCCGGCCTGCCGGCCGCGATACTCGATCCGCAGGAGCCTGCCGGCCATGAACACGACGAGGACTGGCGCGATCCATGCCAAGCCGATGTCGCTCAACACAATCCAATGGTCGATGAGCCAATGCCACATGCCATCCGCCTCCTGTTTGGGAGATTCTCGTTCCCCTCCCGGTGGACCGCCCTTAGTGGAAAACTAGCGGAATGGCCCTAATGTTTTAAATGAATTTGCCGAAGGATATCGACCGCCTCTTGCCCGACAAGCGCGCTTGGCCGCATCCATGTCCTGCTCTTACAAATATTTTAGGATCCGCATTTGATGTGACACCGGCGGAAATTTTCGATACGGTTTGATCCGGCGCCAGGCCACGCGCGCAAGAATGTGTCCCGGCCCAAGTTTAGGGAGGGGAAATCGTCCAAAGGACGGGGGAGACGATCCTAAACATTCGTCGCCCGATCAGAGCGACTGATCTCAAGGCAAAACGGTTATCCGTTCTTGCCTTATTTTTTTTACGCCGCCACAAGGCTGGAAGCCGCACCAGAGCCGGGGTTGGAGGCCAGCGGAATGCCAAATCGCCGCTTGCCTTGTGACTCGGCAATAGTCCCGTGTAGCGCCACTTCGATCAGCTCGCCAATCGTCCAAACGTGATCGGTGGGACCAAGCTGCATCGCGGGCGTGATGCGTGCGATGTCTGCTTGTGGCGCTTAGCGGACATTCCGCGCTGGCAGTCCAATGTCTGCTTTAGGGGGCAAAGCGGACATTGATTCGCCACAAGGCTAAGATGGTCGCAAGCCCGCGTGGCCTTCAAATCGAGATTTCGAGCGAATTATGACAAAAGTGGTTGCGGGGGCCCGCTTGCTACCCAATATCGCTAGTCCTCTTCGCGATGCATGCTGAAAGCTATGAGGTAAATAGCGCCCACAATTACGACTAATCCTGCCACTACCCAAATGGGTCCCGTGGTCTTTCCCAGGATTGGCGATAACGCCGATATGGCCGAAAAGATCGTCATGATTTCCTCCTGACCTGAGCCATAACCGTTTGTGAGTTTCGGCATCGGGTGCGAGAATTACCGATCGGAATCAAAAACACCTGTTTAGCCCCGATGCCAAATGAATTTTTCATTATCTTCTGGGAATCTGCTGCGATCAAAGTGCGAAGAGCCGACAGCCCAAGCCGCCCCATCGCCCGTGCATTCGGACAGAAAAGGCCCCGCCCTAAGGGGTCTGGGCGGGGCTACGATGTCTTCCCGGTTCAGGTGATCGGGAAATCGGGAAGACGAATTCAAGGCTGAGCAATGTGCCAAGCGCCGTTGAGAAAGCCGTCGCCGGTAATGTCGCCCGGCTTTTTATCGTTCTTCCAATTGTAGAGTGGCTTGCCTTTATAAGCCCACTGCTTGCTGCCATCGTCGCGCGTGATAATGCTATAGCCGTCTTCAGCTTTCGCATTGGCAGCGGCCATCAGCGGAGGCCAATTTCCGGCGCAGGGACCGTTGCAGGCCGATTTGCCTCCGACATCTTTATCGAAAGTATACAGAGTCATACCCTGCTCGTTGGTAAGCACTTTTCCCTTGGCGCTTTCGCCGATCTTGGCAGGTGACATCTGGGCGAAAGCCATTGAGGTGAACGCCACAATCATGGCGATCGTCGCAGGTACCAATATTTTCTTCATCGGATTTCCTCCATTTGTTGCAATATATTCCCACGATCTTGACCGTAAGGGACATTACGTCAAGCGCCTTCCGGATTAGGGCGGATCACTCCTCCGTGACTGTTAGGCCGACAGGCGATGCAACGCCCAACCGGCTCCAGTGCCGGTAAGGGCGACGACCGACTAGAGTGCTCCTAGGATCGGTACTGGTGGAATATCTTTCAAAAAATTCATGCCGAAGGATAAAGCGCGTTATTCATAAGCCGTAGGCGATTACGTGCAGCGCGACAGTCCGCCGCACGAGCCTGGACGAAGATGCCTGCTCAGGCGACCGTGCCACAAATCTGCCCTGCGCGGCGGATATGATTCTGCAATTCGGCCGGATGTCCGCTTTTGACCCAAAGCGGACATTGGGATTTCGCAGAATCAAATTAGGACATTCTCGCCGTCTGCCGTGAAGGGCATGGATCTGTCCACATCATGTGTTGGGATCAGTCGTGATGATCGTGCATGAGCGGATCGTCTCGCCGCCCGCCTTGTCGGTCCACCTCTCCCACAAGCCAGCGAAGCCGGAGACGGCGTGGTCTTTCATCGCGATCAGATAGCCTGCGGCGGCACGCGGCAAGAACCGGGCGAACCGCTTCGCAGGCCCACCAACCTATGCTAGATTTATGCCATGAATTGCCGATTGTTGGCGTCGAGCGTTGCGCTGACCATTGTGCTGGCCGGGCCTGCTTGTGCGGCGCCGACGGTCTATGAGTACCGTATCCAGCACCCGATCTTCGGCTCCATCGGTACTTTCACCAACACGATCGAACAGAACGCCGGCACGATCGACGTCGAAACCGTGGTGCACGTTGCGGTCCGTATACTCGGCATCACGATGTTTCGCCAGGACGCAACGCGCCACGAGGAATGGCGTAACGGCCGGCTGATCCTCTTTCACGGCGTAACTCAGACCAACGGCAAGAACGTCGAAATTACCGGCCGGGCCGAAGGCGACCGGTTCGCCATCACCTCGCCGCAGGGCGTGACATTGGCGCCGGCCGACGTGGAGACATCCAATCCATGGGTCGCCGGCATGCTCACGCATTCGGACCTGATGATGTCGACCAAAACTGGGCTCGTGGATCATGTGAGCGTAACCAGCGGCCAGGAAACCATGATGACCGTCGAAGACACGTTGGAGCGCGTGCGGGAATACGTCATTCAAGGACGCAAGCGCGACGTGGTGTGGCTCGACGATCACCGAGTGCCCGTCGCATTCCGCATAGTCGAACACGGCACGCCGATCGAATGCGTGCTCACGAAAATCGTCACCGCGCCGAATCTGATGGTCAACGCTTCGTCGCCATTAGGCTTGCACGGTAAAACAATCGTCAACCGGACACGGACGCGGGGCTTTCCTTGACCATCTATTCCGGCCTGGTTTTCGGGATGGCCAGGAACCAGTTCGCGGCGGCGGCCAAGGCGATCGTATTCTGAAGTGCTGCGATCCCAGGGAAGCAGGCAAGGTCCGCTATTGGCACAAAGCGGCCGTTCAAGGGCTTCCTATCAATGTCCGCCATCGGGGGCAAAGCGGAGTTGATGCTGACATCGCGGAATAACTGGTTTTGACCCAAAGCGGACTCTGGTCAAACCGACCCACTAAGGTGATTCGGCGCGGTTTGACAAACCGGCTATAATCCCCACATAACAAGAGGGTTAGCGAGGAGTTCCGAGACATGGCCGAAGGCGGCAACACCACCGGCGAGCGAGGCGTCAGTTTGAGCGCCAGCGCGGCCCGGCGCGTCAAGGAGCTGAAGGTGCTGGAGAACCAGCCCAACGCTTTTTTGCGCCTGACGGTGTCGGGCGGCGGCTGCTCCGGCTTCCAATACGGCTTCAGCTTCGACGATTCGCGCCAGCCCGAGGACCGCGTGTTCGAGCGCGACGGCGTCGAGCTGGTGGTCGACGAGACCTCGCTCGGGCTTTTGGCCGGCGCCGAGATCGATTTCGTCGAGGACATGATGGGCGCGTCCTTCCAGGTGAAGAATCCCAACGCCGCCTCGTCCTGCGGCTGCGGCAATTCCTTCTCGGTCGCCTAGGCCGCCCTCGCCTCGCCGCGCTTGATCAAGCTCGCCACCTGGAACGTCAACTCGATCAAGGCCCGGCTCGGCCATCTCACCCATTGGCTCAAATCCGCCAAGCCCGACATCGTCTGTCTCCAGGAATTGAAATGCCCGACCGGGGATTTCCCGGATCTCGAATTGAAGCGGCTGGGCTATTTCGCCGAGGTTGCGGGGCAGAAGACCTATAACGGCGTCGCGATCTTGTCGCGCGAGAAACCGGAAGACGTGGTGCGCGCGTTGCCCGGCGACAAGAGCGACGAGCAGGCGCGCTATATCGAAGCGACGATCGCGGGCTTGCGCGTCGCCTCGGTCTATCTACCGAACGGCAATCCGGCGCCGGGCGAGAAATTCGACTACAAGCTCGCCTGGATGAAACGCCTGGCGGCCTATGCCGCGGCCTTGCTCGACAGCGAACGGGCTTTCGCCCTGGCCGGCGATTTCAACGTCTGTCCTACCGACGAAGACGTGTTCGATCCCGAGATCATGGCGAATGATGCGCTGTGCCGGCCGGAATCGCGCGCGCGCTTCCACGCGCTGCTCAACCTGGGATTGACCGACGCGCTACGCGCGCTCCATCCCGAAGGACACCTCTACACCTATTGGGATTACCAGCAGCGCCGCTGGCAAAGCGACGAAGGCCTGCGCATCGACCATATCCTGCTCTCGCCCCAGGCCGCCGACCGGCTGCATTCCTGCGCCGTGGACAAGGGCCCGCGCGGCCAGGACAAGGCGTCCGATCACACGCCGGTGGTGTGCGAGATCGCATCCGAGCGCTAAAGCTCTTGCTGTCCAGTATTGAGGGTAATTAGGACACGCGCGGAATCAAATTGGGACAATGCTGTATTAGATAGCAAACGCATCTAGCTCTATATTGGTCGGTCTTTAGGATCAGATGCACCCCCAACGCTTGTAGTTTCTCGTGGCATGGAATTTTGGTTGGTTTGTCCTTTTTCGAACCCAAAAATGGCACCTTTGACCATTGCGATGGGTGCACCAATAACCAGGAAAAGACCCACGCCTAGGGCAACGATTCCGCCTAAGATCATGAGTATCGGCATCCAAATCTTGAAGGTGAGAAAAATTACACCAAACATGAGAAGTGGATAAATTGGGTAAATGAGAATTAGGGGAAAGCTACCTAGCGCAGAGCGGTTGCCTTTGGGATATTGCCAGCTTTGACTGTCAGTTCTGGTTACGGATTCACTTTCTCCCAGTTTATCAAAGCCAAAAATGTTACCTTTGACCAATTCTTGTTCTGGACGCTCGTACGATATGTCCTTTTCTATTTTCTCTTGCCTCCTTTTTTCTTTGGTGTGTGAAACAACTGAGAAAATAGAAATGACATAGATGGCTATGGTGCCACCAACAATTAATACAAAAAATGTCATACCAATTATATAACCCAGCATGATCATTCATCCTGCCGATGAACTCAAAAAGAGTATGTCATTATTTACATCCTCCCTCAATTACCGTGAAGCGCCGTGCGGCAAGACGTGGATGCCCGGAACAAGTCCGGGCATGACGATCAAACTGCGTGCTAGAACTTCACGCCGTAATTGAGGCGGAGCCCCGCCGCGGAGCGGCAAAACAAAAAAATGGGCGCGCAGACTAGAGCTAGAACTTAACGCCGTAGTTCAGCCGCAGGTTATCGCCCAGCTCGCCGCGATCGGTGGTGAAGTCCATCGTGCGCGCGCGATCGTAGGACAAGAACAGGTTCTGCTCGCCGTTCAGCTCGTAGCCGAAATGCACCGTGCCGTAGAGCGCCGGGGGCGAGCCCTGGAGGCGGTGGATCAAATCGTCCGCGCCCGGATTGAGCACGCTGCCGACCAGCCCGAAGCCGCCATAGAACTTGCTGCCGCCGAGGCGGTCGTTCCAGGCTAAGCCGGCGGCGCTGCTGGTGGTGCCGGTGGCGGGTTCGTAATTCGAGCCCCATTGCGGCCGCGGCGAGAACAGGAATCTGAACACGCTCTTGTCGGGCGCGGTCACGTCGATCTGGAGATTGCCGGCGCCGGCTGCCGGCTTGCCGGAATCAGCGTCCGGGAAAGCGAGCTGGAATTGCGGCATGGGCGCGCCGCCGCGCACCAGCGTGCCGGCATAGGTGACCGCCGCGCCGTCGGCGAAAGCCGGCGCGGCCAGCGCATAGAGCGCCGCCAACGCCAAGGCGCCGATGGACAGGAATGCGCGCGGGGCCGACCGAATCATACGATTCAAAACTCTCGACACAACCGTTGACCCGGCTCCCCCGCCCCCATCCGGAAGGCGCCGCGCCATCTTTGATATTACAGGAACTTTACCCCTTCGATCCGCGCGCCGCAATAAAAGGCCGCTTTTTGGCGGCGCGACTCGGAAAGACTATCCCCTTGGAAAGAAACGCGATTTACGCCCGCGGCGGCGGATGACGCTAATCCTTTGCGCCTGTGCCCGGCGGGTAACAGTGGAGGCGGCCTGCCATATCCTCGATCAGCCATTCATGCGGCCCGCTTCCCTCGCGCGCATAGCACGGACCGACCGGCACCTTGCCGAAGCCGCCGGGCAGGTCGAGCACATAGGCCGGCTGGCACAGACCCGAAACCCGGCCGCGCAGGCGCTTCATCAAGGCGCGGCCTTCGGCCAGGGGCACGCGGAAATGCGCCGTGCCGCGCGCCAGATCGGCGTGGTGCAGGTAATAGGGCTTGATCCGCATGGCCACGAGATCGCGGAACAGTTTTTCCAGAATCGCGGCGTCGTCGTTGACGCCCTTCAGCAGCACGCTCTGGGACAGCAGCGGAATGCCCGCCTTGACCAGCCGCGCGCAGGCGGCGCGCGATGCACGCGTCAGCTCCTTCGGATGATTGACATGCACCACCACATAAACCGCTTTCTTCGCGGCCAATGCTTCCACCAACGCCGATGTGATTGACCGCGGCGATACAATGGGCATGCGGGTGTGAAACCGGATCACGCCCAGATGCGGGATGGCGTCGAGCGCGCGCGTGATTTCGCGCACCCTTCGCGGCGACAGCAGGAACGGATCGCCGCCGGTGACAATGACTTCCCAGATTTGCTTTCGCGCCCGGATGTAATCGAGCGCGGCCTCCAACTCGCGCGGCGAGAGCCTTTCCCCCTCCCGTCCCACCTGCTCGCGGCGGAAGCAGAAGCGGCAATAGACCGGGCAGAGATGCGAAGGCTTCAGCAGCACGCGGTCGGGATAACGGTGGACGATGCCCTTCACCGGCGAGAATTTCCGGTCGCCGATGGGATCGGCGAGTTCCCCGGGCGCGGTTTCGAGTTCGGCGGACGAAGGAATGAATTGCCGGAAGATGGGATCTCCGGCGTCGCCGATCAGGGCCGCCATCCGCGGCGGCAGCGCCAGCTCGAAAATCCCGGCGACCCGTTCCAGTTCAGCCACGCGCCCGGGCGCGATCAGCCCGGCTTGGGCGAGATCGGATGCCCGGCGCAGGGTGCGGAATTTCATGCCCCTTGGCATCGGACCGGACTCAGCCTTTCAATTCGGGCGCCATGAAGGCGGGAATGCCGGAAGGGCCTTCGGGCTTCTGCATCGGATAGGGCGCGCAGCTTCCCGGGCGCTCGGCCACGCACACCTTGCCGAAACAGGTCTTTTTCTCGAACGGCGCCGGCACGTCGCCCGCCGCGATCACGGTGTTGAAGGCATCCTGGTGCGCGGCAAAATCCTGCCCGCCATCGAGCCAGTAAAGCGGCGCGTTCTGGTGCATCAGGCTGTAGCCGCCCGACCACCACCACGGAACGCCCAAAAGCTCGATGCCGCAGACATTGTCCAGCTTCGATACCTCGACCGCCGCCTGCATCACCGCGCTGTCGCGGCCGAACAGCTCGCGGTAATTCGGGGTCCGCAGCAACGCCACCGGAATCAGCACCGCCGCCACCAGCGCCGGCACCGCCAACAGGACCGGTTTCGAATTCCGGCTGAAGCGGTCGAGCAGATACGCCGCGCCGATCCCGGCCGCGATCACCGTCAGCAGGATGGCGGGATAGAGGAAGCGCCACTCCTTGTGGCCGATGAAGGAATGGACGGCGAAGACGGCCAGCGCCGCCAGCGCGATGCGTCTTTCCGCGGAAGCTGCCCAGATACGCCATCACCAGCATCAAAATGGTGAAGGGCACGGTCCAATAGCTCGACCAGCAGATCGATATAGGCGTACCAGGGCTCGGTGCCCCAAAACCCGCTGATGTCGTAAAATAGATTGAGCGCGACGTTGCGATAGAGCGATTCCCAGGGATAGCTCCAGGTCGCCCAATCGAGTAATCCTAACAGCAGGAAGGCGGCGAATCCGCCCAGCGCCAGCGGCGCCAGGTTGCGGCGCCATTCGCCCGCGGGCCACAGCACGATCAACGCCACCGCCGGCGCCAGCTGAATCCGCATCATCGCCGCCAGACCCAAGAGGAAACCGGCGAGCATCAGGCGCCGCTTGTCCGACACCGCATAGCCCGGCGCCATCAGATAGAGCCCGATCACCAGCACATGCGCCGCCACCACCTCGCTCAAGGCGCGCGGGCTAAAATAGGCCAGGTCGACCCACATCGCCGTGAAGGTGCCGGCGAGGACGCCGCCCCACAGGCCGTAGAAACGCTGGCCCCAGAAGAAGGCGCAGAGCGCGCTCGTGGCGCCCAGCGCGGCCAAGGTCAGGCCGATAACCGGGAGGTAATAGGCCGGCCCCGGACCGAAGATCCGCGCGAATTCCATCAGCCCGGCGATCACCCCGGGCAGGAACCAGGAGCGCGTGCCGTAGACGAATTCCCACGGCACCAGGCCGGTGCCGTAGACCAGCCGGTGCGCCTGTTCGATGCTTTGGAAAATCTCGTCGGGATAATTGAGCGAAGGTTGGACGAACACCGGCAGCAGCCGCGCCGTCAGCGCCAGGGTGTAGATCAGCACCGCCGCGGTGACCAGCGTTTTGCGTTCGTGTTCCCGGGCTTCGACGTCAGATATCGGCAAAGACGTGGGTTTCCGCTTTGGCTCCGGGATGCACCACCGCGCCCTTTTCCGCGTCGCCCACGGTCTGGGCGTAGCGCCACAACGCGCCCGACTGATATTCGGTCTTCCTCGGCTGCCAGGCCTTGCGCCGCTTGGCCAGTTCCTCGTCCGAGAGCTCGACCGAAAGCGTGCCGGATATGGCGTCCATCACGATGATGTCGCCGTCCTTCAACAGGCCGATCGGTCCGCCCACGGCGGCCTCGGGCCCGACATGCCCGATGCAGAAGCCGCGCGTGCCGCCGGAGAAACGCCCGTCGGTGATGAGCGCCACGTCGTGGCCCGCGCCCCGGCCGTAAAGCGCGGCGGTGGTGGACAGCATTTCGCGCATGCCCGGGCCGCCGCGCGGGCCTTCGTAGCGGATCACCAGCACGTCGCCCTTCTTGTACTTGCCGGCCTCGACCGCGGCGAAGCAATCCTCCTCGCGGTCGAAGCAGCGCGCCGGACCGCGGAACTTGAGCTGGATGCCCTGCATGCCCGCGATCTTGCAGATCGAGCCTTGCAGCGCGAGATTGCCCTTGAGCACCATCAGCCCGCCGGTCGGCGACAGCGGCTTCGAGGTCGGATGCACCACGTCCTGGTTCTTGGGCAGGACCACGTTTTTGAGATTCTCCGCCATGGTCTTGCCGGTGACGGTGAGGCAATCGCCGTGCAGAAAGCCCCCGTCCAGCAGCGCCTTCAGCAGCACCGGCACGCCGCCGATGCCGTGCAGGTCCTTCATCACGTATTTGCCGCCCGGCTTGAAGTCGCCGATATAGGGCGTGCGCTGGAAAACCTTTCCCACCGCGTGGATGTCGAAATCGATCCCGGCTTCGTTGGCGATCGCGGGCAGATGGAGCGCGCCGTTGGTCGAGCCGCCCGAGGCGGCGACCACGGAGGCCGCGTTCTCGAGCGCCTGGCGGGTGACGATGTCGCGCGGCCTGAGCCGGAGGCGCAACAGGTTCATCACCGCCTCGCCCGAGGCCTCGGCATAGGCGTCGCGCGAATCATAGGGCGCGGGCGTGCCGGCCGAGCCGGGCAGCGCCAGGCCGATGGCCTCGGAGACGCAGGCCATGGTGTTGGCGGTGAACTGGCCGGCGCAGGAACCGGAAGACGGGCAGGCGTTGCATTCGAGCTCGTGCAATTCCGCGTCGGTCATCTTGCCGGCGGTGTGCATGCCGACGCCTTCGAACACGTCGACGATGCTGACGTCGCGGCCCTGGAAGCGGCCGGGCAGGATCGAGCCGCCATACATGAACACCGAGGGCACGTTCAAGCGCAGCATCGCCATCATCAGGCCGGGCAGGGATTTGTCGCAGCCGGCCAGTCCGACCAGCGCGTCGTAGCTGTGGCCGCGCATGGTGAGCTCGACCGAATCGGCGATGATCTCGCGCGACACCAGCGAGGATTTCATGCCGGCATGGCCCATGGCGATGCCGTCGGTGACGGTGATGGTGGTGAATTCGCGCGGCGTGCCGCCGGAAGCGGCGACGCCTTTCTTGGCCGACTGGGCCTGGCGCGACAGCGAGATGTTGCACGGCGCCGCCTCGTTCCAGGTGGTGCAGACGCCGACGATCGGCTGGGTCAATTGCTCCTCGGTCACGCCCATGGCGTAGAACATGGAACGGTGCGGCGCGCGCTCGGGCCCGACCGTGATGTGGCGGCTCGGCAGCTTCGACTTGTCGAACGGTTTCCGGCTACTGGCGTCGGGCATGGCCCGTCTCCCTGTCAAATCCAGGGGCGCACCATACAAAGCGGCGCGGCCGGTTGCTAGGGGCCTATTTGCCGGGGTATTCGATCGCCACCACTTTGAGGCTCTCGGCGCCGCGCGGCGTGCGCAGCTCCACCTTGTCGCCCGCGCGCGCCTTCAACAGCGCCTTGGCGACGGGCGAAACCCAGGAGACATTGCCCCGGTCGGCATCGGCCTCGTCCACGCCGACGATGGTGATCTTGTGCTTGGCGCCGCCGCCCGCTTCATAGGTGACGGTGGCGCCGAAGAACACCTGGTCGCGGTTTTTCTGCGCCGCCGGATTGACCACTTCGGCGATCTCCAGCCGTTTTGTCAAAAAGTGGATGCGGCCGTCGATCTCGCGCAGGCGCTTCTTGCCGTAGATGTAATCGCCGTTCTCCGAGCGGTCGCCGTTGCCCGCCGCCCAGGCGACCGTCTCCACCACCTTGGGCCGCTCGTCCTTGACCAGATGCTTGAGCTCGTCCTGGAGCTGTTTGAAGCCCGCGGGCGTGATGTAGTTCTTGGCGCCGGGCGGGAGTTCCGAATGCTCGACCGTTGCCGCGTCGACCTCGTCGGGCGCCTCGTCGCCTTCGCGGGTGAATGCCTTGCTCATGCGCCGCCTATTCTATCCAAGGCCGCTTCGAGCCGCGATAGCGCCGCGCGGGCGTTGGTTTCGCGCTCGCGCTGCTCGTCCACCGCCTCGGGCCTGGCCTTGGCGATGAACTGCTCATTGCCGAGCTTGGCCGCGATCTTGTCAAGCTCGCCGCGCACCGCTTGCGCCTCTTTCTGGAGCCGCGCGCGCTCCTTGCCGAGATCGACCGCGCCCTCCAGGTCCAACAGCAGCGAGGCGTTCTCCACCACCACCTGGATGGAGTTCTGCTTGGCCGAGGCTCCGGCATCGGCCGGGTGAATCTGCTTCAGCCGGGCGAGGCGCCTGATTTGATCGCCGTGGCGCAAAAGCCATTCCTTCTGCTCCGCACCGGCTTCGGTGAGATAGGCCAGAATCTCGTTGCCCGGCGGCACGTTCATCTCGGCGCGCGCGGTGCGGATCTGCGCGATCAGGCTCGACCACCCAATCCATCTCCGCCGCCGCGTTTTGGTCGGCGAGACCCGGGTCAAGCGCGGGCCAGCGCGATGCCATCAACATGCCCGCCTTGTCGCCCGCAAAATTCTTCCACAATTCCTCGGTGATGAAGGGCATGACCGGATGCAGCAGATGAACGATCTGGCTCAAGACCCAGGACGTGGTGGCGCGCGTTTCGGCCTTGGCCTCTTCATCCGCGCCGGTCAGGATCGGCTTGGAAAACTCGACATACCAGTCGCAGAACGTGCCCCAGGTGAAATGATAAAGCGCGTCGGCGGCAGCGTTGAACTCGAAGGCTTCGATGGCCTCGGTGACGCGCGCCTCCGTCCGCGCCAGCGCCGACACGATCCAGCGATTGACCGTGAGCCGGGCCTTGGCCGGATCGAATTTCGGGTCGAGCTTGCAGCCGTTGATCTCGGCGAAGCGCGCGGCGTTCCACAGCTTGGTGGCGAAGTTGCGATAGCCCTCGATGCGGCTCTGCGCGAGTTTGATGTCGCGTCCCTGCGCCGCCAGCGCCGTGAGGGTGAAACGCAGCGCGTCGCAGCCATAGGTCTCGATGGTGGCGATGGGATCGACGATATTGCCCTTGGATTTTGACATTTTCTGGCCGCGTTCGTCGCGCACCAGGGCGTGGATATAGACCGTCTTGAACGGCACTTCGCCCATGAATTTCAAACCCATCATCATCATGCGCGCGACCCAGAAGAAGATGATGTCGAACCCGGTCACCAGCACGTCGGTCGGGTAATAATGCTCGAGATATTTCGTCTGCTCGGGCCAGCCCAGCGTCGAGAACGGCCACAACGCCGAGGAGAACCAGGTGTCGAGCACGTCCTCGTCGCGTTTCAACGGGACGGGCTTGCCGTAATGCTTGGCCGCCGCGTTCATGGCCAAGGCTTCGGTTTCCTCGACGAACACCAAACCGTCGGGCGCGTACCAGGCCGGGATCTGGTGGCCCCACCAGATCTGGCGCGACACGCACCAGGGCTGGATGTTGCGCATCCATTCGAAGAAGGTGTTCTCCCATTGCCGCGGCACGAACACCGTGGCGCCGCGCTCCACCGCCTCGATCGCCGGCTTGGCCAGCGTCTTGGCGTCGACATACCACTGGTCGGTGAGCCAGGGCTCGAGCACCACGCCCGAGCGGTCGCCGTAAGGCACCATCAGGGTGTGCGGCTCGGTCTTGGCGAGGAAGCCGCCGGCTTCGAGATCGGCGAGAATTTTCTTGCGCGCGGCAAACCGGTCCATGCCGCGATAGGCCTCGGGCGCCTCGTCGTTGAGCTTGGCGTCGCGGTCGAGCACGTTGATGAGCGGCAGCTTGTGGCGCTGGCCGACGGCGAAGTCGTTGAAGTCATGCGCCGGGGTGATCTTGACCGCGCCGCTGCCGGTTTCCGGATCGGCGTATTCGTCGGCGACGATGGGAATCTTCCGCCCGACCAAGGGCAGGATCACATGACACCCAACAAGAGCGCGGTAGCGCTCGTCCTTGGGGTTCACCGCCACGCCGGTGTCGCCCAGCATGGTTTCGGGTCTCGTTGTCGCGACGACTACATATTCACCCGGTCTCCCGTCGACCGGATAGTTTAGGTACCACAGCGAGCCCTTGGTCTCGCGGCTTTCCACCTCCAGGTCCGAGACGGCGGTGTGCAGCTTGGGGTCCCAATTGACCAGCCGCTTGTCGCGGTAGATCAGCCCTTCCTTGAAGAGCGCCACGAACACCTTGCGGACGGCGGCGCTGAGCCCCTCGTCCATGGTGAAGCGTTCGCGGCTCCAATCGGGCGAGGCGCCGAGCGCGCGCAATTGCCGGGTGATGGTGCCGCCGCTTTGGGATTTCCATTTCCACACCCGGTCGATGAAATCGGGGCGGCCCAGCTCCTGGCGGGTGATATTCTCCTGCTCGAGATTCCGTTCCACCACCATTTGGGTGGCGATGCCGGCATGATCGGTGCCCGGCTGCCACAGCGTGTCGCGGCCGCGCATGCGCTCGAAACGGATCAGGATGTCCTGCAGCGTGTGGTTGAGCGCGTGGCCCATATGCAGGCTGCCGGTCACGTTGGGCGGCGGCATCATCACGCAAAAGGGCCGTTTTCCCGAATCGGGATGCGCCGCGAACACGCCCGATTTCTCCCATTGGGCGTAGATGCGGGCCTCGATCTCGGCCGGGTCGAAGGTCTTGTCGAGCATCCACCCTTTCTAGGCGGGCAGCGCCCGGGCGGCAAGCGCCCCCTCCCATTCCCTCCCCCGCGAGCGGGGGAGGGTTAGGGTGGGGGCTAGCGCTTTTGGACCTCGCGGGATAGGCGCGCGATCTCGTCGCGCACCACGCGCTCGATGATCTCCGGCAGGTTGCTGTCGAGCCAGGATTTGAGCAGCGGCTTCATCATCTCGCGGGTCATGTCCTCGACCGCCTTGCTCTCGGGCGGGACCGGCCCCACCTTCACCTGCGGCGCTTCCTTGGCCAGTTCGGCGAGCGAGGCCATGGCGGCGGCGGCGGCGGCTTCCGAGATGATCCGGCCGTTCTCCGGCCTGGCCGGTTCGACCTTGAGCGGTTCCGGGGCTTCGCGCGCGAAGGCCTGGCTGTCGCGCGCCTTGCGCGAGGCGATCGACACCACCGAGCCGTCGGCCTCGATGCGGTCGGTCAGCTCGAGGATGTCCTGCCGCTCCTGGTCGATGGTCGCGGCGCCGGCGCGCGCGGGCGTCTCGCTGTCCTCGGCGATGATGCGGCGGATGGAGGCGAGTATCTCCTCCATCGACGGGTCTTCCTGGCGTCTCAGCTCCGACATGATGGTCTCTTCCCTTTGCGCCCCTTAGAGGCTGTAAACAACATATAGTATGGGAAGCCGGAGAAAATTGCTAGCTCTTGTAAAATCTTACTGATTGGGGCCGAAACCGAACCATTTGCCGCGCACCGCCTTGTAATAGCGCTCGACGTCGTAAAGGTCGACCGGCAGCTGCAGATCGGCGACGGTCAGGCGCCCCACCTGCTGCGCCAGGTTGAACTCGGCCACCGCCAGATCGTGTTGCGCCTTGACCAGGTTGACGCGGTCGGTAAACAGCTCCTGCTCGGCGTTCAAGACGTCGAGGATGGTGCGTATGCCCACGGTCTGCTGCGCCTTGGTTCCTTCATAGGCGGTTTCGTCCGCCTTGATGGCGGTGATCTGCGAGATCACGTTGGCGCGCTGCGCCTGGATGGTTTCCCAGGCCGAGGTCGCCCCCTGCACGGCAAAACGCCGCGCGTCGTCGGTCAGCCCCTTGCTCTGGCCGACCTTCTGCTTGGCCTGGCGGCTTTGCGAATAGATCACGCCCGCCTCGTAAATCGGCATGACGAGCTGCGCCTCGATCACGCCGTAGGTTTCCTCGTGATCGGCCAGGAAATTGGGATCGTCGGTGCGGTTGACCTGGCCGACCAGGTTGATGCTCGGCAGCAACTGCGCCTCGGTGGCGGTGACGAAATCGCGTGACGCCTCTTCCGTGAACAGCGCCGAAATCACGTTCGGATTCTTGAGCGCGGCCAGGCTCAGCGCCTCGTCCCTGGTCATCGGCACCGCCGGGCGCAAGCTGGGCTGCGTCAGTTCGCCCGGCAGATGGCCGACGAAGCGCGCGTAATTGGCGCGGTCGCTTTGCAGCGTGCCCTCGTCCACCTGCCGTTGCGCCGTGGCGGCGGCGAGCCGCGCCTCGGCCTGCGAGACGTCGGTGCGGGTCAAGATGCCGACGCGGAATTGCGCGCGCGTCTGGTCCAAGGTCTGCGTCAGCACGTTCTCGCTGAGCTTATCCAGTTCCACCACCGATTGGTCGCGCAACACGTCGAGATAGGCCGAAATCACGCTGAACAGCACCGTGCTTTCGGTGGCGATCAGATGGGCGCGCTCGGCCTTGACCGTGTCTTCGGCCTGGGCGGTCTTGGCCACGGTCTGGCCGCCCTGAAAGAGCGGCTGGGTCAAAACCAGGTCGAGCGAGCGCGGATCGGTCATTCCTTCGGACACCACCGAGGCGGTGGACGGCGTGGCCTCGAATTTCTCCCGTCCCGCCGTGGCGGTGAACTGAACCGTCGGCCGCCAGCCGCCCAGCGCCTGGCTTACGCCTTCGTCGGTGGCGCGCAGATTGGCGCGCTCGGCCAGGATCTGAGGATTGCTGTTGTAGGTCTCGACCAGCGCGTCTTCGAGCGTCTCGGCCCGCGCGCCGAATGATACCAGGGCGGTGGAAAAGCCCAGAACGAGGGCAATCACGCGGCGCATGGCGGCAACTCCCTCGCCCCGGCCTCAGAACGCGAAACCCGGCGCCGGTATGAAGCCCGGCAGATAGGGCGTGCCGGAATCGAAGATCACGCTGCGGCCGAGCGTTGCGCCCTGGCGGGTTATCACCGTGGCCTGGCCGACCAATGCGCCGCGCGGGCGCAAAACGGCAACCAGCCGCCCGCCTTCGGCGAGCTGATCGGACACCGCGCGCGGAATCTCGGCGGCGGCGCCGTCGAGCAGGATCACGTCATAGGGCGCGCCCGGCTTGTGGCCCAGTTCATGCGGGCCTTCGATCACGGTCGCATTGGCGAGATGCAACGAAGCGAGATTGGCGCGGGCCTGCTTCGCGAGCTGGGGATCGGCCTCGACCGCCACCACGCTTTGCGCCAGCAACGCCACCGCGGCCACGGCATAGCCGGTGGCCGCGCCGATCACCAGCGCCTTGTCCTTGGGCCCGACCGACGCCAGCTGGACAAGCCGCGCCAGCACCAACGGCTCCATCAGGAAGCGGCCCGGCTTCAAGGGGATGTCCTCGTCGACATAAGCGCTGTCATGCAAGCCCGCGGGCACGAAGCGCTCGCGCGGCAACTCGATGAACGCCGCCAGCACGCCGGGATGCGTCACCGTGTTGGTGCGCAACTGGCTTTCGACCATGGCGAGTCGGGCGGCGCGGAAGTCATTGACATTCATGTGAGGAACCCACCGTAACCGTCTGATTTATTACAAGAACTCCATATTAAACTCGGGGCGGGCAAAGACCAAGCCCGGAATCCTTAATTTTCGCCGGGGATGCCAGGGGACCGGCCGCCGCTGCCTTGCCTAGGCCAGCCGCCAGGGCCTATATCTCGGGGCCCTTCCGGCCTGGCCGGGAGAACCGCCTTTGGCCGGATGGCAGAGTGGCTATGCAGAGGACTGCAAATCCTCGTACAGCGGTTCGATTCCGCTTCCGGCCTCCACCCTTGCCCGCTTGAACCCGTTAACGGGCGGTATGTTATGGTGCGGCCCTATTCGGGGGTAGCTCAGCGGTAGAGCAGCGGACTGTTAATCCGCTGGTCGTCGGTTCGATCCCGACCCCCCGAGCCATATACATCAAGGGGCTGAACGAGAGATCGCTCAGCCCCTTGATCTGATTTCGGGCTGGTTATCATCGAGGCGTTGGGAAGGCGTGACGTGGGAGGGAAAAGACGTGTCGGAGGATAAGCAACGCGTATTTTCGGGATCGCTCCCGGAATTCTACGACCGTTATATCGTGCCGATGAACTTCGCTCCCTACGCCCGGATACTCGCCGACCGGGCGAAGGTTCTCGCCCCAAGCCGCGTCCTGGAAACTGCCGCGGGCACGGGCATTCTGACACAGAACTTGGTGCGGACATTGCCGGCGGGCGCGGCGATCACGGCCACCGACCTCAACCAGGCAATGATTGATCTTGCGCGAGCCAAATCCGGCATGACGGACGTCACATGGCGGCAGGCCGACGCGATGAAGCTGCCATTCCCAGACGGGAGTTTTGATCTGATCGTTTGCCAATTCGGCGTCATGTTTTTCCCGGAAAAGCCGGCGGCCTTCCGGGAAGCCTCGCGCGTGCTGCGGCGCGGCGGCGCGTTTTTATTCGCTGTGTGGGACAGCTATAAAACAATGAGCAAGTCGCCTCTTGCCATCGCCGCGGGCGTGGCCGGAGACATGTTGGGGCGCGAGCCGTTATCGCTTCTCAGCCCGCCATACCATGACGAAAAGGCCATCCGCGCTGATCTCGCGGCGGCGGGCTTCGGTGCGGTTCGGGTTGAGCGTATCTCGCAACCGTGCCGCGCGCCTTCCGCGCGGGACGCCGCCGTGATCACGGTTCAAGGGACGATGATACGGGCCGCGATCGAGGCGGCGGACCCGGCTCGCCTGGGCGAAGTGACGGATGCGGTTGAGCGGGTCATGTTGGCTCGGTTCGGCTCGGGACCGGTTGAGGGAGAGATGACCGCGCTGATCGTCACGGCTGAGAAGCCTTCGGCCTGACGATAACCTCCGAGCCATCTTGAGAAAGGGGCGGTTCCCAAGACCGCCCCTTATTCTTGAGACCTGGATAAGCGCCCAACACCGCCGTCATTGCGAGGCCGCCCAGTTTTCAAATATCGGGGCGGCCGAAGCAATCCAGCCTCGCCCGCATCGTCCCTGGATTGCTTCGCCTGACGGCTCGCAATGACAATAGGAAAGGCCCGCGCTCTTTTGGCTTTCAGGCGCGCGCCGGGAAAAGCCGCTTGATCCGCGCCGAAAGCCCGTGGCGCAGACGTTCGCGCCACACCACGCTTTGGCTTTCGACCCAATTCAACTGGATGACGCGGCGCGGGCCGCTGGCCGGATGGTGGCCGTGCCAGGAATGGGGCGTCACCAGGAAGGCCAGCAGCGTGCCGGAAGCCGGCGGCACCTCGGCCACCATGTCGTCGAGGCTCTTGTTCGAGCGCAGCAGGCGCAACCGCCCGCCCAGCGCTTCCCAATCCTCGTTCATGTAGATCAGCACGGTGATGATCTTCGACCGCGTATCGGTGTGGATCTGCCCGTCGCCCATCCGCGCCTGGCCGCGCACCGTCACCATGGTCGGCTTGCCTTCGAGATCGACGGAAAACTTGCGCGCGAACGCCTCGCGCATCGCCTCGCCCTGGATTTCGGCGAGGAAACTGGCGAAAACCGGGCCGTAGCGGAGATCGCCCACGGGAAAGCTGCCGGGCCGGTCCACATCGGGATAATCGGCGGAAATCGCGCTTCGCGCGGCTTCGGGCAGGAAGCCCGGCACGATCACATAGGGAAAGGGATCGGTCGCCAGCTTCGCGCGCTCGAAGGCGGCAAGATCGACGAAAGACGCGCCGCCGTATGCGCTTTTCTCGGCCAGGGAATCCATGCGCGCATCATAGCGGCGCCTTTCTCCCCTGCCAATGCGTCAAGCCGCCTGCTTGACCTGAATCAAGGCGATATCCTGCCCCGGCGGGAGGGTATAAACAGGCATAAGGAAGCGGAGTTGGGGCCGATGCGGACAGGTGGAATGATTTTGGCGGGCGCGGCGCTGGCCGTGCTGGCCGCCTGCGCGGGCGAACGCGCCCCCTACACGGCGGCCGCGCCCGGCATCGAGCAGGACATCAACGCCGCGCGCAATGCCGGCCCGACCTCCACGGCCGATACCCCCGCCGCCGAACTCCTGCGCAATCCCGCGCCGCCGGCGCTATCGCCGACGCCGCTCAATCCATCGGTATCCCCGCCCCCCACCGCAGTCCCGGACACGGGGGCCGAGCCCCGCCCCGGCAATGTCCAGGCCGGACGCCGTTTCGCCCAGAACAATTGCCGGCCCTGTCATGTGGTGCAGGCGAATGAGGGATCGGTGATCCGCTTCGCCAACGCGCCGGATTTTTTCGCCATCGCCGACATGCCCAGCACCACCAGCTTCAGCCTCAACGTCTGGCTGCGCAATCCGCACCCGACCATGCCGAGCCTGATACTCTCGCGCCAGGAAGCGGCCGACGTCGTGGCCTATATCCTGAGCCTGCGCGGCGCGCATTAAGCGCGCGCTGGAGTTTTCGTCCGCGCTTCCCGTACACTGCCCGCCCATGGCCAAGAGCAAAACCGGCAGAGGCGCGGTCAGGATCATCAGCCGCAAGCGGGGATTCCGCGGCTTCTTCCGCGTCGACGTCTATCGTCTGCGCCACCGCCTGTTCGGCGGCGGCTGGAGCGCCGAGATCGAACGCGAGATCTACGAGCGCGGCAACACCGCCGGCGTGCTGCTCTACGACCCCAAGCGCGATGAAGTCGTGCTGGTCGAGCAGTTCCGGCTGCCCGCGCTGCTCGCCGGATTCTCCGGCTGGGAGCTGGAGATGGTCGCCGGCATCATCGGCCCCAAGGACGGCAGTCCTTCCTCCGTCGTTGCGCGTGAAACCAAGGAGGAAACCGGCCTCGCCATCATGGGCAAGCCCATCAAGATTCACCGGGTGATGCCTTCGCCCGGCGGGCTGACCGAGGTCTTTCACATCTTCTGCGCGCGCGTCGATGCGCGCGGCGCCGCCGGGATTTACGGCCTGGCGCACGAGCACGAGAACATCAAGGTGGTGGTGAAAAGCTTCCGCCAGGCGATGAATCTCGTGAAATCCGGCCGCATCCGCAACGGCACCAGCCTGCTGGCGCTTTATTGGCTCGCCGCCAACCGCGCCGAGCTGCGCCGCCGCTGGCGCTAATTCCCCCACCCCCTTATAGTCTGCCCTCTTTCGGCCCAACAAAAAGCCGCCCATGCAAGTTCGCAACGGTTTCATCGAGACCATCGGCAACACCCCGCTCATCCGCCTGAGACGCGCCTCGGAGATGACCGGCTGCGAGATCTTGGGCAAGGCCGAATTCCTCAATCCCGGCGGCTCGGTCAAGGACCGCGCCGCGCTCTACATCGTCAAGGACGCGGAGGAACGCGGGCTGTTGAAACCCGGCGGCGTGATCGTCGAGGGCACCGCCGGCAACACCGGCATCGGCCTCGCTCTGGTGGGCAACGCGCTGGGATACAAAAGCGTGATCGTCATGCCCGAGACCCAAAGCCAGGAAAAGAAGGACATGCTGCATCTGTGCGGCGCCGATCTGCGCCTGGTGCCGGCCGTGCCCTACAGCGATCCTCGGAACTATGTGCGCTATTCCGAGACCCTGGCGAAAGAGGTGGCGGCCGCCAGCCCGCGCGGCGCGATCTGGGCCAATCAGTTCGACAACCTCGCCAACCGCCGCGCGCACATCGAAACCACCGGCCCGGAGATCTGGAGCCAGACCGACGGCAAGGTCGACGCCTTCGTCGCCTCGGTCGGCACCGGCGGCACGCTGGCCGGCGTCGCCATCGCGCTCAAGGAATTCAATCCCAAGGTGAAGATCTTCCTCGCCGACCCGATGGGCTCGGCGATCTATTCCTGGTATGCGCACCATGAATTGAAAGCCACCGGCGATTCCATCACCGAAGGCATCGGCCAGGGCCGCATCACCAAGAACCTCGAAGGCGCGCCCTTGGACGGCTGGTTCCAGGTGACCGACGAGGAGATGCTGCCGGTGCTGTTCGACCTGGTGAGCGAGGAAGGGCTGATCCTGGGCGGGTCGACCGGCATCAACATCATCGGCGCCATCAAGGCGGCCAAGCAGCTCGGGCGCGGCCACACCATCGTCACCATCCTGGCCGATTACGGCACGCGCTATCAGTCGAAGCTGTTCAATCCGGCTTTCCTGCGTGCGAAGAAACTGCCGGTGCCGAAATGGCTCGACGGCCAATGATGGACTACGCCCATCCCGAGGCCCTGGTTTCGACCGATTGGCTGGCCGCCAATCTCGGCGACAAGAATTTGCGCGTGGTCGACGCCACTTTCACCCTCCCCGGCGTGACGCCCACCGGCCACGAGCTTTACCAAAGGCGCCACATCCCCGGCGCGGTGTTCTACGACATCGACGCCGTGGCCGATGCGCGCAATCCGCTCCCGCACATGCTGCCCGACGAAAACACCTTCGGCCAGATGATGGGCAGGCTCGGGCTGGGCGACCGGCATAAGATCGTGGTTTATGATTCGATGGGGCTTGGAACATCGCCGCGCGCGTGGTGGAGCCTGAGAGCCTATGGCCACAAGGACGTGGCGGTGCTGAATGGCGGCATGCCCAAATGGCTGGCCGAGAACCGTCCCGTCACCTCCGAGATTCCCCGATATCCCGCCGCGGTTTTCACCGCGCGGCTGTTCAAACCCGGCTTGCGCGACAAGGCGCAGCTGCTCGCCAATCTCAAGACCAGGCGCGAACAGGTGATCGACGCGCGCAGTGCCGCGCGTTTTGCCGGAACCGCGCCCGAGCCGCGCAGCGGACTGCGCGGCGGACATGTCCCGGGAAGCCTGAGCCTGCCTTCGGACCAGCTCAGCGACCCGAAAACCAAAGAGGTTTTGCCGGCCGACGATCTCGCGGCGCGTTTCCGCGCCGCCGGACTCGACCCGCAAAAGCCGGTGATTGCGAGCTGCGGCTCGGGCGTGACCGCCTGCGCGCTGGCCTTCGGCCTGCATTTGCTCGACTGGAACGAGGCCGCGATCTATGACGGCTCGTGGTCGGAATGGGGCCTGCCCGGCGACACGCCGGTGGCGACCGGCGCCGCGCACTGACTAGGTATTTTTCCCTAAGGCCTTAATCCGCCCGGAATTGAGCTGGATCAATGCGCCGCACCCTGTATTCGGGTGTCATGCGGGCATGACCATCGTCCTTCTGTTCATCGTTCTGGCCGTTGCGCTCGGCGGGCTCGTCACCGAAACTTTTGCGCCGGTGAAGAGCCAAGGGCGCGACGACGAATCCGAGCTGCCGCGCAGCTGGTTTTAACCCCGGCTAGACGCCTTCGGCCTCGGGCGGCGCGATCTCCGCCGCCGCTTCCGCCGCCCGGGAATGATCGGCCGCGATCAGCATGTAGACAGCCGGCACCACGAACAGCGTGAACAGCGTGCCGATCGATATTCCGGTCGCTATCACCAGCCCCATGTCGAAGCGCGATATCGCGCCCGCGCCCGAGGCGGTGATGAGCGGGGTGACGCCCAGCACCATCGCCGCCGTGGTCATCAGGATGGGACGCAGCCGGATGGAGGCCGCCTCTTCGATCGCCTCGCGCTTGGTCTTGCCCTGGTGTTGCAGATTGTTGGCGAATTCGACGATCAGGATGCCGTGCTTGCTGATGAGGCCCATCAGCGTGACCAGCCCCACCTCGGTGTAGATGTTGAGCGTGGCGCCGCCGAGGCCGAGGCTGATGAAGATCAGCGCGCCGGCGATCGACATCGGCACCGAGACCAGGATGATGACCGGGTCGCGGAAACTTTCGAACAGCGCCGCCAGCGACAGGAAAATGATGATCAGCGCGAAGGCGAAGGTGAGGACGAAGCCGCTCGATTCCTGGACGTACTGGCGCGAGGTGCCGGCGTAATCGATCGAATAGCCTTGCGGCAGGGTGCGGGCGGCCAGGTCCTCGAGATAGGCCAAGGCGTCGCCCGTGGCCACGCCCGGCGCCGCCACGCCTTGGATGGTGGCGCTGTTCAACTGCTGGAAGTGGTTGATCGATTCCGGAATGGTCTTGGTTTCGATATGGGCGATGGTCGAGAGCGGGACCGGCGTGCCGCTTGAGGTGCGGATGTAGTAATTCAAGAGCTGGTCGGTGTTGAGACGCGAGACCTGCTGCACCTGCGGGATGACCTTGTAGGAGCGACCGTCGAGATCGAAATAATTGACGTAGCCGCCGCCCAGCATCGAGGACAACGCGCCGCCCACGTCGCTCATCTTCAATCCGAGCAGCGCCGTCTTGTCGCGGTCGATCACCACGGTCGATTGCGGATCGTCCACCTTCAGGTCGCTGTCGAGGAAGATGAACATGCCGCTGGCCACCGCCTGCTGCAGGAATTGCTGCGACACGTCGTTGAGCCGGCTGAACGGCTCGGTGGTGCCGATGACGAACTGCACCGGCAGGCCGAAACTGCCGGGCAGCGGCGGCGGCTGGAACGCCACGATCTTGACGCCGGCGATCTGGTTGAGCTTCTGCTGCAGCTCGGGCTGAATCTCGTTCGAGGTGCGCTGGCGCTGGTCCCAGGGCTTGAGCACCAAGCCCGCGAGATTCTGGGCTCGGGCTGTCGATCTGGAACACATGCGCCATCTCGGGATAGCTGGCGAACACCTCGAAGACCTGGCGCGAAAACAGCAGCTTCTGCTGCAACGTGGCGTTGGGCGCCGGCGGTCGAAGAGGTGATCACGACACCCTGATCCTCGACGGGCGCGAGCTCGGTCTTGGCGCCGGTGTAGAGGAAATAGATGCTGCCCAGCACGATGAGCGCGAACACCGCGGTCACGGCGAGGAAATCCAGGCTGCCGTGCAGCATGCGCTGATAGCGCCTGCGCAGACGCTCGAAATTCCGGTCGATGAAGCCGGAGAAGCGCTCCTGCCAGCCGTCCCCGTCCCGGCCATGGGGCCGCAGCAGCCGCGACGACATCATCGGCGACAGCGTCAGCGCGACGATGGCGGAAACCGTGACCGCGCCCACCAGGGTGAAGGCGAATTCGGTGAAGAGCGCGCCGGTCAGGCCGCCCTGAAATCCGATCGGCACATAGACCGCGACCAGCACCACGGTCATGGCGATGATCGGCCCGCCCAGTTCGCGCGCCGCCTGGATCGCGGCCGGCACCGGCTTCATGCCTTGCTCGAGATGCCGATTGACGTTCTCGACCACGATGATGGCGTCGTCCACGACAAGCCCGATCGCCAGCACCAGCGCCAGCAGCGTCAGCAGATTGATCGAGAATCCGAAGATCAGCATCAGGGTGAAGGTGCCGACGAGCGACAGCGGGATCGCCACCGTCGGGATCGCCACCGAACGCACCGAGCCCAGGAACAGGAACACCACCAAGGTCACGATCAGCAGCGCCTCGACCAATGTCCGGATCACCTCGTTGATCGCGCTGTTCACGAATTCGGTCGAATCGTAGACGATCTGGCCTTGCAGCCCCTGCGGCAGCTGCGACTGGATATCGGGGAAGACCGCGCGCACGCCCTTGATGACCTCGAGCAGATTGGCGGCGGGCGCCACCTGGATGCCGATATAGACCGCGCGCTGGCCGTCGAAACCCACCTGGGATTCGTAATCGTCGGCGCCGAGGGTCACATTGGCCACGTCCTTGAGGCGGACGATGGCGACGTTCGATTGCTTCACCGCCAGGTTGCGGAACTCGTCGAGCGAATGCAGGCTGGTCGAAGCGTCGAGGTTGACCTGCACCATCTGGCCTTTGGTATTGCCCAGGCCCGAGATGTAATCGTTGCTGGCGAGCGCATTCGAGACGTCGGCGGCGGTGACGCCGTAGGCGGCGAGCTTCGACTTTCGCCGGATCGAGCCAGGCCCGGAGCGCGAAATTCTGCCCGCCCAGAATCTCCGCGGTTTGCACCCCCACGACCGCTTGCAGCTTGGGCTGCACCACGCGCAGCAGATAATCGGTGATCTGGTTGGGCGCCAGCACGTCGCTCTTGAAGCCCAGATACATGGCGTCGATGGTCTGGCCGATCTTGATCGACAGCACCGGCTGCTGCGATCCGGGCGGCAGCTGGTTCAGCACCGAGGTCACCTTGGACGTGATCTCGGTCATCGCCTTGTCGGGATCGTAATTGAGCCGCAGATTGGCGGTGATGGTGCTGATTCCGGTCTGGCTGGTCGATGTCAGGTAATCGATGCCGTTGGCCTGGGCGATGGCGTTTTCCAAGGGCGTGGTGATGAACCCCGCCACCACCTCGGGATCGGCGCCGTAATAGGTCGTCGAAATGGTGACCACCGCGTTCTGGGTGCGCGGATATTGCAGCACCGGCAGCGTTCCGGCCGAGCGTAAGCCCAGCACCAGGATCATCAGGCTGATCACCATGGCCAGAACCGGCCGCTTGATGAAGATGTCGGTGAAATTCATCGAAGGCCGCGCCCTACTTGTCGACCGGTTGCGGATTGGCGTCGTCCGCCGGCACGGCCGAATTGTTGACGATGAGGCGCGAGCCGTTCCTGAGCTTGATCTGGCCCGAGGTCACGACCGTCTCGCCGTCCTTCACGCCGGACGTGACCGCCACCTGGTCGCCGCGCGTCTGGCCGGTCGAGACGAAGGACTGGCGCGCGACCAGCTTCGGCTTGCCCTGCGCGTCCTGGCCCTGATCGTCGACGATGTAGACGGTGTTGCCGTAGGGATTGTAGGTGATCGCCGTCTGCGGCAGCGTGACGTAGTCCTGCGGCGATCCCACCGTCGATGTCGACCGTGGCATACATGCCCGGCAGCAGCGTGTGATCGGGATTGGCCAGCGTCGCCCGCACCTGGAGATTGCGGGTGTCGGCGTCGACCTTCGGATTGATGGCCGAAATCTTGCCGGCGAAGGTTTTGCCCGGATAGGCGTCGATCTTCGCGGTCAGGCTCTGGCCGACGGCGATCTGCTCCAGCGCCTGCTGCGGCAGGGTGAAATCGACATAGATCGGGTCGAGCGCCTGCAACGTCACGATCGCCGTGCCGGCGTTGAGGTATTGGCCGATATCGACCTGACGGATGCCGAGATGGCCGGCAAAGGGCGCGCGGATGAATTTCTTCTCCACCACCGCCTTCTGCTCGTCGACTTGCGCCTGGGCGTTCTTGAGATTGGCGGCGTCGATGTCGAGCCCGGCCTGGCTCACCGCCTGGATCTTGAACTGCTTCTGGTCGCGCGCATAGGTGGTGGCGGCCAGATCGGCCGTGGCTTCGAGCGAATGGAGCTTGGCGATGTCGTCCTCGGCGCGCAGCTGAAGCAGCAGGGTCGCCGGCCGCCACGTCGTCGCCCGAATTGAAGAAGATCTGGTCGACGATGCCCGCAACCTCGAGCGACAAATCGGCGCCGTTGACCGCGCGCAAACTGCCGACCGCCTCGAGCTGCTTCTGCCACGGCGCGGTCTTGGCCACGGCCGTGGAAACCGTCTGCGGCGGATTGCCGACCGAGGCCATGTAGCGCTTGATCATGATGGAGCGGAAGGCCTCGAAGCCGAAGATCGCGGCCAGCACCAGCCCGGTCGCCAGCACCATGATGATCATGCGCTTGCCCGTTTGCCGCGCGGTCTCGGATTTGCTCTGGGTCGGCGGTTCGATCGTCATGGTCGGGGCCTAATTGCTCGTTGATGCGCCGGCATCGGCGGCGACGTCCGTGCGGTTCCACCAGCCGCCGCCCAGCGCCTGGAACAGCGCGGCGGTGTCGGCGAAGCGGTTGGCCTGCGCCTGGACCAGCGCGATGCGCGTCTGCTGATAGGCGGTCTGGCTGTCGAGCAGCGCCGGATAGGTGATGGCGCCGAGCTTGAACTGGCCGCGGGCGAGGTCGAGGCTGTTCTCGGCCGATGCGCTCCGCCGTCAGCGCGGCGTTGAGCGCCTCGGCGTCGGCTTGCAGCGCGCGCAAGGCATCGGCCACGTTCTGGAAGGCGGCGATCACGGTGGCGCGGTATTGCGCCGCGGCCTCGTCGTAGCCGGCCTCGGCCGCGCGCTTTTCATGCAGCAGCGTGCCGCCGTGGAAGATCGGCTGGGCGATCCCGGCGGCGATGCTCCACACCCCCGTGCCCGGCGAAAATAGACTGCCGACGGCGAGCGCGGCCGAGCCGATATCGCCGGTGATGGTGAATTGCGGCAGCATGTTAGCCGTCGCCACGCCGATCTGCGCGCTGGCCTGGTGCAATTGCGCCTCGGATGCCCGCACGTCGGGACGCTGTTCGACCAGTTGCGAAGGCAGGCTGACCGGCAGTTCCAGCGGCAATTGCAGAGCGTCCAGCTCGAAGGTCTGCGGCGTATCCTGGCTGGGAAAGCGCCCGGCCAGCGCGGCGATACGATTGCGAGCCTGAGCCAGCTGTTTCTGCAACGGCGGCAAGGTCGCGCGGTTTTGCGCCAGCAGCGTCTCCTGCGCGAGCACGGCGGATTTGGCGACGCCGCCGAGGGCGAATTGCTGGCGCAGCACGTCGAGCTGCTTGCTTTCGTCGTCGAGGATGTCCTGGGTCGCGGCGATCTGGGCGCGAAGGGAGGATTCCTGCACCGCGGCGGCGACGACGTTCGAGGTCAGGGTGAGATAGGCCGCTTCGAGCTGGAAGCGCTGGTATTCGGCCTGCGCCTGGGTCGATTCGAGCTGCCGCCTTTCGCCGCCGAACACGTCGATCGGATAGGACACGCTGACCATGGCGGTATCGAGATTGTAAATCTGGTGGACGCCGGGCTGGCCGATCGAAGCGCCGTTGAGTTGCTGGCGCTGCGCCTGCGCGCTGGCGTCCACGGAAGGCAGGAACACCCCCTCTTGCGCGTAGACGTATTCCTGCGCCTGGCGCAGCGCCGCTTGCGCCGCCTGGAGATTGGGATTGGCCTTGAGCGCCTCGGTGATGAGATTGTTGAGCGGCTCGGAATGGAACAGCGTCCACCATTCGCCGGGAATGTCCCGGCCGTCGGCGAAATGTTGCGCCGCCCCGCCCGCGATATCGGCCGAAGCGGTTTCGGGCGCGAGCTTTTCCGGCGTGTAGCCCGCGACATCGGGCGCGGCCGGACGCTTGAAATCCGGGCCCACCGCGCAAGCCGCCAGCAGCAGCGCCGCCAGAACCGGGAATTTGAGCCGCGCGATCATCGTTTGGATCGGAACTTGGTCTTGGGTCTTGCCGGGACTTTGCCCCGGGTCTCGAAAATGGCGCTGGTGTGATCGCCGACGATCTTCTGCACCGCCCGCACATGCGCGCTGCTGAACGCGTCCCAGCCGAGGGTGCGCCGCGCCGGCTTGGAGCAGAACACCGTCGCCTGGCCGATGATGGCGACCGTGCGCAGCCTGGTCTGCTCGTCCTTGGCGGAACGGCCGGTCAGCCTTCCGACCAGGGCGCTGCACGGTTCGCTGACGCAGCGCCGCATCGTCTCATAAAGCGATTCCAGCGCTTCCGACTGTTCGACCTCGGCGCGGGCGATGAACAGCTGGTGGCTTTTGAAATGCTTCCGCCGGTCGCGCTCTCCGCCCCCGAAAACCAGCAGCACGAAATCGTCGAGCAACTCCCGAAGCAAAGACGACACGACGCGCCGCGAAACCTTCTTGTTGCCCGCGAGCGCCGCCCGTACGCGCGATCCCACCGGCGCCATCTGGTCCTCGATGTACTGCGCGATGTGATCGACCGCCGCGCGGTAAAGCCCTTGCTTGCTGCCGAAATGGTATTGGATGGCGGGCAAATTGACCCCCGCCCGTTCGGTCAAAAGCCGCGTGCCGGCGCCCTCGAATCCCAACTCGCCGAAAGCCGCGATCGCGGTTTCGATCAGGCGGCGGCGGGTGTCTTCGCCGCGGGTTTGGACGCGCGGGCGGAGGCGCAACGGCCGTTCGTGAATCGCGGATCTCATCAAGCCTCCGTGCCGTGCGCCTTTCCGGCGCTTGGGCAACGGATCCAGACTGTATCAATCGATAGAGTTTGTCAATCGTTCGAAATTACCCCGCTAACCTGCCTGTTTTGCGCGCGCGCCGCGACCCCACACGAGCAGCGCGGCGCCGGCGGTTTGCCGCTATAATGCCGTTATGAGCAACATTCCCAATCCGCCGGGCCGTTCCAGCCTGGGCCGTTACCGGCGCAATCTCCAGGGCGAGGTCGACAGCGCCGCGCTTTATCGCGCGCTGGCCGAGGCCGAAACCGACCCGAAGCTCAAGCAGGTCTATCGCCGCCTCGCCTCGGTCGAGGAAGCCCACGCGGAATTCTGGACGCGGCGCATCACCGGCGCGGGCGGCCGCGCGGGCCCGCTGCACCCGGGTCTGCGGTCGCGGTTCCTCGCCTGGCTCGCGCGGCGCTTCGGCACCGACACGGTGCTGCCGATCGTCGATACGCTCGAGCGCAGCGACGTCACCCAATACGACGCGCAGCCGGAGGCGGCCGCGGCGGGCCTGCCGGGCGACGAGCGCTCGCATGCGCGCATCATCCAGGCCATGGCCCGGCCGCCGCGCGGCGGGCTGACCGGCGGCGAGCTGGCGCAGATCGAGGGCCGCCATCGCGGCGGCGGCAACGCGCTGCGCGCCGCGGTGCTGGGCGCCAATGACGGTCTGGTCTCCAACCTCAGCCTGGTCGCCGGCGTCGCCGGGGCCGATCTCTCCAGCCACGCCGTGCTGGTCACCGGGCTCGCCGGGCTGATCGCCGGCGCGTGTTCGATGGCGATGGGCGAATGGCTCTCGGTCAACAGCGCGCGCGAACTGGCGCAATCGCAGATCAGCGTCGAGGCCGAGGAACTGAAGGAATTCCCCGAAGAGGAAAAGCAAGAACTGGCGCTGATCTATCAGGCCAAGGGCCTGAGCGAGCATCAGGCGAAGCAGCTTGCCGAGGGCATCATCGGCGACAAGGACGCGGCGCTCGACACGCTGGCGCGCGAGGAACTGGGCATCAACCCGAAGGAACTCGGCGGCTCGGCCTGGGTCGCGGCGGGGACCTCGTTCCTGCTGTTCGCGACCGGCGCCGCCATGCCGGTGATTCCCTTCGCCGTCCTCAGCGGCAACGCGGCGGTGTGGGCGGGCGCGGGCCTGAGCGGCGCGGTCATGTTTCTGATCGGCGCCGGCACCACGCTGTTCACCGGGCGCGGCGTGGTGTTTTCCGGCCTCAGGCAGCTTCTCATCGGGTTGGGCGCGGCGGCGGTGACGTTTGGGATCGGCAAATTGATCGGGGTCGCCATCTCGGGTTAGGGGGATTCCGCCCGGATGGCCTTGGTTTGGCTTCGCTCTTAACGAGCTACCGCCCTTTATTTCGCTTCGCTCTTCACGAGCTACAGCCCTTTATTTCGCTTCGCTCTTCACGAGCTACAGCCCTTTATTTCGCTTCGCTCTTCACGAGCTACGCCAGCGGCTAGAAGATTGCCCTCGCGCCCCGATGCTGGGCGATGCTAGATAGGCGAAAGCCCCTGCCCGCCCCGATGAAAAGCAAATCCAAAAAGCCCGATACCCTGCTTGCCCATGCCGGCCGCGATCCGGCCAGGAATTTCGGCGTGGTCAACCCGCCGGTTTATCACGCCTCGACCATCATCCATCAGAGCGTGGCCGATCTGGAAAAGGCGCAGAAGAACCGCTATGGCGTGGACCAGGTGGTCTATGGCCGCTACGGCACACCGACGACATTTGCGCTGGAACAGGCGGTGGCGGCGCTCGAAGGCGGGCAGCGCGCGATCGCCTTCTGCTCCGGCGCCGCGGCGTGTTATTCCGCCCTGCTCGCCTTCGTCAAGGCGGGCGATCACGTGCTGGTGACGGATTCGGTTTACGGCCCGGTGCGGGCCTTCTGCAATAATTTCCTGGCGCGTTTCGGGGTCGAGACCACCTTTTACAACCCGACCATGGGCGAAGGGATCGCCGCGCTCATCCGGCCCAACACCAAGCTCATCTATCTCGAAAGCCCCGGCTCGCTGACCTTCGAGGTGCAGGACACCCCCGCCATCGTCAAGCTTGCCCAGGCGCGCAAGATCAGGACCGCGCTCGACAACACCTGGGCCGCGCCGTTGTTCTTCAAGCCGCTGGCGCTGGGCGTCGATGTCGAGGTGATTGCCGGCACCAAATACATCGTCGGCCACAGCGACGCCATGATGGGGCTGGCGGTGACGTCGGAGGAGAGCTTCCTGCCGGTGCGCGAAGCCGCGACGCAAATGGGCAATCATGCCGCGCCCGATGATTGCTACTTGGCGCTCCGGGGCCTGCGCACCGCCGGGGTGCGGCTGCGCCAGCACGAGAAGACCGCGCTGGAACTGGCGCGCTGGCTGGAGAAACGCAAGGAGGTCGAGCGCGTGCTGCATCCGGCGCTGCAATCCCATCCCGGCCACCATCTGTGGAAGCGCGATTTCACCGGCTCCTCCGGCCTGTTCAGCTTCGTGCTGAAAACCGGCACGCCCAAGCGCGCGGTCGACGCCATGCTCGACGGCATGGAGCTTTACGGCATGGGTTTCTCCTGGGGCGGCTTCGAGAGCCTGCTGGTGCCGGTCTACCCCGAGCATTTGCGCAGCGCGGTGAAATGGCAATCCGGCCCGGTGCTGCGCCTCCATGCCGGGCTTGAGGATCCGGGCGACCTGGTCGCCGACCTCGAAGCCGGGTTCAAGCGCCTCGCCGCCGCCTGAGCCGTTGGTGTCGTAATCCCGCTTTTCTTCACCGTCATGGCCGGGCTTGACCCGGCCATCCACGAATTCCTCGGGGATTTCAAGACGTAGATGCCCGGAACAAGTCCGGGCATGACGATAGCTGGTAGCGTTATATATAGTTGGATATAACAAACGCTCCGGCGCGGGAAGCGAGGAAGAGAATGCTGACGCCGCTCGAAAGCGAAGCCCTGCTGTTGAGCCTGCGCGTCGGGCTGGTCAGCGTCGTCTTCAGCCTGCCCCTGGGCCTGGCCGTCGCCTGGCTGCTGGCGCGGCGCGAGTTTCCGTGCAAGATCCTGCTCAACGGCCTGGTCCATCTGCCGCTGGTGCTGCCGCCGGTGGTGGTGGGCTTCACGCTGCTGGTGCTGTTCGGCCGGAACGGCGCCGCCGGCGCCTGGCTTTACCAGGTTTTCGGCATCACCTTCGCGTTCAATTGGAAAGGCGCCGCCTTGGCTTCGGCGGTGATGGCCTTCCCGCTGATGGTGCGCGCCATGCGGCTCTCGCTGGAGCACGTCGACCGGCGGCTCGAGGCCGCCGCGCGCACGCTGGGCTCCGATCCCCTGAAGGTTTTCACCACCATCACCCTGCCGCTGATGTCGCCCGGGATATTGACCGGCGCCATCCTGGCCTTTGCCAGAAGCGTGGGCGAGTTCGGCGCCACCATCACCTTCGTCTCCAACATTCCGGGCGAAACCCGGACCTTGCCGCTGGCGCTTTACGCCTTGACCCAGGTTCCGGGCGGCGACCAGGCCGCCTGGCGCCTGACCGCGATCTCGGTGCTGCTGGCATTTGCGGCGCTGATCGCCTCCGAGCTGGTGGCGCGCCGGCTCGACCGCCGTATCCGGGGCGCCGGATGAGCGCCATGATCGAGCTCGACATCGAGAAGCGCCTGGGCGAATTCCATCTCGCCGCGCGCCTGACCGCGCCGGAATCGGGCATCACCGCCCTGTTCGGCCGCTCGGGCGCGGGCAAGACTTCCATCATCAACGCGCTGGCGGGGTTGCTGAAGCCCGAGCGCGGCAGGATCGCGGTCGGCGGCGAGACCCTGTTCGATTCAGAACGCGGCATCGACCTGCCGCCCGAGCGCCGCCACCTGGGCTACATCTTCCAGGAACACCGCCTGTTCCCGCATTACTCGGTCAGGGGCAATCTGCTGTACGGCGGCAAGGGCGGCGACGGGATTTCCCTCGATACGGTGGTGACGCTGCTCGGCATCGAGCGCCTGCTGTCGCGGCGGGTGGCGGAATTGTCGGGCGGCGAGAAACAGCGTGTCGCCATCGGCCGCGCGCTGCTCGCCTCCCCGCGTCTTCTGCTCATGGACGAGCCGCTGGCCGCGCTCGATGCCGCGCGCAAGGCCGAGATCATGCCCTTCATCGCGCGGCTGCGTGACGAGCTGCGCCTGCCCATCATCTATGTCAGCCACGCGATGGAAGAGGTCGTGCAACTGGCCGACACGCTGGCGCTGGTCGATGACGGGCGCATCGCCGCCATCGGCCCGGTCGAGGAACTGACCAGCCGCATCGATTTGCGCCCCTTGACCGGACGCTTCGAGGCCGGATCGGTTCTCCGCACCGTTCTGCGCGGCCATGACGCGACTTACGGCCTTTCCGAACTGGCGTTTCCGGGCGGAAGGCTGCGCGTGCCGCATGTGGACCTGCCCTTGGGCACGGTGCTGCGCCTGCGCATCCATGCCCGCGACGTGGTGCTGGCCAATGCCCCGGTTTCCGGCCTTTCCATCCGCAACGCCTTCGCCGGCAAGGTGGTCGAGATCTCGCCGGACCGGGGGCCGCTGGTCGATTTGCGGATCGACATCGGCACCCCCTCCGAACCGGTGATGCTGTGGGCCCGCATCACCCAGCGGGCGCTGCACGAGTTGAAATTGCAGCCCGGCAGCCCGGTCCACGCCCTGGTCAAGACCGTGGCGCTCAACCGCTCCAGCCCGGGCCGCCGCGAGGCCGAAACCGAGGCCTCGTAAGGCCCTGGGTAAGCCTCCGGAGCCGCCGCCCGATCGCTAAAATGCCGGATAATTGCGGTCCGAATCCCGCTGGTTCGTAAGATACGGTCAATAAACTCATGGCATGTTCAGTGGTCCATAATCCTTAAAGGCGAATTAGGGGCACGAGGGATAGTTATGAGTATGCCGATGTCCGACGAGGACGGGCCCGACGCGCAAGCGCTCTGGCGCATGCGCCAGCAATTCGAGCACGACGAGCGCGCTTCCCAGGAACGCCGCACGCACGAGCGCAAGAACGTGCATTGGGCGGCCCGGCTGGTGCTGCCCGAGGGCGCCTATGGCTGCACGGTCTATGATTTGTCGCTCGGCGGCGCGCGGGTCCGGCTGGTGGCCGAGTTGAAGAAATTCCAGCGCGTGCGGCTCGATTTCGACATGCTCGCTCCGCTCAATGCCGACGTGGTCTGGCTCGGCATCGGCATGGTCGGCATCCGCTTCACCGATGATGCCGCCTATGTCGCGCGCATCCTCGGCCCGGTCCTGGCCAGCGGCGCCACCGGCACCAACGGCGGCTGATCCCTCCTTCTTAAATCTCTGCTAGCATCGGCGGATGGCCAAATTGACCATCCGCATCGATCTGTCGCCCACGAAGGCAGTCGGCCCGGGCAAGATCCGCCTGCTGGAATTGATCGGCGAGACCGGCTCGATTTCCGCCGCCGGCCGCGCCATGAAAATGTCCTACCGCCGCGCCTGGCTGCTGGCCGACGAGCTCAACCGCCTGTTCAAGGAGCGCGTGGTCGCCACCAGCCCCGGCGGCAAGGAAGGCGGCGGGGCGCGGCTTACGCCTTTCGGCCGCCGCCTGGTGCGGCATTACCGCGACATGGAAAAGAAGACCCACCGCGTCCTGGCGAAACACCTCGCCGTCTTCGACGCCGCCGCCACGCATCGGCGATAGGCTTTCGCCGCTTGATTCCCGCCGCATCTCCGGCGCAGGATGGCGCTATATCCATTTGGATATAACAAGGGGCGGAGACGGAAAATATGCATAAGCATGCACGAATTCTGGCGGCGGCCCTGGCCGGGCTTTTGGCCTTTTCAGGCTTCGCGCCGCATCAGGCCGCGGCCCAGGACAAGCCCGTTCTGGTCTTCGCCGCCGCCAGCCTCAAGAACGCGCTCGATGACGTTTCCGCGCAATACCGGCGCGACACCGGAAAACCCACGAGCATCTCCTATGCCGCGAGTTCCACCCTGGCCAAGCAGATCGAAGCCGGCGCTCCGGCCGACATTTTCATCTCCGCCGATCTCGACTGGATGGATTACCTCGCCGGCAAGAACCTGATCAAAGCGGACAGCCGCAAGACCTTGCTCGGCAACAAGCTGGTGCTGATCGCGCCGAAGAACGGCGCCGGCCCGGTTACGATCGCACCTGGATTCCCGATCGCCAACCTGCTCAAGGGCGGGCGGCTCGCTTTGGCCGATCCCGATGCCGTGCCCGCCGGGAAATACGCCAAGGCGGCGCTGCAATATCTCGGGGTCTGGAACACGGTCGAGAATTCGCTGGCGCCGGGCGAGAACGTGCGCGCGACCTTGGAACTGGTGGCGCGCGGCGAGGCGCCTTTGGGCATCGTCTACCAGACCGACGCGGCGGTCGAGCCCGGGGTCAAGATCATCGGCGTCTTTCCCGAGGACAGCCATAAGCCGGTGGTCTATCCCGCGGCGCTGGTCGCGTCCTCGTCCAACCCGGACGCGGCGGCGTTCTTGGCCTATATCGAATCCGCCAAGGCCAAGCCCCTGTTCGAGAAACAGGGCTTCACCGTCCAACCCTAGCCGTAAAGCTCTTTCGCGCGCTTTTCGAAGGCCGAGACCATGCGCTTCACCGCCTCGTTGAACAAGGCGGAGATCACGCCTTGCAGAAAGCGCGAGCGGAACTCGAAATCGACGTAGAAATCGACCAGGCAGCCGCCCGGCTGGCGCTCCAGCGCCCAGTGGTTCTTGAGATACTTGAACGGGCCTTCGGTGTATTCCACGTCGATGCGGTCCGGCCGATTCAGGGTCACGCGCGAGGTGAACCTCTCGCGCACCATGCGCCAGCCGATCAGCAGATCGCCGAGGATGACGTTGTCGCGGCGTTCGCGGATGCGCGCGCCCACGCACCAGGGCAGGAATTCGGGATAGCGCTCGATATCGGCGACGAGATCGAACACCTGCTCGGGCGTATAGGGCAGGAAGCGTTTCTCGGCGTGGGTGGGCATTACGCTAGAGCGATGCGCGAGCGAGCTTGGCTTCGCGCGCCTGGCGCAATTTCTCGAAATCCTCGCCGGCGAAATAGGAGGAGCGCGTCAGCGGCGAGGCCGAAACCATGAGGAACCCCTTGGCGAAGGCCTGCGCCTTGTAATCGGCGAACTCGGCCGGATCGACATAACGCATCACCGCGTGGTGCTTGGGCGTGGGCTGGAGATACTGGCCGATGGTGAGGAAATCGACGTCCGAGGCGCGCAGATCGTCCATCAATTCGAGCACCTCGCTCCGCTCCTCGCCCAGCCCCACCATCATGCCGGATTTGGTGAACATGGCCGGATCGCGTTGCTTGACGCGGGCGAGCAGGTCGAGCGAGGCGCGGTAACGCGCGCCCGGACGAACGCCCTTGTAGAGCCGGGACACGGTTTCGAGATTGTGATTGAAGACGTCGGGGCGCGCATCCACCACCGCCTCGAGCGCGCCCGGCTTGTTGAGGAAATCGGGGGTCAGCACTTCGATGGTGGTTGAGGGCGCGGCCTGGCGGATCGCCCTTATGGTCTCGACAAAATGATTCGCCCCGCCATCCTCGAGATCGTCGCGGTCCACCGAAGTCACCACGATGTGATGGAGGCCCAATTTCGCCACCGCCTCGCCGACATGCTCCGGCTCGCGCGGATCGACCGCGCCGGGCCGGTCGGTGGCGACGTTGCAGAAGGAACAGGCGCGGGTGCAGACCGCGCCCAGGATCATCACCGTGGCGTGTTTATGCGCCCAGCATTCGCCGATATTGGGGCAGGCCGCCTCCTCGCACACGGTATTGAGCTTGAGACCGCGCATGAGATCGCGCGTCTCGTGATAGGCCGGCGATTGCGGCGCCTTGACGCGCAGCCAGGCGGGTTTGGCCGGCGACAGCTGGTCGGGCTTATGCGCCTTTTCGGGGTGGCGGAGCGCGGGGTTGGCCATCGGCTTAAATGTGGATCGCCCGCTTATAGGCTTCAAGCACCGCCTCGTGCATCATTTCGGACAGCGTCGGATGCGGGAAGATGGTCTCGATCAGCTCCTGCTCGGTGCTTTCCAGCGTCTTGGCGATGGCATAGCCCTGGATCAGCTCGGTCACCTCGGCGCCGATCATGTGCGCGCCCAGCAGCTCGCCAGTCTTGGCGTCGAACACGGTCTTGATCATGCCTTCCGGCTCGCCCATGGCGATGGCCTTGCCGTTGCCGATATAGGGGAAATGGCCGACGCGCACCTCGCGCCCCGCCGCCTTGGCGGCCTTCTCGGTCAGGCCGACGCTGGCCACTTGGGGCATGCAATAGGTGCAGCCCGGCACGTTCTGGACGTTCAAGGGATGCGCGGTCTTCAGGCCCGCGATGTGCTCGACGCAGATCACGCCCTCATGCATCGCCTTGTGCGCGAGCCAGGGCGGACCGACCACGTCGCCGATGGCGTAGACGCTGGGCTCGCCCGTGGTGAGCCACTGGTCGACGACGATATGCGTCTTCTCCACCTTCACCTTGGTGCCTTCGAGGCCGAGATTCTCGACATTGCCGACGATGCCGACCGCCAGCACGACGCGCTCGGCCTTGACCTCGAAGCTCTTGCCTTGCGATTCGACCGTCGCCGTGACGTCGGAGGATCCCTTGGCCAGCTTCTTCACCGTGGCGCTGGTGTATATCTTCATGCCCTGCTTCTCGAAGGATTTGCGCGCGAAAGCTGAGATCTCCTCGTCCTCCACCGGCAAAATCCGGTCGAGCACTTCCACCACCGTCACCTCCGCGCCCAGATTGCGGTAGAAGCTGGCGAATTCGATGCCGATGGCGCCCGAGCCGATCACCAGCAGGGATTTGGGCATTTCCTTCGGGATCATCGCCTCCTTGTAGGTCCAGACCAGTTTCCCGTCGGGCTCGAGGCCGGGCAGCGAGCGCGCCCGCGCGCCGCTGGCGACGATGATGTGCTTGGCGGTCAAATCCGCCGCGGTCTTGCCGGTCACTTTCACCTTGCCGCGGCCGGCCAAGGATGCTGAGCCGTCGAACACGGTTATCTTGTTCTTCTTCATCAGATAGCCCACGCCGGCAGAAAGCTGCGCCGCCACCTTGCGCGAGCGCTCCACAACCTTGGTGATATCGAAGGTGATGTCTTTGGCGGAAAAGCCGAACTGGTCGAGGTGATGCAGCAGGTGATTGATCTCGGAGCAGCGCAGCAGCGCCTTGGTCGGGATGCAGCCCCAGTTGAGGCAGATGCCGCCCAGATGCTCGCGCTCGACCACCGCAGTCTTCATGCCGAGCTGCGCCGCGCGGATAGCCGCGACATAACCGCCCGGCCCGCCGCCGATCACCACCACGTCGAAGGATGTCTCCGCCATTTTCCCTCTTTCCCTAGACCAGCAGCGCCGCCGGTTCCTCGATCAGTTTCTTGAAGATTTGCAGCCATTGCGAACCCATCGCGCCGTCGAGCACGCGGTGATCGCAGGCCAGGGTGCAGCTCATGATGGTCGCGATCGCGATCTGGTCGTGCTTCACCACCGCGCGCTTCTCGCCCACGCCCACGGCCAGGATGCAGGCCTGGGGCGGGTTGATGACGGCGGTGAATTCGCGGATGCCGAACATGCCGAGATTGGAGAGCGAGAAGGTGCCGCCCTGGAACTCGGAAAGCTTGAGCTTGCCGGCCCGCGCGCGCAGGCCCAGATCCCTCATTTCCGCCGAGATCGCCGCCACGCTCTTGCGGTCGGCGTTCTTGACGATCGGCGTGATCAGGCCGTCCTCGAGCGCCACTGCCACCGCGATGTCCACCCGGTTCCAGCGCAGGATGGCCTCGTCGCTGTAGGAGGCGTTGGCGGCGGGATATTGCTTCAAGGCCAGCGCCGCGGCACGGATGACGAAATCGTTGACCGAGAGCTTCAGGCTCTTGGTGTCGGCCAGATCGGCGCGCGCCTTCAACAGCGCGTCGATCTCGCAATCCACCGTGAGGAAAAAATGCGGCACATGGCTCATGCTCTCGGTCATGCGCTTGGCGATGACGCGGCGCATGTTGGTGTGCGGCACCTCGGTGAAAGGGATGTTGCCCGCTTCGGCCACGATCTTGGCCTTGGGATAAGTGGGCTCCGCCGCCGCCGCGGCCGGCCCGCGCGTCATCGCCGCCTCGACATCGGCCTTGACGATGCGGCCATGCGGGCCGCTGCCGGAAAGGCGCGACAAGTCGACGTTCGATTTCTCGGCCAATCGGCGCGCCAGCGGGCTCACAAAGACGCGCCGCGCGAAAGCGGGGCCACGCGAAGGCGGCGGGACTGATGGGCGTGGAGCGGGTCTCGGCGCTGGCGCAACCGCCACGGCCGGCGCGGATACGAGTGCGGGCGCGGGTTTGGGAGCGGCCGGCGCAGGCGCGGCGGTGGGCTTGGCGGCGGCGGGTGTCTTGCCGATGTCGCCCGCGCTTTCGCCCTCGCCCAAAATCACCGCGATGGGCTGGTTCACCTGCACGCCCTTGGTGCCCTCGGGCACCAGAATGCGGCCGAGCGTGCCCTCGTCCACCGCCTCGAATTCCATGGTCGCCTTGTCGGTCTCGATCTCGGCCAGGATGTCGCCGGCCTTGACCGTGTCGCCTTCCTTCTTGTGCCACTTGGCGAGGTTGCCCTCGGTCATGGTGGGCGACAGCGCCGGCATCAAAACCTGGATCGGCATGTCCCCGCCCCTAGCGATACATCACGGACTTGACGGCGGCGACCACGTCCTCGGGCTGCGGCAGCGTCAAGCGCTCGAGATTGGCGGCATAGGGCATCGGCACGTCCTTGCTCGATACCCGCGCCGGCGGCGCGTCGAGAAAGTCGAAGGCGCGCTCCATCACCGTCGCGGCCAGTTCGCTGCCGATGCCGGCGAAGGGCCAACCCTCCTCGACCGAGACGAAGCGGTTGGTCTTCTCGACCGAGGCGATGATGGTGTCGACGTCGAGCGGCCGGATGGTCCGGAGATCGATCACCTCGGCGGAAATACCCTCGGCCTCGAGGCTGGAAGCGGCTTCCAGCGCCACATGCACCATCTGCGAATAGGCGGTGATGGTGACGTGCTCGCCGGGCCTCGCGATGCGGGCGCGGCCGATCGGCACGATCCAGTCGCCCTCGCTGGGGACCGGAAAGGCCTGGCCGTAGACCAGTTCGTTCTCGAGGAAGATCACCGGCGAGGGATCGCGGATGGCGGATTTCAACAGGCCCTTGTGGTCGGCGGCGGTGAAGGGCGCGATCACCTTCAGGCCCGGAATATGCGCGTACCAGCTGGCGTATTCCTGGCTGTGCTGCGCGGCCACGCGCGCCGCCGCGCCGTTGGGGCCGCGGAACACGATCGGACAGTGCATCTGGCCGCCCGACATGTAGCGCGTCTTGGCGGCGGAGTTGATGATCTGGTCCATCGCCTGCATGGCGAAATTCCAGGTCATGAATTCGACGATCGGCCTGAGGCCGGCCATGGCGGCGCCGATGCCGAGGCCGGTGAAGCCGTGCTCGGAAATCGGCGTGTCGATGACGCGGCGCTCGCCGAATTCCTCCAGCAATCCCTGGCTGACTTTGTAGGCGCCCTGGTATTCGGCCACTTCCTCGCCCATCAGGAAGACCTCGGGGTCGCGGCGCATCTCCTCGGCCATCGCGTCGCGGAGCGCCTCGCGCACGGTCAGGGTGGTCGAAGGGCCGGTCCACTCGACCTCATTGGCCACCGCCATCGCGGGAGGCGGCGGCGCGGCGCTGTGCTGGATAGCGGGCGCCGCCGGCACGGCGAGCGCCTCGGTTCGCGGGGCTTCTTTCGGTTTTGCCGTGCTTCGCGCGGGCGGCGGCGAAGCGCCTTCCCCTTCGCCCGCGATGCGGGCGATCGGCGCGTTGACCGCGACATGCTCGGTGCCTTCGGGCACCAGGATTTCGGCGAGCGAGCCTTCGTCCACCGCCTCGAATTCCATGGTCGCCTTGTCGGTCTCGATCTCGGCCAGGATGTCGCCGGCCTTGACCGCGTCGCCGACCTTCTTGTGCCACTTGGCGAGCTTACCCTCGGTCATGGTCGGCGAGAGCGCGGGCATCAGGACATCGACCATGATCTAGACCTGAGCCTCGCCGACCTCGCCGTATACCTCGGTCCACAGCTCGGCGGGATCGGGCTCGGGGCTTTGCTGCGCGAAATCGGATGCTGCGGTGATGACCGCCTTCACCTCGTTGTCGATCGTCTTGAGGCGCGCTTCGTCGGCGACGTTGCCGTCGAGGATCCGCTTTCTCAACTGGTCGATCGGGTCGTGCTCCTGGCGCATGCGGCTGACTTCGTCCTTGCTGCGGTACTTGGCCGGGTCGGACATGGAATGGCCGCGATAGCGGTAGGTGAGCATTTCGAGGATGAACGGACCCTTGCCGCTGCGCGCGTGCTCGACCGCGTCCTCCACCGCCGCCATCACCGCCAGCACGTTCATGCCGTCGAGCTGATAACCGGGAATGCCGAAGGGCGCGCCGCGGCCGAACAGATTGGGCGAGGCGGAAGACCGCGACACCGATGTGCCCATGCCGTAGCGGTTGTTCTCGATGATGTACACGACCGGCAGCTTCCACAGCGCCGCCATGTTGAGGCTTTCATAGACCTGGCCCTGGTTCATCGCGCCGTCGCCGAGGAAGGTGAGCGAGACGCGGCCGTTGTCGCGGTAGCGATGGGCGAAGGCGATGCCGGTGCCGATCGGCACCTGGGCGCCGACGATGCCGTGCCCGCCGAAGAAATTCCGCTCGCGCGAGAACATGTGCATCGAGCCGCCCTTGCCCTTGGAATAGCCGGTGCGGCGGCCGGTGAGCTCGGCCATCACCCCCTTGGGGTCCATGCCGGTGGCCAGCATGTGGCCGTGATCCCGATACGCCGTGATGATGGTGTCGCCCGGCTCGATCGCCGCCATGGCGCCGGTGACCACCGCTTCCTCGCCGATATAGAGATGGCAGAAGCCGCCGATCAGCCCCATGCCGTACATCTGGCCGGCCTTTTCCTCGAAGCGGCGGATCAGCAGCATCGAGCGGTAGAATTCGAGCATCTTTTCGGGCGAAACCTCGGCCTCTTGCGGCGGACCCTGGTCGGTTTTGTTTCTGGGCTTGCGTTTGGTGGCGACGGCCATGAATTCTCCCCAACGTCAGCGGCCGGACGCCGCCTTTTTCGGTTGACCGGATTTACTAGCGCCCAAACCCCGAATCAGGCAAGCAATCTCTGTCCAAATTATTGTTATGCCACATAAAATACAACATAACTGAAATCCAGTTAAGGGCGCTGAAAAATCTGGCCGAGGGTCATGATGCAGCTGCGAAGTTGCATAAAACAGTCGCAAAATGTGATCGCTTCTTAAGCGCAAGGAACCGCGCCCAAACGCCGCTGGGGCGATCGACTCGGAATCGCTCCGCCCGGAAAATTACCGGTTCGAGTTCTGGGTATAGATGACGATCTCGTCCGGCGCGGCGACGTTCAGCACCGCGCGCACCCGCTCGTCGAGCAGGTCGCGGTCGATATGCGCGCTTTCCAGGAGCCGTACGCGATTGGCGAGCGGTTGGAGCTCGGCGTCGAGCGTGGCCTTCTCGGCCTCGGCCGCGCGTACCTGCTGCATCAGCCCCATCATGGCGATGAGACCGCGGTCGCCCTGCACCAGGTGATAGGCGAAATAGCAGACCAGGCTGATCCCGAGAATGGGACCGATGATCTGGCCGAAGCGGCCGCGCAGTTCGGATAAAACCCCCATGACGACTCGAAAGAATCACATCCCGAGTCGCCCGGTCAACCGAACAATTGACGGGCCGTTAACGCTTTTTAAACCATATCCTCAACAGCAGGGAATCGCCTGGCCGGCATTCATGCCCTGCGCGCTTCGACTACGCTCAGCGTGAGGAGCTTTGTGGATGGCATAAAGAAAAACGCCTCACCCTGAGCCTGTCGAAGGGTGAAGGATGCGCGATGCCGATCCAGCCCGGCCTTTACCGTTTAAGCGCCGCCCTGCCAGGATAGCGCGCCGCGTAGCACAGCCCGGCCATCGGGCCGGGCGTCGTGCGAAGCTAACGTTTGAGCGCCGCCCTGCCAGGAAACCGTGCGCTCGGACCCAACTCCTCCTCGATGCGGATGAGCTGGTTGTATTTGGCGAGCCGGTCGGAGCGCGACAGCGAGCCGGTCTTGATCTGGCCGGCATTGGTGCCGACCGCCAGATCGGCGATGGTCGAATCCTCGGTCTCGCCCGAGCGGTGCGAGATCACCGTGCCATAGCCGTTGCGCCGCGCCAGCGCGATGGTTTCGAGCGTCTCGGAAAGCGTGCCGATCTGGTTGAGCTTGATCAGGATGGCGTTGGCCACGCCCTGCTTGATGCCTTCGGCCAGGCGCTTGGGGTTGGTGACGAAATTGTCGTCGCCGACCAGCTGGATCTTCCTGCCCAGCGCCTTGGTGAGCTCGATCCAGCCGGCGGTGTCGCCCTCGGCCACGCCGTCCTCGATCGAGAGGATGGGATATTTCGCAACCAGGCCTTCGTAGAATTTCACCATCTGGCCGGAATCGAGGGTCTTGCCTTCCATCTTGTATTGGCCGTCCCGGCAGAACTCGCTCGCCGCCGGGTCGAGCGCCAGCGCCACCTGCTCGCCCGGCTTGTAGCCGGCGGCTTCGATGGCGCGCAGGATGAAGCTCAGCGCCTCCTCGGCGGATTTGAGATTGGGCGCGAAGCCGCCTTCGTCGCCGACATTGGTGTTGTGGCCCTTGTCCTTCAGCGCCGCTTTGAGCGCGTGGAACACCTCGGCGCCCCAGCGCACCGCCTCGGTCACGCTCGGCGCGCCCACCGGCACGATCATGAACTCTTGGATATCGATGGGGTTGTCGGCGTGAACGCCGCCATTGATGACGTTCATCTGCGGCACCGGCAAGGTGGCGGCCTCGACGCCGCCGATGTAACGGTAAAGCGGCAGGCCCAGATCGGACGAAGCCGCCTTTGCCGATGCAAGACTGACCCCAAGAATGGCATTCGCGCCGAGCCGCGCCTTGTTGTCGGTGCCGTCGAGATCGATCAGCGCGCGGTCGAGCCCGGCCTGGTCGGAAGCATCGAAGCCCGACAGCGCGTCGAAAATCTCGCCGTTGACGCCTTCGACCGCCTTTTTCACGCCCTTGCCGCCATAGCGTTTCTTGTCGCCGTCGCGCAGCTCGATCGCCTCGTGGCTGCCGGTGGAGGCGCCCGAAGGCACCGCCGCCCGGCCCTTGGCGCCGGAGTCCAGCGTCACATCGACCTCGACCGTGGGATTGCCGCGGCTGTCGAGTATCTCGCGCGCGCGAATGTCAGAAATCGCGCTCATGCGCCGTTCCTCGCCTTGGCCAGCTTGTCGAATGCCATCAGGCTTTGGAGCAAGGCCGGCATGTCCTTGAGCTTCACCATGTTGGGCCCGTCGCTGGGCGCGTGGTCGGGATCCTGGTGGGTTTCCATGAACACCGCGGCCACGCCCACGGCAACCGCCGCCCGCGCCAGCACCGGCACGTATTCGCGCTCGCCGCCGCTGCGGTCGCCCTGCCCGCCCGGCTGCTGCACCGAGTGGGTGGCGTCGAACACAACCGGATAGCCGGTCTGGGCCATGATGGGCAAAGCGCGCATGTCGGAAACCAGCGTGTTGTAGCCGAAGCTCACGCCGCGCTCGCACAGCAAAATATTCTCGTTCCCGGCCTCGGACACCTTCTTGGCCACGTTCTTCATGTCCCAAGGCGCCAGGAACTGGCCTTTCTTGATGTTCATCGGCCGCTTTGTCTTGGCCGCCGCCACCAGGAGATCGGTCTGGCGGCAGAGGAAGGCGGGAATTTGCAGCACGTCCACCGCCTCGGCCACGGGCGCGCATTGCTCGGCCGTGTGCACGTCGGTCAGCACCGGACAGCCGTATTTCTCGCGCACCTCGGCGAGAATGGGCAGGCAAGCCGCCATCCCCATGCCGCGCTCGCTCTTGGACGAGGTGCGGTTGGCCTTGTCGAAGGAGGTCTTGTAGATGAGCCCGATGCCGAGCCTGGCCGTGAGCTCGACCAGCGCGTGGCTCATCTCCATCGCGTGCTGGCGGCTTTCCAGCACGCAAGGCCCGGCGATCAAGGCCAAGGGCCGGTCGTTGCCGATTGTGATATTGCCGATATGGACGTGGCGCGGCTTGGTCATGGGCCCCTTATATAGCAGCCGCCTAGACCAAGCGCGACTGCTCCACCGCAGCCTTTATGAACGAGGTGAACAGCGGGTGGGGCTCGAAGGGCCGGCTCTTCAATTCCGGGTGGAACTGGACCCCGATGAACCAGGGATGGTCGGGGAATTCGATGATCTCGGGCAGCGCGCCGTCGGGCGACATGCCGGAAAACCGCATCCCGGTCTTTTCCAGCTTGGGCTGATAGTTGATGTTGACCTCGTAGCGGTGGCGGTGGCGCTCGCTGATCTCGGTCTTGCCGTAGATCTCGGCCACGCGCGAGCCGGGCATAAGCTTCGCCTCATAGGCGCCCAGCCGCATGGTGCCGCCCAGATCGCCGTTGGCCTGGCGCTTTTCCAGCTGGGCGCCCTTCATCCATTCGGTCATCAATCCGATCACCGGCTCGGCGCAAGGGCCGAATTCGGTCGAGCCCGCGCCGTTCAATCCCGCGAGATGCCGCGCCGCCTCGATCACCGCCATCTGCATGCCGAAGCAGATGCCGAAGTAAGGCACTTTCCGTTCGCGGGCGAAACGCGCCGCCTCGATCTTGCCCTCGGTGCCGCGCTCGCCGAAGCCGCCCGGCACCAGAATCCCGTTGACGCCCTCGAGATGCGTGACCGCGTCTTCCTGCTCGAAGATTTCCGAATCGAGCCAGTTGAGCTTGACGCCGACATTGTTGGCAATGCCGCCATGGGCCAGCGCCTCGGCCAGCGATTTGTAGCTGTCGGGCAGATGGGTGTATTTGCCGACCACGGCGATGGTGACATTGCCCTCGGGCTTGCGGATGCGCGCCACGATCTCGTGCCAGCGCGTCAGGTCGGGCTCGCGCGCGTCGAGATTGAAATGGCGGCATACCTCGCGGTCGAAGCCGTGGGTATGATAGGCTGTCGGCACTTCGTAAATCGTGTCGACGTCGAGCGCGGGGATCACCCGCTCTTCCTTCAGGTTGCAGAATTGCGCGATCTTCTTGCGCGCGCCCTCGGGAATTTCGCGGTCGCAGCGGCACAACAGGATATCCGGCTGGATGCCCAGCGCCAGCAGCTCCTTGGCCGAATGCTGCGTCGGCTTGGTCTTCAACTCGCCGGCCGAGGGGATATAGGGCACCAGGGTCAGGTGCACATACATGGCGCGTTCGCGGCCCAATTCATTGCCGAGCTGGCGGATGGCCTCGAGGAAGGGCAGGCTTTCGATGTCGCCCACCGTGCCGCCGATCTCGCACAGCACGAAATCCTCGCCGTTCAGATCGGCCTGGATCGTTTCCTTGATCGCGTCGGTCACGTGCGGGATGACCTGCACCGTGGCGCCGAGATATTCGCCGCGCCGCTCGCGCCCGATCACGGTGGAATAGATCCGGCCCGAGGTCAGGCTGTCGCTGCGCCGCGAAGCGACGCCGGTGTAGCGCTCGTAATGGCCCAAATCGAGATCGGTTTCGGCGCCGTCATCGGTGACATAGACCTCGCCATGCTGATAGGGGCTCATGGTGCCGGGGTCGACGTTGATATAGGGGTCGAATTTCCTGAGGCGGACGCGGAATCCACGCGCCTGGAGCAGCGCGCCGAGCGCCGCCGCCGAAAGACCCTTGCCGAGTGAGGAAACCACGCCGCCGGTGATGAAGATAAACCGCGTCATGGAATTTCACCATACAGCACCCGGCGCTTCGTGCAAACGGAAAGACGAACTCGGGCCAGCAATAAAGTTTAAAGCGCCGTCGGAGCCGTCCTCGCGAGGCGCCTAGCGACGAAGCAATCCAGAGACGGGCCTGGATTGCTTCGCTCCGCTCACAATGACGAAACCTCAGCCAGTGCGCTGGGCCCGGGCAGCGGCGCGGTTATGGCCGGCTCCGCTGGCCTGCGTCAGTTCACGCCCGGCAAGGGTTCGGCGGAAATCGTCAGCTGGCCGTTATGGGCGTAGGTGAAGCCAACGGCCCGGTCGAATCCGCTGAGGGTCGTAAAGGTCACGGTGCCGCCGCGGCCTGTCGAAGTGTAGGTATCCTGTTGCACGCTCTCGTGAATTTGAGTTTCCGCTTGGCCGACCGTGCCGGGATCGGAGAAGACGACGAGAAAATGCTCGTCGGCATGCGACCGCACGGCGGCATAGATATCGCTGCCGTGAAAGCTGAAAGCCGATCGCGGAACCTCGCGGAGCGTGCGGCCCTGGCCATCCAGCAAAGCCATGCGCGGCGCGAAAACGGTCTGGCCCAAAATCGCGCTGCGTACGCTCAGCACATAGGGCGTCCCGGTCAGCGGCAAAGCCACGGCGACATAGACGCTGCGCGAGCCGTTGGCGGCCTGCACGCAAGGCGCGTTGCCATCGACCGCGATCTCTATCTTATTGTCCTTGCCGAGCGCGAGAGCCGGCGCGCCGATCAGAGTAGGCTTCGCCCCGCAAGCGCGATCGGCCAGGCTGACGATCGGTGGTGGCGAGTTCGCGCCGCATGCGGCGAAAACCGGCAGGAGGGCCAAGACAACAATCGGGCGGATTCGCATCGCCGGACTATTTCAGGAGACCGGCAAGCGCCTGAGCCGTTTTCAACTCGGCGGTCTTTAAGCCGTTTATTGCTCCGGACGGATCGGCGGCCAGCGTGTCGAAATCGACGTATTGCAGCGCCGGGTCGGGCGCGATGGTGACCATGTTCTTGGGCGAACCGAGCGGGTTATAGATCACGACATCTTGCATCAGCACCGTTGAATCCGACGCATTGACCAACCGCGCGCGGATCGAGAAATACGGACGGTAGGGATTCGAGTCGAAAACGCCCGCAGCGAGGTAGCCGTAAAACTCACTCACGTCGAGATAAGCGTCGGATGGCGGAGCCGATCCGGGATAGGTCGCGAGAAAATTGTCTTCGGTACGCACGACCGGAATCATCACGACGCGGTAACCTTCGGCCCGAAGTTGCTCGCTCAGGCAAGACAGAAAATAGGCGTCAGCTGCAAAGTTCTGTGACTGCATGATGGCGGTAAACCGGCTGTCCCGGTTCGCTTTCATGCCCGCGTCGACCAAGGCACCGACAAGGCCAAAACTCTGGCCGACCGTGGTCGCGAGAACGACGTTGGGACCGTTGGTATAAGGCGTGACGATGCCGACCGTCTTTATCTTGGCGGAGGCGCTGCGGTCATAGGGGATTTCAGGGGTGCCTGCGCAGCCGGCCAATACCAGCGCGGCCAAGGCCATCGCGGTCGCGCACCACAGCCGAAATTTTGCGTAACCTCCCGCCACCCGTGCTGCTCCCCGGCGCACCACGACCTGCAACTTAAAATAGCAAAAAGGCGGCCGATTATGCAACCGGCCGCCTCTTAAGGAAAACCCGGCGACTATGAGGCCCGTTGCGTGGCGCGTGGCTGGCCGTGGCCCTGGCTGTTGCCGTGGCCCCGATTATTGCCGTGGCTATTGCCGTTGCCGCGGCCGTTGCCGCGGCCGCGATGGAAGCCGCGCGGCTGGTGACGGCCCCGCTCGGATTCCGCCGGAGGCTGGCCGCCGCCAGCATGCAGCGCAGGAAAGCCGTGATCGGCCACCACGGCGATCTTGCGCCGCGTCAGATTTTCGATGTCGCGCAGGAAACCCTTTTCCGAGCCGTCGCAGAACGAGATCGCCACGCCCGCGGCCCCGGCGCGCGCGGTGCGGCCGATGCGGTGGACGTAGCTCTCGGGCACGTTCGGGATGTCGAAATTGACGACGTGGCTGATGCCGTCGATGTCGATGCCGCGCGCGGCGATGTCGGTCGCCACCAGCACGCGCACCTTGCCGTTGCGGAAATCGCCGAGCGCGCGCTGGCGCGCGCCTTGCGCTTGTTGCCGTGGATGGCCTCGGTCTTGATGCCGCCGCGGGCGAGCTCTTCGGCGACCCGGTTGGCGCCGTGCTTGGTGCGGGTGAAGACCAAGCCCGGGAAATGCCATTGTCCTTCAGCAAGGAGGTCAGCAGCGCGCGCTTGTTGCCGGTATCGACGAACATCACGCGCTGGTCGATGAGCTCGACCGTGGTGGCGGCCGGCGTCACCTCGATCCGCACCGGATCCTTGAGGAGATTGCCGACCAGGCGCTCGATCTCGGGCGGCATGGTGGCCGAGAACAGCAGCGTCTGGCGCTGCGCGGCAAGGAACCGGCGATGCGCCGCACGTCGTGGATGAAGCCCATGTCGAGCATGCGGTCGGCCTCGTCGAGCACGAAGACCGAGAGGCCGTCGAAGCGCACATGGCCCTGCTCCTTGAGGTCGAGCAGGCGGCCCGGCGTCGCGACCAGGATGTCGATGCCGCGCCGGAGCGCGTCGACCTGGGGCTGCTGGCCGACGCCGCCGAAGATCACGGTCGTGCGCAAGTTGAGATGGCGGCCATAGGCGCGGAAGCTGTCGGCGATCTGGGCGGCCAGCTCGCGCGTCGGCGTCAGGATCAGCGCCCGCATGGAGTTGCGCGGCGCGGCCTGGGCTTGCGCCGACAGGCGTTGCAGGATGGGCAGCGCGAAGGCCGCGGTCTTGCCGGTGCCGGTCTGGGCGATGCCGAGCAGATCGCGCCCGGCGAGAAGATGCGGAATGGCCTGGGCCTGGATGGGCGTCGGCTGGGTGTATTTCTCGGCGATGAGGGCGCGTTGGAGCGGCTCGACGAGAGCGAGTTGGGAAAATGAAGAAGTCACTGTGTGATTGGCTTTCTTGAAAACGACCGCGCGCGCAAGGCGCTGTTACGGCCCATGTTAAAGGCTTGCCTCGCGCGCGCCGAGGTGCCGTGTTGTTGGTGATTATCTCGAAATGTGAGGCGCTGAAGGACCGAAATCCGCCGCGCTTCGCGCGATTGCGAGAAACGGTGAACAGTACATGGGCCTTTCGCAGGCCGAAGTCAACCGGATAACGCCGGCACGGCGGAAATGCCGCAATCGTTAACGAAAGATGATTCGCGATTTACTTGGTGAGCGGGACGCTCGGCTCGGCCGGCGCCGCGGGCGCGGCCGGCCCCGGCGGCAAGCCGGGCGCGGAGAGCGGCCCGCTGGTGCCCGATTGATCGATGAGCGAGCGCGGCGCGCGCTGATGCGCGGCCAGCACCGCCAGGCCGATGGAGGTGAGGAAGAACAGCCCCACCAGCACGGCGGTGGTGCGGGTCAGCAGATTGGCGGTCGAGCGCCCGGTCATGAATCCGGACATGCCGCCGCCGCCCATGCCGAGCGCGCCGCCTTCGCTCTTTTGCAGCAGCACCACGCCGATGAGCGCCACGGCCAAAATCAGGTGAATGGTGACGATGACGGTAATCATGGGCCGGGTTTGTAGCGGTTTCCGAGGCAAAACGCCAGCGGGTCGGTTCGCCAAACGATTACGGGGCCGGCAGCAGATCGACGAACCAGAAGCCCTTGGTCTTGCCCGCGCCCTGCGGCGCGGGCAGCGGGATGGCCGGGCCGCCACCCGGCGGCTTCGGCCCGTCGAGCGGCCGGTAGATTTTCTCGCCCATGCTGTAGGCGACGGGATGCCGGAAGATCGGGCCGTCATGGACGAAGCTGTGATATTCGCCGTTCTCGCCGCAGGGATCGATGCCGGGGCCGAGTCCGGCGAAGAACGCGTCATCGAGCGCGCGGCCCAAATCCTTCTCGCCCAACCAGGCGTCGTTGACGCAACAGGTCACGGCCGCGAAGCCGCGATCGGTGAATTCGCGCGCGAGGTCGCGCGTGTCCGCCTGCCACAGCGGAAACACCCCCGCCATGCCGAGCTCGGCCAAAAGCGCCTCGCGCCACTGCCGCAAATCCGCGAGGAAGATGTCGCCGAACACGGCGCGTTTCACGCCGCGTTTGCGCCACGCGCCGAGGATGAGGCGCAGCGCCGCGAATAGGTGGCATTGCTGCTATCCGGCCCGACATACATCTTGTCGAGCGGCAGGTCGATGGCGCGAGCCTGCGCCTCATCCTCGCGCGTGGCGCAAACGCGGCGTGAAACGCGCCGTGTTCGGCGACATCTTCCTCGCGGATTTGCGGCAGTGGCGCGAGGCGCTTTTGGCCGAGCTCGGCATGGCGGGGGTGTTTCCGCTGTGGCAGGCGGACACGCGCCGACCTCGCGCGCGAATTCACCGATCGCGGCTTCGCGGCCGTGACCTGTTGCGTCAACGACGCCTGGTTGGGCGAGAAGGATTTGGGCCGCGCGCTCGATGACGCGTTCTTCGCCGGACTCGGCCCCGGCATCGATCCCTGCGGCGAGAACGGCGAATATCACAGCTTCGTCCATGACGGCCCGATCTTCCGGCATCCCGTCACCTACAGCATGGGCGAGAAAATCTACCGGCCTCTCGACGGGCCGAAGCCGCCGGGTGGCGGCCCGGCCATCCCGCTGCCCGCGCCGCAGGGCGCGGGCCATACCAAGGGCTTCTGGTTCGTCGATCTCTGCCGGCCCCGTAATCGTTTGGCGAA
>CAWEME010000022.1:0-17194 GCA_963810055.1 uncultured Alphaproteobacteria bacterium | reverse complement strand
TGGACTGGAAGGCGCGGCAGGTCTGCACCAACGGCTATGACCGGCTGAAAGAGGACATCGAACCGGCCGAGGACAATCTGCAGATCGTCGATTGGCAACTGCGCTGCCGGCCCTACACCTTCATGTGGATTTTCTAGTTTTCCGGACACGCGAGGGGGCATGGTCCGCGCTTTGGTGTTTCCCGGGCAGGGCTCGCAGGCCGTCGGCATGGGCCGCGAGCTGGGCGCCGCTTTTGCAGCATCGCGCGACGTCTTCCAGGAGGTCGACGAGGCGCTCAAGCAGAATCTTTCCAAGCTCATGTTCGAGGGGCCCGAGGACGAACTCATCCTGACCGAGAACGCCCAGCCGGCGCTGATGGCGGTCTCGCTCGCCGCCATGCGGGTGATGGAAAAGGAAGGCGGATTCGATCTGAAACGCCATGCTGCTTTCGTCGCCGGCCATTCGCTGGGCGAATATTCGGCGCTGGCGGCGGCGCATGCGCTGAGCGTTTCCGACGCGGCGCGGCTCTTGAAGCGGCGCGGCCGGGCCATGCAGCGCGCCGTGCCGGTGGGCGAAGGGGCGATGGCGGCGATCCTCGGCATGGAATTGGATGCGGCGCGGCTGCTGGTTGCCGAGGCCGCCGGGACCGAGGTGCTGACCGCCGCCAATGACAACGGCGCGGGTCAGGTGGTGGTGAGCGGCCACAAGGCGGCGGTCGAACGCGCGGTTGCGCAAGCGCCGGCCAAAGGCGCGAAACGAGCCATCATGTTGCCGGTGAGCGCGCCTTTCCATTGTCCGCTGATGGCGCCCGCCGCCAAGGAGATGGAAGAGGCGCTGGCCGGCGTTAATCTGCGGGAACCCCTGGTTCCGCTGGTCGCCAACGTCATCGCCTCATCCGTGCGCGATCCGGCCGAGATCAAGCGCCTGTTGGTCGAGCAGGTCACCGGCCTGGTGCGCTGGCGCGAATGCGTGCTTTACATGAAAGGTCAGGGCGTGAGCGAGATCGTCGAGGTGGGATCGGGCAGGGTCTTGAGCGGCCTGGCGAAACGCATCGACCGCGATTTGACCGGGATTTCGATCGGGACGCCAGCCGAGATCGAATCCTTCTTGAAGACTCTGTGAGCCTCGCGTAAGGGACAGCGCATGTTCGATCTCGGCGGCAAGGCGGCTCTCATCACCGGCGCTTCGGGCGGCATCGGCGGCGCCATCGCCAAGGCGCTGCACGGCGCGGGCGCGAAGGTTTTGCTGGCCGGCACGCGCAAGCCGGCGCTCGACGCCTTGCAGGCGGCGCTCGGGCCGCGCGCTTTCGTCGCAACCGCCGATCTTGCCGATCCAGCGGCGGGCGATAATCTCGTGAAAGCGGCGGAAGAATCGATGGGCCAGCTCGATATCCTCGTCAACAACGCCGGCTTGACCAAGGACGGCCTCGCCCTGCGTATGAAGGACGAGGATTGGGCCAAGGTGATCGAGATCGATCTGACGTCCGGCTTCCGCCTGGCGCGCGCGGCGTTGCGCGGCATGATGAAGCGGCGCTGGGGCCGCATCATCGGCATCGGCTCCGTGGTCGGCGCCACGGGCAATCCCGGCCAAGTGAACTACGCCGCCGCCAAGGCCGGCATGGTCGGCATGACCAAGGCGTTGGCGGCCGAGGTCGCCTCGCGCGGCATCACCGTCAATTGCGTCGCCCCCGGTTTCATCGCCACGGCCATGACCGAGGCGCTGTCGGCGGAGCAGAAAGCAAGATTGGAGACCGCGATTCCGATGGGCCGCCAGGGCACGCCCGACGAAGTCGCGGCCTGCGTGCTGTTCCTCGCCAGCGAGGAATCGCGCTATGTCACCGGTCACACCTTGCACGTCAATGGCGGACTGGCGATGATATAAGCCCATGAACCGAAAGCGCCCTTGCGGGCGCTGGCCAAGGGCGGTGATCCGTGCTATTGGAGCCGCTCGTTCGGCCGGGCAGGGGCCCGCGGACGGCTCTAACCCCTTGTAATGAAACTCTTTGTTGCAACAGCGCGCCAATCTATTCGAGGTAGAGACTGATGAGCGATATCGCCGAACGGGTCAAAAAAATCGTTGTCGAGCATTTGGGCGTCGATGAGTCCAAGGTGACCGACAGCGCCAGCTTCATCGACGATCTGGGCGCCGACAGCCTCGACACCGTCGAGCTGGTGATGGCATTCGAGGAGGAATTCGGCTGCGAAATTCCCGACGATGCGGCCGAGAAGATCGTGACCGTGAAGGACGCGGTCAATTTCATCGAGCAAGGCAATAAAGGCACCAAGAAGTGAATCTTTCTCGTCCATGAGACGGTTGCCATGAGGCGGGTTGTTATCACGGGTTTCGGCCTGGTCACGCCTTTGGGCGTGGGCGCCGAATCGGTATGGAAAAAGCTGCTCGACGGGCAGTCGGGGATCCGCTCTATCCAGAATTTCGACGTCTCCGACCTGCCGGCCAAGATCGCCGGTCAGGTGCCGCGCGGCGAAACCGCCTCGGGCGGCTTCAACGCCGACGATTGGGTTCCGCCCAAGGAACAGCGCAAGATGGACGAGTTCATCATCTACGCGCTGGCGGCTGCCGAACAGGCGGTAAGCGACGCCGGCTGGAAACCGACCGACGGCGAAGCCAAGGAACGCACCGGCGTCATGATCGGCTCCGGCATCGGCGGGCTGCCCGGCATAACCGAAGGCGCGCTGACCTTGCACGAAAAGGGGCCGCGGCGCCTCTCGCCCTTCTTCATTCCCTCCAACCTGATCAATCTGGCCTCGGGCCACGTCTCGATCCGTTACGGTTTCAGCGGCCCCAATCACGCGGTGGTCACGGCCTGCTCCACCGGCGCGCATGCCATTGGCGACGCGGCGCGGATCATCATGTGGGACGATGCCGACGTGATGGTCGCGGGCGGCACCGAGGCGGCGGTCTGCCGCATCGGCATCGCCGGTTTCGCCGCCGCGCGCGCGCTGTCAACGGGATTCAACAACGAGCCGCCTCGCGCCTCGCGCCCCTGGGACGAAAAGCGCGACGGCTTCGTCATGGGCGAAGGCTCGGGGATCGTGGTGCTGGAGGAACTGGAACACGCCAAGAAACGCGGCGCCAAGATTTATGCCGAGGTCATCGGCTACGGCATGTCCGGCGACGCTTACCACATCACCGCACCGACCCCGGACGGCAACGGCGCTTTCCGCGCCATGCGCAACGCCCTGAAGCGCGCACAGATCACCCCCGACCAGGTCGACTACATCAACGCCCACGGCACCTCCACGCCGCTTGGCGACGAGATCGAATTGAGCGCGGTAAAGCGGTTGTTCGGCGATGCCGCTTATAAAATCTCGATGTCCTCGACCAAATCCTCGATCGGCCATTTGCTGGGCGCGGCCGGCAGCGTCGAGGCGATTTTTTCCATCCTGGCCATGCGCGACGGCGTGGTGCCGCCGACGCTCAATCTGGAAAATCCGTCGCCCAATTGCGACATCGACCTGGTGCCCTTGAAGGCGAAGCAGCGTCCGGTGCACTACGCGCTCTCGAATTCCTTCGGTTTCGGCGGCACCAACGCCTCGCTCGTTTTTGGTCCGGCGCCCTAAATGCGCGAGCGGACGCGCGCCTTATGGCTCGGCCGCATTACCCTTTGGCTTCTGGTCCCGCTCGCCCTGCTGGCCGGGGTCTTCTTCTGGGGCTACCACGACTATAACGGTCCTGGACCGTTGGCCCAGAACAAGATCGTGGTCATCGACAAGGGCGCGAGCCTCGATGCGATTTCCACGGCCCTGGCCGATGCGGGTGTCGTCGATCACCCCCGCATCTTCGCGCTCGGCGCCACGCTCACCGGCAGGTCGGCCGATCTCAAGGCGGGGGAATACGAATTCCCCGCCCGCATCAGTCCCGCGCTCGCCGTCGAACTGCTCGAGAGCGGCAAGGTGGTGCGTCACAAGCTGACCATCCCCGAAGGCCTGACCAGCGCGGAAGTCACGGCGTTGCTGGCATCCGCCCCCGCGCTCGATGGCGCGGTCGACCCAATGCCGACCGAGGGCAGCCTGTTGCCCGAGACCTATCAATACCTGTTCGGCGAGCGGCGCGAGGAGCTCATCGCCCGCATGACCCACGACATGAAACAGGCGCTGGACGTGGCTTGGGCGTATCGCAGCGCCGGCCTGCCGTTCAAGACGCCGGAGCAGGCGCTGATCCTCGCCTCGATCGTCGAGAAGGAGACCGCCCGCCCCGAGGAACGCGCGCGCATCGCCGGCGTCTATATCGAACGGTTGCGCCGCGGCATGAGGCTCCAGGCCGACCCGACGGTGGCCTATGCCGTGACCAAGGGCGGCACGGTGCCGATGGCCCATCCGCTCGACCGCGCCGATCTCGCCATCGAGTCGCCCTACAACACCTATCTCGTCAAGGGGTTGCCGCCGACGCCGATCGACAATCCCGGGATCGCTTCGATTTACGCCGTGGTCAACCCCGACGACCGTGGCGAGCTGTATTTCGTCGCCGACGGCACGGGCGGTCACACCTTCTCCAAGAGTCTCGCCGAGCACAATCAAGGCGTCACGCAACTGCGCCGCCATAAGCACAAGACCGCAGCCAAGACGGCCGACAAGGCCGGGACCAAAAATCCCTAGACCTTCGGTTGTTGATGGACCGGAGCAGGGTTATAACGGCCCGGCCTGAAGCTTGTGGGAGAATCGCTCCGTTATGACCGTCGCCAGCATGACCGGATTCGCGCGCGCCGAAGGCCATGAACTGGGCATCGGCTGGGTGTGGGAGCTGAAAAGCGTCAACGCCAAGTCGCTCGATCTGCGTTTCCGCCTGCCCGCCGGTTATGAAGGTCTGGAAGTGCAGCTGCGCGTCGGCCTGGCCGAGACGCTGAAGCGCGGCGCGGTCTCGGCCAGCCTCGCCATAACGCGTCACGACGCCGCCGGCCCGTTGCGCGTCAACCGCGCCGCGCTCGACGCGCTGCTGGCGTTGGTCAAGCAGCTCTCATCCGAGATCGATGTCGCGCCGCCCCGGCTCGACGGGCTGTTGGCGGTGAAGGGCGTGCTCGAAAGCGGCGACGCGGAGGACGACGCCACGCGCGAGCGCCGCCAGGCCGCGCTCTTGAAGAGCTTCGCCACCGCGCTCAAGGACCTGGCCGCGATGAGGCTGGCCGAGGGCAAACGCCTGGCTCAAACGCTCGGGGCGCGGCTCGCCGAAATCACGGATCTGGTCGTCAAGGCGGAGAAAAGCGCGGCGGCGCAGCCGGCGGCCGTCAAAGCGCGGCTCAAGAAATTGCTCGCCGAGCTGCTCGAAGCGGTGCCGGCGCTGTCCGAAGAGCGCCTCGCGCAAGAGGCCGCGCTGATCGTGGCGCGCGACGATGTGCGCGAGGAACTCGACCGGCTCAATGCCCATGTGGCGGCGTCGCGCACGCTGATATCCGAGGGCGGCCCCATCGGCCGGCGGCTCGATTTCCTGTGCCAGGAATTGAACCGCGAAGCCAATACCTTGGGCGCCAAATCTGGCGATCTCGAACTGACGCGCATCGGGCTCGCGCTCAAGGCCGCGATCGAGCAGTTGCGCGAGCAGGTCCAGAACGTCGAATAGGGGTGGGAATGGCGACGCGAAAGATCAAACGACGCGGCATTCTGCTGGTGCTGTCCTCGCCCTCGGGCGCGGGCAAGACCACCATCACCCGGGCCTTGGTGCGGCGGGACCGCGGGTTGAAGCTGTCGATTTCGGCGACGACGCGGCCCCGGCGCAAGGGCGAGATCGACGGCAAGCATTACCACTTCGTCGACCAGCGGCGTTTCGACTCCATGGTGCAAAACGGCGAGCTGTTGGAGCACGCCCAGGTCTTTAATCATAATTACGGTACGCCTCGGGCTCCGGTGACGAAAGCGCTCGACCGCGGTACCGACGTGGTGTGTGACGTAGACTGGCAGGGCGCGCAGCAGATGAAGGCGCGGCTGCCGAATGACCTGGTTTCGATCTTCATTCTGCCGCCGAGCATGGCTGCTCTAGAAAAACGCCTGAAGACGCGCGCCCAGGACAGCGGCGACGTGGTTCGCGCGCGGATGGAGAAATCTGCCGACGAGATGAGCCACTGGGCGGAATACGATTACGTCATCGTCAACCGCGATCTCGAGGACAGCATCGACACGGTGCGCGGCATACTCCGGGCCGAGCGCGTCCGCCGCGAGCGCCAGATCGGACTGGACGAATTCGTCAACCGCCTGCGCGGCGGGAATTAGCCAGCGCGCGGGCCAACGCGCAGAATTGCTCGACCGACAGTTCCTCGGCGCGCGCGGTCTCGCTCACGCCGGCTGCGGATATCAGCTTCGCCGCGTCTCCCAGGGGTTTCAGGCTCTGGCGCAGCATCTTGCGGCGCTGTCCGAAACCCGCCGCCGTCACGCGCTCCAAATCCTCGATGTCGCAGGGCGCGAGCGGGTGTTTCCGGGGCGCAAGCCGCACGACCGTCGAAGTCACCTTGGGCGGCGGCACGAAGGCCTTGGGCGAGACGTCGAACATCAGCTCGACCTCGGCCAGCCATTGGGTGACGACCGACAGCCTGCCATAATCCTTGGTGCGCGGCTTGGCGGCGAGGCGCTGGGCCACCTCCTTCTGGAACATCAGAGTGAAACCGGCGAATTCGGCGATACGCGGCAGCCAATTCAGCAGCAGCGCGGTGGCGATGTTGTAGGGCAGGTTGGCGACGATCTTGCGCGGCTTTGCGCCCAGGCGGGACGGGTCGATTTTCAGCGCGTCGCCTTCCGTCACGGTCAGCCGGCCGGGGAAGGCCAAAGCCAGCTCCTCCAGCGCCGGCAGGCAGCGCGCGTCGCGCTCGACGGCGAAAACGTGCCGCGCCCCTTCCAGCAACAAAGCCCGGGTCAGCCCGCCCGGGCCGGGGCCGATCTCGATCACGTCGCAATCCGCCAAGGCTCCCGCCGCGCGGGCGATGCGCCGCGTCAGGTTCATGTCGAGCAGGAAATTCTGCCCCAGGGACCGGCGCGCGCCGAGGCCGAAACGCCGGATGACCTCGCTCAGCGGCGGCAGGTCCGGTAAGGGTCCGGGCAAGGACAAGCTCAGGCCGAATCCTGCAACGCCGCGTGCCGCTTGGCCATGGTTCCGGCCAGCGACAGCGCCGCCATCAGGCTGGCCGGGTTGGCGATGCCCTTGCCGGCGATGTCGATGGCGGTGCCGTGATCGGGCGAGGTGCGGATGAAGGGCAGGCCCAGGGTCACGTTGACGCCGTGTTCGAAATCGAGCGTCTTGAGCGGAATCAGCGCCTGGTCGTGATACATGCAGATGACCGCGTCGTAGCGTTTGCGCGCGGCGGGATGGAACAGCGTGTCGGCGGGCGCCGGGCCGCTCACCTTGATGCCGAGAGATGATAGTTTTTTCACCGCCGGTGCGATGATCTCGATCTCCTCGCGGCCCATTGCGCCGCCCTCGCCGGCATGGGGGTTGAGCGCCGCCACCGCCAAGCGCGGCTGGGCGATGCCAAAATCGCGCTTCAGCGCCTCGGATGTCACGCGGCCGGCCGTAACGATGGCTCCGGTCGTCAACGCGCCGAGCGCATCCGCCAGCGAGAGATGAACGGTCACCGGCACGACGCGCAGTTCGGGCCCCGCCAGCATCATCACCGGGTGTTTCACCTTGGCCAGATGTCCGAGAAATTCGGTGTGTCCGGGATAGGAGAAACCCGCGGCATAGAGCGTTTCCTTCTGGATCGGATTGGTGACGACGCCGCCGGCGCGGCCGGAACGGACCAGCGCCACCGCCTTGGTGATGGCTTCGATCACGGCCGGCGCGTTGGCGGGATCGGGATGGCCGGCCTGGGAAGGCTTGGCCAGTTCGATCGGCAAAACCGGCAGGGACGTGGCGAAGAGCCGGGATGCCTCCCCGGGCTGGGCGATGGGACGCAGCGGCACCGAGAGATTCAACCGCGTGGCCAGCCGATCGAGCCGCGACGGGTTGTCGATGACGAAGAAAGGCGGCAAGGCGGATTGAACCCGCTTTTGCCAGGCCATCAGGGCGATTTCGCCGCCGATGCCTGCGGGCTCCCCCATGGTGAGGGCGAGCGGCGCGGTCATCCGCGGACGTCGATATAGGCGGCGCGGCGCAGATTGCGCATGTAACGCCGGGCCAGCGCGTCGAGGCGCTGGCGCGCCAGATTGTTCTCGACCTGCTCGCGCGTCGGCAAGCCGCCCTCGGGGTCCTTGCGCCCGCACAACATGATGACGGCCAAACCGGTCGAGCCCGGAATCGGCTGGGTGGCCTCGGCGACCTTGAGCTGCAGGATCTGCTGACGCAACTCCGGCGGGGTCAAGTCGCCGGCCCGGACATCCTCGGCGCTTTTGACCGGAAAGGGCGGAACGTGGTCGTTGCCGAATTTCGCCAATTCGCCGCAGCTCTTGGCGGTGCTGGAAGCCTGTTGCGCCTCGTTCTGGATGCGGCTCCGGTCGGCAGCCGAGGCGTTGGGCGGATAGGGAAAGGCGACCTGCGTCACCGACAGCCTGGTATCGTCGACGTTGACCGCTCCCAGCGTCCGGCGTTCGATGACATAGAGGATGTAGTAACCGGCGGGCGTTTTAATGGGATAGGACATTTCGCCCGGCTTCATCTTTTCCACTGCTTCGCCCAGCGGCGGACCGAGTTGGTTCGGCGTCAGCCAGCCGATGTCGCCGCCGGCGGCGGCGCTCGGCGATTGCGAGAATTGCTGGGCGACGGAGGCGAAATTGGCGCCATGGCGTATCTGGTCGATCAACCGGTCGGCCAGGCGTTGGATTTCGTCCTCCTGCGACGGATTGTCCATGGCCAGGAAGATTTCGGCCACGTGGCTCTGCGGCTTGCCGGTATCTTCCTTGATGCGGGCCATCGATTCGTTGACTTCCTCGTCCGAGACCGCGACGTCCTGGGACAGCCGGCCGCGGATGACCTTGCCCCAGGCGACCGAAGCGGTGATCTGGCTGACGAGGGTCGCGCGCGGGATGCCGGCCTGTTTGAGATAGGTGTCAAGCTGGCCCTTCGGCATGTTGTTGCGTTGCTCGAGGCTGGCGAGCGCGTCATTGATTTCATCGTCGCTGACCTTGACGTTGAGGCGCGCCGCTTCCTGCAATTCCAGCTTCTCGTCGATCATCTGGCGCAGGATGCGCGGCGCCAGGCGCTGCCGGTTCTCCGGCGTATCGGGGATATCGGAGGAGCGCATCACCAGCACCAGACGGCCGGCCACGTCGTCCGTGGTGATGACGTCATTGTTGACCACCGCGACGATGCGGCTTTCCTGGGCCAGGCTGTCCCGGACCGGAGCGGCGGCAAGGAGCAAAAGCAGCAAACAAGCTAACAGGCGTGACATGATCGGCGAGGATATCCGTTCGGTTCCGGGCCGGATGCCCGGCGGGGGTGCCAAGATAGCCTCTTCGGATGGCGTTTCCTACTGCCTGATCCGCGCCGCGACGGCGTTGACGGCCTATTGGCTGCCGCCCGCGGACAGCACTTGCTCATCGATCTCGCCCAGGTTCTTGAATACGAAGGTGAGCAAGACGTCCACGCCCGGCGTGACGTTGCCGATGCGGATGCCGGATTGCTGGACCGTGGTCTTTATCGCGAAGCAATCATCCTGATAGACGAGCGACACGCCGGAATAGATGGTGGCGCCGCCGGAGCTGACGTTCCGCGTGTCATTGAGCCTCAGCGACCAGTACCGGGTGAGGGCGGCGCTGAGGTTGGCGCTGACCTGCGTGCCGGTCTGGAGCGCCGTGAGGCCGGGGATGGATGATACCGAGATCAGCGAGGCGCCGAATTTCAAATTGGACGGCCCGCCGTTGAAGCCGGCTTCCTGCCGCCGCATCGCCAGGTCGCTGTGGTCGAGACGCAGGCGGTAGAACAGATCGAACACGTCGGCCGGCGAAATCACCAGCCGGCCGACCACGTCGGAAACCTGGGTTTGGAGTCCGGAGCCGATCTGGAAGGGGCTCGATTTCTCCAGGCGATAGCTTTGACCCACCAGCATATTGGTGCTGCCATAGGTGTCGCTGACGAGACCGGTGTGCAGGCCGTAATCGACGCGCTGGCCGCTGTCGACGAGGTCATAACCGGGCAATCGATTGGGGCGGAACAGGCTGGTTTCGTCGAATTCATAGCCCTGGCTATCCTCGTTCGGGATTTGGGGCGGGTTGCCGCCGTTGGGCGCGGCGACGAAGGCCGCCATCGGCTCGATCACCTCGCTCATGCCCGGATCGTGCCGGACCCAGGGGTAGCGCCATTGCAACGCGCCTTGCGGGAAGACGCGGCCGGATGCCGCCGATTGATTTGAAGCGATGCTGTCTCCGACCTGCACGTTGTCGGACTGATAGGCGTCGAGACGCGTGCCGACCATGAAAACGAAGCGGTCGCCGATCGGCCCGTTGAACGGCAGGCGCCATTGCGTCCCGCCCGACACGCGGCGCATTTCCGGACCGTTGCGGCGCTCTAAATTGAGCAGGTCGCCGTTCAGACTCAGGCGGCCGCCGATCCCATCCGGCTGGCTGACCCAGTTATAATTCGCGACGGGCGCCACGATCGGCTGCGAGCCGTCGCCGGACAAGGGATTGAGGGTCTGGAACGCATAGGCGCTGATGTTGCCGTAGCTGCGCGAACCGAAATCCTCGGCATAGGCATGGCTCGTGAGAAAGTCGGATGGCTGCGGAAAGTGATAACGCAGCATGTAGGTCATGTCGGATTCCCGCTGCAAGTCCAAACCGGCCCGCCAATCCGGATTGAGATCGAAGATGCTCGTACCCATCAAATGATAGCGAACCGATTGCAAGTCGTGGGTCGGGTTATCGGGCGGGCCGCTTTCGTCCCGGCTGCCGACGCCGATGCTGGCGTCGTAATCGAGCTTGCCGAAATCGAAGGTCTGGCGATATTCGCCGTCGAACACGGCGCCGGCCTTGGTGGTGATGAGGGGACGGAGAGTAAGATCCTTGTCGAGGTCGATCGCCCAGAAATAGGGAACCGTTATGTGATAGCCGAGATTGTTGCCCGTGCCGACGGTCGGCGGCAAGAAGCCGCTGGCCCGCTTCACCGATGGGTCGGGATGCGAGAGATAGGGCGTATAGAAGACCGGAATGCCGTCGATCTCCATCGTCGCGTCGTAGTATTCGACGACCTCCTTGGTCTTGTCGTCGACGATCCGATCGGCCTTTATCTGCCAAACCGGGGGGTGCGAAGGATCGTCCTTGCACAGCTCGCACGGCGAGTAGACGCCGTGCCTAAGCTCGGTGCGGGTTCCATTGTCGCTGCGCCGCGCGGTATTGCCCGCCATGCGCGAACGGTCCGACATCAATATCCGGATGTCCTTGATGAAGCCGTCGCGCAGATTGTCGTGTAATTCCATGAAGTCGGCGAAGGCGATGTCGCCGGTGGGCTGCATCAGGCTGACGTGGCCCGTGGCGGTGACGGTGTCGGTGCGCTGGTTATAGGTGACGGTGTCGGCCAGCAGGATCTGATCGCCCTCGCTGATCTCGACATTGCCCTTGGCGACGGTCAAGCCCAGCTCCTGGTCGTATTGCACCTCGTCGGCGGTGAAGAGCAGCGGCGGCGAGCCGCCGGGCCTGGCGTCATTGCCGGCGGCGCGAACCTCGCCGGCCAGGACGAGGACGGCAAGCCAAGCCGCAAGCGCAAGGAATATCCCCCCCCGCGTCATGGTCAGCCGTCTTCGAGATGCAGCAGCAGGCTGGCGCCGACGAGCCAACTCACGCCGGTCGGCGTCCAGGCGGCCAGCAAGGTCGGGATGGTGGAGGACAATCCCAGGGCGAAGACCACGTCCGAGAGAAAATACAACAAGAACCCGCTGGCAATGCCGGCGCCGATCATCAGGGTGGCGCCCCCGGCGCGTTGCATGCGCAGGCTGAAGCTGGCGGCGATCAGCACCATGGCCGCCAGCAGGAAGGGGCGCGCCAACAGGGCGTCGAAATAGAGGCGATGGCGTTGCGAGGAGAAACCCGATGCTTCCAGCAGCCGGATGAAGCCCGGCAGCTCCCAGAACGACATGGTCTCGGGCGGGGCGAAACTGTCCTGGATTTTGGCGGGCGTCAGGTTGGTCGGGATGGTGACGCTGTCGAAGGATTGCGGCGGTTTGCCGGGTTCCCATTCATTGCCGTTTTTCACGGTCCAGCTGTCGGGGCCGAGCAGCGCTTCCTTGGCGTCGATGCGCTCGGTCAAATTCGTCTCGCCGGTGAAGAACAAGAACATGACATCGGTCAGCGTCTTGTTGCTGACGATGAAGCGCTGCGCGTGGATGATCGAAGGATTGCCGGCCTCGTCGCTTTGCCGAAGCCACAAGCCGGTGCTCGACAGCGAGAAATTCTGGTCGCCGCCGCGCAGCACGCGATTCTCCAAATTCTCGTAGCTTGCCTGCGTCACCGAGGCGATCGGATTGAACAGCATCACGGCAACGATGCCGATGAGAAAGGCGCCGGTGAGGGGCGGCGTCAGAAACTGCCAGACCGAGATGCCGGATGCCCGCGCCACCACCAGCTCATGGCTGCGCGTCATGCGCCAGAATGCCATCATCGTGCCGAACAGGACGGCGAAGGGCAAAATCTGCTGTGCCATGTAGGGCTGCTTCAGCGCCGCGAGTTCCAGCAACACGCCCAATGTCGCCTCGGGCCGGTTGCCGGACCGGCGGATCAATTCGACGTAATCGAGCAAAAAGATGATCGACACCATGGCCAGGAAAACGCCGCTGCACCAGATGAAAAACTGGCGGGCGATATAGCGGAAAAGCGTCATCCAGGGCGACATGGCGCTTCCTACCGGGCGGGCCTGGCGGCGATGCGCCAGCGCGCGCCTTTGCCGCTGCGCCACAGCAGCCACCACACGGCGGCCAATGGCGACAGCACATTGGCGTAGAGCAACGGGATGACCAGATCGGAGCGTCCGGCGAGATTCTTGAACCCGAGGTCGACGATCTCGAGCGCCAAGGCCAGGACGATGGCCAGAAGAATCCGCCGGGACTGTCCGCGCCGGTTGAAATCGCCCGGCAACAGGCAAAGCACCGGCAATGCCGCCATCGCCAGCGCCGCCAGCGGGCCCGCCAGCCGCATGTTCAACTCGACGATCAGCGAAGGATTGCGCGCGCCGTTTTTACGCCGCAACAGCTCGTTGATATAGAGTTCGCCCGGCTGGCGGTCGCGTGTTTCCGCGACGTCCTTGAGGCCGGTAAGATCGAGGGTGTAGTTCTCGAAGCTGAGAGTCGACAGTTTGCCGGTTTCAGGTTCGTAGAGCTGGCGTATGCCGTTGTCGAGCACGATGTGCGGGCCTTCGGGCGTATCGACGATGGCGCCGCGCTCGGCGAAGATGGTGACGGGCTTGTTCCGGTCATTCGAATCCTGGATCAGCAGGCTGGTCAGATCGCCGTTGGTGTCGCGGCCCTTGATGTAGATCATCAGAGTGTCCGACAGCGTGTTGAACACGCCTTCCTGGATCAGCACCGAGGCGTATTTGTTGCGGATCTGGAATTCCAGATCCTTGAAGGCGCGATTGGCGGTCGGCAGGAAATAGAACGACAGCGCATAGAGCGTCACCGTCCCCGCCAATCCCACCAGCAAGGCTGGCTTGGCCAGCGCCCATTGGCTCATACCCGAGGCGCGCATCACCACCAGTTCGCTCTCGGCGATCAGCTTGCAATAGACGAACAACACCGCGGTGAAGACCGCGATCGGCAGCACCACGTCGATGAAACGCGGCAGGATCAGGACGGCGAGATAGAGGAAAAGACTGATCGACAGGCCGCGATTGACGATCAGGTCGATCAATCGCAGGGATTGCAGCAGCCAGACCGCGGCGCTGAACACCACCGCGACGGAGAGCGCGACCATCAGCGATTGGCGGAGAACATAACGTGTCAATCGGTCCATGACCGTTGATTATAGGTGGCGGGCGATGGCCCAGCCTAGGGCTAAGAAGCCCCGATTAGAGGTGATTCGAGGCTCGTCCGGCGGCTTGGCCAAGCGACTTGCCGGGCCATGCCCCGGCGTGGAAATCTCCGCCGTTTCGAGAAGGGAAATCGGATGCCGACCCGGGACGGGATCGATCTGGCGGATTTGCCGTTCCGGGCCTTCCTCCCGCTGTTTCTGGCGCTGTTGGCGCTGGTGTGCGCGCCGCTGGCGCTGACCGATCTTCCGCCGCTGCTCGATTATCCCAATCATCTGGCGCGCATGTATGTGCTGGCACATCTCGATCACGCGCCGGTGCTCCAGCAATTCTACCAGCTGGCCTGGCGGCCGTTGCCCGATCTGGCGATGGATGTGCTGGTGCCGCCGCTCCTGCACGTCATGCCGCTCGAATGGGCGGGGAAGCTTTTCCTGGTTGCCACCTATGCCCTCCTGACCTCAGGGGTGGCGGCGCTGCATCGCGTCCTGTTCGGCCGCTGGTCGGCTTGGCCATGTCTCGCTTTCCTGCTGGTCTACAACCGGCTGCTGCTTTGGGGATTTCTCAATTTCCTTTTCGGCCTGGGCTTGGCCTTGTGGGCTTTCGCCGCCTGGGCCGCGTGGCGCGAGCGCGGCTTGGCGTGGCGGCTGGGAAGCGGCTTGGTTTTGGCGCTGGCGGTTTATTTCGCGCATCTCATGGCTTTCGGCCTCTATGGCGCGATGGTGCTGAGCTACGAGGCGGCGTCACTGCGGCGCGAGCAAGCCTCCCCGCTCGCGGCTTGGCGCGCGCTGCTCGTCGCCTTCTTGCCGCTGCTGCCGCCGCTCGCGCTGTTCGCGATGATATTCATCCCGCTGCACGGTTCGGCCGGGATGGCGGCGCTCGGCATCCATTTTGCCCGGCCGGTGCGCAAGCTCGATCTGCTGTTCAACGTGTTCGACGCCTATAGCCGTCCGGCCGACATCGCCTGCTTCGCCGTCGCGGTTCTCGGCATGGGCCTGGCCTTTTGGCGGCGCTGGGTGCGGCTCGCTCCCGGCATCGCGGCGGTGCTGGCCGTGTTGGCGCTGATCTATCTTCTCATGCCGAGCACGCTGTTCGGCGCCACCAGCGCCGATCACCGCCTGCCGCTGGCGATGGCCTTGCTGCTGATCGGCGGCAGCGCCTGGCAGGCGCCACAGCACACCGTGCAACGCGCGTTCCTCGGCGTGGGATTGGCGATGCTGCTGCTGCGGCTCGGCATGGTCGCGGCCAGCTGGCAAGCGAGCGGCCGCGTCTATGCCGATATCCTGCCCGGCCTCGACCTTTTGCCCGAGGGCGGCTGTCTGGCCGTGGCCTATCCCGGCGAGGATATCCATGCCGAGGCGACGCCGCTGGTCCATCTGCCGGTGCTGGCGATCGCCCGGCGCGAGGCCTTCGTGCCTTCGCTTTTCACCTATGCCTCGCAGCAACCGGTGGCGTTCACGCCGGACTACCGCCAATTGGCGAACCATCTTTCCGCCGACCTGCTGTGGTCGCATTTCGTCATGGGCGACCGGCCGCTCGAGGGCCCCGAGGCGTTAGCGCTGGCCAAGTGCGGCACCATCGCCTTTTCCGGCCGGCGGCCCTTCGATCTGTCGGTCAAGATCGGGCTCGAGCCGGTTTTCGTCTCGCCGCGTTTCCAAATCTACCGTCTGGTTCCCGGGGCGGCGCAGCCGTGATCGCGCTGCTCATCCCCAACGCCTTCGACCTGGCCGGTTGGGCCTGCGTGGCTTTTGCCGCGCTCGCCTTCATGGGATTGGGACGGCTGGTTTCGGCGGGCCGCGCCGCGCCCGAAATCGCGCTGGTCGCGGGCTGGGGCGCGGCGGCGCTGGTGCTGACGCTCTGGGGCGTGGCGACGCCGCTGTCGATGCGCGTTCCGGGCTGGATCCTGGCGGCGCTGGGATTATGGGGATTGACCGCGCCGCGCTCGCGGCTGGCTTGGGGCGAATGGCGCGGCATCGGGCGCATCCTCCTGCTCGCCTTGCCGCTGCTGGCGGTGATGGCGAGCGCGCGGCCGAGCCAGCCCGACACCTTCCTCAACCTTCTGCCCAACGCCGCCTATCTCGCCGATCACGGGTTTTTCCCGGCGGATGGGCGTCCCGACGCGCATTCCTTCCTGCCCGCCGCGCCTTATAACCAGCAAGTGGCGGCCTTCGTCGCATCGCTGGTGGCGCCCGGCTTTCCCGCCAATGCCTTGATCGGTTTCAACCTGGCGCTGCAACTGGCCGCGGGGCTGCTGCTGGCGCGGCTGGTGGCGAAGAGCGAGGACGATCCCGGCGCGGTTCCATCCTGGGGATCCTTGGCGCTGGGCGTACTGCTCGCAACCGCGTTCAATCCCGGCTTCGCGCCGCGCATCGACCTGTCGAGCTACGGCGAGCCTTCGGTCGCGGTGGCGTTGGCCTGCGCCGGCTTTCTCGTCGTCCGCCGCGCCGGGACAAAGGAGACCGGCCTGCTGGCGCTGGTCCTCGCCGCCCTGGTCAGCATCAAGCCGGACAGTGTCGCGCTGACGCTGAGCGTCGCCGCGATGGCGGCGCTGTTGCCGCCCGCTGCCGGGGAGACCCGCCGCGTGGCGCTGGCGCGCTGCGCGCTCGCCGTTTTGCCGGCGCTGGTCCTCTATTTCGCCTGGCGCTGGTATGTGCCGAGCCATTTCGCCTCGCCGGATGTCGAGCTCACCACCCTGCCGTTGACGCGCTGGCAGTTCGGCAGCCTGCCGGCGGTTCTGCGCAGCATGGCGGGGACGGTGGCGGAAAAAGTGCCGTTTTTCGCCCTGCTCTTCGCCGTGATCGCGGCTTTCCTCGTCCGCCGCCGGCGCGGCGCGGTTGCCGGGGATGCCGCGCCCGCGCTGCGCGCGGCGGCGATCCTGAGCGGGGTGGCGGTGCTGTACACCGTCGCGCTGCTGCTCGCCTATGTCGCGCATTTCACCGGCGAGATGGCGGCCGACGCCCATTCCTATTTCCGTTACAACACCCATCTATCGCTGCTGCTGATGGTGGCGGCGACCTGGCTCGCGCGTGATTGGGTGCGCGTGCGGGTGCGCGCCTTGTCCGAGCGCCGGCGCCGGATTCTGGCGGCGATGGTCGTCATCCTGCTCGCCTGCCCGCTGGCGTTCCTGAACTTCCTGCGCTTCGATCTCGAAGTGCCGCAGCAGCGCGCTTGGCTGCTGGCCGGGGAAATCGCCTCGCGCGTCGCGGACGGCGATCGCCTGATGCTGATCCTGCCGGGCGACAATGGCAGCCTCGCCACCATGATCGAAGGCGCCTTGCGGCTGACGCCGCCGCGCCGCAACCACCTCCAGATCGGCGCCAGCCGGGACTAC
>CAWEME010000021.1:0-30590 GCA_963810055.1 uncultured Alphaproteobacteria bacterium | reverse complement strand
TTGATGCCGACAATTACGTCTATCTGCTCGATCGCAAGAAAGAGCTCATTATCAGCGGGGGTGCCAACATCTATCCGCGCGAAGTCGAAGAAGTGTTGTTGATGCACCCGGATGTGATCGAAGTCGCAGTGATCGGCATTCCCGACCGGCTGTGGGGTGAATTGGTTCTGGCATTGTTGCGCACACGCTCAAGCGCTCCCATACCGGAACAGGAACTCATCGAGCTTTGCCGCGAGCATCTCGCGGGATATAAAAAGCCGCGTTATTTCGTCTTTGTCTCAGACCTGCCGAAGAACGCTTACGGCAAGATCATGAAACGGGAGCTGCGCCAGCAATACGCCGAGAAATTTGCCGTCAATGCACGATAATTGAAGGAGGTCTTATTCTGATGATTCAATCATCCGGGCAAAACGGTGCCAGCAACAAGACCGCACAGGCGGCGGTTTTGTCGGCGTCCCGGCGCATCGATTTGCGGAAATTCGCGCTGCCCAAGCTTGGCGCCGATGACGGCATCCTACGGGTTGAAGCCTGCGGGCTCTGCGGCACGGATTACGAGCAGTGGCAGGGCCACATCGTCGATTGGGGCGGCGGCATGCCGATTATCCCGGGGCACGAGGTGATCGGCTGGATCGATTCCGTAAGTCCGAGTGCGGCGCGACGCTGGCGCGTGAAGGCCGGCGACCGTGTCGCCATCGAGCCGGTGATTCCCTGCGGCCATTGCCCACAGTGTGTTGCCGGCGCTTATACCCGTTGTGAAAGCGACATGGGCTACGGGCTTTATACTGGCACCGGAGTGGAGCCGGCGCTGTGGGGCGGCTATGCCTCGCATCTCTATCTTCATCCACGCTCGATGGTCCATCGACTGCCCGCAGACGTACCGACCGATTTGATGACGCTGTTCAACCCCCTTTCCAACGCCGTGCGCTGGGTTTATGAGGCGGGCGGGACCGGTATCGGTTCGACCGTGGTCATCGAAGGGCCCGGCCAGCGTGGCTTGCTCGCGGTGGTTGCTGCAAGGGAAGCCGGCGCCGGAATCATCATCGTCACCGGGACCTCGGCCGACCGCGAACGCCTAGCAATGGCGAAGCGTCTCGGCGCCACCGCCTGTATTGATGTTGAAAAAGAAGACCCGGTGGCGCAAGTGCAGAAACTGACGAACGGCCGACTCGCCGATGTCGTCCTCGAGGTTTCGGCCGGCGCCACCAAGCCCATCGTCGATGCCGTCGACATGGTAAAGCGGGGCGGGCGCATCGTGTTGGCCGGCCTTAAGGGCAAGCGGGCCGTTGAGGGCTTGTTCACCGATAAGATCGTCTTCAAGGAGATCGAGCTGGTCGGCGTCCTAAGCGCTGGTTGGCAATCAATCGAGATCGCCATTGATATAATCCGTCGTCGTGGTGCCGAGCTCAAGCCGCTGTGCTCGCATTCGTTTCCTTTGGCGCGTGTTGAAGACGCCATTCGTACCCTCGGACGCGAAATCTCCAACGGCGTTGAAGTGATTCATATCACCCTCGACATCGCCGGCGCGTCAACGAACGCTATCGACTAACCGATGGCTGAGGCGCGCGTAGAGGCAAGAAAATCATCGCCCGATTGGGCCGCGGACGGATCGCTTCTTCTTGTCGCGATGATCTGGGGCGCTAATTTTGTTGTGGTGAAGTCGGCATTGGCGCTCTGGCCGGCGCCAGCATTCAACGCGGCCCGTTGCGTTTTTGCCGCCGGCGTGATGTTGGTGATGCTCTTTTACATCGATCGGCGCCACTGGCTCCCGCGCAAGGACTGGCGCGCGCTAGTTGTCCTGGGAGCAGTTTGGAATGGCGGTTATCAAATCCTGTTTATACTCGCGCTGCGCCGCATTCCCGCGAGTGACACGGCGCTGATTTTCGCCACTATGCCGGTTATGGTGGCTTTGTGGCGCCGCGTGGTCGCTGGCGAGAGGCTCGCGGCCTGGCAATGAATAGGCATCGCATTGTCGACGCTTGGCGTTGCTGTCGTGCTTCATGGGGCCGATCTACAACTTGACCCATCACGCCTGAGTGGCGCGGTGTTCGCTTTTCTTGGCACCGCCGCCTTTGCCGGTTATACGATCTATGCGCCGCGCATTCCGGCTCCATCGCCGCTGTGGACTGTGAGTTGGGGCATGCTGTTTACCGCGATTGTCGTTGGACTTGTCGGTATCGGCGATGCATCGTCTTGGTCAGTGCGCTCCGTGCCGATGGTGGTGGTCTTCGCAATCCTGTTCTCGGGCGGACTTTCGCTTGCGCTTAACTATGCGCTTTATGTCTGGAGCCTACAGCGTATCGGGTCTGCTCAGGCGGCCGTTTATCTGAACTTGGTGCCGGTGTTCGCGGTGATGGCGGCTATCGTGTTCTTGGGTGAGGAATGGACTTTCCGGCAATGGCTCGGCGGGCCGCTGGCTGTGCTTGGCGTTTATCTCGTGCGCCGCCCCCAGATCCTTAACTAAGCGGCGGTCAAGCTCCAGGGAACGAACCTGGCCAAGGGTCAAGATCGATACCACCGCTCCTGTCCGGCCCGACCTCATATAGGGCCGATAATTGCCAGATATCAACTCGCTTGCTCAACTGAGCTGTCCGCTTCAAATCGTCTCTAGTTATATGGCGCTTACTTGGCACCTAGATTGGGACCCAACTGCACAGGATATGACAGTAGGGGCGGATATTTCCTGGTATCTACGCCTGATGAAACCCACAGAAATACTGACGCTGAGGTATGGTGGGGGATCGACAGGGATTACCGTGAACGCATTTCGAGACCGGCGCCTTAAACCGCTTGACCACTCAACCGCCTGTTAGAATCAGGATCGTTGCGGGGCGCTAGCTGCGGCTGAATGAAGCACCTGCAAGCGGATGGCTTGGCTGTCTATCCCGGTATATTGGACATTTGTTGGACAGAGATTCGGTCTGATGATCTAACTATTTGATATTACTGGCGTCCCCACGGGGATTCGAACCCCGGTTTGGGCCGTGAGAGGGCCCCGTCCTGGGCCTCTAGACGATGGGGACATCCGAGGCGCCGTCTATCTAACCGCTTGGCCCCCGCCGATCAAGCGCCTCAGTCGCGGAAATTCACGAATTGCAGCGGCTGCGCGATCTTGAGGCCGCGCGCCAACGCGATCGCCGCCTGGAGATCGTCGCGTTTCTTGCCCGAGACGCGCAGCTCGTCGCCCTGGATCGCGGCCTGGACCTTGATCTTGGAATCCTTGAGGGCGCGGACGATCTCCTTGGCCACGTCCGACGCGATCCCCTGTTTCAGAACGACCACTTGGCGCTGGCTTTGGCCGGTGGCCTTTTCCGGCGGCTTGAAGTCGAGCGCGCCGGCGTCCACTTTCCGCCGCGTCAGGTGGCCTTTCAGCAGCTCCTGCATCTGCCGCAGCTTCATCTCGTCATCGGCCAGGATGGTGAGCGCCAGCTCCTCGCGCGCGACGCTCGATTTCGATCCCTTGAAATCGAAGCGCGTGGCAATCTCGCGCGCCAGGCCCTGGAGCGCGTTGTCCACCTCGGCCAGATCGACCCTGGAGACGATGTCGAAGCTCGGCATGACCTCTCCTTGACCTCCGCCCCGGAGCGACTTATAGCGCGGCCAGGATTATGCCGCCAGGGTGGGCCGCCAGGGAGGGGATATGCAGCGCCTGTTTCTCGCCTTCGCCGGGCTCGCCGGGGCGGTTGCGGTCGCGGGCGACGCGGCCGCGCGCCATTTGCTCGCCGCCGACGCCGCGCGCGCCGAGTTCGCATCCACCGCTTCGCGTTACGGCCTGATCCACGCCTTGGCGCTGCTGGTGTTGGTTGCGCTGTTGCGCCAAGCGGCACAAGGCATCGCGCGCGCGGGCCTCATCGCCGCCGCCTGGTGTTTCATCGGCGGAATATTGCTCTTCTGCGGCGGTCTCGGTCTGCTGGCGAGCGGATTTCCGCCGGGTCTGGTCATGGCGGTGCCGGTGGGCGGCTCGCTGTTCATTCTCGGCTGGGCGGCGATTTTCGCCGCAGCCTTCGCCGTGGTCAGTAAAGCGCCGCCGGCACCTTGATGCCGGCCTCGGCGTAATAGCGCCGCGCGCCGGGATGCAGCTTGACGCCGAGCGAGGCCAGATAGGCGGGCACGATCTCGGCCCAGGCCGGGTTCTTCTTGGCCAGCGCGAAGCGCTGCGACCAGAACGCCTTGGTGAGCGCATAGGCGGTGGCGTTGGTCATGTCGAAAGTGGTGTAGACGCCGGCGGGCAAGGCGATGGTGGCGGCCTCATAATCGACTCCGGGATAGGTTCCCTTGGGGATGAGGATGCCGGCGGTGCTGTCGTCGGCGGCGTGGATCTTGGCGATCAGCGCCGGGGGCAGGCTCAGAATGCGGATCGGCGTGGCGCGCGCCAGCGCCGTCACCGCGGGCAGCGGATAGCCCCCGGTCAGCGCCACGGCGTCGACCTGTTTGGCGGAAAGCGCCGCCGGCGCGCCGGCCAGGTCGGTGTCGATCACTTGCACCGCTTTGTCGATGCGCATCGCTTGGAGAGCCTCCTCGCTGACGCGCTCGCCCAGGCTGCCCTGGTTGCCGGCGATGAGCGAAAGCCCGGCCAGGTCGGAGAGGGTCTTGATGGCGCTATCGCGGCGCACGATCCAGTGGATGGTCTGGGCCGGGATTGGGAATAATGCCCGGATATCGTCGTAGCGTTGGTCCGGGTCGAACGGCTTGTCGCCGCGCCGCGCCTGGGCGATAACCCCGGACGAGGCGGTGAAGATGTAATTCTCGTCCTGGGTGAGCACGTCCATGACGTTCTGCACCGAGCCCTGGCTTTCCTCCACCACCAGGGTGAAGGCGCCGTTCCCGGCCAGGGCCAGGGCCTCGGCGAATTGCTTGGCGAGCGCGTAATTCGGGCTGTCGGGCTTGCCGGCATGGACGGTGATGGTCGTCTCTTTCGCGGAGGGATCTCCGCCGGGGAAGACGGCGAGGAATACTGCGGCGCACAATCCGGCCGCCAATGCCCAAATCCGTGTCACGCCAGCCAACCGTTCGCCGCCCATTTCAACGCCGCGCGTCTTGGGGCGCGCGGGAGCTATAGAGCTACTGCGCCGCGCGCCATGCCGCAAGCCCCCGCGCGGCCCATTGGCGGGCCCGGGCCCTTGTGCGACACTTGCCCGCATGACCACGCTGCTGATGACCCACAAGGCCTGTCTCGCGCACGACACCGGCGGCCATCATCCGGAATCGCCGGCGCGGCTCCAGGCGGTGCTCGACGGCCTGTCCGGCGCGGCTTTCGCCAAGCTCGGCCACCGCCAGGCGCCCGCAGCCGATCTCGCCGACATCGCGGCCGTCCATCCGCGCGCCTTCGTCGACGCGCTCATCGCCGCCGTGCCGAAGCACGATTACGCCGCGGTCGACGCCGACACCATCCTGTCGCCGGGCTCGGGCGAGGCGGCGTTGCGCGCGGCCAGCGCGGTGGTGGCGGCGGTCGACGCGGTGATGGAGGGAACCGCCAGCAACGCCTTTTGCGCGGTGCGTCCGCCCGGCCATCACGCCGAGCCGCAGCATCCGATGGGCTTCTGCCTCTTCAACAACGTGGCCATCGGCGCCGCGCGCGCGCGCCAGCATCACAAGCTCGCGCGCGTCGCCATCGTCGATTTCGACGTCCATCACGGCAACGGCACCCAGGCCATGTTCGAGGACGATCCCGCCGTGTTCTTCGCCTCGACCCATCAATCGCCGCTCTATCCCGGCACCGGCGCGTCCAGCGAGCGCGGCGTCGGCAACGTCGTCAACGTGCCGCTGCGGCCGACCTCGGGCTCGGCCGAGTTCCGCCAGGCCATGAGCGGCATCATCCTGCCGGCGTTGGAGAAATTCCGGCCCGAATTCATCCTGGTTTCGGCGGGGTTCGACGCGCACCGCGCCGATCCGCTGGCGCAGCTCAATTTCGAGGAGGCGGATTACGCCTGGGTGACCGAGCGGCTGCTCGAAGCGGCGGGGCGGCACGCCCAAGGCCGTTTGGTCTCGACTCTCGAAGGCGGCTACGATCTCGACGCGCTGGCGGCCTCGGCCGAGGCCCATGTCGCGGCGCTGATGGCCGCCTGACTCCCCGCCGAGGCTTGCCGGATGGCGGCCCGGCCCATAAAGTACGGTCCCATGGCTCAAACCCCGAAAACCACGCCCGAAATCGCCAAGCTCAGCTTCGAGGACGCCTTGAAAGAGCTCGAGGACATCGTCAAGCGGCTGGAAACCGGCGGCGCCAAGCTCGACGAAGCGCTCGCCTTCTACGAGCGCGGCGCGTTGCTGAAGCGGCATTGCGAGACCAAGCTGCGCGAGGCGCAGGCGCGCGTCGACAAGATCGTGCTGGGCGCCGACGGCAAGCCGGCCACGGAGCCGATGGCCCTTGATTGACGCTCTTTGGGCGCCAGGCACGAGCTTCAACGACGCTCTCGCCGACACCGCCAAGCTCACCGATGCCGCGCTCGGACGCCTGATCGTCGTTCCCGAGGGCCACGAGGCGCGCGTGTTCGAGGCGATGCGCTATGCCGCGCTGGCGCCGGGCAAGCGGCTGCGCCCGTTCCTGGCGCTGGCGAGCGCGCAGCTTTTTTCCGTGGCGCGGCGCAGCGCCTTGCAGGCGGCGTGCGCGGTCGAGATGGTGCACGCCTATTCGCTGGTCCATGACGATCTTCCGGCCATGGACAACAGCGATCTGCGGCGCGGCCGTCCCACCGTGCACAAGGCCTTCGACGAGGCGACCGCGGTGCTGGCGGGCGACGGCCTGCTGACCCTGGCTTTCGAGGTGCTGGCGCAACCCGACACCCACGGCGATCCGGCGGTGCGGTGCGAATTGGTCTCCGCGCTGGCGATCGCGGCCGGATGCAACGGCATGGTCGGCGGCCAGATGTTCGATCTGGTCGCCGAAAAGCATCCCGAGCTCGACATCGGCGCGATCACGCGGCTCCAGCGTTTGAAGACCGGCGCGCTGATCGCCTTTTCCTGCGAAGCCGGCGCCATCCTGGGCAAGGCCTCGACCGAGGCGCGCATGGCGCTCCGGGGCTATGCCCATGATCTGGGCCTGGCCTTCCAGATCGCCGACGATCTTTTGGACGTCGAGGGCTCCGCCGAGAAGACCGGCAAGCCGGTCGGCCGGGACGCCGCCGCCGGCAAGGCCACCTTCGTCTCGATCCTGGGCGTGGCGCGCGCCCGCGCCCAGGCTCAATTATTGGTGCGCCAGGCCGTCGCGCATCTTGATTTATTCCAGGAAAGGGCCGAACTTCTGCGCCAGGCGGCCCGCTTCGTCGTCGACCGCCGCGCCTGAAAAAAGCCCGAATTCAAGGTATTACTGACCGCATGATCTCCCGCCGTTTTGTCCTGTGTTTCCTGGCCACGGTCGCGCTGGCCGCGCCGGCCGCCTCCTTCGCCGCCGGCCCGGACGACGCGCCCGCGGCGCCGGTGCAATCCTTCTACGCCACGCTGCTTCAGGCGATGAAGGGCGGCGCCAAGCTGGGCTTCAAAGGCCGGTACGATCTGCTGGCGCCGGCGATCGAGCACAGCTTCGATCTGCCGCTGATGACGCGGCTCACCACCGGCCTGGATTGGCAAAAACTTTCCGCCGACGATCAGAAAAAACTGATCGACGCGTTCAGCGATTTCAGCATCGCGACCTATGCCAACCAGTTCGACGATTATTCCGGCGAGCGTTTCGACGTCGACCCGAATCCGGTCAAGACCGACAACGGCGACGTCATCGTCAAGACCAAGCTGGTCCAGGTCAAGGACGAACCGGTGCAGCTCGATTATCTGATGCGCCGGGGCCCGAACGGCTGGAAGATCATCGACATCTATCTCAGCGGCACCATCAGCCAGCTCGCCGCCCGCCGCTCCGAATTCTCGGCGGTGCTGCGGCGCGACGGGCCCGCCGGGCTCATCAATCTCCTGCACCAGAAGACGACCCAGCTCGCCGGCTGAGCGGTCGTTACTGCTTCTTGGCCGGAAGGTCGAGCGAGGTCTGCGGCCGCGTGCCCGGATCGATGTAAAGGCTGTCCAGGCCCTTGACCGCCGGGGCCTTGCCGCCGTTCAGCTCGGCCGCCCGGTGCTGGCGGAAGAGGCTGCGCATCGCGGCGTAGTAGTCGAGCGAAGTCTTCTTGATCGAATCGATGGTGTCGATGTTGCGCGCGCGCTCGTCGACGCCCCAGGCGATGTCGCGGTACCAGCTTGCCCCGCCGTGGCCGTAATCGAAGGCGAGCCAGCCCCAGGGATCGATCTGGCCGTCGGCGCCCATGCCGATCGCGTCGCGCGGATTGGAGGGGCCGAGCACCGGCAGCACCAGATAGGGGCCTTCCGGGAAGTGGTAAGTCCACAGCGTCTGGCCGAAATCGCCGGTCTGCTCGGGCAATCCCGTGCTGGTCGCGATGTCGAACATGCCGGCAAATCCGATCGTGGTGTTGGCCAGGAAGCGGCCCGCCGTCACGTCGGCGCGATGGAATTGCATCTGCATCATGTCGTTGGCGAACACCACCGGCTCGTTAAGATTGTCGAGGAAATGGCGCATGATGTTGCGGCTGAATTGCGGAAACACGAACTGATAGCTCTGCGCCACCGGCTTGAACAAATAGGTGTCGAGAAAGTCGTTGAAGCCGAAGATGGCCCGGTTCATCGGCTCGAAGCGGTCGTTGGTGGCGTCGAATTCGGCGCGTGCCGCCGGATCGGTCGGCGGCGTGGCGCAGCCGGCGAGGAGAAGGAGGCCCCACCCCGCGAGGAGGAGCCGCATATGACGGTTGGCGGCGCGCACGTCGGAAACCCGCTTCGTCCTTGTTGTAACTGGTATAATTCCCCCGAAACCCAGCCGCATGGTTGACAATGGGGCAGGCGAATGCAACAGCATTTTGACGGCGCGCGTCAGATGGTTCCCCGGCGTGATTTTTTAATCACGCTTCGCGGGCAAGTGAGTTGTGTTCGCAAACAAGATGCGCAGGGAAGGGGATGCACTTGGAATGGCTTGGTTTTCTAGGAAACCTGCTATTGGCAGCGAGTCTCGCGGGCTGCGTGTATCTCGCGGTTGCGGCCTTCGCCGTCCGGCGCCTGATTCGCCGCCCCTTGCCTCAAGCGCCGGCGGATTCGCCGCCGGTGAGTTTGTTGAAGCCGCTCTGCGGCGCTGATTCGGGTCTCTACGAGAATCTGCGTTCCTTCTGTCTCCAGGAATTTGGAAGCTTTCAAATCGTGTTCGGCGTCGCCGACGCGGCCGATCCCGCGATTGCGGTGGTTCGCCGGCTGATGGCCGAGTTTCCGAAGCTCGACATGGATATCGCTTCGGGCGGAACCACTCCCGCGGGCAATCTCAAGGTCGCGAATCTGATATCCATGCTGCCCTTGGCGCGCCACGATGTGCTGGCGGTTTCCGACAGCGACATGCGCGTGAAGCCCAATTACATCGCCGCGGTGACCGCGCCTTTGGCCGATCCGGGCGTGGGATTGGTCACCTGTCTCTATCGCGGCATTTCGTCCGGCGGGTTTTGGTCCGATCTGGCGGCGATGCACGTCAATCACGGCTTCCTGCCGCAGGCGGCCTTGGGCGAGGCGCTCGGCGCGGGCGGCGGCGCTTTCGGCGCCAGCCTGGCGCTGAAGCGCGCGACGCTCGACGCCGTCGGCGGCTTCGCGCGGCTCAAGGATTACCTCGCCGACGACCACGTGTTGGGCCAGGCGGTGCGCGCGCTCGGCCGGCGCGTCCTGCTGTCGCCGCTGCTGGTCGATGACATGGTCGACGAGGCGGGATTGGGCGCGCTATTCCGGCACGAGCTGCGCTGGGCCAATACCGTGCGGCTGCTGGCGCCGGCGGGCTATTTGGGCTCGGTGATCGCGCATCCGCTGGCGCTGGCGCTGTTGGCGCTGCTGCTGGGGGCGGCGCATTCATGGGCGGTTTCCGGCCTGATCCTGGCCTTTCTGGTGCGCTGGGCCACCATCCGGCTCAACGAACGCGCCCTGGTTCTGGCCCGCGCCCCGATCTATTTGATTCCGCTGCGCGACCTGTTGTCGTTTGTGGTATATACGGCTAGTTTCTTCACCCGCAACGTGGCTTGGCGCGACCGGCGGTTCCGGCTCGGTCGCGACGGCCGCTTGAGACCCGAGGGAGACCGCCCGGCATGACCGGCACGATGAAGTCGCTTTTCCTGCAACCGCCGTCCTTCGAGGGCTTCGACGGCGGCGCCGGCTCGCGCTATCAGGCGCGCCGCGAGATCCGCTCGTTCTGGTATCCGACCTGGCTGGCGCAACCCGCCGCGCTGGTCGAAGGCGGCAAGCTGATCGACGCGCCGCCGGCGGGAACCCAGCTCGCCGACGTGCTGCCGCTGGCGAAGCACTACGAGCTGATGGTGATCCACACCTCGACGCCGTCCTTTTCCAACGACGTCAAGGTGGCGCAGGCGATGAAGGAAAAGAATCCCGCGCTCAAGGTCGGCTTTGTCGGCGCCAAGGTGGCGGTCGAGCCGGAAGAAAGCCTCAAGGCGGCGCCGGTGATCGATTTCGTCGGCCGCAACGAGTTCGATTTCACCGTCAAGGAAGTGGCCGAGGGCCGCGCCTTCGACAAGATCGACGGCTTGAGCTGGCGCAACGCCTCGGGCGTCATCGTCCACAATCCCGAGCGCGCGATTCTCGAGAACATGGACAAGCTGCCCTTCGTCACCGAGGTCTATCACCGCGACCTCGAGATCGAGAATTATTTCATCGGCTATCTCAAGCATCCCTATATCTCGATCTACACCGGGCGCGGCTGCAAATCGCGCTGCACCTTCTGCCTCTGGCCGCAGACCGTGGGCGGGCACCGTTACCGCACGCGCAGCGTCGGCCACGTCATCGAGGAGATCCGCCTCGCCAGGCATTATTTCCCGCAGGTGAAGGAATTCTTCTTCGACGACGACACCTTCACCGACGATCTGCCGCGCGCCGAGGCCATCGCCAAGGAGCTGGGCAAATTGGGCGTGATGTGGTCGTGCAACGCCAAGGCGAACGTGCCGCGCTCCACCCTCAAGGTGCTGAAGGACAACGGGCTGCGCCTGCTGCTGGTGGGCTATGAAACCGGCAATCAGCAGATCCTGCACAACATCAAGAAGGGCATGCTGATCGACGTCGCCAAGCGCTTCACCAAGGATTGCCACGAATTGGGCATCACCATTCACGGCACCTTCATCCTGGGCTTGCCCGGCGAGACCAAGCAGACGATCGAGGAGACGATCAAATTCGCCACCGAGATCAACCCGCACACCATCCAGGTCTCGCTCGCCGCGCCCTATCCGGGCACCTTCCTCTACAAGCAGGCCCTGGAGAACGGCTGGCTCGACACTAAACATGCCGAGCTCATCGACGATCACGGCATCCAGATCGCGCCCTTGCATTATCCGCATCTGTCGCACCAGGAAATCTTCGATTCGGTCGAGACCTTCTACAAGCGCTTCTATTTCCGCGCCGGCAAGATCGCCTCGATCGTGAACGAGATGGTGCGCAGCCCCGAGATGATGCGCCGCCGCCTGCGCGAAGGCGTGGAATTCTTCCACTTCCTGCGCGAGCGGGAGATGGCGTCCTAGCCGCTCCGTAACCGATGTTCTCGGCGGTTAAGCCGTCATGGCGAGGCCGCGAAGCGGCCGAAGCAATCCAGCTTCCGCGCCGCGCCGCTTAGTCGCGCTTGAGCAAGCCCAGCAGCGCCGGCAGGATGACGAAGGTGCAGAACAGCGTATAGATCAGCGCGATGGTCAAAAGCTTGCCCATCTCGGAGGTGCCGGGATGGTTCGACAGCGCCAGGCTGCCGAAGGCGGTGCCGGTGGTGAGCGCGCTGAACAGGATCGCCCGCGCCGTGCTCGATTGCAGCAGGTCGCTCGCCCCGGCGCGCCAGCGCATCACGAAATAGACGTCGAAGGACACGCCCACCCCGATCAGCAGGGGCAGCGCGATGATGTTGGCGTAGTTGAGCGGCATGCCGAGCAGCACGCTGGTCGCCAGCGTCATCAGGCCGGCCAGCAGCAGCGGCCCCAGCACCAGCGCCACGTCCTCGATCCTTCGCAACACCGCCAGCAGCAACAGCGCGATCGCCACCACGGCGATGGCGCCGGCGGTGACGAAGGCGCCGATCACGGTCTTGGCCGATTCCTGGATGGTCACGGGCATGCCGGTGGCCTCGGGCGCGATCGAGCGCACCGAGGCGACGAATTGGCGCAGCACGCGAATTCTGGCGGGCGTCGCCCTTGGGGAAGACCTGGACCAGCGCCCGTCCGTCGGCCGTCACCCAATCCCGCTTGAGCTCGTCCGGAATGCTGTCGAGCGAAACCTTCTTGGCGCTCAAGGCCAGGCGCATGTCCTCGAGCCGGCGTTTCACGCCGTCCGAGAGATTGGCCTTGAGCGCCGGCAGCACCGCCGGGCCCGTGGCTTGCGCGGCTTCCAGCGCCTTTTCCAGCCGCGCCGCCGCCGGATCCTTGCCGGCGATGTCCTTCATCTGCGCGGCGCATTTCCCGATGCTGGCCATCAGCTCGGCGTCGTTCGGCGGCGGCAAAATCGCGGGCGGCGACAGCGACGGGCCGAGCAGGGTCTTGACGTCCGCCAGGATGGCGAGCTTCGCGTCCTGGTCCTCGGGCACGAAGCTCGAAATGGTGAGGGTCTGATCCACCTCGGGAAGCGCGCCGAACTTGTCGGCGAGTTCGCTCGCGGCCGCGGGCGAGGGCGTCAGGATCTCGATGGTGTAAGGCGTGCTCATCGGATCGGTCATCAGGTCGAACAGCGCCGCGACCGATTCCGACTTCTGGTTCTGCAGATTGAGCGGATTGAAATCGAAACGCAGGCCCGGCAGCAGCGCCGCCGAGCCCAGCGCGATCACCACCGCGAGCCCGATCAGCGGCAGGCGGCGCGCGACCAGGAAACGGTCGATCGGCGCGGCCCAGGAAAAGCCCACGGCGCGTTGCTCGCCCCGGGGCCGCATCAGCGCGATCAGCGCCGGCAGCAGCGTCAGATTCAGCGCCAGCCCGATCAGCATGCCGACCCCCGCGATCAGCCCGAGATCGGAGACGCCGGTATAGTCGGTCGGCACGAAGGAGAAGAACCCGGCCGAGGTCGCGATCGCGGCCACCGCCATCGGCCGGCCGATGCCGCTGGCGGTGCGCCGCAGCGCCTCGGCCAGGTCGCCGGAGCGGTAGCGTTCGTCCCGGTACCGGACGCTGAATTGAATCCCGAAATCGACGGCGATGCCGACGAACAGCACGGCGAAGGCGACCGAGATCGGATTGAGCGCGCCGATCACGCCGACCGCGAAGGTGGTGCAGGCGATCAATCCCACCGCCAGCGTGATGATGATGGCCAGGAAGATCCGTGTCGAACTCAGCGCCAGGAACAGCCACAGGCACAGCAACCCGCCGGCGAGCAAGGTCGAGAACGCCGCGCCCTCGGACAGCGCGGCCAGCTGGTCGTCGTCGAGCGCGACCTGCCCGGTGATGCGGACGTTCATGCCGCGGTCGGGCGTCAGGCCCAGTTCGCGGCATCCTGGCGGATCTGGTCGGCGGCGCCCTCTCCGGGCGACAGCGCGTCGTAGTTGAGCGCCGCCTGCGCCAGCACGACGTGGCGCAGATCGCGCGGGTCGGGCTTCCGCCCGGACAGCAATTCCTGCCAGGACAGCGGCGCGTAGTCTCCGGCGTTCGCGGCTTCGACCGCCTGCGCCACGCCGTTCAAGGCGGGGGCGATGTCGCGGGCGTCGATGTCGCCGTGGCCGACGCCCAAGGCCAACAGGCCGATCGAGCCGAACACGCCGCGCAGGCTCGGATCGGCGGCCAGCGTGCCGAGAAAGGGCTGCGCCTTGATGATCTGGTCGGCGAAGTCCTGGACGTCCTGTTTCGGCAGGAACAGCAGCCCGTTCTGGCGGAAAAACGTGATGCCGTCGGGAATGCGCACGTTGCGGAACAGCGTGTCCTGGCTCTTGAGCTTGCCGGCGAGCGCCGCCGCCGCGTCCTCGGCCAGGTCGGGCGTTTTGCCGTCGACCACCGCGACCAGCAGGTCGATGTTCTGCGGAAACGCCTTGTCCATCGCCGCCTCTTGCTGCCGCCAGGGCAGATCCTGCGAGATCAGCTTGCTGAGATCGGTGTCGATGGTGATGTTGCGCGCGGAATAGACCCCGCCCGCCACGGTCAAGGCCAGCACCACGGCCACCAGCAAGGCGGCATGGCTGCGGCTCGCTTCGACGATGCGGGCGATGAAATTTCCCATCCGCTCAGGCCTTGCGCGGAGCCGGCGGGAAAGGCTTGCCGCAGGCGGCTTCGAGACCGGGGACGAGGGGAGGGCGCGGCGGCAGGGGCGGCATTTGGCGGCCTATAATGGTCAGGCTTCGCCGCAACGCAAGAAGCAATATCGGGAAAGCCGGGGTTCCGGCCGGCGTTCAGTAGCGCAAGGAAAGCGCCAGCGACCCGAATTGATGCGGGCCGCCTTGCTGGTGTCTTATCTCCTCGGTTTGGACGACCTGGGTGTAGGAGATCCGCGCCCGCCCGACCATGACCGCGAAGCCGATTTCCATCTCCCCGACGAAAGGCGCCCGGGTGGCGTGGGCGCTGGTCCCGAAGGTGTTGCCGTCGATCGTGATGTCATGCGCCACGCCCTGGCCGTCCGCGCCGATGAAGGCGTACCAGGCGAGGTTGCGCGAGGGCATGAACACGTCGCTGCCGCTCAGGCCCGGATTGACGCGCGCCACGCCGTAATCCGAATCGAGCCCTTGGCCGATGCGGAAGGCCGATCCGAGCAGCCCGTAATCCCGCAGATTGCCGGCGCCGCCCGCGGCCTCGGGCAGCGCATCCATTTCCAATCCGCCGATCCGCGCCAGAGGCACGCGCCAGATCTTCTCCGCCAGGAGATCGGCGACCGGCTCGTCGTGAATCTGGTAGCTCCAGCCCTGGCTCGCGCCGTAGCCGACGAGGTTGTGGAAGCCGTTCTGCACCTGCTTGGCCAGCGCGTCCGGCCCGACCAATCCGGCCTGCAATCCCAGAATGCTGCGCGAGGCGCCGCTGTCGTGCAACAGCGAGCCGGTCACGGTGAGGACGCCGGCATAGGGCCGGTCCGTGGGATCGGGCGGCACTTTCTGGACATTCGCCGGCGTGTACATCGACTGGGAAAGCTCGAAGGAATAGCGCGACCGCCCCGGGCCCCAGACCCAATCGTCGAAATTCGAGAGATAGTTCGGCAGCGTGTCGGTCGGCGACGTGAAATTGAGGCGCAAGCCGTTGACGTAATATTTGTCCTTCAGTCCCGACCCGGTCGCGATCGAGGAATTCTCGTCCTGCAAGGTCCAGATGCTCGACGCGTCCGCGGTGCGCTGGGCGTTGGCCGGCGCCGCCGCCGCGATGAAGGCCAAGGACAAGGGCAGAAGAAGGAAAAGGAATGATTTTCTATCCGGTCGCATTTCGTTCTGCCACGCGATCTAAACAGGTTTTTAGCTTAGGGCATGCGCCCCATGCCGTATAGCGGCTTGCGGCGCGGCATGGGGGACGATTGTCCGGCCGGGCGCCTGGCGGCCGCTTTGCCGGTCAATGTCCGCCTTTGACCCGGGCGATCAGGTTTTCCACCGCGGGCAGCATGTGAGCGACGACGGTCTTGTAGCCGTCGGCATTGGGATGCTGGCCGTCGCCGCCGATCTCGCTCGAGCCCAGTTTCGGCCACTGCTCATAGGTAACGCCGTCTTGCACGGCGAGGTCGGAATAATCCAGCCCCTTGGCGCCGATCAGGAGCACCAGGACGCCGCGCGCCTGAAGCCCGCGCAGCAGGGTATCGAGATTGGCCCTGGTCACCGCCGGGTCGACCGGCAATTCCCGGCCGATTGCCCGCGCGTCGTTGGGGCCGAATTCAATGAGCGCGATCTTGGTTCCCGGCGGCACCGCCGTATCGACGCGCGTCAAGGCGGTGGCCGTCCGGTCGCCGTTCTCGCCGGCATTCCGGATGGAAACGTCATAGCCCTTGGCCTTGAGCGCCGCTTCGAGCTGCGCCGGGTAAGTGTCTTGCGGGTTGTCGAGGTAGCGGCCGAACGTCCAACTGTCGCCGAAGGCGACGATGCTGACCGTGGCCGCGAGGGCCGGGCCGCCCGCCAGCGCCGCCGTGAGCAGCGCCAAGGCCGGGACCATTGAAATCCGGCGCATCGTTCCCTTCTCGGCGCGGCGCCCGCAGCCGCCAAGCCGGCTCACATCGATGTCGCCGGCCAGGCGCCCAGCGCGCGCGGCCCGCCCAGGCTGCGTTGCAGGAACGCCAGCACCTCGTTGAGCGCCTGGCCGCTGGCAAGCCGGGCGCGCCGGTGCAAAAGCGCATATTCCCCGGGTTGCGAGGATCCGGGCGCGGTCTTGACGATGGTGTAAAGCGGCGTGTCGAGGCTGTGGCGGAAGACCGAGAAGGCGGCTTGGCCCTCGCGCTGGTCGATGGCGTAATCGCGCCATTCGCCGCGCGCCACCTGGCGGCTGTAGAGCTGCAGCAGCTGGTCGAGCTCGCGGCGGCTGAAGAAAATACGCGCGCGCCGGCGATGATCGGTGAGGCGGGAAACCGTCGCCATGGCCCCGAGTCTTCCCTATTTTTCCTGTTAGGTCCAGGGCATAGGCCCCGCCCCGGAATTGCAGGATGGCGGGGGAGGGTCTATGGTACGGCCGCTTTCGGGAACACCGGTTTTGCCGTTTCGGGGCGTGGTTTGAGCGACATCTTTCAGGAAATCGAAGAAGATCTGAGGCGCGACAAGCTCGCCAAGCTGTGGGCGCGTTACCGCCTGCACCTCATCCTGCTGGTGGTGGCCGTGATGCTCGGCATTTCGGGCTATACCGGCTGGACCCAATACCAGGCGAGCCAGCGCCAGGCCGAAGGTTCGCGCTTCGCCGCGGCGCTCGATCTGCTGCGCGACGGCAAGACCCCGGAAGCGGTCGCCGCCTTCACCGCTCTCGCCAACAGCGCGGGCGGCGGCCACGCCGTGCTGGCGAAGCTCGAAGAAGCCGCCTTGAAGGCGCAAAGCGGCGACGACGCGGGCACGCTCGCGCTCTACGACCAGATCTCGTCCGACAGCTCGCTCGATCCCCAATACCGCGACGCGGCGACGCTGCTCTATGCCCGCGCCGCGCTCGACCACGGCGATCCCAAGGCGCTGGTCGAGCGGCTGAAGCCGCTGACCGACGGCGCCAGTCCGTGGCATGGGCTGGCGCTCGAATTCACCGCGCTGGCCCAGGTGAAAGCCGGCGACAAGGATGCCGCGCGCGCCACCTATCAGCGTCTCATCGGCGACCAAACCGTGCCCGCCGGCGCGCGTACGCGGGCCACTCAGATGCTGGCGGCGCTCGGCCAATGACCAACCGCGCATTCGCGTGCCTGGCGCTGGCGGCGGCGGTTTTGCTCGCCGGCTGCGGCGACGACAAGAAGGAACCGATCGAGGGCAAGCGCATCTCGGTGCTCGAGCTCGACAAGCGGCTGGTGGCCGATCCGAAGCTCGCCAACCAGCCGATCCTGCTGCCGCCGCCCTTCGACAATCCCGCCTGGCCCGACGCCGGCGGCTATCCCGATCACGCCATGTATCATCTCGCTCTCGGCGACAAGATTCACCGCGCCTGGAGAAGCGGCATCGGCGAAGGCGCGTCGCGTTACAGCCGGGTTTTGGCCCAGCCGGTGGTCGCCGACGGCCGCGTCTTCGCCATGGACGGCGAAACCGAGGTCTCGGCCTACGACGCCAAGAGCGGCGACCGCATCTGGCGCTTCGACACCCAGCCCAAGGGTTCGGACGACGGGGGATTCGGCGGCGGCGGCGCCTATGCCGACGGCAAGCTCTATGTCGCCACCGGCTATGCCGAGGCGCTCGCCTTCGACGCGGCATCCGGCAAGCTGATCTGGCGCCAGCCGCTTTCGGGCCCGGTGCACGGTTCGCCCACCGTCGCCGACGGCCGGCTTTACGCCGTCACCGTGGACAACGAGCTCGACGTGCTGGCCGTGGCCGACGGTCACCGGCTGTGGACGCATAACGGCATTCCAGAGCCGACCAACCTCCTGGGCGCGTCCAGCCCGGCGGTCGAAGGCGACATCGTGGTGGTGCCTTACTCCTCGGGCGAGATTTTCGCGCTCCGGACCGAGAACGGCCAGCCGGTGTGGAGCGACAATCTGGCGACGTCGCGGCCGCTCGGCGCCTTGTCCTCGCTCGCCGACATCCGCGGCCAGCCGGTGATCGACCGCGGCCGCGTCTTCGCGGTGAGCCACGCCGGCTTGCTGGTGTCGATCGATCTGCGCACCGGCGACCGCGTGTGGGAACAGGATATCGGCGGCGTCCACATGCCCTGGGTCGCGGGCGATTACGTCTATGTGCTGTCGGATGACGGCGACCTGATCTGCCTGACGCGCGAGGACGGCCGCGTCCGCTGGGTCAGGGCCTTGCCGCGCTTCGAGGACGAAGAAGCCAAGAAGGATCCCGAGCACTGGACCGGTCCGGTGCTGGCCGGCGACCGTCTCATCGTCGTCTCGTCGAGCGGCGAGGCGTTCTCGGTCTCGCCCTATACCGGCGCGCCGCTCGGTTACACCGATTTCCCCGACGGCGTCTTCATCACGCCGGTGGTGGCCGGCAAGACGCTTTACGTCGTGACCGACGACGCCGATCTGATCGCGCTGCGGTAAAGGGATATGGCGGCGTCATGGCGCTCAAGGTCGCGATCATCGGCCGGCCCAATGTCGGCAAATCGACCCTGTTCAACCGTCTCGCCGGGCGCAAGACCGCGCTGGTCGCGGCCGAACCGGGCCTGACCCGCGACCGCCGCGAAGCGGTAGCGCAACTCGCCGATCTCGAACTCAAGATCACCGACACCGCCGGTTTCGAGCGCGCCAAGGCCCGCGATCTCGCTTCGCGCATGCGCGCCCAGACCGAGCAGGCGGTGGAAGAGGCCGATGTCGCGCTGTTCCTGATCGATGCGCGCGAAGGCGTGACCGCGCTCGACCGCGATCTCGCCAACTGGCTGCGCCGCATCGAGAAGCCGGTGGTGCTGGTGGCCAACAAGACCGAAGGCAAAGGCGGCGCCGGCGGCATCGCCGAGGCCTATGGGCTGGGGCTGGGCGAACCGGTCGCCGTCTCCGCCGAGCATGGCGAGGGAATGGCCGAGCTTTACGAAGCGCTCTTGCCTTATGCCGCCGCAAAGCCTTCGGCGCAGCCCGCCGAACCGCCCGCCGAACCGGCCCAACTTCCTTCGGTTTCGGCCAAGCCCTTGTCGATCACCGTGGTCGGGCGGCCCAATGTCGGCAAATCCACCTTGATCAACCGGCTTTTGGGCGCGGAGCGGCTCTTGACCGGGCCCGAGCCGGGCATCACCCGCGACGCGATTACGGTCGATTGGAGCTGGCGCGGCCGCGCCTTGCGCCTCATCGATACCGCCGGCTTGCGCCGCAAGGCCCGCATCCAGGCCAAGACCGAAAAACTCTCATCCGGCGACACGCTCCACGCCATCCGCTTCGCCGAAGTCGCGGTGCTGGTGGTCGACGCCGTCCAAGGGCTGGAGCGCCAGGATCTGGCGATCGCGCGCTGGGTGGCGGAGGAGGGACGCGCCTTGGTGCTGGTTGTCAACAAATGGGACCTGGTGGAAAAGCGCAAGGAGACGCTCGAGAAGATCACCGAACGGCTGGAGGAATCCCTGCCGCAGCTCGCCGGGCTGAAGCCGCTGACGCTCTCGGCTTCGACCGGCGCCGGGATCGACAAGCTCATTCCGGCGGCGTTCGAAGCCTATGCGGCCTGGAACCGCCGCGTGCCGACGCCGGCGCTCAACCGTTTCCTCAAGCGGGCGCAGGAACGCAACCCGCCGCCGCTTGTGGCGGGCCGCCGCCTGAAGCTGCGTTACATGACCCAGGTCAATATCAGGCCGCCCAGCTTCGCGCTCTTCGCCTCCAAGCCGGGCGAGCTGCCGGATAGCTGGCGGCGTTATCTGGTCAATAAGCTGCGCGAGAGCTTCGATCTGCCGGGGGTGCCGATCCGCATGATGCTGCGCAAGGGCAAAAATCCTTTCGCGGATGCGAAATAAACCCGAATCCGCGCTAAAAACCCCCGGCTAAACCCGGAATTTGCCGGTTTTTTGGCCATCGGCGCAGCGCCTGCTCGACATTCCGGATGCCGTTATGCGAATTTGTCGCGCTCCGGAAGGGGCCCGGCAGGCCGGGCCGGGAGCGCGCGGGAGACGATTCGCTTCTATGACGAAAGTGCTTGTGAAATCAAAGCCCAAGGCCGCAACCCGGCCTGCGGGAGCGGCGGTCGACGGGTTGCGCAGCGTCGATCTCGGCGTCACCGATCTCAAATCGCGCACCCGCTTCTTCACCGATGTCTGGCGGCTGGCGCCGGTGGCCGAGCATCCGGGCTCGGTCTATCTGCGCGGCACCGGCCCCTATCACCATGTGCTGGCGCTGCACGCCAGGCCGCGCGCCGAGATGCTGCGCCTCGATCTCACCGCGCCGGACAAGGCGGCGGTCAATGCGCTCCAGGCCGGGCTGAAGAAATCCGGCATCAGCGAGATCGAGAAGCCCGCGCCCATCACCGAGCCCGGCGGCGGCTACGGCTTCGCCTTCAAGGATCCCGAGGGGCGCACCATCCGCATCCTGACCGGCGACAAGCGCCACGCCGACGCGACATCGCGCCCCGACCGGCCCTCGAAGCTCACCCATGTGGTGCTGAACTCGCCCGACGTGGAATCCATCAGCGCCTTCTACGCCGATCATCTGGGATTCCGCATCATCGACCGCACCCGGGTCATGACCTTCCTGTGCTGCAACGAGCAGCACCACGTGCTCGCCTTCGCCCGTTCCACCGCGCCCACCTTGAATCATCTCGCCTTCGAGATGGCGGACATCGATTCGGTGATGCGCGGCGCCGGGCGGATGCGCGACAGCGGCTTCTCGATCGAATGGGGCGTCGGGCGGCATGGGCCGGGCAACAACGTCTTCGCCTATTTCGTCGGCCCCGACGAGGTGGTGATCGAATACACCGCCGAGGTCGAGAAGGTGGGCAAGAACTACAAGGCGCGCGGGCCGGAGGAATGGGCCTGGCCGCCCGGCCGCAACGATTACTGGGGCATCGCCATCGGCCCGACCGACCGGATGAAGCAGGCGCAGCAGCGCATCTCCTTCGCCCCGGGAATTTTCCACTCGGCGGGATGAGCGAATTCGCGCTCGCGCCCGGGGCGGCGCCTGCGCTACCGTCGCCCTTCCAGGCGCATCGTGTCCAGGGCAGCCGGAGCGTCTCGTCGCATGCGCACGCAGATCGGGATCATCGGCGCCGGGCCGGCCGGGCTGTTGCTGGCGCATCTGCTCCATCTCGAGGGCATCGAATCCATCGTCATCGAGTACAAGAGCCGCGACTATATCGAGCAACGGCTGCGCGCCGGGCTGCTGGAGCAAGGCAGCGCCGATCTGCTGATCGAGACCGGCGTCGGCGACCGCTGAACCGCGAGCGCCTGCTGCACAAGGGCATCTATTTGAGATTCAGCGGCGGCCACCGCATCGATTTCGAGGATCTGGTCGGCAAGGGCGTGATGATCTACGGCCAGCAGGAAGTGGTCAAGGATCTGGTCGCCGCGCGGCTCGCCGCCGGCGGCCGCTGTATCTTCGAGGTCGAGCAACGTCGCGGTCGATGATCTCGAGGGCGCGCGCCCAAATCCGCTTCACCGCAGGGCGGCAAGCCGCAAGAGATCGAATGCGACTATCATCGCCGGCTGCGACGGCTTCCACGGCATCTGCCGGCCCAGCGATCCCAGCCGGCGTGCTGAACTCTTCGAGCGCGACTATCCGTTCGGCTGGCTCGGCATTCTCGCCGAAGCGCCGCCGGCGAACGACGAACTGGTCTACACCAATCACGAGCGCGGCTTCGCGCTGCTCACCATGCGCACGCCCGACTCGAGCCGGCTCTATCTGCAATGCGCGCCGGACGAAGACATCGCGGACTGGCCGGACGACCGCATCTGGGAGGAGCTGCAGACGCGGACGGCGGCGGCGACGGGCTTGCAGCTGCCCGAGGGCCGATCGTGCAGAAGGGCATCACCGCCGATGCGCAGTTTCGTGGTCGAACCGATGCAATACGGCCGGCTGTTCCTGGCCGGCGACGCCGCGCATATCGTGCCGCCGACCGGCGCCAAGGGCATGAACCTGGCGATCGCCGACGTGCGCGTGCTGGCGCGGGCGCTGGCCGCGTTCTACAAGTCCGGCCGCGCCGATCTGCTCGAGAGCTATTCGCGCGACCTGCCTGCGCCGCGTCTGGAAGGTGCAGCGCTTCTCCTGGTGGATGACGCATCTGCTGCATCGCTTCGACAGCGACAACGCCTTCGACCGGCGCCGCCAGCTGGCGGAGCTCGACTACGTCACCAGCTCGCGCGCCGCCGCCTGACGCTGGCCGAGAACTATGTCGGCCTGCCGATGGAGTGGGAATAGGGCCGCCGCAACCGGAGTCGCGGCCGCGCGATCCCCGCTTCATGGCCGACTTCGCGCGCTCGAAGGCCGAGCTGCGGGCGGCGCTCGGTCTCCAAGCGGCGAACGGCCGGTGAAAAGATTTGGCCGGCCTTCGCCGGCGCGCGCGGTAAACGGAATTTAAGCAAAACCCGCCGCGTTTGAACGGCGTTGCGCCGTCCGGGCGCGCCGGGTTCTTCGAGAATTTTAGCAAACTATCGCCTATCTCTAGGAAATCGTTAGCGGATTTCCCGATAGATTAGCGCGATGGAGCCCGCCCCGCCCGCGCCAACGGCGCCGCTTACCGAACCGCTAGCCGGCGCGGACGCCGATCCGAACGGACCGGGCTCCGACGCCTTGCAAATCCGCGCCGAATTGGCCGATCTGCTTTACGCCTCGCCCTGGCCGGTCACCGCCAATCTCTGCCTCACCCTGCTCGCGGTCGGATTGCTCTCGCTCATTTTCGCGACGCCGATCTTCCTCGGCTGGGGCGTGTCGATCGCCGGCATCTGCGTCATCCGCATCGTGCTGTGGCGGCTTTATCACCGCCACCGCGCCGATCCGGACTTCGAGCCGGATGCGTGGCTCCGCCGCTTCACCTATTTCGCCGCCGCCACCGGCTGCCAATGGGGCAGCCTCGCCATGACGGTGGCGCTTTTGTCGAACGCCCCCAGCGACGTCTTCGTGCCGATCATCATCGCCGGTCTCGCCGGCGGCATGGCCTCGGGCTACATCGCGCACGTGCCGGTGGTGGACGCCTTCATCTGGCCGGTGGTGTTGCCGCTCATCGTCCTGACGCTGGCGGCGGGCGACGTGCCGCATGTCGCGCTGGGCGTTCTCTACCTGGCCTTCGTCGCCAATCACAGCCTGATGGCGCGGCGCTCCTTCCGCACGCTGCTGCAAACGCTCAAGGCCAAGCGGGAGAAGGAACGCCTGGTCGCCGAGCTGGCCGAGGCCAACAGCCTCGCCCAGGAGGGCTCGCGCGCCAAGTCCGATTTCCTGGCCAATATGAGCCACGAGCTGCGCACGCCCTTGAACGCGGTCATCGGGTTTTCCGAGATCATCTGCCGCGAGGTGATGGGCCCGATCGGCAACCGCAAATACCTGGAATACGCCGTCGACCTGCACAACAGCGGCAAGTATCTGCTCGAGCTCATCAACGACATCCTCGATCTCACCAAGATCGGCGCCGGGCGGCTCGCGCTCGACGACGATCTCCTGAACGTGGCCGAGCTGGTGGATTCCTGCATCCGCATGATGCGTCACCGCGCCGAGCTCCAGGGCGTGGTGCTGTACCAGTCGGTGTCGCCGGAAATCCGCGCCATCCGCGGCGACGAGCGGCGTCTGCGCCAGATCGTCCTCAATCTCCTGAGCAACAGCGTCCGCTTCACCCCGGCCGGGGGCGCGATCACGGTCAAGTCGTGGATCGAGCGTGAGCGGCTGGTGATCGAGGTCAAGGACACCGGCGTCGGCATCGCCGAGGAGGATTTGCCGATCGTGCTCGAGCCCTTCGGCCAGGTGGACAACGTGTTCAACCGCAAGGGCGGCGGCACCGGCCTGGGCCTGCCGCTGTCCAAGAAACTGGTGGAGATGCACCAGGGCACGCTCGAAATCCACAGCGCGCGCGGCCAAGGCACGACGGTCCGGCTGACCTTTCCGCCCCATCGCGTGGTGGGCGCGCAAACCGCCGACAATCTTACCGCCGCCTAGCGGGGGCCTAGGCGCCCACGACCTCGCCGTGATGCACGCAATCCTCCGCGGCGAGCGTGACGTAAATCTCCGTCACCTCGTCGGGCTTCTTCAGCTTGGCGCGGTCCTCGTGCGGAAACGCGGTGGCGCGCAGCAGCGTCCGCACAGCCCCGGGATCGGCCAGATTGACCTTGAGCGCGGTCTGTTTCACCTCGCCGGCATAGATCCTGACCAGGGTTTCGAGCGCGGCCTTGCTCGCGGCATAGGCGCCCCAATAGGGCGTGAATCCCGAGGCTTGGGCGCAGGTCGTGAAAATGGCGCGGCCGCTCTCGGACTGTCTCAAGAGGGGATCAAGAGATCGGATCAGCCGGTAATTGGCGGTGAGGTTCACCTCCATCACTTCCTGCCACAGCTTGGGGTCGACATGGCCCACCGGCGACAGCGCCCCCAGCACGCCCGCGCAGGAAACCAGCACGTCGAGCCGCTTGAAGCGCTGCTGGAGGGCGACGCCCATCTGGTCGATCTTGTCGAAATCGCGCAAATCCATCGGCGCCAGCGTCGCCTTGCCGCCGGCCTGGCGGATTTCATCGTCCACTTCCTCGAGTCCGCCCTGGGTGCGCGCCGTCAGGATGACATGGGCGCCTTCGGCCGCCAGGCGCTTGGCCACCGCGGCGCCGATGCCGCGCGAGGCGCCGGTGACCAGCGCGATCCGGCCGTCGAGCCTGGGCACTAGGCGGTCTCGGCGAGCAGCGAAAGCTGGGTTGAAACCTTGCCCGCGTCGTGATCCACCAGCTTGATCGGGTAATCGCCGGTGAAGCAGGCGTCGCAGTATTGCGGCGCGTTGTTGTCGCGCTTGGGCTTGCCCATGGCGCGGTAAAGCCCGTCGATGGAAACGAAGGCCAGGCTGTCGGCGCCGATGAAGCTCGCCATCTCGTGCACGCTCATATGCGAGGCCAAAAGCTTGTCGCGCTCGGGCGTGGCGATGCCGTAGAAGCAGGAATTCATGGTGGGCGGGCTGGAGATGCGCATGTGAATCTCGCGCGCCCCGGCCTGGCGCAGCATGTCCAGGATCTTGGTCGAGGTGGTGCCGCGCACGATCGAATCGTCGACCAGGATCAAGCGCTTGCCTTCGATGCTGGCGCGGTTGGCGTTGTGCTTGAGCTTGACGCCGAGATGGCGGATCTGGTCGGTCGGCTCGATGAAGGTGCGGCCGACATAGTGGTTGCGGATGATGCCGAGCTCGAAGGGCAGCTTGACCTGCTCGGCATAGCCGATGGCGGCGGGCACGCCCGAATCCGGCACCGGGATGACGATGTCGGCGGGCACGTGGCTTTCGCGCGCCAGCTCCTGGCCGATGCGCTTGCGCGCGTCGTAGACGCTGACGCCTTCGATCACGCTGTCGGGCCGGGCGAAATAGATGTATTCGAACACGCAGAAGCGCTTGCGGCTCTTGTCGAAGGGCATGAGGCTCTTGACTCCGCCGGGGCCGATGCTGACCATCTCGCCGGGTTCGATGTCGCGCACGAAATCGGCGCCGATGATGTCGAGCGCGCAGGTCTCCGAGGAGAGAATCCAGGCCTCGCCCAGCTTGCCCAAGACCAGGGGCCTGACGCCGAGCGGGTCGCGCACGCCGATCAGCCCGTGCTGGGTCAGCGCCGCCACCGAATAGGCGCCTTCGACCTGCTTCAAGGCCTCCGCCATGCGCTCCTCGACGCTTTCCTTCAGCGACGTGGCGATGAGATGGACGATCACCTCGGTGTCCGAGGTCGATTGGAACAGGCTGCCGCGGCTCACCAGGCGGTTTCTCAGATGGTAGGAGTTGGTGAGGTTGCCGTTGTGGCAGATGGCGAGGCCGCCGAAGGCGAAATCGGCGAAGAGCGGCTGGATGTTCCTGGGCGCCACCTCGCCGGTGGTGGCGTAACGCACATGGCCGATGGCGAAACCGCCCTTGAGCTTGGCGATCACGTCCTTGGAGCTGAAATTCTCGCCCACCAGCCCCATGCCGCGATGGGCGTGGAACTGCTCGCCGTCATAGGCGACGATTCCCGCCGCCTCTTGTCCGCGATGCTGAAGGGCGTGGAGCCCGAGCGCGACCAACGCGGCCGAATTGGGGTGGCCGTAGACCCCGAATACGCCGCATTCGTCGTGAAAATGGTCGTCAATCCCGGACTGGGCGGTCAGCATGGCGCGCGCTTCGCTCAAATGGCCCCCACAAGCGATCTTCTACACGGGATATGGTGCTGGCGCCAGTCCTCCGCCACTCCGCCGCATCGCCTCCGGCGCATGACAGACCAGCGCCCCAAGATTCGAGCGCTGGTTAATGGCCCTGATTCTGCTGGATCAGCTTGTCCATGTTGCGCTGGTCCTGCGGCGAATAGGCGGGCGCGGCATCCCCCGGCTGGGTCTGGGATTTGGGCGTGCTGAAGGCCTTGAGCGCGTCGTTCAGCTCCTGCTCGACCGAGATGCCGCCGGCATGGCTCGGCTCGTGCAGCGAACGCGGCGCCAGTTGCTTGAGCGCGTCGGCCCCTTCCTGCAGCAGCGGCCGGGTGCGGGCCTGGGAAAACCACGGCGGCACCGCGCCCAGGGCGGGCAGCGCGGTAACTGAGCGCGATGAAGATCAGGACGGCCAGCAGCGCGCCGCGCGCCACGCCGAAGACCAGGCCGAGCGTGCGGTCGATCGCCGAAAGCGGGCTGTCCTTGACGCGCCGCGCCACCGCGGCGGTGATGAAGGACAATATCACCAGCGCGACGATGAAGGCGATCAGGCTCGAGGTGGCGTCGGCCACTTCCGGCGAGGGGGTGAAGCGCAGCGCGAACGGGCGCAGATAGGGGAAGGCGTAAAGCGCCGCGAGCGAAGCGCCGAACCAGGCGATGATCGACAGCACTTCCTTGACGAATCCCGCGCGCGAAGGCGAACAGGCCCGACAGCCCGATGAAGACGATGATGCCGAGGTCGAATTCGTTCACGTCCGGCCTCCGCCGCCGCCGAGCTTGCGCGTCACGCCCTGCGCCTGGTCGAACATCCCCACCAGGTTGCGCAGATGCGCGATCTCGCGCGCCTGCAAGCCGGGCGTCACGCCCGGTTTCTCCTTGGCCCGGCGCCGGGGCGGGGTCAGCGCCGAAACGAAGCCCAATTTCTCCGCCTCCTTGAGCCGCGCATCGGTCTGGCTCACCGGGCGGATTTCGCCCGACAGCCCGATTTCGCCGAACACCACGGTGTCGGGCGCGACCGGCTCGCGCACCAGCGCCGAAATCAGCGCCGCCGCCACCGCCAGATCGGCGGCCGGCTCGGAAATGCGCAAGCCGCCCGCGACGTTGAGATAAATATCATTAGCCCCAATAGGCACGCCGCAGCGCGCCTCGAGCACCGCCAGCACCATCGCCAGACGGTTGCCGTCCCAGCCCACCACCGCGCGGCGCGGCGTGCCCAATGTGGAGGGCGCGACCAGCGCCTGGATCTCGACCAGCATCGGCCGCGTGCCTTCGATGCCGGCGAACACCGCCGAGCCGGTGGTTTCGCGCTGGCGGTCGCCCAAAAACAGCGCCGAGGGATTGGGCACCTCGGCCAGGCCGGCATCGGTCATCTCGAACACGCCGATCTCGTCGGTCGGGCCGTAACGGTTCTTGACCGCACGCAGGATGCGGAACTGGTGGCCGCGCTCGCCCTCGAAATAGAGCACGGTGTCGACCATGTGCTCGAGCACGCGCGGGCCGGCGATGGTGCCTTCCTTGGTGACATGGCCGACCAGGATCACGGTGAAGCCGCGCGCCTTGGCCAGCCGGATCAGCTCCTGCGCCGAGGCCCGCACCTGGCTCACCGTGCCGGGCGCGCTGTCGAGGGTGTCGAGATACATGGTCTGGATGGAATCGATCGCCACCACCTGCGGGCCGTGGGCGCGATCGAGCGTCGCCGCGATGTCGCGGATCGAGGTGGCGGCGGCCAGTTGCACCGGCGCGGATGATACGTTCAAGCGCACCGCGCGCAGCCGCACCTGGTCGAGCGATTCCTCGCCCGAGATATAGGCGCAATCGAGCTTGGCGCCGCTCTTGCCTTGGGCCAGCGCCGCCATCGCCTGGAGCAGCAAGGTCGATTTGCCGATGCCCGGATCGCCGCCGATCAACAGCGCCGAGCCCGGCACCATGCCGCCGCCGCAAACCCGGTCGAGCTCGGCGATGCCGCTCTGGCGCCGCGCCGTGGCCTGGGTGTCGCCGGTCAGGCCGACGAAGGACAAGGCCCTGCCCTTGGCGTTCGCTCCCAAGCCCTTGGGCGGGCCGGAAGAACTGACGCCGCTTCCTCAACCAGCGAATTCCACGCGCCGCAGGAATCGCACTTGCCCGCCCATTTGGGAAAGGCGGCGCCGCAGCTCTGGCAGACGTAGCGGTTTTCGGCACGGGCCATGGGTCAGATCCCGGGATCGCTCACAGCGCGCGGATCTCCATCTGGATCGGGCCTTCGGCGCGGCCGTGGATGAACTGGTCGACATAGGGGTTGCCCGACTGGTCGATGCTCTTGGCGGCGCCCTGCCAGATGATCTTGCCCTCGTAGATCATGGCGATGCGGTCGGCGATCTTGTGCGCCGAGGCCATGTCGTGGGTGATCGAAACCGCGGTCGCGCCCAGATCGCGCACGCATTCGACGATCAGGTTGTTGATGACGTCGCCCATGATCGGGTCGAGGCCGGTGGTGGGCTCGTCGAAGATGATGATCTCGGGCTTGGAGGCTATGGCGCGGGCGAGGCCCACGCGCTTCTGCATGCCGCCCGAAAGCTCGGACGGCCACAGCTCGCCCACTTCGGGCTGCAGGCCCACCGCGCCCAGCGTCTTCAACGCCACCTCCTTGGCCTCGGCCTGGGCCATGCCGTGGCCCTGGATCAGGCCGAAGGCGACGTTCTGCCAGACGCGCAAAGCAATCGAACAACGCCGAGCCCTGGAACAGCATGCCGAATTTCTGCATCACCCTTTCGCGCTCGCCGCGCGGCAGGCCGGTCACTTCGCGTCCGTCGATCTTGACCGAGCCGGCATCGGGTTCCATCAGCCCCATGATGCATTTGACCAGCACCGACTTGCCGGTGCCCGAGCCGCCGATCACCACCACGCTCTCGCCGACGCCGACGTCGAGGTCGAGGCCGTCCAGCACCACCTTGTCGCCGAAGGCTTTCTTGAGGCCGCGCACCGCGATTTTGGGCGCCCCGCTCATGACGAGAACAGCAAGGCCGACAGGATGTAGTCGAACATCAGGATCAGCACCGAGGCCGAGACCACCGCATAGGTCGTGGCCGCGCCCACGCCTTGCGCGCCGCCGCGCGAGTTGTAGCCGCAATAACAGCCCATCAGCGCGATCAGGAAGCCGAACACCGACGACTTGATCAGGCCCGAAATCACGTCGTCGCTGTTGCAGGAAGTCGGCGGTGTTCTGGAGATAGGCGGACGGGTTGAAGCCGAATTTGTAGCTCGCCACCAGGAAGCCGCCGAACACGCCGATGATGTCGGCGATCAGCACCAGGCAGGGCAGCGCCACGATGCCGGCGAGGATGCGGGGCGCGACCAGGTATTTGAAGGGGTTGGTCGACAGCGTCGACAGCGCGTCGATCTGGTCGGTGACGCGCATGGTGCCGATCTCGGCGGCGATCGAGGCGCCGATGCGGCCGGCCACCATCAGGCCCGCGATCACCGGCCCCAATTCGCGGGTCATGCCGAGCACGACCACCTGCGCGATGGCGCTTTCGCCGCCGGTGAGGCGCGAGAAGCCGGTGTGGAGTTGGAGCGCCAGCACCATGCCGATGAAGATCGCGGTCAGCCCGACCACCGGCAGCGAGTAATAGCCGATGTCGACGAATTGCCGCGCGATCAGCTTGTAGTAGATCGGCGGGCGGAAGCAGTGGCTGATCGCGTTGAGCGTGAACAGCGTGAGCCGCCCGGTGCCGATGCAGAAGCCCAGGGTGACGTGGCCGATGCGCGCGAGGAAATTCATTTCGCGCCCCCGCCGCGGTAAACCCGGGCATAACGCCTGCCCAAGAGCGTCAGGAACTCGTAGCCGATGGTGCCGGCGGCGGCGGCGGCCTGGTCGACGCCGTAGCTCTTGTCGAGCAGATCGGCATAGGCTCCGGCGCGCACCTTGCGCGGATCGATCCCCGTCACATCGAGCGTCAGAAGATCCATCGAAATGCGTCCGATGACGGGAACCCTTTGGCCGGAAATCGCGGCGCTGCCGTGGTCGCTGCCGGAACGGAGCCAGCCATCGGCATATCCGGCGGCGATCGTGGCCACGCGACTCGGCCGTTTCACGCGATGCGCCGCACCATATCCAACGGTCTCCCCGGCGTCAACGTCACGCACCTGCAGGATTTTGGCCTTGAGCCCGACCACGGACGCCATCGGATTGGGCTGGCCGGGCAACGGATTGATGCCGTAGAGCGCGGCGCCCGGGCGCACGATCTGGAAGTGATAATCATGGCCGAGATAGATCGCCGAGGACGAGGCGAGCGAGGCGGGCGCGGGCGGCAGCAATGCGAGCG
>CAWEME010000020.1:0-157078 GCA_963810055.1 uncultured Alphaproteobacteria bacterium | reverse complement strand
CGAAGTCCTTAGGCGCAGACGCGATCGCGATGCGCCGATTCCACCGTGGGGTTTACTTCGTGCGTTCAAAGGTGATGATGCTGCGCGGCAAATGTGAGATGCACCGCCTTCGGAATTGCATCACCTTATTGGTCATGGTCGCATTGGCATATGGCCTCGCCGGGTGCGCCGGGTCGCCTGTGGAGCCATATGCCGGGCAAGCCCCAAAGCTTCAAACCTTGTACGTGATTGCCAGCGGGTGGCATACCGAGATTGGTGTTTCGGCGGATGCGCTGTCGGGGCCCCTTGCCTCTTTGCGGAATGCTTCACCGGATGCGCGGTACTTCGTCTTCGGCTGGGGTCAACGCGAATTTTATATGACCCAGGAGCCTGGACTCAGCGATCTCGTCGATGCCGCCGTATCCGCGTCGTCGGTCATGCTGGTCATTCCCTTGGAGCAAACACCAGCCGCGTTCTTCACGGCAGGTTCAAGAGTCTTCGCAATTCCGGTGTCGCAAGAAGGACTCGACCGCCTTTCCCAGTTCCTTTGGGATTACGTCGAGAAGGATGTACAGCATCTACCACGTCGGGTTGGCGATGGCCCTTATCTCGGGAGCAGCTTTTATGTCTCAAGCGGAAAGTACAGCCTCGGTAACACCTGCAATACCTGGACTGCGGAAGCGCTCCGCGTGACTGGTTTACCCGTGAGCGCCTCCGGGGTCGTATTCACCCATCAAGTGGTTGATCAGGTGCGCGGACTTGCCGTGCAAGACCAATGATCCGAGAAACGGTTGCGAATCGAAGTAGATGACAGAACGTAAAGAGTCACGGCGGCTAGAAACCGCCGACCCCATCCCACCAACACCAATGCCCGTGCTAAGGGCATCCGTAGGAACTCTCCTCAGGTGATCAGAGAGACATCAACGACTCGCTGCCCCTTGAGATCGTCGGCTCGTGCCGAGAAGCTCATCCCGACATGGGCCAGCAGAACGATGACTGACATTGCGACCATGCTCCGCGCCCGAGCGATCCGCGGGCGGGCAGCGCGGATGCTTTTGATCTCCATGATGGCTCCTCCACGTCTGAAGCGGTTTCATGGCGAAGATTCTGGGCAGTGCAAAAAGCCCCGCCGGCAGGATGGAGCTTTTTGCTGCACAGGGTCAGGGCGACGCGACGAGCTTGATCCCGGCGATGCCGGCCGCCACGTTGATGCCCGTGCCGCCTGAGAAGCTCACGGGCTGCAGCGCGATCGATTTTGCGCCGCCGCCGACCAACACGTTGGCGCCAAGCCCGACGCCAACGGATGCGCCGCCGGTCGCGCCAACATAATCGCCGGCAAGCGCGCCCTTCGCGACGTTAATGCTGGGCGCGAACACGGTCCAGACGATGACGGAGGCCTGAGTGTAGCCGATATCAATGCCGAATTTATCGATCGTGCCGGTGTAGTGCTCGGTGACGGCGCCGTTCGAATAGGTGCACTTCAATGCCTTCGACGAGCCGAAGATGAATCCCCAGCCACGCGACACGTTGCAGGACAAGACTCCGGCTGCTACGCCCCCTTGGGCCTTGGCTGGTATCGCGGGAGCGATAACCGCCAGCGCCAGCAGCGCCGCGACAGCCGTCACAAAATTTCTATACTTCATCATCCTCTCCTGCTTGCGTTGGTTGAATTTGGGTTAGCTTGTTCTCGATCGGCGGACCATGATCTAGATCACATCGCCGACGCAGAAATCCATCCGCCTCGGCTCGGGTTTTCTAAGCCGACATTCCCCGTATTACTAGGGATCGACGTGAGGGATATCCCGCTGGGTTAGTCGGAAGCCGAAAGGGCGGCGTCGTGTATGCAGCACAATGAAAGCGCACCAATGTCCGCTTTGGGTCAAAAGCCGACATGGTGGCGCGTCCGCGTTATGTCCGGTTTACCCTCGAAAGCAGACATTGATAGGTGGCTCTTGAGCGTCCGCTTTGTGCCAGAAGCGGACATTCCTCCATTCATTCAAACCACCTACGCGGCAGAGCCAAGCCGGGCAAACTCACGTCCGTCGCAGGTTTTAATAACGGGCCTACATTTTCCCATCAGCTAAGGTAGGCGTGACTTTAAATCGACTTCAAACTTTGACCGCAGATCAAAAAAAACCCACCCGAGCGTGGTGTCGTTCATTTGACCTACGTTGGTGAATGTGCCCGACTGGGCACCAATCTGCTCCCATCCCGAGGGCTGCTCGACACGTAAGGTGTTGAACGTCACGTATCGGCGTGCCACGAGGCCCAATTGGCGCAATCCATACCCTGGTTCCTTCCCCAACAGGTTGTCATCGCCGATCATCCCATAGGCTCCGTGCGCTCCGGTTGGAGGCTGTAAAGCGGCAAGCGCATTCCAAAGGCCGCGAATGTCCTTTACGGTTCCTGTCGCTCTCCTCAGGAACGCGCCGTCGCGATATTCATAGCTGAAGTGTAACTCTCCAGCCCCGGTAGCTCCTGGATTCTGGTTGGGGGCAGCGCTGCCCAGGGATTTGCTGATATCGCTGACCTTTGTATCGAAGGCCGTGAACAATGACGGATCGAGTTCAAAAATGTGCAAGCTCATGATGTCGTGCATCAGGCCGAATGAAATCCTGCCATCGCTGTTTTTTAAAACATTCAAGAACTCACCCTTTGGATCCGTATAGTTTCCAATATCTCCGGGTTTGTATGGGTCCTTCGGTGCCGAGGCTGTTTGCGCCTTGTTCCAAATCGCGACAAACTTGTTCCACTCGTCCCGGTCGGCAAAGACAATTATTTGCGTATCTTTGTCCTTGTCGGAATCCCCATTGGATATTTCCATAACGACAACGTTTCCCCCGGCAGTCTTTTGCAGAGCGAGTCCCAGAAGATGGCCTTCTCCATTTTGGAAGACGGTGATTCCTCCCTCTTGCTGAGACACGGACTGCGCCATCGCGTTGGCGATCTGAAACAGAAGTCCTGCCGTTATGCCGGCTGCAAGCCACAATCTCGACCGCATGATCAATTCCCCCTAGGTCAAGGTTAGGCAGTCATCGTTCGACCGCTCAATGGCGAATCCTACGCATGATTCTCATTCCTGCTCTTCCAACGATTGGGGGCGTACGCATCTGGGCTATTTCAGGTTAGGAGAGCCGCCGGTCGCACCCGCATTAGTACATTTAACCGAGAAATGACCTGGATCATCACGGTCCCCTACGTCCTCAAAGCGGAATATAAACAAAGCGGACGTGTCGGCAGGGACAACATATGTGAAGCCCCCGCGTAAAGGCGCGACAATAATAGTCCCGGTAGCTGCGCCGGGTTGAGCGGCAATAAGCCCGAGTTCTCCATACCCGTTCGGATCGGCGAATTTATTATCCGTCATAAAATGGATTGATACTTTTGCGACAATTCTATCCCCCTTTTTGAAGCCCTTCATTCGATATGTGCCGTTGTGGATTGCTGCGTTCCCAGCCTGGATAAAAGAATCTACGGATTGCCACGGGATGTTCATGGCATCGCAGCCCGGTGAGGCGTATGCGTCGCGGCTCGTCCCTCCCATCAGAGCGGCAAACGCAACAAGCACCAAGGCCGATCCAATCAAAATCCTACGCATGATTTACTTCCTCCCCACCGGCAGAGGCAGGCTTTTCTTGATGTAATCGATTTCGTCGAGCCAGTACACTGTCATAGATATGATCAAAATGCGTCTAGGGCGCAAACTCAAAACATGCCCCGAAACCACATTGTCAATGTCCGCTTCGACGCATTTTGAGATCCAATCACGGAAGAAGCTTGCCCGCATCTTTGGCCAGCGGAAGAACGAAATAGATGTTGCAGGTTGTCAGTTCGGGGCCGAGAGGGCCGTTCTGCGTGAAGTAAAGCGCCTCCACATGAACGGGCAAGCCGCCCTTCTTCTTTTCCTGCATGGCCAGGAGCGCGTCATAAACGGCGCGTCGATCCGGCACGGAGGCCTGTTTGGGGTTCTCGGGATAATATGACGGCATGCCGAGAATAAGGTAATCCAGGCGGCATTGCGGCGATGCCGCCGGAAACGCTGCTTTTCGGACCGCAATTTCGAATGTGCCGTCCTGTTCGTCAAATTCCCAATTCCAATGACGGCGCGTGTTCAGTTTTTGCAGGCTTGGACCGGCGACAATATCGTTCGGGCGTAAAACAAAACTCCATGTCGCGGGGTCAGCATGAGCGGTACCGGCGACGAGCGTGAAAAGGACGGCAATGACCGACGTGAGTAATTTTATGCTCATGACTTGCATTCCCCACATGACTACGGATTAGCAGGAAGGGTAGTCCATGGCCGACGGGCGCGGAAGTTACCCGTGCAGCCAATGTCCGCTTTGGGTCATAAGCGGACATGGCGGCATGACATTGGTATGTCCGGTTTATCCCCAATAACGGACATGCGTCGGATGGTTCCGCGTTACGTCCGGTTTTCCTGTTAGACGCGAACCAATTCCCTGTTCGGCCTTTAAAAATTCCCTGTTTTTTTGGGGTTTCAACACAGGGGCTCATGCGGGAAACTCGCATGCGAACAGGCTTTTGGCGCCATGGGCGTGGCTCTGATCGTCGGCTGCGGCTCAAAAATTCCCTGTATTTTCCCTGATAAGCAGGGAATTCGAGTAATCCGGGGCGGTCCCCTATGACCAGCCGGTCCAATTCGGCGCGCCGGTCGTTAGGGCGCCGACCGGCGTCAACGCATCGAGCCAGCATTCATTAAAAACTCCGATTCCGGACGAAGCGCAATTTGAACCAATTGTTGCGAATCGTCACCCGGCGGCCCTGCAAACGCGGCTTTCGTCGATGCGTTTTCACCGGCCAGACGGCGAATCTTGACAAGCCAAGGCCGGGGCGCAAATATTATTTTTACCGGATAAACCGGCGTTCAAAAAAATTAAACTTGCGTGAAAGGCATTTGTCACCTGGCCACTGACACGAGAGGAAGCGGGTTCGGCGTTTCCGTTGGTCTGACCTGGTTAAGCGGTTCTGCGATTGACCGCGACTATCGCATGGAGGGGGACACATGATTTCAATTTCCCGGCGCTCACTGGCGCTTTTGGCGTTCTTCGCCACGTTCTTGCCCCTGGTGCCGCTCAAGGCCGCGCTCGCCGATCCCAAGGCCCTGATCGACGGCTTGGTGCAGCAGGCGCTGGCGCTCATCCGCAACAAGCAGCTCGATGAAACCGCGCTGGAACAGAAGTTCAAGGTCCTGCTCGATCAGAACTTCGACATCCCGCGCATTTCGCGCTTCGTCCTCGGCCGCTATTGGAACGCGGCGAGCGCCGATGACCTCAAGTCCTTCAACGACCTGTTCGAGAAATGGGTGGTGCGGCTTTATGCGTCGCGCTTCAAGGACTACGGCGGCGAAACCGTTTCCGTCACCGCGGCCCGTCCCGAAAGCGACACCAGCTACGTCGTCTCGAGCGAGCTCATCCACCCCGACGGCTCGCCGCCCACCCAAATCAATTGGCACGTGAACAAGGCGGATAACGGCCTCAGGGTCGTCGATGTCGAGGTCGAAGGCGTCAGCATGGCGCTGACCGAGCGCGACGAATTCTCTTCGATCATCCAGCGCAACGGCGGCTCGGTGGCCAGCCTCAATCAGGCGATGCAGCAGAAGCTGGCGTCCAACAACTAGACCGGCGGCCGTCCGGACTCGTTCGCGCCGCGGCGGCCCGCCGCCGTTAACCTCGTATTAACCATGTTTCCGCGATGCTCGGGGCGCAACCAGGAGTTCGCCCATGAGCTTCAAGGCCGAACGCGCCGACTTTTTCGCCATCTCGAAACCGGCTTCATCCTTCGATTTCATCAAGGCCTTGGTCTGGCTGGCCTTGGCCACAACGCCCTGGCTCGCGCTCTATCTGGCCGGCCGGCATATTTTTTAAAGCCGCGCCCGCGCGCCGCTTTTATTTCGGCGCCGCGGTCTGCAGAAACCGGCGCCGGTTTCCCTCCAGCACCAGCGCCGTGAGCACGCCGGTGGCATAGGCGCCGGTGTCGATGCCGATGCGGTTGGGCCGCAGCTGCGGCGTCTCGGCGATGGTGTGGCCGTGCACCACCAGCTTGCCGAAATCGGCGTCGCTTTCCAGGAATTCGTCGCGGATCCACATCAGATCCTGCGCGATCTGCGCCGTCACCGCCACGCCGGGGCGCAGCCCCGCATGGACGAAGAGATAGTCGCCTTCCGCATGTTTGAGCTTCATGCGGCGCAGGAATTCGACATGCGCGGCGGGAATCCTGCCCGCGAACTCGTGCTGGGCGCGGATCAGATCCTCCTCCGCTGCCATCGGCCGGGGCGGGCGCACGCCGTAGCTTTCGAGCGTCGCCATCCCGCCATAGGCGAACCAATGCGGGCCGACCCGGACATCGGCGAGGAATTGCAGCAGGATGTCCTCGTGATTGCCCATGAGGGGGATTTCCTCGAAACCGGCGTCCCGCATCGGCCGGCTCAGCAGCAGGTCGATCACGCCCTTGGATTCGGGCCCCCGGTCGATGTAATCGCCGAGATAGACCAGGGCCTTGCGCGCGGCTTTGGCCCGGGCCGCGTCCTCCCGGATGAGCCCGAGGAGGCGTTGCAGCAGGTCGAGTCGGCCGTGCACGTCGCCGATCGCGTAGACGCGGCTGCCCGCCGGCGCCGAAGGCTCGGGCCGCTTGCCGCCTGGTTTCGGGAACTCGGCTTTCATGCCTGAAATATAGGTCATCCCGGCGGGTTTTGCTTGCCAGCATCCATGCCAGGCCATAAGAGGAACGCCATGGCCCAGACCGATCTCGTCGCCTTGATCGAGGCGCTTGCCCGCACGCATGTGCTGTGCGTCGGCGACGTCATGCTCGACCATTACATCCGCGGCCGGGTCGAGCGCATCTCGCCCGAGGCGCCGGTGCCGGTGCTGCATGTCGAGGGCGAGGAAAGCCGCCTGGGCGGCGCCGGCAACGTGGTGCGCAATCTCCACGCGCTCGGGGCCGAGACCTGTTTCATTTCGGTCACGGGGAACGATCCGGCCGGCCGCGAAATCTCGCGCATGATGGCTTCGCTCGGCAACGCCGAAGCCCATCTCTTGGCGGCGCGCAACCGGGTGACGCCGGTCAAGACCCGTTACATCGCCGACAATCAGCAATTGCTGCGCGCCGACCAGGAGCGCATCGAGCCTTTGGGCGCGGAGCTGCGCGCCGATCTGCTGGCGCAGCTGAAGGCCGCGCTCGGCCATTACCAGCTCGTGATCCTGTCGGATTACGCCAAGGGCGTGCTGGGCGGGGGCCTGGCGGCGGAGATCATCAAGGCCGCGCGCGACGCCAAGCGCCCGGTGATCGTCGATCCCAAGGGCAGCGACTATTCGATCTATCGCGGCGCCGATCTGCTGAAACCCAACCGCCGCGAACTGAGCCTGGCGGCGGGGGTTGCGCTCGACGGCGACGACGAGGTGGTGGCGGCCGCGCTCGAGCAGATGAAGCTTCACGGCTTCGCCGCGATGCTGGTTTCCTGCGGCAAGGACGGCATGATCCTGGTCGAAGCCAAGGACAAGGTGCACCGCCTGTGGGCCGAGGCGCGCGAGGTCTACGACGTCTCGGGCGCGGGCGACACGGTGATGGCGGCGCTGGGCGCGGCGCTCGCTTCCGGCGCGCCGCTGCTGGACGCCGCGACCCTGGCCAACGCCGCCGCCGGCATCGTCGTCGGCAAGGTCGGCACCGCGGTGGTCGATTCGAAGGAATTGGCCTCCGCGCTCCTCGACCGCGACACGCTCAAAAGCCGCAAGGTGCTGCCGCTGCCCTTGGCGCTCGACCACGTCGCGCGCTGGCGGCGCAACGGGCTCAAGGTGGGTTTCACCAATGGCTGCTTCGACCTGATCCATCCCGGCCATGTTTCGCTGCTGGAACAGGCGCGCCAGGCCTGCGACCGGTTGGTGGTGGGCATCAACAGCGACGCCTCGGTCCAGCGCCTCAAGGGCCCGGGCCGCCCGGTGCAGAACGAGACGGCGCGGGCATCCGTGCTGGCCTCGCTCGCCGCCGTCGATCTGGTCGTGGTGTTCGACGCCGACACTCCGGTCGAGCTCATCCGGGAAATCCGCCCCGAGATTCTGGTGAAGGGCGCCGATTACCAGCTCGACCAGGTGGTGGGCGCCGACATCGTGCAGGGCTATGGCGGCAAGGTCGTGCTGGCCGAGCTGGTGCCCGGCTACAGCACCACCGCCACCATCGCGCGCGCCGCGCGCTAGCGCCGCCGGAGACCCGACATCACCATCGTTGCTCCTCCCGGTCCGGCGATGAACGGCGCGCGGCGCAACATGCTGCACGCCGCCTGGAACCTGGCCAAGCATTACTGGTCGTCGGAAGAGAAGAAATCCGCCTGGGCGCTGCTCATCCTGGTGATCGCGCTCAATCTCGGCAACGTCTACATCTCGGTGCGCATCAACCAGTGGAACAACGCCTTCTACAACGCGCTCCAGGAATTCGACGCGCCCGAATTCTTCCTGCAGCTCGGTATCTTCTGTCTCTTGGCCGGCGCCAGCATCGTCATGTCGGTCTACGCGCTTTATTTCCAGCAGATGCTCCAGATCCGCTGGCGGCGCTGGCTCACCAGGCGTTATCTCCTGCGCTGGCTCGCCGACCGCACGTATTTCCGCATGCAGCTCCACGGCCAGACCACCGACAACCCCGACCAGCGCATCGCCGACGATTTGCGGCTGTTCGTCGAATACGTGACGACACTGGCGCTTGGTCTCCTGACCTCGGTGGTGTCGGTCGCCTCGTTTTCGGTGATCCTGTGGGGCCTCTCGGGTCCGGCCGAGATCCCGCTCTTCGGCTGGGGCAGCGTCTACATCCCGGCCTATCTGGTGTGGGCGGCGCTGATCTACGCCGGCTTCGGCACCTGGCTCACCATCAAGATCGGTCGGCCGCTGGTGCCGTTGAATTTCGCGCAGCAGCGCCTCGAGGCAGATTTCCGCTACAGCCTGGTGCGTTTGCGCGAAAACGCCGAAAGCGTCGCGCTCTACGGCGGCGAGGAGCCGGAGCTCGGCATCTTCCGGCAACGCTTCTCGTACCTCTACGACAATTTTTGGCAGATCATGAAACGCCGCAAGCTGTTGAACTGGTTCACCTCGGGCTATTCCCAGGCGGCGGTGATCTTCCCGGTGCTGGTGGTGGCGCCGCGCTACTTCTCCAAGCAGATCGCGCTCGGCGGGCTGATGCAGGTGATCGACGCCTTCAGCAATGTCCAGAATTCGCTGTCCTTCATCGTCAACGCCTACGCCGATATCGCATACTGGTCGGCGGTGACGCAACGCCTCGGCACCTTCGACGCGCGCATGGAGGATATAGAGCAATCCTTGCGCGCGCCGCAGGCGATAAGCGAAACCCGTTCGGGCCGGGGCCTGGAAGTGAAAAACCTCGCCCTCGATCTGCCGGACGGGACCAGGCTCCTGGACAAGATTTCGCTCGATGTGGCGCCCGGCGAGTCGCTGCTGCTCACCGGCCCCAACGGCGTCGGCAAAAGCACGCTGCTGCGCGCGATGGCCGGCATCTGGCCTTTCGGCCGGGGCGAGATACGCCTCGGCGCAGGCCAGGCCCTGTTCCTGCCGCAACGCCCCTATCTGCCCTTGGGTTCGCTCAAGGCCGCGCTCATGTATCCGCGCCCGGCCGGCGACGAGCCCGCCCAAAAGCTGATCGAGGCGCTCCAATCCGTCGGCCTCGGCGCCTTCGCCGGCAAGCTCGATGAATCGGAGGATCTGGCGCTGCGGCTCTCATTGGGCGAGCAGCAGCGCCTGGCCTTCGCGCGCGTGTTCCTGGCCAAGCCCGACCTGCTCTTCCTCGACGAATCGACCTCGGCGCTCGACGAGGCGGTCGAGCGCGATTTCTACGGCCGGCTGCGCCAGGGCGCCTGGCGCCCGACCATCGTCAGCGTCGGCCACCGCGACAGCCTCAAGGCCTTCCACGACCGCGTCATCGACCTGGCTTCGTTCAAGGCTCAAGCCGCGCCGAGCCCGGCCAAATCCTAAGAGTCCAGCCGCAAGCCAGTTGCGCCCCCGCCGGGCGAAGCCCGGCCAAATCTTAAGAGTCTCGTCTAAAGCCAGTTGCGCTTTAGCGCCAAGGCGTTACAAGGAACCGCCGAGGGGAAATAAAGACCGGGAAAGATGGCGGAAAAAGCGGAAGAAGATCTCAACCAATACCGCACCCAGCGGCTGGAGAAGCTCGCCAAGCTCCGGGAACTCGGCGTCGACCCGTACCCGTACGGCTTCCCGGTCAGCGCCACCGCATCCGAGCTCAACGCCAAATACCGGGATTTGGCTCCCGGCACCGAAACCCAGGACCAGGTTTCGGTGGCGGGCCGCATCCGCGCCATCCGCAACAGCGGCATGTTCATCGACCTGCACGACGCCACCGGCAAGATCCAGGTCTTCAACCACAAGGACAAGCTCTCCGCCCGGGGTTTGGCGATCCTGCCGCTCTTGGATTTGGGCGACATCATCGGCGTCGCGGGCATGGTGCGGCGCACGCCGCGCGGCGAGCTGACCGTCAACGGCGGCGATCTCGCCGTGCTGGCCAAGGCGCTGATGCCGCTGCCGGAGAAATTCCACGGCCTCACCGACCTCGAGACCCGCTACCGCCAGCGCTATCTCGACCTCATCATGAACGAGGACAGCCGCGAAACCCTGCGCCGCCGCTCGCGCATCGTCGCGGTGATGCGGCGGCTTTTGATCGAGCGGGGCTTTCTCGAGGTCGAAACCCCGATGCTCCACGCCGTGCCGGGCGGCGCCTCGGCCAAGCCCTTCGTCACCCATCACAATACGCTCGATCTCGACCTCTACATGCGGGTGGCGCCCGAACTCCATCTGAAGCGGCTTTTGATCGGCGGGCTTTCCGACAAGCTCTTCGAGATCAACCGCAATTTCCGCAACGAGGGCATTTCGCCGCGCCACAATCCCGAATTCACCTCGCTCGAGCTTTACCAGGCCTTCGTCGACTACACCGCCATGATGGAGATGGCGGAATACCTGATCGTCTCGGTGGCGCAGGAGGTGCTGGGCACGACGCGCATCCCCTATGGCGGGACTTCGATCGAATTGAAGGCGCCCTGGCCGCGCAAATCCATGGCCGCGCTGGTCCGGGAGAAGACCGGCGTGGATTTCCTGGCGATCGACGACGTCACTTCGGCGCGCCAGGCCGCGAACAAGCTGGGCGCGCAGCTCTCAGAAAAGGCGCATTGGGGCCATGCGCTCGAAGGGGCCTTCGCCGCCACGGTCGAGCACACCCTGATTCAGCCCATCCACGTCACTGGATATCCGGCCGACATCTCGCCCTTGGCCAAGGTGTCGCGCGAGGACGAGCGCCTGACCGAGCGCTTCGAGACCTATATCAACGGCTGGGAAGTGGCCAACGCCTTTTCCGAGATCAACGACCCCGTCGACCAGCTCCACCGCTTCGAGGCGCAGATGGAGGCGCGCAAGGCGGGCGACGAGGAGGCGCAGCCCTTGGACGCCGATTTCGTGCTGGCGCTCGAATACGGCATGCCGCCCGCGGGCGGCCTCGGCATCGGCATCGACCGGCTGGTGATGCTCTTGACCGACAGCCCGTCGATCCGCGACGTCATCGCCTTCCCCACCATGCGGCCGAAGGGGTGATCCTCACCCCGCCGCGCGGTGGTGCCGCCTGGGCGCCAGCCAATAAAGCCCGACCGTCACCAGCGCCGTAGCCCCGATCACCGCGCCCATCGGCGCCGGGGTTCCGTCGTAAAGCGCGTTCACCTACGGTCTGCGCTCCATCCTCGCCCCAACCGGAACCCACTGACGCACTCCGCGGCATTTTCCGAAGGAAATATCCATGGCGGCTACGGACTCATCGCCAGCCGTTTGCTCATGCGCATCGCCAAAAAAATTATCGCATCCAAAAAATGCCTGACGCCCCTCTTCCTTGAAGGCGGCCCTGCTTCAAATCACGACGCCACCCAGTTGTCTTGCGGCTTTCTAATTCCCGGGGAACATGGTATAAGAGCGCTCGCACCGGGATTATTAGTCCCTTTGAAGAACCGTCGATTGAGCGCTTAACGCAGTTTCCGGCCTATTGGATTGGATGGGGACGGGAATGTTTCATGACAATTCATTCGATGCTGGTGAAATCGAGCCGTTTATCGAATTGGCGAAACAAAAGGACTGTCGTCATTTCTTGGCGGCGACGGACCAAGGGAATATCGGCCGCTTTCGTGGATTGACTTGAATTTTGCGCGCATCCATTGCGGATACGCGCGCGATCAATTTAACCAGGGGCCTCCCGCGTTGGCGCAATCACCATGCATGGCCTTCCCCTGATAGGAGGAATTGATGAGTTGACATGTGAACATGCTCACGATAACCGCAATCGCCCTGCTGTGCTTGGGAGGTGCCGTTCCGGCGGGAATTGTCTTCGCTCAGCAAAAACCGGCCGCGGTGCTGGTTCATGAGGTAAGCTCGGTGGACATAACCATGATTAAAACTCTTCCCCCTGGTGTGGAGATAAGCGCAGAAGGGAAGGTCCTGACAGGGGGGTTCACCAACCCACGCCTTGAGATGGTGATATATATCACGCCGCCTGCCGATGGAATTCAGGAGCTAAAATTTATTGTAGATCCTCCGCCGAAAGATTCTATCGTTACACAAGCTATCGTGGACGTCAAAACTCCAACGCTCACAATAAATCGGGTCCCAACGTGGATGAAGGGAGTTCGCGTAACGGCGGAGACTAATAACATCGTAAAGCACTTCTAGAATCCGGCTTCGCGCGGGAACAGATTATTGGATCCCGTCGCTGGGGACCTTCGTGTCGATGTTGCAGGCCGAACGCCTGAAAGTTTTTCGAATTTCACAGAAAGTGCTCCGAGGGGTAATACGCCATCTGATTCGTGGGAGAGGAGAAAATTCTATGCGGTCGAAGCATCGACGATTGGTGCGCACAGTCGCCCAAACCATTGCCGTGTTGACGGCGGTCCTGATAAGTCCCGGATCGCCTCTCGCCGCCAACGAGACCGCATGCACGAGCATTTCCGTGTGTTACTGCATCCAATCGAATTTGAAGGATGTCATCGCGAAAAATGTTGCAATTCTGAGGCGGGCGATGGCGGAGCAGAAGAGCCATGGCAAAGCAATCGGCTACATGAGCGTTCCGCTTTCAACTGCGGGGGGCGGCTATTTCCCCCTCAACGTGCTGGTAGCAAAACATACCAAGGACCGCATCGAAAAGCGCTTTGGCACGCGTTCCGTGTGGATCCTGAATCCCGCCGCGCCGATGGATGGCATTCCGGCATCTCCGGACCAGGCGTTTGCGGATCTCGACCAATTCCACGCCACGGGGGGCGACTACATGTATATGTGGGCCCAGGTGCTCGAGGGCGTACACGGCGCCGGGGAAGATTTTGACTTCGTCTATTTTGTCGGGCCGTCCGATTTCGCGCGGGAATTCGATCTCACGGGCGAAGGGGACATGGAGAAGATCGATGCCTATTTTGACCGCCACCTGGCGAGCGACCCTGCCATGCAAAAGGCGGTTAGCGACCATATCTTGAACAAGACCGATTTTCGCAATTATTACGCTTTGCGTGCCTCTGTTTCGTTTAGCTACGGTTCACATGACGAATGGAATATCGTTCGTATCCTAAATGACCGGCGACGCGGAAACGCCGCGCTGGGAATCGCCAGGCAACTGCCCATACTTTTCGACGGCCGTGCCGTGTCCGCCGGGGACTACGAAGAGCCTGTGGCAAACGGCGATTCCGGCCGCTGCGTCAATTAGCCGTCGCCGCTTTACTTTCGTTTGGCGTTGTCATGAGGACAGTCGATCGGGCGATGTAGTTTTCCCGTGCATTTCGGCTTTCGGTTCTCCAGGGGGTGGAACATGGAAAACGATTTAACGGTCAAGACTTGGCTCGGCTGCGCGCTCGGCGACGCCGCGGCTATCTCTCGACAGGCTAACGAGATTGCAGGCCTTTTCGCCGATTTTGTCGGCCAGGCGCGAAGCTCCTTGCACATCGCGATTTACGATTTTCGTCTTGATCCCGCGCAGGCATCGACCGTGATCGGGGCGTTGAACGGGCTTTCCCAGCGCGGCATTGATGTTCGCGTGGCCTATTTCAAACAACCGCCGCGCAAGAACACGGCCCAGGACGGCGGCGACCCGTCGCCGGGAACCAAGGCCAGCGATTTCAGCCAATTCGACAAAAAGATTCAGATAAAGGCGATCGAGGGAATCGATATTAGCGCCCTGCCGCCGGGGGTTAAGAAAGAACCAATCGAAGGTGGCGGCCATCTGATGCACAGCAAGTACATAATTCGCGACGGCGCCGCGGTGTGGATGGGCTCGGCGAATTTCACGACCGACGCCTGGAGCATCCAAGACAACAACATCGTGCAGTTGCGCTCTCCTGGCATTGCCAAGTGCTACGAAACCGATTTCGAGGAGTTGTGGAATTCGGGCCAAATCGCCGGGACCGGCAAGAACGATCTTGGCAATGCCAATGTAGACGGCAGAGAAATCGACGTTGCCTTCTCGCCTGGCGATGGCAGAACGGTAGAACAGGAGATTGCGGGAGCCATCCAGGGCGCCGGGAAAACCGTGGCCATCGCCTCGATGGTCATATCTTCGGGTCCGATCCTCGGTTCTCTGATAGATGCCATCGACCGTGGCGTGGAAGTGACCGGCATTTATGACGGACCGGAGATGAATAATGTAATTGGCGATTGGACGAGGGGAAGCGCGAGCGGCAAAAGCGCCGGTAAGCAACAGCAATGGAACAAAATAAAGTCGAAGCTGGTCGCCAAATGGTCCGTGCCATATTCTCCGAAAAATCCGAGTGCGCCGCATAACTTCATGCACAACAAGCTCGTGGCGGTGGACGACAAAGTGGTGATCAGCGGCAGCTTCAACTTCTCGGAGAACGCGACGCACAACGCCGAGAACGTGCTGACGCTGCACGACGCGGCGATCGCCACGCAATATGCGACTTATGTCCGGCAGCTCGTCACGGCCTACAAGAACACAAAACCAGGAAAAGCGGCGCTTGCGGCCGGCGGCGGCAAGGCGGCGGGAAAAAGGAAACCAAGACCCGCGTCGGGACGCAGGAAACGCCGATAACCCGTAACGGGTCGGTTGGCTGCCGCCGAGGTTTTGTCATCAACGGCTCCGCGGCTCGAATCCGCGCGGGCCGCCAAACCCGGATAAGGCGGCTCGCTCGATCCGTCTTCCGGATTAATCTCACCCCGCCGCTTTGTGGTGCCGCCTGAGCGCCGCCCAATAAAATCCGACCGTGCCCAGCGCCGTGGCCAGGATCACCGCGCCCATCGGCACCGGCGTGCCGTCGTAAAGCGCGTTCACCGCGTAGCCCGCCACGCTGCCGCACAGCATCTGCACCACGCCGATCAGGGCCGCGCCGCTCCCCGCCATGTGCGCCACCGGCTCCATCGCCGCCGCCATGGCGTTGGGCATCACCAAGGCCTGGCCGAAGATATAGAGCATCATCCCAGCCATGATGCCCAAGGGGCCGGCGATGCGCGTCAGGCAGGCGGCGAAGATGATCGCGCCGCCCGCGGCCACGATGACGAAGCCCGCATGCAACACGTGACCCGAGCCGAAGCGGTGCAGCAACCACTTGTTGCTGAGCGCGCCCATCACCAGCCCCACCGCCGAGAGCGCGAAATAGAAGCCGTAACGCGACGGCGCCACGCCATAGACCTCGATGAACACGAAGGGCGAGCCCGACAAAAAGGCGAAAATCCCGGACCAGCACAGCCCGTTGACCAGGGCGAAACCCAGGCAAATCCGGTTGCCCAGGAAGCTGCCGTAATTGGATATCAGGCGCGAGGGCCTGAGCGCGTCGGCATCGGGGGTTTGGAGCGATTCGGCGAAGGAAGCCGCCACCGCGATCACCAGCGCCCCCGCGAAGGCGAGCAGGAAGACGAAAATCGCGCGCCAGCCGAAATGCACCAAGAGCCAGCCGCCCAGCGTCGGCGCCACCAGAGGCGCCAGCGCGAACACCGCGGTGAGCGAGGAGAACATCTGCGCCGCGGTCTTGCCGGCGAAATGATCGCGCACCACCGCGCGCGCCAGCACCGGCCCGGCGCAACCGGCGAAACCCATCACCAGCCGCGACCACACCAGGGACCCGATCCCCGGGCTCGCGGCGCAAGCAGCCGCCGCGATCATGTAAAGCACCAGGCCGGTCAGCAGAACCGGCTTGCGCCCGAACCGGTCCGAGAGCGGGCCGATGAAGATCTGCCCCACCGCATAGCCGCCGACGAACAGGCTCAAGGTCAACTGCACCCGGTCGGGCGAAGCGGCGAATTCGCGGCCCAGCGTCGGCAACGCCGGCAGGCTCATGTCGATGGCCAGCGCGGTGATCGCGGTCAGCGCCCCCAGCAGAAAGACCAGGGCGCGCGATTCCGGCCTGATTTTCAAGCCGCCATGCTCAAGTGGGATTTTCGAGACTGACGACGCCGCTGTCGTAATCATAGGCGAACAGCTCGGCATAACGGCCCCAATTGATGACGGTCTCGAACACCTTGGCCGCCTCTTCCTCGCTCAAATAATCCTCGAGCTCGCCGAGGAAGCGGCCCTCGGGCGCGGCGTGGCCGGGCCGTTCGTCGAGCACCCGCCGGATATGCGCGGCCAAGGGGATGTTGCGCCGCAGATTATCGGCGAAAATCTGCTTTCGCCGCTGCAGATCGGCGGCGGCGAATTCGCGCCCCGCCGGCAGCATCTCGATGTCGCCGCCGCCCACCTGGGCGAAGCCCAAAAGCTGCAACGCCTCGATCAGGATCACCAGCTCCTCGGTGCTGAGATGCTCGCTTTCGGCCAGCTTGGGCAAATCGGCGCGGCCGTCATAGGGCGGAATCGACAACGCCTCGAGCATGCCGATGAGCTGCTGGATCGACGCGTCGGGCAGACGGAAACCGACGCCGATGGGTTCCGCGCGCCGCCTGGCCGCCTCGGTTCCCGGCACGGTGGTCATCTGCGTGTAGACCTCGTCGACCACGCGGCGGAAGGCCGGGTCCGACTGGATGCGCGGCCGCGGCAGGGAGATCGGAATCTCGTTGCGGATGCAGCCCGGATCGCTGCCGAAGATGATGATGCGGTCGGCGATCTCCACCGCTTCCTCGATGTTGTGCGAGACGATGATGATGCCCTTGGTCGGCACGCGCTTGGCGAGCCACAGATCGATCAGGTCGCCGCGCAGCGTCTCGGCGGTCAGCACGTCGAGCGCGGAGAAGGGCTCGTCCATCAGCAGCACGTCGGGGTTGACCACCAGCGCGCGGGCGAATCCCACGCGCTGGCGCATGCCGCCCGACAGCTCCTTGGGATATGCCGATTCGAAGCCGTCGAGGCCGATCAAATCGATGGCGGCCACCGCGCGCTGGCGCCGCTCCTCGCTCGGCACGCCCTGCGCTTCGAGTCCCAATTCGACGTTGCCCAGCACGGTGAGCCAGGGAAAGAGAGCGAAGCTCTGGAACACCATGGCGATGCCGTGGGCCGGGCCTTCAACCCGGTGGCCGCGATAGGCGACCTCGCCCTCGCTCGGCTCGGTCAGACCGGAGAGGATGCGCAGGAATGTGGATTTGCCCGAGCCCGACTTGCCCAATATCGCGACGATCTCGCCTTCCTTGAGCGCGAAATCGATGTGGTCGAGCACTAGCCTGCCGGCCGATTCGCCGGTCGTGTAGGTCTTGCACACCGCATGGGAGGCCACGAGCGCGGTGTCGGCGGCAGCGGTCCCGGATGAGGCCCCGTTGTTGGCCCCGGAGACGAGGCTGGTGTCAGCGGTCATGCAAGCGATCCTTCATCAATCGAGCCGCAGGCGTTCTTCGGCCAGGTGATAGAGCCGGCGCCACAGCAGCCGGTTGAACACCACCACATAGAGGCTCAGTACCGCAATCCCCAGCGCGATGCGGGGGAAGTCGCCCGCATCGGTCTCCTGCGCGATATAGGCGCCGATCCCGGTGGCGGTGAGGGTGGTGTCGCCCCATTTCACCACCTCGGCGACGATCGAGGCGTTCCACGATCCGCCCGAAGCGGTGATCGCGCCGGTGACGAAGGCCGGGAAAATCCCCGGCAGCACCAATCGCCGCCACCACAGCCACTTCCTGACGCCGAGAACCGCGGCCACCTCTTGATAGTCGGTCGGCAGCCCGAGCGTGCCGGCGATGACGTTATAGAGGATGTACCACTGCGTGCCGAGGATCATCAGCGGCGAGACCCAGATCTCGACGTCGAGATGATAGCGCAGGATCGTCACCACCGCGATCGGGAACAGCAAATTCGCGGGGAACGCCGCCAGGAACTGGATCAGGGGCTGGACGCGATGGGCGATGTTCGGCCGGAGTCCGATCCATACTCCGATGGGCACCCAGACCAGCGACGCCAGCGCGATCAGCGCCATGACCCGCAGCAGGGTGATCCCGCCCAGCACGACCACGTGCGCGATCTCGCCGGCTTCGACCTCGCCGCGGATGAAGAGCACGATCTCGATCGCGACCAGCGCCGCGCCCACCACGAGAACCACGATCCAGGCGATGTCGATCGCCTTGCTGGCGCGGGGAGTGGCGCGCGGCAAGGGCGGCAGCGGCGGCATCCGGGCGCTGAAGCGCAGCGACAACTCCGTCATCGCGCCGAGCAGGTTCGACAGCAGGTGGAAAATGCGCGCGCGCTGGAGCATGACCAGGAACCAGGGCGGCTCGACCTCCTCGCTGCCGACCTCCTCGAACTTGAAGCGCTGCACCCAGGCCAAGAGCGGGCGGAACAGCAGCTGGTCGACGATCACGATCACGATGAGCATCGCGGCGATGGCGTAACCAACCGCGGCCAGGTCGCGGTGGTCGATCGCCACCGAGATGTAGGAGCCGATCCCCGGCAACAACACGCTGTTGCCGTTGACCGTGATCGCCTCCGACGCCACCACGAAGAACCAGCCGCCGGCGACCGACATCATCATGTTCCAGACCAGTTGCGGCAGCGCGAACGGCACCTCGAGCTGCCAGAAGCGCAGCCAGGACGACAGGTGATACATGCGCGCGGCCTCGCGCAGGTCGTTCGGCACGCCGATGAAGGACTGGTAGAGGCTGAACGTCATGTTCCAGGCCTGGCTGGTGAAGATGGCGAAGATCGCGGCGCACTCGTAGCCCAGAAGCCGGCCGGGAAAGAGCGCGATGAACCCGGTCACGGTGATCGACAGGAACCCGAGGATCGGCACGGACTGGAGAATGTCGAGGCACGGGATCAGCAGCTTCTCGGCGCGCTTGCTCTTGGCCGCCGCCGCCGCATAGATCAGGCTGAAGACCAGCGAGGCCACCAGCGCCCCGGCCATGCGCATCACCGTCCTGAGCGCGTATTCGGGCAAATACCGGGGGTCGAGCGAAATCGGCAGCTCTTCGCCGGGATGATACGGCACGCTCATCTGCTGGCTCGCCCAGGCGAGCAGCATGATGCCGCCCAAGACCAGCGGCAGCGCGACGCCGTCCCAGAAGCTGGGGCGGAAACGCGCCGTCAAGGCGACGATCGGGCGACCCCATCGCTGATTCATCGTCTGCGAACCCCTTCGCGTAAAGCCGCCTGCGCCCGCCCTGATGTAACCCAAAGCCGGGGGGTTGAGGAAGCGCCGAGGAGGCCGGTCCCGGGCATTTGCGACGGAAAAATGACATTTGCGGGAAGCCCCGCGAATGCCTAGGACATAAGCCTCGGCCGGCCGCTGGGCCCGGCATCGGGAGGCCCGATTGAGTAACAAGGCGGACAAGCTGGACAAGGCGGATTGGAAGAACCGGTCGGTGCCGGAGCGCTTCATGTTCGCGCTCCACGGCATCGGCGCCGCCTGGCTGCGCGAAGGCAGCTTCCGCCTCGAAACCCTGTGCGGCGTTTCGGCCTTGGCCTTGCTGGCCTATCTCCGCCCGCCCTTGCTGTGGTGGGCGGTGGGCGTGCTCATCATCGCCCTGGTGCTCGCGGCCGAGCTCATCAATTCGGCGATCGAGGCGCTGGCCGATCACCTCCATCCCGACCTCCATGCCGAAATCCGCGCCGTCAAGGACATGGCGGCGGGCGGCATCCTGGTCTTGAACGGCGCGGCGCTCGCCATCCTGGCGCTGCTGCTGGCGGCGACGTTCTTCTCCTAGGCGCCGGCGCCCCAAGCCGGATGGGGGTTGATCGCCGGGCCTTCCTGCCGCAAAATCGTCACCAAAGCTTGAAACGCGCGCGCGGGGAGAAACGGGAATGGCCAAGCAACGCATCGTCTCTGCCGATCCCGCGGCCGAATGAAGCTGGCGGCGAACTCAGCACGGCATCGCCGACGCCGCCTCGGCCAAGGGCGGGCAGATCGCGGTGCGGCGGCTCAAGAAACGCTACGGCGACCATGTCGTGTTCGACGGCGTCAATCTCGACGTCGGCGAGCGCGAGATCGTGGCGCTGGTCGGGCCTTCGGGCTGCGGCAAGACCACGCTGCTCCGGTGCATCGACGGGCTCATCCCCGCCGAGGGCGAGGTGCTGGTCGACGGCGAGCGCGTGACCCAGCCCAAGCCCGGCGTCGCCATGGTGTTCCAGCATTTCGGGCTGTTCCCGTGGAAGACGGTCGCCGACAACGTCGCCTATGGGCTGCGCATGGCCGGCATGGACAAGGCCGAGATCGCGCGGCGCGTGCCGCATTTCGTCCATCTCGTCGGCCTGGCGGGCTTCGAGAAGGCCTATCCCTATCAGCTTTCGGGCGGCATGCAGCAGCGTTGCGGCCTGGCGCGCGCGCTGGCGATCGAGCCGCGCGTGCTGCTGATGGACGAGCCCTTCGCCGCGGTCGACGCCCAGACGCGCGAGATCCTCCAGTTCGAGCTGCTGCGCATCTGGGAGCGCCAGCCCACCACCATGCTGTTCGTCACCCATTCGATCGAGGAAGCGGTGCTGATGGGCGACCGCGTCGTGGTGCTGAAAGGCCGCCCCGCGCGCATCCACGAGGAGATCGCCGTCGACTTGCCCCGTCCGCGCGGCCGTGACACGTTGGTGCTGCCGCGCTTCGCCGCGCTGCGCGAACGGGTCTGGAGCACGCTGATGACCGAGGCGAAGAAGGCCGAATTCCAGCTCGGCCAATAAACCGGGACGCGAAGAAACCCGGAAAAACCGCGAGTAACGATTCCAAGAGGGAGGAAGTACCGATGATCCGCAAGATTGTTTTGGCCGCGTTCCTGTCGGCGGTTGCGCTGGCCGGGCATGCCCAGGCGCAGTCGCCCAAGATCGTGATCGGCATACCGGGCATCCCGCCGATCTTCGTCTCGACCATCGCCTACGTGGCGCAAGCCCAGGGCTACTTCAAGAAATACGGCGCCGACGTCGAGCTGCGCCAATTCGACAACGGCACCGCCGCCTCGCGCGCCGTGCTGGCGGGCGACATCGACGCCTCCTATTCCGGCACCGCGGTGGTGATCGGCCAGATCGCCAATGCCGGGGTGCCGCTCATCGGCATCTACGGCATGCCGCGCCAGGACATGTCGCTGGTTTCGACCGACCCCAAGCGCGTCACCTGCGAGGCCGTCGCCGGCCAGCCGGTCAGCGTCGACACCCAAGGCGGCGTGCGCTCGATCGCGCTGAAGGGGCTGCTGGCGGTCGGCTGCCACATGGACATCGACAAGGTGCAGCAGGTGGCGATGGGCTCGAACACCGCCTCGGCCCTGGCCTCGGGCCAGCTCGTCTTCGGCATCGCCCATCTCGACGACATCCCCGACATCGAGCAGGTCGGCCACAAGAAGGTCTACGTCATCAAGTCGCAGATGGAGACCACGCCCAACAACCACAATCTGCTGCTGGTGGTGCGCAAGGACCGCCTCGCCCAGAAGCGCGACGGCTTCGTGCGCGCGGTCGCGGCCTTGACCATGGCGGGACGGTTCATGATGGACCCCAAGAACAACGCCCGCGTGACGGCGATCATTTCGCCCGTGACCGGCCGCGATCCCGCCATCACCGGGCCGGCGCTGGCCAAATACGTCCAGTTCGGCCTGTGGGCGACCTCGGATGACGGCATGAACAAGGCGCAGATCGAGAAATACACCGCCACCCTGGTCAAGGGCGGCAGCATCCAGGAAGGCAAGACTCCGCCCAGCTACGACCAGCTCATCGATCCCTCGGTGTGGCGCGACGCCGAGGCGCTCATCAAGAAGACGCCGTAATCCGCGTAGCTCGTCAAGAGCGAAGCCGATGAACAGCGTAGCTCGTCAAGAGCGAAGCCAATGAGCATCCTCGCCGGTCAAGAGCGCAGCCGAACGTTTTTCCGCGAGAAGCTGGCGCGCCACGCGCCCTTCGCCCTGAGCCTCGCTGTGGGCTTGGCGCTGTGGGAAATCGCCGGCCGGATGACCAGCGCCGCCTTCATGGCGCCCTTGTCGGAGACGCTTGGTCCGCTTCTGGCAATTGGCGGAGACCGGCGAGCTGCTGCGCGCGACGCTCTCCTCGGCCTCGCTCTTCGCCACCGGCCTGGGCTTGGCCATCGTTTTCGGCATGCCGCTCGGGCTGCTGCTGGCGCGGGTGCGTCTGCTGCGCGAGGCGCTCGATCTCTACATCATGATCCTCTACGCCACGCCCATGGTCGCGCTCATCCCCTTCATCCTGTCGCTGTTCGGCTTCGGCTTCGGGCCCAAGGTGCTGGTGGTGTTCCTGTTCGCGGTGTTTCCGATCCTCTACAACACCATCGAAGGCGCGCGCAGCATCAAGCCCGAGCTCATCGAGGTGGCGCGCTCCTACCGGTCGGGCGAATGGGCGTTGTGGCGCGAAGTCATGGTGCCCTACACGCTCCCCTACACCATGACCGGCATCCGCCAGGCGATCGGCCGCGCGCTGGTGGGCATGATCGCGGCCGAGTTCTGGCTTTCCGCCACCGGCCTCGGCGGCCTGATCATGAACGCGACCCAGGATTTCGATACCGGCGCGGTGTTCGCCGCCGTGCTGGTGATGGTGGCGGCCGCCCTCGTCCTCATGCGCCTCGGCATGACGCTCGAGGGGCACTTTGCGCGCTGGCGGGGCTGACGCCATGAGCCTTGCCACGGCCGCATCGCCGCTGCGTCCCGCCCGGATGATTTTCGCCGGGCCCTTGGTGCCGCGCCTGGCCGCAGGATTGGCGGTGGCGGCGCTGTGGGAGGCCGCGGTCAAGCTCTTCATGCCGGACTATGTCGCGACACCCACCGGCATCATCGAGGCATTTCCGCACGTCATCGTCAGCGAAGCCTTCCTCGCAGCGCTGGCGCAGACCATGGCCGCGGTCGCCGAAGGCGTGCTGATCGCGGTCGTGCTCGGCACCGTGCTGGGCCTGATGATCGGCCGCAGCGTCCTGGCCGAGCGTTCGCTGCTTCACTACGTCAACGCCTTCTACGCCATGCCGATCCTGGTGATGCTGCCGCTGTTCTCGCTGTGGTTCGGCTACACCTCGGCGGCGCGGCTCGCCACCATCGTGTTCTCGGCGATCTTCTCGATCATCCTGAACGTGGCCGACGGCGCGCGCTCGATGCCCAAGGAGTATCTCGAAACCGCGCGCTCCTTCCGCTCCGGCCGCTTCCGCGAGCTGTTCGAGGTCGTGCTGCCGGCATCGATGCCCTATTTCCTCGCCGGCTTGCGGTTGGCATCCGGCCGCGCGCTGATCGGCGCGGTGGTGGCCGAGTTCTTCACCGCCATCGGCGGCCTGGGCTATTTCATCCTGTTCAACTCGCGCACCTTCCACCACAACGAGGCCTTCGTCGCGGTGCTGTTCCTGGCGGGGTTCGGCGTCGGCGCCGACGCGCTCGTCACCTGGGGAACGCGGCATTACCTGCCCTGGTACCGCCGCGACGAAAAGGCGGAATGAGCGAAGCCGCGATTCAAGACGCGCGGGTCCGGTCGGCGCTGTCGCATTGGGCGCCGCGTTTCGTCGCCAATGGGATCGTCCTCACCGACTTCCAGGAGGTCACTTCCTCGATCCGGAGCTGGGACGAATGGTGCGCCAAATGGTCGGCCAAGGCGGCGGTGCACGAGGCGCTGGGCATGGAAGCGCTCTCCCGAAAGCATTTCGTCTCGGCCGCCGAGCATCTCTCCCGCGCGGCCGTCACTTATCACTTCGCCAAGTTCCTGTTCGTCGACGATTTGAAGCAGATGAAGGCGGCGCATCAAAAGGCGGTCGACTGCCACAAGCTCGCCTTGCCCCATCTGTCGCCGCCGGGCGAGTATGTCCGCATTCCTTATGAAGGCAAAAGCCTGGCCGCGGTGTTGCGCAAGCCTGTGGGTGTCGCCCGTCCGCCGGTGGTGGCCATGGTGATGGGCCTCGATTCCGCCAAGGAGGAGATGCTGGCTTATCAGGGCAATTTCCTCGACCGCGGCCTGGCCACGCTCGCCTTCGACGGGCCGGGCCAGGGCGAAGGCGAATACGATTTCGCCATCCGCGGCGATTACGAGGCGCCGGTCAAATCCGTGCTCGACTGGATCGAGACCCGCAAGGATCTCGATGCGAAGCGCGTCGGCCTGTGGGGGGTGAGCCTCGGGGGCTATTACGCGCCCCGCGCCTGCGCCTTCGAGAAGCGGGTTTCGGCCTGTATCGCCTTGGCCGGGCCTTACGACTGGCTCGGCATCTGGGACAAATTGCCCGAACTCACCCGCGAGGCCTTCCGTGTGCGCTCCCACGCCCATGACGAGGTGGCGGCGAAGCAGAACGCGGCAACCTTGTCCTTGAAGGGGATCGCGCACAAGATCGAATGCCCGATCTTTATCGTCTCCGGGAAGCTCGATCGCATCGTGCCGCCCGAAGAGGCCGAGCGGCTCGCGCGCGAGGTCAAGGGCCCCTGCGAGCTGCTCATCATTCCCGACGGCAATCACGTCGCCAATAACCGGCCTTATCTCTACCGCCCGCAAACCGCCGATTGGATGGCGGAACGGCTGGCGTAGCTCCATGAGAGCGAAGCCAAACCAATAGGCCGTAGCTCCATGAGAGCGAAGCAAAGCAAAGACCGGCGCTTGATCTAGCTCAATGCCGGGCTGCCGCCGTTTGGCGTAGCTGAACAAGTGCGAATCCGGACGCGCGATTGACAGCGCCTTTAATCGCGCGCATTTTTGCCGGAACCAGCGCGGAGGAAACCCATGGCCAGAAATCACACCGAGCCCAGCATCGTCAAACCCGAGGACATCGATCCGCGCTACGACTGGAAGCGGCCGATCATGAATTGGGGGCAGAACGCGGTCGATTTCGAGGAACGCCTCGATTTCCGGCGTCTGCACCGTTACCGCCTGGGCCGCACCCGCACCGCGCTGGCCAAGTCGGGCCTGGGTTCGCTGCTCTGCTTCGACCAGTACAACATCCGCTACATGACCTCGACCGTGATCGGCAATTGGGCGCAGGACAAGTTCACGCGCTATTCGCTGCTGCCGGGTCACGGCGAGCCGCATGTCTGGGATTTCGGCTCGGCGGCCAAGCACCACCGCATGTACGCGCCCTGGCTCAAGCCGCATAACTGCCACGCCGGGATGCTGGGCTTGCGCGGCGCGGTCGCGCCCAAGATCGGCCTGATGCGGTCCGCGGCCGAGGAGATCAAGTCCATCCTCAAGGAAAACGGCGTCGCCAACGAGCCGGTGGGCGTCGACGTGGTCGAGCCCGCCATGATGTTCGAGCTCCAGGCGGTGGGACTCAAGGTGGCCGACGGCCAGCAGGCGATGCTCGACGCGCGCGAGATCAAGAGCAACGACGAGATCGCGCTCCTGAACATGTCGGCGGCGATCGTCGACGGCTGCTACCAGACCATCGCCGAGCATCTGAAGCCCGGCATCCGCGAGAACGAGATCGTGGGCTTGGCGAACCAGCGGCTTTACGAGCTGGGCTCGGACGACGTCGAGGCGATCAACGCCATCTCCGGCGAGCGCTGCAGCCCGCACCCGCATAATTTCACCGACCGGCTGATCCGCCCCGGCGACCAGGCCTTCTTCGACATCATCCAGTCGCTCCACGGCTACCGCACCTGCTATTACCGCACCTTCAATGTCGGCCGCGCCACGCCGTCGCAGCACGACGCCTACAAGAAGGCGCGCGAATGGATCGACCGGGCGATCGAGATGGTGAAGCCCGGCGTCATGACCGACCAGATCGCCGCCGCCTGGCCCAAGGCGGAGGAGATCGGCTTCTCCAGCGAGATGGAGTGCTTCGGCCTGCTGTTCGGCCACGGCCTGGGCTTGGGCCTGCACGAGCGGCCGATTATCTCGCGGCTCAACTCCTTCGACGATCCGCAGGAGATCAAGGAAGGCATGGTGTTCGCGCTCGAGACCTATTGCCCGGCTTCCGACGGCTTCTCCGCCGCGCGCATCGAGGAAGAGGTGATCTGCACGCCCACCGGCGCGCGGGTCATCACCCTCTACCCGGCCGAGGAGCTGCCGATCGCGAACCCATATTAGTTAAGCGCGGCGGCGCAATGGCTTTGTTGTCATTGCGAGCCATCAGGCGAAGCAATCCAGAAATGACGCCGTGGAAGCTGGATTGCTTCGGCCGCCCCGTTTTGTAAAACTGGGCGGCCTCGCAATGACGCCGTGTCGCCTTTTGACCCAAAGCAGACATTGGCAAGCCACCCCGGGGCATGTTTATGTTGAACCGGTGTCCAGCGGTCCTTCGCGTTAGCGACAAGTTATCCCGAGTCAACCCGTCCCAATGCAAAACCCGGTCTTTCGTCTTCTCCCCGGGCTATTGCTGTGCGTCGGCATCACCCTGCTGGCCGGCGTTCTGCAAATGGCCGAACGGCATTTCACCGGGGAAGCCTATGTGGAAGCGCTGGTGCTGGCGATCCTGGTCGGCGTCGCGGTGCGGACGTTGTGGCAGCCCGACGCTCTGTGGCTGCCGGGAATCGAGTTTTCCGCCAAGCTGCTGCTCGAAATCGCCGTCATGCTGCTGGGCGCTTCGGTCAGCGTGAGTACGGTATTGGCGATCGGCCCGCCGATGCTGGTGGGAATCGCGGCGATCGTCGCCGTGGCCATAGGCTTCAGCTACGGCATCTCCCGCGTCATGGGCTTGCCGCAGCGCATGGCCATATTGGTGGCCTGCGGCAACTCGATCTGCGGCAATTCCGCAATCGCCGCCGTGGCGCCGGTGATCGGCGCGGATGGAGACGAAATCGCCTCCTCCATCGCGTTCACCGCCGTGCTGGGCGTGGTGGTGGTGCTGGGGCTGCCGTTGCTGGCGCCGGTGTTGGGCCTGTCGGTGAAGCAATACGGCGTTCTGGCGGGGCTGACCGTCTACGCCGTGCCGCAAGTCCTGGCCGCGACCTTGCCGATCGGCGCGCTGGCCAACCAGGTCGGCACGGTGGTGAAGCTGGTGCGGGTGCTGATACTCGGCCCGGTGGTGCTGGTGCTGTCGCTCGTCACCCGCAAGCTGCGTGACGAAACCGACGAGGACGCGCCGCACATCACCGCGGGGGATCGCCCGAAACGGGGGAGACCGGCTTTGCACCAGCTCGTGCCGTGGTTCATCGTGGCCTTTCTGCTGATGGCGGCGCTGCGTTCGTTCGGCCTGATCCCGGCGGCGTTGCTGGCCCCGGCGGTTTCCCTGGCCAGCGGGCTGACCACGGTTTCCATGGCGGCGCTCGGGTTGGGCGTGGACGTGCGGGTGGTCGCGCAGGCCGGCCTGCGGGTATCGGCGGCGGTCACGCTTTCGCTCATTTTGTTGGGAGCGATCAGCCTCGGGCTGATCCATCTCCTGGCTATAACCTGAGAGCCGTGGCGCCGGTGGCCGGACTGTCGTCTTCTGGCACAGAAGGACATGCCACGGCTGCGGCCGAATCTCCGCCTTTGGGGGCAAAGCGGATTCTCCCGCGCGATCCATCGGCGGGTTTGACAGCAAAGATAAGCTTGACTTACAGTTGCGAACGATTATCATCTGATTGTTGAGAATGATTATCATTTGCCGATGGGGCGGGAATGTCTGGGATTTCAATAAGATGGCTAGGCCTGGGCGCGGCGGTTCTGGCGCTGGGCCTTGCCCTGCCGGCCTTCGCCGATGACGGCGGCATCGTCATCACCATAGAGGGCGGCCATTTCGTTCCGAGCGAGGTTCCGGTTCCCGCCGGGCAGAAGCTCAAGCTGATCGTCCGCAACCGGGACGCCACCATGTCGGAATTCGAAAGCAGCGATTTCCACCGCGAAAAAGTGGTCGCGCCCGGCGGCGAGATCACGGTATTCGTCGGTCCGCTCGACCCCGGCAGCTACGAGTTTTTCGACGATTTCCATCCCGAGGATCGCGGCCATCTGGTCGTGAAATAACCGAGGCGTTGTCATGCTCGCGACCCTGATCATCGTCTTCCGCGAAGTGCTCGAGGCCGGGCTGGTGGTCGGCATCGTTTTGGCCGCGAGCCGCGGCGTGCCGCGGCGGGGTCTGTGGATTTCGGGCGGCTGCGCCGCGGGCGTGCTGGGCGCTCTCCTGGTCGCGGGCTTCGCCAACGAGATCGCCTCGGCGGTCGAGGGCGTCGGCCAGGAATTGTTCAACGCCTCGATCCTGTTCGCCGCCGTCTGCATGCTCGGCTGGCACAATATCTGGATGAGCCGCCACGGCCGCGAGCTGGCGGCGGACGCGACCAGGATCGGCCGCGACGTGCTCGCCGGAACCCGGCCGCTTTACGCCCTGGCCTTGGTTTGCGGCATCGCGGTGTTGCGCGAAGGCTCCGAGATCGTGCTGTTCCTGTACGGCATCGCGCTGGCCGGCGGCAGCAGCGCCGCGAGCATGATGATCGGCGGCGCCTTCGGCGTCGTGGCGGGCGCCGCATCCGGGGCCGCGATCTATTTCGGCCTGCTTTCCATCCCCTTGCGTTACCTGTTCGGCGTCACCTCCTGGCTGATCCTGCTTTTGGCCGCGGGCATGGCGTCCTCGGGCGCGGCCTTCCTGGCGGCGGCGGACGTGCTGCCCGCGCTCGGCAATAATCTGTGGGATACGTCCTTCATCCTCACCGAACAGAGCCTGGCGGGCCAGCTGCTGCACGTCCTCACCGGCTATACCGCGCGGCCCGCCGGCATCCAGATCGTGTTTTACCTCGCCACCTTGATCGTGATCGGTTCGCTGATGCGCGTCTTCCGCCACGTCCCGGCGCCCGTGCCTAATGACGGGGCGCCGGTCCGGCAACTCGCCGAATGAGACGGATCCGCCCGCCCGGCGCCTCGCCGAATGAGACGGACTCGCCCGCCCCGGCGTCTCGCCGAATGAGACGGACCCGCCCGCCCGGCAACTCGCCGAATGAGACGGACCCGCCTGTCCGGCGCCTCGCCGAATGAGACGGACCCGTCTGTCCGGCAGCTCGCCGAGTAACCGGCCGCCTGCCCGGCGCCTCACCGAATAAGGGGGGTCCTCGTGTCTCTTCGGCTCAACCTCGGCAGTTACTCTGCGAATGCGTCTTAATTGCGATAGTTTGGGGGTTCTATGAAGGTGCGAATTTTGGCGGCTTCCATCGCCTTGTCGCTGGCGGGAACCGGCGCGGCCCGGGCCGATTTCAACGTCAAGACGCCGGACGTCAATCAAGGCGAGCTGGCGGTCGAGAATGTCGGCGACGCCGGCTTCGATCCCAACCGCGCCAAGAGCGGCGAGCAAAGCTACACCGCCGAGGCCGAATACGGCTTCACCCCGTGGTGGCAGAGCGAGCTGGAATTCGAATTCAACCGCGCGCCCGGTTCCGGGATGGATACCTATTTCACCCAACTCACCTCGGAGAACCTCTTCCAATTCACCGAGCGCGGGGAATACTGGCTCGATGCCGGCTTTTTCGCCGAATACGGCCAGGCGATGCTCAAGGGCAATCCCAACGAAACCACCTTCGGCCCGGTGCTGCGCAAGGATTTCTGGGGCCTGAGCAATACGGTCAATCTGTTCCTCGAGAAGGACCTGGGCAGCTATGCCTCGGGAAGGCCGCAATTCCTCTACGCCTGGGAGACGCGGGTCGAGGCCTGGCAAGTGACCATGGGCCGCCATTTCGCGGTCGAGCCGGGTTTCCAGGTTTACGGCCAGCCCGGTCCGCTCACCCGGTTCGCGGGCTGGAACGCCCAGGACAATCGCGCCGGCCCGCAGCTCTTCGGCAAGGTCTACGACATCGGCCCGGGCACGCTGGAATGGAACGGCGGGGTGCTGTTCGGCCTGACCTCGTCCGTGCCCCGGATCACGCCGCGCTGGCAGCTCGAATACGAGATCCATTATTAACTCGAAAGTCCTCGTTGCCGCTCCGGGTTGCCCGGCAGGGATAAATAGGCTAAAGCTCCGGCCCATTCCTCCCCCCAATAGGCAAGGCACGAGGCGCGTCATGGCAGCGGATTTGAAGCGGCACAAAATCGGCTGGATCGGCACCGGCCGCATGGGCTTCCCGATGGCCGAGCGCCTGGCCAAGGCGGGTTGCGATCTGACCGCCTATAACCGCACCCGCGCCAAGGCCGAGCCGCTGACCAAATCCGGCGCCAAGATCGCCGCCAGCCCCGCCGATCTGGCGTCCTGCGACATCGTCTTCACCATGGTTTCGGCCTCGGACGATCTGAAGGAAGTCACCATCAGCCAGGGCGGCGTGTTGTCGGTGGCGGGCAAGGCGCCCAAGATCCTGGTCGATTGCTCGACCGTGTCCGAGGAAGCCTCGGCCGAGGTGCGCGCCGCGGCCTCGAAGCGCGGCATCCAGATGCTAGCGGCGCCGGTTTCCGGGAACGGCAAGGTGGTGAAGGTGGGCAAGCTCACCATCGTCGCCTCCGGCCCCAAGGACGCCTACGACGCGGCCCGGCCCTATCTCGACGCCATGGGCAAGGGATCGAGCTATGCCGGCGAGGGCGAGCTCGCGCGCATCGTCAAGATCTGCCACAACGTTTTGCTGGGCGTCGTCATCCAGAACCTGGTCGAGATCACGGTGCTGGCCGAGAAATGCGGGGTCAAGCGCCACGCCTTCCTCGATTTCATCAACAAGAGCGTGATGGGCTCGCTCTTCACCGCCTACAAGACCCCGGCGCTGGTCAATCTCGACATGACGCCGACTTTCACCCCGGTGCTGCTCAAGAAGGACCTCGATCTGGGCCTGGCCGCCGCGCGCAAGACCAACACGCCCATGCCAGTGACGGCGGCGACGCGCGAGCTGGTGCAGAATCTGATCGGCCTCGGTTATGCCGACAAGGATTTCGCGACCTTGATCCTCCAGCAGGCCAGGAACTCGGGTCTCGACATCAAGCCCGAGAACGTCGAGGTCCCCGACGGTTTGCATTAAAAGTTTGACTTCGCACGACGGCCGCGCCGAAGTCTTGGCGCGGCCTGTGCTACGCGGTCACAACACCGGCATCTCCGGCGGCAGGCCCAGCGCCACCCGGCCGTAAAGCGTCCCGGCCATGTCCCAGCTCATCAGGTAATGCCCGTTGGCGGCGTGCACGTCGCGCCAGATGCGCTGCAACGGGTTGCTCTTGTAGATGGCGTTGCCGCCCGCGCCGGCGAACAGCAGATCGACCGCCTTGGCGCACATCCCCGCGCCATAGGCGGCGTCGCGCCGCCAGCGCACCCGGTCCTCGAGCGCGGGGATTTTCCCGGCCTCGGTTTGGACCGTCGCTTCCTCGCAAGCCGCGATCATCGTCTTCTCGGCCGCGTCGGCAAGTGCGGCAGATTCGGCCAAACGCAGCTGCAGCGTGGCGAGATCGGCGAGCTTCTTGCCGGCATAAGTCCCGGCGCGCCCGCGCATCGATTGGGTGAATTCCTCGATCGCGCCTTGCGCCAGCCCCAGCGCGACGGCGGACAGGATGAACGGGAACAGGCTGAAAACCGGCAGGCGGTAAAGCGGCCCGGGATTGACCGCGCTGCCCGGGGTTTCCCCGCCGGAAATCTGGGCGGGCGACAGGCTGCGGTGGTCGGGCACGAAGGCGTCTTTTATCTCGACGTCCTTGCTGCCGGTGCCGGCCAATCCGGCGGCGTGCCAATTGTCGATGATGGCGTAATCCGCCGCCTTGACGATAAAGACCCGCGGCTCGAGCTTGCCCTCTTCCTCGGCCAGCGCGCCGATGAAATTCCATTTCGACGGGTCGACGCCACTCGAAAACGGCCAGCGCCCTTTGAGCCGGTGACCGCCTTTCACCTTGACCGCGCGGCCCGCGGGAAAGGCGAAGGCCGAGCCGATCAGCACGTCCGGCCCGTCCGCGCCCCAGATCTCGTCCTGGGCCGCTTTGGGCCACATGCCGAGCATCCAGTGATGGCTGGCGAGGTTGGTCAGCACCCAGGCGGTCGAGCCGCAGCCGCGCGCCAGGATCGATCCCAGCTCGACCATGGCGCGGTAAGGGACTTCGCTGCCGCCCAAGCGCCTGGGCTGGAAGGCGCGGAACAATCCGGCCTGATGCAGATCGGCGATCGATTCGTCCGGCACGCGGCGCAATTCCTCCGCTTGCGCCGCGCGGCCGCGCAACGCCGGCGCCAGCTCCCGCGCCCGCGCCTTCAATTCATCCAATCCGGGGGGCGCCGCCATCTCAGCCTTCCAATATCCGGGCGATTTCCTTGGGCATGCCGTCGAGCATGGCCGACACCTTGGCTGCCACCACGCGGTCGATATCCTCCGGCACCTTCAGCCCGTATATCCAGCGCCGCACGCCGATATAGAAGATCGAGGCGAACAGGCCCCAGATCAGCTCGGTTTCCAATTCGGTCATCGGCACCTTGCTCAAGGACGGCAGGCGGTAGGTATGGCGGATTTCGCCCAGCACCGCGGTGAAGACCCGGTTCCTCAGCGTCCGGAGGAAACGGGCGTTGATGTCGAGCCCTTTCAGGCCCGCGAATATGTAAAGCCGCACCCGGTCATGGCCGATCGAGGCATGCGCCAGGCCGATGTAGAATTCCTGCAGGCGTTGCTTCAACGGCCGGGAGCGGTCGGCGAGTTTCTCCAGCCATTCGGGCAGCCAGGGATCGACGAACACCTCGCGGTAGACCCGGTCGATCAGCGCCTGCTTCGACGGGAAATAGCGGTAGAGCAGCGGCTGGGCGATGCCCAAACGCCGCGCCAGCTCGCGGGTCTTGCCCTCGAAACCGTGCTCGGCGAAGAAGCGCACCGCCGCCTGGGCGATCAGGCGCTCGCGCTGGTCGGGCTTGAGCCGGCGCTGCACCGGCCGCGCCGGCCCGGCCTTCGATTTTTTGCTTTTCGACTTCTTCTTGGCCATCGGACGCCGTTACCTCCCCCGGAAGCCGCTGTCGATTGACGGCGGCCGCCGGTTGCGCCCATTCTTGTTGAAGCCGGAAGATCAAGCAACCGGCGCGGGGGAGGCCGGGCTGAAGGCGCCGCGATTCCGTTATCTGAAGCCGCATTCGCTCGCCGAGGCGCTGGCCATGCTGGGCGGCAATGCCTCGGGCGCGCGTCTCCTGGCCGGCGGGCAAAGCCTGGTGCCGGCGCTCAACATGCGGCTGTTGGAGCCCGAAACGCTGATCGACATCAACGGGCTCGGCGAGCTCGCCGGCATAACCGAGCGCAATGGCGCGCTGCGCCTGGGCGCGCTGACGCGCCATGCCGAACTCATAGCCTCGCCGCTGGTGGCGAGGTTCGCGCCGCTGCTGGCCAAGGCCGCGCCTTTCATCGCCCATGCGGCGATCCGCAATCGCGGCACGCTCGGCGGCAGCCTCGCTTATGCCGACCCGGCGGCCGAGCTGCCGGCCTGCGCCGTGGCGCTCGACGCCGAAATCCATCTGGCGAGCCGCCAGGGCAAGCGCCGCGTCAAGGCGCGCGATTTCTTCACCGGGATTTATCAGACCTCTCTCGCGCCTGGCGAAATCCTGGAAGCGGTCGAGATTCCGGTTTCCCCGTCCGGCCGCCGCAATGTTTTCCTCGAACTGGCGCGCCGCCGGGGCGATTACGCCATCTGCGGCTTGGCCTTGGCGGCGGAGATCAAGGCCGGGACGATCGCCGCCGCGCGCGCGGTCTATTTCGGCGTGGGCGCGAAGCCGGTCGAGGCCGTGAAAGCCGCCGCGGCGCTCCAGGGCAAGACGCCGCTTGATGCGTCCGGCGCGGCTTGCGCGGCACTGGCGGCCGAGCTTGCGCCCTTGGGCGATCTCAACGCCTCGCCGGAGATGAAACGTCATTTGGCCCAGGTTCTGTTGACCCGCGCGCTCGGGCAATTGGCGGCGTCATGAGCGGCGATAGAATCTCCATCCGCCTTACCGTCAACGGCGAAAACGTCGCGCGCGAGGTCGAGCCGCGGCTCAACCTGGTCGATTTCCTGCGCGACGAATTGGGCCTCACCGGCACGCGTTGGTCCTGCGAGCACGGCGTGTGCGGCGCCTGCACCGTTCTCATTGATGGCGCGTTAGCGCGCGGCTGTCTCGTCTTCGCGGCCCAGCTCGAAGGCTGCCGCGTCGAAACCATCGAGGGCCTGTCGCGTTCGGGCGTCCTCGCCGATCTGCAAGAAGCATTTCAGCGTCGCAACGCGGTGCAATGCGGCTTTTGCAGCGCGGGCATGTTGCTCTCCGCCGAAACGCTGTTGCGCGAGAACCAAACTCCCTCGCGCGCCGATATTCGGGACTATCTCTCGGGCAATTACTGCCGTTGCACCGGCTATCACGCCATCGTCGACGCGGTGGAAGACGTGGCCAAGATCCGGGCGGCGAAAGGCGGCCGGAAATGAGCATCCTCTCCTTCCTCGACCGTCCGGCGAGCTATATCGGCAAGCGCGTGCCGCGCCCCAACGCCAAGCGGCTCTTGGCGGGCGGCGGGCGTTTTGTCGACGATCTGCGCCTGCCCCGGCTGGTGCATCTCGCCTTCGTCCGCTCGCCTTACGCCCATGCGCGCATTCTTTCGATCGATGCGTCCGCGGCGAGGCGCGCCCCCGGCGTGGTCGCCGTGTTTTCGGCCAAGGATTTCGAGGGCCGTTACACGCCCTGGGTCGGCGTGCTGACCCATTTCAAGGGGCTCAAATCGCCGCCGCAGCATCCCCTGGCGCGCGAACGCGCCACCTGGCAAGGCGAGCCGGTCGCGGCGGTCGCCGCCGAAAGCCGCGCGCTCGCGGAGGACGCGGCTGCGCTGGTCAGGATCGAATGGCAGGAATTGGTCCCCGTCACGGACATGGCGGCCGCGCTCGCGCCCGGAGCGAAGCCCATCCATGCCGAGCTCGGCGACAATCTCGCCTTCACCCGTTCGATCGAAGCGGGCGAGGTCGATGCCGCTTTCGCCAAGGCCTTCGCGGTGGTGGAGGAGGAGTATTCCTTCGCCCGCCACACCGGCGTTTGCCCCGAGCCGCGCTCCATCCTGGCCGATTACGATGCCGCCGGCGAAAGCCTGACCGTGCATTACTCCAACCAGGCGCCGCACATGATGAAGGAGATTTTCGCCAAGCATTTCGGCTTGGCGGAAAACGCGGTGCGCGTGCTGTGCCCCGATGTCGGCGGCTCCTACGGCATCAAGATTCACGTCTATCCCGACGACATGGCGGCGGTGGCGGCGAGCCTGCTGCTCGGCCGGCCGGTCAAGTTCGTCGCCGACCGGCTCGAATCCTTCGTCTCCGACATCCATGCGCGCGAGCACCGGGTCAAGGCGCGCCTCGCGCTGACCAAGACGGGCGAAATCCTGGCCTTGGAAATGGACGATCTCACCGGCATCGGGCCTTATTCGACATATCCGCGCACCAGCGCGGTCGAAGGCAACCAGGTGGTCAATCTGACCGGCTCCTGGTACCGCCATCGCAATTACCGCGCGAATCTCTGCGTCGCCTTCCAGAACAAGCCCCCGACCACGCAATACCGCGCCGTCGGCCACCCCATCGCCGCCGCCGTGACCGAGGCGATCGTGGACCGCGCCGCCGCGGAGTTGAATCTCGACCCGGCCCAGATCCGCCGCATCAATTTGATTCCCGACGATGCCTATCCCTGGACCACCGCCTCGGGCCTCAAATTCGAGAAGCTGTCGCACCAGGCGGCGCTGGAGAAACTGCTGAAGCTCATGGATTACGAGGGCCTGCGGCGCGAGCAGGCCGAACTGCGCCAGCGGGGAATCCATCGCGGCATCGGCCTCGCTTCTTTCGTCGAACTCACCAATCCCGGCCCGGCTTTCTACGGCGTCGGCGGCGCGCCGATCTCGGCCCAGGACGGCGCCACCATCCGGCTCGATCCTGGCGGCAGCGTCACCTGCGCCTTCAGCGTCACCGAACAGGGCCAGGGCACCGAGGCGATGGCGGCGCAGATCGCCGCCTCGGTCTTGGGTCTGCCGATCGAAAAAGTGCGCATCGTCACCGGCGACACCGAGCGCACCCCCTATGGCGGCGGCACCTGGGCCTCGCGCGGCGCCGGCATCGGCGGCGAGGCGGTGCTGCAGGCGGCGCACGCGCTCAAGCAGAACATCCTGGCGCTCGCCGGCATCATGCTGCAAACCCCCGCCGCGGAACTCGATCTCGCCGAGGGCTGGGTCATCGACAAAACCGGCGCCCGCCGCATCGGCCTGGACGAGGTCGGGCGCGCGGCCTATTTCCGCGGCGACACCTTGCCGCCCGGGACCCAGCCCGAAATGGCGGCGACGCGCCATTACATGCCCAAGCTCTATCCCTTCGCCTTCACCAACAGCGTGCAAGGCTCGTATCTCGAGCTCGACGCGGAGACCGGCTTCGTCCGTCTGCTGAAGCATTGGGTGGTGGAGGATTGCGGCCGCGTCATCAATCCCATGCTGGTGGACGAACAGATCCGCGGCGGGGTGGTGCAGGGCATCGGCGGCGCGCTTTACGAGGAGTGCCTCTATGACGCTCAAGGCCAGCTGCGGAACGGCAATCTCGCCGATTACCTGGTGCCGATGGCGGCGGAAATGCCCGACATCCAGGTCGCGCATATCGAAACCCTGACGGCGGATTCCGATCTGGGCGCCAAGGGCGCGGGCGAGGCCGGCACCGCGGGCGCGCCAGCGGCGGTGATGAACGCGGTCAACGACGCGCTCAAACCCTTCAAGGTCCGGGTTTCATCCCAGCCGATGACGCCGCAACGCATCCTCAAGGCTTTGGGAAAGGGTTAGGGCCGTCTTGCGAAGCCGGAGCAAGGGCCGCTAATCAAAGGTTGCAGAGATTCGGGAAATGTCACTATCCTCACGGCCGACCAAAACACAATAAAGGGCCGCGGTTCAAGCCGGCCCGGAACACGGAAAATAGGGAGGGATCATGTCGTTCAAGCTCAATCGCCGCAAATTCCTGGCGGGTACGGCGGCCGTGGCGTCCACGGCGGCGTTCCCGATGCCGTCGATCGCGCAATCAGCGCCGGTGAAGATCGGCCTGCTGTGCGATAAGACCGGTGCGCTCGCCGAAGGCGGCTTCCAGATGGAGCAGGGGGTCACCGCCTACCTCAAGTCGAAGAACATGACCCTCGCCGGCCGCAAGATCGATTTCGTGGTCGCCGACACCGGCAGCAGCCCGGCCATAACCAAGACCAAGGCGCAGGAGCTGGTGGAGCGCGACAAGGTCAGCATCATCCTCGGTCCCCTCGCCGCGTTCGAGATGTTTGCGATCTCCGATTACATCGTCCAGACCAAGACGCCGACGCTCTGCCTCGCCGGCGCCGACGATCTGACGCAGCGCAAGCCCAATCCGTTCCTGACCCGCTGCTCGGCGACCTCGTCGCAGGCGGAGCACGTGATGGGCGACTTTGCCGCCAAGGTGATGGGCTTGAAGAGGGTGGCCTGCATCGATTCCGATTTCGCCTTCGGTTACGAGCAGGAAGGCGGCTTCCAGCAGGTGTTCGAGGATGCCGGCGGCAAGGTGGTGAAGAAGATCTGGGCGCCGCTCGGCGCGCCGGACTTTACGCCGTTCATCGCCCAGATCCAGGATTGCGACGGCGTCCATCAGGGTTTCGCCGGCGCCGGGCCGGTCAAGTTCATGAAACAGTACGCGGATGTCGGCCTCAAGCTGCCGGTGTGCGGCGGCGAGACCGCGGGCGACGACGCGCTGCTGCCGCGCTTCGGCGACGAGGCGATCGGACTGGTCAACGCCTGCCCCTACACCATCGACCTCAAGAACGACGCCAACGACAAGTTCAAGGCGATGATGGACAAGGAGTATCAGGCAATCCCCGGCTTCTATGCCGCGAGCATGTATGTCTCCGTCCAGGTGGTCGAGGCGGGCCTCCATGCGCTGCACGGCGATTTGTCGAAGCCGGAGCAGACGGTCAAGGCGCTGCGCGCGGTCAGCCTCAAGGACACGGTGCGCGGGCCGCTCCGTTTCGACCATCTCGGCAACGCCGTGGGCAACATGTATGTCCGCAAGATCGTCAAGCAAGGCGGCAAGCTCACCAACGTCACGCAGAAGACCTACGAGAACGTCAGCCAGTTCTGGCCCTACGACGAGGCGACGTACCTGGCGCAGCCGCCCTATTCGCGCGACTACCCGCCTGTGAAGACCTGATCGCCGCCCGCACCCTTGCCCTCTCCCGCGTCGCGGGAGAGGGCCGGGGTCGGGGGCCGCGCCGCCGGGAACGCCTGTCATGAGTTTGTGGGGAATACTGGCCATCAACAGCATCGCGTTCGGTGGCTTGCTCTTCCTGTTGTCGGCCGGGTTCTCGCTGATCTTCGGCCTGATGCGCATCCCCAACCTGACGCACGGCTCGATGTTCATGCTCGGCGGCTATGTCGGGGCGAGCCTCTATATGACTTGGCATCTGCCGTTCTGGTTGGCGGCGCTGGGATCGGCGGCAACGGTCGCCGTGTTCGGCGGCGTGATCGAGCGCCTGCTGCTGCGTCGCCTTTCGGGCTCGATCCTGGCGCAGGTGCTGGTGACGCTCGGCATCTCCTTCATCGTCGCGGATTTTTGCCTGCTGACCTGGACCGGCGACCCGATCTCGGTGACGACCCCGCCGGTTCTCGCCGGTGGCGTGCGCGCCTTCGGCCTCTTCTTCACAATCTACCGCATCGCCATCATCCTGGTCGCCTGCGCGGTCGCGGCGCTGCTCTGGGTGCTCCTCGACAAGACGCGGCTCGGCGCCATGATCCGCGCCGGGGTGGACGATCCCGAGATGGCGCGCGTCGTCGGCATCCGCGTCTCGCGGCTCTTCACCATCGTGTTCTGTCTCGGGGCCGCGCTGGCGGGATTCGGCGGCATCATGGGCGCGCCGATCCTGACGGTCTATCCCGGGCTCGACACCGACATGCTGCCCTTGGCGCTGGTGGTGGTGATCCTGGGCGGGGCGGGGAGCCTCTTGGGCTCGCTGGTCGGCAGTTTCCTGATCGGTTTCCTCTACAATTTCGGCCAGGCGATGTTTCCCGAGCTCGCCTATTTCGTGCTCTTCCTGCCGATGGTGCTGGTGCTGGTGCTGCGGCCGCAGGGCTTGTTCGGCAGGCACGCGTCATGACCGCCGCGCGCGCCGCGCTGGTCGTCGCGCTCGCGGCGCTCGCCGCCGTGCCGTGGTGGGTCCCGGGCGACTATTACATCAGCGTCTCGAGCCAGATCCTGATCTACGCGATCTTCGCGCTCGGCGTCGACGTGCTGATCGGCTATGCCGGCCTGGTTTCGCTGGGGCATGCCGGGCTTTTCGGCCTCGCGGGCTACGCAACGGCGGCCGCGCTCGTCGGCGGCAGCGGCCATTTCAGCGCGGTGGCGCTGGCGCTGACGGTGACGCTCGCCGGCATGGCGGTGTTCGCCGCGCTCAGCCTTCGCGCCACCGGCATCGGGTTCATCATGATCACGCTGGCGCTCGGTCAGATCATGTGGGGTCTGGCCTACAGCTGGGTCAGCCTGACCGGCGGCGACAACGGCGTCGGCGTGGCCGCGCGTCCGATGCCGTTCGGGCTTGATCTCGAGGTCGCGTCGCATTTCTACTTCGCGACGCTGGTTGTCTTCCTCCTCGCCCTGTCCGGCGCATGGGTCTTCGTCCATTCGCCCTTCGGCGCCAGCCTCAAGGGCACGCGCGACCAGCCGCGGCGCATGACCGCGCTGGGCTACAATGTGTGGCTGATCCGGTTTTTCGCCTGCCTGTTCTCGGGGTTCCTGACCGCAGTCGCCGGCATTCTGTTCGTCTACTACACCAAGTTCATCTCCCCGCCGACCCTGGTGCTGACATCCTCGGCCGAGGCGGTGCTGATGGTGATTTCGGGCGGCTCGGGCACGCTGCTGGGGCCGATCGTCGGCGCCGCCTTGGTGGTGATCGTCAAGAACCTGGCCAGCGCCTATATCGAGCGCTGGAACATGCTGCTGGGCGCGATCTTCGTCGCCATCGTCATATTCGTGCCGGAAGGGCTGGTGCCGGGCTCGGTGCGCCTGGCGCAGTGGGCGTTGAAGGCGATCCGCCCGCCGCCATCGCCCGCCGGCGGCAGCCCGTCGGGCAAGGCGGGGGCGCCATGAGCGCGCTGGCGCTGAGCCAAATCGAAGCCTTCTACGGCGACAGCCACGTGCTGCACGGCGTTTCCTTCGCGCTGGGCGAGGCGCGGCTGTTGGGACTGTTGGGGCGCAACGGCGCCGGCAAGTCGACCTGCATGAACGTGGCGATGGGCATGCTGCGCCCGCGCGGCGGCAAGGTCACGCTCTTCGGCGAGGACGTGACCGGCAATCCGCCCGAGGATCTGTCCTGGCGCGGATTGGCGCTGGTGCCGCAAGGCCGCCGCATCTTCCGCAGCCTCACGGTGGCCGAGAACCTGATTGTGGCGGCGCAGGCCCCCAAGAGCAACGGCGCCCACGCGCCCTGGGATCTGGCCACGGTGACGTCGATGTTTCCGCGCCTCCAGGAGCGTTCCCGCCAGATCGCGGGCTATCTTTCCGGCGGCGAGCAGCAAATGCTTGCCATCGGCCGGGCGCTCATGTCGAATCCGCGCGTGCTGCTGATGGACGAGCCGTCGGAAGGGCTGGCGCCGCAGATCGTCGCCGAGGTCATGGCCACCATCCGACGCCTCAAGGAACAGGGCCTGTCGATCATCCTGGTTGAGCAGAACGCCAAGCTGGTGTTCGATATCGCCGACGACATCGTGATCTTGAACAGCGGGCGGGTGGCGGTCGCGGACACCAAGGACAATCTGGTGAAACAGGGCCTCGACCTGCATCAGCATCTCGGCATCTATTAGAAAAGAACGGGAACGGGAGCGGAAAATGGAAGGCACACGCCGGCTTCGCATCGAGGACCAGGCCCTGCTCAAGGGCCAAGGCCGCTTCACCGCCGATCCGCGCGAGCCGGGCCAGGCCTTCGCCGTGTTCCTGCGCGCGCCGATGGCCGCGGCCGAAATCCACGGCATCAACACGGGGGCGGCGAAAAAGGCCCCGGGCGTGCTCGCCGTGCTCACCAGCGAGGATTTGCAAGGCCTCGGCAGCCTGGCTTCGCCCATCCCGATTCCCGGACGCCACGGCTCCAAGATATTGGAGCCGCGCTGGCCGGCGCTGGCCGAGAAACGCGTCGTCCATGCCGGCCAGCCGGTGGCCGCCGTGATCGCCGAGACCCTGGCCCAGGCGATGGACGGGGCCGAGCTGGTCGAGGTGGATTACAAGGAATCGAAGCCGGTGGTGCATGTGCGCGACGCGGTCCAGCCGGGCGCGCCGCAAGTCTGGCCCGAGGCCGCCGGCAATTTGAGCCTCGATTTCACCTGGCCGATCTCCGAAGGCGGCGCCAACGCCAAGGCGGTGGATCAGGCCGTCTCGTCGGCGGCGTTCGTCGCCAGGCTCTCGCTCACCCACCAGCGCCTGGCCGTCGCCTCGATGGAGGCGCGCGCCGCGACCGCGCTCTATGATGCATCCTCCGGCGAATACACGCTGCGCTGCGGCTCGCAAGGCGTCTGGATCATGGCAAGGCAGCTGGCCGGCGTGTTCGGCGTCAAGCCCGAGCAGATGCGCGTCGTCTCGGGCGATGTCGGCGGCGCTTTCGGCATGAAGACCGGGGCCTATCCCGAATACGTCGTCGTGCTGGCGGCGGCCAAGAAGCTGGGCCGGCCGGTGCGCTGGCAATCGCTGCGCGGCGAAGCTTTCCTGTCCGACCACCAGGCGCGCGACCTAGTGACCGACGGCGAACTCGCGCTCGACCGGGACGGCAATTTCCTGGCGCTGCGCGTCAAGGTGATCGCCAATCTGGGCGCCTTCGCCGCCGGCGCCGGGCCGCTCACCTGCACGCTCAACCTGGTGCGGTGTTTTCCCAGCGTCTACCGCATCCCGCTCGTCGCCAGCGACGTGCGCTGCGTCTTCACCAACACCGTGCTGACCGGGCCTTATCGCGGCGCTGGCCGGCCCGAGGCCAATTACCTGATGGAACGCCTGGTCGAGGAAGCGGCGAAAGTCACCGGCATCGACGCCGTCACCTTGCGCCGCAGGAATTTCATCAAGCCCGGCGAAATCCCCTACAAGGGCGCGATGGGCACGGTCTATGACAGCGGCGATTTCCCGGCGGTGTTCGAGAAGGCGCTCGAACTCGCCGATTTCAAGGGTTTCCCCGCGCGCCGGAAACAGAGCGAAGCCAAGGGCAAGCGCCGCGGCCTCGGCATCTCCTGCTTCCTCGAACATTCGGGCGCGTTGCCGCCCGAGGGCGCTTCGATCTCCTTCCCCGGCAACGGCAAGGTGGCGGTGGGGCTGGGCGCGCAATCGGGCGGCCAGGGGCATCTGACGGTCTTCGCCCTGGTGGCGGCCGAAAAGCTCGGCATCGATCCCGCCTTGGTCGAGGTGCGCGAAGGCGACACGCGTTTGGGCGTCGAGGGCCACGGCAGCTTCGCCTCGCGTTCGGCGGCGGCGGCCGGCAGCGCCATCTTCCACACCGCAACGGCGGTGATCGAGAAGGGCAAGAAGGTGGCGTCGCGGCTGCTCGAGGCCGCCGAGGCCGATTTGGCATACCGCAACGGCTTCTTCGAGGTGGTGGGCACCGACCGCCGGGTCTCGATCTTCGAGGTCGCCAAGAAGGAGACGCTCGACACCAACCTGGTCTCGCAGACGCCGCAGCATTTCCCCAATGGCTGCCACATCGCCGAGCTCGAAATCGATCCCGAAACCGGATTGGTCGAGATGCTGGCCTATAGCGGCGCCGACGATTCCGGCAGGCTCTTGAACCCGATGATCGTCGAGGGCCAGGTGCATGGCGGCGTGGCGCAGGGGCTGGGCCAGGCGTTGATGGAAAACGCGGTCTATGATTCCGCGGGCCAGCTGCTGACCGGCTCGTTCATGGATTACGCCATGCCCAGGGCCGCCGACATGCCGCCCCGGATCAGCGACGCCTTCCTCGAATTCCCCTGCAAGACCAATCCCATCGGCGTCAAGGGCGCGGGCGAGGCCGGCACCACCGCCGCGCTGGCCGCGATCATGAACGCGATCGCCTCGGCGCTGCCGGGCGATGCCGGACGCCATCTCGACATGCCGGCGACGCCGTTGAAGATCTGGCAGGCTTGCCGCAAAGCGGCGGGAGCGACGCCATGAGCCTGTTATACAGCTGCTTGCCGGCCTCCGCTTCGGGTGGGGCGGCGATGAAATCGCGCAAGGCCAAATCGCGCCATCCTTCGATCGACATTCACTGCCACGTCTTCACGCCGGTGGCGGCGGCGCTGACCAAGGACCATTTCAAGCCGGAATACGATCCCTATTCGTTTTTCAACAACGCCGCCTCCAAGGAGGTGGACGCCAAACAGGCCCAGGCGATCTTCCCGAAACTCACCTCGGTCGAAGAGCGCCTCAAGGTCATGGACCGCGACGGCATCGACATCCAGGCGGTTTCGACCGCGCCGATCCAGTTCTACTACTGGGCCGAGCCCGAGCTCGGGCTGGCGGCGGCGCGGCACATCAACCAGAACATCGCTTCCATCTGCCAGGCCCATCCCGAGCGCTTCGTCGGCCTGGCGACATTGCCGATGCAGGCGCCCGAGCTCGCGGTGCGCGAGCTCACCCGCGCGGTCAAGGAGTTGGGGCTCAAGGGCGTCGAGATCTGTCCGCATGTCGAAAACGAAGAGCTCTCGGCCGACCGCTTCCGCCCGTTCTGGGCCAAGGCCGAGGAGCTGGGCGCGCTGGTCTTCCTCCATCCGCACGGCTTTCCCGACGGGCGGCGCCTCGCCTCCCATTTCTTCTCCAACATCATCGGCAATCCGCTCGACACCACCCTCGCCGTCCATCACCTGATCTTCGGCGGCGTGCTCGAATCTTATCCCGGCCTGAAGATCGTGCTGGCGCATGGCGGCGGTTACCTGCCTTCCTATGCCGGGCGCATCGATCACGCCCATGGCGCGCGGCCGGATGCGCGGTCCAAAATCCAGAAGAAGCCGTCGAGCTACCTGAAGAAATTCTATTTCGACACCATCGTCTTCACCCACCACCAGCTCGAATATCTGGCGGGTCTGTACGGCAGCGATCATATCCTCCTGGGCACGGATTACCCCTTCGACATGGCGCTGCCCAATCCGGTGGGCTTCGTCGAAGGCGCGCCCCATCTCTCGGCCAAGGACAAGGCGCTCATCCTCGGCGGCAATGCCGCGCGGCTCTTGGGCCTCAAATTGCCCAAGGCCAAGGCGCAATCCAAGGCGAAGAAGCGGCGCTAGGAACGGCGTGTCCGTTCGGGTCCGGTCGTCATCGCGAGGCGCGAAGCGAAAACAGCGCGCGTAGCAAAGCCGAGGGTCGAATCCTCTTGGCTTCGCACGTCAGGTGCTACGCCGCCTTCGCCCTCGTGCGAAGCAAAAGAATGATTAGTGGAAGGCCTTGACCACCTGGACCACGGCCGGGCCGACCAGCACCAGGAACATCGCCGGCAGGATGAACACGATCATCGGAATGGTCATGATCGCCGGCAGCTTGGCGGCCTTTTCCTCGGCCTTCATCATGCGTTCCTCGCGCAGCTCGGCGCCCATGACGCGCATCGCCTGGGTCAAGGGCGTGCCGTAACGCTCGGTCTGGATGAGCGTGTTGGTCAGGGTGCGGACGCCGGGAATGTTGACGCGCTTGGCCAGATTGGCGAGCGCGTCGCGCCGGTTCGGCAGGAAGCCCAGCTCGAGCGCGGTCAGTTGCAGCTCGTCCGCCATTTCCGGCATGAAGCGGCGGAACTCGCGCGCCACGCGCGTCAACGCGCCGTCGATGCCCTGGCCGCTTTCGGCGCAGATCATCAACAGGTCGAGCGCGTCGGGCAACGCCTTGTAGAAGCGGTGCTGGCGGCCGGCGATGATGCGTTGCAGCACCAAGGGCGGCAGGTAGGTCGCGAAGATGGCGGTGCAGGCGCCGATCGTCGCTTCCCTGAAGCCCGAATCGATGAACGGCGCGGTGAGGATGATGGCGAGGCTGGTGAGCGTGCAGGGGAGAATCAGCCTGATGCCGACATAGACCACCAGCGCCTCGCGCGAGCGCCAGCCGGCCTGGGTCAGCAGGCTCGCGTTCTTTTCCGCCTCCGCGCCGCGGGTGAGTTTCAGGCTGTCGGCCAGGCGGCGCAACAGGCTCACGCCCGCCTTGGCGCCGAAGCGGTGGGCGCGCCCGGTGTCGACGGCGCGCGCGTCGGTGCGCCGGGACGCGATCGCGGCGAGCCGGTTGATCAGCGCGCCGCCCTGCTGATACGCCATATAGGCCAGCACCAGCGCCGAGAAGATCGAAACCGTCAGCACCAGCGTCATCAGGACGTCGCCGCTGCCGAGGAGGGAGAACAGCGCGCTCATATCTCGAACCTGCCCATCTTGACCATGGCGCCGACGCCGATCGCGAGGCACAGGATGGCGGAGCTCAGGAACACGTGGCCCATCTCGGTGGTGAACAGGATCTTGATGTAGTCGAAATCGACCGCCGCCAGGATGCTCGCCACCACGAAGGGCAATGCGCCGATGATCGTGGCCGAGGCCTTCGCCTCGGCGGAATAGGTCTTCACCTTGAGGTGAAGCTGGCGGCGCCGGCGTAGGATCTGGTCGAGGTTGTCGAGCGTCTCGGCCAGATTGCCGCCGGTCTCGCGCTGGATCGAGAACGCGATCGCCATGAAGGTGAATTCGGGCATGTCGATGCGCTCGGCGGTCTCCCACAGCGCGTCCTCGAGCGGCTTGCCCAATTGGATATGGTCGGCGATGCGGCGGAACTCGGTGCCGACCGGCTCGCCGATCTCGCGGGTCACGCCGATGATGGTCTCGGTCACGGGCAGGCCCGCGCGCAATCCCCGCACCATCAATCCCACCGCGTCGGGAAAGACGCTGATGAACTTGGTCACGCGCCGGTTGACGAGATAGTTGACGACGAAACGCGGCATCCACAAGCCGGCGGCGATCGCCGCCGGCAAGGCGATGACGATCGACACGCCGATCTCCCAAAGCCCCAGTCCCAAGGCGACGGCGAAGATCACGGCGCAGATCGCCAGCTTGCCGAGCGTCAAATTGGTGCCGGTGCGCGCGATCATCTTCCGCCAATGCTCGGTGTTGGGCAGGAAGTGGCTCACCAGCTCGTCGAGCTTCGACTTCTCGTCCTCGCGCTTCAGCGTCAGCGCCGCCGCCTCTTCGGGCTTGCCGATGAAGTGGTCGCGGGCCTTTTGCGCGCGCTTGACCAGCGGCCGGCGCTGGTCGAATCCCACCATTCCGAGCCAGCCGGCGGTCAAAACCCCCAGCGTCAGGACGAAGATGAGGAAGAGATAGACGACCGCGACCATGACGCCTACCCGACCGCTTCGAGCAGCGCGCGATCCAACCCGAAATACTCGGCAGGCGTCATGAAGTGCGGCCGCAAGCCGCTCGACACGAAGCTGCCCTTGAGCGAGCCGTCGTTGAGCTGGCCCTCGTACTGATAGGTGAACAGATCCTGCGTCGTGATGACGTCGCCTTCCATGCCGATGATTTCGGTGACCGAGACGACGCGGCGGATGCCGTCGCGCATGCGGCTGATCTGGACGATCAGGTTGATGGCGGCGGCGATCTGCTGGCGGATGGCGCGCGACGGCAGATTGACGCCCGCCATGCCGACCATGTTCTCGAGCCGGGTCAGCGCCTCGCGCGGCCGGTTGGCGTGGATGGTCGAGAGCGAGCCGTCATGGCCGGTGTTCATGGCTTGCAGCATGTCCATCGCCTCGGCGCCGCGGACCTCGCCCAGGATGATGCGGTCGGGGCGCATGCGCAGCGCGTTCTTGACCAGGTCGCGGATCGAAATCTCGCCCTTGCCCTCGAGGTTGGCGGGCCGGGTTTCCAGCCGCACCACGTGCGGCTGTTGCAGCTGCAACTCGGCCGCGTCTTCGATGGTGACGATGCGCTCGCCCGGGTCGATCATCTGCGACATGGCGTTCAACAGCGTGGTCTTGCCCGAGCCGGTGCCGCCGGAGATGAGGATGTTGAGGCGCGAGCGCGATGCGATCTTCAGCACGGTTCCCATCGCGGCCGAGATGTTCTTCTGCCGCGACATGACGTCGAGCGTGATGCCCTTCTTGGAGAATTTGCGGATCGAGATGGTCGGGCCGTCCAAGGCCAAGGGAGGGGTGATGATGTTGACGCGGCTGCCGTCCTGCAGGCGCGCGTCGACCAAAGGCGTCGATTCGTCGATCCGGCGGCCTACCTGGGTGACAATGCGCGTCGCGATCGACATGACGTGCGCGTTGTCGCGGAAGGCGATGCCGGTCAATTCCAATTTGCCGCGGCGTTCGACGTAAACCTGCTTGGCGCCGTTGACCATGATGTCGGTGATGGTTTCGTCGGCCAGAAGCGGCTCCAACGGCCCCAATCCGAGCATGTCGTCCAGCAGCACGATGACGAGCTGGCGCTGCTCCGACTGGTTCAACTGGATGCGCTGCTCGATGACGATCTCGCTCACCATGTCCGCGAGCTGGCGCGCCAGCTCGTCGCGCTGCAGTTTGGCGGCGACCTCGGTGTCGATGCGCTGGAGGACGAGCGGATAGATCCTCGGCGCGGCCTCGTTGACGTTGCTGCGCAGCGGCACGGTGCGCGGGATCGCCGCCGCCACCGGAATGACGTTGCTGGCTTGCCTCAGCTCGTCGGGCGCCGGGGCGGGATGGGGCTCGGGCGCGGGCGCGGCCTGGGGCGCCGGCGCCTGGGGCTTCGGCGGTTCGGGCAGGCTCGGGCGGATTTCGGGGAGGCGCGGACGCGGATTAAGCCCATCCTCGTTGACGCCGCGGCGGCCGAACATGTCAGGCGCTCCGCTTCAAGAAGCTCGGCATCAACGCGCTTGCGGAGAGACCGCCGCCCAATTTCGGCAACGGCAGCTTGGCAAGCCCGGACAGCAGGCTTTTCTTGACGGGTTTCTGCTCGTAGCCGGCCAGCCGCATGGCGACGTCGCGCAAGGCCGCGGCCGCCTTGGTGTGGCGCAACGCCGAGGTCAGCACGTTGCCGGTCGAGGAGGTGGTGAGCGCCGCGCTGGGCTCGAACGGCACGGCGTAATCGAGGTGGATGGCGGTGACGCGCTCGAATTCGCCCTTGGCGATCTCGCCGCGGTGCTTGGCGCCGACATTGTTGGCGACGACCAGATGGCGCGCGGCGGGGGTCAGCGTCTTGGCGAAATCCGCCAGCCGCAGCGTGTCGCGCGCCGAGGCGAGCGACAGATCGGTGACGATGCCGATGGTGCCGGAAAGCGTCAGCATGCGGCGGATTTCCTCGCCGAGATGGCGGGGCAGGTCGACGATGATGAAATCGTTGTCGCCGCGCAGCACGTTGAGCATGGCGTCGACCGCGCCCGACGCGACATGAATCTCGTCGACCATCGGCTCCTCGGCGGCCAGCACCTTGAGCCGCGGGCTTTCCTGCAGCATTGCCGCGTTCAACAGCCGGCTGTCGATGCGCGCCGGATACTCGAGCGCCTCGCGCATGCCCGGCGCGGGAATGAGGTCGAAGGACAGCGCCAGATTGCCGAAATGCATGTCGAAATCCAGCAGCGCCACGCGCTTCTGGTAGACATGCGCCAGCGCCCAGGCGACCGAGCCCGCGACCGTGGTCGTGCCCACGCCGCCGCGCGCGCCCATGAAGGCGACGATCTGGGCCTGGTTGTGCGGCGCCATGCCGGCATTCGGGCGCTTCTCGGCGCGCAGCGAATTCTCCAGCATCGCCAGCGTGATCGGCTTGGTCACGTAATCGGTGACGCCGAGATCGATCAGCGCGCGGTAGAGCGTCAACTCGTTCCGGCTGCCGATGGCGATGACGCCCATGTCCGGCGGGCAGAACTCGGCCAAGGCGGCGAGGCTTTGCACCGGATCCTCGACGTCGTCGATGTCGACGATCAGCAGGGTGGGCGGCGGCGATTTCTCGATGTAGTTGTGCGCCGCGGCCACGCCGCCGTCGAGGATGACGGGGTTGCGCCAGCCCTGGGCCGCGGCCAGGTCGCGCGCCACCTGCCCGTTCTCGGGGTCGATGACGCAGGCCAGCAGGCGCGGGCCCGCCGGCAATCCGGCTTCGGTATCGGTATTACTGTCCACCGCTGCCACCGCTTGAAGAGCCGCTGGAAGAAGAGCCGCCGGAAGAGCCGCCCGAAGACCCGCCGCCCGAACCCTCGCCGGGGCCCCAGGACAGGCTGTCGAGCTTGCCCGAGCGGTAATTCTCGATCGTGCGCACGGCTTCCGCGCCGTCGGCCGGGCCGAGGAGGCGCCCGGAAACCAGGTCGCGCGGATCGGCCACCATGAGATAGAGATTGGTGGCGTTGGCGCAGCCGAGATTCTTCATCGGCAGATTATCGGGGTCGTATTGGCCGATCTGCGCCCAATCGGGGCAGGTGGGCGGCAAGGCGGCCAGGCGTTTCACCACCACCGCGACCGCATCGTCGCCGGGCTGGCTCGACGGCGCCACCACATGGGTGTAGCCGAGATTGCTCAACGCGTCGCTCACCCGCGAGGCCCGCGCGGCTCCCAGCGGGCTGTCGCCGGCCTGGATGGTGATGGAATCGATCTTGGTGACCCGGCCTTCGCCGAGGAAGGCGCGCAACCCGTCGATCTCGGCCGGGCTCAACACCGCCGAACCGTTGTCGAAATAAACCGGGTGCGTCGCCAGCACCGGCTTGACCGCAATCGCCTTGGGCGGATCGTTCATCGCGTCGGGCTGGTTGGAGCAGCCGGGCAAAAGCAGCGCCACCAGCATGGCGGCCAGGAGCGCCCAGCAGGTGCGCGAGCGGAGATAGGTATTCAGGGAAAAGGCGTGGCCCATGGCTGCTCTCCTCAATCGATCTCGAAGCCGACTTGGTTGAGCGGTTCGGCCGCCTTGCGCCCGTCGGGCAAGGTCACGGGCTGGGTGGATTGCGACACCGGCCGCGAAGCAGGATTTGCCGGATTGGCCGGGTCCGCCTGGGCCGGCTGACTCTTGTAATCGGATCCCATCAGGTGGCTGTTCGTGATCATGTCGAAATCGGTCGGCGTGGTCATGCCGTCGGTCGGCATCGCCATCTGCTCGTTCGACACCGGCCGCACGATATAGGGCGTGACCAGGATCACCAGCTCGGTCTCGTTGCGCTGGAAGGCTTCCGAGCGGAACAGCTGACCCAGGATCGGCAAATCGCCGAGCCACGGGAACTTGCTGATGTTCTGCGTGGTGTTGTTCTGCATCAGCCCGCCGATGGCGAAGGTCTGGCCGCTGGCGAGCTCGACCGTGGTCTCGGCGCGCCGGGTCGAAAGACCGGGCACGGTGACGCCGGCGACCTGGATCTCGGTCGAGGTGTCGATCTGGCTCACCTCGGGCTCGACATGCAGGCTGATGCGGTTGCCGTTGAGGATGGTCCCGATGAAGGTCAGGCCCACGCCGAACTGCTTGTAGTCGATGGTGACGACGGCGCTGCCGCCGGTGCCCGATTGCGGCACCGGCACCGGGAACTCGCCGCCAGCGAGGAAGCTCGCCTTCTGGCCCGAAACCGCGGTCAGGTTGGGTTCGGCCAGGATGTTGATGAGGCCCTGGTTCTCCAGCGCGCTGATCAGCGACGAAACGCTGCTGCGCTCGCCCGTGTGTCCGGCGAAGAGGTTGTTGACCGAGCCGCCGCCCTGGATGGCGGTCGCCCCGGTGTTGAAACCAGCCGCGCCGCTGCTGCCCGGGAGAGTCGGAACGACTGAGCCGGAGCTAGTGGTGCCGAGAAACTGGGTGGCGGCGGTAGTGCCCACGGTGCTCACGCCGGACGTGGCCAAGCCGAAGGCGATGGTGCCGTTGTTGAAGGCGCTCTGCCAATCGATGCCGAACTGCTTCTCGACGGTGCGTGACACTTCGGCGATGCGGACATGCAGGTTGATCTGGTTGGGCGCGTCGAGCTGCATCTGGTTGACGAGTTGCTTGGCGTCCGGCACGTAACGCGCCGCGAGCTGCTTGATGTCGTCGCCCTCGGAGGCGGATTTGAGCGAGCCTTCGAGCACCACCGAATCGCTGACCGACTTCACCTTGATGCCGCTGTTCGGCACCAGCTGATTGATCGCGCTCTGCAGTCCGTCGGTGTCGGCATGCACCTCGACGCGGCTGTTCAGGAGCACCTGGTCCTGCTTGTCGAGCGCGAACAGCGTGGTCGAACCAACCGCCTTGCCGACCAGATAGATGATGGTCGGCGACTTGACCTGGATGTCGGCCACCGCGGGGTCGGCGACGAAGACGTTGCTGGCCGGGCGGTCGAGCCGCAACACGATGCCCTTGCTGATGCCGACCGACAGGATTTCGCCGTTGGACGAGATCACCGTCGGCGCGGCATAGACGCGCAAAGGCGCCGCCGTCAGGCTCACGGCCAGAATCAGCGCGAGCGCGTGGGTGAAGAGGCGGAAGAGGGCGGGGACGCGGATCATTGTTTCTTCACCGGCTGCGCGGCCTGGATGGCCTTCTTATCCGCGGTTCCGACCGAAGCCGGCGCGGCATCGTCCTGCTGGATGACGTGGCCGGAGACGTCGACGACGCTGCGTTGCGTGCCGCGCACCACTTCGATCCGGTCGGAGGCCTGACCGGCGCTCGCGGCTTTCGCCGGCGCGCGCAATCCCAGCAACGCGGTCAGATCGCTTTCCGCGGTGACGGTCGGCGCATGATTCTCGGCATCGTTCTCGGCGCTGCCCACGCTGCGCAGGGTCATCGACATCTTGCCCAGCTCCTGCAACAGCGTCACGGTCTCGGCCTGCTTCGGCGTGACTTCCAGGGTGGCGGAGTGCGCCAGCACGCCGTCATTCGACTGGTCGTCCATCTTCTGGTCGATCGCTAGGACGCGGACGTCCTGCATCACAGTCTCGGTGAATTTGCGCTCGGGCGCGTCCTTGTTGGTGCTCGGCACGCTCATGGTAAGCAGCACGTCGACCCGGTCGCCGGGCATGGCGAGGCCGGAAAGCCCGGCATTCGAAACCATGGTGACGGTGATGGCGCGGAAGCCCGGCGTCACGATCGCCGCCAGGAATCCCCGCTCGCCCTTCTTGACGATGCGCGTGTCGGTGATCGGCTCGCCGATGGATATGCCGTTGCGCACGACCGAACCGACGATGGCGTCGGTGGTGACCGCGCCCTGGGCGAGATAGCTCGAGGCCATGTTGTCGTCCGGCCAGCTCTGCCACTTCAAATCCTCGGCCTTGATGAAGTGACCGGCGGGCAGCGCCTTGGCCGCGACCAGGATCATCGTCGGCGGCTTGACCGTCTGCACGACGGCGGCCGGCGTCGCCTCGCGGCGCACGGTTTCGACCCAGCCGCGCACGACCAGCGCCGTGACGAGCGACAAGGCCATCGCTGCGGCAAGCAGGATCAACCGGCGTGGCGGAATGGTGGCGAACATCGCGCTCTAAACCCTCTCCGATCCTCTCAGGCAAGCCGCCCCGCGCCGTCTTTTCCGGCGCGGATCACTCGCCTGCATGCAGAACGAACCGGTGGTGATATTGGCCGACTCTGGTTAATAGCCGATGAAAACTCGGATAAATCAGGGTTTTTCGGGCTGGGCCCGGCCCCGGGGGCCGGGCGGCAAGGGCCTGGCGGCCGAGACCTAGCGAGAGGTGTCGGCTTGGCCGGATTCGGCCTGGCCGGGCTCGGTCTTGCCGGGCTCGATTTGGCTGGGTCCGATTTCACTGGGTCCAATTTCACTGGTCTGCGCGCCGGCGGCGGCAGCTGGAGCGGCCTGGGCGGCCTGGGCGGTCGCCGGCTTGCCGGCGAAATGGATGCCCATCAATTCTTGGTTAATGGCCTCGCTCTCGCCGCCCTGTTGGTTGGTTTTCTGGCCGTTGCGGTAGAGATCGAGGTCGCTCTTGAGCGAGGCCAGGTCGACGTCGTGCCCCGCCACGTCGCGCGCCTGCTCGTAATCGCCGTGGACCGCGTAGATGAAGGCGAGATTCTGCCGGTAGCGCGGCTTGGCGTTGGGCAGCGCCACCAGATCGGACAGCGTCTTGACCGCGCCGGCGTAATCGCCGGCCAGGAACTGGGCCAGGCCCAGATTGTTCCGGAGCCCCATGTGATCGGGCGCGATTTTCAGCCCGAGCCGGTAGTCGCCGATCGCCTTGTCGTATTTGCCCATCATGCTGTAGGCGACGCCGATCGCGCTGTAGAGCGAGGGGTCGACCTTGCGGGTCCGGAGCGCGATGTCGAATTGGTCGAGCGCCGCCTGGGGCGATCCGCGCATCAGCATCAATTCGCCGAGCCGGAACGCCGCCTCGGGATCGTCGGCGGCCAGGGTCTGGATCTGGTGATAGGTCTCGTAGGCGCCGGTGTAATCGCGGCCCGCCACTTGCGCCGCGCCGAGATGGTAGAGCGGGTCGAGCGCGGCGGGATCGGATTCGTGCGCCTTGCGGTAGAATCCGGCGGCGGCGGCGTAATCGCCGCGCGCCTCCGCTTCCGCGCCGCGCTGCATCGGCGGCTTGGCTTGCTCGGCGGCCAAGGCGGCAGCCGACGCTTGATCGGTCTTGGGGGCATGGGCGCAACCCGACAGTGCCAGGGCGCAGGCGGCGAAAAGCGGCAGCAGCCGCGCCGCGATCCACGCGGCGGAACCGAAATTCCGCTCCATGCCGTTGCATTGCAATTGCCGAAACACCGTCGAATCCCCTCGCCATTGGAGAACCTAACGGCGGCCAGTGTCGCCCATTGTGGTTAAGCAAGGCTGAAGGCGGCGGGCGGGTCTGCGATTTCGCCAAACGCCGCAAGCAGTTGTTAACCCGGTGTCAATGATTCCGACGTTTCGAAATGATTTCGCGCGAATACCCAGAAAATTTTAGACGATATTGTTTTGAGTTTTCGCATAACGGCCTTACCGTGGCTTAACCGCTATTCGCGGAATTCCGTTGGAGAGACGCATGTCGGACGTCAATCGCATGATCGGCCAATTGCTGCGCGACGAACGCGGCGTCGCCGCGGTGGAATACACTCTGATCTGCGCCATGATCGGCGTGGTGATCGCGACCAGCCTGCATGGCGTCTCGACCGGGCTGGTCAACATCTTCAACACCATCTCCCAGGCGCTCGCCCGCTGATCGCGGCCTCAGGCGCGGGAGATCCGTTCTTCGATCTCGGAACAGATGAAGTGATAAAGGCAGATATGGATCTGCTGGATGAGCGGCGTCTCGGTGGCCGGCGCGTCGAGCAGGATGTCGGTTTCGGGGCCTAGCTTGCCCCCGCCCTTGCCGGTCAAACCCACCACGATCATGCCTTTCTTCTTCGCCGCCTTGGCCGCCGCAATCACGTTCTTGGAATTGCCGCTGGTCGAGATCGCCAGCAACACGCCGCCTTTTTCGCCGAGCGCCTCCACCTGGCGCGCGAACACGGTGTCGTAGCCGTAATCGTTGCTCCAGGCCGTCAGCACCGCCGGGTCAGCCGAGAGCGCGATCGCCTTCAAGCCGCGCCGCTCCTTCATATAACGGCCGACCAGCTCGCCGGCGATGTGCATGGCGTCGGCCGCCGAGCCGCCATTGCCGCAGATCAGCAGGGGCTTGTCCTTGGACAGGCTGGATGTCATGGCCGCGATCGCGCGCTCGACGCGCGCCTCGTCCACGCCGGCGATGGCAGATGCCAGCGCCGCGCGCGAGGTTTCGAGATAATCCTTGAGACGGGCCATGATTTTCTTCTCCGCGCTATATGGCACGAGACCCCGCCCGGCATAAAGCGCGATCCATGCCGGAACCCGACTCGAAGGCCAAGCCGCTGATTTGGCGTGTCTTTTATCCGCCTTTGCCGGCCGAGCGAAGATCGAGCCGCAAGGTCAGGCAGAAGGCCGAGCCGCCGCTGCGATGGAAGGCGCCCAAGGGCGTGGCATGGACGCGATAGCCGGCCGCTTCAAGCCGGCGGCGCAAGCCGGCGCCGCAGCCTGAGAGCACGATGTCGTCCTCGATGCACACCGCGTTGGCCGCGAACGCCGTCGCGTCCCCGGCGCCGAGCTCGATGCGTTGCTCCGGCGCGACGCGGTCGTAAATCTGGCGCAAGCCCTCGGTGGTGAAGGCCGACGGCACGTAAATCATTTCGCCGCGCGGCAGCGGGCCGAGCGCCGTATCCATGTGATAGAAACGCGGATCGACGAGTTCGAGCGGCAGTGTTTCGAGCCCGAAGGTCTCGCGCATCACGCGCGCGGCATCGCGATGCGAACGCGGTCCGCAGCCCATCCAGAATATCCGCCGCGCGCGGTCCCAGACACAGTCGCCGGCGCCTTCCTGGACCAGGCCCTCGGGCAGGCGCCGCACCGCGGCGAGAACGCCGCGCGCCACCAGTTCGCGGAAGCAACGCTCGAAATGCGGCTCTTCCTTTTGCCGCTCGACATGACGGAAATGGGCGAGCAGCGCCACCCCATCCATCACCACGGCCGAATTGGCGGTGAAGACGAGATCGCTCAATTCCGGTTCCGGCGGCACCAGCTCGATCTTCGCGCCGAGCCGCCGGAGATTCCGGTGCAGCCGGTTCCATTCGCGCCACGCGGTTTGGCCGAAGCTGCGCGCGTGGCTTGCCCATTGCGCCGGGTCCATCCACGGGTTGATGGCGTAGGTAACGGCGAAATGATCGGGCGCGCACATCAGGAAACGCGCGCCGTCGTCCCTTGCCGCGTCCTTAATCGCGTCCAAGTTTTCTCCTCCGTCCTTTCCGGGGCGGGTTCATTTCGCCCTCCCTTCAGGAAAGTCCCCAGATTTAACCCGGGATCTCCGCTTCTTGCTTTGGACTCGTCTCTCTCCGGCGCCGCCGGATTTCCGTTCTAGCGCTGCAGCACATATTCGCCCGGCGCCGGTCCGAGCGGCGAAAGCCCGCGCGCCGGCGAACCCATCGAAGGCGGCGCGATCATCTCGGCCTCGCTTTGCGCTTCGAGCCAGCTCAGCCATTCGGGCCACCACGAGCCTTCCTTCATCGTTGCATGCGTCAGCCAGGTATCGCTGTCGACGTAACGCTCGCCGTCCTGGCGCAAGGCGACGCGGTAATGGCGTCCCGGGTGACCCGGCTCGGAGACGACGCCCGCATTATGCCCGCCGTTGGTCAACACGAAAGTCAGGTCATTGTCGGTGAAGAGATGAATTTTATAGACCGATCGCCACGGAGCGATATGGTCGGTCTCGGTGCCGATGACAAACATCGGGTTGCGGATGTCCTTGAGCGCGATCACCCTGCCTTCCACGGCATAGCGCCCGGCGGTCAGGCGGTTCTCGAGGAAAAGTGCGCGAAGATATTGGGAATGCATCCGAAACGGCAGGCGCGTCTGATCGGCGTTCCAGGAACCAAGATCGCTCGGCTTCTCGCGCTCGCCGAGCAGATAGTCGCGCGTTATTCGCGACCAAATGAGGTCGTTCGAGCGGAGCATGTCGAAGGCGCCGGCCATTTGCTTGCTGTTGAGCACGCCCTGATCCCACATCATGTCTTCCAGGAAAGCGATCTGGCTTTCATCGACGAACAGCATGAGTTCGCCCGATTCGCTTAAATCGGTCTGCGCAGCGAGCAGGCTGATGCTCTTTAACCGCTCATCCTCGTCGCGCGCCAGGGTCGCCGCCGCGATTGCCAAGAGCGTGCCGCCGAGGCAATAGCCGCAAGCGTGGACCTTGCGTCCCGGCAGAACCATGCCGATCGCATTGAGCGCCGCCATCACGCCTTGCACGCGATACGCATCGAAGGTGATGTCGCGATCCGTTGCGGTTGGGTTATGCCACGAGATCATGAAGACGGTGAAACCCTGCTCGACCAGGTAGCGCACCAGCGAATTTTGCGGCCTCAGATCGAGCACGTAATATTTCATGATCCAGGCCGGTACGATCAGCACCGGTTCGGCATGGACCCGCCCGGTCTGCGGCGAATATTGAATAAGTTCCATCAGGTCGTTACGGAAGATCACCTCGCCCGGCGTTATCGCCAAGGTCTCGCCGACGCGGAAGCCATCGGGTGACGCCGGTGGCCGCATCGTCATGGCGCGCAACAGATCGTCGGCCAGATTGGTCGCGCCACGGACAAGGTTCATGCCGCCTTCTTTCATCGTGCGATCGATCACGACCGGATTGAGCCAGGGTACATTGGCGGGGCCGATCATATCGAGCAGCTGAACCGCGGCGAATTCCGCCCGTGCGGCGTTCTCGGGAAGCTCGCCGCGCACCTCGCGCGTGGCGCCGCGCCACCAGTCTTCGAGCGCGAGGAACGCTTGCTCGTAATAAACGAAAGGCGGCTTCATCCAGGCCGGATCGGTAAAGCGATGATCCTGATCACGCGGCGGAAAAGGCAGCGACGCGGCGTCGCGCGCCCCGCCATGCAGCGCAAATTGCGCCAGCCGCGCAACTTCACTCCCCGCTTGCATCCACAATTCCATCTGCCGTCCGGGCGCCCGCGCCAGATGAGAAGCCCAATCGAACCAGGCGGCATAGAGCGCGTGCGGCGAAATTCCTTGCGTTACCCGGGCCGTGAGCGCGCGGCTCATGCGATCGAAAGTTTCGAAAGACGGCAAGCCTGGTCCCGGCCCGTCATGCGCCGATGCCGGCGCCGGAGGTTTCTCGACCGCTCCGGATTTTCCGCTTATCGCGTTCGTCTTCCGCTCGCTGCCCTGCTTCAGCAAAGCCGTCATGAATGACTCCATGATGACGGTGGCATGCGCACGATGTGCGCCACGGCTTTCTCCCGTCCCGGCATCGTCCACGCCCACTCGGTAGCATGTGCAGCAGGGGAGTCCATGATGTAAATCAAGCGCCGTGTTGCAATATTGTTGAGGTTTTATTTCGAGATAGGCGGACATGACGCGGACGCCGTCCGGGACCGTATCCAATGCCGTAAGATCGCCGCGTTGCGGCGGCAAGGTGAATTCGCAACGCTGCAATCCGTTGAAAGCTGGTGCCGACGCGCGGATTCGAACCGCGGACCTACTGATTACGAATTGCTTCCGGAGGTTTTGACCGTTCACTCCGTTATCCTCTAAGCTACTCCCGTGATTGATTAATTCGCAAAATATTTTTTGCCGAAGATGCCTCTGAGACGCCACGAATCTCTTTCTTGTGGTACCTATGTGGTACCGGAAATTTTCAATCAGTGGCGAGATCAGTAAGTCAGAGGCGAGATCGTAATTATGCCGAAACTGACCAAGCGTTTGGTCGAAAGCTTCGCCCCGGAAGGGCGCGAGGTAATCCTGTGGGACAGCGAACTCCCCGGATTCGGCGTGCGCATTTGGCCCTCCGGCAAGCGCGTTTACATCCTCAAATACCGTAACAAGAGCGGCCGGCAACGCAAGCCCAAGATCGGACTACATGGATCAATCACGGTCGAACAGGCGCGCCTTACGGCACGGCTTTGGCTTGCCGAGGCATCGGACGGCGGCGATCCCTCGGGCGAGCGCGACGAGGCGCGCAACGCGCCGAAATTCTCTGAATTTGCCGAGCGCTATTTCAAGGAGCACGCCGAAAGCCGCTTGAAGCCGAGCACCACTCGCGAAATTCGCCGAATTATTGACCGCGTCTTATTGCGCCAATTCGGGGCGCGCAAATTGGCTGAAATCACGCGGGCCGATATTGCCGATTTGCATCACAAGTTCCACAAATCGCCTTATCAAGCCAATCGCGTGCTCGCACTCCTCTCCAATATGTTCAATATGGCCGAGCGCTGGGGCCTCAAGCCGGACTATTCGAATCCTTGCCGCCATATCGAGAAATTCAAGGAAAAGAAGCGCGACCGCTATTTGACGCGAGAGGAATTCAGCCGGCTCAATGCCGCGCTGAATAAGGCCGAGAAAACCAAGAGCGAATTGCCGAGCGCCATTGCGGCTATCCGGCTGCTGGTATTCACCGGGGCGCGGGTTTCTGAAATTCTCACCCTCAAATGGGCCTATATCGACCAGGATGAAAAGCGGCTGCTCCTACCCGACAGCAAGACCGGGGCCAAAATCATCTTCCTCAACGAACCGGCCTACGAAATCCTGGCGCGAATCGTGCCAATTCAAGGCAATCCCTATGTCATTGCCGGGGGCCTGGCCAACTCGTACTTAAAGGACTTGGAAAAGCCCTGGCAGCGCATCCGGGCAGAAGCCGGGATTTGCGATGTTCGCATGCACGATTTGCGGCACAGTTTCGCCAGCATGGCGGTTTCGAGCGGCCAATCCTTGCCGATGATCGGCGGACTGCTCGGACACCGGAATACCAGCACGACGGCGCGCTATGCGCATCTTGCCGCGCAGCCGATGCACCGGGCCAACAGGATGATCGGCAGGCACCTCCTGGCGGCGATGCAGCAGCCACCCAGGAAGCCGGCGGAGCAGCTACGCCCCAACCAGCCTGCTAAATCCCCCGAGCTCGTGGCGTGACCGGGCGTAGAACAGCGAAGACACCCCTTTATCCCGGCAAGCTCAATGAGCCGCTAGAGCCACGCGACGATGAGCCGCATTCATTACCACCAGGGGAACCCGAATGGCGGCCTGAATTCGACGAAAGATTTGAATTGTTGTTCGAGCATTTCTCGATTTGGACTGATGACCCCGAGCGCTGGCGGAAATTGTCTTTGGCCCTCGCCAAGGCCCATGTGCCGGGATTCCAGGAAAAACAGCCCGGGACGCGAGGCCGGCGCAGCGAATGGGAAATGACCGATGAATTCGCTCTCTGGTATGAATTCGACATTCTGTTGAGCAAAGGAAAAAAGGAGCGCCAAGCAGCGAGAATTCTCTTGAAGCGGCATCCTCACATCAAAGATTCACGAGATGCCCTGTTGATCAGGCTTAGACGTTTCGGCAAACGCTTTAAGGCTGAAGCCATCTCCCTTTGGATGAAACACAAACGCACCTAGATTCTGTTTCAGAATCTTCGAACATAGCGCAGAAAGGTGTTTCGACAACACGTGAATTTCTCCAATCTTGTACCTGTCTCGCCAATACGCGTTGGCGCACCTTGGAGAAACACGATGGACGCTTCAGTCGGAACACCGTCACCAGACTCACAATATCTTCGCACAGCCGAGGCCGCTCGTTTCCTTGGCCTGGCGCGGCGAACGCTTGAAAAGTGGCGCTGTGTCGGCGGCGGCCCGGTCTATTTCAAATTCGGGCGGGTATGCCTTTACCAGCTCAGCGATCTAAAGGCTTGGGCTGAGGCTGGCCGACGGACTTCGACTTCCGATCTTGGAAATGAATAGTTCTTATTTACGACATGGCGATTATTAAAGCTAAAGGATTGGCCTCGCCGGCGAAAATAGCCCGGCTTTCTAAGCAGTATACTCATAATTCGAGATTGGCGATCAACAGTTGATCAATGTCCGCTTTACCCCCAACGGCGGACATTTGCCGACGACTAGGGTGCCACGGCAGTCTATTCGTGACGTTCATTCATGACGACGGCGACTACGGTACCTGAGACGACCGAGAGAGCGCCGATGACGGCAATCGCCGAAGCGGCGCCGAACAGATCTGTCATAACCCCTGCCGATAGCGCGCCAACCGCATAGCCCAGATCGCGCCAGAACCGGTAGACGCTGAGTGAGCGTGCGCGCCAGGAGGGATGCGACGCATCGGATACCGCGGCAATGAGTGTCGGGTAGACCATCGCTGTACCTAGGCCGAGAAGTACGCTCGCTACGAACCACCAGCCGAAGCTGCGCGTGGCGGCAATCAGGAAAAGCCCGCTCGCCTGCGTCCACATTCCGACCATGATCAGGCCCTTGCGACCCCACCGGTCGCTCAGCGGGCCGGTCACGGTCTGGAGCACGCCCCACACCGCGGGATAGACCGAATTGAGAATGCCGATCCGCTCGACCGCAAGACCGAACCCGGCGAAGAACAGCGGAAAAATCCCCCAGCTCATCCCGAAGTTCAGGTTGTTGACCAATCCGGCTTGCGACGCCGCGAACAGATTCCGGTCTCCGAACGAAGCGCGCCGAAAGACTTCCCAGAACCCGGCTGCCTCGCCGGGTGAAGCATGACGGGAGACTTCCAGGCCCACATGGTGACGCGTGTCGTGCACAAGCAACGTGGAGAGAATCAGCCCGAGCGCCGCATAGCCGATGCCGAGGTAGAAGGGCGCCGGCCGAAGACCGTAACGCTGGGCGATATAACCGGCGAAGAAGGCGGTGAGGCCGACCGAGAGATAGCCCGCGAATTCGTTGAGGCCGACGGCGAGCCCGCGCGATTTGGGACCGACCAGGTCCACCTTCATAATGACGGTCATCGACCAAGTGAAGCCTTGATTGACGCCGAGAAGCGCGTTCGCCGCGATGATCCAGCCCCAGCTCGGCCCCCAGCCGAGCATGAAAGGCACCGGCAGGCCGATCAGCCAGCCCAGGACGAGCATGTGCTTGCGACCATAAATGTCGGCAAAGTGTCCCGAGACTAGGTTCGCGAGAGCCTTGATCACGCCGAAGCTGATGACAAAGGACACGACCGCCGTGGCTGAAGCGATCTTGAACTCTTGGGAGCCGATCAATGGGACTACCGTCCCTTGCAGCCCGACCATGCCGCCGACGAAGGCATTGATGAGGACCAGAAGCGAGAACTGCTGCCAGTTCTCGCGAAGTCCGAGGCGTATGCCGGATGGAGTGGCGGCGTGCGGTTCTGCTGGCAAGGTCATTCCTTCTTATGCTTACGCTACCGCTAGCCCGGCATTGGCAGCGCGAAGCTCCGCCGCCCTATCGATGCCGCGAGCTTGACAAGCTGGGGTGACATCATTCAATAATTCACTTGAATGATCTTTCTAGTGTAGTGACATGTCAAGCGGAAATCCGAAACGCGCGCTCTTTGCCAGCTTTGCCGAGATCGCCAAGGCGCTCGGTCACGCACATCGGTTGGAAATCCTGGAGATGCTCGCCCAAGGCGAGCGGAGCGTCGAAGCGCTCGCCAAGCGTGTTGGGTTGTCGATTGCCAATACCTCTCAGCACCTCCAGCTAATGCGTCGAACGGGCTTGCTCGCCTCGCGGCGGGACGGAAAGCGCATCCTTTATGGGCTGAGCGACCCCTCGGTTCTCGAACTGACCGCTACGCTACAACGCGTCGCCGAGCATAACTTTTCGGATGTGCGCGAGATCATCGGAAGTTACTTTCGCAAGCGCGATGCGCTGGAGCCGGTTTCGCGGAAAGAACTCGTCCGGCGTCTTAAGGACGGCCTCGTCACCGTGCTTGACGTGCGACCAGAAGATGAATACACCGCCGGTCATCTGCCCAAGGCAATCAACATTCCCTTGCGTGAGTTGGGCCGGAGCCTACGGCAGATTCCGAAGAACCGCGAAATCGTGGCCTATTGTCGAGGCCCCTACTGCGTGCTGGCATTCGAAGCCGTCGCTCTGCTGCGGGAGCGTGGTTTCAAGATCAGGCGTCTTGAGGACGGATTTCCCGAGTGGAAAGCAGCCGGTCTGCCTGTCGAATAGATTGGAGATGCCACCGAAGGGCGATGATGTCCGCTTTGGGTCATAAGCGGACATGGTGGCATGTCATTGGAATGTCCGGTTTATCCCCAAGAGCTGACACTGCTCGACCCGAGTAGCAGGTCATCCGTCCCAATTATGACTGAATCCAGCATCCAGAAGTAGAATGTGGGGCATTTCAGCCCGACGAAATCAAGGTGATCGCACCTGCTTCAATGCGAATAAAATCAAGCCAATCCCGAAGATCGACATAGCGCCCTGGAATCCGGCCACATAGAAAAGCGCCAGCATGGCGAAGGGGAAGAACGCGATCCGCCAAATTCGGTAAAGGACGGAATCAAGGACTCTCATTTTCTAGCCTCCATTTTCGGATATCAAAAAACGCGACAGCAAAAACCGGCATGGTAGATTTGACGGCTCGTTTTCTGCGGTCCTAAATTCGTGTCCCATTTTTTCGGCATCATAACATTCTGTATACGCGTTTGCGCGGCTTCTTCGGCTTCTCGGGTTTGATCATTCTCATCCTGGTTTCCAGGATTTTCGTATCTTCCGGCTCTATTGGATAATCCAATTTGAATTCCGGCTTTTTGGATGAATTCACGAGCTTTTCGTATATCCAGAGGTATCGCTTGGTGATCCCGTAAAAGGCTTGCAGATGTTCGGGGAAGCCGGTTTGCGGGTGTCTGAAGCCGATGAATCCCTTGGTGTCGCGCCGGCTGGCTTGCAGATGTTCGGGGAATTCGGCTTCCGGGCTTTCCACTGCGCCGCTTTCCTTGGTGTCGCGCCGGCCAGGGGGAAGGCCGAGGCAGCGGAACGCCAGATTATCGTATATCCCGGCGAGTTCCCGTTTTCGCGCGGTTTTGAACGGTATTCCGTGCCGCCAGGCCTCGTCCGTCGCCGTCGCCAATAGCATTTGAATGGCATTTCGGACGGATTTCTTGGCATTCGGGATTTCGAGCTTGGGGGAGAGCAATTCGACGGCCCGGTCAATGACCGCCGCCCTGAATTCGAAATAGGGCTCCGCCCCCTTGGGCTTGCTCATGGCGATTCGAATAGCAAGCTGGGTTACGCCAATGGCGGGGACGGTCATGGTGCTGTCGATAACCCTGTCCACCAGCCGGTGGACAATTGCCTGGGGAGTCGCCTTCTTCCAGGATTCGGGGTCCATCGCCCGGTTGAAACTCCTGGTCATCTCCTTGAAGGCCACCAGCACCAAGCCGTATTCGAAGGCCGACCGGCTCGGGAAACGCTTGTAGTAGGTATATGGCGTGCTGAGCGCATGCCGGCAGATCGTCGCGACCGAAACCCGCTTGTAATCCTCCCAGGCGAGCCGCCGGGTAGCCGCATTGAAGAAAGTCATCGTACGTCCGTGTCGCCCGCCAGCGCCTGTAACACGCAATTCCCGGTTTCGCTTGCCCCGCCAGGCCTTCGCACCGGGGTTGTTCTTCTTCTCCTCCATGCGAATTTTGATTTGCGCCTTCCTCGCCTCCTTCATGCGAGCTTCGACCTCTGGCGTCCTCCTCATCTTCGCTTTCTTCATGTCGACCTCCGCCGGAAAGCTCGGTAAAACAGGCCTTTTTATCAGCCTATACCATAATCCTGATTCTGCTCTTGGTCGATCAAAAACGAGCGTTTTCGGTCGAATTTCGCGGAGAAGGGAATTTGAGATTCTATATCTGAATTAAAAAGATGAGGGCGAAAGAGGGAATCCATGACACAGAGCGTTGAGGGTTTCTTTTGACGCGAACTCATTCACCATGAAATCAATAAGCGTCACCTGAGCCGGGGTTCCGTGAAAATTGACTAGAGTCTGCCAGCGAACAGGGTGAGTTGTCGCGTTATAGCCGCACCAGTCGCAGCCTCAGCGCATTGCTGACGACGGATAGCGAACTTAGGCTCATCGCCGCCGCAGCGACGATGGGGCTTAGCAATAGGCCGAATGCGGGATAGAGCACGCCCGCAGCCAGCGGAACGCCAAGTACGTTGTAAACGAAGGCGAGTACCAGATTCTGCCGGATATTCCGCATCGTCGCGCGGCTGAGGGTCCGTGCCCGTGCGATACCAGCCAGATCGCCTTTCACCAAGGTCACCCCCGCACTCTGCATAGCGACATCCGTGCCCGTGCCCATTGCTACACCAATATCAGCCTCGGCAAGCGCGGGTGCGTCATTCACGCCGTCGCCGGCCATGGCGACGACGCGGCCTTCGCTTCGCAGGCGCCGCACGATCGCATTCTTCTGCTCCGGCAAAACCTCGGACTCGATATCGGTGATACCAAGCTTTGCCGCGACAGCCTGCGCGGTCGTACGGTTATCCCCGGTCAGCATCACGATGCGTATTCCATTGGCCCGCAAGCTATTTAGCGCCGCCGGTGTCGTTGTCTTGATCGGATCGGCGACGGCGATGATGCCGGCCGGCTTTCCATCGATGGCGACGAACATCGCCGTCCCGCCCTCCCGTCGCAGGTCATCGGCCCGCGCCTCCAAATCGGCACTGGCGACGCCCAAATCCTTGAGGAGATTCGCATTGCCCACGGCCACCTGTCGGCCGCCGATCCCTCCAGCCACGCCCTTTCCGGTGATTGATTTGAAGTCCGTGACTTCCATCAGCGTAAGGCCGCGCTGGTGAGCCGACGCAACGATGGCGGCGGCGAGCGGGTGTTCGCTCGATTTCTCAAGACTGGCGCCGAGCGACAGGACGGTGGCTTCGTCGAATCCGTTGTCGGGCACCACGGCAACGACGCGCGGCTTGCCTTCGGTTAGCGTTCCGGTCTTGTCGACGACCAGCGTGTCGATCTTCTCGAAGCGCTCCAGAGCTTCAGCATTCTTGATCAGAACACCTGTCGTCGCCCCTTTGCCGATGCCTACCATGATCGACATCGGCGTCGCCAAGCCAAGGGCGCAAGGGCACGCGATGATCAGGACGGAAACGGCGGCGACCAGAGCGTAGGCAAATGCCGGAGGCGGTCCCCAAATCATCCAAGCGGCAAAGGCCAGCACCGCCACGGCAATGACCGCCGGCACGAACCAGGCGGCCACCACGTCGGCGAGCCGCTGAATAGGAGCGCGACTGCGCTGCGCCTCGGCAACCATGTGGACGATGTGAGAGAGCATGGTGTCGGAGCCGACTCGTTCGGCCCGCATGACCAAACCGCCGGTACCGTTGATCGTACCGCCGATCACTTTCGCGCCTTGTTCCTTCTCGACCGGCATGGATTCGCCGGTCACCATCGATTCGTCGATGGCGCTTCGTCCTTCGAGAACGACGCCGTCCACCGGGACGCTGTCACCGGGCCGGATGCGCAAACGATCCCCGATGATCACCCGATCGAGCGGCACCTCTTCGTCCTCGCCGCTGGGGCGGATGCGCCGTGCAGTCTTCGGTGCGAGATTCAACAGGGCACGAATGGCGCTTCCTGTTTTTTCCCGGGCGCGGAGTTCGAGTACTTGGCCGAGCAGCACCAGCACGGTGATCACCGCTGCCGCTTCATAGTAGACGGCCATCATGCCGCCTTCCTGCCGCAAACCTTCGGGGAAAAAGCCCGGCGCGAAGGTGGCGGCGAGGCTATATCCATAGGCCGCGCCGACACCGAGCGCGATCAGGCTGAACATGTTGAGCGAGCGATTGCGAACCGATGCCCATCCGCGCTGGAAGAACGGCGAGCCGGCCCATAGCACGACAGGCGTGCCGAGCGCGAATTGAATCCACACCGAGGCCTGCGGCGAAACATAGTGGTGGAGGTTCAAGCCAGGAAAGTGGGAGCCCATTTCGAGGATCAGCATCGGTACCACCAGTACCGCGCCGATCCAGAACCGCCGCGTCATGTCGGTCAATTCGGCGTTGGGGCCGGTATCTTCGGCGGAGGATTCCAAAGGCTCCAGTGCCATGCCACAGAGCGGGCAACTCCCCGGCCCGGCCTGCCTTATCTGCGGATGCATCGGGCAGGTATAGAGGGCGCGGTTTTGCGCGTGCGGGCGCGACGCCGGTATGCCGGGTTTTAGGTACTTGGTAGGGTCGGCCAGGAATTTTTCCCGGCAGCCAGCGCAGCAGAAATGATAGGTGGCACCGTCATGCTCCGCGCGATACTTTGATACCGCAGGGTCCACCGCCATGCCACAGACGGGATCGCGTGTTTGCGCCGGCCCTGAGGATGCGGCTGGGGCAACGCCATGCCCGTGATGATGTTCGTGATCTTCGGCCATGGTCCCGCCGCAACCCCGCTTGCTAGAGATGTTCCCCGTCCACGACAACGAGCTCTCAAAAGCCCGCGTCAAGCAATCATACAATAATTTACCTCGTCCATCCCCTCTCCGTCTGCGGTTTGAAGAAGCTGAAGGTGAAGAAGATGAAAATGACCGAATTGACGACGACCAGCGACCACAGGCCGTAGGCGGGAACCTCGTCAGGCATGGTCGTTCTCCCGTGTGGCCGCCATCAATGCCGATCCGGCGGGTTTTGATGATTGTCGGAATTGCCTCCGCCGCCATGTTCGCCGTGGCCGCCATGCATGAACAGATGCATCAGCGGGCAGGCGAGGATCAGCAGAAAGGGCAATAACCCCAGGTATGGAATTAGATGCGCGCGATGCTCAGCGACAAGAAAAAAACCGCCGATCGCGAGAAAGCCGACCAGAACGATATTTGCGCGGGAGGCAAAGAAACCTGGCTTTCCGCCCCCATGGTCTTCGTGGTCCATCGCGCTACTCCTCGCTACTTGATTCGTGCAACGAAGAAATTGAACAGAGGTCCGAAGATCAGTGCAACATAACAACCCCAGCCGAAGCTTTCGACGAGACCCAAGAAAAAGCTGGGCCAGCTCAAGAGCGTGAAGCCGGGTAAGATGATGGCTAGTGCTGCATGCTCTATGGGGAGATTCGGGAAGAGCAGGTAGCCGAGAACGCAAAGGATATATGAAACGACAAAGAACACGCCCAGCGCCATGCCAAATGCCAATACCGGAATGGTCGGCGCCCGACCGGCCGAAAGTGGGATACCCGCCTTGCGCCTTGCGGCCTCGGATGGTGTCTCAGCAGCAGCCATGATGGTGCTCCTTTGCCGGCGATGTATCTGTCGTTGGCTTGACGTAAAGAGCGGGATTGGCTTCGAATTTCTCTCGGCAATCCTGCGAACAGAAATAGTAGGCGCGGCCCTGATGAATGGCCGATTTCGCGGTCGCGGTGTCGACAGTCATTCCGCAGACGGGATCAACGTCTTTTTGGGGAGGCATCGACCGATCGCTCTCTCCGCTGGAATCGTCGGAATGAGAGCGCGAGTCGTCGTGGCCATGACCATGCCCCATGACGTGACTGCCGCAGCCAAAACGCATCATCAGAAGGAACAGGCCCGCGACGACCAGAAAGTAGATCAATGTATCCATAGTCCTGCCTCCAGGGCAGTCCGGCGATCAATCGTGTTCATGGCGCATGCCCTTCAGGCTGGGACTGAGCGGTCGGGCCGCCGCGTTCGAGGATGTCTTGCTCCTTCTGGAGATACTCGTCACGGTTGATTTCGCCTCGGGCATAGCGTTCTTCGAGAATGCTCAACCCCGAAGAACTCGATTCGGTGCGCGGCGTATAGCGAGCACCATGCGAGGAAGCGCGCACGACCCACATCACCGCCACTACGCCGAGGGTCAGGAGAATTATCCAGAAAAACCCGCCGAAGAGCATCATCGGGCCCCAACCGCCGCCGTAGCCCATCATTCCATAAGGTCCATAGCCCCACATGGTTCACTCCGTCTGTTGGATGAAGCCGGTATGCCGGCTGATCACGTAGCGCTGCACCAGCGCGTCTTTGTCGGTGGTGACGATGTCGGCGGTAATGGTGTCGGCATCCTTCACCGCGACGTTGCCGAGCTTGATGTGCGGGTTGCCTTTCGCCTTCAGCCATTGCTCCATGTTGTTTTTCACCTGATCGACGGTGAGATTGAGGTTGGCCTGCTGCTGCGGCGCTCCCCACCCGCCGGCACAGGGCCCGTAAGAGCCGCCCCAGGCCATCATGCCGGGGCCGTAGCCGCCGCCCGGACCGTAGCCATTCATCATGCCGGGGCCCATCCAGCCGGGGCCGTAACCGCCCATGTGCCCATAGCCGGGGCCGTAGCCGTTTCCGCCATTCGGTCCATAACCCGGTCCGTAACCACCCATCATGCCGGGTCCGTAACCGCCCATCATGCCCGGGCCGTAACCGGCATCCTGAGCGGACGCGGTATAGCTGTAAGCCCCAATTCCGGCCGCAAGCGCAGTTGCGACGCCGAGACCAATCATAATTTTGCGGGGTTTCATCGAATTTCTCCTTTTGCTCGCAACGGTGACTACCGCCGCTGACCCGCATTAGAGGCGCTGCCTGTCACTCAAGTTTGTCAGTGGAGAGCGATTTTGTGACCAATTGTGTCAGACTGGCCATCCGGCAGATATCGTTACAATGTTTTTGCCCAATCAGCCCGGCCCGAACTAAATTTGCCCCATGAACGCTAGCGCGCACATTCTGATTGTCGACGACCATCGCGAGATGCGCGACTTGGTATCGCGGGCGCTCGTCAAGGACGGCTTTCGCGTCAGCACCGCCGGCGACGGCAAGGGCATGCGCAAGGTGCTGGCTGATGCGCGCATCGACCTGATTTTGCTCGACTTGATGTTGCCCGATGAGGACGGGCTGTCGCTGTGCCGTTCGTTGCGGGCAACGTCCGACATTCCGGTCATCATGCTCACCGCCAAGGGCGACGAGGTCGATCGTGTGATCGGGCTCGAAATGGGCGCCGACGATTATCTGCCCAAGCCGTTCGGTAGCCGCGAGCTGGTTGCGCGCATCCGTGCCGTGCTGCGGCGTAATCGCGCGCGCGTGCCTCCGGCCAATCAGGACATACCCAAGCGCTACCGATTCGAGCGCTGGGCGTTCGACGTCGACCGGCGGGAATTGCTGGGTGAAGACGGGGTCGCCGTGCCGCTGAGCACGGGTGAATTCGACCTGCTGCTGGCGCTGGTCGAGCATCCGCAACGCACCTTGAGCCGCGACCAGTTGCTCGATCTCGCCCGTCACCGCGCGGCTAACAGTTTCGACCGCAGCATGGACACGCAGGTGAGCCGCCTGCGCAAGAAAATCGAGGCCGATCCGGCCGACCCGAAACTCATCAAAACCGTTTGGGGCGGCGGCTACATCTTCACCCCCGACGTGAGCCGGGAATGACCCGCTTCCTGCCCAAGAGTCTGTTCGGCCAAACGCTCCTGATCCTGCTGGTCGGGCTTGTGGTCTCGCATTTGATTGGCGCCTGGGTCTATGCCGGCGCACGCGAGGAGGCGGTGCGCGCGATCGGCGGCTACGCGGCGGCGCAGCGCGTCGCCAACCTCTCCCGCCTGGTGGAAGAAGCGCCGGCCGATTGGCGCCCGCGCATTGTAGAGGCGCTGAGCGATCCTACCTTCAGCGTCTCGCTCTCACCCCGGCCGCCGGACCAATTACCGGCCGAGGCGGAAGGCGCCGCCAAGGCGATCGAAGATTATGTGCTGCAGCAGCTTCCCGCCCAGCCCGATCGTCAGGTGCGGGCTGCCGTTTTCGAGCCGTCAGGTCCGTCCGCCGGTGCGCGGTTCGGGCTGCCTTTCGATCACGGGCCGTCATTTGGGCCGGCGGGCGGAATGGCTGATATGAGCGGGATGATGCGCGACATGATGGGGCCGAATTTCGGCGGGTGGCGGGGCCTGCAGGTGGCGGTCAAGCTGAGCGACGGCCAATGGCTATCGTTCGCCACCACGCTGCCGCAGGGCGCGCCGGCGGTGTCGTGGCAATTCATCATCGCCATGGGGTTGATGGGTGCGGTCGTGCTCGCGGTTTCGGTGTGGGCGGTGCGGCGCGTCATGGCGCCGCTGGGATTGCTAGCCGCCGCCGCCGATCGCCTCGGCCGCGACGTCACGGCGGCGCCCATCGCCGAAACCGGCACCATTGAGATGCAAGGCGCCGCGCGCTCCTTCAACCGCATGCAGGAGCGGCTGCGGCGGCTGGTCGAGAGCCGCACTCAGATGCTGGCGGCACTGTCGCACGATCTGCGGACGCCGCTAACGCTGCTTCGCCTGCGGACCGAGGAGGTCGCCGACGGCGACGAACGCGACAAGATGCTGGCGACCATCGGCGAAATGGACGAGATGATCGGATCAACACTGGCTTTCGCCCGCGACGAGGTGCGTACGGAACCACGCCGGCGCGTTGACATCGCCGCTCTTCTTGTCAGCGTGGTGGACGACATGGCGGACGCCGGGTTGCCGATAACGATGCAGCCGACACAGCCGCTGATCCACGACTGCCAACCGGGCGCATTGAAGCGCGCGATCACCAATTTGCTCGACAACGCCGTGAAGTACGGCAAGCGCGCTCGGGTGGCTATCACCACTACGGCGAAGACGATTGAGATCACCATCGACGATGATGGGCCGGGAATTCCCGATGCGGAGCTGCCGCGCGTGTTCCAGCCGTTCTACCGGGTTGAGGATTCGCGCAGCCGTGACACTGGCGGGACTGGGCTTGGGCTGGCGATCGCGCACTCCATCGTGCAGGCCCATGGCGGCGAACTTACCCTTGCCAACCGGCCGGGCGGCGGTCTGCACGCCGCTATCCTGTTGCCTCGTTGAGGCCGTTCCACGGTGATTTCACCGCCCTTGATCTAGGTCAATGCCGAGCCAAAAACGGTTGGCAAATATAACGATTATTTCGCCGGAGCCCCGGTCATCCGGGGAATGTCGAATTATGGGGTTTTTGTGCGCCTGACGCTCGTCAAACGGCTCTTTATATGGCTCACGATCATCGCGTTCAGTGTTGGAACGTGGGCGCAAGCTTATGCGCAAAATCCGATGACCGGATGCGCCGGGTCAATGGCGATAGCCTCTGGGGACATGGTTATGCACGAGGCCGCCTTTGAGGTCACTGCTCCCCACAAAGCGGACTCTCATGATCCTGCTTCATATACAGCCGACTCAGGCAATTTTGATTCGCACAAGGCGAACCATGCCAAGGACGCATCCGCTGACTGCGTGAAAATGAAGAATTGTGTGGCCTTACCAGTCTTGATGATGCCGACAGACGGCTCTTTGCATTTCAAAGATTGGAAGCAGGCCGTTCAATTGACACGCCCCGTCACGATGCACGGGCGCTCGCTTGAGCCGGAACTCTCCCCTCCTATAGCACGCGTCTAATTCGCGGCCGCTCGCCTAGCATTGCCATAGGCGTTGTCGCTGCGCTTTTCCCGCTTGAAGCCGCACGTCAGCTCGTCTGAGGTCGCCGTCTGCGAAGCGGTGCCGCCCTGGCTGCTTTGAAGCGGCGCCCGCGGATAAAGCGGGGACACTTTCAATGAAGAGGAGAGAGAAGACAATGTCGAATAAGATGACTCGTACGACCATACCGGAATCCAAGGCTGTCAAATCCGGCGTTCCACGACGCGCGCTCCTGATCGGCGCGGCGGTCGCCGCGGGCGGTGGCGCGCTCGTCTGGACATTGCTCGGCTCGACGGAGTCGGCAAGCGCAGGAACGATCACGGTCTGGAAATCGCCCGATTGCGGCTGCTGCACCGAATGGGTCTCCTACATGCGCAGAAAGGGTTACCGCGTCGATGTCAACAACATCGCCAACACCGAGCCGACTAAAGAAGCCCTCGGAATCCCAGAGGCACTCTATTCGTGCCACACCTCGCGGATCGATGGTTACATCATTGAAGGACATGTTCCGGCAGGGGCGATTGCAAAGCTGCTCGCTGAACGCCCCGCATTGAGGGGCATTGCGTTGCCGGGAATGCAAGCGGGATCGCCTGGGATGGACGGTTCCCCTGGCATCTATCGCGTAGTCGGATTCACGTCCGATGGACATACCAGTCATTTTGCGGACTTCGGAGTCTAGCACGGCCTCGCGGTTTCATGGACCTGCCTTCAATCACGTCGATCCGGATCATATGGAGAATGTCGGATGAACAAGAACATGGTCGCCACAATTGCACTAATCGCATTGGCCATCGTCGGCCTCATGTGGTGGGGCAGCGCCAATGATATGCCGGCTCATTCACAACCGGCCGTCAACATGAAAAGCGCTCTCTCCGCATTGCAGAAAACTTTCGATTTTGGAGTGATCTCGATGAAAAATGGCAACGTCGATCACGTCTTCAAAATCGCAAATCCAACTGACAAAGACGTTTTGATCGAGCGTCTGTCGACATCGTGCATGTGCACGACCGCCTACATCATCGAAGGTGCATCGAGAACAGGCCCATTCGGCATGCCGGGCATGGGGTATGGCAGCAAGGCAAGCAAACTCTTCAGAGCCGGCGGAACCATGGACATCGATGTCGTCTTCGATCCGAATGCACACGGCCCGGCGGGCATTGGACCGATGGAGAGGACCATCGATCTCACGGATGCGAACGGAGGCGTGCTGCAGCTCCAAATAAAAGCACTCGTGAGGCCGTAAAGCCATGAACCGACTCGTAGGCATCATACTCGTCCTTGCCGTCGCTCTCACGGGGATCGTTCTCCTGAGACACAGTTCTGGTTCCGCCGAATTCCTTTGGCAGATCAGCAACGGGGGCACGTGGCTCTTGCCACTGGTTTTGGTGTCCTCTCTTCTTGATAGCGTACATCCGTGTTCGTTCTCCATTCTTCTCATCACCATCGCCTTTGTCTTTGCGATGCAGATGACGAGAGGCAAGGTTCTTCAGATCGGCGGAACGTATATCGCCGGAATTTTCGCGGCCTATCTGCTGATAGGCCTCGGCCTTCTCCAGGTCCTGCACTTGTTCAACACGCCCCACTTCATGGGCAAGCTTGGTGCGACGCTTCTCATCGGGTTCGGCACGATCAATATCGCAAACGCGTTTTTCCCAAGATTCCCGGTCAAGCTTAAAATCCCGTCCGTGTCGCATGCACCGATGGCTGCCTTGATGGAGCAAGCGTCGCTTCCGGCCGCATTTGGGCTGGGACTCCTGGTCGGAATCTGCCAATTCCCGTGCATGGGCGGCCCCTATCTCATGGTGATCGGTCTCTTGCACGACCAGGTAACGTACGCGTCGGGTTTTGGCTACCTGGTGCTCTACAACCTGATCCTCATCGCGCCACTCGTGGCCGTGCTGTGGATCGCCGCCAACCAAGCTCTCCTGGAAAAATTGCAGGAGTGGAAGAAGACGAACCTGAAGGGTGTTCGGCAGTGGTCGGGCGTCGCCATGATCGGCATCGGGTTCTTGGTCTTCTTCATCTAGAACTACCGGAAAGGGATTCATCATCATGAACACATTGCTCGAAAAAATAGAGTCTCTAAAAACGAGAGCCGGTGCCGATCTCTCGACCGCGGAGGACTTGAGCATTGCGGTCATGAATTTTATCAGCCTCGAAGAACATTTCTTTTTTACCGGCGTTAAAACATCAAAGGACGAGTATTTCGACACCGCGCAAGAGGTTCGGAAGGTCAGGAAGGAAGCCCTGGCAAGTTTGATGCCGAATCACGAAGGAGAAACCTGGTGTATATCGAAGCACCTTCTCGCCGCCACGATGCGACTCATGGAAGTCGGCAATAAACTTCAATCAGAAGGCCAGAAGGACAAAGCCAAAAGCATGTTCGAGAAGGCTTACAAAATCTACTCCATCTTTTGGGCGCTCAAATTGAAACTCATCAGCGCAGAAAAAATAAAGGACACCGCACGAAGCAGCACGCGGCTTGAGGATTTGTTGAGCCAGCTCGCGGACTGCTGTGATGAATAAAGACTCACCCGCCATGCTAAAGGCCGTGACCGTCCCCGCCGCGCCGCGACGCCGCCATCCGCTGTCTTTCATTCCGGTGACGGCCTTCCTCATTATCGCCGTGGCCTTCGCCATCGGGCTCGGCCTGGACCCGCGCATTCTTCCCTCGCCGTTGCTTGGCAAGCCGGTGCCCATCTTCTGGCTGCCGCCCGTCCAAGGGCGGACGCTCGGCTTGGCGACGGAGAATCTCAAGGGCGAGGTGTCGCTGGTCAACGTCTTCGCGTCATGGTGCGTCGCCTGCCGCGAGGAGCACCCGCTTCTGATGGCGCTCAAGTCGAGTGGGGCCGTGACCATCCATGGCCTCAACTACAAGGACCGGCCGGAGGACGCCGCGCGCTGGCTCGACAGCATGGGCGATCCTTACACCCGCACCGGCGCCGATCTTGACGGCCGAGTTGCGATCGACTGGGGCGTCTACGGCGTGCCCGAGACATTCCTCGTCGACCAGAATGGCCGTATCGTCTACAAGCAGGTTGGCCCGTTCACGCAGAAGATTCTCGACGAGGTCATATTGCCGCGCATCGTAAGTCTGCGCGAAGACCGGAGAGCTGCCGCGTGGTCGGCTCACTAGCCGCGGCAAGCGCAACAGACGCAAGGGAAGCGGCACGATGCCTGAGTTGACGGCCCTTGGCCTGCTGACGAGCTTCGCCGCCGGTGTGGTTTCGTTTCTTTCGCCTTGCGTGCTGCCGCTGATGCCGGCCTATGTCGCCTATGTCTCCGACGAGTCGCTTGAACGGCTCGTCTCGGGCCCGCCAGTGCGGCTCGCCGCTCTGCGGTTGGGCGTGTTTTTCGTGCTGGGGTTCTCAACCGTATTTATCGCCCTCGGCGCTAGCGCCACGGCATTGGGCCAATGGCTGCTGTCTTATCGGTACGAGGCTAATCTCGTCGCCGGAGCCATCGTCATCCTGTTCGGACTTATGATGCTGGGCCTGCCGCGACCGGCTTTCTTCATGCGTGACTTCCGCTTTCGCGCGAGTCACCCCGAAGGGCGGCCGTTGGGCGCCTATGTCCTTGGCCTCGCCTTCGCCTTCGGCTGGACGCCGTGCATCGGACCGGTCCTCGGCGCGATCCTGACGGTGAGCGCAGTCTCCGCGACTGTGAGGCAGGGGATTGTCCTGCTTACCCTCTATTCGTTCGGTCTCGCAGTGCCGTTTCTGGTCGTTGCCGCGTTTACCGACCGGCTCGTAGGCCGCTTGAAGGCGCTCAAACGGATCGGGCGGATGATCGAAATCGGCGCTGGTGCCGTCGTCGTGACAATGGGGGTTGCAATCATCACGGGCGAACTCACGACTTTTTCTTACTGGCTGCTAGAAACCTTCCCTGCGCTCGGCAAGATCGGTTGACAAGAAGGTTCTCGGGCAAGCGAGTATGACTCTCGATAGTTGCGAGCCGCAGTAACCAACCAGACCATTAACCATGCCATTAACAACGGGCTCGGCCTGATGCTTAAAATCTGCTTGGTACCTGTGTGGTACCTGCGCCCCGTTCGGAGCGATTTAAAACTGCTAAGTCATTGATTCAATGGTGCCGACGCGCGGATTCGAACCGCGGACCTACTGATTACGAATCAGTTGCTCTACCCCTGAGCTACGTCGGCGAAACCGGGAAACGAAACGCGGCGGACCCTACAACCGCCTTGCTTTGATCGTCAATGGAGGCGGGCAGAAACGCCGCAGCACCAACGCTTTCGCCCGGCCGCGCCCGCCACACCAGCGCGTCGAAGCCGCGGCAATGCGGGCACAGCGGCGCCCAGCTCGGGCTCCACGCGCCGCAGGCGTTGCAGGCATAGGCCGGATCGAGCGAAGTGGAATTGGCCGCGCGTTCGAGCCAGAGCCGCGCGGCGGCCGGGTCGCCGCTCTGCGCCTCCTCGATCTCGGCCATCAGCCGGCACAGCCGCGGCGGCAAAGCAATGCCGTCCGCGCCCGCCGCCAGCAAATGCCGGCGCGCCTCGCCCCACAGCCGCGCCTTGAGCGCGGCCTGGCCCAGCGCCACTTCGCTTTCGGCATGGCCGGGGTTGAGCTGGGCCAGCCGCTCGAAACGCTTCACCCGCGCCAGATCGCTCTCTTCGGCGTAAAGCGCGCCGTAACAACGGGCGAGATCGGGATGCGGCGAGAGCCGCCACGCTGCTTCGATGGTCTTGCGCGCGCGCCGTTTCTTGCCGGCGGCTTCGAGCAGCTGCGCGTACCATGCGGTCGCCGGGGCGAAACCGGGATCGAGCGCATGGGCGCGCGCGGCCAGGTCGAGCGCGTCGCGCGCGCGGCCGCTTGCTTGCGCGTCCCGTCCGCGCTCATAGAGCAAGGCGGCGCGGTGATGCCGGGCTTCCTCGGCGTTCACGCCCTTGAACCGGATCGCCTCGGCAAGCGCTTCTTCCGCCTCGTCCCAGCGCAAGGCGCGCGCCAGCAATTCATACCGCCCCTGCAACACCCAGGGCGTGCGCGGGCGCAGCTTCCGCGCCTGTTCGAGGAGCTTCAAGGCCAAGGTCTCGTCGCCCGCCTGGAGCGCGCGCGCGATCAGGCCGCGAAGTCCCAGGAACGCGGTCTCGGGCTCGTCGAGCATGGCGGTGAAATGGCGCTTGGCGGCGTCGCCGTCGCCCGCAAGCTGCGCCGCCTGCGCCGACAACAGCAGCGTCAGCGGTTTCTCGCTGAGCAGCTTCGCCGCCCGGCGCGCGAAGCGTTGCGCCTCGATCGCGTCGCCCGAAGCCGCCGCCGCCAGGCCCAAGGTCAGCGCGCGATAGCCTTCGCGCCGCTTGCGTTCGCGCCGGGCGTTCAAAAAATCGCGCGGCGCGCGGATCAGCTTGCGCAGCACGATAAAGAGCCAGCCGCCCGCCAGCGCCGCGAAAACCGTGCCCAGCGCCAGCACCGCGACCGAGGTGTCGAGCCGCCAATGCTGCCATTCCACCACCACGCTGCCCGGCCGGTCGGCGACGAACACCGCCCCCGCCACCAGGAGCAGCACCAGGATGATCGCGGGCCAAGGCCGCATCATGGGATCCGCATCACGGGGCCTTGGCGCCCATCGCCTGGGAAGCGGACTGGATCGCCAACGCCACCGCCGCCTCGGCGGCGAGTCTTTGCTTGGCGCGGACGAGCCAGGCCTGCGCCGGCGCCTCGTTCTCCGCCGGCAGGCTCTCGACTGCGGCCACCGCGCCCGCGATGTCGCCCTGGTCGAGCGCCGCTTCGGCCGAAGCGACAGCCGCCGCCACCGGATCGGCCGCTTGCTGGCCTGCTTGGTCGGTGCGGCGGATCACCACCAGGCTTTGGAGCCGGGCCAGGATGCGCCGCCACCAGCTTTCGCCGGGGGCAACGGTCTCGGCGGAGGATCGCATCAAAGCGGGCGCGACCTCGGCCGAGAATTGCCGCGCCAACACCGCCGCGCCGGAAATGCCGGCGGCCGCGCTCGCGTCGAGCGTCTTCAACTGCGCCAGGATATCGGGCTTGCCCGCCGCCAGCGCCTCGGCCGCGCCCAGCTCGCCGGCATAAGGCCGCGAGGTTCCAATCGCCGCCGCCAGCTCGTCGAGCGACACCAGCAGCAGCCGTTGCGGGTCGTCGCTCATGGTGGCAATCCGCGCTTCGAGCGCCGTGATCCGCTGGTCGAGTTTCTGCGCGTTGTCTTGCAGCTTGTCCAACGCCGCCGCCTGGTCCCGGAGCTTGTCCTCGATTGCGGTCAAATCCGGCGCCGCCGCCGGTATCGCGGCCTGGCCCGAAAGATCGTTCAGCCTGTGCTCGATGGCGTCGAGCCTGCCGCCCAAACCCGCGTTGCCCGCAGCGCCGCCCGTGCTCCAGGGCAGGATGGGCAACAGCGGCGGCGCCCAATAAGGCGAGGTCGCGACCAGCGCCAGCACCAGGATCAGGCTCGCAACCAGCCAGCTTATCACCGCGAAGCGCCGGCCTTTCTTGCGCGCGGCTGTTGCGGGGTCGTGATCGATGGTCGCCGGATCGCTCATGAAAACGCCTTTTGTCCCTTGTCCCCGTCCGCGCGGCAACGGTCGAGCTCCGCCAGCAACGCGTCTTCGGTGGGGATTGCGGCCACCTCGATGCGCCGCCAGGCTATCTCCCGCAAGGCCCCCGCCACCTCCGCGCTCAAGGCGAAGGCCACCGTCCCGGCCAGCCCGTCCTTCAGCCCGGCCTCGCCCGCAAGCCTAACAAAGCAACGCGCCGTGCGGGGAGAGAAAAACAGCGCGGCATCCAAGGCGCCGCGCCTGATAAGCGCTTGCGTCTCCGCGCTCAAGCGTTCCGCCGCCACCGCATCGTAGATCGCCGCGCGCCGCAGCCGGAATCCGCCCTTGGCGAGAGGTCCGGCCAGATCGCCCGCGACCTCGCCGGCGGAGACGTGAAGCAACGCGCCGCTCCCGGGCTTGAGTCGCGCCGCGGCGTATTTGGCCAGGTCGGCGGAATTGCCTTGCGCGCTTTCGACATTGGCGAAGCCCGCCGCCTTGGCCGCCCGCGCCGTGGCGTCGCCCACCGCGAACACCGGAAAATCGCGCCGCCGGCAGGAAGCCGCGAAAGCCCGCGCGCCGTTGGCGCTGGTGAACAACAGCGCCTGGACGCCGCCGAGTTCCCGCTCCAAGAGCGCCGCCGCGTCCGGCTTGGGGCGTATGGTCAAAAGCGGCTCCGGCACCGCCTCGATGCCGCGCGCGGCGAGAGTCTTGGCCAGCGCCAAGGCGTCGGGCAACGGCCGCGTCACCAGCGCCTTCACGCGCCCGCCTTGCCGGCAAGCCCGGCGAGAAAATCCGCTCCGGCGCGCGCTTTGAGCTCCGCCCCCGCATCCGCGCCCAACGAAGCCGCATCCTTGGGGCTGCCTTCGCGCCGCACGGCCACGCGATCCGAACCGTCGGGCCGGATCACCAGCGCGTCCAGAACCAGTCTCCCGCTGGCGATCTTCGCCAGCGCTCCAAGAGGCGTGCGGCAATCGCCGCCCAGCGCCGTCAGCACCGCGCGCTCGGCGTTGACGCAGGTCTCGGTCGCCTTGTCATTGAGCGGCGTCAGATAGCGCCGCGTCTTGCCGTCGTTTTCGCGGATCTCGACGCCGATCGCGCCTTGCGCCGGCGCCGGCAGCATCTCCGCGGGCTCGAGGATGGCGGCGATGTGACTGGCGAGGCCGAGGCGGCGCAATCCGGCGACCGCGAGGATGGTCGCGTCCATGCTTCCGGAGCGGAGCTTGTCGAGGCGGGTGCCGACATTGCCCCGGAGCGGCACGATCTTCAGATCGCGCCGGGCGTGAAGCGCCAGCGCCTGGCGCCGGAGCGAGTTGGTGCCCAATGTCGCGTTTTCCGGCAAGGCCTTCAGGCTCGCGGCCTTGGCCGAAACCAGCGCGTCGCGCGGGTCCGCGCGCGGCAGCAGGCAGGATATCGCCAGTCCCTTGGGCAAGCCCGCGGTCACGTCCTTCATCGAATGGACGGCGAGATCGATCGATCCGGCCAGCAGCGCCTCCTCGATCTCCTTGGTGAACAGGCCCTTGCCGCCTTCCTCGGACAAATTGCGGTCGGCCATGCCGTCGCCGCTGGTGCGGATAACGATGGTTTCGATCGCGCCGGGCTCGGCCAGCTCCTCATGCGCCGCTTCCAGCCAATGCCACAGCTCTCCGGCCTGGGCCAGCGCGAGCGGGCTGCTGCGGGTGCCGAGGCGTAAAAGGGGCGGGGCCATGTCCTGTTCTTAGGCGTATCTGGCGGCGAAGTGAAGGCCCCCACCCGCAAAGCTGCGCTTTGCTTCCCTCCCCCGTGTAACGGGGGAGGGTTAGGGAGGGGGAAGAACGGTCCGCCGCCTCGCATGGACGCGGCAAAAACGGAGGATTATGGTCCCCGCCATGCTGATATCCCCATGTTGATTTTGGGCATCGAAACCAGTTGCGACGAAACCGCCTGCGCGGTGGTGGCGGATGCCCCTTTACATGAAGACGGGCCGCGCATCCGCGCCAATCTGGTGCTGTCGCAGATCGAGGAGCATCGCCCCTATGGCGGCGTCGTGCCCGAGATCGCGGCGCGCGCGCATTTAGATCATCTCGACGGCCTGATATCCGCCGCGCTGGAACAGGCGGGCGTTGGCTTCGGCGATCTTTCCGCCGTCGCGGCCACCGGCGGCCCTGGCCTGATCGGCGGCATCATGGTGGGGGTGATGGAAGCCAAGGCGATCGCCTATGTGCGCAAGCTCCCCTTCATCGCCGTCAATCATCTCGAAGGTCACGCGCTGTCGGCGCGGCTGATCGGAGACGTGGCCTTTCCTTATCTGCTGCTGCTGGTCTCGGGCGGGCATTGTCAGTTGCAGATCGTCGAAGGCGTGGGGCGTTATCGCCGCCTGGGTTCGACGGTCGACGACGCGGCGGGCGAATGTTTCGACAAGGGGGCGAAGCTCCTGGGCCTGGGTTATCCCGGCGGGCCGGCGGTGGCGCGCGCGGCCGAAACCGGCAAGGCCGCGCGCTTTCCCTTGCCGCGGCCGATGCTGGGCCGCGCCGGTTGCGACTTCTCCTTCTCGGGATTGAAGACCGCCCTGGCCCAGATTGTGGCGCGGCTCGAAGCCGAAGGCCGGCTCGACGCGCGCGCTTGCGCCGATCTCGCGGCCTCGCTCCAGGACGCCATCAACGATTGCCTGCTCGACCGCACCGCCAACGCGCTCGATCTCTTCCGTGCCCGCCATCCCAAGGCGCGCCATTTGGTGGCGGCGGGCGGCGTCGCGGCCAATGCCAAGCTGCGCGCGGGCTTGGCCGCCCTGGCCGCGCAACAGGGCTGCGCTTTGGTCCTGCCGCCGCCCGATCTCTGCACCGACAACGCGGCGATGATCGCCTGGGCCGGGATCGAACGGCTCAAGCAGGGCCTCGTCGACGGGCTCGATTTCGCGCCGCGCCCGCGCTGGCCGCTCGACCCGGCGGCCGCTCTAAGCTAGCCGCTCAGGGCGTGCTGCCGCGCATCGAGGCGGGGTGGCCCGGCAGCTTGAGCGAACCCACCGGCACCAGCTTGTTGCCCTCGAGGCGCAGCACGGTTATGTCCTGGTCGGCGTCATTGGCGGCATAGAGATACTTCCCGTCCGGGCTGAAGGCGATGCCTTCGGCTAGCCCGCCGACCTCGGTTTCCGACACCTTGCGCACCTTCTTGCCGTCGATCTTCAAGAGCACGGCGACCGAATGGTCGTGGCGGAAAAAGGCGGTCGGCGGCGCGCTGCCGCCGGAGCCGTTGGTCATCAGCGACACGGCATAACCGCCGGTCGGGCGTATCGCCAGTCCCTCGGGCGCGTCGCCGACCGCGATAAAATCGACCACGCGCGGCGGATCGAGCGTCATGTCGATGACCGCCACCGTGTCCACCTGGCCGTCGCCGACGCCACTATTGCCGTTGTTGTTGACCAGGCCGAGCTTGCCGTCCGCGGTGATCTGGACGTTGTAGGGAAAAACGCCGGCGATCATGTCGTAGCCCTTGTAGGTGACATTGGCGCCGTCGATGTCGAGCAGTGCCACCTTGTTGATCCCCGTCTTGGCCACCAGCGCGCGCTTGCCGTCGGGCGTGATGGCCACGGCGGACAATTGCTGGTTCGGCGCGTCGGCGGGCGCGAGCGCCACGCTGCTGGCGACCGTGACGGTCTTGCCGCTGATCGTCAGGACGCTCACCGTGTTGTCGGCGCGATTAGTGACCAGCGCCAAGGTGCCGGCGCGGTTGATCGCCATGCCCGAAGGCTGCTTGCCGAGCTGGAGCGTCGCAATCACCGCCGGCGGTTTCGCCGTCAGGTCGATGACGAAGAGCTTGTTGTCCGGCACGTTCTTCAGATTGTCGCCGTCCTTGACCACGTCGATCGAGCTGGCGACCAGGGCCAGCTTGTTGTCCGGCGTGATCGCGAGGTTGGTCGGCGGGCCGATGACGCTGTTGATGAGCGGCAAGGTCGCGACGATGCGCGGCTTGGCGCCGTCGCGGATGTCGATGATCGACAGCGTGTCCTTGCCCGGCAGGGCCAAGACCGGCTTGCCGTCCTTGAATATGAGCTTCTCGTCATTGCCGACGACCAGATATTGGGCCTGCGCCACGGCGGCGCATCCCATCACGGCGGCCAGCGCGGCCGCGCCCAGAATTCTCCGCATGATTTCCTCCCTGAGCCGGTCTCGCGCCGGCCGATCCAACTGTACCACCGCGGGCAAGGGCGAGCCAGGGTTCCGCCCGCGCTGGCCGCTCGATCCGGCTTCCGGAGCGGCCGCCAAGGCGTAGCTCGTTAAGAGCGAAGCAAAACAACAGGGCGTAGCTCGTTTAGAGCGAAACCAAACAAAACCGTGATCGCGGCGCGTCTGGCGAAACCCCGCGGCGGCGGCTAAGATGCGCCGTTCAAACAAAAACTTATGGGAGGACAAGCCAATGAAGTTCCGCAGTCTCGCCGTTATCGCGGCCGGCGCCGCGCTTCTCGCCGGTTCGGCCATGGCGCAGCAAGCCGCTCCGCCGGCCAATCCGCTCGACGTCGTGCCCGACAAGATGCCGTTCAGCGAGCCCTATGGTGCATCGATCAACCTCGCCCATGCCAAGCAGCTGATTGCCGCGGTCGAGGCCGAAACCAAAAAGCGCGGCTGGGCGATGAACATCGCCGTGGTCGATACCGGCGGCAACCTGGTCGCGTTCGAGCGCATGGACGGCGCCCAGCTCGCCTCGGTTTCGATCTCGCAGCACAAGGCGCGCACCGCGGTGAAGTACCGCCGCCAGACCAAGGTGTTCGAGGACGCCATCCAGAAGGGCGGCTTCACCTACGTGATGACGCTCGACGACGTGATCGCCTCGCGCGGCGGATTCCCGCTGATCGAGAACGGCAAGGTCATCGGCGGCCTCGGCTGCTCCGGCGGCACCGGCTCGCAGGACGCGACCGTGTGTCAAGTCGGCGCCGACATGGTGAAGTAAGGCCGAATCCAACCGGCGCTCGCGCCGTATCCGTCTCCCGCGTTTCATCGCTTGCGGTGAATCGCCGGAGGCGGTGCGCGCTCGTGTTTCATTCGCTGCGCAAGACGCCATCGCCCTCGATTTGGGCGATGGCTTTGCTACGCTCTTATCCGTTTCGCTTCGCACGACGCCTCGGGCCTGAAGAATCGGCCCGAGGCTGTGCTACGGGGTTCTTATTTTTTCGGCAGCTTCGCGGTGACGGCCGGGTTTTGCGAGTAGAGCTGGAGCGCCTCGCCCTGCGCCAGCACATGGCCCTTCATCGCCGCCATCGCGTCGGCGGCGTCGAAGCCGCCGCCGATGGCGAGCTCCGGCACGTCCAGCGCATAGACCGCGAAATGGTAATGGTGCGGCAAGGTGTCGTTCCAGGGCGGGCACGGCCCGTCATAGCCGAAATAGGCGCCCGCCATCGCCGGGTTGCTGGCCGTGACCACGGTGTAGCTGTTGAGGCCGCGCAAGCCCACCTTGGACGGCGTTTGCGGCATGCCGTGGACCACGCGGGCGTTGGAATCCTCGCCTTTCGCGATCGACGTGACGCCCGCCGGAATGTCGATCAGGACCCAGTGGTAAAAAGTCCTCCGCGCGATGTCGGCTCCCATCGTCACGCCTTCCTGGTTCATCCTCTCGCGGTGTTCGGCCGGCGAATCCGTGTCGTAGAGGATGATGGCGTAGGATTTGGTGCCGGCCGGCCCCTTGGACCAGGAAACGCTGGGATTGATGTTGGCGCCGGGCTTGGTGTGCCCCTGCGCCGCCGGCGCGCAGAACGCATATTGATCGGCCAGCGCGCTGCCGTTCTTGATCGAATCGACTTTCACCGAAAGCGTCTGGGCGGATGAAGGCGAGGCGAGAAGCCCCGCCGCCGCGCCCGCCGCGAACAGCCCGAATACCGCACGCCAAACCGTGTTCATGCCGTCCTCCCCTGTGAGCCCGGCCTTTTTGGCCGACTTTGCCCGTGAGCGCTTATTTAGCCATCGGGGCTTGTCTTTGGCAACCGGTTCGCGGCGCGCGCCGGCGCTTGCGCCGCATCCCTCTCCCGTGTTTCATCCGGGCGTGAATCGCGGGAGGCGATAGCGGCGTCATGCAAAGTTTCGGCATCATCGGCGGCGGGGCCTGGGGCACCGCGTTGGCGCAGATCCTGCGCCGCGCCGGGCGCGAGGTCGTACTGTGGGCGCGCGAGGCCGAGGTGGTCGATGCGGTCAACCGCGCGCGCGAAAATCCGCTTTTCCTTCCCGGCGTCAAGCTCCAAGCCGGCATAACCGCGACATCGGATCTCAGCATTGCGGCTCGGGCCGATGTCATCCTGCTGGTCCCGCCGGCGCAGCATCTGCGCGAAATAGCCAAGGCGCTCGCGCCGCATCTCGCCAAGGGCACGCCGGTCGTCATCTGCGCCAAGGGCATCGAGGAGAAGACCGGCGCGCTTCTGAGCGAGGCCGCCTCCGCCGTTTTGCCGGGGGCGAATCTCGCCGTGCTCTCCGGCCCCACTTTCGCCGCCGAGGTGGCCAAGGGGCTGCCGACGGCGGTGACGCTGGCGGCTTCGGACCAGGCATTGGGCAAGAATCTCGCCGAGGCGCTGGGCGGGCGGGGATTCCGTCCCTATCTTTCGGACGACATGATCGGCGCGCAGGTGGGCGGCGCGGTCAAGAACGTGATGGCGATCGCCTGTGGCATCGTCATGGGCAAGCGTTTGGGCGACAACGCGCGCGCGGCCCTCATCACCCGCGGCCTGGCCGAGATGGTGCGCCTCGCGCTGGCCAAGGGCGGCCGGCCTGAAACGCTGATGGGGCTGTCGGGCCTGGGCGATCTCGTCCTCACCTGCACCGGGCCGCAATCGCGCAATCTTTCGCTCGGCATCGCGCTGGGCGAGGGGCGGAAATTGGAATCCATCCTGGCGTCGCGCCGTTCCGTCGCCGAAGGCGTTTCCTCGGCCGCGGCCTGCGTCGAACTCGCCGGGAAACTCGGCATCGAGATGCCGATCTCGGCGGCGGTCGATTCCATCCTGCACCGGGGCGCCGATGTCGACCGTTCGATCGAGGCGCTGCTGGCGCGGCCTTTCAAGCCCGAAGCGCCCAAGAAAAGCTGACCGCCATGCCCTCCGCCATCGCCCTTCGCCACGTCGCCTTCGAGGATTTGGACGCCTTCGCCCCGGCGCTCGAAGCCGCGGGATATAAGGTGTCCTACCGCGAAGCCGCGGTCGACGACCTGTCCGCCGCCGATCTCGCCCAATGCGAGCTGCTGGTGGTGCTGGGCGGGCCGATCGGCGCCTATGAGGAAGACCGTTATCCCTTCCTCAAGCCCGAGCTACAGCTCATCGAAAAACGCCTCAAGGCGGAGAAGCCGGTGCTCGGCATCTGCCTCGGCGCGCAGCTCATGGCCCGCGCGCTGGGCGCGAAAGTCCATGCCGCCGGCTTCAAGGAGATCGGCTGGGCGGGGATCACCTTGAGCGCCCCGGGCCGCGAATCTCCGCTCGCCAAGATCAAGCCCGGCACGCGCGTGCTGCATTGGCACGGCGACACTTTCGAGCTGCCCTCGGGCGCGACCCATCTCGCCTCGACGCCGCGCACGCCCAACCAGGCCTTCGCCGTGAAACGCTTCGGCCTGGCGCTGCAATTCCATCTTGAAGTGACCGCGCGCGGTTTGGAGCGCTGGTATGTCGGTCACGCCGTCGAGATCGCGGCGACGCCGCGCGTTTCGGTGCCGCGGCTCCGGGCCGACGCCGCCAAATTCGCCGCCGAGCTCGCGCCCCAGGCCAAATCCTGCCTCGAATCCTGGCTCGCCGGGCTGAAGGCGTGATAATTTGAAATCATGAATGCGCCAGCCATCGTCGTCCTCACCGGCGCCGGCATCTCCAAGGAATCCGGGCTGTCGACCTTCCGCGACGCCGACGGCATCTGGGCGCGCTACCGGGTCGAGGACGTAGCCACGCCCGAAGCCTTCGCCCGCGATCCGGAATTCGTCCACGAATTCTACAATCAAAGGCGGCGCAATTTGCTGGCGAGCCACGTCCAGCCCAACGCCGCGCACCATGCGCTGGCCGCGCTCGAATCGGGCTGGCAGGGCGATTTCCTGCTGGTGACCCAGAACATCGACGATCTGCACGAACGCGCCGGTTCCCGGCGTTTCGTCCACATGCATGGCGAGATGCGCAAGGTGCGCTGCCTGGCTTGCGGCGACGTGCAGGAATTCGACGGCGATCTGTCGCTCGCCAGTTGCTGTCCGGCTTGTGGATGCCCCGGCGGCTTGCGGCCGCATGTAGTGTGGTTCGGCGAGATGCCGCTTGAAATGGAACGGATATCCGCCGCGCTCGAATCCTGCGGCCTCTTCATCTCCATCGGCACCTCGGGCAACGTCTATCCGGCGGCGGGCTTCGTATCCTCCGCGCGCGCCCGCGGCGCGCGCACGGTCGAGCTCAATCTCGAGCCTTCGCAAGGCGAAACCCTGTTCGCCGAGCGCCGTTACGGCAAGGCGAGCGAAATCGTGCCGGCCTATGTCGAGACTCTTCTGGCCGCGCGCGGCTGAACCGGCATTTGCGCCGGCCTTTCCGCCCGGCTAAAGTCGCCCCCATGTCCCGCCGTACCAAGCCGCCTTTCCGCGCCGACCATGTCGGCAGCCTGCTGCGCCCGCGCGAGGTGTTGCAGGCGCGCGCCGACCGCGAAGCCGGGCGCATCTCGCCCAAGCAGCTGCGCGCCGTCGAGGACAAGGCCATCCGCCAAGCGGTCAAGATGCAGGAGCAGGCCGGCCTCCAGGCGGCGACCGATGGCGAGATGCGGCGCAAATCCTGGCACATGGATTTCCTCTACCGCATCGGCGGGATGGAGAAAGCCGCCGCCAAGATGCCGGTGCAGTTCCACGGGGCAGGCGGCGACATCACCTACGCCGCCGAAGGCCTGCGCATCACCGGCAGGCTCGGCCTTTCCGAAACCATCTTCGGCGAGGACTTTTCTTATCTCAAATCCGTCGCCAAGGCGGTGCCCAAGCTCTCCATTCCCTCGCCCAGCATGATCCATCGCCGCGGCGGCAAGATCTTCGAGAATTCGCCTTACCGGGGCGTGGACGAACTCTTCGCCGACGTCGCCAAGGTCTATGCCGAGGAGATCGAACGCCTCGGCCGGCTGGGTTTGACCTATCTCCAGCTCGACGACACCAATTTCGCCACGTTGTGCGATCCGGACCAGCGCGCGGGGATGTCCCAGGCCGGCGACGACGGCGAGCACATGCATCTGAAATACATCAAGCTCATCAACGACTCGCTCGCCGCCAAGCCGGAATCCATGAGCGTCTGCACCCATAGCTGCCGCGGCAATTACCGCTCTTCCTGGGTCGCTTCGGGCGGCTACGATTTCCTGGCCGAGGCCCTGTTCAACGAGCTCAAGGTGGACGGGTTTTTCCTCGAATACGACGATGCGCGCTCCGGCTCCTTCGCGCCGCTGCGCTTCCTGCCCAAGGGCAAGATGGTGGTGCTGGGCCTGGTCACGACCAAGACCGGCGGGCTCGAAAGCAAGGACGAGCTGAAACGCCGCATCGACGAGGCCGCGAAATACGCGCCCTTGGAGCAGCTCTGCCTGTCGCCGCAATGCGGCTTTTCCTCGACCATCGAAGGCAACGACCTCACCCTCGAACAGCAGGCGGCCAAGCTCCGCCTGGTGGTCGAGACCGCGCGCGAGGTCTGGGGCTGAAACCCGCCTCCATGCTAGGATAGGCCCATGGAACGCTCCTTCAGCCACGAGGTCGAATCGCTGCGCTTGGGCGAAGGCCAAACCTTCCGCGGCGAAGGCATCCTCGCCGTCACCAAGGCGCTGCTGCAATCGGGCGTGAGCTATGTCGGCGGCTACCAGGGCGCACCGGTCTCGCATCTCTTGGACGTGCTGGTCGACGCCCAGGACATCTTGGGCGAATACGGCGTCCATCTCGAAACCTGCACCAACGAGGCCGCGGCGGCGGCCATGCTCGGCGCCTCGATCAACTATCCCATCCGCGGCGCGGTCACCTGGAAATCGATCGTCGGCACCAACGTCGCCTCCGACGCGCTTTCCAACCTGTCCTCGCCCGGGGTCAAGGGCGGCGCGCTCATCATCCTGGGCGAGGATTACGGCGAAGGCGCCTCCGTCATCCTCGAGCGTTCCTACGCCTATGCCATGAAATCCTCGATCTGGCTGCTCGACCCCAGGCCCGATCTGCCCTCGATCGTCGCTGCGGTGGAAAAGGGCTTCGCGCTCTCCGAGGCTTCGCACGCGCCGGTGATGCTCGAATTGCGCATCCGCGCCTGCCACGTCACCGGCGAATTCACCGCCAAGGACAACCGCGCCGGGACCTTTTCCGGCCTCAACCGCGCTTCGCCCGCGCCCCATGAATACCGGCGTCTCTCCCACCCGCCTTCGACCTTCGCCCAGGAAAAGCTCAAGGTGGAGGAACGCCTGCCCGCCGCGCGCGAATTCATCCGCGCGCAAAAACTCAACGAATTCTTCGCCGGCGACCTTGCCGATGTCGGCATCGTCGTCATGGGCGGGCTCTATAACGGCTTGATGCGCGCGCTGATGCGGCTCGGGCTGGCCGATCTCTACGGCGACACCCGCATCCCGATCTATTGCCTCAACGCGGTCTATCCGCTGGTGCCGGAGGAGATCGCGGGTTTCTGCGCCGGCAAACGCGCCGTGCTGGTGGTCGAGGAAGGCCATCCCGACTACATCGAGAGCCAGATCAACGTCGAGCTGCGCCGCGCTGGCCTCGCCACCCAGGTTTTCGGCAAGGGCCTGCTGCCCATGGCCGGCGAATACACCTCCGAGGTAATGCTGTCGGGCCTGGCCGCCTTCCTGGCCGAAACCCGGCCGACCGGCGTCGATGCCGGCATCATCGGCAAGTTCGTCGGCCAGCTGGTCGAGCGCAAGCGCCAATCCGCCGCGGATGTGGGATCCTTGCCGCCGCGCCCGCCCAATTTCTGCACCGGCTGTCCCGAGCGCCCGGTGTTCGGCGCCATCAAGCTGCTGCAGCGCGAGACCGGCCCGATCCATATCAGCACCGATATCGGCTGCCATTCCTTCGCCACTTTCCCGCCCTTCAGCCTGGGCAATTCCATCCTGGGCTACGGCATGAGCCTGGCCTCGTCCGCCGGGGTCGGACCCAACATCGACAAGCGGCCGATCGCCATCATGGGCGATGGCGGCTTCTGGCATAACGGCATGATCACCGGCGTGGCCTCGTCGCTGTTCAACAACGGCGACGGCGTGCTGATCGTGATGCAGAACGGCTACGCTTCAGCTACAGGATTGCAATACGTGCCGTCGAGCCATGCCCACCGCGGCGGCTCGACCACCGGCGTCGATATCGAGCGCATGCTCAAGGCGCTCGGCGTCAAATGGCTCAAGACCATCCGCTCTTACAGCGTCGCGACCATGGTGAAAGCCTTGCGCGCGGCGATGAAAAGCAAGACCAAGGGGCTGAAGGTCATTATCGCCGACGGCGAATGCCAGCTGGCGCGCCAACGCCGCGTGCGCGCCGAGGATTCCTCCCGCCTGGCCAAGGGCCAACGCGTGGTCAAGGCGCGTTACGGGGTCGACGATTCGATCTGCACCGGCGATCATTCCTGCATCCGGCTGTCGGGCTGTCCCTCGCTCACGGTGAAACCCAACCCCGATCCGCTCCGCGCCGACCCGGTGGCGAGCGTCGTGGAAAGCTGCGTCGGCTGCGGGCTGTGCGGCGAGGTGGCGCACGCCGCGGTGCTCTGCCCCTCCTTCTACCGCGCCGAGCTCACGCGCAATCCGCGCGACTGGGAAAAACGGCTCGACGGCTTGCGGCAACGCGCTCTCGCCTGGCTCGGCGCTTCCGAAACCGCGCCGAATCCTGCGCCGTGAGCGAAGCGCTCCGGCCGGTGACGCTGCTCATCGCCGCGCTCGGCGGCGAAGGCGGCCACGTGCTCACCAACTGGATCATCGGCGCCGCCTCGTCCCTGGGCTTCCCCGCGCAAAGCACCTCGATCCCCGGCGTGGCTCAGCGCACCGGCGCCACCATCTATTACGTCGAGATTCTGCCCGCGCCCGCCGCCTCGCTCGGGGGCAAGCGCCCGATCCTGGCGCTTTCGCCCGGGCTGGGCGAGGTCGATTTGCTGCTGGCGAGCGAGTTGGCCGAAACCGCGCGCGCGGTATCCTCGGGCTTCGTCACGCCCGACCGCACCAAGGTCATCGCCTCAACCAGCCGCTCCTATCTCATGCCCGAGAAGACGGCGATGGGCGATGGAAGGTTGATTGGCGAAAAACTCCTGGAGGCCGTCGAACGCCACGCGCAGGCGAGCCTGATCCTCGATATGGAAGAGCTCGCCCGATCGAGCGGGTCGATGGTGAACGCGGTGATGCTGGGCGCGCTGGCGGGGTCGGGCGCGCTGCCGATCCCGGCCGAAAGCTTCGCCGCCGCGATCCGGGCCGAAGGCAAGGCGGCGGAGAGCAATCTGCGCGGCTTCGAGGCCGGGCTCCAGGCCGCTCATGCCGGCACGCCGGCCGCCTTGCGCGCGCCCGAGAAGCGCTGGCGCGAAACCAAGCCTTCGCTCGCCCAGCTCGAATCCCGCGCCGGATTCCTGCCCGAAGCCGCGAGGCATCTGGCGGTCGAGGGCGTGCGCCGCCTGGCCGATTACCAGGACTTGTCCTACGCCAAGCTCTATCTCGACCGGCTCGAACCGATCGAACAGGCGGATGAACGCGCGGGTTTGGGCGGCAAGCTCGCGGCCGCGGTCGCGCGCCATCTGGCGGTGCGCATGTCCTTCGAGGATTTGATCCGCGTGGCGCAGGTGAAAGCCGATCCGGCGCGATTGGCGCGCATCCGCCGCGAGCTCGACGCCAAGCCGGGCGACAGGCTCGCGATCTTCGAATTCCTCAAGCCCGGCATCGAGGAGCTGTGCTCCATCCTCCCGCCGTTCCTGGCCAGGCCCATCCTCTATGGCGCGGAAAAGAGCGGCTGGCTCGGCCGGGCCTATTGGGGCATGGAAGTCCAGACCACCTCGGTTACCGGATATCTGCGCCTGAAGGCGCTGGCCTCCTTGCGGCCGTGGCGGCCTTGGAGCTTCCGCTTCCGCGAGGAGAGCCGCGAGATCTCCTCCTGGCTCGGCCTGGTCGCCGAAGCGGCGGCGCTTTCGCCCGCTCTGGCGCTCGAAGTCGCGGCCTGCGCCAATCTCATCAAGGGTTACGGCGACACCCACAAGCGCGGCATGGCGAACTACCGCGCCATTGTCGAGCGCGTGGTGCGGCCCGCCTTGAAGCGGCGCCTGCCGGCCGATCTCGCGGCCGACGCGGTGGCGAGCGCCACCGCCGCGGCGCTGGCCGATCCCGAAGGCGAAAGCCTGGCCAAGACCTTGGCGGCGATCGAGAAGCGCGGCTTGCTCGACGCCGCGGCGGAATAGGGCACGCGTAGCTCGTCAAGAGCGAAGCCAAAGGGGTATTGTTTCTTCGCAACGGATAACGAAGGGTGCCGCCATGAAACGCAGGAAGCCATCTGTTCAACGCCGGGAATTGGTCGAAGCCGAACATATGGTCGAGGCGGATCACGACGAGGCCGCGTTCGAAAAACGGCTGAAGAAGATCGCGAAAGAGAAGCCCAAGGCCGGGCGCAAGCGGAAGAAGTAAATCCTAAACAAAGGGGCTCTAACGTCCCGGATCATGTGACGGCGGTCATTTCATCCCGGCCCCTTGGAGCGGGCCTTCGCGCCGGTGTAGCCTGGGAAACGCGCTCCTGTGATCGGGAGGGGAAGGCCCATGAAAACCGTCACCCGCCGGCTGTTGCTCGCCTCATGCTGCTCGCTCGCGGCTTGGCCGGCGCTGGCCCAGATCGGCTCGATCCTGCTCGGGCCCAAGACCATCATCGAGCACGCCACCGAGCGGCGCAGCTTCGCCGACCAGGCCAAGGACAACGAGATCGTGCTCAAGGTGAACGCGGTCATGGCCAAGGTGGAATCCGCCCAGGCCTCGACCGAGATCTACGAGCAGCGCCTGCTGGTCACAGGATTATTCGACGACAAGGCCAAATACGACCAGTTCTACGCGGGCGTGAAGGCCGTGCCCGGCGTCAAGAAGCTCTATTGGCACGTGGTCTATGAAAGCGCATCCTCCCAGAAGAACGACCCGAACCTCCTGAGCTGGGACAAGTCGCTCGAACTCGCGGCCAAGGCCGGGACCAACATCACCCTCGCGATGAAGACGGCGGAGCAGAACTACCATGTCTGCGCCGACAGCTTCGGCACGCTCTATGTCATCGGCCGAAGCCTCACCAAGGCCGAACGCGACCAGGCGCTCGCCTCGGTGCGCTCGACATCCGGCGCCAAATCCGTGGTCGATTACGTGGTGGTGAGGCCGTAGGAGGCGACAGCCCACTACTAGCTTATGGCGAGTCCTTTAAGGAGCATACGCACTGCAACCGGGCGGTGGTATTATTGGCTCTGCCATGCCATTGAGCGAAAACTGTCGCAAGCGAATTTTACACGCGAAGATTATTTTCAAACGCGTTGTAAATCTCCGTATCGTGCCGGACACCTTTGATAAATTTCTACAAGAATACCAGACCGGACTGTCAGAGCGGAATATCGATATCAGTTGGCAAACTTGGCTTAATAACAATCCCAATCCCAATCCCAATCCCAATCGCTCGCCCAATCTCCGATTTCCTGAGTACCGTAACTGGGTCCTTAATCAATTAAATCAAAATCGCCATGTGGTCGATCTAGGTTTGGAAAGGGGTCATTTAGAAATACGCGAGCTTGAGTATGCCGCTAAAGTCCGCAATCTCTCTCTCGCCAACGGATATGGCAAAATTGTAATACGTAATATGTGCATAGGCACCTTAACAGCGGGAGATGGTATCGACGTTACTTTGATTGATTGCAGTGTAAATAATCTGAAGATAGGTGATAGCAATAAGATGGATTTTTTAAATTCCAATATTGGTCGTTTGGAAATCAGCGGTCGTATTCTTCAATGGTCAATGAAACGCGGTGCGCTATTGCGCCTACATATGAGTGCGCGCGGCCCTGATCCCAATCCCATTATCGGAACCATTGAGCTTCGGAAAGTCTATTTACCTCACGACCCCTCTGAGTTTGATGTCGATCCTCAGGAATACCGTGATGCCCGCGCATTTTTATTGGAGCGTAATAACACTTTGGCTGCTGCGGTATTCCATAGTGCCGAACTCGCGCTAGACCGTCATCGCGAGAGCTGGGCTAATCAGTTTGCAAGTTGGATTTATGAGCTTATGTCTGACTACGGCAACTCGATAGCGCGGCCGCTGCTTTGGTTCCTCGCTATCTTTGTGACAGTGACAACCGTTGGGGCTATTTTCGATGCCATTCAGACCAACATTCCTCACGAAGAGCTTCATGGATGGCAATTCACTTTGGACAAAGTCGGATGGCACGGCCAACTATGGCGCGCAGCAACATATGCCCTTCAATCAATCATCAATCCGTTCGGGATATTTAGCACCAAACCCCTTTTGGTTGCGAAGTCTCCGTATTGGTCAATTGGGCTAACATTACCTTGCTGGTTCGGAACGCTTTCACTAGCGCTTATCGTGATCAGCTTGCGCCGTCGCTTTAAGCTCGAATAGCAGTGGATTTGATTGTTGCCGAATAGGTGTGGTGATCTGAAACTGGCGGACCCGGCGAGATTCGAACTCACGACCTCTGCCTTCGGAGGGCAGCGCTCTATCCAGCTGAGCTACGGGTCCACCTGCGGCGTAGGATAGGAGCAGCTCGCCCTTCCGCGCAAGCCGGGCCGGGCCTTAAGAATCGGCCTTCGCCTGTGCTACGCGCGGCCGTTATGCGCAGCTAAATCCTAATGATGCTCGGGCGGGCCGCCCGGCGGCGGGTTTCCGCCCGCCGGATGCGGCGGGGCGGGCGGATGCGGCGCGGCTGCGGGATGCGGCGCAGTGGCCGGATGCGCGGGCTGGGCTCTCACGATGCCGGGGCCGGTGAAGGTTGCCGGTTTCGGCGTCGCCGCCACCGGCGGCCGGCCGTGATTGATCGCGGCGGGCGCGGTCCGGATGGTGGCGGCCTGGGTTTCGTGCTGCGTCTGGACGCTGCGCGGCGGCCGGTGCGGCTCGCTTGCGGCCCTGGTCTCGTCGGGGCCCGGCCGCGCGGCCGTTCCGTGCGGCCCGCCGGCGAAGCTGGTGCGCGCGTGGCTGTCGGACACGTTCCGGCGGTAGGAATAGGCCACGCGGGTCCGGCCGAAATTATGCACGGCGCTGTTGTAGTAGAAGTGGCCGCCCTGCCAATAGCCGCCGTCATAGCCGGTGCCGAAATAGCCGAAGCCGTAATCGACGCCGCCGTAAAATCCGACCGTCGGCCCCCAATAACCGGCGTACCAGGCATAGACGCCGTCGATGAAGGCCCAATAGCCCGGCGTCCAGAGCAGGCCCGGCGCGGGCGGCAGCACCCAGGTGCCCGGGACCCAGTAATAGCCGCTCGGCGCCCAGGCCCAGTAGCCCGGTATGAAGACGTAGCCGTCCTCCGGCAGCGGCGGCTCGGCATAGACCGGCAAGGCCGGCGGCGCGACTGTCGACCGAATCCCGGCGACGATCTGCGCGCGCGCCTGCGCGGCGGGCCAGGCCAGCGCCAGGCACAGCAGCAGGAACGGCAATAAACGGCGGATCGCGTGCGAAACTTTCATGTCGGCATCCCCCTTGAGCTTGGGTTTCTCTTTAGCACGGGGCGGAACCTTGCCGCCATGACGGTCTCATCGCGGGCCGGAAACGGCCGGAATCCGGAGGTTGTCGGGGATGTCTCAGGGATTCCGGGCGGTGACGATGGGCGGATCGACATCCGCGCCCGACGGCAACGGCGCCCGGGGATGCAGCATCCAGCTGGTCATGTCGGCGATCACCGTCGGGCCTTCCAGGTCGCGCGCCAGCATGTGATAGCCGTGCGGATAAAAGGCGATGCGGCGGCGCGCGCTCCCCGCCGCCGGCAGGCTCGCGATGAACTGCCGCACCGGCGCTTCGGGAATCACCTCGTCATGCGCGCCGTAAAGCAAAAGGAATTTCTCGTCGAGCTTCGGCCCGGATTGGAGCGCCAGCCCCATCAGATCGACCAGCCCGTGGATGGTGTCGACGCGCGTGTCCTTGATCACCAGCGGGTCGCGGCCCAAACCGCGCAGCATCTCGATATTGTCCGAGGCGAGGATGCGCAGGCTCTGCCCGCTCAATTTCCATCCCGGCGCCAGGCGATAGGTCATCCACAACGCCGCGCGCTCGAACAGGTTCATGTCGGCGCGGCCCCACACCGCCGGCGCCAGCAGGATATAGCCGTCGGCCACCGGCTTGTCGGCTCCGGCGGTTCCGGTGACGCCGGTGATCGCCACCGCCGCGCCCATGCTCTCGCCCACGATAGTGAGCGGCTTGTCCGGATAACGCGCCTTCAACAGCCGGCTGGCCTCGGCCAGGTCCTGCGCCAAACGCCAGGCTCCGGCCCAGCGGCCGCGTCCCGGCGCTTCGCCGAAGCCGCGCTGGTCGTAGGCATAGGTCGCGATCCCGGAATCCTCCCAGGCCATGCCCGGCCCTTCGAAGGCGTTGGAATAATCGTTGAAGCCGTGAAGCCGCCAGCACCACCGCCTTGACCGGGCCCTTCGCCGGCAGCCAGGCGCGCATCGGCAGGCGCGCGCCGTCATCGGCGATGAAGGCGCCGCCGTCGAACCGCGCCTTGCCCGGCGCCTGCCGGGAAAACTCTTGCTCGCAATTGCCGGTCGTGCATGCTCAATCCGCCTTGTCCAACGCAGCCTGTCAGAAGAATCAGCGCAGCGTCCAAGCCAAAATCCGCCGCGCCCCAATCCGGGGTCGTCCTTTCGGCCGCGCTCATTTCCCGTCTCCCGGACCCGCCCCCGCGCCGGTCAGGCGCAGGAATATGTCCTCGAGATCGGTTTCCTCGCTCGAGACGTCGCGGATGGCGAGCCCGGCCGCTTCCACCGCGGCTCAGCACGTCGCCGACATGGGCGCGGCTCGGCTGATAGCGGAACACGATCCGCTCGGGCCCTTCGAGTTTCAGCCCGAGCTCCTTCAATCCGGGCGGCAAGGATGAGACCGGCTTCACCAGCGACAGCGTCAGCAGCTTCTCGTCGATCTTGGCCAGCAGCGCCGGCGTGGTGTCGTTGGCCACCACGCGCCCCTGGTCGATGATGGCGATGCGCCCGCACAGCTCCTGCGCCTCGTCGAGATAATGGGTGGTGAGCAGGATGGTGGTGCCCGCGGCCGCGAGCGATTGGATGTTGGTCCACAACTGGCGGCGCAATTCCACGTCCACCCCGGCGGTGGGCTCGTCCAGCACCAGCACCGGCGGCGAATGCACCATCGCCTTGGCCATCATCAGCCGGCGCCGCATCCCGCCCGACAGCGTGCGCGCCAGATCATCCGCCTTGTCGGTCAATCCCAGCAGTTCGAGCAGCTCCCCGGTGCGGCGCTCGGCTTTGGGCACGCCGTAGAACCCGGCCTGCACGCCCAACAGCTCGCGCGGCGTGAAAAAGGAATCGATGTTCACTTCCTGCGTCACCACGCCGATCGCCGCTCTGGCGTTGCGGGGGTCCCGGTCGATGTCGATGCCCCACACTTGGGCGCGCCCCGCGGTCTTGATCACCAGCCCGGCCAGGATGTTGATGAGGGTCGATTTGCCCGCGCCGTTGGGGCCCAACAGGCCGAAAATCTCGCCGCGCCTGATCGCCAGATCGACGCGGTCGAGCGCCAGGCTTTCCCGCCCGCCGCCGCGGTAGATCTTGGTCAGGCCTTCGAGCTCGACCGCCAGGCCGGGCTCGGCCCGGCCCGATGCATGGACATGACTGGTCATTGATTGTGCCGGAGGAATGCGTATCATCCGCGCCGCGCGCCGGTCAATGACCGGCCCAGGCCACCTGTAAGGCAACATCGAGGCGGAAAGATGCCTTTCGAAACCGTCGAAATCGACCAAGACACCGTCGCCTGCGACGGCAACGGTTCCAGCGCCGCGGGCCATCCCCGGGTCTATCTCAATCTCCAGCCCGCGGGCCGGATCGAATGCCCCTATTGCTCGCGGACCTTCGTGAAACGGCCGACAGGAAAGCCGGGCAAGTCGCCAGCCGGCCACTGACCCCGTGGCCAAACCCAGGCACGTCTATCTGATCGACGGCTCGGGCTTCATCTTCCGCGCTTACCACGCCATGGCTCATATGGGGAAGCCAATGACGCGCCCGGACGGCACGCCGATAGGCGCCGTCTACACATTCACAACTATGTTGCTAAAATTGTTAAGAGAAACCGATGCCGATCATATTGGTGTCGTGTTTGACACTGCTCGCGCAACTTTCCGGAACCGCATCTACAAGGATTACAAGGCGCACCGGCCTGAAGCACCCGATGATTTGGTGCCGCAATTCGCGATCGTCCGCGAAGCCGTAGACGCATTTAGCGTTTGTCGTGTTGAGCAAAGTGATTTTGAAGCCGACGACCTGATCGCGACCTATGCGCGCGAGGCGGTGAAGGAAGGCGCGCGCGTCACCATCGTCTCCTCCGACAAGGACCTGATGCAACTGGTCAACGACAAGGTCGAGATGTTCGACCCCATGCGCGAGCGCGTTATACGCGCCGCCGAGGTCAAGGAAAAATTCGGCGTCGGTCCGGACAAAGTGATCGACGTTCAGGCCATCCTCGGCGATTCAGTGGACAATGTGCCGGGTGTGCGAGGTATCGGTGACGACGCCGCCAGCCGCTTCATCCAAGAATTTGGCGATCTAGAAACGGTCTTAAAGCGAATTTCGAAGCCAGACGAATTCAAAAAGTACGCTGAGGCCGAGGCAAAAAAGCTTGAACCGAAAATATTCAAACTGGCGAAACGAGAATTCAATCTCAACTCACCAAAGGAACTTGGCAACGTTCTTTTTGAGGAATTGAAGTTGCCCGGAGGCAAGCGTAGTAAGACGGGCAGTTATAGTGTTAATGCCGACATACTCAACGAATTGGCAAGGACACATGAAATCGCCAAGTTAATTTTAGAATGGCGTTTTTGGATAAGAACTGCCACGACCTACATTGATCTTCTTGTTGAGCATAGTGAAGACGCGCGCATCTCCAAAAAACTCGTCACCCTCGACGACCGTGTGAAGCTGCCATCTCCACTTGCTGCTTTTGAGAAGAAAGATTTTGATCCGATTAAGGTCAATAATTTTCTACAGACGCAGGGTTTCAAGTCGATACTCAATCGCCTTGCATTACAGCTCGCTGACACCGCCAAAGCCGCGCCGCCCAAGGCCGAGGCCAAGGAACCGGAATTCGAGCCGCCCGAACCCGCCGTGCCGCCGCCCGCCACGGGCCATCTTCCCGCGCCCGACGCGCCGGCCAGGCTCGCCCACGCCAAGCCGCATTACGAGCTGGTGCAGGATCTGGCGGCGCTCGAGCGCTGGATCGCGGAGGCCGCGTCGTTGGGCGCGGTCGCGGTCGATACCGAGACGACATCTCTCGACGCCTCGCTGGCCGAGCTGGTGGGCGTGTCGCTGGCGCTCGAGCCGGGCCGCGCCTGTTACATCCCCTTGGGCCATGTCGCGGGCGGCCAGGGCGCGCTCGATCTCGGCGGCGAGGCCAAGCGCCCGGCCCGAAGCGCCCAAGCAAATTCCGCTCAAAGCCGCGCTGGCGAAACTGAAGCCGCTCTTGGAAAACGACTCCGTTCTCAAGATCGGCCAGAACATCAAATACGACATCGCCGTACTGGCGCGTTACGGGATATCCGTGGCGCCGATCGACTGCACCATGCTGATCTCCTTCGTGCTCGAAGCGGGCTTGCACGGCCATGGGCTCGACGAGCTGGCCAAGCTCCATTTCGGCCACGACACCATCAAATACAAGGACGTGGCGGGTTCCGGCAAAAACCACACCGGCTTCGCCGCGGTGGCGCTGGACAAGGCTTGCGACTACGCCGCCGAGGACGCCGATTACACGCTGCGCCTCCACCGGCTGTTGAAGCCGCGCCTGCTGGCTGGGCATAAGCTCGCCTTCTACGAGACCGTCGAGCGCGCCATGCCCGAGGTGGTGGCCCGGATGGAAGCGCACGGCATCAAGGTCGACGCCGCGCAATTGCGCCGCGCCTCGGAGGATTTCGCCAAGCGCATGGCCGAGCTCGAGGTCGAGATTCACAAGCTCGCCGGCCACCCTTTCAACATCGCCTCGCCGCAGCAGCTGGGCAAGGTCTTGTTCGACGAGCTGAAATTGGCGTCCGGCCGCAAGACCAAGACCGGCGCCTACGGCACCGACGCCGACGTGCTGGAGGAATTGGCGGCCGAACACGCTCTGCCCGCCCGGGTGCTCGACTGGCGCCAATTGTCGAAGCTCAAATCGACCTATGCCGACGCGCTGATGGCGCAGATCAACCCCCGCACCGGCCGCGTCCACACCAGCTACTCTCTGGCGGGCGCGTCGACCGGCCGGCTGGCCTCGACCGATCCCAATCTCCAGAACATACCGGTCCGGACCGAGGAAGGGCGCAAGATCCGCCACGCCTTCATCGCCGAGAAAGGCCATGTGCTGCTTTCGGCCGATTACAGTCAGATCGAGCTGCGTCTGGCCGCCCACGTGGCCGACGTCGCTGCCTTGAAACAGGCCTTCGCCCAGGGCATCGACATTCACGCCGCCACCGCGAGCGAGGTGTTCGGCGTGCCGGTCAAGGGCATGGACCCCAATCTCCGCCGGCGCGCCAAGGCGATCAATTTCGGCATTCTCTACGGCATCAGCGCCTTCGGCCTGGCGTCGCAGATCGACGTGCCCCAGGCCGAGGCGGCGCAATACATCAAGGCCTATTTCCAGCGCTTCCCCGGCATCCGCGACTACATGGAAGAAACCAAGGAATTTGCGCGCAAGCACGGCTATGTCGAGACGATATTCGGAAGGCGCTGCTATCTCCGCGGCATCAAGGATGCGAACCAATCGGTGCGCGGTTTCTCCGAACGCGCCGCCATCAACGCGCCCTTGCAAGGCGCCGCCGCCGACATCATCAAGCGCGCCATGCGCCGCATCCCGCCCGCGCTGGAAAAGGCGGGCCTGGGCGCGCGCATGCTCTTGCAGGTGCATGACGAGCTGGTCTTCGAGGTGGCGGAAAAAGAGGTCGATGAGACCGCCGCTCTCGTCAAACGGGTGATGGAAGGCGCCGCCTATCCTGCGGTCGAGCTTTCCGTGAAGCTGGTGGTCGACACCGGCTCTGCCCGCCACTGGGACGAGGCGCACTAGCGTAGCAAGGGCCGCGCAGGGGCGCGGCCGTCTTGCGAAGGAAAGAAGAATCCATGCGCAAAGCCCTGCTCTGGATCGGCATAATCGCGCTCTTGATGGGAATTCTCTTCATCGGGCAGGGGACCGGCAATTTCCCCTATCCGCGCGAGAGCTTCATGATCGGCGAAATGCCATGGGCGTGGCGCGGCCTCGCTCTCGCCGTGACGGGCCTGGTCGCGCTGGCCGCGTCGCGGCTGGTTTAATGCCCGGCATTTTAGACAAACCAACCCCATTAAATTTTTAACATCTTTACGCCGGATTAACGCCTTGGGCCCAGAGTTGCTCCTCGAACGCGTTCGTCGGTCCCCAGGAGAAACCACCATGAAGACCCTTGTGCAGCTTTTCCGTGACGAGTTCGGCGCGACCGCCATCGAATATGGCTTGATCGCCGCCCTCATCGCCGTCGTCATCGTCACCGCTTTGACGACCGTCGGCGGTAATTTGAAGAACACCTTCAATACCGTCGCGACCAACCTGTAGTCGGCAACGGTACCTGGAGCGTTGTAACAAAACCCCCGGTCTACGGACCGGGGGTTTTTTATTGCTCCGGATCGAAGCCGAGCGCCCCTCAGGCGGCGGGGCGGATCGCCGCGGCCTTCACCTCGGTGCCGACATAAGGCTCGTACTGCTTGAAGTTCTTCTCGAAGCTGTGGCTCAGCTTCTTCGCGGTCTCGTCATAGGCGCCCTTGTCCGACCAGGTGTTGCGCGGGTTCAGCACGTGGGCCGGAACCTCGCCGCAGCTTTCCGGCACCGCCAAGCCGAAGATCGGGTCCTTCTTCACCGGCGCGTGCTTGAGCGTGCCGGCCAGCGCCGCACTCACCAGCGCGCGGGTATGGGCGATCTTCATCCGCGAGCCCACGCCATAGGCGCCGCCCGACCAGCCGGTGTTCACCAGCCAGCAGGTCGCCTTCTGCTTGGCGATGCGCTCGCCCAGCATCTTGGCGTAGATCGAGGGATGGCGCGGCATGAACACCGCGCCGAAGCAGGTCGAGAACGTCGCCTGCGGCTCGTTGCCGAGCCCCTTCTCGGTGCCGGCGACGCGCGCGGTATAGCCCGAGAGGAAATGATACATCGCCTGTTCGGGAGAAAGCTTGGAGATGGGCGGCAGCACGCCGAAGGCGTCCGCCGTCAGCATGATGACGTTGTCGGGATGGGGCGCCAGGCCGGTCTCGCTCATGTTCGGGATGAAATCGACCGGATAACAGGCGCGCGTGTTCTCGGTCAGGCTGCCGTCGTTCAGATCGGGGAGCCGCGAATCCTTGTCGATCACCACGTTCTCCAGCACCGTGCCGAAGCGGAACACGGTGTCGTAGATCTCGGGCTCGGCTTCCTTCGACAAATTGATGCACTTGGCGTAGCAGCCGCCCTCGAAATTGAACAAGCCCTTCTGGCTCCAGCCGTGCTCGTCGTCGCCGATCAGCGTGCGGGTGCTGTCGGCCGAGAGCGTGGTCTTGCCGGTGCCGGAGAGGCCGAAGAAGATCGCGGCGTCGCCCTTGGGGCCGACATTGGCCGAGCAATGCATCGGCAGCACGTCCCGGGCCGGCAGCATGTAGTTCAGATAGCCGAACACCGACTTCTTGATCTCGCCGGCGTATTCGGTGCCGCCGATCAGCACCAGCTTCTTGGCGAAATTCACGAAAATGAAGGTGTCGGAACGGATGCCGTCGGCCTCGGCCTGCGCGAAGAAATGCGGCGCGTGCAGGATGGTGAAATCGGGCACGTGGCTCTTCAATTCCTCGGCCTTGGGGCGGATGAACATGTTGCGCGCGAACAGCGCGTGCCACGCGCTCGGCGTCGCCACCCGCACCTTCAGCCGGTAGGCCGGATCGGCGCCGCAATGGAGGTCCTGCACGAAGATCTCGCGGCCCTGGTAATAGGACAGGATGCGGCGGTGCAGGCTGTCGAAGGTCGCTTCCGGCAGCTTCTGGTTGATCGCGTTCCAGTCGATGTCGGCTTTGCTCGAGGCCTCCTCGACGATGTATTTGTCCTTGGGCGTGCGGCCGGTGAAGGCGCCGGTGACCGCGACGAAAGAGCCGCCCGCGCCCAATTGCCCCTCGCCCTTGCGGATGGCGTGCTCGTAAAGGATCGGCACCGACAGGTTCCAATGCTCGGCGCTGAGGCGGCGGAAGCCCTGTTCGTGCAGGCCGAAGCTCGACGGAAATCCGTGGACGGATTGGGCGGCGTCTTTCAAAAGCATGTCTCCTCTTGGGTTCCACGATTAAGGCGGCGCCGGCGTTGCGTCACGGCGCGCCTGAACCCCCGGTCGCGCCGCCTGCCGGCTTGAATTCAAATATAACGGTTTAGAACCGTTCTGCAACTTTGCCCTTAAGGGATTGATCGGATACGGTAAACGCCGATTTAGGCGGCGTTTTTACGCGCTTTTGGCCGCTGGCGAGAGGAAATCCTCGGGCGCGATCCACTCGATGCGGCCGAAGCCTTCGACCAGATGCGCGCGCGCGAGCTTCATGCGGTAGCACGCGAAATCCCCGAAGCCCGCATAGGCGGCGGCGCTCGGATGGCGGGCGAGAAAGCGCGTTTTGAGCCGTTGGTCGCCGCTGCGTTCCAAACTGCCGAGCAAGGTCACGCGCGGCCCGGCCAGCGCATCGGGCAATCCCGCAGTGCCGTCGATCAAGAGCGAGGCGCGCTGGTCGCGTTTCAAATTCTTGGCGTGCTCGGCGAGATCAGAAAGCAGCAGGATGGGCGAACCGTCCTCGTCCTCGGCCACCAGCACCAGCGAGGCGTAAGGCGCGCCGTCGAGCAGCGTGGCAAGGCAGGCGCGCCCGGCCTGGTGCAGCAGCGCCCGCGCCTTGGCGCCGGATTCCGCGCCGCTCATTCCGCCGCCACCCGTACCGCTTGCGCCGCCGAGGCCGAACGCGGGAAGAACCAGGCGGTGACCAGGGTGCCGCAAGCCAGTGCCGCCAGCACCGCGAACAAGCCGACGAAGCCCTGGGGCCGGGGCGGGATATACGCCACCAAGGGCACGGCGAGCGAGGAGGCGCCGAAGGACACCACATAGCGCACGGCATAGACGCGCGAGCGCCAGGCGTCATGGGCGTAACGCGCCACCATGGCGTCGGTGATCGGGATGATGCCGAACACCACGAACATCATCGCCACCGCCACCGCCAGCATAGGCCCGTTGTCGAGCATCCCCGCCAGCAGCAGCAGTGGCAGCTGCAGCGCGGCGAAGGGCAGGAACACGTCGCGCAACGGCCTGCCGTCGATCAGCCGCCCGACCAGAAGCTGCGCCAGCGCGGCGATGACGTAGACCACCGAGACCAGCGCGCCCACGCCCAGCGTCGTATGCACCAGATCGGGCAGGCGCTCGTCGAACAGCTTGGGCATGGCGATGGTGGTGGCGTTGAAGATGATGGCGCCGAACACGGTCGCCGCGGTCAACAGCGCGAAGACGCGCTTGGTTTCGTCGTCATGCACGACGCGGCCCGTGCCGCCGGCGATGGTCGAGGCCGGCGCTGGCGCCGAGGGCACCAGGAGGGCGAAGGCCAATCCCGCGAGAATCGCCAGCGATCCGGGAACGAAGAACGCCGCGCGCCAGCCGGCATATTGAGCGAGCGCCCCGGAACTCAGCGCGGCGAAGGCGACGCCGAGATTGCCGCACAGCCCGTTCCAGCCCAAGGCGCGGCCCATCTTGACCTTGTCCTTGACCAGCATGGCGATGCCGACCGGGTGATAGATCGAGGCGAACAGCCCCACCAGCGTCAGGCCCCCCGCGATCTGCCAGGGCGCCTGCGCCAGCCCGGTCAGGATCGAAGCTCCGCCGATGCCGGTGAAGAACAGGATCATCATTGGCCGCCTTCCCCAGCGGTCGCCGAGCCAGCCCGCCGGCAAGGAGCCCGCGCCGAAGGCCAGGAATCCGCCCAGCGCCAGCGGCAGCATGGCGCGGTAATCGCGGCGGAATTCGGCATTCATGGCCAGAATCACGGTCGGGAAGATCAGCATCATCAGATGGTCGAGCGCATGGCCCAGATTGAGGAAGGCGGCGCTGATGCGGGTCTTGTCCATGGCGTCAGGGTAAGGTCCAGCGGCCTTGTTTGCTCGCATAAAAACGCCATATTCTATCGCAAAACGGATAAAGACCAGAGACCCATGCAGCCCGCCTGACGCGCCGCTTCGCGGCGGAATCCGCTTCCGGGCCGCCCTAAAGCCGCCACTTTTGGGGACAAGGAATGGACCTGGTTATGATTTTTTTAAGGGGAGAAATCCTTGCCTAATACCATCGCCTTGGTCGACGACGACAAGAACATCCTGACCTCGCTGTCGGTGGCGCTGGAGGCCGAAGGCTTCGCGGTGCGCGCCTATTCCGACGGCGGCGAGGCCTTGAAGGCGTTGACCGCCCATCCGGCCGATATCGCCATTCTCGACATCAAAATGCCGCGCATGGACGGCATGGAGCTCCTGGGCCATCTGCGCAAGAACGGCGCCATGCCGGTGATTTTCCTGACCTCCAAGGACGACGAAGTCGACGAGGTCCTGGGCTTGCGCATGGGCGCCGACGACTACATCAAGAAGCCGTTTTCGCAACGCCTGCTGGTGGAACGCATCCGCGCGCTGCTGCGCCGCGGCGAGATCATGCGCGGCGACGGCGCGGCCTCGGCCGAGCCCGCGATCCAGCGCGGCGAACTGACGCTCGATCCGGGCCGCCACCAATGCAGCTGGAAAGGCCAAAGCGTCGACCTGACCGTGACCGAATTCCTCATCCTGAAATCGCTCGCTGCGCGTCCCGGCCACGTCAAGAGCCGCGACCAGCTGATGGACGGCGCCTATGGCGAGCACATCTATGTCGACGACCGCACCATCGACAGCCACATCAAGCGCCTGAGGAAGAAATTCAAGGCGGTGGACAGCGATTTCGCCCAGATCGAAACCCTTTATGGCGTCGGATACCGCTACCGCGACGCCTGATCGCGCCAAGCGGCCCAAACCCGCTTCCGCCGCGAGGTCCGGCGCGCGGGCGGCGTGGCGTATCGCCTCGCGCCTGGCGGGGCGGGGCGCCGCGTGGCTGTGGCCGCGCCTGCCCGGCCTGGTCGCCGCGCCGTTGCGTTTCTACCGGCGCATCTCGCCGCTGACACGCAGCATCCTGGGGGTCAACATCTTCGCGCTCGCCATCCTCGGCGGCGGCTTGCTCTATCTTGGGCAATATCAGACCGGCCTGATCGACGCCAATATCGACGCGCTCAAAACCCAGGGGCAGATCTTCGGCGCCGCCTTGGGCGAGGGCGCGGTCAGCCAGGAGCCGCAGGTCGGCCTCACCCTGGCGCCGGAAGTGGCGCGCGAGATGATCCAACGCCTGGTCGAACCGACGCTCGACACCCGCGCACGGGTCTACGATCTGCAAGGCCATCTGATCGCCGACACCAACGAGCTGCGCGGCCCCGGCGGGATGGTGGAAATATCCGTGCTGCCGCCGCCCAATCCTGGCCTGTTCGAACGCCTGGCCGACCGCGTCTATGCCACCGTGGTCTGGCTGCTGCCGGCGCACCGGCATTATCCGCCCTATGTCGAGCCGCCGGTCCAGACCGCATCCGACTATCCCGAGGTGACGCGCGCCCTGTCGGGCGACATCGCCAGCGCGGTGCAAAGCGACCGCGAATACGGCGGCCTGGTCATCACCGTGGCGGTGCCGGTGCAGCGCTACCGCCAGGTGCTGGGCGCGGTGCAGCTGTCGATCGGCTCGACCGACATCGACGCGGCGGTGCGTTCGGTGCGTTTCCAGATCATCAAGGTCTTCGGCTTCGCGCTGATCGTCACCGTGCTGTTGTCGCTCTATCTCGCCGGCACCATCGCGCGGCCGATCCGGCGGCTGGCCGCCGCGGCCGAGCGCGTGCGCCGCCGTCCCGGCCGCGACGCCGTCATCCCCGACCTGACCGGGCGCGGCGACGAGATCGGCGAGCTGTCGGGCGCGCTCCGCGACATGACCGCGGCGCTGTGGCTGCGGATGGAGGCGATCGAGCGTTTCGCCGCCGACGTTTCGCACGAGATCAAGAACCCGATCACCTCCTTGAAGAGCGCGATCGAGACCGTGGCGCGGATCGACGATCCGGTGAAGCAGAAGCGGCTGCTGGCGCTGGTGATGGAGGATATCGACCGGCTCAACCGCCTGGTCACCGACATCTCCAACGCCTCGCGGCTCGACGCCGAGCTGTTCCGCGACGAATTCGCTCCCGTCCGGCTCGACCGCCTGCTCGCGGCGCTGGTCGAGGTCTATGAATCCGCCGCGCGTCCGGGCGCGCCCAAGCTGATCCTAACCGTGCCGGAAGGCGCGCTGGCGGTGCCGGGCATCGAGGACCGCCTGGTCCAGGTGTTCCGCAACCTGATCGAGAACGCCGTTTCCTTCAGCCCGCCGGGCGGCTCGATCCGGATTACCGCGCGCCGCGCCGGCGCCTTCGCCGAAATCGCGGTCGAGGATGACGGCCCGGGCATCCCGCCGGGCAAGCTCGAGGCGATCTTCGACCGCTTCTACAGCGAACGGCCGGCGGGCGAGAAATTCGGGACCCATTCCGGCCTGGGCCTGTCGATCTCGAAGCAGATCGTCGAAACCCATCGCGGCACGCTCAAGGCCGAAAATCGCGCCGATGCCTCGGGCAAGGTCGCCGGCGCGCGCTTCATCGTCCGCCTGCCCGTGGGCTGATGGGGTTCATGGTGCAAGGCAATATCGGACCATGCGGCTGTCACAAACGGCCCTGATAACCATGGGGTGTTGCCCGCTAAGTCCATCGATTGATTGAGAAATTTCCCATTCACCCGGACCGGGGGCCGTCACACCATTGACTTTGCATCCAGAGCGGCGCACCTAAGCGCCCGATGAATTCCAACCCCCTGCATCTCATCCATGGCACGGCGGTCGCGTTGGGCCGGGCGGGCGTGCTGCTGCGCGGGCCTTCGGGCGCGGGCAAATCCGACCTGGCGCTGCGCCTGATCGACCAGGGCGCGGCCTTGGTGGCCGACGACCAGACCGCGCTGGCGCGCCGCGGCGGCGAGGTGGTGATGACCGCGCCCCCTTCCATATCCGGCCTGATCGAGGCGCGTGGCGTGGGCTTGCTGCGCCTGCCGCGCCGGGCCGAATCCTGCTTGCGTTTGGTGGTCGATCTGGTGCCAGCGGATGACATCGAACGCCTGCCCGAACAGCGGGCTTGCGACATATTGGGCGTGTCGATCCCCTTGATCGCGCTGGCGCCTTTCGAGGCGTCGGCCGCGGCCAAGCTGCGCCTGGCGCTCAAGGTGCTGGCGGGCGACGACATGCGCGAAGCCGAAACGGCGCTCGCCCGGCCATGAAATCCCAATCCCGTCCGCAGCGCGGCCGTCTTCTGGTCGTCACCGGCATGTCGGGGGCGGGACGGTCGACCGCGTTGAAGGCGTTCGAGGACATGGGCTACGAGGCGGTCGACAACCTGCCGCTGTCGCTCCTGCCCAATCTCTTCGGCCCGCGAAAGCTGAAGGCGCCGCTCGCCGTCGGCGTCGACGTGCGCACGCGCGACTTCGCCGTGCCCGCGCTGGTCAAGGCGCTCGACGAGCTGGTCAAGAGCAACGCCATCGAGCTGCGCATGGTGTTCCTCGATTGCGACGACGACCGGCTGGAACGCCGCTACACCGAAACCCGCCGCCGCCATCCGCTGGCGGCCGATCATCCGGTGGCCGACGGCATCCGGCTGGAACGCCAGCGCGTCTGGCCGTTGCGCGACCGCGCCGATCTGGTGATCGACACCTCGTCCCTCACAGCCGCCGACCTGAAGCGCGTGCTCGCCGGCCATTTCCGGCTCGACCACGCCCCCGGCATCGCCATCTTCGTCACCTCCTTCTCCTACCGCCACGGCCTGCCGCGCGACGCCGATCTGGTCTTCGACATGCGCTTCCTCAAGAACCCGTATTACGTCCAGGATTTGCAGGCGCTCTCCGGCCGCGACCGCGAGGTCGGAAAATTCATCGAATCCGATCCCGATTTCGCCCCGCGCTTCCAGGAACTGTGCGACTGGCTCAGCCGGCTGCTGCCGCGCTACGAGGCCGAGGGCAAGAGCTATCTCACCATCGCGCTGGGCTGCACCGGCGGCCGCCACCGCTCGGTCTACGCCGCCGAACGGCTCTCCGCCTGGCTCGCCGGGGCGGGGCGTTCGGTCGGCATCCTGCACCGCGATCTCGACCGCCCGGCGCCGGAAGCCGCCTCCGCCGAGGCGCCCGAACATCCCGTGAAGGACATCGCATGATTGGCATGGTTCTCGTCACCCACGGCCGTCTCGCCGCGGAGTTCATCGCCGCGCTCGAGCACGTCGTCGGCCCGCAACGCAACATCGCCGCTGTCTGCATCGGCCCGGAAGACGACATGGAACGGCGCCGACAGGACATCTTGCGTTCGGTCGAGGAGGTCAATACCGGCGACGGCGTGGTGCTGCTGACCGACATGTTCGGCGGCACGCCGTCCAATCTCGCCATCTCGATCATGGACAAGGCCAAGGTCGAGGTCATCGCCGGCGTCAATCTGCCGATGCTGATCAAGCTCGCGAGCCTGCGCGAAAGCGAAAGCCTGGCCGAGGCCGTGCGCGGCGCCCAGGAAGCGGGCCGCAAATACATCAACGTCGCGTCGCAGCTGCTCGCCGACGTCAAGTAATGGTGGACAGCGCGTCCACAGCCGGGCCGGCGGAACACCGGCGCACCGTCACCATCCTCAACAAGCGCGGCCTGCACGCGCGCGCGGCCGCGCGTTTCGTCAAGCTCGCCTGGGAATACGACGCCGAGATCACCGTCACCAAGGCCGGCGCCTCGGTTTCGGGACGCTCGATCATGGGGCTGATGATGCTGGCCGCAGGCCCCGGCAGCGTCATCGAGCTGGCGGCCTCCGGGCCCGACGCGGCGGCGGCGCTCGACGCGCTCGCCGCGCTGATCGCAGGCGGCTTCAGCGAGGAAATCCATGAAGAGTGAGCGCCGGCTCCAGGGCCTGGGCGTTTCGCCGGGCATCGCCGTGGGCCCGGCCTATGTCACCGACGAAGGCGCGATCGTGGTGCCCGAACGCCGCCTCGAAGCGGGCGAGGTTCCGGCCGAGCTGGAGCGTTTCCGGGAAGCGGTCGAGCGCTCGCAGAAGCAGCTGCGGAAGCTCAAGAGCAAGGCCGCGAATCTTCCCGGTTCGGCGGCGGAGGAGATGGGCTATCTGCTGGACGCGCATATCGCCATGCTCGGCAAGTCGCGCTTCGTGCGCGGCGTCGAGCGGCGCATCGGCCACGACCGCGTCAACGCCGAGCGCGCAGTCGAGCTCGAGATCGACCAGCTCGGCGAAAGCTTCGCCGCCATGGGCGACGCCTATCTGGCCTCGCGCATCGAGGACGTGCGCGTGGTCGGACGGCGCCTGTTGCGCGCCCTGACCAAGACGCCTTTCACCGCCTTCAAGACGCTCGAGGAAGGCTCGATCATCCTCGCCGAGGAACTGTCGCCCGCCGATACCGCGCTGATGGACCCGCGCCAGGTCCGGGGCTTCGCCACGGTGTTGGGCGGCGCCGAGGGCCATACCGCGATCATGGCGCGCGCGCTCAACATTCCGGCGGTGCTGGGCGTGGCCGGGCTGTTGAAGGGCGCGGTGCAAGGCGATGAAGTGGCGTTGGACGGCGCCACCGGCGAGGTCGTGCTCAATCCCTCGCCTTCGACCCTGGCGCGTTTCGAGAAAAGACGCTCGGCGCTGGCGCGCGAGGGCAAGGGGCTGCAACGCCTGAAGCGCCTGCCCGCGATCACCCGGGACGAGGTGGAAATCACGCTCGAAGCCAATCTGGAATTGCCGCGCGAGCTCGACCAGGCGCTGGCTTCCGGCGCCCAGGGGCTGGGCCTGGTTCGCACCGAGTTCCTCTACATGAACCGCGAGGATTTGCCCGACGAGGAGGAGCAGTACCAGGCCTATGCCGGGCTGGTGCGCGGCATGGAAGGCCGCCCGGTCACGCTGCGCACCCTCGACGTCGGCGGCGACAAGCTGGCGGCGCCCTTGGCCGAATCGTTCGAGGGCGAGGGGGCCAACCCGGTTTTGGGCCTGCGCGCCATCCGGCTTTCGCTGAAGGAGCGCGGCTTGCTCGACGCCCAGCTCGCGGCCATGGTGCGCGCGGCTGCGCTCGGCCCGGTGCGGATCCTGCTGCCGATGATTTCCAGCGTCGGCGAGGTCTTGGCCGTGCGCGACGCGCTCAATCAAACCATCCGCCGCCTCAAGCGCCGCGGCGCGCGCGTCCCCGACCAGCCTCCGCCCTTGGGCGTGATGATCGAGATACCGGGCGCGGCGCTGGCGGCCGACGCCCTGGCCAAGGTCGCCGATTTCTTCGCCATCGGCACCAACGATTTGATCCAGTACACGCTGGCGGTGGACCGCGGCGACGAACAGGTGGCCTATCTCCACAACCCGCTGCACCCGGCGGTGCTGCGCCTCATCCAGTTCGCGGTCGAGGCCGCGCTCCGGGCGCAGAAGCCGGTCAGCCTGTGCGGCGAGATGGCGGGCGATCCGCGCTATACCGCGCTGCTGCTCGGGCTCGGCATCCGCGATCTGTCGATGGCGCCGGCCAATATCCCCCGCGTCAAGCAGAGGATTCGGGCCATGGACCTGGCTTCGGCGGTGCAACGCGCCCGCGCCATCATGGATCAGCTCGATGACGGGCGAATCGCAAGCTTGCTCGACGATTTCAACGCACTTGCCTAGAATCCGGTCGATTCGACTCGGGTGCCCGAGTCGCGCCGTCGGAGGGCCGACATCGTCAATCTCGTCCTAACGCAGCCGGTTCTGATCGCCGCTCTGGCGCTGCTCGCGGCTGCCGCGCTGGCGGCGTTCTGGTGGCTGCAGCGCGCCTACCGCATCGGCATCGAAACCCTGGAAGGCGAGCGCAACCGGCTCGCCTCGCGCCTGGGCGACAGCGAAAAGCAGCGCGCGGCGCTGCTGGCGCGCGCCGAAACCGCCGAACGCGAACGCGCGTCCTTGCGCGCCCTCCTCGAGGCGCTGCCTTTGCCGGTCTGGCGCCGCCGTATCGGCGATCTGAAGCTGGTCAGGCTGAACCGCGCCTATGCCGAAGCGGTCGATGCCGATCCGTCCCGGGCGCTCGAGCAGGGTCTGGAACTCGCAGGCCCCGAAAGCCGCGCGCTGGCCGGGCGCGCGCGCGACCAGGGCGCGCCCCAGCGCGAGCGCCGCCATGTCGTGGTCGACGGCGCGCGCAAGCTGCTCGAACTCTCGGAGATCCCGCTGAAGGAAAGCGGCGAGCTGGTGGGTTTCGCCGCCGACCTGACCGAGGCCGAGGGCCTGCGCGGCGAGCTCGCCCGCCACACCGCCGCCCATGCCACGGTGTTGGAGAACGTCGCGGCCGCGATCGCGATCTACGGCCCCGATACGCGGCTCAGCTTCTTCAACGCCGCCTTCGCCCAACTCTGGCAGCTCGAACCCGACTGGCTGGCTTCGTCGCCGACCATGGACGAAATTCTTGAAAGACTCAGGGAAAGACGGCGGATTCCCGAACACGCCGATTTCCGCGCCTTCAAGAAGCAGCAGCGCGCGCTCTTCACCTCGCTCATCCAGCCGTTGGAGGAATTGCTGCACCTGCCCGACGAGCGCACCTTGCGCCTGAGCGTGAGCCCGCATCCGCTGGGCGGGCTTACCTTCGTTTACGAGGACGTGACCGACCGGCTGGCGCTCGAACGCTCCTACAACGCGCTGATCGCGGCGCAGCGCGAAACCCTCGACAATCTCTACGAAGGCATCGCCGTGGTCGGCTCCGACGCGCGGCTCAAGCTGTGGAACCCGGCCTTCGCGCGGATGTGGAAACTCGCGCCCGAGGATTTGGCCGGCGAGCCGCACATCGCCGACATCGTCGAGAAATGCCGCGCGCTCTCGGCCGAACCCGGCCCCTGGCCCGAGACCAAGCGGCGCATCGTCGCCGCGCTCACCTCGCATGCCGGCTCGTCCTCGCTTTTGGAACGCGCCGACGGCTCGCGGCTTCAGGCGGTGACCGTGCCGCTGCCCGACGGCAACATCCTCTTGAGCTATCTCGACGTCACCGATTCGAGCCGGGTCGAGCAGGCCTTGCGCGAGCGCACCGAGGCGCTGGAAACCGCCGGCCGCCTCAAGAGCGAATTCATCGCCAACGTCTCCTACGAGTTGCGCACGCCCTTGAATGCCATCGGCGGCTTCGCCGAGATCCTGGCCAACCAGTATTTCGGCGAGCTCAATCCGCGCCAGCTGGAATACAGCCGCGGCATCCTCGAAAGCGCGCAGAAGCTGTCCTCGCTCATCAACGACATCCTCGACCTCGCCACCATCGAGGCGGGCTATTTGCAACTGGAAACCGCGCCGGTCGACGTCCACGCGCTGATGTCGGCGGTGATGAATCTCGCGCATGAGCGCGCGCGCAACCAGGGCATCGAGCTCGAATTCGACTGCCCGGCCGATATCGGCCCGCTGGTCGCCGACGAGAAGCGCCTGAAACAGGCGCTTTTCAACCTGGTCTCGAACGCCATCAAGTTCACGCCCGCGGGCGGCGCCATCACGCTCAAGGCCCGGCGCGAGAAAGGCGGCGGCGTCGCGCTCGCCATCTCCGACACCGGCATCGGCGTGGCGCCGGCCGACCACGCGCGCATCTTCGAGAAATTCGAGCGCGGCCAGGGCCGCGAGGCGGGCGCGGGGCTGGGCCTGTCGCTGGTCAAGAGCCTGGTCGATCTCCACGGCGGGCGCATCGAGCTGCAATCGGCGCCCGGCTCCGGCACCACCGTCACCATCCACATCCCGGCCGCTGCCGAGGCGCTGCGCCAGGCGGGGGAATAGCGCGGCAGTCCGAAACCGCCCGCGCGATTGATTTGGATCATGGCGGTTTTCCGGCGATAGTTTAGTTTCGTTCACCGCCATGAACCGACGCGCCGAGGAAATTCGCCGCCAGATCGCCCATTATCGCCTTCTCCTGGCGCAGGGCATCATCTCCGCGCATGCGCGCGTCTATCTGGACAAGATCGCCGAGCTGGAATTGGAGCTGGCTCGGGTCGAGCAGGAGAGCGAGCAAACCAAACAGCCCGGTGTCCCGGTTTGAATCCGCGCCTGTCCTGATCCGGGCTATACTGGCCGCTCGTCCCATGCCAACCGGGTTGGGCGGCGGCATAAAATCAGGGAGAGGCGGCGATGAAAACTTTGCTGAAACTGTCGATGATCGCGGCGGCGCTGCTGTTGAGCGGATGCGTTTACCTGTCGCCGCCTTACGGCTGTCCGACGAATTGCGACGACCAGGGCAATCATCCCTACAACGGCGACCTGACCACCCAGTCTCATTCCTTGTTTTAACGGCCCGCCGGCGCCGTCACTTGACGTAGAGGTCGTTGTGCACCGCTTTGACGCCGCCGACGTGCCTTGCCACTTCGGTCGCGTGACCGATCATCGTCTCCGAATCGACGGTCCCGTCCAACCGGACCACGCCGTGATAGGTGGTGACGTGGATTTCGAACACCTTGAGCTGGGAGTCGGTCAGGATCGCCGTCTTGACCTTGGCGGTGACTGCGGCGTCGCCGATATAGGCGCCGGCGCTTTCATCGGCCGCCGCCCGCTGGCAAACGGCCAGCGGCAGGGCTAGGGCCACGCCCAGGGCGACGAGGCCGGTCTTGATGGGGTGACGCATAGGTTTCCTCCCGCAAATTCGGACTGACGGCTTGAGGCGCGATAGTAACATGGCCGGAAGCGTCCCCAATCAAATCTTGTAAGGCAGGCCGGCCGGGATGGCGCTATGGTCCCGCTATCCCGCGACCGTATAAGTCGCTTTTGTTTCCATCTCCCATCGGACCCGGACCGCGCGCGCATGACTGAGGGAATCGAATACGCGCTCGCTTCCCTGGTCTGTTACGGCGTCGGCGACTTCATCTACAAGCGCGCCGCCGCTTCCGGCATCCGCGCCGACCATTTCCTGATGGGCCAGGCCTGGTTCTTCTTTCCGCTCATCCTGGCCTACGCCGTGGCGACGCACGCGCTGGTGCCCCGCGCGGCGGCGCTGTGGGGCGCGCTGGCCGGCGTCTTCGTCTTCATCGGATTCTACAATTTCGTCCGCAGCCTGGCTGGCGGTCCGGTCAGCGTCAACGCCCCGATCTTCCGCCTGAATTTCATCGTCACGGCGGCGCTCGCGATCGTCTTCCTCGGCGAACCGTTGACGCCGGCGAAAACCGCCGGTCTGGCGTTGGCGCTGCTCGCGACCTGGTTGCTGCTCGGCGCGCGTCAGCCCGGCGAGCGCGCACGCGAAGACCGGCGCGCGCTGGCGCGGGTGCTGTCGGCGACGCTGGCCTTCGGCGCGGCGAATTTTTTTCACACGGTGGGGCTTCGCCACGGCGCCCTGCCGGAAACGCTCATTGCGGCGCAAGCCACCGTGTTCATGCCGCTGGCGACCCTGTTCGTGTTCTTGGCCGACCGCAGATTGCTTCTGCCGCCGGCGGCCTGGCGTTACGGCGCCGTCGTCGCCGTCGTTCTGTTGGCCGCCTTCGTCTTTCTGCTGCGCGGCGTCGCGCGGGGCGAGGCGAGCGTCATGGTCCCGATCGCCCAGATGGGATTCATCGTCACGGCGGCGCTCGGGATAATCCTGCTGCGGGAGCAGGTCACCGCCCGGAAGATTCTCGGCCTGGCCACCGCGCTCGCCGCTCTGGCCGTGCTGGCGGCGAGCTGAGCTCAGAGCCTCGGCACGCCGCTGGTGGTCGAATACTCGAAATGCAGCGCCTCGCCGGGATGGACCAGCGGGAAGATCGCATGCGCGGCCAGCGCGGCCTCGGCGAAGCCCGACAGGATGAGCTTGAGCTTGCCCGGATAATGCGCCACGTCGCCGATGGCGAAAATCCCCGGGACCGAGCTCATGCAGGTCGCTGGGTTCACCTTCACGTGGTGCTGTTCCAGCTCCATGCCCCAATGCGCGATCGGCCCCAGCTCGGCGGCGAGGCCGAAGAAGGGCAGGAGCACATCCGCCTCAAGCCGCCGCGTCTTGCCGTCGAGATCGGCCGCGATCACCGCCGAAAGTTTCCCGCCGGCGCCTTCGAGTCCCTGGAGCTGACAAGGCACCACCAGCTCGATCCGGCCCTCATCGGCCAGGGCCTGGAGCTTCGCCGCCGAGCCGGGCGCGGCGCGGAACTTGGCGCGGCGGTGCACCACCATCACCCTGGCCGCCACCTCGGCCAGCGAAATCGCCCAATCCACCGCCGAATCGCCGCCGCCGGCGATGACCACGCGCTTGCCCCGGAAATCCTCGCGCCGTCCCACCAGGTAGAACACGCTCTTGCCTTCATAGCGCTCGATGCCGTCGAGCGGCGGGCGGTTGGGGCCGAAGGCGCCCGATCCGGCGGCGACGATCACCGCCCGCGCGTCTATCGTCGTGGCCTTGGCCGTCTTGAGCCGGAACCCGCCCTGGGGCAGGTGTTCGAGCGCGGTCACCGCCTGGCCGAGATGGTAGCGCGGCGAAAACGGGCGGGATTGTTCCACCAGCTTCTCCACCAGCTCATGCGCGTCGATCCGGGGATAGGCGGGGATGTCGTAGATCGGCTTTTCGGGATAAAGCGCGGTGCATTGCCCGCCCGGATGGTCGAGCGCGTCGATCACCTGGCAGGAAAGCTTCAACATGCCGCATTCGAACACGGCGAACAGGCCCACCGGCCCCGCGCCGATGATCGCCACATCCGTCTGGTAACTCTCCGCCATGCGCTCTCTCCCTTTGGCCCAACCATGACCGCGGATGCTCCTTCCCGCAACCCCGCCGCCCCCTCCCATTCCCTCCCCCGTTTACGGGGGAGGGAATGGGAGGGGGCGAAGGGCGCACAACACCTGTCCAGTGCTCAAGCCGAGACACGACCCACCATTGCGGGGGGCGGCACCAGCCCCTAAAACTAAGCCGTGGAAGGCGCGCTGTCCCTGACCATCGATCTGCCCGACGAGGCGGCAACCGGCCGCCTGGCCGCCTTGCTCGCCGCGCGCGCCGGGAAAGGCGACGTGATCGCGCTCTCCGGCCCGCTCGGCAGCGGCAAGACCAGCTTCGCCCGCGCCTTCATCCGCGCCCGCGGCCTCGAAGCGGCCGAGGTCCCGAGCCCCACCTTCATGCTGGTCGAGGTCTATGACGAAGAGGCCGCCATTCCGGTCTGGCATTTCGATCTCTACCGCATCGCATCGCCCGGGGAGATCCGCGAGCTCGGCCTCGACGAGGCGCTGGCCGAAGGCATCTGCCTGATCGAATGGCCGGAGCGGCTGGGCGAATTCCTGCCGGAAGAGCGTCTCGACCTGGCCTTGGCGATGGGCCAAGGCGAGACCGCGCGCGTCGCCAGGCTGTCCGGCTCTTCCTCCTGGCAAAAGCGGCTCGAGGGTTTAGGGCGGTGATCGAGCGCGAGACGCATATCGAGCGGTTCTTGAACCAGGCCGGCTGGAGCGGCGCCCGGCGCGAGACCTTGCCCGCCGACGCCTCCTTCCGCCGTTACGTGCGGCTTTTCGGCCCCGAGAAACGCCGCGCGCTGCTGATGGACGCCGCCCCGCCGTTGGAAAACGTGCGGGCCTATCTCGCGGTGGCGCGGCTGCTGCGCGGCCTCGGCCTGGGCTCGCCCGCCGTCTTCAACCAGGACGCCGAGAACGGCTTGCTGCTGATCGAGGATATGGGCGACGACACCTATACGCGCCTCCTGGCGCAAGGCGAGGATGAGGAGCCGCTTTATGCCCTCGCCGTCGACGTGCTGATCGAGCTGGCGCGGCGCTTCAAGCCCAAAGAGGCGCCGTTCCTGGGGCCTTACGACGACGAAAAGCTGCTGAACGAAGCCGCGCTGCTGGTCGATTGGTATTGGCCGGCGGTTACCGGCAAGCTGCCCGATCCCGCCTTGCGCGCGGAGTATCTCGGCCTGTGGCGCGCGCTCTTCCCGCTGGCGCGAAGCGTGCCCGCGACGCTGGTGCTGCGCGACTATCACGTCGACAATCTGATGCGCGTCCCCAACCGCGCCGGCCTCTTGGCTTGCGGCCTGCTCGATTTCCAGGACGCGGTGCTCGGGCCGTTGAGCTACGATCTGGTCTCGCTCTTGGAAGACGCACGGCGCGACATCGAACCCGGCCTGGCCCAACGCATGAATCAGCGTTATCTCGCGGCGTTTCCCGGCATCGACCCGGCGGCTTTCGCGGCCTCCTGCGCCGTGCTCGGCGCGCAGCGCCACGCCAAGGTGATCGGCATCTTCACCCGGCTCAGCATCCGCGACCGCAAGCCGCAATATCTGCCCCACATCCCGCGCGTCTGGCGGCTGCTGGAGCGGAGCCTCAAGCATCCCGCGCTGGCAAGCGTGGCGCGCTGGTTCGACACCCATATTCCGCAATCATCGCGCGGCATCCCGCCGCGGCGTCCGGCGGCATGAAAACTTCCCCCGCCATTCCTGAAACCGCCATCGTCCTCGCCGCCGGGCGCGGCAAGCGCATGGGCGCGCTGACCGAGTCATTGCCCAAGCCGCTGATCGAGATCGAAGGCCGCGCCTTGGTCGATCACGTACTCGACCGTTTGGCCCAAGCCGGGGTCAAGCGCGCGGTGGTCAATCTCCATTACCGCGGCGACGCGATCGAACGCCATCTGAAGCCGCGCCGCGACATCGAAATCGAATTCTCGCGCGAGGAAGTGGTGCTCGAAACCGGCGGCGGCATCAAGAAGGCGCTGCCCTTGCTGGGCGAAAGCTTCTACGCCGTCAACGCCGACGTGTTCTGGCGCGACGGCGGGCTGCCGGCGCTGGCGCGGCTGGCGCGGAAATTCGCCGACGAACCCTTCGACGCGGTCCTGCTGATGCAGCGCGCCACCAACGCCGTGGGCTATGAGGGGCCGGGCGATTTCTTCCTCGATCCCCTGGGCCTGCCGCGCCGCCGCCTGGAGCGCGAGGTGGCGCCCCAGGTCTTCGCCGGGGTCGAAATCCTGCACCGCCGCCTGTTCGAAAACGCGCCCGACGGTGCGTTCTCGATCAACCTGCTGTGGGACCGCGCGATATCCCGGGGCAGGCTCGGCGGGCTGGTGCATGACGGCGAGTGGTATCACATCGGCACGCCCGCCGGCCTCGCCGCCGCGACCGAACGCCTCAACACCCGCCGCGTCGAACGCTGATCCGATGAAGGGCCGCGCGGTCTATTCGATAGCGCCCGAACTGCCCTTCCTCGACGCGCTGGTGGCGGGGCTGTTGAAGCTCGCCCAGGGCGATCCGCTCGCCCTGGCGCGCATGACCGTGCTGCTGCCGACGCGCCGCGCCGTCCGCTCTTTGGGCGAGGCCTTTTTGCGCCAGGGCAAGGGCAAGCCGATGTTGCTGCCGCGGCTTTTGCCGGTGGGCGATCTCGACGCCGAGGAGCTGGGCCTGCTCGCCGACGAAGCCGATCCCGGCGGCGGCGGTGGCGACATCCCGCCCGCCATCCCCGAGGCGACAAGGCGGTTGAAGCTGGCGCGGCTGGTGCTGGCCTGGGGCCAGGCCGCCGGAACCGAGGCGATGAGCGCGGCGCAGGCCGCGCCCTTGGCCGCCGAACTGGCGCGGTTTCTCGACGAGGCCGCGACCGAAGGCTGCGACTTCGCCAGGCTCGCGGATCTGGCGCCCGAACGCCACGCCGCGCATTGGCAGCAGGTGCTCAAATTCCTCGCCATCGTCACCGAATACTGGCCCCAGGAACTCGCATCGCTCGGCGGGCTCGACCCGGCGACGCGGCGCAACCTGGTGCTGTCACGCCAGGCCGAAGCCTGGACCAAATCGCCGCCCGCGCATCCGGTGATCGCCGCCGGCATCACCGGCTCGGTGCCGGCGGTGGGCCGGCTCATCAAGGTGGTGGCGGGATTGCCGCAAGGCATGGTGGTGCTGCCCGGGCTCGATCAGGCCGCCGATCAAGAGACCTGGGAGGCGGTCGCGCTCGATCCCACCCATCCGCAGCATCTGCTGGCCAGGCTCTTGGCGTTGCTGGAAGTTCCGCCCAAGGAGGTCGCGCCCTGGCCCGCGCCCGGCATCAAGGGCGGGCCCAAATCGCGCGCGGCGCTGGTCAAGGAATTGCTGCGCCCGGCCGATGTCAGCCACCGCTGGGGCGCCATCTCCGGCATCGGCGTCCAGGCGCTGACCGGCATGCTGCGGGTCGATTGCCCCGGGCCGCAGGAAGAAGCCACCGTGATCGCGCTGCTGCTGCGCCGGAAGCTCGAAGACGCGGGCACCACGGCGGCGCTGGTGACGCCCGACCGCGATCTCGCCCGCCGCGTCGCCGGCGAGCTCCGGCGTTGGGGTATCGAGATCGACGATTCGGCGGGATTGCCGCTATCCGCGACGCCGCCCGGCGTGTTCCTGCGTCTGGTGCTGGAAGCCGCTGCCGAGAAACTGGCGCCGCTGCCGCTTTTGTCCCTGGTGAAGCATCCCCTGGCCGCTTGCGGCTTGGCACCCGGCCGCTTCCGTGAATTGTCGCGCAAGCTCGAGCTCGCCGCGCTGCGCGGGCCTCGGCCCGCGCATGGGCTGGACGGGCTGCTCGACGCGGTAAAAAATTCCGAACTCAAGGATTTGGCATCTCGTCTGGGCCGCGCCTTGTCGCCTCTGATGGCGGCGCTCCAATCTCCCAAGGCGGCGCTCGGCGATCTGATCGCCGCCCATATCGCTGCGGCCGAGGCTTTGGCGGCGAGCGACGAATCCCCGGGCGCCGCCAATCTCTGGCGCGGCGAGGCGGGCGAGGCGGCGGCGCTGCATGCGAGCGGGCTGCTCGAAGCCGCCAAGGGATTCCCGCATCTCGCCGGATCGGATTACCCCGCTTTGTTCGAATCCCTGCTGGCGGGCGTGGTGGTGCGGCCCGCCTATGGCCGCCATCCGCGCCTTTTCATCTGGGGCCTGCTCGAGGCGCGCCTCCAACAGGCCGATCTCCTGGTGCTCGGCGGCTTGAACGAAGGGGTGTGGCCGCCGCGCGCCGACAGCGATCCCTGGCTATCGCGGCCGATGCGGCGCGATTTCGGCCTGCCCCCGCCCGAGCGGCGCATCGGCGCGGCGGCGCATGATTTCGCCCAGTGCCTGGGGGCGCGCGAGGTGGTGCTGACCCGGGCCTCGCGGGTCGAAGGCACACCCACCGTGTCGTCGCGCTGGCTGCTGCGGCTCGATACCGTGCTGCGCGCGGTGAAGCTCGAGGAAAATCTGTGGTTCGGCCACGCCAAGGAGGGCGCGCCTTTGGCCTGGCAGGCGAGGCTCGACGATCCGGGCCAGCACGAGGCCTGCGCGCCGCCCGCGCCCAGGCCGCCGGTCGAGGCCCGGCCGCGCAAACTCTCGGTCACCTCGGTCGAGACCTGGATCCGCGATCCCTACGCCATCTATGCGCGCCACATCTTGCGCCTCCGGCCGGTCGAGCCGATCGACCAGGACCCCGGCCTGGCCGAACGCGGCATCTTCATCCACGCCGCGCTCGACCGCTTCCTGAAAGAGCATCCGGGCGATCTGCCCGAAGGCGCCGAAGCCGATCTGCTGCGCATCGGGGCCGAGGAATTCGGCAGCAGCCTCGAACGCGCCAGCGTGCGCGAATTCTGGTGGCCGCGTTTCGAGCGGGTGGCGTCCTGGCTGGTCGCCTTCGAGCGCGAACGCCGATCCCAAATCGCGCAAAGCTTCAGCGAGATCGAAGGCTCGCTGCTTTTGCCCGCCAAGGCCGGGCCTTTCACCCTTTCGGGCAAGGCCGACCGCATCGATCGCTACAAGGACGGCAGTCTCGCCATCCTCGATTACAAGACCGGCGTGCTGCCCTCCTCCGGCGAGATCAAGGCGGGCTACGCGCCGCAGCTGCCCTTGGAAGCCGCCATCGCCGAGGCCGGGGGCTTCCCGGGCGTGGACGCGGCCGCGGTCGCTTCGCTGCTCTATTGGAAGCTGTCGGGCGGCGATCCAGCAGGCGAGGAAAAACCGGCGGCCAGGGACCGGGACGAGGTGGCGGATTTGGCGAAGCGGGCGCTCGCGGGCCTCGCCCGGCTGATCGCGCGCTTCGATGATCCCAAGACGCCGTACCGCTCGCATCCCTTGCCGGAACGGGCGCCGCGTTATTCCGATTACACCCATCTGGCGCGGGTCAAGGAATGGCTGTTGGGCGCGGGGACCGAATTTTGAGACCCGATCCCGCCTTTCACCAGCGCCGGGCATCCGCCCGCGACACCTCGGTCTGGGTCGCGGCTTCGGCCGGCACCGGCAAGACCAAGGTCTTGACCGACCGCGTGCTCTCCCTGCTGCTCGCGGGCAGCAATCCGACGCGGATTCTCTGTTTGACATTCACCAAGGCGGCGGCGGCCGAGATGGCGATCCGCGTCAACGACCGCTTGAGCGACTGGGCGACCGTCAACGGCTCCAAGCTCCGCGCCGAGCTCAGGAAGCTCACCGGCGAGGATCCCGAGCCCGAGACCATCGACCGCGCCCGCCGCCTGTTCGCCCGCGTGCTCGACGCGCCGGGCGGCTTGCGCATCGACACCATCCACGCCTTCTGCCAGTCGCTGCTGCGCCGCTTCCCGATCGAGGCCAATGTCCCGCCGCATTTCCAGGTGATGGAGGAGCGCAGCGCCGACGAAGCGATGGAACAGGCCCGCGCCCATGTGCTGGCGCGCGCCCGCGCCGGGCGCGACCGGGATCTCAAGGCGGCGCTGGATCTCGTGACCAATCTCGTTCCGGAGCAGGGCTTCGCCGATCTGATGAACCACCTGGCCTCGGAACGCGCGCGGCTTTCATCTCTCCTGGCCCAAGGTCCGGAATTGGCGGAAACGAGGCTGCGCGCGGTGCTCGGGCTCAAGCCCGACGAGACCGCCGCCGCCATCCTCGAATCCTGCTGCCGCGACCAGGCCTTCGACGGCCCGAGCCTGAAACGCGCCGCCGCGTTGCTGCTGGCCAGTTCCTCGGCCAACGACAAAAAAGCCGGATCGCGGCTGGATTTGTGGCTGGCGCACCCGAAGCTCCGCCCGGCGGAGTTCGACGAGTATGGCCAGGCCTTCTTCACCCAGAAATGGGAGAAGCGGCAGAGTTTCATGACCCGGAAGCTCGCCGACGCGGCGCCCGATCTGGTCTTGGCGATGGAGACGGAATTCGCCCGGCTGGAGAAAGCGCGCTCGCTCCATGGCGCGGCGCTGATGGCCGATGCGACTTCCGCGCTGCTGCGTCTGGGCGGCGCGGTGCTGGAATCCTACGAATCCTTCAAGGCTTCGCGCGCGCTCTTGGATTTCGACGATCTGGTGCTCAAATCCTCCGCCCTGCTCGAGCGGCCGGGCGTCGCGCCCTGGGTGCTGTACAAGCTCGACGGCGGCATCGACCACATCCTGATCGACGAGGCGCAGGACACCAATCCCGAGCAATGGCGGGTGGTGGCGGCGCTGGCCGGGGATTTCTTTTCCGGCCAGAGCGCGCGCGAGGAGGTCCGCACCGTCTTCGCCGTGGGCGACGTCAAGCAGTCGATCTTCAGCTTCCAGCGCGCCGACCCCGCCGCCTTCCAGAACATGCGCCGGCATTTCGAGGAGCGCGTCAACGCCGCCCAGGCCAAATGGGACATGGTCGAGCTCGAAACCTCCTTCCGCTCCACCCCGGCCATCCTCAAGACGGTCGACGCCGTCTTCGCCGCGGGGCCGGCGGCGGACGGCGTCACGCTCGACGGCGCGGACATCAGGCACGAGGCCTTCCGCTCGGGCGCCGCCGGGCTGGTCGAACTCTGGCCGCCGGTCGGTCCCGGCGAGGCGGAGCCGCCCGAGCCCTGGGACGCGCCCTTTTCCCAGTCGCAAAGCCGCCTGCCGGCGGCGCGGCTGGCTCTGGCGGTGGCGGCGCGGATCGAGGCGCTCACCAGCGAAAAGCTCGAATCCAGGAACCGCCGCATCACCGCCGGCGACGTCATGGTGCTGGTTAGGCGGCGCACGCCTTTCATCGGCGCGCTGGTGCGCAGCCTGAAGGAGCGCGGCGTCGAGGTGGCGGGGGTCGACCGCATGCACCTCGCCGACCAGCTCGCGATCGAGGACATGGTGGCGCTCGCCAATTTCCTGCTGCTGCCCGAGGACGATCTGACCCTCGCCTGCGTGCTGAAAGGCCCGCTTTACGGCTTCAACGAGGAGCTGCTGTTCGAGCTCGCCTGGAAGCGCAAAGGTTCGCTGTGGAACGAACTCCGCCGCCGCGAATCCGACCGGCCGGAATTCCGCCACGCTGCGGAAGACCTCGCCTCGCTGCTCGCCAAGGCGGATTTCATCCCGCCTTACGAACTCTTCGCCGAGGTGCTGGGCGCGCGCGGCGGCCGGCGCAAGATGCTCAAGCGGCTCGGTCCCGAGGCCGCCGATCCCTTGGACGAGCTGCTGGCCGCGTGCCTGGCCTATGAACGCGGCCACGGCGTGTCGCTGCAGGGGTTCCTCCACTGGCTGGTGCTGGGCGAGCTCGAGGTCAAGCGCGACCTCAACAACGACAGCGGCCGCGACGAGGTCCGCGTCATCACCGTGCATGGCGCCAAGGGCTTGCAGGCGCCGGTGGTGTTCCTGCCCGACACGCTCCAGGTGCCCAAGGCTACGCCGCCGCTGGTGTGGAGCGCGCAAGGAATTCCGCTTTGGCTGAAGCAGGGCTCATCGCCGGTGGCGCGGCTCGCGCGCGAGGAAGCCAATGTGAAGCGCGACCAGGAATACCGCCGGCTGCTCTACGTGGCGCTCACCCGCGCCGAGGACCGGCTTTATGTCTGCGGCTGGCACGGCCGCCAGGCCCCGCCCGAGGGCAATTGGTACCAGTTCATCCAGGCCGGGCTGAAGGGCGCGGGCGGGGAGGTTTTCCCGTTCGACGCGGGCAAATGGATCAAGGGCGACGGCTGGGCGGGCGAGGGGTTGCGCCTGATCTCGCGCCAACGGGGCAAGGCCGAGGAATCCGGCAAAGCCGCTCGGCCTGCGCGCGCGGGCAAGTCCGAATTGCCGAAATGGGCCAGGACCCACCCCAAGCCCGAGCCTTCGCCGCCCCGGCCGCTGGCGCCGTCGCGGCCTTCGGCCGAGGAACCGGCGGTGATCTCGCCCTTGAGCGCCGCTCATGGCGCGGATTTCCGCCGCGGCCTGCTGGTCCACCGCCTGCTGCAAAGCCTGCCCGAGCTTCCCCCCGAAAAGCGCGAATCCTCCGCGCGGCGTTTCCTCGCCTTGCCGGTGTTCGCGCTGCCCAAAGAGCAACAGGACTCGATCGCGGCCGAAACCCTGGCGGTGCTGGCGCATCCCGATTTCGCGCAGGTGTTCTCGCCCCAATCCGCCGCCGAGGTGCCGGTGGTGGGCCTGATCAAGGGCCGCGCCATTTCCGGGCGCATCGACCGGCTGGTGGTTTCGGAGAACGAGGTGCTGATCGTCGATTACAAGAGCCTGCGCCCGGTGCCGGCGGATGAATCCCAGGTGCCGCAAGCCTATCTCGAGCAATTGGCGGCTTACCGTTCGGCGATCATGGGCGTCTATCCCGGCAAGAGCGTGCGCTGCGCGCTGTTATGGACCGAAGGCCCGGATCTCATGCCCATCAGCGACTCAACGCTCGCGCGCTTTGGCTCATCCTAAAAGCTTGCATTTCAAGCCATCGAGCCATGCGCCAGGACCGGTGCATATCTGCGGCAGCCGCGCTTGACCCGCTTTCCTTAGCTCGCCTAAGCTTCGCCGCTCGTTTCGCGTTTTTGGTGTTTGGGAGAATGGCATGAAGCCGAACAAGGTCACCGATTCGTCTTTCGACGCCGAGGTGCTGCGCGCGCAGAAGCCGGTGCTGGTCGATTTCTGGGCGGAGTGGTGCGGGCCGTGCAAGATGATCGCGCCCATCCTCGACGATCTCGCCGCCACCCTGGCCGGCAAGGTGACCATCGCCAAGGTCAATGTCGACGAAAACCCGCAGACGCCGAGCAAATACGGCGTGCACGGCATCCCCACCCTAATGCTGTTCAAGAATGGCCAGGTCACCGCCACCAAGATCGGCGCGCTGCCCAAGACCAAGCTGCTGGAATGGGTGCAGTCGGTCCTGTGATTTCCGCCACCCCCGCGCAAGCGGGGGTCTGGCCGCCCGTCTCTACGCGGCCTTTATAAGGGCGGCCGGTAATCCCTCTGGAACCTTAACGGGAAGCGGCCCTTATATCGGGCAAATCTCAACCACCGTTAAGGCCTCACCATGTCCGTTCCCAGATTATTGCCGCCCGTCCGGCGCGCGCGCCGCAAGCTCAGCCTGCTGCTGATCGTGACCGCCGCCGTGGCGATGCAGGGCGCCGGCGTCGCACTCGACCTTCTCCTGGTCCACTGACCCGCCGCCGGTCAGTCCGGGTCCCACGGCCTGGCGGCGAGCCGGCGCGGATCCTCGAACAGCCGCGCCGTGGCCGCCCCGAAAACCACGCCGCCGATATGCGCCATATAGGCCACGCCGCCTTCCTCCCCGCCGGTGATGGCGCCGAAGCTCACCAGTTGGATCAGGAACCAGAACCCGATCAGCAGCGCCGCCGGGACGAAGGTGATGCGGACGAAAAAGCCGATGATCAGGATGGTGCGGATCTTGTCGCGCGGATAGGTCACCAGGAACGCGCCCATCACGGCGGCGATCGCGCCGCTGGCGCCGAGATTGGGAACCGTCGATCCGGGATCGACGGCGATCTGCGCCGCCATCGAGACGATTCCGCCGGCCAGATAGAAGACCAGGTAGCGCGCGGGGTTCATCGCGTCTTCGATCTCCGGGCCGAACGCCCAGAGGAACACCATGTTGCCCAGGATGTGCGACCAGCTGGCGTGCATGAACAGCGCGGTCAGGATCGTGACCAGGTCCTGGCCGGAAACGACGTCGGCCGGGACCAGCGACCAGCGGTCGACGAACGCGCCGCCCTCGGTCAGTTCGAGGATGAAGGCGAACGCGTTGAGCGCGATGAGCGACGCGGTGACGATGGGAAAGCGCCGGGGCCGCCGCGTTTCGTCCTGGAGCGGGATCATGTCTTCGTTTTCCCCGGGAAAATGCCCGCCGGTCCGATTTTAGCGGAAGCTTGCCGTTCTCTTCCAGCACCCACCCCAAGGCCCGTCCGGTCAAAGCGGATCGGGACGCGGCTACGGCATCCCGCCGACGAAACCGCTGGTGTCCTCGTTCTTGATCAGGGCCAGCCTGACGCCGACATGGCGGCAGCCCGGCCTCGGGCATGCCAGGTTTTTGGCGACCTCGTCCAGATGCACGTCGCGGTGATCGACCTTGATCAGGAGCTGCACCGGGCTTTGCAGCCAGACATGCAGGCATCTCATGCAGGTCGCTTCCAGCAGCACGCTGTCGTCCAGATCCCGGAGCGCGGTGTCGTTCTGCCAATTCACCAGAAATCCTCCGCCGAGGGAATCCGGTTATAGGCGATCTTGCCGCCGGCATAGCCGCCGGGCGGCGGCGTCCACGGCCCCAGCGTCACCACCCGCTTGCCGAATTTGCGGTTGAGCCCGTCGATGGCGTTGGTCAGGGTCTCGCATTTCCGCCGCTCCTTGTCGTCGTTGAGGAACAGGTCGAGTTGGCGCCGGTTGGCCGGCGACAGTTCCGACAAGGTCACCCCGAGGCGGATGATTTCGCTGCGCGGGGGCAATTCGGCCCGCGCCTTGCGCCACAGGAGCTTGAGGGCGGCGAGGCAAGCCTGGTCGTCCTGCACGCAGGGAATCTCGCGCTGGCCGAACCAGGAGCATCCGCGGTTGTCGAGCCACAGCCCGAGCCTTCCCGCGTAATAGCCGCCGCGCCGCATCCGCCGCGCCGCCTTGGTCAAAAGCAGGCGGGAGCAGGACTGCGCATGCTCGAAATCCCGCCACTGCGGCGGCAGCACGCGGCCGTGGCCGAACATGCCGCGCGAGGTCGGCAGCGCGTGCAGGTCGTAGCCGTGGAGCGCGTACCACATGCGCTCGCCGTTGACGTTCTTCCACAAGGCGCGCAACTGTTTCGGCTGGGTGTGCCAAAGCTCGCTGATGGTCGTGATCTCCGCCTCGGCCAGGCGCGCTTCCATCCGCTTGCCCACGCCCGGAATGTCCGCGAGCGCCAAGGCGAAGAGCGGCTCCGGCATGGATTCGGGCCGCCAGATCGTGACGCCGTTGGGCTTGTCGACCTTGCAGGCGATCTTGGCGAGCAGCCGGTTGGCGGCGAATCCGATCGAGCAGGTGATCTGCTCGCCGATGTTGCGGCGGATGCGGCGCTTGATCCGTTGCGCCAGGGATTCGGGATCGGATATTGCCGCCGGGTCGAGCTTGCAGGTGAGCTCGTCGATGGATTTGACCGTCTCGATCGGGATCTCGCAGTAGATCTCGTTGAGCAGCGCGTTATGCGCGCGCCGGAACAAATCGGGCCGCTGCGTCACCAGCACCAGCTCGGGGCAGAGCTTGAGCGCGTCCGGCACGGGCATGACGTTCTTGCAGCCCCTCGCCTTGGCCTCTTTCGAACAGGCGATGACCACGGTCGAATAGGCCGCCGATGTTTCGAAGGGGATCACGCCCACCGGCCGGCCGCGCAAGCTCGGCATGGCCTGTTGCAGAACCGAGGCGAAGAAGCCGTCGAAATCGAGATAGAGCTTTTCGATCGTTTCCGGCTTGCGCATGCAGCCCTGTCCCGAACCATTCCAAAGGGGCCTCGTGCCCGGAACCGGTCATGAGAACAAACAAGGAACACCAGAGTCAAGGCAAGAGTCGTCAAGGCAAGGGTCACCTAGACGCGGGTTCAGCCGAACAGGGCGTAGCCGCTGCGCGCCAGCATGTAGGCGGCGACCGCCAGGACGAATCCGGCGAAAATCCGCGTCAGGGCCTGTCTGCGGGGCGCCAGGGCGATGGCGGCTTTCATGCCCAGGATGCCGCCGCCGATGCCGCCCGCGACGAAGGCGCCGGCCACCGGCCAGTCGACCAGGCCCGCCAGCGCGTAATTGGCGGCCGTGGTCAGCCCGAACACGCCGACCGAAAGCAGGGAGGACCCGATCGCGTTGATGATCGGCATGCCGCTGCCCAGCATGATGCCCGGCACGATCAGGAAGCCGCCGCCGATACCGAAAAAGCCCGAAATCGCGCCGGTCAGCGCGCCGATGCCGATGAGCCGCACCGCGATGCGCGGATCGATCCGCACCTCGGGATCGCCGCCGCCGGCGCGCGGCCGCAGCATCGCCGATCCGACCGCCAGCATCGCCAGCGCGAACAGGAACAGCAGCGCGTTTCCGTTGGTCGCCTTGCCGAGCGAAGAGCCGAGCGCGGCGCCAACCGCGCCCGAGGCCGCGAACACCGCCGCGCAGGGCCACTTGACCGTGCCGCCGCGCCAATGGCCGAGCATGTTGGCGAAGGCGTTGACGGACACCGCCAAAGCGCTGGTGCCGATCGCGACATGCGGGTCATGAACGCCGACGACGTAGAGCAGCAGCGGCACCGCCAGGATCGATCCGCCGCCGCCGATCAATCCGAGCGAAAATCCGACCAGGCCGCCCGACAGGACGGCGAGGATGGCGGCCGCAACGGTCACGCCGCCTGCCGGCGGTTCCAGGGCATTTGGCGCAGCAGATTGGCCATGCCGCAAAAGCCGGTGAAGCCCGCCTGCATCAGCCCGGCGCCGACCGCGCCGGACAGCGCGAAGAACCAGGGTGAAACCAGGAAGCCCAGGACGACGCCGGCCAGCACCAGCGCGCCGGCGGCGATCTGCACCTGGCGCTGAAGGTCGATGGGCGCCTTGCGGTTCAGGTGGACCGGAAGCCCGGCCGCCTTCCAGCCGTCGATGCCGCCCTTCAGCACATAGGCCTCGCGGAAGCCCTTGGCGATGATGCGGCCGGCGTTGGCGGCGGTGCGGTTGCCGCTCTTGCAGGCGAAGACCGCGGCCTTGCCGCGGTCGCGGTCGAAATCGTGACGGTCGAAGCCCGACAGCGGCGCGAGCCGCGCGCCGATGATGTGCTCGCGCGCGAACTCGTCCGCCTCGCGGATGTCGATCAGCACGGCGCTGCCGTCGTCGAGACGGCGCTTCAAATCGCGGGGTTCGATGGGCTTGAGGGACATGGGCCTACCTTTTCGCTTTGCGGGGGGACGGGGGACAGAAGATCGCGGAGAGCGTGTTGATGACGGCGACCGCCGCCGGGCTCTTGAGCCGGTAGAACGCGCTCTGCGCCTGCTTCCGGCTGGCGACGATGCCGGCGCGGCGCAGCTTGGCGAGATGCTGCGACACCGCGGCCTGCTGCAGGCCCACTTCGCGCACCAGCGCGCCGACCGGACGCTCGCCCTGGGCGAGCTCGCACAGGATCATCAGCCGGCGCGGATTGGCGAGGGCGGCGAGCAAGGCGGCGGCCGCGCCGGCCTTGGCCTCGAAATCGCGGGGTTTGCGGATCGCCAAAGCGGTCATGACAGGCCTCTTTCATAAGACATCGCTTAATAAGGTAATGCTTATATAAAGGAGGCCCGGGGCGCTTTCAAGGGCGGAAGCGGCCGGGGCAGGCGCCGGACCCGGCGGAGCTCCCTTGATCTAAATCATAGCGGCGGCGCGGCGATGCCCGCAGTTTCGGGACGGAGGCGTGCTGTGCGCGATCCCCAGCCCATCCACCCGGCGCGGTACTGGCGCAAACTCGAGGACGGCCGGATCGAGTGCGATTTATGCCCGCGGTTCTGCAAGCTTCACGACGGCCAGAAGGGCTTCTGCTTCGTGCGGGAGCGGCAGGCGGACCGGATGGTGCTCGCCAGCTATGGCCGTTCGAGCGGCTTTTGCATCGATCCGATCGAGAAGAAACCGCTCAACCATTTCCTCCCGGGCACGCCGGTGCTGTCCTTCGGAACGGCGGGATGCAATCTGGCCTGCAAGTTCTGCCAGAATTGGGACATCAGCCGGTCCCGCGAATTCGACACCCTCGCCGAAACCGCCTCGCCCGAAGAGATCGCGCGCGCCGCGGAACGGCTCGGCTGCCGCAGCGTCGCCTTCACCTACAACGATCCCACCATCTTTCTCGAATACGCCGTCGACGTGGCCGGCGCCTGCCGCGCGCGCGGCATCAAGACCGTCGCGGTGACCGCCGGCTATATCTGCCCGGAGCCGCGCCGCGAATTCTTCCGCCTCATCGACGCCGCCAATGTCGACCTGAAGGGGTTCACCGAGCCGTTCTATCACGAAATCTGCGGCGCGCATCTCGAGCCGGTCCTCGACACCCTGGTCTATCTGAAGAACGAGACCCGGGTCTGGCTGGAAATCACGTATCTGATGATCCCGGGCCTCAACGATTCGGATCCGGAAGTCGAGGCGATGACGCAATGGGTCGCAACCCGTCTCGGCCCCGAGGTTCCGCTGTTCTTCACCGCGTTTCATCCGGCTTGGAAAATGCTCGACCGGCCCGCGACCCCCGTGTCCACGCTGCGCCGCGCGCGGCGGATCGCGCTGAAGAACGGCATCCGCTACGCGTTCACGGGCAATGTCTTCGATCCGGAAGGCGACAGCACCTTCTGCCATAACTGCCGCGCCCTTTTGATCGGGCGCGACCGCTACGTCATCACCGCCTGGGGCCTGGACGAGGAGGGCCGTTGTGCCGAATGCCGAACGAAATGCGCGGGCGTCTTCGATGCCGGACCGGGCACATGGCGCGGCGGACGGCAGGCCGTTTCGGTCGCCCGGGCCGCGATCTAGAAATCCTGGATCGAACCGGGCGCTGGGACGAGACCGCCGATGAAAACGCTCCACTTGCTGCGCCACGCCAAGTCGAGCCGGGACGATCCGGCGCTGGCGGATCATGAGCGGCCGCTCAACAAGCGCGGACGAGCGACGGCGAAGGCCATGGCGAAATATATGGCGCGGACGAAGATCGCGCCCGACATCGTGCTGTGTTCGACGGCGGTTCGCGCCAAGGAGACGCTCGACCCCATCGCCGAGAGATTAAGGCCGGCCCAGGTGGTCTTCGCAGACGGGATCTACGAAGTGCCGCAAGGCGAGCTGTGGAAGCAGCTTCGGGCCCTGCCCGAAAAGGCGCAGACCGTTTTGATGATCGGGCACAATCCGGGTTTGCACGACCTCGTCCTGGCGCTGGCCGGCGCCGGCGCCTGCAACCAGCCGCCCTTGTCCGAAGGCAAGTTCCCGACCGGCGCGCTGGCCACGTTTTCGTTCGAGGGAAAATGGAAGGATTTGCAACCCGGCGGCGCGCGGCTGGTCTCGTTGATTGAGCCGCGGCGGCTTCCCGCCGCGGCGCCGTGACGGAATTCTAGTCCCCGCCCAACCCCGGCGGCGGATTCTGGGCCGGCCTCCGCATCCTCGGCCGCAGCCGGTTCGCAAGTTCCGAGAACTCCGCCGCCCGGTCCGCCAAGCGCCGTTTGAGCGCGGGATTGCAATCGCAACGGTTCATCTCGGCGATGCATCGGCGGGCTTCGCTGCGCAACTGCTCCGGGCTATGCATGCGGCATCCCCTCTCGCAGTGACCCGCAGCGATCCGCTTCTCGTGGTCGGGGGGACGGCGCGAAGCAGATCGCTCGCGGGCACGTCACGGCACAATGGAGAGCGGGGTCATCCGCCAAGCGAGCCGCGCCTCCCTTTTTGGGGGCGTTTCATCCACCGGCTTCGCCCGCTCTCTCCCCGCCGTGGCTGAATTTAGAATCGCTCATAAGTCGAAAAACGGCATTGATTCAGATCAATGCGGTATTCGGAAAGAGAGAAAATAATAAAATCGGATGTAGATTTCGCTTTTCGTCGCGATCCGTGTCGCGACGGCAGGAATTTTACTTCATCTCTTGTCGCCACGGCACCGACGCGCCCTTAGCCGATGAGGGTAGCCATGCCGGACGATGTGAAAACCGCCTCCCCGACAGCGATCGAAGTGAAACGAGCGGCGCCGCAGGCCGCCGCCTGGCCCGAGGCGTGGAACGCCGTTTTCTGGCCGACGGCCGAGATGAACCGGCGCGCCTTCGAATGCTGGGCGCGCGGGATGTCCGCGCTTTCGCACGACCTGGCGCAGTTCCTGCAGTCGCGTCTGCTCGAGGATTCGACGATGTGGGAGAAGCTCGCCACCTGCCGCGACCCCGCCGACGCCTTCGCGTGCCAGAGCAAGTTCGCCGCCCAGGCCGGCGCGGATTATGCCGAAGCGGCGCAGAAATTCTCCCGCCTGATGCTGGACATCGCGGGCAGCTGCGGCACGGGCCTGCGGCACTTCCCGGCCAGGACCGGTTGAACGTTTCGTCGCTCCGGATCAACCAGAAACCCGAAAGGCAAACACCATGCAGGTCAAGAAAATCATGTCCAAGCAGGTCTCGTGGGTCGCTCCCACCTTGTCGCTCCAGAAAGCGGCCCGGAAAATGCGGGCGCTCGACATCGGTTGCCTGCCCGTCGGCAAAAACGACCGGCTGGTGGGCATGATCACCGACCGGGACATCGCCTGCCGGGCGGTGGCCAGGGGTTTCAACCCGGCGAAAAAGACCGTCGGCGAGGCGATGTCGAAGGGCGTCACCTATTGCTTCGACGACCAGGACGTCGCCGCGGCGGCGCATCTCATGGAAAGGAAACAGATCCACCGCCTGCCGGTGTTGAATTGCAAAAAGAAACGGATGGTCGGCATCCTGTCGTTCGGCGATCTGGCCCTGCATGTCTCGCGCCAGCTGACCGGCGAGGTGGCCAGAGCGGTGTCGCGGCACGCCTGACCCGGGGTCACAACCGGCCGAGGAACCGGTAGCGACGGAGCTCGTCCCGGCTCCACAGCGACAGGCCGGCGCGGCCGTTGACGACTTCGATCTGGATCACTTCATCGGGGTCGTCGAAGCCGATCCGCCCGGGCGTGCCCGCCGCTTGCAGCGCCTCGAGCAGGCCGGTGTCGAGGAAGCTCTCTTCGCGCGGCGTGGACAGCACGCCCTTGAGGCCGCGCCGGTGCAGCCGGACGTGGAAGCGCTTGCCGGCGAGTTCGCCGAGCCAGCTTTGGACGATTTCCGCCGCGCGCGCCTCGAATTCCGCCGCGCCGTGGAAGTCGAAGGCGGCGCGCGCTGGCACGACATGCGAAATCACGTTCAGGATCCCCGGCGATTCCGCGAGCGCCGCCTCGAATTCGGCGGCGAACCGCGCCGCGTCCGCCACCCGCATGACGAGGACATGATAAAAACCCGTGGAGCGGACGCGGCCCCAGCGGCGCAACAGCCGTTGCGCATCGAAGAAGCTGCCTTCGTTCAGGGTGACGACGACGTTCCAGCCCCCGGCTTCGCCTCCGGCCTGCGCAGGCGGTCCATCGCCGGCCGGGATTGCGGTTTCGCCCACGGCGTCTCCTAGAGCTTGGGGTCGAGCACCTCGGGCGGCCCGTCGGGCGCGTAGAGCGGGTTTTCGATCCGCTCGGCCCGCACCAGCGCGGGACGCATCCAGGGCGGCGCATGCATGCCGGCGCGCGGCGGAAACCGGCTCACGACATCGAAAGCCCGGGCCGCGGTATGGCGGGCGATGTGTTCGTTGGTCGCCCGCACGATCACCGCGCCGCGATGCGAGCTCGCCTGCCAATTCGGATCTGACAGGTCGACGGGGGTCAGTTTCCAGATGCCCACAGGCTTGAACTCCCGGCAGGGAACGGCGCGCTTGCCGCGCCATCGCCATAAATCATGCGCGCGGGGCGCGCCGTGGTTCCATGATTTAGATCAAGGCCGGCGCCGCGAAGCCCGTGTCACCATGCGGGCCTGTCGTGAACCGAAACTCAATCCGGGAGATTCCGACGAGCACCAAAATCCCGCCCGAGCGGCCGAATGTGATCGAGCCCGGCTACCGCCGCTGGGGCCGCGCCCAATGGGACCGCATCATCGATTCCTACAAGGCCACCGGCAAACCGCAGGAGCCGACCGTGTGCCCGCAATGCGGCGCGGTCTACCATGAGGGACGCTGGCAATGGGCGCCGGCGCCGGCGAACGCCGCGCGCGAATTGTGCCGGGCCTGCCATCGCATCAACGACAAGTTCCCGGCCGGCAGCGTGACCCTGACCGGCCCCTTCGTCGCCGCGCACAAGGACGAGATGATCCGCATCGCCCGCAACGAGGAGCAGACCGAAAAGCGGGATCATCCGCTCAACCGCATCATGTCGATCGAGCAGCCCGCGCCCGACCGGCTGGAAATCTCGACCACCGACATCCATCTGCCGCGGCGCATCGGCGAAGTCGTCAAGCGCGCCTATCACGGCGAGATGAACCTGCATTTCGACGAGCACGGCTATTTCGTGCGCGTGAACTGGCGCCGCGAGAAATAGCCGGCCGGCCGCGCCGGATCAGCGCCCGGGCCTGCCGCTCTGCCGGCCCAATTCGCCGCCGCCGCTTTCGAGCTCCAGCTTCGCCGCCAGCAATTCCAGCATGTCGTGGAGCGACAAAACCCCGACCAGGCGGCCTTCCTTGACGACCCACAACCGGCTGCGCCCGCCGCGCCGCATCTGCGCCAATGCTGCGAGCGCATCGGTTTCCGGGCTTACCACGTCGTCCGCGTCGCAGGGCGCCATGATCCGTTCCACCGGCGTGGAAGGCCAGGCGGCACGGTCGAGCTTCGCCGCCTGCTCCGTCCCGACGCAGCCTACCAGGAGGCCCCGCCGCGCGACCGGAAAGGAGCGGTGATGGCGGCGATAGACATAATCCTCGATGAAGGCGGCGACCGGCAGATCCGGCGCGACGGCGATGGGTTCCCGGTTCATGACCCGCAGAACCGGGACGCCTTCGAGCGCGGTCCGGGCGATCACCTCCTGGTAGCTCGCCGCCGCGGCGCCCCGCAGGGATAGGCCGATGAGAAATAACCACATGCCGCCGATGAAATTCCCCGTCATCACGTTGACGACGCCGTAGACGATCAGCCCGATGCCGAAGAGATTCCCCGCATTGGTGGCGATCCGGGTGGCCCAGGCGAGATCGTTTCGCCAGCTCCACAACGCCGCGCGCAGCACGCGGCCGCCGTCCAGCGGGAAGGCGGGAACCAGGTTGAACAGCGCCAGCATGAGGTTGATGTATCCCAGATACCACAACGTGCCTTGGATCGCGTCCGGTGCGTTCCAGGTCTTGGCCAGGGTGAGGAGAACGAGAAAAGCCGCGCCGAGCAGGAAGCTCGCGAGTGGTCCCGCGGCCGCCATGAGCAGCTCGCTCTTGGGGCTCGGCGGCTCGCGTTCCATGTCGGCCACGCCGCCGAAGACGAACAGGGTGATGCCGCGGATCGGCAGGCCGTAGCGCCGGGCGACCAGCGAGTGGGCGGTCTCGTGAAACACGATCGAGAACAGCAGGCCGATGGTCGCGGCCCCCGCCATCCACCAATAGGTCGCGGTCGCGAGGTTCGGCGTGGTTTCGGGAAAGACGGCCTCGGCCAGGGTCCAGCTGATGAGCGCGGCCAGCAACAGCCACGACGCGTCGATCCAGACATCGAAGCCGAAGAGCGAGAACAGTCTGATGCGATGCGTGAAAATGCGCGCCTCCCGGAAGAGTGCAGGCAAAGGCGAAATGCCGGCACGCGGCCGCAAAACTGTTTAAATCCTGACATCCCGAGCGCCGCGGCGCCTTGATCTGGCTCAAGGGGCCGGTGCCGGGCGCGGCGCGCCGCCCATCGGGTGATTTAGATCAATGACTAGTCGGCGCAGTCAGACCAGTATCGGCATTAAATTCAGGAGGGCTCGATGCACAGATCGATGCTTCGTTTTGCCCTGCTCGCGCTGGTGCTCGCGTTTTCCGGTATCGCCATCGCTGCGCGCGCAGCATCGCCGCCGCTGGTGGATGTCGCCTGGTTGCGCCAACACCTCAACGACCCCGGCCTGGTGATCCTCGACGTCCATGACAACGCGGATCGGACAGAATTCGCCGCGGGTCATATTCCCGGCGCGCTGTTCACCGATTTCGAACATGACGGCTGGCTGACCAAGATCGGCTCCGCGCCCGGCATGCTGCCCCGGCCGGCCGAAGGGGCGAAGCTGATCGGCGGCTTCGGCATCGACAACCGCAGCCATGTCGTCGTGGTGCCGGGCGGCCGCGACCATGCCGATTTCAACGCCGCGGCGCGCGTTTATTGGACCTTCAAGGCGTTCGGCGATGACAATGTCTCGATCCTCGACGGCGGCGACAAGGCGTGGTTTGCCGATACTCCGGCGCCGGTCGCCACGGGCGCGAGCCGCGCCGAGCCGAAGATCTTCGTGGCGCATTTACGCCCCGGCTATCTCGCGACGCGCGCCGAGGTGAAGCAAGTGCTCAAGACCCATCGCGCGCAGCTTGTCGACGCTCGCCCGCCGGCACAATACGAAGGCAAGGCCAAGTCGTCGGCGGTGCGCGTCGCCGGCACGCTGCCCGGCGCGATCAACGTTCCGGCCGAGGCGCTGGTCACGGCCGACGGCACGCGCCTGCTCGACAAGGCGGCGCTTGAAGCGGTGCTTGCCAAGGCAGGCGTCAAGCCGGGCGCGAAGCAGATCTCGTTCTGCAACACCGGCCACCTGGCTTCGGGCACCTGGTTCGTGCTGCGCGAGGTCGAAGGCAATCCGAACGTGAAGCTCTACCCCGGCTCGATGTCCGACTGGACCTCGGACATGAAGCTGCCGGTCGTGAACGGCCCGGCCGGCGGGTGAACCGCTCCGCAGCACAGAACCGCAAGGAGGTATGCCGATGACCCGCAGAGTTGGAATTACGCGTTTTGTCCTGATGCTTTTCGCCGCCGCCGCGTTTGCGATGCCGGCGCTGGCCGCGCCGCCCAATTGGCCGGATTCGGTCGACGCCATGGTGTTGCAGGCCCGCAAGGGGATTCCCACCGTCGACATGGCGGGATACCTCAAGGCCGTCCAGAACCCGGACGGCGCGATGCTCCTCGACGTGCGCGAGGGCGATGAATTCGCCGCCGGGCATGTGCCGGGCGCGGTCAACATCCCGCGCGGTTTTCTCGAGTTTCGGATCTGGAAGGCCGCGGGCTACCCTGACAAGGTCGACTTCAACCGGACGATCTACGTCCAATGTCTGACCGGCGCGCGCGCCAGCTTTGCGGCGCAAACGCTCAAGAAGCTTGGTTTCAAGCGCCCGGTCGTCGTGCTGATGGATTTCCGCGAATGGGTGAAAGCCGGCAATCCAACGGTCACGGAAGGCGCGAAGTAAATCCGGATATCGTCATGCTTAAGGAAAAGCCCGGCTGTTGCGGCCGGGCTTTTTCATTGAGGGACGCGCAATTCAGGCCATGCCGCGCCGCGCCATCGCCTGGCGCAGGATTGGATAGAAAAAGACGACGAGCTCCACGCCATAACCGAAGGCGCCGAGACCAAAACCAGCGATAACGGCAAGGAGGGCGAAGAAACCGCCCTGCACCTGGGCGGCGGCAATGGCGGCCGCCGCGCCACAGAGTGCCGCGCAACCTTCGAGCCAGCGGCTCGCGGCCGGTAACGGCGGCGCAAGGCCCGGGCCGGGCGGCGAGGCCAGCGGTATCAATCCGAGGCATCCGGCTGCGGCGATCGAAAGCGGCACCAGAACGGGTGAACCGCCGAGCCAGACGGCCGGATCTGTCGCCAGCGCCGCGAGCGTGGGTGCATGGAGCGCCAGATGAACCGCGGTGCCGGCAACCCCCGCGGCGACGGCAATCCCGCACGCGATCGCGAAGAGGGCGGCAGTCACGCGCGTAGCCGCCGCGAGGAAGAGAAAGCCGGCGGCCATCGCCGCCGCGACCGCGACACGCGGGAAGATCGCCACCGCATCGCGCGCCAGCGCGACTTCCGGATGATAGAGATAAAGCTCGATGAACAGCGGCCCGAATAGCGTCAGCGCGAGGAAGATGAGGAACCGGCGCAACATCGGTCACTTTGCCGGCGATGCGGCCGGCGGCGCAAAGACTGGGGTTTCTGCTGCTTGCACCCCGTTCAGCGCGTCGTAACGCGATTCGTCATCGTAAAGCACCAACTTCCCGTCCGCCGTCGCGTGGCACGAATTGCAATTGCCGCTCATATTGGCGAAGGCGGCGGAATGAAGATGGAGCGAATGAATTGACTCCGCGAACGGCAGATCCGACTTCGGGCCATGGCAGAGGAGGCAATCCTCGACGCGCATCGGGATGTCGTAGCTGGTGGTGAAGTTGCCGTGCAGCTCGGGCTGCGGCCGGGCCACGACCACGCGGCTGACGTCGGCGGCCAGATGGTCGCCGTGGCATGCGTTGCAGCCGCGATCCTGCGCATGGACCGCGTGCCAATTGTAATTGGTGTACGGAATGCCGAGCGCGAAGGCGCGCGCCTCATCCTGCTGGTGCCAGGCGAAAAACGTCGCGGCGAAGCCGGCGCCGATGAGAATGACCGCGGCCAATGCCACGGCGACCGCGCCCCTCATGACGGCCTCCGTTCCAGCGCCGCCGCCGTCAGCAGCGAGAGCAACGCCGCCAAAAGCAGAAGCGCTGCGAGGACGAGGCAGACGGCGCTCGGTGCGAGCGCCACAGGCAGTGCCGATAGTGCGATCCCGGCGACGAGTAGCGCGAAGGCGATGCCGCAAATCGTGCCGCTCGGATCACGACGCAGAACCGCTTCGTCGCCGCCGGCGCCAAAGGAGCCGATGAAACCGAGCACGGCAGCGACCGTGATGGCGATCGGCCAGTTGGGCGAGACCGGGCCGCCCCATACGGCGGCGGAAAAGACGCGATCCGGCCGGTCTAACGCGACGCCGGCGGCAAGGACATGGGCGAGCGAACCGGTCAGCCCGATAATTGCGGCGATCACCATCGCCGCTTGGGCGGTGGCGGCGGTCAGGCGTGACGGTTTGACCTGGAGTGCCATGAGCGCCAACAGCGATAGCGGCAGCCACGCAACCGGCAGGAGCGCCAGGCTTATTTCGTGCCGCGCAAGAGACGGCCGGTGTCCGAGATCGATCTCGACCAGAAGGATGACGAAAAACAGCGTCGTCAGCACGAGCAACGGCCGGCGCAGGCGGCGGAGATCGTCGAGGATGGACTCCATGTCAGCGCACCTCCACGGCGATCACCCCCGGCGTGTCCTGCTTGCGGCCGCTGGCGCTCGTTGCCCGCACGCGCAGCACGTAGAATCCGGGCCCGGGCGGACGCCACGTCACGTCCCAGGTGATCCAGATGTTCGGATCCGGCTGCGGCGGCAGCGGCATGGGCTGGTATGTCGCGCCATTGTCGGTGCTCAATTCGACCGTGCCGACCGGTTCGGGCCCGGTGAAGGCGTAACCGGTGAGCACGACGCCGGAAAGCGAGCCGGCGGTTTCGGGCGGCGCCGGCGAGAGGAATCCCGCCATCGGCGGCGCATCGTGTGCCGGCGCCTCCTCCGCCGTCAGGCTGATGCGCGTGACCCATTTGGGATGGTGGTTGCCGCCCGCGCCGGGGATGAACAGCCGCGTGTAAGGACTGCCGTGACGCAACGGCACCGGTTCAGACCCCAAAGTCGCGACCAGCATCGTGCCGGGCCTTTGCAGCTCGCTCAGCGGCAGCAGGAATGGCGGATGGCCGTCGCTGGTTTCGATGCGCGCCGAACGCGCTTCCGGCTTGAGACCCGCCTTCCCGAACAGCGCCGCAAGCGGCACGCCCTTGAACGGGGTGGTGAAGAGCAGGGGTCCGCCGGCCGTGTTGACGAAACATTCGAGCGTCCAGAGATGCTCGACATGCGGCAGGGCGGCGAGATCGGCCAGGCCGTAGCGGGCCGCGGCATTGACGAGGCCGTCGATCTCGATGCCGGCGGGGAGTTGCGCCGGGTTGCGCATCTGGGAATAGACGAAGAACTTGCCGGACGGCGTGATCAGGGGACCGCCCGGCGTCGCGCGCACCGCCAGGGACCCCGCATCCGCCTTGGCCGCGCGGACACCAAACAGCATGCCGCCGAGGATCGCCGAAGAGGTCGATGCGATGAAGCTGCGGCGATTCATGCCCACTCCCCCAACCGAATTTTTCGGTGCGGACAGGCACCGCATGCCGTGCACCGCACTCTATGCTTATCATGTTTTCAGGACCGTATCGAGATGCCGGCCCGGCCTCCTTATGAGCGTGCTTCCCCGGAAGAGTAAAGGCAAAGGCGAAATGCCGGCCGCTGGCACGCGGCCGCAAAACTGTTTGAATCCTGACATCCCGATGATCGCGGCGCCTTGATCTGGCTCAAGGGGCCGGCGCCGGGTACCGCCGTCCCGGCGCGGGCGTTCTCCCGATGCTGGCGCCAAGAGCAGACATCGTAATGAACGGGTGTTACTTCCTGTTTTTGATTCCTAGCGGACATTGGGCCTGGCCAGCGTCTACCGGCATATATCTTATCAACCACAAATTTGTTGTGGCCGTACGAGTCGCGTGGGATAGCTGGTAGGAGTGTCGATAGGACACGGTCGGGGAGCTTCTTATGAGCTTCAAGGACTTTGAAGCCTCAATTAAATCGTCAGAGCTTCGTAGCATCGCCCTGCATTGGAACGCGGCGCGCGGCGCGAAACGAATGCCCGGCTGGAAAGACATCGATCCGACCGCGATAGGTCCGTATCTCAATATCATCTGGTCCTGGAAGTACGACAGCCGCAGCGATTCCTTTACCGGCAGAATAGCGGGCGATGACATCATCCAAGTGTTTGGAGAGAACCTGCGCGGCAAGCGGATGCAAGACTTCTTTGCCGGTAAGCATTACGACATGGTCTTTGCCAGACATAAACGTGTCGTGACGGAACCCGCCTTTGTGCACGGTAGCGGTCAAGTGTTCATTCATGCCCAACGTTATGGCCTGGGCGAGAGAATCATCATGCCGCTTGCGGCCGATGGAGTTCACGGCGACGGCATTTTCGGCGCAACGCTCTACTCGATGAATCAAAACATAACACAAGACACGATTGCGGAGCGGTATCTTGAGGCCGAGAAGGTAGACTTCTTTCCCATTGATTGAAGCTGGGTAGCGCAAACTACATCGCGGGCGTGACGCGCGCGATGTCTCCTTCTGGCACAAAGCGGAGATTCTGCGGCCGCGGCCGAATGTCCGCTTTTGGCGCAAAGCGGACCTTAGGCCGTATTGCAGAATCAAATCCCGGGCTCGCAACCGCTATTCCCGGATTTATATTCATTTGTCTTCGGCCTTGATGGCGCGCCAGGGATGACGCAACGCGCGAGATCGCGCTATTGTTGGGAACGCCGCACGGGGCTGGGAAATGGATTTGCAGCTGACGGGACGAACAGCGCTGGTTACGGGCGCCAGCATGGGCATTGGCCGCGCCATTGCACTGGGCTTGGCGGCGGAAGGCGCGAGACTCGCCGTGGTCGCGCGACGAGGGGAATTGCTCGAACGCTTGGCGGCCGAAATAAAAAGCTCGGGCGGATACCCGCCCGTTATCATCGTCGAAGACGTCATGGCCGCCGCCGCGCCCGTCCGGATCCGGGATGCCGCCATCCGCGCCCTAGGCAAGATCGAAATTCTCGTCAACGGCGCCGGCGGCAGCCGGCCGCTGCCGGTCGATGCTCCGGATGAGCGGTGGGACGAGGCTTTGACGCTCAACTTCACCCGCCTGCGCCAGCTTACCCACGCCGTCCTGCCGGGAATGATCGAACGGAAATGGGGCCGCATCATCAACATCACGGGAAAATCCGAACCCGAGCGGCTGAACGCGTCTTTCGCGGCCAAGGCGGCCGTGCACGCCTGGTCCAAGGGCCTGTCGCGCGAGATCGGCAAGCACGGCATCACGGTGAACTCGATCGCGCCGGGCCGCATCATTACCGAGCAGATCCTCCGCCTCTATTCCGAAGAGGAACGCCGCAGCCTTTCCGAGCGGGAAATTCCGGTCGGCGAATACGGGAAACCGGAGGATATTGCGGTGCTTGCCGTTTTTCTCGCCTCGCCGCTCGCCCGCTACATGACGGGAACCGTCATTCCGGTGGATGGCGGCCTGCGCCGCTATCAATTCTGAGCGCCACCGGCCCTGCCTCGGACCGGCCGAGTTTTCGATTGGCAGCGCGCCGATGGCCAAGCTATAGTTTATTCGGCGCATCTTCGGGCCAATGCATTCGCATTTTTGCGTGGCCGAATATCGCGACGTCCTAGAGTTGAGAACGGTTCTTCAACAGGCCCGGGGATCCGTAGCGCTGTTTAGGGCCGGAAAGAGAAAAAGAAGCCGATAACAAGCCTTATGCCAAACGGGGAGGAAAAACGATGTTGGGAGAAAATTCACGCACGCTGGCGGGAGCGCTTTTTGCCCCGCTGATCGCCGCTTTCGTCCTGTTCGCAGTCCCGGCTGCTCAAGCCCAGCAGCCGATCGTCATCGGCGCGTCCGTGTCGGAAACCGGCCCGCTGGCCGTCGACGCGGCATACCATCTCAGGGGACTTCAACTCGGCGTTGCCGACGCGAACGCCCATGGCGGCTGGCTTGGCCGCAAGATCGAGCTCAAATACTACGACGACCAGAGCAATCCAGGCACCGCGGTGCGGCTCTACACGCGGCTCATCACGGAAGATAATGTCGATCTCGTCGTCGGACCGTATTCCAGCGGGATCAGCCAAGCGGTCGCGCCGCTGATGAACAAATACCAGCGCGTCATGCCCGCGCCCGGCGCCTCGCTGCCGGCGATATTCGCGCCGGGGAACAAGTGGAATTTCCAGTTGCTCTCGCCGGCGACGGGATATCTCGAAGGCATACTGCCCCTGGCGAAGAGCCAGGGCGCGCACACCGTTGCGTTACTTGAGTTGCAACTCGGCTTTACCCTGGCATGCGGCCAAGCGCGAGAGGCGCAGGCCCAGGCCCTCGGCATGCCGATCATCTACGGCGCGACCTATGCGTTGCCGCAACCCGACTTCTCGTCGCTGGCGCTGGCGATAAAGAACGCCAATCCCGACGTCGTCGTCCTGTGCTCCTACTATCCGGACGCGGTGGGCATCGCCCAGGCGCTGCATCGCATCGGCTATGCGCCGAAGTTCCTGTCGGAAACCATCGGACCCGCGGAAGCCGAGTTCATCAGCGCGCTGGGGCCGATCGCCAACCGCATCATTTCGAATACGAGCTGGTGGCCGAGCCTGAAGACTCCCGATAACGCCGGATTCATCGCGCGGTACAAGGCCATGTTCAACAACGAGGAGCCGGACTATCACGGAGCGGCGACCTATGCCGCCATCCAGGTGCTGGGGGCCGCCGTCAAGGGCACCAACTCGCTCGACCAGGCGAAGATGCGGCAATGGCTGTTGACCCACGAAGTCGAAACCGTGCAAGGCGTGTTCAAGAGCGATGCCAACGGCTTGTCGACGAAATTCGGCCAGTACATGTTCCAGATCCAGGACGGCAAGCGTTTCCTGATCTGGCCCATAGCCCAGGCCGAGGCCAAGCCGCAGATTCCCTATACCGGCCAATAAACCGAACCACCGCGGACGCGAGAAGACGATGAGCGGCGGGGTGGTCGGGTGATCTTACTGCAGTTGGTCGTCAACGGCGTGCTCCTGGGCGGGACCTACATTCTTCTCGCCCAGGGGCTCAATCTCATTTTCGGCGTCATGGGCATCGTCAACCTCGCCCACGGCGCCATCATTACCTTGGCCGGGCTCTTTACCTTCTGGTTCGCGACCAAAACCCACCAAAGCCCGCTCCTCCTGCTTCCACCCGTCTTCATCGTCATGCTGGCGGTGGGGGGCGTGCTGCAGCGGCTGTTGCTGGAGCCGCTGGCCCGGCTCGGCCGCAAGGGCGAGTTGCTCAACCTGATGGTGACGTTCGGCCTGTCCTACGTCATCATCGAAACCGGCCTCAACCTCTTCGGCTCGCAATACGTATCCTTGCCCGATCTTCAGACGACCTGGGAGGTCGGAGGATTGGCGATCAACGAAGCGCTGGTTGCGGCGGGCATTCTCGGCGCGCTGATCTCGGGAGGCCTTCACCTCTGGCTGCATCACACCGAATCGGGAAAGGCGCTGATGGCCACCGCGCAAAACCCGACCGGCGCCGTCACCTGCGGAATCGACGTGCGGCGCATGCGCGGCATTGCCTTCGCGATCGGCTCGGCGCTCGCCGCCGCCGGCGGCGTGTTGCTGATTCTCGTCATTCCGTTGTCGGCGCCGACGGCGGATACGCTGACCATCCTCTCCTTCGTGATCGTCGCCTTGGGCGGTCTGGGCGATTACCGGGGCGCGGTGATGGCGGCGATCATGTTGGGCTTGGTGCAATCGGCGGTCGGCTATTATTTGAGCGGTGACGCCGAGGTCGTGGTTCCCTATCTGCTGCTCATCGCGTTCATGGTGGTCCGGCCGCAGGGCCTGGGCCGCGCGACGCGCTGACCGGTTTGACCCATGAATCTCGACGCGCGACGGTTGGGGCGTTGGATAGAGCGGCGTCTCGGCAATCCCGCATCGGCGGCCGCGCCCGCACCCGCGCCCGGCCGCGAACGCGGCGCCATCGCGGTGCTGGCCGTGCTGGTTTTATGCGCGGCGCTGCTGCCGCTGTTCACCACCGCCTATGTCCTTCAGCTCGCGACCGACGTCCTGACCTTCGCGGCGCTGGCTTACTCTTGGAACATCATCAGCGGCTGCACCGGCTATCTCTCCTTCGGACAGGTTTCCTTTTTCGGCATCGGCGCCTACGCCACATCCGTGCTGGTGCTTCACGCCGGGCTGCCGTGGTATGTGGCGGCCTTGCTTGGCAGCGGGGTCGCCGGCTTGGCCGCCGCGCTGCTCGGGACGGTGATGTTGCGGCTGCGCGGCATCATGTTCGCGCTGGGCATGCTCGGTCTCGCCCGCATCCTCATGGTGGTTGCGGGGAACTGGGATTACATCGGCGCGGCGTCGGGGCTGACCTTGCCGGCCGAACTCACGCCCGGGGCGGTCTATTTCGCGATGTGGGTCGCGGTTCTCGCCGCCTTCGGGCTGAACGCCTTCATCCTCCATTCGGGGTGGGGGCTGTCGGTCACCGGCGTGCGCGATGACGAGGTCGCCGCCTCGGCGATCGGCGTTCCCACCGCGCGGATCAAGGTCATAACCTTCGTCATGAGCGCGCTGGCCCCCGCCGCCGTCGGCGGGCTGGTGGCATGGAATCGCAGCTTCCTCGATCCGCCCAGCGCGTTCGACCCGGCCCTCGATCTTCAAGTCATCGTTTTCGCGCTGTTCGGCGGCATCGGCACCCTCTGGGGACCGGCATTGGGAACCGTGATCCTGGTCTTCGTCGGCGAACAATTCTGGGCCTATCTGCCGGATCTCCAACTCGCGCTTTATGGCGTGCTGGTCATCGCCGTCGTGCTCGCCTTTCCGGGCGGCATCGTCGGCATCGCGAACCGGTTCGGTTGGTTGCGGCGGCGGCCGGTCCTGGCGCCGGCGGTGTTCCCGTCGGTCGCCAGGGAGTCGCATCCGGCGCAACAAGGCGGCGAAACCCTCATCGAGGTGCGCGATCTGATCGTGCGGTTCGGCGGCCTGGTCGCGCTCAACGGCGTTTCGCTGACCGTCCGCCGCGGCGAAATGGTCAGCATCATCGGCGCGAACGGCGCCGGGAAGACCACCCTGTTCAACGCCATCACCGGCTTCGTCAAGCCGAACGGGGGCGGCGTCTTCTACCAGGGCAAGCCGGTTTCCGACATTCCTGCGTTCGAGCGCGCGCGCCGGGGAATCGCGCGCACGTTCCAGATTCCGCGGCTCATGGAATCCATGACGGTGTGGGAAAATACCTTGCTTGCCGCCCGAAACGGGAAACGCGCCGGCCAGGCCGTCGATCAGGCGGCATGGGCGTTGCACACCGTGAAGTTGGACGGAATGTGGCTTGAGCCTTCGACCAAATTGACCCCCGGACAGCAGCGGCGTCTCGAGATGGCGCGCGCCCTCGCGCTCGATCCGACCGTGATTCTGCTCGACGAGGTGATGGCCGGAATGACCCGCAATGAGCAGGGCGAGATTCGCGCGGTTTTACGCCAGCTTCGCGAATTCGGCATCGCCGGTGTCGCCGGAGTCGAGCACGTGATCTCCGCCATCGCGGACATCTCCGACCGCATGATCGTTCTCGATCGCGGCAGCAAGATCGCCGAAGGCTCCCCGGACGCGGTGTTGCGCGATCCCTTGGTCATCGAATCCTATCTCGGCAAGGTCTCGTGAACAGCCCAGCCCCGGATCCGGCGGCTCCGGCCGCGCTCAAGGTCGAAGACGTGGTCGCCGGCTTCGGCGAACTCACCATCTTGCACGGCGTTTCGCTGGAAGCCGCCGCCGGGAAGGTCACGGTGCTGTTGGGCGCCAACGGCGCCGGGAAGACGACGCTGTTCCGCGCCATCACGGGCTTGCTGCCGCCGCGGTCCGGTCGAATCTCGTTGTTCGGGGAATCGATCGCCGGCCTCGCGCCGCATCTGATCGCGCGGGCCGGCATCGGCCATGTCCCGAGCGGACGCGAGCTGTTTCCCCGGATGCCGGTCGGGGTGCATCTCGAACTCGGCGCGCGCCTTTGCCCGCCGGAGCTTCGCGCCGGCTTGCGCGAGCGGGTCCTCGCGCTCTTTCCCGAGATCGCCGGCCGGCTCCATCAGCCGGCCGGGACGCTGTCCGGCGGCGAACAACAGATGGTCGCGATCGCGCGGGCGCTCATGACCAATCCGCGGCTTCTTCTCCTCGACGAGCCGTCGGCCGGCCTGGCGCCGAAAGTCGTGCTGTCCGTCTTTCAGGCCTTGTCGAAGCTCCAGGACCAGGGATTGAGCGTGCTGCTTGCCGAGCAAAGCCTGACCTTTGGTCTGTCGGTCGCTCACCGCGCCTATATCATTCGCGAGGGGCAGATCGTGCTTTCGGGCACGCCCGCCGAACTCACGGCCGAACGCAGCGTGGTGCAGACCTATCTCGGCGCCTGAGGCCCGCGCTCCGGCCGGCCTTCGCCCGCCGGTGTTTTCAGAACCCCTTCAATCCCAAGCGTTTTGCCGCCAGTTTCGTGGCGGCCAGACGCCGGCTTTGGCGATTCGCCGCCGCTTTGGTCACCTGGTCGACCAGGGCCTGGCCGGCGCTTTCCGGCGAGCCGGCGCTGAAAGGCGGCTGGGGGTCGTATTCCATCCTGAGCTGGATCGCCTTCGCGGTTTCGGCGCCGCACAGCTCGGCGACCACGGTCAACCCGAAATCGATGCCGGCGGTGACGCCGCCGCCGGTGATGCGATTGCGGTCCTTCACCACGCGTTCGGCCGCCGGAATGGCGCCCAGCAGCGCAAGCTGGTCGCGCGACATCCAGTGACAGGCGGCGCGATAACCCTTGAGCAACCCGGCGGCGGCGAGCACCAGCGAGCCGGTGCAGACCGACGTGACATAGCGCGCGGTGGCTGCTTGTTGCCGCAGGAAATCGAGCGTCTCGGCGTCGTCCATCAGCGCGATCTGGCCGCCGCCGCCCGGCACGCAGATCACGTCGAGGGGAGGGCAGGCTGCAAACGTCGTGGTCGGCGTGATTTTCCATCCGCCGGCGGTTCTGACCGGTTCGGCGGTCTTCCAGATCAGGTGGACCTTGGCGCCGGGCACGCCGTCGAAAACCTCGGCCGGTCCGGTCAGATCGAGTTGGGTCAAATCGGGGAAGAGCAGCAGCCCGAATTGCAGCGATTGACTCATACGAATCTCCTCCGTGAAATTCGCCGGCGGTCATGGGCGGAATTGGCCCAATCATCCCATTTCCCGGCTTGGTTTCCAATTCACGCGAAGGGCCGGCGGCGGGCCGGATCGGTCGGCCGGGCGCCGCCGATCCGCGCCGAATCGCTTGCGATTCCGGTGGCTTTCGCCGATTGATGGGGTCCGATGATCGATCTCGCCAGGCCCTATGATGTACTCGTAATCGGCGGCGGCAACGCCGCGCTGTGCGCCGCGATCGCGGCGCGCGAGGAAGGCGCCGGCGTGCTGCTGCTCGAGCACGCGCCGCGCGATTTCCGCGGCGGCAACAGCCGCCATACGCGGAATTTCCGCGCCATGCACGATGCGCCCACGGCCACGCTCACCGGGGCCTATCGCGAGGACGAATACTGGGACGATCTGCGGCGCGTGACCGGCGGCAAGACCGACGAGGATCTTGCCCGTTTGACCATCCGCGAATCGGCCCGCACGCTGCCGTGGATGGAAACGCGCGGCGTGCGCTTCCAGCCGTCCCTGAGCGGAACGCTGAGCCTGTCGCGCACCAACGCCTTCTTCCTGGGCGGCGGCAAGGCGCTGGTCAACGCGTTCTATCGCACCGCCGAACGTCTTGGCGTGGATATCCTCTACGACACCGAGGTGGTCGCGCTGCGCCTGAAGTCGGGCGTCGTGAACGGGGCGGAAGCGAAACGCGCCGGTACACCCGTCACGATCCGCGCCAAGGCGGTTGTCGCGGCCAGTGGCGGCTTTCAGGCGAACATCGAATGGCTCAAGCAATATTGGGGCCCGGCCGCGGAGAACTTCCTCATTCGCGGCACGCCCTATGCGCAGGGCCGCGTGCTGCGCAATCTGCTCGACCAGGATGTGATGCCGGTCGGCGATCCGACCCAGTGTCATGCCGTGGCCATCGACGCGCGCGCGCCGAAATATGACGGCGGCATCGTGACGCGTCTCGATTGCCTGCCCTTCGGCATCGTCGTCAACCGCGAGGCCCAGCGCTTCTACGACGAGGGCGAAGACCTTTGGCCCAAGCGCTACGCCATCTGGGGCCGGCTGGTGGCGCAACAGCCGGGCCAGATCGCGTATTGCATCGTCGACGCCAAGATGCTGAATCTCTTCATCCCGTCGATGTTCCCGGCGATCGCGGCGCCGGATATCGGCCAACTCGCGGCGAAGCTCGGCCTCGATCCCGGCGCGCTCGATGCCACGGTGCGTGACTTTAACGCGGCGGTGCGGCCGGGCGCCTTCAACGGCAAGGCGCTTGACGACTGCCGCACCGAAGGCCTGACGCCGCCCAAGACGCATTGGGCGCAACGTCTCGATACGCCGCCTTTCTCCGCCTATCCGCTGCGGCCCGGCATTACCTTCACCTATCTCGGGGTGAAGGCCGGCTTGCAGGGGCGGGTCGTGATGAAGGGCGGCAACCCGGCGCGCAATCTCTTCGCCGCCGGCGAAATCATGGCCGGCAACATCCTCGGCCAGGGCTATCTGGCGGGAATTGGCATGACGATCGGCGCGGTATTCGGCCGCATCGCCGGACGGGAGGCGGCGCTTCATGCGCGCCGGTGACGCCGCCGCCGAGGCGCGCCGCGTTCTCGAGATCTGCAACGCCTGCCGCTATTGCGAGGGGTATTGCGCGGTCTTTCCGGCGATGGAATTGCGCCGCGCGTTTTCCGGCGCCGAGATCGGTTATCTCGCCAATCTCTGCCACGACTGCCGCGCCTGCTATTACGCCTGCCAGTTCGCGCCGCCGCACGAATTCGGCGTCAACTTGCCGAAAACCTTCGCCCGGATCCGCGCCGAGACCTATGAGGATTATGCCTGGCCGCGGCCTTTGGCCCGGCTGTTCCGGCGCAACGGGCTGGTTCTCTCGTTGATCGCGGCGGCGGCGATGGCATCAATTCTCGCATTGACCATGGGATTGCAGGCGCCGGAAACGCTCTATCGCCCGCACACGGGTCCCGGCGCGTTTTATGCCGTGATTCCCCACGCGGCTATGGCGCTGGCCGGCGCCGCGACCTTCTTCTATGCGCTGCTCGCGTTGGCGATGGGCTTCGCCGGATTCTGGCGCGAAGTGGGCGCGTCGAACCGGCCCGCCGGCCTGCGCGACGTCGCACGGGCGCTGGGCGACGCCCTCGCGCTGCGGAATCTCGGCGGGGGCGGCGAGGGCTGCAACGATCGCGACGAAGCGTTCTCCCAGTCGCGGCGGTGGCTGCATCACGCGATGTTCTACGGCTTTTTCGCCTGTTTCGCGGCGACCTGTATCGCGACCGTCGACCATGCTCTGGGCTGGGTCGCGCCTTATCCGCTGCTCAGCGCGCCGGTTTTTCTGGGAACCGCCGGCGGCATCGCGCTGTTCGTGGGCGCGGCCGGGTTCCTGTGGGTGAAAGCGGGCGCCGATCCCGCGCCGTCCGCGGATGAGCTGCGCGGCGCCGGAACCGGCTTGCTGGTCCTGCTCGGATTGGCGTCGCTCACCGGGCTGGCGTTGCTCGCCTTGCGCGAAACCGGCGCCATGGGGATGCTTCTCGCCATCCACCTGGGCGCCGTTCTTGCGCTGTTCATCGTGCTGCCTTACAGCAAGTTCGTGCATGGAATCTATCGCCTCGCGGCGCTCATCCGCTCTGCGATGGAACGGTCGATATCCGTCACGGCGGAGCGGGAATAGGCTTCGGTTTGGTTTGTATCGTGGTTGGGTAAAAGTGGCGGCTGCAAGCCCAGGATTTGTTTCTGCAATACGGCCCAATGTCCGCTGTTGGGGACAAAGCGGACATTGACCACCCGTTCTCCGCCAATCCCGAATTATGCGTGCGCGGCCTAGCCGTTCTCTTCCAGCACCCGCCCGGCCAGATAAAGCGAGCCGCAGATCAGCACGCGGCTGTCGGGCCTCGCCACGCTTTTGACCGCTTCGGCGAGGCTCGAACTGGCATGAGCGCGGATGCCGGCCTTGCGCGCGGCCCCCGCCGCTTCCTCGGCTGAGAGCGCATTTACCTCGCGCGGTATCGTTATTCCTGCCAATTCCTCGGCGGCGCCTCCCAGTTGCCTCAGGAATACCTCGGCGTCATGGGTCTTGAGCATGCCGAAAACCAGGGACACCGGCTTGTCCTTCCAGCCTTCCAGCACCTTGGCCAGCGCCGCCGCGCCCGCCGCGTTATGGGCGCCGTCGAGCCATAACTCGCAATTCCTCGGCAGGTTCTCGACCAGAGATCCCTTGAGGAGGCGTTGCAGCCGCGCCGGCCATTCCACCTCCTTCATGCCGCGCGCCAAGGCCTCCGCGCCGAGCTTGAAGCCCGCAAGGCAGTCGAGCGCGGCCAGCGCCGTCCCGGCATTGCCGGTTTGATGCTCGCCCAACAGCCCGGGCGGCGGCAGGTCGAGTGCCCGCTTGCCGCGATAGATCAGGCCGCCATCCGGCCCGCGCGAAACCTGCCATTCCTTGCCTTCGCGGAAAAGCGGTGCGCCCAGCTCGCGCGCCCGCGCCTCGATCACTTCCTGGGCTTCCGGCAACTGCGCCGCCACCACCGCCGGCGCCCCTGGCTTCAAGATTCCGGCCTTCTCGAAGGCAATGGCGGCGACGGTATGGCCCAGGAAATGCTGGTGGTCGAGCGAGACCGGCGTGATGATTGTCACGGCGGGGCGGGGAATCACGTTGGTCGCGTCGAACCTGCCGCCCAGCCCCACTTCGAGCAGCAATATGTCGGCCGGCTGGCGGGCGAAGGCCAGGAACGCCGCCGCGGTGGTGATCTCGAAGAAAGTGATTTGCTGGCCTTCATTGGCGCGCTCGCATTCCTCAAGGAGAGCCGTCAGCTGCTCCTCGCCGATGAGCTTGCCCGCCAGGCGGATGCGCTCGTGGAAGCGCACCAGATGGGGCGAGGTATAGGCGTGGACGCGATAGCCTGCGGCTTCGAGGCAGGAACGCAGGAAGGCGATGGTCGAGCCTTTGCCGTTGGTGCCGGCGACGTGCACCACCGGCGGCAGCTTGTCCTGGGGATTGCCGAGTTCGGCCAGCAGGCGTTGGACGCGTTCCAGCGAGAGGTCGATCAGCCGCGGATGGAGTGCTAACAGCCGCTCCAGAATCCGGTCGCTGTTCAGGGGTAGCTCTCCGGCAGCGGGCTCGGCTTGGCCAGCGCCAGCGGCGCCTTGCGGCCGGGCCGGCACAACAGGTCGAGGATGCGCTCCAGCGTCGCCTTCAGCTCGCGGCGATGCACCACCATGTCGACCATGCCGTGTTCCAGCAGATATTCCGCGCGCTGGAAGCCTTCGGGCAGTTTCTCGCGGATGGTTTCCTCGATCACCCGCGCGCCGGCGAAGCCGACCACCGCGCCCGGCTCGGCCAGGGTCACGTCGCCGAGCATGGCGAAGGAGGCGGAAACGCCGCCGGTGGTCGGGTCGGTCAGGATCACGACATAGGGCAGGCGCGATTCCTTGACCATCTCGCACCGCCAGCGTGGTGCGCGGCATCTGCATCAGCGAGAGTATGCCCTCCTGCATGCGCGCGCCGCCCGAGGACGGCACCACCACCAGCGCCGCCTCCTGCAGCACGGCGAGCCGCGCCGCCGTCAGCAGCGCCTCGCCCACCGCGATGCCCATCGAGCCGCCCATGAAGGAGAAATCGAAGGCGCACGACCACCGCGGCCACGCCGCCGATGGCGCCGTGCGCCACCACTGCGGCGTCGCGGTCGGGCGCGGTCTTGGCGCCTTGCGCCTCCTTCAGCCGGTCGCTGTAGCGCTTGCGGTCGCGGAATTTGAGCGGGTCGGCGATCACCTTGGGCAGTTCGATGATCGTATATTTGCCGTCATCGAAGAGCAGCGCCAGGCGCATCGACGGCGAAATCCGCAGATGGTGGCCGCAACTGCCGCAGACATAGAGATTGGCCTCGAGCTCGCGGTGGAACAGCATCTGCCCGCAGGACGGGCATTTGTGCCAGAGATTGTCCGGCACCTCCTGCTTGGCGACGACGGCGCGGATCTTGGGCAGGACGAAATTGGTGAGCCAGTTCATGCGCCGCCGCCCTCCGTTTCGATCGCCGCGCGCCTGGCGCACGCCCTTGGCCAAGGCCTTGACGTCCTTGAGCACCGCCGCGGTCAATCCCGGCTTGGCGCGGCCCTTTTCGTCGAGGTGCTGGGCGACGAGTCTCGACCAGCGCCGAGCCCACCACCGCCGCGTCGGCGACGCGGGCGACCTCGGCCGCCTGGGCCGGGTGTCCGGATGCCGAAACCCACCGCCACCGGCAGCCCGGTATGCCGCTTCAGCCGGGCCACCGCCTTGGTCACCTCGCCCGACTGCGGCCGATTTGGTCCCGGTGATGCCGGCGATCGAGACATAGTAGATAAAGCCCGCGGTGTTGCGCAGCACCGCGGGCAGGCGCTGGTCGTCGGTGGTCGGCGTCGCCAGCCGGATGAAATCGATCCCCGCCGCCAGCGCCGGCAGGCACAGCTCCTCGTCATCCTCGGGCGGCAGATCGACCACGATCAGCCCGTCGACGCCCGCCGCCTTGGCCGCTCGCGAGGAATCGCGGCACGCCATAGCGGTAGATCGGGTTGTAATAGCCCATCAGCACCATCGGCGTGATCGGCGTCGCTCTTGCGGAAGCGGCGCAGCACGTCGAGCGTCTTGCGCCAGCGTCATGCCGGCCTTCGAGCGCGCGCAGGCTCGCCGCCTGGATCGCCGGCCCGTCGGCCATCGGATCGGAGAACGGCATGCCGAGCTCGATCAGATCGGCGCCGGCGCCCGGCAGGCCAGCGAGCACGCTTGTCGAAGGTCGCGCAGTCGGGATCGCCGCAGGCGAGATAGGTCACGAGCCCGGCGCGGCCCTCGGCCTTGAGATCGGCGAAGCGCGCGCTGCGATGCGGCTCACAGCTTGGCCCCCAGCGCCTCGGCGACGGTGACGACGTCCTTGTCGCCGCGGCCGGAGAGATTGATCACCAGCAGGTTGTCCTTGCGGCAAGCCGGGCGCGCGCTTCACCACCTCGGCCACGGCATGGGCCGATTCCGAGCGCCGGGATGATGCCTTCGAGCCGGGTCAGCAGCTGGAAGCCTGCCAGCGCCTCGCTCGTCGGTCACCGGCACGTATTCGACGCGCTTCCGGTCGTACAGCCAGGCGTGCTCGGGGCCGATGCCGGGATAATCGAGCCCGGCGGAGATCGAATGGGCCTCGATGATCTGGCCGTCGGCGTCCTGCAGCAGATAGGTGCGGTTGCCGTGCAGCACGCCGGGCGCGCCGCCGTTGAGCGAGGCCGCGTGCTTGCCGGTCGTCGATGCCCAGCCCGCCGGCCTCGACGCCGATCATCCTCACGTCGGGCTCGTCGAGGAAGGGATGGAACAGGCCCATGGCGTTGGAGCCGCCGCCGACGCAGGCGACCAGCGCGTCGGGCAGCCGGCCCTCGGCCTTCATGCATCTGCGCGCGCACCTCCTCGCCGATCACGCTCTGGAAGTCGCGCACCATCGCCGGATAGGGGTGCGGCCCGGCGACCGTGCCGATGATGTAATAGGTGTCGTCGACATTGGTGACCCAGTCGCGCATCGCCTCGTTCATCGCGTCCTTCAGCGTCGCCGTGCCGGACTCACCGGCCGCACCTCCGCGCCCAGCAGCTTCATGCGGAAGACGTTGGGCTTCTGCCGCTCGATGTCGATCGCGCCCATGTAGACGACGCAGGGCAGGCCGAAGAGCGCGCAGACCGTGGCGGTGGCGACGCCGTGCTGGCCGGCGCCGGTCTCGGCGATGATGCGGCTCTTGCCCATGCGCCGGGCGAGCAGCATCTGGCCGATGGTGTTGTTGATCTTGTGCGCGCCGGTGTGGTTGAGGTCCTCGCGCTTGAGATAGATCTTCGCGCCGCCAAGTGCCGGGTCAGGCGCTCGGCGAAATAAAGCGGGCGAGGGCCGGCCGACATAATGCTCGAGGTAATAGCCGAGCTCGGCCTGGAAGCCGGGATCTGGCGCGCGGCCTCATAGGCGCGCTCGACCTCGAGCACCAGCGGCATCAGCGTCTCGGCGACGTAGCGGCCGCCGAAGATGCCGAAAAGCCCGCGCTCGTCGGGCCCGCCGCGAAAGGTGTTGGGGGAAGACATGGATCGAAGCTTCGCCGCTAACCGCCTGAGGGAAGGACGGTTTTACCACAAATCCGGGCGCTCAAAGCGGCTAAATCGCCGCGCGCGGCCAGGAAGGCGCGGATCTTGGCCGGGTCCTTGACTCCCGGGCTTCTTTCGACCCCGGAGGAGACGTCGACGACCCCGGCGCCCGAGATCGCGCCGCCTCGACCAGATTGCCGGCGTTCAGCCCGCCCGACAGCATCCAGGGCAACGGCCAGTTCCGCCGCGCAGCAATTGCCAATCGAACGCCAGTGCGTTGCCGCCGGGCCGCGCCGATGTCCTTCGGCGCTTTGGCGTCGAACATCAGCCAATCGGCGACGCCGAAATATCCTCGCCGCTTGCCAGATCGGTCTCGCCCGCGACCTTGATCGCCTTCATCGCCTTGATGCCGAATCGCCGCTTGATTGCGGTGGCGCGCTCGGGCGGTCTCGCCGCTGAAGCTGCGCCATGTCGAGCGGCATTTTTGCGAGCACGCGGTCGAGCAGCGCGTCGTCGGGATCGACGAACACGCCGACGCGGGTAATGCTGGGCGGAACGCCGGCGACCAAAGCCGCGGCTTGCGCGACGCCGAGATTGCGCGGGCTCGGTGGGTAGAAGACGAAGCCGGTGAAGCGTGCGCCGCCGGCGACCGCGGCTGCGACGCTTCCTCGCTGTTGAGGCCGCAAATCTTGACCGCGACGCTCATGCATTCCCAGTAAGGATCGCGCGGCGGCGCTGGCCGGAGGCCGCCGGTGATGGGGCGGCCGATGACGAGATAATCGGCGCCGGCCTCGATCGCCTGGGGCGTCTGACGCGTTTCTGGTCGCCGCCGCCGCGCCGCAGGGCGAATACCCGGCACGACGAGAAGGAAATCCGGCCGCAAGCCTCGCGCAGCATCGCAACTTCCTGCGGCGAGCAGACGACGCCGTCGAGGCCGCTCGCTTGGCGAGCAGAGCCAGGCGCACCTGCGCCGCCGCCGGGCCGCTCTGCCCGGTTGCGGTGAGGTCGCGGTCATCGAGGCTGGTCAGCACGGTGACGCCGAGCAGCTTGGTGCGCGCCCCCCCCGCGGGCATCGACCGCCGCGCGCATCATCGCGGCGCCGCCCGCGCAATGCAGCGTCAAGAGCGGATCGAGGGCGAGTGTGCCTTGACAGCGCCAGCGACGGTGTTGGGAATGTCGTGGAGCTTCAGGTCGAGGAACACGGCTGCCCGCCGCGGCGCGCACGCCGCTCGGGCCTTGGCTGTGAAGAATTCGAGGCCCAGCTTGACGCCGCCGACCGCGCCCTTAGCGTCCGCACCAGCGTTTGGGCCGGGTTCGGGTCGGCCGGGTCGATGGCGCACATGATGGGGTTCTTGATCGCGGTCATGGCAGTTTCATAGCAGGCCCGGAAGTCCGGCGCATCCCCCTGGCGTCAAGCCAGGCTGAAACCCTAGTGTTGTAAGGGCGGCTGCGGCGGCTTGTCGCGCAAGGCTTCCAGTTCGCTTTCGAGCTCGGCGCACGCGCCGGCCTTTTTTGCGCGCCTCGCGCCGTTTCTTGCCGCCGTTGATCCAGGCGGTTAGCTCTCCTAGGAGAAATCCAATCAACAGGGCCGCCAGCACCACCAGATAGAACGGCATGTCGATTTCGAAGGGGGTGGGCCAGAAGTTGACGTTCACCGTCGCGCGGTTATCGACCGCGAACACCACCAGCACCAGCGCCAGCGGCAGGGTGACCAGCCAATGGATCAGCCTCACGGAAAGCCTCGTTGTAGGGGACTGCGCTCGCGGCCGGACCGTGATTTTGCGCTTGTCGCCAAGTCGCCAAGCGCGATGGGCCAACCCCGCTCGCTGGCGGCGGTGGGAGCGTTCACTGCCGCTCGTTGAGCCGCTCGCGCAGCTCCTTGCCGGTCTTGAAGAAGGGAATGTGCTTTTCGCCGACCTGCACGCTTTCCCCGGTGCGCGGGTTGCGGCCCATGCGCGCGCCGCGCCGCTTGACCGAGAAAGCGCCGAAGCCGCGCAGCTCGACCCGGTCGCCGCGGCGCGACAAGGCCGCCGCGATCTCGTCGAAGATGGTGGATACGATGCGTTCGACGTCGCGCTGGTAAAGGTGCGGATTGCGCTCGGCCAGATGCTGGATCAGCTCGGATTTGGTCATGGCCCAGCCTTTGCCCCCTTGGCCTGCGTTAACTTATTGGAAAACGTGCCAAATCCTGCCCCCACCGTCAAGGACGGCGGCGAACGCCGCCCGGCCGGGGCGGAGGCTCACTTGCCGTCCTTCTCGTCCTTGTCGCCGCCCTTGCGCCCCAAAGCCGCGCCGAGGATATCGCCGAGCGAGGCGCCGCTGTCCGACGGTACCGAATTCGGCCATCGCCTGCTTGTCCTCGTCGATTTCGCGCGCC
>CAWEME010000019.1:0-35185 GCA_963810055.1 uncultured Alphaproteobacteria bacterium | reverse complement strand
CGGTGCCGGAGATGCCGGTCGAGATCATGCTGCTGCCGCGCTGGTTTCCGTTCCATCTGAGCAAGGTCAGCTATTGGTCGCGCACCGTGATCGTGCCGCTGCTTGGTGCTGATGGCGAAGAAGCCGCGCGCCCGGAACCCGCGCGGGATTTCGGTGAAGGAGCTGTTCGCGCCCGGAACCCAGGCGCGGCCGCCGCGATAGCGCGGCTCGATCTGGGCGGTGGCGTTCAACCGGCTCGACGATGTGCTGCGCTTGCTCGAGCCGCATTTCCCCGCGGCGCCGCGCCAATATGCCATCGGCAAGGCGGTCGAGTTCGTGGTCGAACGGCTCAACGGCGAGGATGGCTTGGGCGGGATCTATCCCGCCATGGCCAACGCGGTGATGATGTTCGACTGCCTGGGCCACGCCAAGGACGATCCGACGATGGCGACCGCCAAGGCCGCGATCAGGAAACTGCTGGTGCGGGAGCCCGGGCGCACCTATTGCCAGCCTTGTCTTTCGCCGGTGTGGGATACCGGGCTCGCCGCCCACGCGCTGTTGGAAACCGGCGGCGCGGCGGCGGAACGGGCGGCGAAGCTGGGCCTCGACTGGCTGGCGCCGAAGCAGGAACTGGATCTGGCGGCATTGGGCGGCGTGGCGGCGGGGGGTGCGGCCGGCGGCTGGGCCTTTCGATACGCCAATCCGCATTATCCCGATCTCGACGACACCGCCATGGTGGCGATGGCGATGGACCGCGCCGATCCCGCCGCCTACCGCAACGCCATCGACCGCGCCGCCGAATGGCTGGTGGGCATGCAATGCAAGAACGGCGGCTGGGCCTCGTTCGACGCCGACAACGAGTACTCTATCTCAACTATATCCCGTTCGCCGATCACGGCGCGCTGCTCGATCCGCCGACCGAGGACGTGGCGGCGCGTTGCGTCGGCTTGCTGGCGCAGCTGGGCGGCGGGCAGTACCGCGCGGCGCTCGATGCCGGGTTGGCCTATCTGCGGCGGACCCAGCAGCAGGACGGTTCGTGGTTCGGGCGTTGGGGCACGAATTACATCTACGGCACCTGGTCGGTGCTGAACGCGCTCGCCATGGCGGGGCTCGATCCCGGCGACCAGGCGATGAAACGCGCGGCCGCATGGCTTTTGTCGAAGCAGCGCGCGGATGGCGGCTGGGGCGAGGACGGCGCCTCCTATTGGGCCGGCGGAAGCGCGGCGAAGGCAAGGAATCGACGTCCTCGCAAACCGCCTGGGCGATGCTGGGCCTGATGGCGGCGGGCGAGGCGCATCACCCGGCGGTGGCGCGCGGCGCCGATTACCTGGTCAAGAACCAGAAGCCGCACGGCTTGTGGGACGAGGAATGGTACACCGCGGTGGGATTTCCGCGCGTGTTCTATCTGCGCTATCACGGCTACCGCAAATATTTCCCGCTCTGGGCGCTGGCGCGCTTCCGCAATCTGCGCGCCGTCGACGCCCCGCGCGTGGCTTATGGAATGTAATGACGCCTTTTCAGGGGTCACTGCGATCTGCGGGCTCGAGGCCGAGGCGAAGCTGCTGCGAAAGCTGGGCGTCGAGGCGCGGGTGACCGCCGGCGATGCCGCGCGCGGCCGGGCAGACGCCGAGGATGCCGCGGCAAAGGGCAAGGGCGCGCTGCTGAGTTTCGGCATCGCGGGCGGCATCGCGCCCGGACTCGCTTCGGGTTCGCTGCTGCTGCCGCGCGCGGTCAAAAGCGAAAACGGCGAAGTCTTTCCCGCCGATGAAAAACTTCGCGCGGATTTCGCCGCGGCGCTAAGCAGGCGGGGCTGGAATTTTCGGAAGGCGCGTTGCTCGGCCTCGACCGCATAGCCAAAACGCGGGAGGACAAAGAGGCGCTGTTTTACCAAAGCCGCGCGGAAGCGGTCGACACCGAAAGCATCTTCGTCGCGCGTGCCGCTTTGCGCGCGGGCATCCCCTTCATCGTGCTGCGCGCCATTTCCGATCCGGCGGAGGTTTCCTTGCCGCCGGCCGCCGCAATCGGGCTCGACCAGGAAGGGCGACCCGCCATCCGGCCGGTGCTGACATCGCTGTTGCAGAATCCCTTGCAGCTCTTCGGCCTGATCCGGGCCGCGATCGGGGCCAGCCGGGCGCTCAAGGCGCTCGCAGCCGCAAGCGACGCCGCGGCGGCCTTGTTCTCCGCCCCGCTCCGGCGCGGCGCTTCAGCCGACCGTCACCGGATCAAAGCCGTACGGCGTCCGTCGAAAAAGCGACGCTGACGGGTTCCTGGATCAGATAGAGGAAACCCGCTCCGACGGCCGCGACCACGACAACGGCGATGCAGGCGATTATGAAGCTGCGCATTCCGCTCCTCCCGTTCTCGATCATCATCTTGGGTTGTATATCGGGACTGGCAAGACCGGGCGCATCCTAGCAGCAAAGGCGGACGTCCATCGAGGGGCTTGTCGCATTGCCGCTGGTTGCTTCCCGGGGACGGTTCTATTCTAGGGCGGCCGGAATGCCCGGCACCATGAGCGTGATGGAACGCCGTCATGCGTCTCATTCCCATTGGCCTGATCGGTTGCGCCCTATTCGCCGGCCTGGCGCCGGCCCAGGCGCAGCTGCGCGGACATGGCGGCCCGGTGCGCGCGCTGGCGGTCTCGGCCGACGGCGCCACGGCGGTTTCCGGCAGCTTCGACACCTCGGCGATCCTTTGGTCGCTGCAGCGCAACGCCGCCGAGCAGGTGCTGCGCCTGCATGACGGCGCGGTGAACGCGGTCGCGTTCCTCAAGGACGGCCGCGTCGCGACCGCCGGCGCGGACGCCAGGATCGGCATCTGGACCAGGGGGCGGCCAAAGCCCGATACCGTGCTCGAAGGGCATAGCGGGCCGATCGTCGCGCTGGCGGTGTCGCCCGACGGCGTTACCCTCGCCTCGGCGTCGTGGGACCACACCATCCGCCTGTGGCCGCTCGCCGGAGGATCTCCGCGCGTGCTCAAGGGCAGCGAGCAAAACGTCAACGGCGTCGCCTTTTCGCCCGACGGCAAAAGGGTGGTCAGCGCCGGTTACGATGCGAGCTTGCGCATCTGGCCGTTGCGCGGCGGCGCGCCGCTGGTGGCAACGCTGCCGGCGCCGCTCAACGCGGTGGTGGTCGCGCCCGACGGCGAAATCGCCGCCGCCGGCGCCGACGGCAAGGTGTATTTTCTGTCGCCGGAGGGCGCGTTGCGGGGATCGCTCGAAGCCGCGCCAGCGCCGGTCATCGCTCTGGCGCTGTCGGGCGACGGCGAGCGCATCGCGGCGGCGAGCATCGGCGGCTCGGTCGCGATCATCGACCGCAAGGCGCGCCGGGTCGCGCGCACCCTGTCCGTGCCGGGCGGACCGGTCTGGGCGGCGGCGTTCCTGCCCGACAACCGCACGCTCTTGACCGGCGGCGGCGACCGCATCATCCGCCGCTGGGATTCCGCAACCGGGGAGCCGGTCGGCGACGTCGCCGCCGGCGGCGCCGAGGACCCGCTCGCCGCCTATGCCGGCGATCCGGGCGCCCAGGTGTTCCGCGCCTGCGTCGCCTGCCACACGCTCAAGCCCGACGAGGGCAACCGCGCCGGCCCGACGCTCGCCGGCATCTTCGGGCGGCGCATCGCGACGCTGCCGGGCTACAATTTCTCCGAGGCGTTGAAGCATCTCGACATCGTGTGGACGCCGGAAACGGTGGCCAAGCTGTTCGAGATCGGCCCCGCCGCTTACACGCCGGGCACCAAAATGCCGGATCAGCGCATCAACGCGCCGCAGGACCGCGACGCGCTGGTGAAATTCCTCGCCAAGGCGACGCAGTGATCAGGTCTTCGGCTTGGTTTCGCGCTCGCGCAGGTAATCGTCGGTGGTGCGCGGCTGCGGCCGCGCCGGCGCGGCGTAGGGATCGAAGCCCTCGCCGGTGACGGCAGTGACGCGGCAGTTCTCGCACATCTTGACGATGTCGATCCGGTTCGCGGCGTTCGGGTACATCCAATGCTGGCCTTCGAGCTTGGCGGCGACGCGCTCGATCGTGCTTTTGACGCCGAACGGCTTGCCGCAGCGGATGCAATGGAACGGCTCTTCCTGCTTGAGCACGCGCGGCGATGCCGCGTCCGCGCGGAAGTCCAGTTGGGGCACGAGGCGCATCACCTTTTCCGGGCAGGTCGCCTTGCACAGGCCGCATTGCACGCAGGCGCTCTCGGTGAAGCGCAGCATCGGCCGTTCGGGATCGTCCGACAGCGCGCCGGTGGGGCAGGCGGAGACGCAGGACAGACAGAGCGTGCAGCCTTCGACCTTGATCTCGACCGCGCCGAATGGCGCGCCGGCGGGCAAGGCGACGATGTTGGCGGGCGCCGGAGCGACGCGATGGAGTTCGCTCAACGCCAGGCGCAGCACGTCGCGCTTGCCCCCGGCGGGCTGGAAGCTCGCGGGCTTGGCCGCTGGCACGCCGGGCTCGATCGCGCGCAGCGCCTGCCCGAGCGCTTCGGGATCGTCGGTCTCGATGGTGGCAAGACGCTCGCCCGTAAAGCCGAGCCCGGCCAGGATCGGCTCGGCCAGGGCGATGGTCTGGCGCAAGCCGGCGATATCGTGGCGCGGCTTGGCGCGCAGGATCACGCGCACCGCCGTTGCGCCGTAGGCGAAGGCGGATGCTATCGTTTCCAGGCCGAGCTGCGTCACCTCGTTGACGGAAAACGGCAGGACATTGGCGGGCAAGCCGTCGCCGAAACGGGCCAGCGCGTCGATCAGATCGCCGCCATGGTCCTCGTCGTGGAAAAGGAGGATGGACGAAACGCCCCCGGCTTCGCGATAGACGGAAAGCAGCGTGCGCAGCTTGCCCAGCAGCGCGTCGGCGGGCGGCAGCGCGTAGCCCGCGGCGCCGGTCGGACAGGCGGCGGCGCATTGGCCGCAGCCGGCGCAGATCTTGGCGTCGATCGCGACATGGTCGCCGTCGGGGACGATGGCGCTGGTCGGGCAGAGGTCGAGGCAACGGCGGCAGCCGACGATCCGCGAGCGCGAATGGGCGCAGAGATCGGCGTCGAAGTCGACATAACGCGGTTTGTCGAAGCCGCCGACCAGATCGCGCGCGCGCAGCACCGCCTTGAGCACGGATGAGGGATCGCCGGGGTCGGCGCGCAAATAGCCGTCGCGCAGATCGGCTGCGGGAAACAGCGCCGGACCGCCCGAGATGTCGAGCAGGATGTCGCAACGCGACACCGCGCCGTCCCGCTTCGGGCCGAAGGCGAGTGTTGCGCGCGAGGAGGGCAGCGGCGCGGCGTAGCCGTCGACTTCGATCTCGAACGCGCCGAGATGGCCTTTGGCCGCGCGAATCGCGCCTTGCACGACCGGAAACTCGGTCACGCGCGGCGGCGTCAGATTGCCGGCCTGTGCCACCAGCACCGTGACGTCGAGATGCTCCTTGAGCAGATTGCCGGCATCGAGCGCGCCGTCGTCGCTTCCATAGACCAGGACGACGCCCGAACTCTCCAACTGGACGAAATGCTCCTCGGGCATCGGCAAAGCGGCGGCCGCCGCCAACGCCGCCATCTTCGGTCCCGCCTGGGAAGCGGCGGCGGACCAGCCGGCGGTTTCGCGCAGATTGGCGAAGCTCAATTTGTCCGCGTTGTCGCCGGCGACCTCGCGGAACAGCGGCGCCTCCTGCGTGCAGCCGATTGTGAGCGGCGATCCCGACGCCGCCAGCGCGCGAAAGCGCTCGAGCTCGGCGCGGCAAAGCTGGCGTCCGCCGACGATTTCCGCGCCGCGGCAGCCGCGCGCCAGCGCGCCGGTGTCGAGCGGCATCGTGTCCTCGCAGGAACAAACCAGGATGGTGCGTCGATCCGGCATCTTTTTCCGATCCCGCGCGCGGCCTCGCTGGGACTGACCGCCGCCAGGGCCGATGCTATAATGATAATAGATCGAAAGTAAGCCCAGGATCGCAAATGCCGCTGGAGCAGCGCAGCCAGACACGGAAATCCGGGGCGCGCGCCCTCGACCTGCCGCCGCCGTTCCGGCTGGTGGCGTTGCGCGAGGTCGGCGACGCCTTCGACCACGCTTGCGCCCACGCCGCGGAGCTGGGCGCGGGAACGCTGGTTTTCGTCGGCCGCTTCGATCTCGCCGAGTTCGCCGTCGTGCTCGAGCCCGAAGAGACGCTCGCGCAGGCGCGCCGCGCCTTCTACGCTTGCATGGTCGCGCTCGGCGACGCGCTCGCCGCGGCGGCGCCGCCGGAAAAGCCGATTGCGATCGAATGGCCGGACGCGTTTTACGTCGATCGCGGCCTGGTGGGCGGCGGGCGGCTCGGCTGGCCCGGCCGCGCCAAGGAAGACGCGGCGCCGGACTGGCTGGTCTTCGGCGCTTCGATCCGCACCGTGTCGATGAGCGGCAGCGAGGCCGGGCTTCATCCGTTGGCGACCGCGCTCGAAGCGGAAGGCTTCGACACCGGCGCCGAGCGCCTGGCCGAAGGTTTCGCCCGGCATCTCATGGCGGCCATCGACCGCTGGCGGGAAAATGGCTTCGCCCCCATCGCCAAGGACTATCTGTCGAGGCTGCAATCCGGCAAGGGCCTGCAAAGCGCGATCGACGAGAACGGCGATCTCCTCGTCCGGCGCGCGGACCAGACCGTGGAACGCCGGAAATTGACGCCGCGCCTGAAGACGCCGTCCTGGCTCGACCCCAAGACGGGAGGGCCGCGGCTGTGAAGCTGTTGCGCACCATCCGGCTCGATCCGTCGGACAGCTTCATTTTCCCCGCGGCGGCGCCGCCCGGCGAATGGGCGATTTCCGGCGGTTTCGTTTTCGCCGACGCCGAGCTGGCGGCGCTGGCGGGCAAGGAACTCGCGGCCTTCCGCGGCGGCTTTCTCGGATTGCCGTCGCTGGGCTGGTCGACGCTGGCGCAGGTGGTGGAAGCCAAGGCCGAGGATCGCAACGCGGCGATCGAGCAAACGGCGCGCTGCCTGCTCGACCGCTTCGGCGCGCCCGATTGGGCCTCCGCCCTCAAGGCCGCGGAGGAGGAAATCGATTTCGCCGCCTCGCTGTGCGATCACCCGCCCGGCACCTTGATCGCGGTTCGCCGCACGGATGAAAACGGCTCGATCCGCGAAGCCTTCCGCAGCCTGCATACCCGCGAAGGCGCCGGCCGGATGCGGGCGTTTTCCTTCCTCGATGCCGAGGGCGAGGCGGCGGACGGCGAAGCGGATGAGGCGGTCGATCTGGCAAGGCTGGCGCGGGACGAAAGCCGATGAAGGATTTCTGGCTTTCCTGCGGCCATCACCTGACCGACCGGGACGCCGGGGGCGGGCTGCTGGTTTCCGACGAACTCCTCAAAGTCTATCTCGCCCGGCCGGAGCTGATCCCGCCGCCGGATGCTTGCGCTGCCGAACGCAGGCTGCACGCGGCGTTGTTCGCCGAGCCGCGCCGCCGCGTCGGCCCGGCGGAGATCGCGGCCATCGCCGATGCCGACGCCCGCGAGAATTGGACGCTGATGCTCGCGTTCCGCGACCATCTGCTGGCGCACAAGACGCTGGAAGCGGCCTATCTCGATCTCATGCGAAGCGGCCCCGGCGCCACCCCGCCGCTTTTTCTCAGCCAGCTGGTTCACGTGATTATGCGCAACGCGCTCGAGGGCTGCGACGATCCGTTCGTGGCGCGCGCAGCCGAGCTTTTCTTCCGTCCCCAGCGTTTGACGGTGCATGACGGCGCGTTGCTCGCCGCCGACGACGAGAAAATCGCCGGGACCGGCGCGGCGCCGCTGTCGCCTTTGGTGTCCATGCTGGGACTGCCGAAGGACGCCGCGATCGACGTCCTGACCGACGGCAATGCGCCGGGCTATTGGGAGCGCAGCGACCGGTTCGACCTTGCGCTCGACCTCAGCGGCGGCCGCCGCGGCGCCGCGGCGCTCGGCACGGCGCTGGAGCGGTGGCTGAAGCACATGCTGGGCATCGAAGCCCGGGTCGAGCCGTTGCGCGAAATGCGCGAGGTCAAGCTGACCTGGTATGTCGGGCTCGACGCCGAAGGCACGCGCATCGGCGACGCGTTGTGGCAGGGCGAGGAACTCGACGAGCGGACGCGCGGCCGCGTGGCGGCGCTGTTCCGCCTGACCTTCGGCGGCGCGCCCAGCTCCGTGCTTCCTTCCGGCGGCGAGCCGGTCTACCTCATTCTGGCGATGAATGAGGACAAGGTGCTGCGGATGAAGCCGCAGAATCTTTTGACCGGCTTGCCGGCCCGGCATCAGGCGGCGCTGTCATGAGCCCGGCCGCGCCGCTTGTGCGCATTCCCGTCGGCGTGGTGGTCGAGCGCCGCAAGGCGATTTCGCCCTGGGCCGATTTCATCTGGCGGCCGGTGGCGGTGCTCGCCGGCGTGCCCGACGCGGCGCCGTGGACCTCGCTCGGGAGCGCGGGAGAAACCGCGAGGTTCTACGCCGGCCCGGCCGAGATCGAGCTCTATCGCACGGAAACCGACAATTACCTGCGCAATCTGGAATCGGCGGCGCCTTCGCTCTGGGTGGCGATGAATCCGACCGGGGGCGAACCGCCCTATGAAATCGCCGCGGTGACCGCGGATCCCGCGGAAGGCGAAGGCCGCACCGAACCGGGTTCGGGCATGGTCGAGGCGGTGGCCATGCCCGAGAATTTGCGCGACGTCATCGCGGCTTTTGTCGCCCAGCACCATGTCGAGCACGTGTTCGAAAAGCGCCAGCGCGACCGGGCCGACCCCGAGGCCTTGGCGCGGCACGGCCCCAGGGCTGCGGACGACGATGAGCGGTGACGACGGCTTTCTCACGCGTTGGGCCCGCCGCAAACGCGGCGCGGCGAAGCCGGACGGCGCGAAATCCGAAGAAGCGGCGGACGCCGTTGCAGCCAAGGGCTCTTCCGCCGCCACGCCGCCGGAGGAAGCGCTGTTCGATCCCGCGAGCCTGCCGCCGATCGATTCGATCGGCGTAGGCTCCGACATCAGCGCCTTTCTCGCCCCCGGCGTGCCCGCTGCCTTGACGCGGGCGGCGCTGCGCCGCGCCTGGTCGGCCGATCCCGCGATCCGCGACTTCATCGGCCTGTCCGAGAATTCATGGGACTTCAACGCCGTGGGCGGCGTGCCCGGCTTCGGTCCGATCAGCGTGGACGAGGTTCGCAGGCTGCTGGCGCAGGTGACGGGCGAACCGCCAACCGAGAACTCCGGCGCCCACCGCCGCTGCTCCCACCGCCGCCTCGTCAAATCCCGCCCCGGAGCCGAAGCGGCCGGACCAGATTGCCGCAAACACTCCGCGCGATCAGACACCTGTGGATAAAAAAACCGATACCGCAGCGCAGCATGAATTGGGCGAGCGCGAACCCCGCCCACCCTCGCCGCGGCGCGGTCACGGCGGCGCGCTTCCTCAGTAATTTCCGCCGCCATAGCTTGAAACTATTGACCCTGCAATCGATGCGGCATTAGCCTTCTCTTGCGGTCCGAACAGGGGCTTGAGCTTTCCATGATCGACCGGCAATGAGCGAGCAGGGACTTCAAGAGGCGATCCGCGCCGCCGGCGGCGTCACCGAGCTTGCGCGCCGGATCGGCATTTCCCAGCCTTCGGTTTCCAACTGGTCGCAGGTTCCCGCCGAACGCGTGCTGTCGGTGGAAGCGGCGACCGGGGTCGCGCGCGCAAAATTGCGGCCGGACCTTTACGGCGAGACGCGCGGCGCGGTTGACGATGTCGACGCCGCGCGCGCGCAGGAATACGCGCTGCTCGCGGCATTGCTGAGGCGCGCGCCCAATGCGGCGCTGCTCAAGCGCATCGCCAAGCTGCGCGGCGACGCCACGCCGCTCGGCCTGGCGCATGTCGCGCTCGCCCAGGCCGCCGAAGCCGCCGACCCCGAGAAGGTGGGGCGCGAATTCTTCGAGCTGTTCATCGGCATCGGGCGCGGCGAGCTGCTGCCCTACGGCTCCTATTATCTGACCGGCTTCCTCAACGAGCGCCCGCTGGCGCGCTTGCGCGAGGATCTGGCCGGGCTCGGCATCGAACGCGCCGAGCGGCAATACGAGCCCGAGGACCATGCCGCGATTCTGTGCGAGATCATAGCCGGCCTCGCCGGCGGCGAGTTTCCGGCGCCGGAAGAGGCGCAGCGGCAGATCTTCGACAAGCATCTCGCGCCGTGGATCGGGCGCTTCTTCGCCGATCTGGCGGAAGCCAAGGCCGCCGATTTCTATCGTCCGGTCGGGACGATCGGGCGTCTGTTCATCGAGATCGAAACGGAAGCATTCGCGCTGCCCGGGTGAGCGGGCGCGCCAGGCAAGGGAGAACGGTGCCATGAAGGCGGAATGCAAGACAGGCTTGGGACGTCGTCAATTCCTCGGCGCGCTCGGCGCCGGCGCCGCGGCCACCGTGGCGGCTCCGCTCGCCTCCGAGGCGGTGGCGGACAGCGTGAGCAACGACGATAAACGCAAGGCTCAGTACCGGGAATCCGACGAGGTCAAGACCTATTACCGCGTCAACCGTTATCCGAGCTGAGGGAGGCACCCGTGCTGATCAAGCGAACGGAACGTCAGGCGCAGCGCGGCAATCTCGCCGCTTTCGCCAGCCAATCGGATCGCGGCCTCGGCCGCCGCGCCTTCCTGCGCAACTCGGGCCTCGCCGCCGGCGGGCTCGCGGCGCTGGGCGCCTTGCCGCTCGCCACCATGCGCAAGGCCGAAGCGGGCCCGCCGCCCGCCACCGGCGCGGCGGTGGTGATGCGCAAGAGCATCTGCACCCATTGCGCGGTCGGCTGCACGGTGACCGCCGAGGTCGCCAACGGCGTGTGGATCGGCCAGGAGCCGAGCTGGGACAGCCCGATCAATCGCGGTTCGCATTGCGCCAAGGGCGCCGCGGTGCGCGAGCTGGTCTCCGGCGAACGGCGGCTCAAATATCCGATGAAGCTGGTCGGCGGCCAGTGGACCCGAATCAGCTGGGACCAGGCGGTCAACGAGATCGGCGACAAGCTGATGGACATCCGCAAGCAATCGGGGCCGGATTCCGTCTACTGGCTGGGTTCGGCGAAGATGACCAACGAAGGCGCCTACATGTTTCGCAAGATGGGCGCCTTGTGGGGCACCAACAACACCGATCACCAGGCGCGCATCTGCCATTCGACCACGGTCACCGGGGTCGCCAATACCTGGGGCTATGGCGCGATGACCAACAGCTTCAACGACATCCGGAACGCGAAAACCCAGATCATCTGGGGCGGCAATCCGGCCGAAGCCCATCCGGTGTCGTTGCAGCACCTGCTGGAAGGCGCCGAGCTCAACAAGGCGAACGTCATCGTCGTCGATCCGCGCATGACGCGCACGGCCGCGCACGCCACCGAATACGTGCGGCTGCGGCCGGGCACCGACATTCCGGTGCTCTACGGCATGATGTGGCACATCGTCCAGAACGGCTGGGAGGACAAGGAGTTCATCGCGCAGCGCGTCTACGGCTACGACGACGTGCGCAAGGAGATCGCAGAAGTGGACGCCCGACGAGGTCGAGCGCGTCTCCGGCGTTCCCGGCGAGCAGTTGAAGCGCGTCGCGCAGATGTTCGCGACGCAGAAGCCGGCGACCCTGATCTGGTGCATGGGGCAGACGCAGCACACCGTCGGCACCGCCAATGTGCGGGCGAGCTGCATCGCGCTGCTGCTCACCGGCAACGTCGGCGATCCCGGCACCGGCGCCAACATCTTCCGCGGCCATGACAACGTGCAGGGCGCGACCGACGTCGGGCTCGATATCGTGACCCTGCCGTTCTATTACGGCCTGGTCGAAGGCGCGTGGCGGCATTACAGCCGCGTCTGGGAGATCGATTACGACGACCTGCTGGCGCAGTTCGACTCCAAGGCAACCATGGAAGGCCCCGGCATCCCGCTGACCCGCTGGTTCGACGCGGTGCTGCTGCCGAAAGACCAGGTCGGCCAGAAGGACAATGTGCGGGCGATGTTCGTGCAAGGCCACGCCAGCAACAGCATCACGCGCATTCCGGAATCGAGGAAGGGGCTGGTGAAGCTCGATCTGCTGGTGGTGGTCGATCCGCATCCGACGACCTGGGCGTCGCTGGCGGTGGACGCCGGGCGCAAGGACGGCACCTATCTGCTGCCGGCCTGCACCCAGTTCGAGGCGTCGGGCTCGCGCGTGGCGTCGAACCGCTCGCTGCAATGGGGCGAGCAGGTCGTCAAGCCGATCTTCGAGTCGAAAAACGACCTCGAGATCATGTACCTGCTGACCAAGAAGCTCGGCTTCGCCGACAAGATGTTCAAGAACATCAAGGTCGCCGACGGCAACCCGGTTCCCGAGGACGTGCTGCGCGAGATGAACCGCGCCAGCTGGTCGACCGGCTATTGCGGCCAGTCGCCCGAACGCCTCAAGACCCACATGGCAAACCAGAAGGATTTCGACCTGGTGACCATGCGCGCCACGAGCGGCCCGGCCAAAGGCGATTATTACGGCCTGCCGTGGCCGTGCTGGGGCTCGCCGGCGGTCAAGCATCCCGGCACGCCGCTGCTCTACAACACGCATCTCAACGTCATGGACGGCGGCGGCACCTTCCGCGCCCGTTTCGGCGTCGAGAAGGACGGCGTGAATTTGCTGGCCGAAGGCTCCTACTCGCTCGGCTCCGAGATCAAGGACGGCTATCCCGAATTCACCATGGCCGTGCTGAAGAAGCTCGGCTGGGAGAAGGACCTCACCCGCGACGAGATGGCGGTCATCGAAAAGGTCGCGGGCACGCCCGACAAGATCGACGGGGTGTCGTGGTCGCTGGATCTGTCCGGCGGCATCCAGCGCGTCGCGCTGAAGCACGGCTGCGTGCCTTACGGCAACGCCAAGGCGCGCATGAACGCCTTCGGCCTGCCCGATCCGATCCCGCAGCATCGCGAGCCGATCTACACCGCGCGGGCCGACCTGGTCGCAAAATACCCGACCCTGCCCGACGCCAAGCAGTTCCGGCTGCCCAATATCGGCTTCACCGTGCAGAAAGGGGCGGTGGACAAGGGCATCGCCAAGCAATTCCCGCTGATCCTGAGCTCGGGCCGGCTGGTCGAATACGAGGGCGGCGGCGAAGAGACCCGCTCCAACAAGTGGCTCGCCGAGCTGCGGCAGGACATGTTCATCGAGATCAGTCCGGCGGATGCCAGCGACCGCGGCATCAAGAGCGGCGGCTGGGTCTGGGTGACGGGCGCCGAGAACGGCTCCAAGGCCAAGATGAAGGCGCTGGTCACCGAACGCGTCGGCAAGGGCGTCGCCTGGATGCCGTTCCATTTCGGCGGCTGGTTCGGCGGCGAGAGTTTGCGCTCGAGATATCCGCAAGGCGCCGATCCCATCGTGCTCGGCGAAAGCGCCAACTCGATCACCACCTACGGCTACGATCCGGCAACCGGGATGCAAGAACCCAAAGCCACCCTCTGTCAGATCACAGCGGCATAAGGGGAGGGGAACGCCATGGCTCGAATGAAATTCCTCTGCGACGCCGACCGCTGCATCGATTGCAACGCCTGCACCACCGCCTGCAAGAATGAGAACGAGGTGCCGTGGGGCATCAACCGCCGGCGCGTCGTCACCCTCAACGACGGCAAGCCGGGCGAACGCTCGGTGTCGATGGCCTGCATGCATTGCACCGACGCGCCGTGCCAGGCGGTGTGTCCGGTCAACGCCTTCTACACCACCGCCGACGCGGTCGTGCTGCATTCGAAGGACATCTGCATCGGCTGCGGCTATTGTTTCTACGCCTGCCCGTTCGGCGCGCCGCAATATCCGCGGGTCGGCAATTTCGGCACGCGCGGCAAGATGGACAAATGCACGTTCTGCGCCGGCGGTCCGGAGCCGAACAACACCCCGGCCCAGTACGAGAAATACGGCGCCGACCGCCTGGCCGAAGGCAAGCTGCCGCTCTGCGCGGAAATGTGCTCGACCAAGGCCTTGCTCGCCGGCGACGGCGACGTCATCGCCCAGATCTACAAGGAACGGGTGGTGAAGCGCGGTTACGGCTCCGGCGCCTGGGGCTGGAAGACCGCGTACCGCGAGACCATCACGTCGTGACGAAAAGTCGATAACGAGCCGGAATTGGGAGGAATTGCCATGACGACGCTTCTTGCCAGACTTCGTAACGTCGTTGGCGCCTTGATGCTGATCGCGGCCGCCGTGTCGTGGCAGCCGGCGGCGGCGCAGCAGCCGAGCTCGGTCGATCCGAACGCAAGCGCGGTCAGCGAGGAGCAGCTGCTCCAACAGCTGCATACCATTCGGGGCCTCGGGACCATCCCCGATGTCAAATCCTACACGCTCGAGCAGCCGGCGGGACAAGCGTGGCGCACCTACCATGAGGTGACGCTGCGCTGGATCGCCGCCGTCGTGATCCTCGGCGTTCTGGCGCTGCTCGTCGTCTACTATGTGACGCACGGCAAGATGCGCATCGAAGGCGGACGCTCGGGACGCAAGATCCTGCGCTTCACCGCCTATGAGCGGGCCGTGCATTGGATGATGGCCACCTGTTTCGTCATCCTCGGGCTGTCGGGGCTCAACATCACCTTCGGCCGGGTGCTGCTGCTGCCGCTGATGAGTCCCGAGGCCTATACCACCTTGTCGGAATGGGCGAAATACGCCCACAACTTCCTGAGCTTCCCGTTCACGCTCGGCCTCGTCCTGATGTTCTTCATGTGGGCGGTCCAGAACCTTCCTGCCAAGAAGGTCGACATCGAATGGCTGAAGCGCGGCGGCGGCATGTTCGGCAAGAAAGGCGACCATCCGCCGGCTGGCAAATTCAACGCCGGCGAGAAGATGCTGTTCTGGGGCATCTGTCTGGCCGGCGGCGCGATCGCGGTGAGCGGCTATCTGCTGATCTTCCCGTTCTACGGCACGAACGTTCACAACATGCAATGGGCCGAGGTGGTTCACAGCATCTTCGCGGTGTGCTTCATCGCCGCCATGCTCGCGCACATCTACCTCGGCACGGTCGGCATGGAAGGCGCGTTCGAATCCATGGGCGAGGGCACCGTCGACGCCAATTGGGCCAAGGAGCACCACAGCCTGTGGCTCGAGGAGGAGCGTTCCCGGACATCGCCCGCCCCCTCGGCGCGGCAACGGCCGGCAACCGGGGATTAGGCGCGGCCGCAATCCTCTAAAAGGCGGTCAAAGGGCGATCCCGATCGCCAACAGCGCGGCGTAGCTGACGGCCAACGTTGCGGCTTTCGGCGTCATGGGAAACAAATCCTCGAACCGGTCGCGCGTGGAAATGACGCGCGCGACGCGTATCGCCAGCGGCAGCGTGAGCAAGGGCAGCAGGACCCAAGGGCTGAACCCCCGGCCGAGCCAGAACCAGAACGGGATCAGGTAGGAGAACACCGTCAGCGCGACGATCTCGAAGCGGGTCCACGCCAGCCCGAAGCGCACGGTTCCGGTGCGCCATCCCTTCGCCCGGTCGTGGACGTGATCGCGCATGTCGTCGATCAGCAGGACATTGACGACCAGCGCGCCCACGGGCAAGCCGAGCACGAAGGCGTTCAGCGGGAACGCCGGGGCGGCGAGCAGCCAATCCGACGGGGAGAGATAGAGCGGCGCCGCCTGGATGTAATAGGTTCCGACCACCGCGACGATGCCGAACATGACGAAGAAGATCGGATCGGCGAGCCCGAGCCGGGCATAGGCGAGCGGACCGGCCGCGTAGGACCAGCTCGAGACGACGCCGAGAATCCCGAACACCACGACCAGAGGGCCGCCGACATGCAGAAGATAGGGCCCGGTCAACAAGGCCGCGCCATAGCAGAACGCGATCGCGCCCCGGAGCACGGGCAGCGAGAGCGTGCCTTTTTTGATGGCTTCGACCAGCTCGGGGTGTTCGCGGTTGTCCGGATGCCGGACGAGCAGTTCGTAATTGTCGGTAAAGACGCCGCCGATATGCAAGAGCCAGCTCGCGAGAAATCCGACCAGAGCGGGCAGAAGCGCGAAGACGCGATCGTGGATCGCCAGCCCGATCCCGACCAAGACCGGCGCCGCGGCGGTCGTCAGGGTGTGGGTCGGATACAGAAAAAGGTTGACCCATAACTCCCGCCGGGACAGCGGCGATACGGATCGCATGCCGGTGATTGGTCCGCCAGACGGAATCGTTATGGGGTGCCCAGCACGTAAGCGATCAATTGCTGCAACTCGGCGTCGGTCGCGTTGATCTTCATGTGGCCGGTTCCGTTCTTGAGTTCGGCCGCCAGCTTCGCCGCCGCATCGGACTGACCCTTATACTTCGCCGCGATGTCCTTGAAGCTCGGGCCCACTTTCTTCTGATCGACGGCATGACAGCCCATGCAGCCTTTGCCCTGGGCCAGCTGGCTGGCGTCTTGCGCGCGCGCTCCGGCCGTCAGCAGAAAGATCACGCCGAGGGCAAGACCCACTTGCAACATTTTCATTCGAACCTCCATCCTTGGTTTCATGCGGGAAAGAACGAATCGGCCTTTCTTGCCGGCAACGGGAGGCTATCGCATCCCGAGGTCGCGGAGAACGGCGTTTACCCGGCGATCAGATTTCCGCCGATCCCGATCGCCATCAAAACCAGCAGCACCAGCCCGATGGCCACGAGGCTGAAGCCCAGGATTTTGGAGCCGAGCGTCATCGGCCGCGACGGCGCGTCCACCAAATTGTCCTGGAGCTGTCCGGTTTCCACCAAGCGGGCGTATTCGACGGCGTATTCGCGCTTGAACTCTTCGAGCGGCATCGATCCGGTGAAGATGACGATATCGAGCGGGAACTTGTCCGGCCGCCAGTGATTGGCGAAGTAGTGGATGGTGAAAAGGTAGATGGCGGCGAGCAAGGCTTCGTCGCCGTGGACGACGGTGGCGACGTTGATGGCCCATCCCGGCAGGTAGGCGCCGGTGAGCGCCGTGAACCACAACATGGCGCCGGTCGCGACGAGCATGGTAATGCCCCAGAACGGCGCCCAGTAATCGAACTTCTGCTGATAGTTCCAATGGTCGAAGACCGGCCGCGGGCCATAACCGAAAAACCATTTGAGCATGGCGATCAGGTCCTTGCCGTCCTGCAGGGTCGGCAACAGTGAGTAGGGCCCGAACAATTTGAAGCTCTTCCAATTCCGCGCAAGGTGGATGGCGACATAGACCAGGTGCACGGCGAAGACCGCGATCATGACGACGGCGGAGACCCGGTGCACCATACCGGCGACCGCCGGACCGCCCAAGGCCGCTTCGAGCACCGGCGCCCAGGCGGTGTTCGGATAGAGCAACGGGATGCCGGTCAAAACCAGCAGGATCACGGAGACCGCGAACAGAAGATGAGCCCACCGCCAGGCGGCGCTCCAACGCTGGTAATATTGGCCTTCCCGTGGCGGCAGGGCGTCCGCCCGCACGTGCGATCTCATCTTGCGCTGCTGGCGGTCGCGCAGTTCGCGGTAGAACCAAAGCGCCGAATGTGTCCAGAAGGTCCCGAAGGTGACGACGATCAGCAGCAACACGAACTTCGATGCGAGCCAGGTATAGGGATACCGGCCGTAATCGTCGGTCGTGGCATGCGCCTGGAAGGTGGCGAATCCGGGCGTCGCGTCCGCATGGCAGGTCCGGCAGGTGCTCAGGATGTTGGCCTGGGACACGCTCGAAGCCGGATCGCCCGCGGGCAGGATCGCGTGGCCGCGGTGGCAGTCGGCGCAGGTCGCGATATCGGCATAGCCCAAGCCGAAAATCTGGCCGTGATAGGTCTCCCTGTAGCCCTTCAAGGCCTGGGCGTGGCAAGCGCCGCAGTCCTTGGTGATGGCGAGGCGGGTCGCGGCCAGTTGCGGCTTAGCGACGGCGTGCGCGGTGTGGCAATCCGTGCAGATTGCGGCGTTGGGATTATTCCCCTCCATCACCTGCTTGCCGTGAACGGAGCTCGAGATAGGCGTTCAGCGCGTCGGCATGACAGCTGCCGCAGAGTTTGGGAATTTGCTGGCGCCACGCGGCGGGCGTCATCGGCGCGTTCTGATGCGGCACGTCGGTTATTTCCGTATGGCAGGCGACGCATTGAAGATTGCCGTGGACGCTGTGGCCGAACTGGTCCGCCGGCACGGCCAGCGAACGCATCTGTCCGTTGGCGCCCGGCGCCGCGAAATCCGGGTTACCGTGGCAAGCGAGGCACGAAGCGTTGTCGAGATCGGCGGCACGGGCAGCCGCGGCCTGCATCCCCGCGAGGATCATCGTCAAGACGACTAACCGCAGCGCGAATTTTCCAGCATGCACGGGTCAGCCCCCCGGTAGATGCCGGCGATAGTGGGACGGCAGGGCGGGGAATTCAAGGTTGAATGTTCGGTGGTTTCGGCGGCGGATCGGTCCAGGCCGTTATCGGCCTGGAAGCGGCGCGCGCGGTAACGTGTCACAAATGAAACGGGCCGGCCCAAGCCGGGCCGGCCCGCTCGTTGGTTTTGAAGCGTTTCCTACTGGAACAGCTTCATCGCGTTGACCAGGGTCTGGATCACGCCCCAGGCCAACGGAATGCCGACGAAACCCCAGGCGAGCAGGAGCTTGAGGCCGTTGCCGGTGTCTTGTTTGGTTGCCATGTTGGTTTCTCCCTTAATCCGCCATGCCCATCGCGTCGGCCTGCTCGTGCTTCATGTAGTGCCGTTCGTGAACCGCCTTGACGAGCAGGTTGGCGATGAAGCCGATGACCAGCAATCCGGCCAGGATGTACATGGTGTTGTTGTAGGCGTCGGCCTTGGGAACGCCGTGGTTGAGGTTGTATTCGCGGATGTAGTTCACCAGCACCGGGCCGATGATGCCCGCCATCGACCAGGCGGTGATCAGCATGCCGTGGATGGCGCCGACATAGCGCGTGCCGAACATGTCCTTGAGATAGGCCGGCACGGTGGAGAAGCCGCCGCCATACATGCTGAAAACGATCGCGTAGGCGAGAACGAACAGCACGACGCTGCCGACCGCGCCGGTATAGGGCACGAAGCAATAGCAGGCGATACCCAGGGCGAAGAACACGAAATAGGTGTTCTTGCGTCCAAGGTAATCGGATAGGGAGGCCCAGAAGAAACGGCCGCCCATGTTGAACAGGCTCATCAACCCGACGAAGCCCGCCGCGGCCACCACGCTGACGTGGCCTGGGAACATCTCCTGGATCATGGCCGAGGCCTGGCCGAGCACGCCGATGCCGGCCGAGACGTTCATGCATAACACGATCCAGATGCACCAGAACTGCGGCGTCTTCAGCGCCTGGTAGACATAGACGTGGCGGTTGGTGACCAGCTTCTTGGGCTGGGCCGGCGCGGTCCAGCCCTCGGGCTTCCAACCCGGCGCGGGAATCTTCACGATCACCGCACCCATGGACATGAAGAAGAAGTAGATCACGCCCAGGACGATGAAGGTCTCCATCACGCCGATATGGGTCGCCGTGGTGAACTGGGCCATGAGATAGACCGAGAGCGGCGCGGCGATGAAGGCAGCGCCGCCGAAGCCCATGATGGCCATGCCGGTGGCCATGCCGGGCCGGTCGGGGAACCATTTGATCAAGGTCGAGACCGGCGAGATGTAGCCGATGCCGAGACCGCAACCGCCGATGAAGCCGTAGCCGAAATAGACCACCCAGATGTTATGGATGTAGACGCCGAGGGCGGAGATCAGAAACCCGCCGCCGAAGCAGCACGCCGCCGTTAACATGGCGCGGCGCGGCCCGCCTTCCTCGACCCAGCGGCCGAAGATCGCCGCCGAGACGCCGAGCATGACGATGCCGATGGTGAAGATCCAGCCGAGCTCGGGGATGTTCCAATCACCCGGAGCCGATGTGGTGATGCCGAGGAGCTTGGTCATCGGCAGGTTGAACACGCTGAAGGCATAGGCCTGGCCGATGCAGAGATGCACGCACAGGGCCGCCGGCGGAATCAGCCAGCGGCTGTAGCCCGGCGGCGCGACGGTATGTTGCTTGTCGAGAAACGACATGTAGGGTTCCCCTCTAAAAGTTTATTGCCACGGCCGGAGGATTGAACCTCCTGGCTCTTCTTACTGATATTGGTTAGCACCGTAACACATTATGGCAATCATTTAATTGCACCGGAATATCAAAAAAATCGGCGGGCAAAATCGGGCAAAATCACGCGCTTGAAAGACCCCGTATAATTTATGGATTTATGAAACCGATCTGGTTGCATCGCAGCAATAGATCGAATCGATTTCATTTTTCTTTCAAGGTTCGGGAGCCGCCTCGGGGTGGAACAGTTTCTCGCCGCCGATGGTCTATAGCTGAATCCTATGGTTTTTCTTTCAAGGCTTGGGGTCGGCCTCGGGATGGAACAGCTTCTTTCCGCCGCCGATGTCCTTGTACCAGGGGCTGGCCTGGTCGGGATGAAGATTGCAGGATTTCCACAGCCGTCTTTCGAGCGCGCCGGTGCCGCTGTTGCCGCCGCGCGAGACGAAGGATGCCTGCGCATTCCCCACGGCGCGCGTTTGGCGGCGAGGATGCCTTCATGCCGCTCACCTTGGACGGGTCTGATTTGGGTCCGACCCGGACGAAGTCGATCCAGGAAATCTTGCGCGCGGTTCGGACTTCGCTCTTGAACAGGCCGAGATCTGCAGCCCGGCCGAATTTTTATGATATGCATTGTGACGTATTAATATGCATAAATTACAAGATATAATAATTTTGATATTCCTTACATAATTACCGGGAAGCCCCCGCGCCCAGCGCGGCGGCCGCCTCACGCCTTAGGAGTGACCGCCATGAACGTGATCGTTCGAAGCCTATCCGCCGTGGCGGGGATGCTGCTCGCCACAACCGGCGCGCGCGCCGCCGAACCGGTGGCGCTCGATGTGCTGGCGGCGGGCACGCTCGCGGTTCCGTTCAAGCAGCTCGGCGAGGCCTTCGAGCAGAAATATCCGGGCTTCACGGTCCACGCCCAGTTCGGCGGCAGCGTCAAGATGGCGCGGCTCATCACCGAGGTGCATCAGCCCGCCGACATCATCGCGGTCGCCGATTACAACGTGATCCCGAAATATCTCTTCGGCGGCAATGGGCAGCAAGCCTATACCGGCTGGTATGCGGGCTTCGCGCGCAACGCCGTCACCTTCGTATACACCGACAAGAGCAAATATGCCGGCGAGATCGACGCCAAGAACTGGTATCGCGTGCTGGCGCGGCCGGGAGTGCAGATCGGCCGCTCCAATCCGGACACCGATCCCTCGGGTTACCAGACCTTGCAGATGCTGACGCTGGCGGAAAAATACTACGGGGCCCCCGGCCTCGCGGCGAATATCTTGGCCAACGCGCCCGAGGCCAACATGCGCGACACCGAAACCGCGCTGATCTCGGCGCTCCAGCTTGGTCAGATCGATTATCTCGCGATCTACCGTTCCGACGCGCTGCAGCACCATCTGCGCTATCTCGAGTTGCCGGCGAAGATCAACCTCAGCGACCCGGCCTTCTCGTCGTTCTTATGAGGGCGGCGTCGCCCACACCAAGAACGGCGACCTTCCCGGCAAGCCCATCGTCTATGCCGTCACCATCCTCGCGAACGCCGCGCATCCCGACGGCGCGGCGAAGTTCGTCGCCCTCCTGCTCGGACCCACCGGCCAGGCGATCATGCGCAAGAGCGGCTTCGGCAGTTTGAGCCCGGCGCTCGCGGCGAACCCGGGCGCCATGCCCCGAGTCCCTGCGCGCGCTGGTGAAGCCGTGGCCCGCCTCGTGACCCGGAACGGCGAACCGGCCTAGACCGGTCCTACATGCGTCCGATCAACGCCTTGCCCCCGAGCCATCCGCGCGGGGTGTTCCTGCTGTTCTGGCTCCTGGGCAGCCTGGTGGCGGCGTTCATCGCCCTGCCGCTGCTGGCGCTCGTCGCCGGCCAGTCGGGCGCCAATCTCGCGCGCGTCGCCGGGATGCTGGAGGTGCGCCAGGCGATCATCCTCAGCATCGAGACCGCGTTCTCCACCACCGCCATCGCCGCTTGCCTGGGCGTGCCGCTCGCCTATGCCCTGGCGCGCAGCGACTTCCCGGGCAAGAGCGCGGTGGCGGCGTTGGTCGATTTGCCGCTCGCCGTGCCGCACACCGTGGCGGGCATTGCGCTGCTCGTCGTGCTGGGGCGCGAGGGCATTATCGGCGCGCCGGCCCAATCCCTGCTTGGGCTCAGCTTCTGGAGCACCGTCGCCGGGGTGGTGGCGGCGATGCTATTCGTCTCGGTGACCTATACCGTCAACGCCGCCCGGATTGGCTTCGAGGCGGTCGATCCCCAGCTCGAGAAAGTGGCGCGCACCTTGGGCCTGGGGCCGTGGCGGACGCTGCTCGCCGTCACCCTGCCCTTGTCCTGGCGCGGCATCATGACGGGCCTCACCCTGACCTTCGCCCGCTCGATCAGCGAGTTCGGCGCGGTCGTCATTCTGGCCTATTACCCCAAGACCGCGCCCGTGCAAATCTACGAGATGTTCCTCAACTACGGCCTTGAGGATTCGATGGCGGCGGCGGCGCTGCTGCTGCTGGTGACGCTCACGCTGTTCGTGCTGCTGCGCGCCCTCGCCTTCGGCCGAGAGCGGCGCGAGGGGAACCGGTGAGCGCGGCCGGGATCACAATCGAGAATCTGGCGCTCGATTTGGGCGCTTTCCATCTGGGCGACATCGACCTCGGCGTCGGGCCGGGCGAGATCGTGGTGATCCTCGGGCCCAACGGCGCCGGGAAGTCGGTGCTGCTCGAGACCATCGCCGGCTTCCACCGGCCGGATTCCGGCCGGATCGCGATCGGGGGCCGCGACGTGACCCGGCTTCCGCCCGAGCGCCGAAATCTGGGCTTCATGGTGCAGAATTTCGGCCTGTTCCCGCATCTGACCGTCGCCGGCAACGTCGCACTGGCGCTTCGGGCGCGCGGAGGTCGTTCGGGCAGCGCCGCCGATCTGATTCCGTCCGATCTCCCCGGGCTGCTCCGTTTCTTCGGCGTGACGCATCTCGCCGAACGGCGCCCGGCGCAGCTCAGCGCCGGCGAGAAGCAGCGCGTGGCGCTCGCCCGCGCCTTGGCATCGCGGCCCGATCTCTTCCTGTTCGACGAGCCGTTCTCGGCGCTCGACACGCGCACCCGCGAGGCGCTGCGCGCCGAGCTCGAGACCTTCCTGCGCCGGACCCGCATTCCCGCGATCTTCGTCACTCACGACCACGCCGAGGCCTTCGCGCTCGCGGACCGGATCGTGCTGATGCGGGCAGGGGCGGTGGTGCAGGCGGGCGCGCCCGCCGATATCCTGCGCCGTCCGGCTGGGAAATTCGCCGCCGTCTTCATGGGCATCGAGAACATCCTGGCGGCGAGGCTTTTGGAGAAACGCGGCGGCAGGGCGGTCTACGCCGTCGCGGGGAAGCGCCTCGCCGCCGATGCCGGCGACGGCGCCCCGGAATCGGCCTGGCTCTGCATCCGCGCCGATGATGTGATGGTCCGGGCCGGGCCCGGCCGGCCGCGCGGTCTCAACCATATGCCCGCCCGCATCACCGCGCTCCGCCCCGCGGGCGCGCTCGCCCGACTTTCGCTCGATTGCGGCTTCGTCCTCGAGGCTTGCGTCATGGCGCGCACGGCGCGGGCGATGGGGCTTAAGCCCGGAGCCAAGGTCGCGGTCGCGATCGCGGCGAGCGACATTCACCCCATTACGCGGGAGAAGCCCCCGCGCGGGCCGATGGCGGGGGAGAAGAAATCCCGGCCCGCGGCCGGGACCGGGATTAAACGGGTTCCCATTTGAGCGCGACGAAGGCCTCGCCGAAATCGCTCATGCGTCCCTGTGTCCCCCGGTCTTGCGTGAAGCCAAATTTTTCCAACTGAGATTACGCAATATGCCTTTATTGAGCCCGATCATGTAAACAATGTATCTTTAATCATAATTATGCATAGGAATCTTATGAGGGAATTTTTCAACACCGCCGAAGTGGCCGACTATCTGCGGATCAAGGAGCGCACGGTCTACGAACTGGTGCGCACCAAGCGCATCCCGTGTTCGCGCTCCGCCGGCAAGCTGCTGTTCCCGCGCGCGATGATCGACGAATGGGTGACGCGGCAGGTTGAGTTCGCCGGCCCGTCCTTGCGTCCGGCGCCGCCGGTGGCGGCGGGCAGTCACGACCCGCTGCTGGAATGGGCGTTGCGCGAATCGGGCTGCGAGCTGGCGTTGTTCACCTGCGGCAGCGGCGAGGGGCTGAAGCGGCTGGCAACTGACAAGGCCGTGCTGGCCGGCATCCATCTGCTCGATCCCGCCAGCGGCGAATACAATTTGCCCGCGCTCCGGACGTCAGGCGGATTGTCGGACGCGGTGCTGATCGAATGGGCCAAGCGCGAGCAGGGGCTGGTGACGGCGCCCGGCAATCCGAAACGGATCCGGTCGGTGTCCGATCTCGCCAAGAACGGCGTGCGCGTGCTGCGTCGGCAGGAAGGGGCGGGCGCCCAGATCCTGCTGCGCCACCTGCTGGCCGAAGCCGGCATCCGCCTCGAGAAACTGCCGGGCCCCACTTCGCCCGCGCTCACCGAAACCGACATCGCCACATCCATCATCGAGGGCAAGGCCGATGCCGGCATCGCGGTGCGCGCGGTCGCCAAGCGCAACAATCTCGGCTTCGTGCCTCTGCGCTGGGAGCGCTTCGATCTCGCCATGCGGCGGCGCAATTATTTCGAGCCGGCGGTGCAGAAGCTGATGGGGTTCGCCGCTTCTGCCGTCTGCCGCGACAAGGCGGCGGAGCTGGGCGGCTACGATCTCGGCCGAAACGGCGCGGTCAACTACAACGCATGAACGAAAGCCGGGCTTGCGGCCCGGCTTTCGCCCTGATTACGTCTTCAAGCGTGGAGAATTTTTAGATGCCGCCGAGGTATTGAGAGGGCCTGTCGTAAGGCCCCACCTGGGCATATCGGCCTTGCTCAAGCTGGAACCGATAAGGCCCCGGCATGGCCGTTGCGCCCTGTCTCTGCTGGGACGCGTATTGCGCGTTGGCAGTCTGGATCAGGGGGGACTGATCCTGGGACTGATCAGCCGCGAAAGCCGCGGGGGAGACGACGGAAAACCCGAGCGCGAGCGCCAGGGCGTAGCGTGTGATGCGTTTCACGATTCAACTCTCCTTGCTTGTGATGACTTCGCCGTTTTGCAACGGCATCGCCAACACCGAAACGATAGACGCGCGGGCCGCGCGCGTTCATCGCAAATGTTGCAATGCACGCATGCGCTTCTTGCTGCGGCATCGGCGCGCAGCGCGCTTAAAAAATCGCCCAAGAAATCGTGAAAGGACGCGCAATTAAATTTTCTTCAGTTCGATTTTTAAAAAGCCGGACAGGATTGCGCGCGGCTTGGGCAAAAAATTTTCCCGGTGCTTCACAGCTGAAAAATTTCTTAGCTTTGGATGAAGCGACGGCGCCGGTCCCGCGCCTACTTGCCGCTGCCGCGATAGAAGCCGGGATCGTCGTAGGGGCTCTCGAATTGGACCGGCACGCCCTGGTACCAGATCGTGTACTTGTAAGGCTCGGCCGGAGGCTGACAGCCGAAGAGCACCAAGGCCGCCGCCAAACACGCCGAAATCAGAATGAATTTTCGCATGATGCGCACTCCCCGGATGGCGGCATTATAAGAGCCTTGCCGCTTCACGGGCGATCACATCCGCAAGAGCGCGTATTCCTCGCTTCGCACGACGGCCCGGGCCTGAAGATTCGGCCCTCGGCTGTGCTAAGCCACTTCAAATCCGCTTCGCAAGACGGCCTCGCGCTTGATTCGCGCTCGGCCTTTGCTACGTTCTTGAAAAATTAGCTTCGCAAGACGCCTCGAACCTGAAGGTTCGGCCCTCGGCCTTTGCTACGTTCTTGAAAGATTAGCTTCGCAAGACGGCCTCGCGCTTGATTTCGCGCTCGGCCTTTGCTACGCTGGCTATTCCGCGGCCTCGTCAACGCGCGACATGGCCTCTTCGACGTGGCGCGAGAACACGTATTCCGCCGGACGCTGATTGTCCATGGCGATCTCGGGCACCATCTCGCCCTCGGTCTTGACGCCGCGCAGCGCGACGCCCAGCGCCTTCAGCGGATGCTTCACCGCGTCCATCACCGCGGTCGCCTCGTAGCCCGAATGCACCATGCAATCGGCGCATTTCTCGTAATTGCCGGTGCCGTAGGAATCCCAGTCGGTCGATTTCCATCAGCTCCTTGAAGGTCTTGGTATAGCCCTCGCCGAGCAGGTAGCACGGGCGCTGCCAGCCGAAATAATTGCGCGTCGGGTTGCCCCAGGGCGTGCAGTGGTAGTCCTGGTTGCCGGCCAGGAAGTCGAGGAACAGGCCCGACTGGCTGAACGACCACTTATGGCCGTTCTTGGCGCGGAAGATGCCGCGGAACAGCTCCTTGGTCTTCCTGCGGTTGAGGAAATGAGCCTGGTCGGGCGCGCGCTCATAGGCGTAGCCGGGCGAAACCGTGATGCCGTCGAGGCCGATCTCCATCATGGTGTCGAAAAACCTGGCGACGCGCGCGGGTTCGGCGCCGTCGAACAGCGTGCAGTTGATGTTGACGCGGAAGCCCCGGGACTTGGCGAGCTTGATGGCGTCAACCGCCTTCTCGTAGACGTCCTTCTCGCACACCGAGTGGTCGTGCATTTCCTTGTCGCCGTCGAGATGGATCGACCAGACGAAATAGGGATTGGGCTTGAAGCGGTCGATCTTCTTTTCCAGCAACAGCGCGTTGGTGCAGAGATAGACGAACTTCTTGCGCGCGATGATGCCTTCTGCGATCTGCTCAATCTCGCGGTGCAGCAGCGGCTCGCCGCCGGCGATCGACACTACCGGGGCGCCGCATTCGTCCACCGCCTCGAGGCATTCCGCCACCGAAAGCCGCTGGTTCAGGATCTTGTCGGGATAGTCGATCTTGCCGCAACCGGCGCAAGCCAGGTTGCAGCGGAACAGCGGTTCGAGCATGAGCACGAGCGGATAACGCTCCACCCCTTTGAGGCGTTGCTTGGCCACATAGGCGCCGACGCGGAGCATTTGATTCAACGGCACTGACAAGCTCTAAACTCCTCGACCCATGATATTGAACGGCGGCGCGGTCAGGACGCGGAATCGACCAGTTCCGCCGGCATGCGGAAGCGGACGTTCTCGGTGATGCCGGGCAGCGTTTCGCTCTCGACCTTGCCCAATTCGCGCAGGCGGTCGATCAAATGCTGCACCAGCTCCTCGGGGGCCGAGGCGCCGGCGGTGATGCCGACCGACTTGGCGCCCTTGACCCAGGCGGGATCGAGCGCTTCGGCGTCGGCGACGAGATAGGCCTTCACGCCCTGTTCGGCGGCGATTTCGCGCAGCCGGTTGGAATTCGAGCTGTTGGCCGCGCCCACCACCAGCACGACGTCGACCTGCTGCGCGAGTTCCCGCACGGCGCGTTGCCGGTTCTGCGTGGCGTAGCAGATGTCCTTGGTGTCGGGGCCGACGATGTCGGGGAAGCGCTGGCGCAGCGCGTCGATCACCGCCTTGGTGTCGTCGACCGAAAGCGTGGTCTGGGTGATGAAGGCGAGCTTGTGCGGATCGCCCACCTTGAGGCGGGACACTTCCTCGGCCTTGGAGATGAGGTGAACCTTGCCGTTGATGCGGCCCATGGTGCCTTCGATCTCGGGATGGCCGGCATGGCCGATCAGCACGATCTCGCGCCCTTGCGCGGCGTAGCGCTGGCCCTCGCTGTGCACCTTCGAGACCAGCGGGCAGGTCGCGTCGATCACCGGCAGGTTGCGCACCGCGGCGGCGTCCTCGACCTCGCTCGAGACGCCATGGGCGCTGAAGATGGTGACGCTGCCCGGCGGAATCTCGTCCAGATCGTCGACGAAATGCGCGCCCTTGGCGCGCAGGCGCTCGACCACGTGGCGGTTGTGCACGATCTCGTGGCGCACATAGATCGGCGGCCCGTATTTATCCAGCGCGCGCTCGACGATGTCGATGGCGCGTTCCACGCCGGCGCAGAAACCTCGAGGTTGGGCGAGCACCACCCGCATGATAGCGATGACCTTTCTTGTCTTGGGGGCGGCCGGGCCGCCCCTGATTCGACCGCCGCATTATACGCATAGGGGGAAAACCCCGCCAAGCCGCCAGACGGGTTCGAGCCGCCCATCCTGTCTCATCAAAGCCACAATTTTTGCAGGGATTAAGGCCCTCAAAGCATGTAAATTGCTTATCCGGCCCATCTGTGATTAGATTCACGCCGTTTCGGCAATTCCGGCGGCGACCGGATATGACGGCAAGGCGCGAGGGGCGGCTGTGACAGGGACTTCCGACCATAAAAACCACCAGGATTCCGCGCCCGTGCTGCGCAACGACCTGACTCCTTTGCTCGACCGGGTCAACGAGCCCGCCGATCTGCGCAAATTGCCGGAGAGCGATTTGCGCCAGCTCGCCGACGAGCTTAGGCGCGAATTGGTCGACGCCGTGTCGGTCACCGGCGGGCATCTCGGCGCCGGGCTCGGCGTGGTCGAGCTCACCGTCGCGCTGCATTACGTCTTCGACACGCCGCGCGACCGCTTGATCTGGGATGTCGGCCATCAGGCCTATCCGCACAAGATCCTCACCAAGCGGCGCGACCGCATCCGCACCCTGCGCATGGGCGGCGGCCTGTCCGGGTTCACGCGCCGCTCCGAGAGCGAATACGATCCGTTCGGCGCCGCGCACAGCTCGACCTCGATCTCCGCCGGCCTCGGCATGGCGGTCGGCCGCGACCTGCAAGGACGCAAGAACAACGTCATCGCCGTGATCGGCGACGGCGCCATGAGCGCCGGCATGGCCTATGAGGCGATGAACAACGCCGGCTCGATGAATTCGCGCCTGATCGTCATCCTCAACGACAACGACATGTCGATCGCGCCGCCGGTGGGCGCGATGAGCGCCTATCTCTCGCGCCTGTTGTCGTCCAAGCCCTACAGCAGCCTGCGCCATCTCGGCGCGGCCCTGGCCCGGCGCTTCCCGCGCGGGCTGGCCAAGGCGGCGCGGCGCGCCGACGAATTCGCGCGCGGCTTCGTCACCGGCGGCACGCTGTTCGAGGAGATGGGATTTTTCTACGTCGGTCCGATCGACGGCCACAACATCGACCATCTGCTGCCGGTGCTGAAGAACGTGCGCGACAGCAGCGACACCGGCCCGGTGCTGGTCCATGTGGTGACGCAAAAGGGCCGGGGCTACGCGCCCGCCGAGGCCGCCGCCGACAAGTATCACGGCGTGGTGAAATTCGACGTCGCCACCGGCGCGCAGGTCAAGGCCAAGGCCGGAGCGCCTAGCTACACCGCCGTCTTCGCCAAGGCGCTGATCGCCGAGGCCGAGGCCGACGAGCGCATCGTCGCCATCACCGCCGCCATGCCGTCGGGCACCGGCATCGACAAATTCGCCGAACGCTTCCCCAAACGCAGCTTCGACGTCGGCATCGCCGAGCAGCACGGCGTGACCTTCGCCGCGGGGCTTGCCTGCGAGGGCTTGAAGCCCTTCGCCACGATCTATTCGACCTTCCTCCAGCGCGGCTACGACCAGGTGGTGCACGACGTCGCCATCCAGAAGCTGCCGGTGCGCTTTGCCATGGACCGCGCCGGGCTGGTCGGCGCCGACGGCGCCACCCATGCCGGCTCCTTCGATCCGGCTTATCTCGGCTGTCTGCCGGGCTTCACCATCATGGCGGCGGCGGACGAACTCGAATTGATGCACATGGTGGCGACCTGCGCCGCCATCGACGACGGCCCCTCGGCGGTGCGCTATCCGCGCGGCGAAGGCGTGGGTCTCGCGCTGCCCAAGAAGGGCGAGGTGCTGCCCATCGGCAAGGGCCGCATCATCCGCGAAGGCACGTCGATCGCCATCCTCAATTTCGGCGCGCGGCTCCAGGAATGCCTCAAGGCGGCCGACGAGCTCGGCCATGCCGGTCTTTCCACCACCGTGGCCGATGCGCGCTTCATGAAGCCGCTCGACACCGATCTGGTCGAACGCCTGGCGCGCGAGCACGAGGTGCTGATCACCATCGAAGAGGCGTCGATCGGCGGCTTCGCCAGCCACGTGCTCCATCATCTCGCCCGCAACGGGCTCTTGGACCAGGGGCTGAAGGTCCGGCCGATGACGCTGCCCGACCGCTTCATCGACCACGACACGCCGGCCAAGCAATATGACGAGGCGGGCCTCAACGCCCGCCACATCAGGCAGACCGCCTTGATCGCGCTCGGCCGCGCCATCGTCGAGCGCACCGTCCGCGCCTGAGCCCGGCGCGCATGGCAGCGCGCCTTTGATCCATGACTCCTAAGCGACGCCTCGATCAGCTTGTGGTCGAGCAGGGATTGGCCGAAACCCGCTCCCGCGCCCAGGCGCTGATCCTGGCGGGGTTGGTGTGGAGCGGCGACAAGCGCCTCGACAAGCCGGGCGCGAGCCTGGCCGCCGACACGACGCTTTCGCTCAAGGGCAAGGATCATCCCTGGGTTTCGCGCGGCGGCGTCAAGCTGGCGCACGCGCTCGATCATTTCAAAATCGATCCCGCAGGCCTGGTCGCGCTCGACATCGGCGCCTCGACCGGCGGCTTCACCGACGTGCTGTTGCAGCGCGGCGCGAAACACGTCTACGCGGTCGATGTCGGGCACGGCCAGCTCGACTGGAAGCTGCGCAACGACCAGCGCGTGACGGTGCTGGAGCGCGTCAATGCGCGGCATATCACGGCGAAAGAAGTGCCGGAACATGTGGATCTGGTGACCTGCGATGCGAGCTTCATCGGCCTTGAAACCGTGCTGCCCGCGCCCTTGGCCTTGGCCAAGCCCAAGGCCCGGTTGGTTGCGCTCATCAAGCCGCAATTCGAGGTGGGCGCGAAGCGCGTGGGCAAGGGGGGCGTGGTGCGCGATCCCGCCTTGCACAAAGAAGTCTGCGAACGGATTTCCGCCTGGGTCGAAGGCCAAGGTTGGCGCATTCTGGGCGTGGTGGAAAGCCCGCTCAAGGGACCCGAAGGCAACATCGAATTCCTGCTCGCGGCGGAACGCAATTTCCCGCGTAGCACAGAAGCCGCGCAGATTCCGCGCGGCGGCGTCGTGCAAAGCCAAATCAAATGACCGAGGTGGAGCTCACCGTCGAGAGCGTCGGCGTGCGCGGCGACGGCGTGGCGGTTTTCGGCGGTGAAAAGATTTTCCTTCCCTTTCACCGCGCCGGGCGACCGCGTGCGCGCGCAGAATCCTGGCGAAGCAAGGCGAGGGCAGGAGCGGCGCGGTGGTGGCCTTGCTCGCGGCGGGAGCGCGCGCGCAACCCGTCTGCCGCCATTTCGGCGATTGCGGCGGCTGCGCCTTGCAACATCTGTCGCCTGAAGCCTACGCCGCGGCCAAGCTCTCCTGGTTGAGCGGCGCGCTGGCGCAGCAGGGATTCAAGGATTGCGACATCGCGCCCTTGCAACGCCTGGCGCCCGGCACGCGGCGGCGCGCGCGCTTCGCCCTGGCGCGCGGGCGCGCCGGGTTCCATGCCCGCGCCAGCCACCGCATCGTCGACATGGCCGAATGCGTGGTGCTGCATCCCACGCTGTTCAAGCTGGTGGAGCCGTTGCGGCGCCTGGCGAAGGAGATTCTGCCCCCGGACAAGGAAGGCGCCGCCACATTGACCCTGGCCGATGCCGGCGCGGCGCTGCTGCTCGATCTACCGGCATCGCCCAAGCTCGCGGTGCTGGAAGCTCTGGCATATTTTGCCGAGGCCCAGGATCTGGCGCGGCTGTCTTATTGCGTCCGGAGCGGCCACGATGCACACGCGGCTTCGGTGCCGGTGGCGCAACGCCGCCCCGCGCGCGTGGTGCTGGCCGGAGTGACCGTCGATCTGCCCGAGGAACCTTTCCTGCAAGCCAGCGCCGAGGCCGACACGGTTTTGAGCAACGCGGTGCTCGGGATGGTAGGGAATTCCATCCGCATCGCCGATCTCTATGCCGGGCTCGGCACCTTCGCCTTCGCGCTTGCGAAGAAATCCGCGGTGCATGCAGTCGAAGGCGACGGGGATTCGGTCAAGGCGCTGAAACACGCCGCATCGCGCGCCAAGCTTGCGGACCGCGTGACCGTGGAACAGCGCGATCTGGCGCGGCGGCCCTTGCCGCCCCGGGAGTTGGCCGGCTTCGACGCGGTGGTGTTCGACCCGCCGCGCGCCGGGGCGATGGCGCAAAGCCGTGAGCTCGCCGCATCCAGCGTGCCGCTGGTGGCCGCGGTTTCCTGCAACCCGGCGACCTTCGCGCGCGATGCGCGGATTCTGGCGGATGGCGGCTATCGCCTGGGCCGGATCCAGCCGGTCGACGGCTTCATCTGGTCCGCTAATCTGGAACTGGTCGCGCGGTTCGAGCGGTCTTAAGCCCGTCATTGCGAGGGCGCGAAGCGGCCGAAGCAATCCAGTCATGGCACGACGGCCCTGGATCGCTTCGCCGATGGCTCGCGATGACGGATAGCGCGATGCGCTAACGTATCTCCAAGGGCTGCATCACCAGCGCGCCCGGCGGCGCCGCGAGCAGTTCGGCCTGGCGCAGCAGCGTGGCGAAGGATGCCAGGCCCTGGGCCAGGGTGTCGCCGCCGCCGGCGCCGGTGAGCCGGTTGAGCAGCGCCTCCGCCGTGCCGACCGGCGCGGGATAGATGCGCAGCTCGACCTCCTGATCGGCGGCGATGCCGGCCTGGGCCTTGGCCAGGCCGAGCGCCACGTCATAGCCGCCGAGCGCGTCGACCAGATTCTTGTCCTTGGCCTGCTCGCCGGTCCAGACCCGGCCCTTGGCCACGGTCTCGACCGTTTCCGCATCCATCTTGCGGCCTTCGGCGACGCGCGATTTGAAGCCGGCATAGGTGTCGTCGAGCATCGCCTCGAAGCGCGCATGGGAAGCGGGCGAGAAATCCTCGATCGGGCTGAACATCGCGGCGTTGCCGCCGCTGTCGACCGCGTCCCAGCTGACGCCGAGCTTGTCCGACAGGCCGTTGATCAGCACCTTGCCGGCGAGCACGCCGATCGAGCCGGTCAAGGTCGCGGGCTCGGCGACGATCTTGTCGGCGTCGGCTGCGATGTAATATCCCCCCGAGCCGGCGACGCCGCCCATGCTGACGATCACCGGCTTGCCCGCCGCGCGCGCCGCCTTGACCTCGTTCCAGACCGATTCCGCCGCCACCGCCGAACCGCCGGGGCTGTCGATGCGGAACAGAATCGCGCGCACGTCCTTGTCGCGCTCGGCCAGGCGGAAGGCGTGGACGACGCTTTCCGAACCCATCAGACCGTTGCTCAACAACCCGGTGTCGTCGCTCTTGCCGCGCACCATCAAGCCGTCGGCGTAGATCAGCGCGATCACCGGCCCCTTGGCGTGCGGCGGGCCGACGCGGTCGAGGTAATGGGCGAGGGTCATGGTCTTGGCGTCGCCGCCGACGCGTTGCTTCAGCGCGGCGAGCGCGTCCTCGCCATAGCCGATATGGTCGACCAGATGGTTGTCGAGCGCCTCTTGCGCCAGATAGGGGCCCTGGTCGATGAGATCGCCGACCCGGGCCGGGTCGAGCTTCCGCCCCGCCGCGATCCCAGCCACGATCTGGCCGCGCAGCGACGCGAGCAGCGAGGTGGTTTCCTCGCGCTGCGCCGGGGTCATGGATGTTTCGGTCAGCATGTTCATCGCCGTCTTGTAGTCCTCGCGCTTGTCGAAGCGGGGTACTACGCCGAGCTTGTCGAGCGTGCCGCGGAAGAAAGGCTGCTCGGCGCGCAGCCCCACCAGGCTCAACAGGCCCAAGGGTTGCAGCCAAACCTCGTCGCAGGACGAAGCCAGGTAATAGGCGGTGGTGCCGGATTCGAATTCGCCGTAGCTGTCGCTATAGGCGAAGACGGGCTTGCCCGTGGCGCGGAAATCCCGGATCGCGTCGCGCAATTCCTGCGCCTGGGCGAGGCCGAAACCGCCGCCGCCGATGCGCAACGCCAGGCCCTTGACGCGGGGATCGGATCGCGCGCGTTCGAGCGCGCCGAGCACGTCGTTCAGGCTGCGCTGCGGGCCCGCGATTAAACCGGCCAGGCCGGTTTGCGGCGGGCCGTCGGGCAGCGCGCCGGAGATTTCCAGCGTCAGGACGGTGCCGGAGGCCACGCCGGGAACGGAAAGCTTGGACCAGAGATAAAGGCCCGAGGCCCCCAGCCCGGCCAGAACGACCAGGAAGCCGATGAATGCCAAAAACCTGAAAAGAAACCGGCCCATCTTGGCGCTCAGCCGCATTGCGCGCGGTGGCGCAGGAAATGATCGGCCAGCACCACGGCCATCATCGCCTCGCCCACCGGCACGGCGCGGATGCCGACGCAAGGATCGTGGCGGCCCTTGGTCGAGATCTCGATCTCCTTGCCAAAACGGTCGACGCTCCTCAGGGGCTTGAGGATCGAGCTGGTCGGCTTGACCGCGAAGCGCACGACCACGTCCTGGCCGGTCGATATCCCGCCCAATATGCCGCCGGCGTGGTTGGACAGGAACGCGACCTTGCCGCCTTTCATGCGCATCTCGTCGGCGTTCTGCTCGCCCGATAGCGATGCCGCGGCCATGCCGGCGCCGATCTCGACGCCCTTGACCGCGTTGATGCCCATCATCGCCTTGGCGAGATCGGCGTCGAGCTTGTCGTAGATGGGATCGCCCCAGCCGGCCGGGACTCCCGAAGCCTGGATCTCGATGACGGCGCCGGCGGAGGAGCCGGCCTTGCGCGTCTCATCGAGGAAGTTTTCCCAGGATTTCGCCGTCTGGGCGTCGGGGCAGAAGAACGGGTTGTTCGCCACCTCTTTCCAGTCCCAGCGCTTGCGGTCGATCGGATGCGGGCCGATCTGGATGAGCGCGCCGCGGACATCGACCGCCGGCCCGAGGATCTTGCGCGCGATGGCGCCGGCGGCGACGCGCGCCGCGGTCTCGCGCGCCGAGGCGCGGCCGCCGCCGCGGTAGTCGCGGATGCCGTATTTGGCCCAATAGGTGTAATCGGCGTGGCCGGGGCGGAACTGGTCCTTGATCGCGTCGTAATCCTTGGCGCGCGCGTCCTCGTTGGCGATCAGCAGCATCACCGGCGAGCCGGTGGTCTGGCCCTCGAACACGCCGGACAGGATCTGCACCTTGTCGCTTTCCTTGCGCTGGGTGGTGAAGCGCGAGGCCCCCGGCCGGCGCTTGTCGAGCCAGGGCTGGATGTCGCCTTCGGACAAGGGGATGCGCGGCGGCACGCCCTCGACGACGCAGCCGATGGCCGGCCCGTGGCTTTCGCCCCATGTCGTAAAGCGGAAGATGGTGCCGAAACCGTTGCCGGACATTTCCCTCGCTAGACGACCGATATGTCGGGCGCGTCCACCGCCTTCATGCCGACGACATGATAGCCGGAAT
>CAWEME010000018.1:0-3988 GCA_963810055.1 uncultured Alphaproteobacteria bacterium | reverse complement strand
GAAATCCCTCGACCATGTCTATTCCTGCGATCAAGACAGCAGCTATCCGGATCACTTCACCGAGGCCCTCCACTACGCCTCGGTCTTCGATGTCGTCCGGTGGAAGGAATTTTTCTGCCACATGCCGACCTACGAATTCCTCCAAAGCTACGATGCGATCCTCGCGGCGCAATATCCCTATTTCGCCTATTTCGCGCGGCGCCCCTATCTCGCGACCCAGGTCGGCGGCGACATCTGGTACGAATGCTCCCGGGACGACGCTTACGGTCGGTTGCAACGCGTCTCCTTCGCCGCAGCGCGCGCCTTCCTGGCGTCGAACCCGTGGAGCTTCGCTTTCGCCCGGCGTTACGGGTTCCGGCATCTCACCTATCTGCCCTTCATCGTCGACGACCAGATCTATCGCCCCGGCGACCCCGTTTACCGCGAGGAATGGCGGCAGCGGATCGGCGGGAGTTTCTTCGTCCTTTCGACCGCCCGACTGGACGACTACTACAAGGGATCGAGTGTGGCGCTCGACGGCTTCGCGCAATTCGCCGCCAGCCATCCGGAGGCCCGTCTTATCCTGATCGGATGGGGCGAGGATCTGAACCGGCTGCGTGACAGGCTCGCGCGCCTGGGTATCGCCGAACGGACCCTCATTCTGCCGGTCGCTGGCAAGCGGCGCCTGATCGACTATCTGCGCTCGGCCGATTGCCTGCTCGGCCAGTTCGTGTTGGGCTATTACGGCGCCGCCGGCATCGAGGCCATGGCGTGTGGCCTGCCGATCGTCATGAAACTGAACCGCGCGCAGTACAATGCATTTTGCGAGACCGGAGCGCCCCCCGTGCTCGACGCCGAAAACGCGGGCCAGGTGGCCGACCGCCTTTCCTTCCTAGCCGGCCAACCTGATGCCGGACGCGACTTGCGCGCCCAGCATCGGCAATGGTTCCTCGATAATCATGGGGCGACGCGCTGGGGACCGGTTTACGCCGACTTTCTGGCAGCCACCGCTTCCGGCCGCCGCTTCGATTTCTCGGACAGCCCGCTCCGTCGCCCATTGTCGAGCGTGGAGCGGCAGTATCACGCCGAGCAGCTGGCTGGCGCGCCGGCCTTTCCCAATTATCGATGACGCTGGCCACAACGGGCAGCCTGCGATCCCCGCTCGATTCGCGGCCCGTTGTGCTAGAATAAATATGCGGGGATTTGTCGCGCTTTCAGGCGCGAAATCGTCCTTGCCCGCGACCTAGGCCGCATGGATGCCATATCCGTCATGCAATTGACCGCCCCTTCCTTCGATGAAGACGAGATCCGGTCGCTGCGTACCTGTCTCGAATCGGGCTGGGTAACCCAGGGCCCGATCACCCAGGAATTCGAGCGCCTGATCGCCGCGCGCCAGCAGGTTGCGCATGCCCTGGCCGCCACCTCCTGCACCGCGGCGCTGCATCTTGCCACTCTCGCGCTCGGCCTCGGCCCGGGCGACGAGGTGGTTGTGCCAGCCTTCACTTGGATCACTTCCGCGAACTGTGCCGAATATGTCGGCGCCAAGGCGGTTTTCGCCGACATTGACCTCGCCAGCTTCAACCTCGACCCGGCCGCATTCGAGGCGGCCATAACCCCACGCACCAAGGCGGTGGTCGCGGTCCATCTTTTTGGCCTGGCCGCCCCGATGGATGAGATCTTGGCGATCGCCCGGCGCCGCGGGCTCGCGGTGATCGAGGACGCCGCCTGTGCCATCGGCGCCTCCTATCGCGGGCGGCCGGTGGGAGGGCTGGGCGACGTGGGCTGTTTCTCGTTCCATCCGCGCAAGATCATCACCACCGGCGAGGGTGGCGCGGCCACGACGAATTCGGACGCGTTAGCGAAGAAGATCCAGGCCTTGCGCAACCACGGCGCGACCGGCCTGCCGTCTCCGGCACTCGAGCCTCACGGTCCCTGGACCATGGTGACCTTCGACGCCCTGGGCTATAATTTCCGGCTATCGGACATCCAGGCGTCGGTCGGCGTCGCCCAGTTCGCCAAGCTCGACGCGCTGCTGGCTGAGCGCCGCGCCTGCGCCTTGCGCTATTCGTCGCTGCTGGCGGGAGCGAAGGACTTGGCGCTGCCCACCGCCGGCGTGGATTGCGCGGGCCACACCTTCCAGAGTTACGTGGTGCGCCTGCGCGCAGGCGGCCGCGCGCGCCGCAACGCCATCATGGCGATTCTCGACGCCGCGAACATCCAGACCCGGCCCGGCACTCATGCGGTCCACCGGCTCGGCTACTACCGTGAGAAGTATCGCCTGCGTCCGGAGCAGTTTCCCAATGCCGCGTTGTGCGAGGACACCACCATCACCCTGCCCGTCTTTCCCGGCATGACCGCCAGCGACCAGGAACGGGTGGCCGAAACGCTCGCGGCCGGGCTAAAATCGACGTGATGCCTGGGAGCGGAACGGTGCGAAATCGATATATAACAATGGGCAACTGCCGCGTGGCGAAAGAACGGTCATGAAGATCGCAGTCTTCGGTGCGGGCAGCTATATCGGCGGCCATTTTTGCAGCCATGCGCGTGCGCGCGGCGACGAGATCGTGGCTTATTCCGTCGCCGGCGGCTGGATCGACAGCGTCACTGGCACCGTCAATCCCGATTTGAAGCTGCCCGAAGGCCTGGGCGGAGTGCTTTATCTGGCGCAATCCCCGCACTACCGGGAAGAACACCAGGTTCCATGGCACATGCAGGCGGTCAACGCGGCCGCGCCGGCGCATATTGCCGCTCTGCTCGCCCGGTCGAATCCGGGCGCCCGTTTCGTCTATCTGTCGACGGGAACGGTCTATCGTCGCGCCTTCGCGCCCTTAGCCGAGGACGCGCCGCTCAACCGCCGGGACGCCTATGCCCTAAGCAAGATACAGGGCGAAGAGGCGTTGGCGACATTCGCGCCCGAGATCGAGACGACGGCGGCCCGTCTGTTCGGCATCTTCGGTCCACGACAGACCAACAAGCTGGTGCCCAACCTGATGGAGGCGGTGCGGGCGCGGCACCCGATCTCAGTGCAGCCTCACCCCACGGACAAGGGCGACGTCGACGGTTTCCGCATCAGCCTGTGCCACGTGGACGACGCCGTTGCCGGATTGCGCCGCTTGTTCGATCTGCGTAGGCTGCCGGTCGTCAACTTGGCAGGTCCCCGGGCTCTCTCCATCCGCGAGATCGCGCAAGCGCTCGGAGCGGCTCTGGGAATACCGGCGCGCATCGAGTTGGCGGCGACGGCGCGCGAAGGCGATCTCATTGCGGATGTAGGGCTCATGAGCCGTTATCTGCCCGTGCGCGAGACGGACATCGCGCGCGTCGTGCGCGCGATGGCGGAAGCAGCGGTGTGATGTCCGGTTCCCGTCTCGGCATGTTCGAGTCGCGCAAGTCATGAGCGAAAAGCGCGGAACACCCTGGGGATTCCTATTCCGCCGCGGCGTATTCCTCGTGCTCGATCTGTTGCTGCTGTTGCCGCTGATCCTCCTAGCCGCAGTATCGCGGTTTTTTCCCCGTCCCGTCGACGTGGGGCTGGGTCCTACTCCCATCATCAACGCACCGCGCCACAAGAAAGCGCTGCTCGCCGCCGGCTATACGGCGGAAACCTTCGTCGATTCGGTCTGGCACATCACGGACGCGTTCGATTTCCGCGCCGATCTGCTGCTACCGGGCGTGCTGGGCGTCCTGCGCCCCTACACTCTGTTTGTCCGCTCGCTGTTCCGCTACCGATGCATCTACACCTATTTCTCGGGAGGCTCGCTGCGCACGACTAGCCTGCTGTACTGGGCCGAAGGCCTGTTGCTGCATTTGGCGGGCATCAAGTCGGTGATCATGCCCTTCGGTTCGGACGTGCAGGACCTGACCTTGTCCCCGAACCGGATTTTCGTCGCCCGCATGGCCAAGGATTATCCCACACATCGTTTCCTGCGCACCCGCATCCACCGCGGTGTCACCGCGTGGACTTTCTTCGCCGATCACATCATCGCTGGCGCCGACTGGGTGGACTATCTGC
>CAWEME010000017.1:0-3330 GCA_963810055.1 uncultured Alphaproteobacteria bacterium | reverse complement strand
AGGTATATAATTTTAGAGGAAGTGGATCTTTTAGCGATGGGATTGTCGTTACTGAAAACTATAATTTGAATTGGTCAACCGGCCGGCAAACACTCGCTGGATCGGGATTCATTGCCATCGGATCGGCCCCAAAACGTTCCGTCTCATTTTTCATGCATAAATAAAAGATCTGGTAACCCTACACGCGGCTTCGCTAACGTGCGAAAAGTGCAACGCCGACGATTTTTGGGTGCTGTCCGGTTTTGAGTTTAATTGGGACGTCCATCGGATGAAATTAGGACAGCCTTCGTTTTATTATTTGTACATAGAAACAGACTTAAGTGGTGAATCAAAAGCCGAGGGTAAAGGAAAGGATGATGATCCCACTAATGTCTTCCCATCGTTATTCCAATGTAAATTAAAGCCTTCAGGGAGGTCTTTCCCGTTATAAGTGCCAACTCCTGAGAAAAAGTAGATTCCCTCAGAATTTGACCAGATCAAAAATTTCTCCTCCCATGTAGAATTATCATCGCCACATCGCCCTGTATAAATACCTTCCCAACGGGTACCTGAAATAGCTTTTTGTATAGCTAGATTGATCTGGATTGGCCCCTTGCATTTGCCAATCTCCAATGTCCAATTGCCACTTATGTCGGTGGGACGCGGCGGAGTAGAGCTATTTTGTCCGAACGCTACTGGTTCAGCGGCAAACAATATAACAGCCGCTACTAAGGGCTTGATTGAGATTATCACGGATTTCTCCCTTACGCGGCTCCCCCATCAATTACCGTAAACCGACTATGCTACCGGCCTTGCGGCTCAGCAACCTAACACTCCACTTGGTACAGAAAATCTGTCGGGCCAGTGGTAATGTTTAAATTCAAAGTTTTCCCTGCTAAAAGGATCATTCGCTCCATGCGGCTTCCCGCACCCTGCTGGGCGTCGCCAGACTTATCAAGCCGACTGAATGATAACGCATCGTCAACAAAAGCAAGTTTCCATTCATGGTTCCAAGCCCCCATTCCGTCCCTCTCGGTAGGGAGAGAACGACGCGCATCGGGCAGAACGGCATCCCGAACTCCGATAGGCGGGAATTCAATCCTGGTGTCGACCATCCATTGCAGAACAACCACGCCGTTCTTTGGCTGAAGGCTTTCCGCGACCGGCACGGCCGGCCGCCGCGCATCCTTCACCTCGGCAACATCGCCAATAACGCCTATATCAACGCCAAGATGCTCAACGAGCTCGGCTACGATTGCGACGTGTTGTGCCACGACTACTACCACATCATGGGTGCACCCGAATGGGAGGACGTGGATTTCCAGCGCGGGCCGCCGGACCACAACATGCCCGACTGGAGCGAGATCGACCTAGGTGGCTACCAGCGGCCCCGCTGGTTCGCCCAGGGCCCGTTGCCGCTCTGTGCGGCCTACCTGTTGGCGCGTCGCCGCGATGAAAGCTTGCGGGCTGATTGGTTATGGTTGGCGATGCAAATTATCAACCGAACGGCCCGCACCGTTCGTGCCTTGCGAATGGCGTATCAGCTGTGGGCGAGACTGACGTCGTTCGACGGCCGGCCGCTGATCGATACCGCGCGCCGAATGACCGTGGGGCTGGCCGGCGACGGTCTCGATCCGCCAAGTCGCGCGCTCCGCTATCTTCTGGCGCCGTTGGCCTTGGTCGCCGCCGCCGGCTTGCTGAGTGCTGCCTGGCTAAGCAACCGCCTGCTGGGGTATGGGGTTATCCGCGCCCCGTGGGACGCTTCCATCCTCGAAGGGATTGTGAGCTCCCATCCGGATGTCGCGTGGCACGAGATCAAGCCCTATCTCGAAACCATTCTGCCGTATTTTACCAAGCTCTTCGGTTATTACGACATCGTTCACGCTTATGCGACCTCGCCAATTATGCCGCTTCTGGCCGGCAAGCGGCCTTATGTGGCGTATGAGCACGGCACCATTCGCGAGATTCCCTTCGAGCCGACGCCGATCGGCCGTCTAACCTTCGAGGCGTATCGCCGCGCCGACATGGTGATGCTGACAAACGCTGACGCGCTCGACAGCCTTCCCCGTATTCGCGATATGACTCGGCCCTACCTGCGCGCATTGCATGGCTTCGACGAGCGCACGATCCAGCGGCGTCTTGCTATCGCGCTGGCGAAGCCCGGGCGGCAGCTGCGATTCGGCGTTAATCCGGCCCAGCCGCTCTTTTTCTCGCCGTCGCGTCACGACTGGGCAGTGAAAGGAAACGATATGATGTTGCGGGCGCTGGCCATGATCCATGCCAAGGGGTTTGTGCCGGAACTGGTGTTGGTGCGTTGGGGTCAGGAAATTAGCCGCTCCGTGAGGCTGATCGACGAGCTGGGCATCTCGGATCACGTGAAGTGGGTCGAGCCCTTGGGCAAGTTCGAGCTGCTGGCGGCCTATCACGACGCGGACGCCGTGCTCGATCAATTCGTTTTACGCTGCTTTGGCGGTGTGTCGATCGATGTGATGTCGATCGGACGTGCGGCCCTGATCACCTCGGTGGACCAGGACCTGATGGTGCGCTTTTTCGGCACGCGCGTTCCCTTGTACAGCGCCCAAACGGTGGGGGAAGTCGCGGCGGCGATGGCGTCCGTCATCGGGGACCGGAAAACGGCCCAGACCACGGCCTTGGCCGCCCGCGACTGGATACAGCGCTACCATGGCCACGAACAGGTCTTGGATTATTTGGGCCGGGCCTATGACGGCGCCGAGCTCGCTGTTTCGCCGGCCTAGCCCCCGATCGGCGCGCCTATTGCCGCGGCGCTACGCCCAGAGAACGGTTGATGCGGTCGAAGACGGCGCCGATGGCGCGCAGAGAGTGCCGCCGTTCAACATAGTCGCGACCGGCGCGGCCGATTTCCGCGAGGCGGCCGCGGTCGCGCGCGAGGCCGCGCAGGGTCTCCTTCACGGACAACAAGTCGGCATTGATCAATGGCGGCTCGTTCTTGCCCAAGAGGCCCTCGGTCACGTAGAGGCGGCGCAGATCCTCGCGTATATAACAGATGACCGGCTTGCCCATCGCCATCGCTTCGATGGCGAACATCGCGTACCAACCGACGACCAGCTGGTCCACCACCAGATCGGCATCGGCGATGAGCCGGGGGATCTCGTGATTGGGCAGGCCCTCCATGAGAGTCAGCTCTAACGGCACGCCCTCGGCCTTCAATTCCTCGACCGCGCGGATCAGTGCGTCGGTGCCCTTGATTGCCTGGTGATTAGGCGCATGAGCGATACGCAACACCCGCCCTCCGGCAGCCTCTGAGGGTTGCGGGCTCCATTGGATGGTGTCAATGGCGAAGTGCGAGATCATCAGGGTATCCCAATAAGG
>CAWEME010000016.1:0-7678 GCA_963810055.1 uncultured Alphaproteobacteria bacterium | reverse complement strand
CGCGCTCAAGCGCGCGCCGCCAGGACGCGCCGAACCGCCCCAGTCAGGGCCACAAGCTCGTCTTCCGCTATGGTGAAGGACGGCGCGAGATAAACGATCCGGCCGAAAGGCCGAATCCACGCGCCGGCATCGACGAAGCCTTGTCGCAGGGTTTCGAGATCGCCGGCCTGTTCCAATTCGACCACGCCGATGGCGCCCTTGACCCGGACCTCCTTCACTCCCGGCAGATCGCGGCAAGGGGCGAGTCCTTGCGCCAACTGCTTTTCGATCGCCGCCACTTGCTTGAGGCGCGGCTCGCTTTCGAACAGATCGAGCGAGGCGTTGGCGGCGGCGCAGGCCAGCGCGTTGCCCATGAATGTGGGGCCGTGCATCAGCGCCGCTTGCGGATCGTCGGACAAAAAGCCTTCATAAACCCTGCGGCTGGCGATCGTCGCCGCCAAAGGCAACACGCCGCCAGTCAGCGCCTTGGACAAAGTCACGATGTCGGGCGAAGCCCCGGCCTCTTCCATGGCGAACATCCTGCCGGTTCTGCCGAAGCCGGTGAAAATCTCGTCGAAGATCAGCAGCAGGTCGTGCCGGGAAGCCAAGTCGCGCAGGCGCTTCAACACCTCGGGCCGGTGGAACACCATGCCGCCCGCGCCTTGCACCAGCGGCTCAACGATGAATCCTGCGATCTCGCTCGCGTGGCGATCCAGGAATTGCTCCAGGCTAGCGGTGCTGTTCTCGTCACGCGGCAGATCGAGCAGGAATTGCGGCGGCAGCAGGCCAGCAAAGCTTCCCTGGAAGCCGGTGCCCTTGTCGCTCACCGCCATCGCGCCCAGCGTGTCGCCGTGATAGCCGTCCCTGAAATAGGCGAATTTGGTGCGCCGCTCCTCGCCGCGGTTCGAGAAAAATTGTACCGCCATCTTGAGCGCGACCTCGACCGCGACCGAGCCGGAATCCGAGAAAAAAACGTGGTCGAGCTCGCCCGGCAACAACGCCGCCAGGCGGCGCGCCAAGGTCGCCGCCTGCTCATGCGCCAGCCCCGCCATCATCACATGCGGCATGGTCTCGAGCTGGCGTTGGATCGCCCCGCGGATATGCGGATGGTTGTAGCCGTGGCTGGCGGTCCACCACGAGGCTATCCCGTCGATCAGCACGCGCCCGTCGGCAAGATAAATGCGGCAGCCCTCGGTGCGCGCCACCGCGAGCGGAGGCGGCGCCGTCTTCATCTGCGCATAGGGCAGCCAGAGATGCGCGAGTCCCTCGAGCCAGGAGGGCCGGTCGCGTCCCAGCCCTTCCATGCCTAGGACTCCGCCATCGGCGACAGGCCGAGCTTGTCCATCAAGGCGCGGTCCTGATCGGGGCCGGGATTGGGCGTGGTCAAAAGCCGCGCGCCGCAGAAGATGGAATTGGCGCCGGCGAGGAAACACAACGCCTGCAATTCGTCGCTCATGCCTTCGCGCCCCGCCGACAGCCGCACCACGGAAGCCGACATGCAGATGCGCGCCACCGCGATGCTGCGCACGAATTCCAGCCCGTCGAGCGCCTGGGTTTCGGCCAAGGGTGTGCCCGCGACCCGCACCAGCAGGTTGATCGGAACGCTTTCGGGATGCTCCGGCAAAGCGGCCAAGGCGGCGATCATGCCGGCGCGGTCGGCGCGGCTTTCACCCATGCCGACGATGCCGCCGCAACACAGCTTCATCCCCGCCGCGCGCACATGGCCGAGCGTGTCGAGCCGGTCCTGATAAACGCGGGTGGTGATGATCCGGCCGTAGAATTCGGGCGAGGTGTCGAGATTGTGATTGTAGTAATCGAGCCCGGCCGCTTTGAGCCGCTCGGCCTGTCTTTCCGTGAGCATGCCGAGAGTGGCGCAGGTCTCGAGCCCCAGCGCCTTCACGCCTTCGACCATGTCGCAGACCATGTCGAGATCGCGCTCCTTGGGCTCGCGCCAAGCGGCGCCCATGCAGAAGCGCTGCGCGCCCTGCGCCTTGGCGGCGCGCGCTTCGGCGAGCACGGATTCGAGATTCATCAGCTTGGTGGCCTCGACGCCGGTGTCGTGATGCGCGCTTTGCGGGCAATAGGCGCAATCCTCGGAGCAGCCGCCGGTCTTGATCGACAGCAAGGTCGAAAGCTGCACTTGGTTTGGAGCGAAATGGCGGCGGTGAATGGCCTGGGCGCGGAACACCAGCTCGCCGAAGGGCAGGCCGAAAAGTGCCAGAACCTGCTCGCCCGTCCAATCGTGCCTGATAACGCTGTCTATGCCGAAGGATGTCATTCCACTCCCCTGGCCACTCCCCGGTGGGTGATTGAGTTCTTGCTTTCGCGCGAGCCCGGGGTAACGCTACATCCCCACCCCGTCAAGCGGAAGCCTCAACCTTGCCCTCGCTCGATAATTTCGCCGCCGAAAAACTGGCATCGCTCGAAGCCCGGCAATTGCGCCGCCGCCTCGCCGAGACCGCGCGCGAGGACGGGATTGCCGTCATCCGCAACGGCCAGCGGCTCTTATCCTTCTCCTGCAACGATTATCTCAATCTGAGCCAGCATCCGGAGGTGAAAGAGGCGGCGATCGAGGCGATCCGCCGCTTCGGCGTGGGCGCCGGCGCCTCGCGGCTGATCACCGGCAACCATCCGCTTTACGCCGAGCTGGAATCGCGTCTCGCCCGGATCAAGGGCACGGAGGCGGCCTGCGTCTTCGGCTCGGGCTATCTCGCCAATGCCGGCATCATCCCGGCGCTGATCGGCAAGGACGATCTCGTGCTGGTGGATGAATTATCCCATGCCTGTCTCTGGGCCGGGGCGCGGCTGTCGCGCGCCGAGCTGCAGGTCTACCGCCACAACGATCTCGCCCATGCCGAAGCCTTGCTCGAGGAACACCGCAAGCGGCACGGGCGCGCGCTCATCGCCACCGACGGCGTGTTCTCGATGGACGGCGATTTGGCGCCGCTGCCCGAGCTAGGATATCTCGCCAAGCGCTACGATGCCTGGTTGCTGGTCGACGACGCGCACGGGCTGGGCGTGACCGGTGGCGGACGCGGTTCGGTCTTCGCCCATGACCGAGAGGCCGAAGTGCCGTTGCAGATGGGCACGCTCAGCAAGGCGGCCGGCGGTTATGGCGGCTATCTCTGCGCCTCGCGCGATGTCGTCGATCTGGTCAAGAATCGGGCGCGCAGCTTCGTCTACTCCACCGGATTGCCGCCGGCTTCGGTGGCCGGCGCGATCGCCGCGCTCGACATCATCGCGCGCGGAGGCGATCTGGTCGCGGCCCCCTTGCGCAAGGCCCGCGCCTTCACCGCAGCTGCCGGGCTCGACGAGGCGCAAAGCCCGATCGTCCCGGTGGTGCTCGGTGACGCGGGGCGCGCGCTCGAAGCGGCCCGGATGCTGGAGGGCGCGGGATATCTCGCCGTCGCCATCCGTCCGCCCACCGTGCCCGAGGGCACGGCGCGGCTGCGTTTGACATTCACCGCGCTTCATCCGGACGATGCGGTACTGAAACTTGCCGCGCTGGTACGCGGCCTGGTCCATCCATGAGCGCGCTGTTCGTCACCGCGACCGGAACCGATATCGGCAAAAGCTTCGTTACTTGCGGCATCGTCGCCGAACTCCACCGCCGCTTACGGCCGGTCGCGGCGCTCAAGCCGCTGGCCAGCGGTTTCGACGCATCAGCATGCGCGGAAAGCGACCCCGGCCGGCTGCTGACGGCGCTCGGACGCGAAGTTGGGATCGCCGAACTCGATCTCATTTCGCCCTGGCGCTTCCGCGCGCCGCTTGCGCCCGACCTGGCGGCGAAGCGGGAGGGCAAGAGCGTCGATTTCGCCGATCTCGTGAAATTCTGCCGCGACGCCGTCGCCTCCGCGATCGCTGGGCCGGAGAACCTGCTGATCGAGGGCGTCGGCGGCGTCATGTCGCCCATTGCGGAGAATCACACGGTTCTCGATTGGATGGCCGAGCTCGGGATTCCCGTCTTGCTGGTATCCGGCAGCTATCTCGGCGCGCAGAGCCACGCCTTGACCGCGCTCGCGGCGCTGCGCGGACGGCGCCTCGCCTTGAGGGCGGTGGTGGTTTGCGAAAGCCCGGAGAGCGGCCTCAGCCTGGCCGACACGGTGCAAAGTCTCGCGCGCTTCACCCGGGGAACCGAGCTTTTGGCCCTGCCCCGGCTATCAAGCTGGAACGCGCCGCATGAGACATTTTCACGCCTCGCCGACGGCTTTAATTTGAGCGCGGCGGCCCGCGCGTGATAAATCTTGTCGCCTGATTGGGGGGTTGGGGGAGTTTGATGCGTGTGGTTATCATCGGCCAGCAGGCCTTCGGCAAGGCCGTGCTGGACGCGTTCATCGGACGCGGCGACGAGGTTGCCGGGGTTTTCACGCTGCCCGACACGCCCGGCGTCAAGCCCGATCCCCTGAAGGTCGCCGCGGTCGAAAAGCATCTGCCGGTGTTCCAGTTCCAGAGCTATTCCGCCACCGAGGCGCCGGAAGCGCTCAAGGCGCTCAAGGCCGATATCGGCATTCTCGCCTTCGTCACCCAGTTCCTGCCGCAATCCTTCATCCGGATTCCGAAGCACGGCATGCTGCTGTTCCATCCTTCGCTGTTGCCCAAGCATCGCGGCCCGGCGGCGATCAATTGGGCGGTCATCAACGGCGAGACCAAGACCGGCTTCACCATCCTGCGGCCGGTCGACGGGCTCGACGAAGGGCCGATGATTTTGCAGCGCGAGGTCGAGATCGGCCCCGACGACACCGTGGGTTCGCTTTATTTCGACAAGATCTTCCACATGGGCGTGGCCGGGCTGATCGAGGCGGCGGAGGCGGTGGTCAAGGGCAAGGCCCGCGAAACCCCGCAGGACGAGACCCAGGCCACCTATGAAGGCTGGGTGCGCCAGGCGGAATCGCGCATCAACTGGGCCGGCCCAATCGACCGCATCTACGACCTGATCCGCGGCTGCGATCCCGCGCCCGGCGCCTGGACCAGCTACAAGGGCAAGCGGCTGCATCTGTTCGACGCGCGCAAGAAGCTCGCCCGCAGTTTCGGCGCGATTAAGGGCTTGCGCCTCGGCCAGGTCACGGCTTCCGGGCCGGAAGGCTTTACAGTCTATGCCCAAGGGGGATTCATCGAGGTGCGGCGCTGCCGCTTCGACGAAGGCAAGAAAATCCCCGCCGGCGAGGCGGGGATAGAATTGGGCGCGGTGCTGGGCTAGCAGTCTCTATGAGAGCGTTGTTTACCGCCGGGTTTTCGAAAAAATAGAACCCAAGCCAATTTTATTTTGGAACTGCCAACGAAGCTGTTTTCCTAGACCTTCTGTATCGGGGTATACGTGCCAAAAATCAATTCCATACTTGAAGAGGCGACGTCGAAATTTAGTTACTAGTCCATTTGGGATTCTGATTACCTGCATATTTTGGCGATAAAATATTTTAGTTGGGTCGGGATGTATTGTAAAAAGCCCACGCTGAGCTCGTATCCGATCAAATATCAATGGAGGCGTAAAACGCCCTTCCGCATGATTTTCGAATGGCGTCAGACCAATTCTGTCTACCTCATGTATGAACCGAGAATATTTCACACAGTAAATCAATCGATCTTCGTTAGAATTGGCCTCCAATGCGAAGAACGCAGCAATAAGTGGACTGCTTGTCCAATCGAGCAATCTTGTGGGCACACCGAGATGTTGTGCATAAGCTAGTAACTGCCAATCATCTAATCCTTGGTAGGGAATAATACTAACGGCACGATCCTTAAATTCCTGAAATAGCCGCACTTCTTGGATCTGCTTGTACGACCCGTATATGCGTTCTCTTCCAATCGACGGAATTGGATAATGATCGGGAGATGAAACTCCACGAAATATCCATTGCGTATCGGTCATGCGACTCAGGCGGACATGAAGTTTTTCCCAGGAATCAACTTCGTGCTGCCCGGCGTCCAATTTTTGGCGTATGTCTTTTTGAGATAGTTCCTTCTCCATAACTTTATCTCAGCCTTTCGATAGAATTTCCCGGTTGAAGCAGCTACCGGCGTTCCTATCAAACTGTTTCCCTAATACCTTCCCGTGACGAGACAAAATGGGCGTATAGGGCGTCAAGCATCATGTTCACTCGCCTAAGTAAATTACCAAAGACTTCCGAGACAGGCTTTTCCTTGAGTTCAAGCTCTTCGCTAATTCGATCAAAACGGCTTCCCTTTCCATGAGCCGCCGCCGCTGAGCGAATATTTTGAAGCAGTCGTAGGAGCTTTACATCTCGCGCGATGTGAGGATATGCCTTCGCCGTAAGGAATCGCTCTAACTTGCCGATGCTTTTTTCATCAGGCAATTCACTCCCAAGTTCACGAACAAGCTCATGATCGTTCAACGAGTCGATAAGAATCTTTGTGAGAAAAAGAGTTTGAAGATCGAACTCTCCGATATTTTCGGTAAGTGGTACGCGCAACTGACGAAAAATATGCGCGTCGTCAGCATGTAGTTGACGGAAAAGCGACCAGCCGTAAAGTTTCTCCCAGGACTCCTGAAGCTGAACGAATTTTGATTTAAAGATGAGATCAGGTGAAGTGGGATCGGTAAACTCAGCAAGGATCGAACGGCGGAAATTCGTAACACTCGGTTGGTTATCTTCCGGTGAAACGTTGAAACTCATCCAATAAAGCTGCTCGTTATATGTGAGGCTTTCGCCAAGATCACCAAGAAAAACCGCGACCCGATCAGGTAGATCATTGTCAATCTTTAAGCCCCATAGGGATCCACAGCGGATATAACCATCCTCTACCTCATATTTTTGGGGCGCGTCATAATATTTCTGGAGAACCTCGCGCCTGAACCAGACCGGCGTAAGAAAATTTGGAGCGCCTGGATTAGCCCCAAAATAATTGGCAAGAGTATCCGGATCGCACGTATGTCGAATTTCGTGTCCCTTTTGATCTACGCCGATAATGTATTCAGCAAAGCGCCGCTCGTCTTTTTCGTAAGGCCATGCGCCGCACTCTTTAACTGACGGCGGCGCAATAAGTTTCTTGCCAAGAAACCGCGAGAATGTGCGGCCCGTAGACGTAAACTGACCAATGTTAAACGAATAGACGAGTTTATCTTGCGTAACCGACTCGGCTGGAAATGCACGTCGAGCTGTAGCTATATCGACCGAGGCCTCGACCCGGTGATCAAAGAACACTGTTAGATATAATCTACGCGCCGCCATAAACTGAAGTACACATCGCGTCTTCACCTCCACGCCATTAGGTAAAATTTTGGCTACGACCTCATCTTCGCCTCTCTCGTCAAGACGTATGTACCTATTGTTGTGTTGGTCAAAATAAAGATCATGGTAGTGGCGAAATTCCTCCAATAACTCAATGTAGGACGGTTTAAGATCATGAAACGTTCGGACGAAGACGATCGGTAGGGCGCTTTCAGTTCCGAAGCGGTGATAAGTGGTTTTCTTTTTTCCGGTTCGATAGCTTTGAGAAAAACCGGGCAATCCCCGCCCAATCATAAGGTCCCAAGCAGACCTTTTCATCACACGTGAGACGTGTTTATGCGGAATCAGTGCAGAGAAATATGCTTTTGATTCTGAATCAGTACTGTGGACGGCGTAGAGCCTAATCCATTCGTGTGTGCCAATTTGTTCAACCTCTTTACGGTTGCTTTCTTGAAAAAGAGGATTGATCTCTTTGTTTTTGACCATGTTATCAGACTCTGCGGCGCCCTCAC
>CAWEME010000015.1:0-52359 GCA_963810055.1 uncultured Alphaproteobacteria bacterium | reverse complement strand
CGGCGGATGCGGGCACGGTCATCCCGGCAAGAGCCAGGACGACGGCGGCAACCGCCCCGCCGATCGCGCCCGCCACGAATGATCCGCGTCCCGTTCTGCCGCTTAAGGTGAGCGTTGCCACATGTGTCTCCGTATTTTCATCCGATTCCCGCCGGCCACGGCGAGAGCGAATTGCAGCCACCTTGTGGCCCCCGCCTGCTCCTTTTCACGAATCCGCTTATCCGTCCTTGATGTAGATCAGACAATGAGAACGGTACAAGTGGTGGGGCCCCCGGCGAAAAGACATGGCTATGAGGCTTAGCGCCTCCAATCCTGTCTCCTGACTTTAAATGTGACGGGCTGGGGGTATCAGCCCCCAGCCCGTTACACGCGCCCGTTCAACCCGAAGATTTCCGATTGCGCCAAGCCTTCCCACCCACCCAGGCCAACATCACCAGCCCAACCAACGGGAACAGGGTGAAGTAGGCAAGCGCCAGGAACGGCGAGACGAAGAACATGCCGGCATTCTTCAGGAACAGGACGATGCCGGTGCTCGGGCGCTTTTCGCTGACAACCTTCCGGTTGAGCCAAGCCTTCCCGCCCGTCCAGGCCAGCATCGCCAACCCGACGAGCGGGAACAGGATGAAGAAGGCAAGCGCCATGAACGGTGCGGCGAGGAACATGCCGATGTTCTTCAAGAGCGGGGCGATGTTCGTGCCCGCGCTCTCTTCGCCGGCCGCTACCCGCTCCGCCGCCGCCACGCTGGCAACCTGCGGGAGCATTTCCGAGGGAAGCGGCATCGTCGTCGCAATGGCGGCATCCAGGCTTCTCTCGATCATTTCCGGGGAAAGCGGTTTGCGCAGGAATCCGCTCACACCGGCAGCTGCCGCCCGCGCCTCATGGTCAGCCGAGCCATAACCGGTGATGATCACCACCGGGGTCCACGGACGCTTCGCCCGCAACTGTTCCGCCACCTCGATCCCATCCATACCACCCGGCATCTTGATGTCGGTGAACACGGCGTCGTAATTCTCTTTCGAAACCTTGTTCAGCGCCTCCTGTGCGTTTTCGGCACTGGTAACCACGTAGCCTTTCCGTGCAAGGACACGGTCAAAGCTCTTGCCGATGGTTGGATCGTCGTCCACTACCAGCACTTTTCTGACGATATTCATGACTTTCTCCTTTTCCTGCGATGGGTTAAGAGGCGAGTCTGTTCGGCTCTCCACGGGGATTGATTGTTGCGTCGGGGTTCGAGAGATCCTTGCACAGCGCCCATTTCTTCTGGGTCATCGCGCCGCTGGTTGCGTTGATGACCTCGGCCGGGCCGACCGGCTTGGCGAGATAATCGTAAGCTCCCAGCCGCACCGCCTCTTTGGCGCTCTCGACGGTGGGATAGCCGGTGATCACGAGCACCTCGCTTTCCGGCCATGCTTGCTTGATCGCCTTCAAGACCGACATGCCATCCATACCGGGCATGCGAAGATCGAGCAGCACGACATCGAAGGATTGGCGCTCCAATGCTTGCAACGCGTCCTCACCGTTCAGGACAGACTCGACGTTGCAGTTGGCGGCTTGCAGCGACCTCTGATAACTGAGGCGCACCACTTCGTCGTCGTCGACGACCAGAACTTTGTTTGATTTGCTCATCTGGGCCACCTTGGCACCGGTTTGCTACTCTCGCTTTCAAGAGGTGCAAGCCGCATGCCAGAGCGAATGGCCAGAAAAACACTCATATTGTTCAATACGCTAGACGAAAAAATGACGATCCGAACCGGCAGATGGTCCCTGCAATGGCCGCCGATAAGTATATGTTTCTTATACTTTCGCCGGCCCCGGCCGATGTTGGCTCTTATAATTCAAGGGCTTACGGCGATCGAAGGGGTGATTGGATTCTTATACACCCCACATCGACTATGGCTCGTTCTCGCCGTGAACCGACGGCGCCAGCTTTGTTGCTAGTGGCGTCCGGAGTAACGGTCATTTCCAGTCGGGTGGAACCGCGCGGATACGCAAATGGCTCGGAACCTGGCGTGATTCGCGAAGCGAGCGAAGCTATTGATTTAGATCAATCAACCTCGACCGGATGCGCGGTAAATTGTTTCGCGGATGGTAAATCCGCAGAGATGTTGACGATTTAAGGTGACGCGCCCTGGGCGGCGCCGGAATGCGCGCGAATCGTCAAAGCACGAGAGACCATAGCGGGAGCGCGCCGACCGGCAAGATTCAGACTGGGACACGATCCGCTGTTCACGTGTGTGGGGGTCTCGCGCGGAACTGTGGCAGCATAGGAAGAGCATGGCTCGGCAAACCCTCAATTTCAAAGTCGGCCTTTATCTCACCGTCACCCTTTCCCTGGCGGTGATCCTGTTTACCGTGCTGGTTGCCTGGAATCAGCGGAACGAGCTGCTCGACACGGTGGCCAGCTACGTCACCCAGCTTTCCGGGGTCATTACCAGAAGCACTCGTTTCGCAATGCTTCAGAATGAGCCCACCTATGTGGATACGATCATCCGCGACGTCGCGCAGCAAGACGGTATCGACCGGATCAGGATTTTCAGCAAGGAAGGCAAGATCACGCATTCGACCTATGCCCCCGAGATCGGACAGACCGTAGACCGCAAGGCCGAAGGCTGTTCGCTTTGCCACGCGACCGAGACGCCGCTCGAAGAGGTTCCCAAGAGCAAGCGGACATGGACCTTCACGGCCCCCGGGGGGCAGCGCCTGCTGGGCAGCATGGAGGTGATCCGCAATGAGCCCTCCTGCTACAACGCCGCCTGCCATCAACACGCCAAAGACACCCCGATACTCGGTGTCCTTGAAATCCGCTATTCCGTGGGCGGCGTGTATCAGAGGATCCGCAGGAATGCGATTACGATCACCGCCTTTTCCCTGGGGTTTGTATTCGTCGCCTCGCTCTCGGTAGGCCTTTTCATCCACCGTCTGGTCTACTTGCCGCTGCGCGACCTGGAATCCGGGGCGAAGAGGATCTCTTCCGGGAATCTGGAACAGCCGATTCCGGTGCGGAGCGGAGATGAGTTCGGCGAGCTTGCGGGCTCCTTCAATGCCATGACGGTGGCCCTGCGGAATTCCCAGTCGGAGCTGCGCGAGTGGGCACACACCCTGGAGCAGAAGGTCAAGAAAAGAACCGAGCAGCTCCGCATTGCCCAGGCCGAAGCCGCGCAGGGGGAAAAACTGGCATCGGTCGGACTGCTTGCCTCCGGCATCGCTCATGAACTGAACAATCCGTTGACCGGTGTCCTCACCTTCTCGATTCTGCTGCGGGAAAAGATGGAGGAGGGGAGCCAGGACGCAAAGGACATGGACCTCGTTATCCGGGAAACCAAGAGGTGCGCCAGCATCATCAGAAGACTGCTCGATTTCGCCCGGAACAGGCCTCCGGAGAAGAAATTCGTCGACCTCAACCAAGTCATCGAAGATGCCGCTCGACTTGTCGAACGGCCTGCCAATTTGCGCGATATTACCGTCACCCTGAACCTCGATCGCACCCTGCCGCAGGTCTGGGTCGATCCGGACCAGATCAAGCAGGTCGTCATAAACTTGCTTGTCAACGCCCAGCATGCGATTGATGGAGAGGGCAGCATCGTCATCCGCACGCGGCGGGTATCGCAGCCGAAAACGCCGCAATCCGGCGCCACGGCCGTGCCGATGGTGGAATTTTCGATCACCGATACCGGATGCGGAATACCCGAGGAAAACTTTCGGCGAATTTTCGATCCTTTTTTCACCACCAAGACCGGAATAGGGACGGGGTTGGGATTGTCCGTCAGTCACGGGATCGTCGAGGCCCATGGCGGTACGATCGAAGTCGAAAGCAAGGTGGGTGAGGGATCCACGTTCCGGGTCTATCTCCCTCTCGTCCGGTTACCCGAAGTCGCGGAAATCGAAAGCAGCGGGAGCAATTCGTGAGCGTGAAAATATTGGTCGTCGATGACGAGCGGATCATTATCGACAGTTGCCTTCGTATCTTGGGGAACGGCGAATATCAACTCGAAGCCGTCCAAGACGGCTTGGAGGCGCTGCGAAAGATCGACGAGAACCATTACGACATCGTCATCCTGGATATCATGATGCCGAAGATCGACGGTCTCGAGGTGCTTCGCCGGGTAAAAGAGGGACACCCGGACATCGACGTCATCATGATCACCGGATTGTCGCAGATCGAGACGGCCGTGAAATCGATGAAACTCGGGGCCTTCGACTACCTGCCCAAGCCTTTCGATCCGGACGAACTCAAGCTTGTGGTCCAGCGTGCGCTGGAGAGGCGGCGATTGCTCCAGGAGAACTTGAACCTCAAGACCGAGGTCGGCGCCAAGTACCGCTTCGAGAACATCATCGGGGCGAGCCCCCAGATGCAGAATGTCTTCCGGCTTCTCGCCAAATGCGCTCCGACCAACTCGACGGTGATGCTCACCGGCGAGTCGGGAACGGGCAAGGAATTGATCGCCCGCGCCATTCATTACAACAGTCTGCGCAAGGACAAGCCGTTCATTCCGGTGGACAGCAACGCGCTCAGTGAGAGCCTGCTGGAGAGCGAATTGTTCGGGCACGTCAAGGGCGCGTTCACCGGCGCGGTGACGAACAAGTTGGGCATGCTGGAAATCGCCGACGGCGGAACGCTCTTCCTCGACGAAATCGGCAATATCTCCCTCAGCACCCAAGCCAAGCTCCTGCGGGTCATTCAGGAGCGGGAGTTCAGGGCGGTGGGGGGCACGAAGACGCAGACCGCCAACTTCAGATTGATTACCGCGACCAATAAGGACCTCAAGGCCATGGTCGCCGACGGAAGGTTTCGCGAGGATCTCTTCTATCGGATCAACATCTTCCCCATTCGCATTCCGCCGTTGCGAGAACGCCGCGACGACATTCCTGCCTTGGCCTTCCACTTTCTTGGTATCTTCAATAAGGAGATGGGGAAAAAGGTGACGGAATTTTCCGAAGGGGCGATGGGTATGCTGATGAACTACGATTGGCCAGGCAATGTTCGGGAGCTCGAAAATACGGTGCAGCGCGCGGTGGTTCTGGCGACCGACGCCGTCATTCGCCGGGCGCATCTGGTCAGTCTCGACGAGATGCCGCCGGGACTGGCTCTCGACATCCCGAAAACGGGCGAGGAACTCAAGCAGATCAAGAAGCTTGCGCGCGAGAAGTCGGTTGAGAACATCGAGAAGCTGTTCGTTCTCGATGCGCTCAAGAGGAATGCATGGAATGCGACCAAGAGTGCCGACGAAACCGGCATGCAGCGCGCAAATTTTCAGGCTCTGATGAGGAAATACAACATTCGGATTCACGAATCCGAGCACGAGCATGAACCCAAGCACGAACCCAAGCACGACCCCGGCGAATTGTAAGCGTCGGAGAAAAATTCCTCAGGTGAAGCGGCCGGGCTGTCCGGTTATACGGGAGTAAAAGTCTGGCGGCGGATCGGGGTGCCCTTCAGAAAAAAGCTCTTGTAAGCCGGGGACCGTTAACACACGATCCGCTACGCAGGATCGCCCTTCATTGACAGCCAAATGCGCGCCCGCATACCATGCCCCCACTCCTTATAGATTCTCCAAAATACGGAAAGCGACCCACGGTGAAAAATCCCGTTGCGCGGCCAGCATTGGCGCAAAACATCCAATTCAGAACAAAGAGAATCGCATGATCAGAGCGGCAATCGTCGGCCTCGGCTGGTGGGGCAAGACGCTGGTTGAAGCGGCACAGGGCAGCAAGGATATCAAGTTCGTCGCGGGCGCTAGCCGCACGGTCACCCCCGATCTTGCCGCATTCGCGCAGAAGCACGGCTTCGACTTGCGTCCGAGCTATGACGATTTGCTCGCGATGCCGAATGTCGACGCCGTCGTGCTCGCGACCCCCCACTCACTCCATGTGCCCCAGATCATCGCGGCGGCGCGCGCCAAGAAACACGTCTTCTGCGAGAAACCCTTCGCCCTCACCAAGGCCGAGGCCTCGGCCGCAGTTTCGGCCATGCAGAAAGCCAGCCTGACCCTCGGGCTCGGCTACAATCGCCGCCTTCATCCGACCATGATCGACCTGCACCAACGCGTGAAGTCGGGCGCCCTTGGCACGATCCTCCATTTTGAAGCGACCATGACATTTCCCAATGCGCTGGCGCTCAAGGCGAACCAGTGGCGTGCGAGCCGCGCGGAAACGCCGTGCGGCGGCCTGACGCCCATGGGCGTGCATGCGATCGACGCCGCGATCGATCTCTTCGGCGAATTCGACCACGTGTTCTGCGAGAGCTTCCGGCGCGTGGTCGAGATCGACGCCGACGACACGACTTCGATCCTGTTTCGCATGAAAAACGGCATGTCGGGCTATCTCGGCACCATGACCGCGACCGGCGGCAGCTTCCGCCTCCAGGTGTTTGGCTCGGCGGGCTGGATTCGCATCGAGGGCATGACCCATATAGCGGGCGCGCCGTCGGAAGAGCGGCGCAGCCGCCTGTTCGGCACCTGCACTTTCCAGCCGGTCAAGGGCGAAACCAAGACCTGGCAGGCCGAGCCTTACGACGTGTCGCGCGCCTCGCTCGAGGCCTTCGCGCACGCGGTCGAGGGTGGACCTGCTTATCCGATTCCGCTCGCCGAAATGATCCACGGCGCCGCGGTCACCGAGGCGATCGTCAAATCGGCCGCTTCCGGCGTTAAGGAAAAAGTGCTCTAACACGCATGGGCCAGGTCCTGAACTAGGCCCCTACCCGCGAACAATCGCCGCAACCAAGCGGCGCGAGGAGGAGATTATGGAATTGGGCGGTGGCCTCGGCCATCTGACGTATTCGACCCTGGTTCATCCGGGCGATACTTGGGACGAGATGTGGAACAGCCTCACGCGCTATGTGCCCGCGGTAAAGAAGCGCGTCTCGCCCGACAAGCCGTTCGGCGTTTCCCTGCGCCTCTCCGCGAAATCGACCGAGCGGCTGACGCGCGAGACGGACCAGCGCACCAGGCTCAAATCCTTCCTCGCCGACAACGGCATGTACCTCTTCACGGTCAATGCCTTCCCATACGGCCCGTTCAAGGGCGAACGCGTCAAGGAGCTGGTCTACGAGCCCGACTGGCGCACCGACGAGCGCGCGGAATACACCATGAAGGTCGCGGACATCCTGGCGGAGGTGGCGCCGGCGGGTGTATCTCCCTCGATCCAGAGCCCGCCCTGCGGCTTCAAGCCGCGCGTCACGGGACGCGACGTGGTCGACGCCTATACGCGTCAGCTTTTGCGCGTGGTGGCGCATCTGATCGCGCTCGAGGAACGCACCGGGCGCACGGTAACCCTCGCGCTCGAGCCCGAGCCGCTCTGCTTCATGGAGTTGACCTCCGAGGCGATCGCCTACTTCAAGGACCACCTCTATTCGTCCGCCTCGGTCGGAACCCTCGCGAAAGCGACCGGCCTCTCGCCCGTCCAGGCCGAGCGCGCGCTCAGGAAGCATCTCGGAATCGTGTTCGACATCTGCCATCAGGCGGTCGAATTCGAGAACATCGCCGACGCGCTCAAGAGCCTGAAGGCCGCAGGCGTGCCGGTGTTCAAGCTCCAAGCCGCGGCGGCGGTGCGCATGCCGAAGGTCGATCGCGACATCGTCCACGCGCTCAAGGCCTACGACGATCCGGTCTATCTCCATCAGACCATCGAGGTGAAGGACGGCAAGCTCCAGCGCTTCGTCGACCTCGCCGACGCGTTCGCCGCGTGGGACGCGAATCCTGGTGCGCGCGAATGGCGCACGCATTTCCACGTGCCGGTGTTCCTCGAGGATCTGGGCGAGTTCAAGACCACGCGCCCCTCGATCGAGGAGGCGCTCCGCGTGCACCTTGCCGACCCGGTCTCGACCCAACTCGAGATCGAGACCTATACCTGGGACGTGCTGCCTAATCATTTGAAGACCGGCGACATCACTGATTATGTCGTGCGCGAACTCGAATGGGTGCAGGGCGAGCTCGCGAAAAAGCCTGCCAAGGCGGTCGGGGGCGCGCTCATGAAGGTCGGCTTCATCGGCCTTGGCCGGATGGGCAGCGCGATCGCGGCGCGCGTGCTATCGGGCGGTCACGATCTCCTGGTCTTCAATCGCACGGCCGAGAAGGCGGCGGGAATCGGCCAGGCGGGCGCCAAGGTGGCGGGCTCGATCGCGGCCGTTTGCGCGGACCGTGACGTGATCATCACCATGCTCGCGAACGACGCGGCGCTCGAGGAAGTGACGCTCGGACCGGGCGGCCTTCTCGCCTCTCTCGCCAAGGGCAAGATCCATCTCGTCATGGGGACCCACGGCGTGGATGCGATCCGCAAGGTGACCGAGGCCCACCGCAAGGCGGGACAGGTGCTGGTGGCGGCACCCGTGCTCGGCCGCCCGGACGTCGCGGCCGCCGGCCAGCTCGGGATACTTCCCGGCGGACCCAAGGATGCGGTCGATCTGTGCCGCCCATTGTTTCAAGTGATCGGCCGGCGAACTTTCGAGGCGGGCACCGAGCCCGCCGCCGCCGCCGCGATCAAGCTCACCATCAATTTCGTCCTCGGCTGCGCCATCGAGGCGATGGGAGAGGCCTTCGCGCTGGTCGAGAAGTTCGGCGTGGCGCGGCCGGTGCTGTACGACGTGCTGACCGACGGGCTGTTTTCCGCCCCGGCCTACAAGGTCTACGGCAAGATCATCGTCGACGAATCCTACGACAAGACCGGCCAAAGCGCGGTCAATGGATTCAAGGACGCGGAATTGGCGCTCGCGGCGGGGGCGTCGGCGGGCGTGCCGCTGCCGAGCGTGAGCGTGTGGCGCGACCGGCTCTTGAGCGCGATTGCGCGCGGCGACGGCGGCAAGGATTGGGCCGTCATGGCGCTCGAGCAGGCCAAGGCCAGCGGGTTGCGATAAATTTCCCTCGAACGAGGGGCCGTCCGTTCCCGATTAAGCCGCCTTCGCCAAGTTCATCGCGCGCGAAGCGCCGATCCGCCTCAGCTTGCCGCCTGCGCCCGCTTCGGGAACAATTGCGGCCGCAGCTTCGGATGGCACGCCATGGTTTTCGGCGCATAAGGCGTCTCGGCGCCGAGTTCCTCGGCGGCGTGCCAGGCCCAACGCGGATCCCACATGGCGCCGCGCGCGAGGCAGATCAGGTCGCTCTTGCCGGACGCCACGATGTCCTCGGCTTGCTGGTAGCCGGCGATCAGGCCGACGGTCATGGTGGTAATGCCGCTCTCGCGCCTGACCTTCTCGGCAAACGGAACCTGGTAGCCCGGCGCGAGCGGAATCTTCTGCTTCGGATCGAGCCCGCCGGTGGAGACGTCCATGTAGTCGCAACCGAGCTTCTTGAGTTCTTTCGCCAGCACCACGGTTTCCTCCGGCGTCCAGCCGCCATCGACCCAGTCGGTCGCCGACACGCGGATGCCGAGCGGCTTTTGCTCCGGCCATGCCGCGCGCACCGCCTTGTAGACTTCGATCGGGAAGCGGATGCGGTTCTCGGTCGAGCCGCCGTATTCGTCGGTGCGCTTGTTCGATATCGGCGACATGAATTGGTGCAGCAGATAGCCGTGGCCGCCGTGCAGCTCGATCACGTCGTAACCGATGCGATCGACGCGCTTGGCCGCCGCGGCGAATTCGCCGATGCAGCGCTTGATGTCGTCCTTGGTCATGGCATGCGGAACCGGCCAGCCCGTGTCGTAGGGAATGGCCGATGGCGCCTCGGGAGTCCAACCGCCTTCCTCTTTTGTCAGAATCGGCTTGCCGCCCGCTGCCGGCGGCGTGGTCGGACCTTTGCGTCCCGCATGCGCAAGCTGCACGCCGAGTTTCGCGACGCCATAGGTACGGCAGAAATCGTGCACGCGCTTGAGCGCCGCCTCGTTATCGTCGGAATACATGCCGGCGCATTTCGGCGAAATCCGCCCGATCGGATTGACGTTGGTCATCTCGCACATCACGAGCCCCGCGCAGCCGAGCGAGAAGCTGCCGAGATGCATCAGGTGCCAATCGGTCGCGGACCCATTGTTGGAATTGTACTGGCACATCGGCGAGACCACGACCCGATTGGGAAGAGTGAGCCCGCGCAGGGTGATGGGAGAAAACAGGACGCTAGCCATTTTTCCGACTTCCTTTCAATGCTGAGATTTCGGCGAAACGTGCTTCAGCCATGCATGGCGACGACGAGGCAGCAGATCGCCCAGAAGACGCAAAATTCGCTGCCGCCGATCACCCATATCCACTTGCCGTGGGTGACTTTATGGGTGGCGGCGGCGGCGACCAGCAGGTGGAAACATGCGATGGCGCCGACGTATTGGGTGTAAATGCCGAATATTAGACCGATCGCGAGCACGGTCTCGATCGCGGCGGAGATGTACATCCAAGTTGCGGCCGGTTTGAACCCGGCGGCGACGAAAAAGTTGAGCGTGGCGGGGACCGTGAACTTGGCGACGATATGCGGGATGAGAAAGGCGCCGCAGATGATGCGCAGGATGTTGAATTCATTCAGTAAATTGAAGTTATCAGCGATCGACATGATGCCCCCTCGTATTTTCCATGTGTCTGATCATCGTTCCCCCTGGCGCGCGGCCCTCTCTTCGATCGGCGCCATCGGCCGCTCTCGACTATCGCGCCTTTATTCTTTGTAGTCCTTGATCGGCTTGCCCGCGAGCCAATCCTTGCCGAAGGCATAAAGCCGCTCGACCTCCGGCCCCTTGAGGCCGGGCATGACGCGCTTCACTTTATAGCCGATTCGGGTCTGCAAGTAAGCAAGATGACGGTAGCCCTCGGGGAATTCCGCAAGCAGCTTCTTGTCGAGATCGAGCTTGACGGCGGGGTCGACCGGGTCGATGCGGTCCTTCTCGTAGATCGGCTGGCGCAGCACCATGCCCCAGCGGCCCTTGCGCTCCTCGAGAAAATCATAGAAGCGGCCGGTGCATGTCACGTCGCACAGCGCGCCGTCGACCGGGGCACGCTGGGAGATGGCCATCCGGGTCTGGGCGATCGCGCGCGCACCCGCGAGGTCGATCGAGCTCGCGCCGAGTGTGTGGATGATGCTTACCCCCTTGATCCAGCCGTCGCGCCGCGCATTGACGAAATCCTGGGCCGGCGCCTGGAACCAGGTCGCGAACATGTAACCGTCATCGTGCCACACGGTGCGGAAACGCTCCCAATCCCCCGAATCGCTCCATAGCACCCAGTTCTCGAGCAGCTCGCGGATGCGCTGCTTGTGGACCAGTTCTTCGGTCATCGTCATTCCGTTCCTCCCTCGCGCCTTCACCGGGCGCGGCCGTTTTCATCTTACTTCACGTGCACCACAAGAGAATAGTGCTCGTCCGCCGCGAGGCAGGCCGCCTCGGGTAATTCTAGTTCGCGGCGCTACTCGCCAAGATAGGCCCTCACCACTTCGGGGTTGCGCATCACGTCCTGCGGCGCGCCGTCGGCGAGTTTCCTGCCGGCGACCAGCACCACCAGCCGCTGCGAGAAGCTCATCACCGCGCGCATGATGTGCTCGATCAAGACTACGGTAATGCCTTGCTCGTTGAGCTTCACCAGAAGACTCAGGATGTCGTCGACTTCGGCATTGGAAAGGCCGGCCATGGCCTCGTCGGCGATCAGCAGCTTGGGCGCCGCCGCCATGGCGCGGGCCAGTTCGAGCTTGCGCATCTCGATCTGGGTCAGGTCGCGCGGCCGGCGGCCGGCTTTCTCGTGCAAGCCAACCTGGGTCAGCACCTCCTCGACCCGGGTTTCGATTTCAGCGTGGGTCAGATGGCGCGCGCCGTGCCAGGTGTTGACAGTATAGAGAAGGGGCACATGGATATTCTCAGCTACGGTCATGCTGTGGAACGGCTTCGGCAGCTGGAAGCTGCGCGCCAGGCCCAGCCGCGTGCGCGTGTGCGCCGATAGGCCGTCCATGCGGCGGCCGTTGAACAGCACCTTGCCTCTCTCGTTCCGGAGCGCGCCGGAGATGCAATTGACCAGCGTCGATTTGCCCGAGCCGTTGGGGCCGATCAGACCGACGCGCTCGCCGGGCGCCACGCGAAAATCGATGCTGTCGAGCGCAACGAAGCCGTCGAAGCGTTTACCCAGCTTCTCAACTCGCAGCAGTGTATCAGTCATGCCGCCCTTTTCTGGGGGACGTGTTAGCGAGTGTGGACGCTGTGCTGGAACAGGCGGATGACGCCATGGGGTGCGGCGGCGGCTGCGGCCGCTGCGCCCGAACCAGCCGATGATGCCGTTGGGCGCGGCAACGACGAACAACACCATGATGACGCCGACGATCAGCAGGTTGAGCTCCGACGAGATTGTCACGGTCGCAACTTGCTGGATGGTGGCGAGCAGTACGGCGCCGATCACCGGGCCGAGCCAGCTCGCGGTACCGCCGATCAGCGGCATGGCGATGCTGTTGACGGCGATGCTCAGGTTGAAGGCGGAGGAGGGGTCGAGATAGATGACGTAATAGGGAAACGGCGCTCCGGCCATGCCCATCAGCGCGCCCGACAGCGTCGTGGCGATGAGCTTCAGCTTGAGGGTCGGAACGCCCGCCGCCTCCGCCGCCAGTTCGTCGTCGCGGATGGTGGCGAGGCCGTCGCCAAGTTTCGAATGCTCGATGGTGCGCGCGATGCATACCGACAACGCGGCGAGGATCAGCATCACCAGGAACAGGTACTGGATGTAATTGTGGCCGAACGGGCCGAGTGCCGGACGAAGGGTGTAGACGCCTTTCGCGCCGCCGGCATAATCCCAGTTGGCAACCACGGTTTCCAGCACGATGGCGAGCGCCAACGTGGCAATGGCGAAGAATATGCCCCGGAGCCGCAGCGTCAGATATCCCATGCCCAAACCGACCGCGCCGGCAACCAGACCACCAACCAGGATCGAAACCGCAATCGGCGGGGCGGCCAGCTTGTGCATCACCACCGTGCTGTAGGCGCCGAGCGCGTAGAACCCGGCGGAGCCGAAATTCACGTAGCCGGTATAGCCGCCGAGAATGTTCCACGCCGTCGCCATGACCACGTATTGCAGCACGATATAAACGGCGAAGAAAAAATAGTCGTTGGTCACGAAGCGCGACGCGGCGAAGACCGCGAACACGATCGCTGCGGCGGCAAGCCAGAAATAGCCGGGAGGCAGTTTCATGCGCTGTAACAGGCGTCGATTTGGCTTAGCGCCGACGTCTCATTCGCCAAGATAGATCTCCTTGACGCGCGGATCGGCCACCACTTGGGCGCGGCTGCCTTCGACGATGACTTCGCCAAAGTGCATGACCGAGATGCGCTCGGCGAAATCGAGCGCCACATCCATGTCGTGCTCGATCATGACGATGGTGACGTCGCGCGGGATATCGCTGAGAAGCTTCTGCACGTCGCGTCGTTCCTCGACCGAGAGCCCGGCGAAAGGTTCGTCGAGCAGCAGCACCTTCGGATTCTGCACCAGCGCCATGGCGATCTCGACCCGGCGGCGTTCGCCATAAGAGGTCTCCGACAAAGGGCGCTGGGACATGGCCGAGAGACCGACGCGGGCGAGCGCCTGTTCGGCCGCTTCGCGCAGAGCGTGCTGGCGGTCAAGCCGCAAGAAGGAATTCCAGCGCAACGGCGAAAGCCCGAGGAGGGCCAGCGTGACGTTATGCAGGATAGTGTCGTGCGGGAAGAGCGTGATGATTTGGTAGGTTCTCGACAGGCCCATATGCGTGCGCCGGCGGCTTGGGACACGGGTGATGTCCCGCCCGAACAACCGGATCGATCCGCTGTCGGATGCGAGTTCGCCGGTGATCAGGTTGAACAAAGTGGTTTTGCCGGCGCCGTTTGGCCCGATGATCAGGCGCCGCTCGCCCGGATCGACCGCGATGTTGACCTCGCGAGTGACACGGAGGCCTTCGAACGACTTGCAAAGGGATTCGATGACAAGCGCGCTCATTTGCCGCCATCTCCCAGAGCGAGAAGCGCGGGTGCGGCGACGTGTGAGAGCCGCATCCTAGTTGGTCTTGATTTTACCTTCTTTACCGTTTTCTTAGCAGGCGTTCTCGCCGCCTTCTTTGCCGGGATGACGGGCAGCAGCAGATAAGCGCCCATGTCGCGGCCGAAGTGGAGCGTGGTAGTGCCGCCAAAGATCCTAGCCGGACGATCGATCGGATCGTCGTGCAGGAATGGCCCGCACCCTTTCAACTCGTTCTTGAAGTTCGACAGCTTTCCGCCGCTCGCTCCGCCATATTCGTAGTCTTTGCCACGGATGGTGAGCGCTACCCGGTAGCTCGCCGGCACCAAGATCGAAGTCGGCCAAATCTCGACCTCGAGCTCGACCGGCTTGCCGGGCTTGAGCGGATCGGGCCGGTCGTGGGTATGATAGGGCCGGTAGGGCAACGTCAGCTTCTTATCGAGCCGGCGATGGGACGCGCGCAGCCAGCCCTGCGCTACCGGGGTGTGCGGGTCGATGGCGCCTTGGAATACGACCTCCTTGAGATCGGGCGAGAACACGCGCACCACCGCGAAGATGTCGGCATCAACGGTCGATGACGACACGAACAGCTTCAAGGCGATCGGGCCGGTGATCTCGGTGTCGGTCTCGGCAGGCGAAGCGAGGAAGGTGACGCCGTCGCCGAGCGCAGCAAAGCTCAATGTCGTTTTTTTGGCCGGAATGCCGTCCGTCAGCGCGCCGGATGCCGGATCGAGGTAGAGCTTGGTCCAAGCCGTGCGCTTGAGCGGCCATTCATTCTCCGGGCGCTCCTCGAAGCGATCGATGTGACGCACCTGCAAGAGCACCTTCGGCCGCTTGTCCCACCCGTTGTGTTTGCCGTGCAGGAAATAGTCGAAGAACTGGAGCTGCTGCTTGCGGCCGTAATCGGTGTAGAAGTGCGTCCAGTGCTCGATCCCGTGCGCCTCGAGCCATTTCTGCCGCGACGCCGCGCGCATGAAGCCCTCGAAATTACCGCGCGGATGCAAGCCTTGGCCACCCCAATTGGCAGCCGAGAGAAACGGTACCTTGACCTTCGACCACACCGGCGAGCGCGCCTTATGATAGTCGTCGTCAAGCGGATGGGCGCGGATGTCGTCGCCGAACTCGCAGCGGTTCCGCTTCAGTTCTTCCTCGGAAAGGATCTCCGGCCCGCACACGAGGCCACCGTGTACGCGGCTGCGTTTGCCCCGCTCGCCAGTGCCGTACTGCACGGTCTTGACCTGCATGTCGTACCAGTTTGCCCAGAAGGTGGAGAGGATGCCGCCGTGATGCGTCATGTCGCGATACCAGTCGGCGGCGCCTTCCCAGATGCACATGGCGGCAAGATGCGGCGGCTCGAGCGAAGCGACATGCCACTGGTTGATGCCGTAATACGAGATGCCGTTGAGGCCGATCTTGCCGCTCGACCAGGGCTGGACGCCCGCCCATTCGATGCAGTCGTAGAAGTCTTTGGTTTCGCGCGGGGAGAAATGGTCGATGAAGCCGGGCGAGCAGCCGCAGCCGCGGGAATCAACGCGCACGCAGGCATAGTTGTGCGGGACCCACTTCTCCGGATCGACCACCTCCCAGTTCTGGTACTTGTTGCTCGATCCAGCGCCGACATCCGGGTGATCGCTCACCATCCGTTCCCACGCGCTTGGATAACCGTCCTGGAAGGCGAGGCCTTTGGCGTAGGGTCCGTAGCTCAGGATCACCGGATAGCGCCCATCGGCGATCGGACGGAAGACATCGGCGCGCAGCACCAAGCCGTCATCCATCTTGATCGGCACGTCCCAGTCGATGTGCATGCCGTCGCGGAGTTCGCTGCGCGCCGAAAGCGAGGCGCTCTTCGGTTGTGGGCGATTGACATCGGAACCCATGCAGTCCTCCCAAACACCGCTAAACAGACCGGCGCAGTCAGCGCTTCTTGCCGTGGTGCTCGCTGTTAACGTCGCTTCGCCGCCGGTTTTTTGGTCGGCGACTTCTCGATGGCCGGCCGTTACGGCGATTAGACACCGCCATGGCCTCGGTTAGAATCGTCTCGATATCGGTCACCTCGGCTTCGAACTGTTCCAGGAAGAGCCGCGCCTGGGTGCTCAGTGTCCGTCGTGCCGGAGTAATGACCACGAATTCCGCGAACATCGGCGGATCGATCGGGTTAACGATCAGCTCGCCGCCACGGATGTCGTTCACGCAGATAAGGCCCGGCAGCACGGTCAGCCAATCGGTGCGCGCGACGAATTCCAGCGTACCGATCATGGCGTCCATTTCGATCATCTGCGCGATCTCGACACCGTGGGTTTCCAGGTAGACCTCGAGATTGCGCCGGCGGACATTGTCCGGACCGGGTACCACCATCTTGAGCGGTGCGCAATCCTTCAGCCGCATCGGCTTCAGCGGTTCGAGGCCACGCTGCGGACCCGACAGCAGTACCTCGCGATTGCGGATGATCAGGCGCGATTTCAGCCCGGTGCGCCCCTCGAAAGCCGGCACGATCGCGAAATCGAGTTCGTCCGCGAGGACCATCTCGGTGAGCAAGCCGCTATAGCCCTCAACGATATGCAGCCGGATGTCGGGATAGCGCGGAACGAAACGTTCGAGGGTCGGCGCGAGCGCGGCGCGCGTAAAAGTTGGCATCAACCCGATGCGCAGATCACCGGTCACGAAACCGGCGAGCGCGCGCATCTCCTCGCCGGCGGATTCCAACAGGCCGACAGCCTCAATGCAGCGCCGGTAATAGCGCAGCCCCGCCGGTGTCGGCGTGACTCCCACGGCCGAGCGCTCGAATAATTTGACCCCGAGCGAACGCTCCACGTTGGCGATGTGCTGGGAGAAGCCGGACTGGGTCCCGTTCTCACGCGTGGCCGCGCGCGTGAACGAGCCCTCCTCGCATACCGCGATCACCGCCCTGATCTGCCGCAACGCTATTCCAGCCATTATAAATCCTTATGACTAGGGGGCAAATATATCATTTCTTCTGCAGGGTCGGTCCAGCTACATTTCGGGCAGCGAAAACATCCCGGCGCGTGCAGACGCGTCCGGATTGGGGAGAATCTCATGGGAGCAAATTTCGGCGTTGGCGCAACCGACTGGCAGCAGAAGGTCAATTGGGATCGTCTGCGCAAATATCGCACCGAACGGGCGCGTGCGATGATGAAGAAGCATGGGCTCGGCGCCATGCTGTGCATGTATGACGAGAACTGCCGCTATATCACCGGCACGCTGACGCCAGGATGGAACCGGCTCAAGCCGGGGTTGCGCTACGCGATACTGTGCGGCGACGGCCAACCCGTGCTGTTCGAGCAGGGCGACATCGGCTTCCAGATCGAGCGCCATTCGCCCTGGATTCCGCAAGCGAATGTCCGCCACTCCTTCGCCTGGATCAAAGGCGCCGCCGGCCCGGCCTCGATCATGCAGGTGACCAAGTTCACCAACGCCATTATCGAGGAGATGAAGCGTCACGGCGTCGCCGGGCAGAAGCTCGGCGTCGATTTCATCGACATCAACATGATCCAGGTATTCCAGGACAAGGGAATCCACTGGGCGGATGGCATGACGCCGATGATGGAGGCGCGCGCTGTCAAGAACGTCGATGAACAGGAGTGCATGCGCATCGTCGGCGCGATCGGCGACGCCACCCATTGGGAATGCATGAAGTTCCTGCGCCCCGGCGTCACCGAGAACCAGGTGACCGCGCACCTGATGAAGTATCTCTATTCGATCCCCGGCATGGAGGACGTGGAGGACGTGATCGTGTCGTCCGGCCCGAATACCTGGCCGAACTGGCGCAACTTCACCGACCGTATCATCCAGCCCGGTGACATCGTATTCATGGATTTGGCCGCGCTCACTTGGAACGGCTACAAGTCCTGCTATTACCGCACCTATTGCGTCGGCAAGGAGCCCACGCAGGAGCAGAAAGACACTTACGCGATCGCGCTTAAATGGCTCTACGACGCCATCGGCGCGGTGAAGGTCGGCGCCACCACGCGCGACATCGCCATGAAGTGGCCGTCGGCGATGGAGACTTGGGGCTACCAGGACGAAGATCAGGCGGCCGCCAATCTGTGGGGGCACGGTCTCGGGCTCGCCCAGTACGACCAGCCGGTGATTTCGCGCATCTGGTCGCTCGACCATCCGATCGACATCAAGGAAGGCATGACTTTCGCGCTCGAGACCCAGCACGGCAAGAAATTCCGTTACGGCGTACGCATCGAGGAAATGCTGATCGTGCACAAGGACTCGATCGAGATCGTCTCGAACTTCCCCGTGAAGCAGATTACGGTGGTCGATCCGCTTCCGGGCTACGGCGATCACGTGAAGTGATGGGACGATGCTCAGCGTGCACGATGCCGCATTAATGGGCGAGGCCGGGTCCTTGGTGATCGGGTTCGACGACCCGCAGGCGATTGATGCCGAACGCGTCGGCCCGAAGGCGGCGAATCTCGCTGCCCTTACGCATGCTGGCCTGCCGACCCCCGGCGGTTTCTGCATCACCGCCGACGCCTATCGCCTGCAATGCAGCGCGATCGGGCTCGATGAGGCGCTCAGGCGCTTCGCCGGCGCCACGCCGCCGGAGGCGCGCCAGCTCTCGGTCGAAATCCGGCTCAAGCTCTATCAGGAGCCGATCGATCCCCGCGTCCTGAAGCCGTTGCTCGCGGCTTGGCGAGCGCAACGGCGGGCAAGCGGGCAACCCGGCGCCGTGCGTTCCTCGGCGTTGATCGAGGATCGCGCCGGAGCCAATTTTGCCGGGCAGTTTGAAAGCTTCCTCGGCATCACCGACGAGGCCGAGCTGTTGACCGTGGTGCGCGCCTGCTGGGCGGCGCTGTGGACCAGCAATGCGCGCCGTTACATGACCAATCACGATCTCAATCCGGCCGACACCGCGATGGCGGTGCTGATCCAGCCGCTGGTGGCCGCGCGCGCCTCCGGCGGGGGCCTTAGCGAAACCGCGGAAGGCGACATGCTCTTGAGCGCGACCTGGGGGTTAGGCTCCGCGATCGCACAGGGGCAGGTGGTGCCCGACCGCATCGTGCTTAGCAAGCAGGGCTTGCTGCGTACGATCGAGGCCGGCCGCAAGGATCATCGCGAGACCTGCGCCCACGGCCAGGGTGCGGCGGCGCAGGCGGTGCCCGAAGCGCTCGTCCGCGAGCCGTGCCTCGATGCTGGCCAGGCAGTCGCGCTCGGCCAGTTGCTCATGAAGGCGGAAGCCGTCATCGGCATGCCGGTCGAAATCGAGTGGGCGCTTGACGATAAGGGCTTCAAGCTATTGCAGGCGCGCCCGCTCCATGTCGAGCCCGCCCATGTGCCGGACGAGATCTGGCTGCAACACCCCGGAATCCACGGCCATCCGGCCGGAATCGGCTGGGGCTCGGGGCGTGCCGTGGTCGTCAATTGCGAATGCGAACTCACCCGCGTGGCGCCGGGCGACATTCTGGTGACGCGGGTCGCGGGGCCGGCGCTCAGCCATATTCTACCGCGAGTCGCTGGCGTCGTCGCCGAGCTCGGCGGCTCGACCTCGCATCTGGCCTCGCTCGCGCGCGAGCGAGGCATCCCGATGGTGCTGGGCGTGCTTGACGCCACCACGCGCATCCCGGATGGCTCGCAAGTCGCGGTCGACGGGGTCGCCGGCATCGTGCGGTGGATCAGATAATCCGCCCGCGCATTTTCATCACCCAGCCGATCGGCGAAAGTGCGCTCGAACGGCTACGGGCGGTGGCCGAGGTGAAGATCAATCGGGATTCAAGCCGGATACTCGACAAGCAGAAGCTGATCGCGGCCGTCAAAAAGCACGACATCCTGTTCCCGCTTCTGCACGACAAGATCGACCGCGCGGTGCTCACCGCCAACCCCAAACTGAGGGCGGTGACCTCGATGGCGATCACGCCCGACGGCATTGATCTCCCCACCGCGACGGCGCGTGGAATTCCAGTCACCGTGGTGCCGCCCATCGTCGCCGAGGCGACCGCCGATATCTGCTTCGGCCTGATGATCGCGGTCGCCCGCCGCATGATGGAAGGTGACCGGCTGGTGCATGAGGGACATTTCCCGGGCTCGCAGTCGAACCATCTCGCCGGCTCCTGGGTATGGGGCAAGACCGTGGGGCTCGTCGGCGGCAAGGGCCGGATTGGCCAAGCGGTGGCGCGCCGCGCGCATGGCTTCTCGATGCGCGTGCTCTATTCCGGCCCCCGCCGCCTGCCGGAGGCTGAGGAACGCAGTCTCGGCATGGAGTACCGCTCGCTCGATGACCTGCTGAAGGAATCCGATTTCGTCTCACTGCATCCGCCGCTGCGGCCAGAGACCCGTCACATGATCGGCGATCGCGAATTCGGCCTCATGAAACAAACCGCCTTCGTCATCAACACCGCGCGCGGTGCGATCATCGACGAGGCCGCGCTTGCCCGTGCTCTCAGGGCGCGCAAGATCGCGGGCGCCGGTCTCGACGTGTTCGAGCACGAGCCGAAAGTCACCCCGGCGCTGCTGAAGATGGCGAATGTGGTCGTATTGCCGCATCTTGGCAGTGCGGTGCTTGAGCGGCGGGAAAAAATGGCGAACATCGTGGTCGACAACATCCTCGCTTTGCTCGACGGCAAGCGGCCGCCCAACATCGTCAATCCGGAAGTCCTCGCGCGCTAGGCTTATGTCCGGCGGCGCGGCCAAGCCTGTGGCCTTTAGTTTCTATGGCGGGCGCGACGCCGGCGGGTGCGGCGGCTTTTCTTCTGGGCGACCTCGGCCTCGACCACGGCTTCCTCGGTCTCTTCCTCCGGCAATCCCAGGCGGTCGCCGAGCCGCGCGAGATCGCGCATGCCGGCCTGCGTTCAAGCCCCCCTTGGCCAGCCGCCGCACGACCAGCCGCTGGTATTGCGCGCGGCGCAGCTTCAACTGCTCCATAAACCCGACGGTGATGATGCCGGAGAACATCGCAAAGGTGAGAATCCCGATCACGGAAATGATGCCGCCGAGGATGCGGCCCAAAACGGTCACCGGCACCATGTCGCCATAGCCCACGGTGGTGGCGGTTTCAACCGCCCACCACATCGCGGCCGGGATCGAATTGAACACCTCGGGCTGCGCCTCGCCCTCGATCATGAACATCAACGAGCCGCTCAAGGTGAGGATGAGGCAGAGGATGAACACCACGGCGCCGATGGAATTGGCTTCATCGCGGAACACCGCCCCGATCAGGCCGAAAATGGTCGAGTGGCGGGTGAGCTTGAGCATGCGCAGCAGGCGCAGCAGGCGCAGCACGCGCAGATCGGTGAGGCCCAGCAATCCCAGCACCGCCGGCAACACCGCGACCAGATCGACCAGCGCGAAAAACCCGTGCAGGTATTTGATCCGCCCCCAGAACGGGTGGCGGAAGGCGCCGCTGACGCGATCCACCGCCGTCCAGGCCCGCAGCACGTATTCGACCACGAACACCGCGGTGGCCGTATTTTCGATCGCCCAGTAAGCGCCGTTATAACGCGCGCTGATGGACTCGACCGATTCCAGGACCACCGCGACGACGTTGACGACGATCAGGAGCGCGAGCAGGGAATTGAACACCCGCACCGCCAATGTCTGCGGCGCGTCGTCGTCGAAGAACGGGTTTAGCCTATGGCGGAGAGCCACCAGGAAATTCCGGGACATCGCGATCCTTTCCCCGCGCCGAGAATACAGCTTCAACCGGCAGGATAGCATCCTTCTGGATGCTTGCCGTTCGCCTGGCCCTGGATTCGGTATTACCCGGCAAGTTCCGGCAGCGGGTCAGATTGACCGGTCGATCTGCGCAAATCGGCGCCTGGCGGCCGCAAACCGACCCATGACCGAAGTCATTGGCGGGCACAGCCCTGCACGGTCACGGGACAATGACGATGGTGCAATGGGCCTCGGCCGCCAGTTTCTGCGAAATGCTGCCGTTCAGCAGCCCGGCCAGGCGTCCCAGCCCGCGCTTGCCGACGACGATCATGTTCACGTGGCGATCCTTGGCAATATCGAGGATGGCTTCGGTGGTTTCGCCGGTGGACGCAAGCGTGTGAATGCGCGGCGCATGCTGCGCTTCGGCGCGTTTGACCGCCTTCGCCAGGATATCTTTTGCCGTGGACTCGTAGAGTTCGGCCAAAGGTATCCTTTCCGCCTCCAACAAGGTCTTCAATCCAGGGTCGAGATTTTCGGGACTATAGCCGGCGTGTGGCGGAATATGCGCCACATTCACCAGGAACAGATCGCAATTGGCCTTGCATGCCATATCGGCGGCCACATCGATCGCCCGGTCGGCGCTTTCCGAGCCATCCGTTGCAGCGAGTATTCCATGCCGCGGAACCGCGGCGGCTATGCGCTCCTTGAGCTCGTGCCAGTAATCCGAATTGGGGCAAAATTCCTCGTAGCCCTCGCTGCGGCCGCTGTCGAGCCAGTGCTGGCACTCGCTCTGATGCGAACAGAGCGCGCAGGTGCGCTGCAACTCCCGCTTCACCGCCGGGCCGTCCTGGCCCGGATCGACGCCGAGCCGCGCCGCCATGGCGCCGAACAGCCGGCTCGAAAGCGGATAATTCGAAATCAGCGGCTTGATTTCGCCGCGACTCATGTTGAGGTCGGCGAGAATGATGTCCAGCGTGCCGCTGCGGTCGCATTCGAGCAGTTCCTGGCGCAACGCGTGGCGGGCGGCGACGCCGCGCAGCGCCGTCCGGGTCTTGTCCACCAGCCGGCTAAAAAAGCCTGTCGTCGTATCGTTCATGAACTATCTCCCGCTGCCCAAAAAGGGAGGGTGGAGACAGGCTAGACCTGCCATCCGCGGGCACCTTGATCTAGATCAGGGTTTGCGGCAATTCGGCGCCGATGAAGACGGCCAGCTTCCGGAATATCGCCAGAAGCGGCGGTCACTCCTTCATGCGTAATTGCATGCCAGCGGTAAATCCCGTCGCTTCGCGACCTAGAACTTATATTTTACTCCGGTCATGACCGTCACAATGCTGTAGTTCGGCGAGCCATAGCCGGGGGTCAGGATGCGAGATGGCGGTGGTGCCGGCCCCCTGGACCGCGTTGGCGGTGTCGTCCAGTCGTTGTTGTGGAAATAGGTCCAGGTGCCCTGGAGCAGCAAATCCATGGTCGGCGCCACCTCGTAGGTCGCGGTCAGCTTGAGGTTGTTCATCAACGAATTGATGTCGGGATAGTTGTTGCACGTTCTGATAAGACTGCGTCTGGAGCAGCTCACGAACACGCCGTTGTACTCGCCGAACATCACGGAACCGTAGGAGACGGTGTATTCGGCTCCCAGCTTCAGCTTGTCGGTGACCTTCCAGTCGCCGCCCATACCGGCGGTGTGGACGGCGCTGGTGTACTTGTTCTGGAAGTACCCGGCGGCTGCCCGACGCAGGCGGCGGTGGTACTCGGTAGTTGGAGCAGGCGCCGTTGCCGGTGTTGTTAAAGAAGATCCGCTCGTAAGTGTAGAAGAAGTGGAGGTTCACATCCTCTGCTGGGCCGATAGTTGACGTCCGGCCCGACGGTCAGGTTGTAATCCTGCTGGACGCCTTGGCCAACGCCCGTAAGGGTGGTGGCGGAGGTTCCCAAGTTGGTGTTGAGCGTTTGCGGGTAGTGGTAGTTCTCGTTCTTGAATTGGAGGAACATGCCGCCGGACAGGCTTTCCATCGGCGTATAGTCGGCCCTGAGCTTGACCGCGTCCGACGTCATGGGAGCCTGGTAGTAGGCGCCGGAGTAGGATCCGGACCGGCGGAAGCGGGACCAGCGAGATTAGCCCACGGCGTCAGATAGTTGAGAACGCCGCTGCGGTCGGCATGCTCATAGGAGAGGCTGCTATTGACCTGGGGTCCGAGCCTGGACGACAGGGCGACCGTTCCGGTGTTGGTGGTGCTCTTGCCGACCTGGGCGTTGCTGCGATCGACGATGTCGAACCGGTAGCCGACCGTCAGCTTGGTGTCGTACTGGGGAAGGATGCGGTACCCCACCTCGCCGCCCGCGTTCTGCTTCAGCCAATCCTGCGGAACGACGTAGTATGCGCTGGTGAAGCGTGGAGTCGCTCGAGCCGCCGGTACCGCCGCTATAGACCTTGTACTGGTTCCAGGCTGACGTTGCGTCCGTCGAAGCCGTAATAGACGCGGGCGTCGGTATTGGCGATCGGATGCGAATCCGCGCTGAGCTTGCCCTGGAAAACCCTGGCTATGGCATTGAGGGAATTGGCGCTCGTTCCCTGCCCAAGCTGGGTTGAGGTTGCTGAGCCGGCGACGCCGGTGAGGATTGGGATCGGCGGTGTCCGGCGCGAACATGTCGTTCTGCATTTCCAGGCCGACGCGCAGGTTCAGATTGATGCGCGTGTTCGGCACCGCGTTGGTTGCCGTCATGAGCGTGAGGTAGTGGGCGCTGTTGCTGGGCGGCGTCGAATAAGCCGCCGACTGCTGAAAGGGCGCCGCCGTATTCGAGTACGGATAGGGAAGGTTGACGAAGCTGTTATTGTCGTGGAAATGCGAAAAGGTGTACTGCAGCGATGCCTGGTTCAGACGGGTGTTGTAGGCGGCCGCCACATCGTAGCGGTCGGTGTCGTAGTCGATCGGCAGGGCAAACGCCGTCCCGCCCTAAGGCCCGTCGAACGACTCCTCCATCGAGCCTTCCTTGTGCTCGTGGCGGAGCGCGCCGGTGAAGGTCCAGTCGCCGTAGATGTACTTGAAGTTGCCGCCGAAGATGTCGCGGCGCGTGCCGGTCTGGACGGGCAGCATGGCGCCGGTCGCCGTCAGCGCGGGGACGGTGTAGGAGGTTTTGGTGACCGGTGCGGCGGCGGTCGCGCCGCCCCACGGCGTCAGGCCGGTATTCAGGCGCCGCCTGGTTGCCGTTGACGGTATAGAGCGAGTTGATGACGTTCCCGGTGTAGGAAATGGCGTCATAGTAGACCCCGCTCTCCCAGGTGCCCTGCTTGCCGAAGTTGAAGTTCAGCTCGCCGCTGTTTGCCAGATTGTTGTGGGTGTTGGACGTATAGCTGTCGCGCAGTCGCTGCAGCCGACGCCGCTGCCGAGGCCGAGTGCCGCTCTGGAAGACCAGATTGTCGCCGGTGAAGTCATAGTACCAGGTCCCGCCGGAATCCCATGGGGGGCGGCCGCGTAAGTCAAATTGGCCGATGGCGTCGATGCCGGTGGTGGTGAGGCCGTTGTAGCGGCCGGCCTGGTCCGGGTTCTTACCCACGACCCCCATCACGCCGATCCCGATCTCGCCCTGCTGTACTGCGACATTGGTGGCCCAAGCTCGTCGGCGAATGCGGCCAACGGCGTCAGGCAGGTGGTAGCCAGTACGATGGCCTTGAGCGTATTACGATTGACCATCTTAACCCCCTTCGCTGTCGCATCACGTCGTACGCATCAACGGAAGAAGTAAGCGCCGCTCGGGCTGTTCGACCCGTGGACCTGCGAGTGGCAATTGAGGCACTGTCTCGGGTTCGTCAGCGCTTCCGCGAATTGCGGGTTGCCCGTCCGAGTGGTACGGGATCCAAGCCGCGCCCGCCGAAGGCCCCGCCGCTGTTGTTGGATGCTTCCGCGCTATGGCAGGAAGCGCAGAGGAAGTTCATCCGCTCCTTCATCAGGCGCGCTTCGTTCGAGCCGTGCGGCGTGTGGCAGTTCAGGCAGTTGTCGCGCACCGGCTGATGTTCCCACAGCAGCGGGCCGCGCTTGTCGGCATGGCAGTTGTAGCAGACCTCGTTGACGGTGAATTCCTTCAGCAGATGGTCGGCCGCCGGGGAACCGTGCGGGTTGTGGCAATCGGAACACACGACCTTGCCTTCGCGGATCGGGTGGTGCGAGTACTCGAACGACTCGGCCCGCTGCTGGGCGTGGCAGGTGAAGCATTTCTCGGGCTGGGTCGCCTTCACCAGCACCGGATCCTTGGCCGCATGCGAGGTGTGGCAATCGGCGCAGGCGACGCCGGCTTTTTGCATCTCGCTGCCCTGCCAGTTCATGCGCAGGCCGGTCTGGTGACAGGACAGGCAGACCTCGTTGCGCTTGTCGACCGGAGAGACGTCGTACCCTTCGATAAGGGGTTTCTTGAACAGGATCGGCGGCAGGATCAGCTTGCCGTCGCATCCATCTTCGAAGCCGCGTGATCCGCGCTCGGGCCATGGCAGGTTTCGCAGCCTTGCTGGCCGAAGGGCGAGTGCAAATCGCCTTTGACCGCCATCGGCGTCTGGAGAATTAAATTGACCGGGGGCGAATTATGGCATTTGAGGCAGGTCTTCTCGCCGCCTACGGTATAAAGCTGATTCATCCGCGGGTCGTTCGCGCTGGCATTGGCCTGAACGTCGGCCGCAAACGCGGGCGACGCCACCGCCATCAGCCAAACCAAGCCGAAGACAAACTTTAGAATCGCCCCCCGGCCCATGAAACCCCTCTCTTCTTCTGCCGCATCCCCAAGCCGATGCGATCCCCAACTTTTCGCTAACCCTCCGATACCTCGCCTTCCGTCGACACCTCAGGAAATCCGGCAAGGGCATCGCCCTTGTAACCGATGCGAACCGGTGGGCACGCCCTTGTGGAGATAAATGCAGTTGATCAGCACCGCGATCGGACATCCCCCTGCCCCCTTCCGATCAGCCTTGGCACACCATTAAATCTAACTCCATTCCGGCCAGCAGGCGAGCGATTTCGATTAAAATAATGTTTCATGGTATCCCGATTAGGGCTTTGATCTAGATCAATCCGGAAATGGACGGCTTGATTTAGATCAAGCCGGTAACGGGTGATGTCTCGGTGGATAATTGATTTCAACCTTGACCGGATGCGCAGTAAGTTGTTTTTGACGGTGAATTCGCGAATGGGTACAGAACGGGACCTCATTCGCGGAGCGCATTTCGTCGCAAGGTTTGTCGTGAATAGGGGATTCGCCGCAACCGATGCAGAGAACGCGGAGACCAAGCGGTCGATTTCATCCCGGATCCGGCGGGCAGCTTTCGTGATCGTCCGGTCTTGCGAGACCCGCCGCGCTTCTCGTGCTCGGCATTCTTGCCGTGGGCGTGGTTTCCAGCCCTGGAGCGGCGCAATCGTCCAGTGCCAACGCGTCGGCCGGTCAGCCGGCCTCACAGACCGCCCAGAAGATACCCAGAGAAGTGTGTCTGGCTTGTCACGGTAACCCGGAATTTGCGGTTAAAGAGCCGGACGGGACAACGCGCCAGCTGTCCGTGGATGCGGACAAGTTCGAACACAGCGTCCATGGCGACCGCCAGTGCGTCGATTGCCATACGAACATAACCCAAGTTCCCCACCCGCCGATCCAGATCCAAGTCGACTGCGTCAGTTGTCACGAAAAACAGTGGTCGATCGCCCAGAAGGGAGACGATACGAAAGAAATCGCCACGATGGGATTCGTGGTGAAGCAAATCGACGACTTCATGCGTTCGATTCACGCGCAACCCTCCCAGGCGGATCAGTCTCATACCAATGCGACCTGCTATAATTGCCACGACGCCCACTACGTCTATCCCCCGGGAACGCCCGTCTGGTCGGCGTGGCGGCTGAACCTTCCCTATACCTGCGGCAAGTGCCATACCCAGGAACTCGCGGACTATAAAACGTCGATCCATGGCATACTGGTGCTGCAGAACCATATTCCCACCGCGCCGATCTGCGCGGACTGCCACACCAGTCACCAAATTGAAAACCCGTTACTGAGTTCGACCAGGCTGGTCATCACCAAGAACTGCGGCTCTTGCCATAAGGAACAATTGCAAACCTACTTGGCAAGCTATCACGGGCAGGTCGAAACCCTGGGCTATGCCTATACGGCCAAGTGTTTCGACTGCCATGGACACCATAAAATCCAGCCGGTCGACGACCCGCGCTCGACCGTGTTTCCGGCCAACCGGCTCGCCACTTGTCAGAAATGCCATACAAATGCGACCGCGGGGTTTGTGACCTTCCAGCCGCACGGCAATCCCGACGACTTCCAACACTTTCCCTATTTGTGGCTCGCCTCGAAGTTCATGATCTTGCTTTTGACGGGCGTGTTTGCATTCTTTTGGACCCATTCCGCGCTGTGGTTCTACCGCTCGTACAAAGAACGCCAGCTGCGCGGCGAGCGCCGGGAACTCTATGTCTATCCATTGCCGCGTGGAGATCAGACTTATTTCCAGCGCTTCCCCGTCATCTGGCGGGTTTCCCATCTGGTATTTTTGCTGGTCACCATGACGTTGGTCTTGACGGGGATGACGGTCCTCTATGCCAACAGCTTTTGGGCGCCCGTGGTCGCGAGGCTGTTCGGCGGCCCGCAGGTGATGGCCATCGTGCATCACACCTGTGCCGCCATTTTCCTCACGGTATTTATGGTGCATATCGTCTTTATGGCCGTCCGCCTGGCGCGGCAGGCGCGAACTTTCAAATGGTTCGGGCCCGATTCCCTGGTCATCCGCTGGCAGGATTTCCGCGACGCCCTCGCCATGTTCAGATGGTTCTTCGGTATCGGCCCACGTCCGGTTTTCGACCGGTGGACCTACTGGGAGAAGTTCGACTATTGGGCCGTGTTCTGGGGCGTCGCCATCATCGGCGGGAGCGGCGCCGTCCTGTACTTCCGGATAGCGGTCGCCAAGATTCTGCCTGGGTATGTGTTCAATCTGGCCACCATCTTCCATGGCGAAGAGGCAATCCTCGCCGCCGTTTTCCTGTTCACCGTGCATTTCTTCAACAACCACTTCAGGCCGGACAAGTTCCCGCTCGACACCGTGATGTTTACCGGGGCGTTGTCCTTGGAAGAGTTCCAGCGGGAGCACGCGCAGGAATATAAGCGGCTGGTCGAAACCGGGGAGATCGAACGCCATCGCATGCCTCCGCCGTCGCGAGCCATGGCCATCGGTTCGAGAATATTGGGCTTCACCCTGATTTCGATCGGCTTGTTATTGCTGATTCTGGTGCTGACGGGATTCATTGGTCATGCGTTGGGATCGTGATCGTGCTATGGAGATGATCCCATGAAAAATCTTGCGCTCGCTCTCCTGATCTCGGTGGCACTGGCTGCCGGCGGGGATATTCGCGACTCGTCCGCCCAAAACACGACCGCGGCGCCGACGAAGGCGGATATCGACGCGGGGAAGGCTTTAGCCGAACAGCAATGCAAGGGATGCCATGGCTTGGATGGGCATGGCATCGCCCCGGGCATCCCCAATCTGGCGGGACAACGCTACCACTATCTGGTCACCGCGCTGAACGAGTACAGACAAGGCCAACGCATTCACGCCGGCGTAAAGATCATGGCCGAAAACCTGAACGAGGCGGGTGAGAGGCATGGTGGCCGCGTATTATGCGAGTCTCCCGCCCGTTGCCCCCGCCCCGGAAGCGCGCGCGGAAATCTTCTCGCCCTATGAGCACGGAAAGAAGTTGGCCCAGGCCTGTACAAAATGTCACGGCGAGAATGGCAATAGCGTGATCCCCGGCACGCCCAGCCTGAGCGGCCAACAGCCGGGATATTTTGTCGCCGCGATCCAGGAGTATCTCGCCGGAGCCCGCGAGACCCCTCCCATGCATTCGCTGATCCGGAACTTGAAAGCGCTGGATTTCGAGAGTTTGGCGCTCTATTTCGCGTCGCAGACCCCCGCGCAACGTCACGCACCGTCTGCGTGGCGATCCCGCGGCAGGCGAGCCGCTTACCGGTTTGTGCGGCGGTTGCCACGGATCGCGGGGCGTGAGCACCGATTCGGCAACTCCCAGTCTCGCGGGCCAGGATCCCTTGTATCTCGTGGATGCCCTCAAGGCCTACCGCGCCGGTCGCAAGCATGCGGCCATGCAACGTGTCGTCGCCGTAGCCGTCAAGAGCGACGCCGACGCCGAGAACATCGCCGCGTTCTACGCCATCCAGCCAGGAACCGCGGCTGAACACGGGCAGACCCTGGTTCAGGATATCGCCGCCAGATGCGATCGCTGCCACAGCTCCACCGCGGACAATCCGGCGCTGGTGATACCGAACATCAGGGGCCAGGACAAGGACTATCTCATAATGGCGCTGAGGTCGTATCGCGAGGGCAGACGGGAAAGCTCGGCGATGCATAACATGACCTTGCCCTATGGAGACGCCATCATAGAAGGCATTGCGTCCTATTACGCCAGTCAGTCCCCCTGAATGAGCCGGTTAACCGAGGCGAAGGGCACGAATACGCATGAGACTCACACACGTGCCGGCAGGAATGAGACAACCAAGGAGCGCACCATGAAACTTCCACTTTGCGGTTATGTCGTCGCGGCGGTCTTGATCGCGGCGGGAACGGCGCCGGCATTTGCCGATGGCGCGGCGGTCTATAACGCGAACTGCGCGCTTGCCACAATAATATGAAGCCGAAGATCGGCGACAAAGACGCCTGGGCGCCGTTGATCAAGGAAGGCACCGCCGCGCTCGTTGCCAGCACCATCAAGGGCAAAGGCATGATGCCGGCACGCGGCGGAAAGCCGGGCCTGTCCGACGACGACATCAAGGCCGCAGTCGAATATCTCGAAAGCAAATCGCAGTAGCATACCGGCGCTGCACCGAGCCCCGCGAGGCTTCGCGCTCGCGGGGCTTCGTATTGTCCACGGGGAGGCCCGGGAGGGCCATGCCGGGGCTTGGAACTCCAGAGTCATCTGGGGAATGTCGGCACGATTGATCCAGATCAACGACAGGGAGGGCCCGAAAGCGATTTCTTGGTCGGACCCAAGGTCAGCGCGGAGGCACTCAACGCGGGCGCATTGGAAAACAAAAAATTGAACGGCCATGTCCGGTTGGCGCAACCCAATGCCGATGCGGAAGAGGCCGAGCCCGTTTGTGAAATCGGGAACTCATGCCAAAGCATATTGTCCGGCTCATTCTGCTTGTCTTGGCTTGCGGCGTAATTGGGTACGCGGCCAGAACTTATTTCACCGCCAATTCGTATTACGAATACGGTCACTACCGGGGAGCTTCGGTAGCGGAGATCGCTGCGGATAAACCGAAGTACCAAGGCACCGCCTATTGCCAAACATGCCACGCGCAGCAATATGCGGAATGGTCTAAAGGCGTGCATAACAGCGCGGCGGTGGGCAAGGTCGTCAAATGCGAGGTCTGCCACGGCCCTGCAGGTCGCCGCGATCCTCAACAAGGCTATATCAACTCGGCGACCGGTCCGGTTCACCCCGACAACGTGAAGCTTGTCGTCCCGACCGATACCGTAAAGCTTTGCACCCTGTGCCACGAGCAGATGCCGGGACGGCCCCAGGGACAACCGCAAATCGTCGTCGCCACGCACGCGGGAACGACGCAATGCACGACTTGCCATAACCCTCACTCGCCCCGGATCATTGGTGCGGCCGCGGCGGCGACCGGACCAGTGGGCGATGCGGCTGCGGGGAAAGCGAAGGCGGAAGCATCCAATTGCGCGGCATGTCATGGCCCGGCGGGAGTGAGCGAGAACCTTCCCGGCCCCAGCCTTGCCGGACAGAAGGCCGCTTATCTCGTCGGTGCCCTCAAGGCTTACAAAACGGGTGCGCGCGAAAATCCCCTGATGAGCGGCGTGGTCGGGAGCCTGAGCGACGCCGATATTGGAAATCTCGCGGCTTTTTACGCGGGCTCGAGTTGCAAGAGCGCCCAGAACGGGGAAAAGAAGGCCGCGGCCGCGGGGCAAGCGATCGTATCCAAATGCGCCGCTTGCCACGGCATCGCCGGGATCAGCACGCAGCCCGCATGGCCGAACCTTGCCGGACAGTCCAGTAATTATCTTGCCGCGGCGTTGCAATCCTACAAGAGCGGCGGCCGCAAGGACGCCACCATGTCCGGGATGACCAAGGATTTAAGCGATGCGGATGCCGCAAACCTGGCGGCCTATTTTTCCAACGCCAGCTGCAAGTAAGGCGCGCGGGAACGGGGATATGGACGAGGAGCGGTTGCAAATGGAAGAGGACAAGGAACCAGCCGAGCGCCGACGGGGGCGGAGGAGCTTCCTGCAAGCCTTTGCGGCTGCCCTTGGATGTGGCGGCATGGCGATCGCGGCCAATGCCGTCGTGCGCGAAGCCGCCGCCGCGGGCTCGCCGCCGCCGATACCGGACATCCCGGGCTATGACTGGACCAAGCACCGTTGGGCTTTCGGCGTCGATGCCACAAAATGCATCGGCTGCTTGCGCTGCGTCGAGGCGTGCAAGGCGGAAAACGAGGTCGCCCGCGACGCTCATCACTTCCGCACCTGGGTCGAGCGTTAACGTCTATCTGGAAGGCGAGGACACGCCGCGCATCGACAGCCAAGCCGATCCGGTGAACATCGCGGCCTCCGGCTCGGAAGGGGAATATCGATTCGCCAATCGCTACAAGGACGCGAAGGTGGAGAAGAGCATTCTTCGTGCCCAAGCTGTGCAACCACTGCACCCATCCGGCTTGCGTGCAAGTGTGCCCGACCGGCGCCACTTACAAGACCGAGGACGGCGTGGTCGTGATCGACCATACCTATTGCATCGGTTGCCAGTACTGCGTCCAGGCTTGCCCCTACGGCGCGCGGTTCTTCAACGCTGAATTGAGGGTTACCGACAAATGCACCTGGTGCTATCACCGCATTACCAAGGGAATGCTGCCGGCCTGTGTCGAGGTTTGCCCGGTCGGTGCGCGCATCTTCGGCGATCGCAACGACACGCAAAGTCCGATCAGCCAGTTCATCAAGAACAATCGAGTCGAGGTGCTCAGACCCGAAACCGGCAATGCCCCCAACGTCTTCTATGTCGGCATCGATAAGGATGTGGATTGATGGAACCTCTTTTTCAGGCCGCGCCGTTCACCGGCTACGTTTACCCCAACGAGACGGTTTTCCCGTGGGGCGTGCTCATCGTCGTCTATCCCTATCTCACCGGGCTGGTGGCCGGCGCTTTCACTGTTTCGAGCTTGTATCAGGTGTTCGGCATACAGCAAGTAAAGCCCGTAGCGCATTTCGCCTTGCTCGTCTCGTTGTGCATGATGCTCTTCGTGCCCATGCCGTTGCTGCTGCACCTCGGTCATCCCGAGCGCGCTTTCAACGCGGTCATCACGCCGCATTGGAGTTCAGCCATGGCCATGTTCGGTTATTTTGCCGGCTTCTATATTATTTTGTTGTTACTGGAAACTTGGTTCGTGTTCCGGCCTTATATCGTGCGCCAGGCGCAAGAACGGAAAGGGCCGGAGGGGTGGTTTTATCGCGTCCTATCCCTCGGGTCTTACGATCTTTCCGAGAAGGCGATGCGATACGACCGGAAATGGATATTCGCGTTGGCCGTCACCGGCATTCCCGCGGCTCACGGCCTGCATGGATATGTGGGGTTTATATTCGGTTCTCTCAAGTCCCGGGAATGGTGGTCGTCCGATCTCATGCCGGTCATCTTTCTGTTCTCGGCGATCATTTCCGGTACCGCTCTATTGGTCGTGCTTTATTACGTGTCCTGCAAGCTGCGCAAAGTCCCGGTCGACGTCGATTGCATGAAAGGCATGGCGTATACGTTGTGGGGCTTCGTCATGTTCACCTTGTTGTTGGAGTTGGTGGAATTCGGCAGCTCTTATCTATAAGGGCCGAGAGGGCATCGACGTGATCTGGGAGTTCATAACCGGCCCGCTCGTCATTCCGTTCTTTGTCCTGCAACTTGCCATTGGCGCCGTGATACCGATCGTCTGGCTTTCGTATATGTTCTGGCGACGCACCACCGGCAATGCGCTGGTCTTCGGCATTACGGTGAGCGCCTTGCTGGTGTTGTTCGAAGTCATGATGATGCGCTTCAACGTGGTCATCGGTGGACAGGAGATCGCGAAGACCGGTAAGGGATTGCTGACCTTTCAATGGCTCTTTTTCGACCGGGAGGGCGTATTGGGCGCAGCCTCGGTGCTGATTGCGCCGCTTGTCCTGCTGTTGGTTATGGTTCGCCTGTTCCCGCCCTGGCAAGATCCGAAGAAAGCATTGCCGCATTGAGCGCGGCGCATATTTGCGAGCTTCGGCGCGGCGATCGCCTTTTAATCCGCGGGAGCAACTTCTGATTCAACTCTTCTACGGCAGCCTTGCTCGCAATCAGGGTCATATGCTGTAACCGTAAATCCGATTCTCGAGACCGAGCGCCTTCTCCCGGATCGCCGGCGGGCCGGTCAGCGGCCTCCTACACCATGTCCCAGCTACGATCTGCCCCAGCAGATATCACCTAAGCGGAGTTGCCCTCAGTCGATGCGCGGAATGTCGCCGCCAGACCGTTCCAGAACCGCCAGCGGCGGCTTGGAGAACCACAGTTGGTACATGGTCACCACCCACATGAAGCCGAAGCACATTCCCATTATCGCGCCGCCGACGATCACGACCCAGGCGAACGGATGGTACAGCCTGACGAAATACCAGGAGCTGATATCCGACACTTCGGCGACGAATGGCAACGCAATGGCGGCGCACTTGAACCATACCGGCCGCACATAGGCGTGGCTGAACATCAGGCCCATGATGAAGAAGATGAAGGTTATTCCGAACAAGTGGATGTGCGACACGCGAATCAGCGTGACGATCGAGGGGCCGGTATCCGCCGAAGTCACCTTTTTCACGTTGTCATAGCCGGACAGGTTCGGGATGTGCGGGTTGCTGCCGTCATGGCATACCAGGCAGCGCTTCTCGATGATCGGTCTGACGTTGCTTGCGAATGCCTCGGGCGTGGCGCCGTTCCGCAGCCAGTTGATGATGGTGGCGCTCTCGTCATGCGGCAGCATGTCGCGCATCGGACCACCCAAGGCTGACTCGAGAACCGAGCCCTGTCCGTTGCCGCTATAGCCGACGACGACGTCCTGATAGGACAGCATCATCGGGTTATCCCCGGCCCGCCCGGCGTAGGTATCGAAAATATAGATCAATGCGAACAGGTAGCCGAGCCCGAGCACGAGCAGCGTTGCCGTGTACAACACGCGCAGGCTGTAGGGCATCTCCGAATAATGATGAAACATCCGGTGCAGCGGTGGCTGACTCATCGGATCATTCATGGTCGGTTCCCTTGGTCAAACGGGCCAGAACGGGCAGGCACGGCGCCGCCGCGTCACGGTGCTGCGAATTCTGGCGCGGTGAACCCTGCGGCGCACGCCAGGACACCGTGTTTACTACCCCGACCTTATTTGATCGACGCATAACATAATCGACGCATAGCATAATAGCAGCCAGATTCGCCATATCCTCGGCGCTGAGCTTGTTGGCCTGACTCTTCATCATCTGTTCGCTTATCGGGTTGGCATCGGCACGTAGACGATGGCCCGAGCTTTCTGATGCGCGTAGTACGCCGCGAGGTTCTTGATATCGTTCTCGGACAGCACGTCGGCCATGGCCGCCATCTCCGGGCTCCGGCGCGCGCCCGACCGATAGGCATTCAGCACCTTCTGCAGATAGTCTTCGCGCTGGGCGGCCAGAGCCGGCAGGCGCGGATTGGTGCTGTTGCCGTTGACGCCGTGGCAGCGATCGCATCTCTCCGCCCATTGGGCGGCGGTCAGCGGCTTGCGTACATTCGGTGGCTGCGGCTGCAGGCTCGCATAATAGGCTGCCAGGTTCTTGATGGCGGTGTCATCGAATCCCTCCACCAGGCCCTTCATCGTTGCGTCGCTGCGCGAGCCGTCCTGATAGCCGTGCAGCGCCGCAGCCAGGTACTGGGCGTCCTGGCCGGCCAAGCTTGGCGTCGCGGGATTGCCGCTGACACCTTGGGCGCCGTGGCAGCCAGCGCAAACGGCCGCGAGGGTCTGGCCTGCCGTCGGGTTGCCTGCGGCAGCGGTTTGCGCCCGCGCCGGCTTTTGCAGCGCATAGAACAGCGCGATGTTGTTCTGATTGGCTTCGGCCACCGGCGCGATCATGGCCTTCATGGTGTCGTTCTTCCGCTGGCCGTCCTTGTAGGCGGCCATGGCCGCGACGAGGTATTTCGGCTCCTGCCCGACAAGGCTCGGTGTGCCGGGTGTCTTGCTGATGCCGATCTCGCCATGGCAACCGGCGCAGACGGCCGCGGCGGCCTTGCCGGCCTGCACCGGGTCGGGCTCGCCCTTGGCATTGCTCGCCGCAGCCGGTTGAGCGGAATCCAGGCTGGCATAGTATGCCGCCACATTGACCAAGGCATCGGCGCTGAGGAACTTGACGGCACCGTTCATGGCGTTGTTGTCGCGGGCACCCGATACATAGGCGCGCAACTCGCGGTAGAGATAGACGGAACGCTGGCCAGCCAGGTTGGGCACGCCCGCGGTCGCGCTGATGCCCGCCGCGCCGTGACAGCTCGCGCAGGCGGTTTGCGCGAGGTGCTTGCCTTCCTCGACATCCATCGCATTGGCATAAAGCGGGCGAAGCTCATCATCGCTGCCGGCCTGGGTTGCCACCCCCTGCGCGAGTGCAGCCGGGGAACCGCCCACCCCGAATAAGATTGCAAGCGCGCCTGCCGCAATAATCGAGGCCGCATGGAAGGATCGTGCGCCGAACCGCGACATGACGATCCTGGTGCGCGTAACGGTCTCCGTGCGAGAGGTCGAGTCCCTCATCATCTCCCCATGTCGCCGATCTGTGGATAAGACCCAACGGCGTGTTGAGACGGGTCTGGCGAACGGCGCCATTCGTATACCTTTCGTGAGCTTCGCATACAAGTCATTGATCCATGCCTCTTACACGACCGCTCCACCTCGGTGTAGCGATCCTGGCCAGAAAGCGTAACGCCTTGTTTATTCAATTGGAGCGCTTCCAACAAGCAAATGCTCTTAGCAATCCCGTTTTGTGCAAAGCAGACGAACATAGACAGCGCCGATGGCCTGCCCCGTACCCGTGATCGAGCATGGTCAGCCATATGGTCAAACCGATCTTATGTTGTATTATGTTTTGGGTTTGATCTAGATCAATCCGGAGATGGCCTTTTTGAGCCCATTAGGCCCGATGCGGATGAAACCCACACGTTACCGGCAGGAACGGGACAACCCAGGAGTACACCATGAAAATTCCACTTTGCGGTTATGTTGTTGCGGCAGTCTTGATTGCGGCGGGAGCGGCGCCGGCGTTTGCCGACGGCGCGGCGGTCTATAACCAAACTGCGCCATGTGCCACAACAATATGGCGCCGAAGATCGGCGATAAAGACGCTTGGGCACCGAGGATCAAGCAGGGCACCGACGCGCTGGTTGCCAGCGTGATCAAGGGCAAGGGCGCGATGCCGGCCCGCGGCGGGAAGCCGGGCCTGTCCGACGACGACATCAAGGCCGCGGTCGAATATATCCAAAGCAAATCGCAGTAACGTTCGGCGCCTCGATCCACCGCCCGCGCCGGGCCGATTCAGTTGTCTTTGGCGCCCTGGCGGATCCAGGTGTAGATTGCGTTGCGGTCGCAGGTCGAAAGTTGCTTCTTGCCGTGTGGCATGCGCAACTCGGGCGAGGCGCGCCATTCGAGCAGCCAAATCAGGTTACTGGTTTCGGGATTGCCTGGAATGACCACGGGGCCGAATTTGGTGCCCTTCATCAGACCGGCATAGGTCGAAAGATCGAGACCGCTTTTCTCGAACCCCTCGCCGCCGGGTTGGTGGCAGGATACGCAACGGCCTTTGAAGACCGGCGCGACGTCCTCGGCATAGCTCATCGGTTCAGGTCCGGCGGCGCAAGCCTGCCACGTCGGCGCTGACACCAAGGCAGCAATCGCGAAGACACCGGAGGCCAAGGCGGCCAAGCTGACGAGTTTACGATTGCGTGGTTTCATACGCCGTCCTCTCCCAAAAAATCGACATAACTCTAAAATCCTATCGCCAATCCATTCCCTGATCTAGGTCAAAATCGTCCAACATCGGCAACTGGATAGCCTCGGCAGCGCAAGATACGGCGGAAGTGGCGTAGATTTTTTGTCGCACCCGGACGACGGAGCGGCGCGGTGTAGGATCGAGGGATGGATGATCATCGAACTTGGCCATTTTTCGATCATTCTCGTTCTTTGCGTCCCTGGTGCAGAGCGGTTTCACGCTCGGAGCACGCACAGTTCATGCACAAGCGGTCAGGCAATACATTAGCTTGGCTTTCATCGCCAAAGTACCAGCACCATGATTGCAGTATCTCGGCGGCGGTGTATCTCATATATCGCTCTCCCATTTTATTTCGAATACTGCAACGCAGCAGCAAACGAATGAATTACGAGCGTCACGGCAAGCTTGATATAGATCAAAGACACTTGGTGTTGTCGCTCTTAAAATTTCAATCATCGCTAGAAGAGGTGTCGGATCGACCTTAGGAGCAAAGCCATGACGATTCAGAACAAATTGCTGTGGGCAGCCATCGTCCTGTTGGGTGCGGTTTCGTTCGGGATTGTCGCTCTTACCCGTGGCGAGCCGGTCAACGCCGCGTGGCTCGTTATCGCGGCGGTGTGCATCTATTTCATCGCCTATCGCTTCTATGGCCTTTTCATCGCCAACAAGGTGCTTGGCGTCAACGCGGCGCGCCAGACCCCGGCGGTCCGCCGCAACGACGGCCTCGATTACGTGCCAACCAATCGTTACGTGCTCTTTGGACATCATTTCGCGGCGATCGCTGGCGCGGGTCCGCTGGTCGGCCCGGTGCTGGCCGCGCAGATGGGCTATCTGCCTGGCACGCTCTGGATCCTGGCGGGCGTCGTCTTCGCCGGCGCGGTCCAGGATATGACTGTGCTCTTCCTCTCGACGCGGCGCGACGGCCGTTCGCTCGGCGACATGATCCGCTCCGAAATGGGTCCCGTCGCCGGCACCATCGCCGGCATCGGCATTCTGCTCATCTGCGTCATCATCCTCTCGGTGCTGGCGCTGGTCGTGGTCAACGCCTTGAAGGGCAGCCCCTGGGGCACCTTCACCGTGTTCTGCACCCTTCCGATCGCGCTCCTCATGGGCGTCTACAGCCGCTTCATCCGGCCGGGCCGCATCGCCGAGATGTCGATCATCGGTGCGGTATTGCTCCTGGCGGCGCTGATCTACGGACGGACGGTGTCCGAGACGCCGGATCTCGCGGTCTATTTCAACCTTCCCGGCACGTCGCTGGCGCTGATCATCATCGGCTACGGCTTCGTTGCCTCGGTGTTGCCTGTGTGGCTGTTGTTAGCGCCGCGCGACTATCTATCCACTTTCCTCAAGATCGGCGCCATTGCACTGCTGGCAATCGGCGTAATCATTGTCCGTCCCGATTTGCAGATGCCGGCTTTGACGAAGTTCATCGACGGCACCGGCCCGGTCTGGGCAGGCAGCCTGTTCCCGTTCCTGTTCATCACTATCGCCTGCGGCTCGGTGTCGGGCTGGCATTCGCTGATTGCGTCAGGCACCACGCCCAAGATGATCGAGAACGAGAACCAGATCGCCTTCATCGGCTATGGCGGCATGCTGATGGAGTCTTTCGTCGCCATCATGGCCATGATCGGCGCTTCGGTGATCCATCCGGGCGTCTACTTCGCCATGAACAGTTCGGCCGGCCTTATCGGCACCACTGCCGATTCGGCGGCTCAAGTCGTCACCACGTGGGGCTTTACGGTGACTCCCGACATGCTGACTCAGATCGCGCATGATGTAGGCGAGACCAGCATTCTCTCGCGCACCGGCGGCGCACCGACCCTCGCCGTTGGCATGGCAACTATCTTGTCGAGCTTCCTCGGGGGCAGGGCGTTGATGGGCATCTGGTACCACTTCGCCATCCTGTTCGAGGCGCTGTTCATCCTGACGACGGTCGACGCCGGCACGCGAGTCTGCCGCTTCATGATCCAGGATCTCGTCGGCAACGCGATTCCCGCGTTTAAGGAGACCAAGTCGTGGGCAAATAATGTCATCGGCTCGGCGCTTTCTTGCGTGCTGTGGGGGTATCTGCTCTATGCCGGCGTCATCGATCCCTATGGCGGCATTTGGACCATGTGGCCGCTCTTCGGCGCTACCAACCAGATGCTGGCGGCGATCGCGCTCACCCTCTGCACCGTGGTGTTGTTCAAGATGAAGCGCGAACGCTTCGCCTGGGTCACCATCCTGCCGACGGCGTGGCTGGTCATCTGCACCGTGACGGCCGGTCTGGAGAAAGTGTTCGATCCGGATCCGGCGGTTGGCTTCGTCAGCCACGCGCTCAAATTCGGCAACGCGGTGGCGGCCAACCAGGTGCTGGCGCCCGCCAAGTCGCTTGCCGAGATGAACCGAGTCATCTTCAACGACTATCTCGACGCGGGCCTCGCGGGCTTGTCGGTGGCGATTGTCCTGGTCGTGGTGATTTACGCCTTCTTCGATATCCGCAAGGCGTTGGGTAACCCGAAGAGCACCACCCATGAGATCGGCGGCGCGGCCGTGACGGCGGGCGATGATTAAGCTCAAAATCGCCTGGGGATGGGCGGTGCAAACCGCCCGTCTCATGGTCGGCGTTCCCGACTACGACAACTACGTGGCGCACCGCAAGGCGCACCACCCGGAAGAGCCGATCATGACCTATGTCGAGTTCTTTCGCGAACGTCAGAACGCGCGTTACGCGGTCGAAAAGGGACGGTTCAAGGGCTGTTGCTGAATGTTGAGCGGCGCAAATGCCGCGCTTCATTGAAAAGAAATGAGGGTCGCCATGGAACGCAAAATATTGCACCGGCTGCTCCGCGACATGTTGCTGGCTCGCGTGTTCGAGGAACGCGCCGCGGAGGAATACACCAAGGGCAACATCGTCGGATTCCTGCACCTTTATCCCGGCGAGGAGGCGGTTGCGGCCGGCGTGATCAACGCGGCGGGCCCATCCGATTATATCGTCAGCACCTACCGCGAGCATGCTCATGCGCTGGTGCGCGGCGTGCCTGCGGGAGAAGTCATGGCGGAGCTGTTCGGCCGTGCCGATGGTATGAGCGGCGGCATGGGCGGCTCGATGCACATGTTCGACCGCGAGCGGCGCTTCATGGGTGGCTATGCCATCGTGGGCCAGACCTGCCCGATCGCCGTCGGCATCGCCTACACCATCGCCATGCGCAATCTGCCGGAAACGGTGATCTGTTTCTTCGGCGACGGCGCCATGAACCAGGGCGCGTTCCACGAGGCGCTCAACATGGCCGGACTTTGGCATCTGCCAATCCTGTTCGTGTGCGAGAACAACCATTACGCCATCGGCACCGAGGTCCATCGCCATTCGGCCGTGCCGGAGCTTTACAAGCGCGCCGCGGCCTACAACATACCAGCCGAGAAGGTCGACGGCATGGACGTGCTCAAGGTCTTCGACGCCGCCCGCCAGGCGATCGCCCGCATCCGGCGCGGCAGCAGCCCGCAGTTCATCGAGTTTGAAACCTACCGCTATCGCGGGCATTCGATGGCCGATCCCGGCTCTTACCGGCCGGCCGTCGAGCTTAAGGCCTTCCAGGCGCACGACCCGCTTTCGGCGGCGATCCGCGACCTCGAATTCCGCTATCCGAGCACCGAGGAACTGGCAGCCGCCGGACCCGATAGCGTCTCCCGGCTTACCGAGCACATGATCAATTACGGACACGCCCGCGAGGCCGAAGTCGAGGCGATCAAGACGGAAGTGCAGAAGACCGTTGAAAACGCGGTCAAATACGCCCTGGCCAGCCCGCAGCCGAGCATGGATGCCGCCTGGCAGGCGATGCTGTGCAACCGGCGCGAAGAAGTTCTGATCTGAGGAGACATCCAATGACAGAAGAAATGCTTTATTGGCAGGCTCTCAATAAAGCCATGGACATCGAAATGGAGGAAGACGAATCGGTTTTCACTCTCGGCGAGGATGTCGGGCTTTATGGCGGCAGCTACCGCGTCACCGAGGGGCTTTATGCTAAATACGGCGAGTGGCGCGTGCGCGACACGCCGATTTCCGAAGGCGGATTCACTGGCCTCGGCGTCGGCGCCGCCCTCACCGGCATGAAGCCGATTGTGGAGATCATGACCATCAACTTCGCTCTGCTCGCCATGGATCCCATCGTCAACGGTGCGGCCAAGATTCCGCTGATGTCGGGGGGCCAGTTCCCAATGCCGCTCGTCATCCGGGTGCCCGGCGGCGTGGCGCGTCAGCTCGCCGCCCAACACGCCCAGCGCCTCGAGCAGATGTTCATGAACGTGCCGGGTCTGCGTATCGCCGTGCCCTCCACGCCGCAGGACGCCTATTGGCAGCTGCGCCAGGCGATCGCGAGCGACGAGCCGATCATCCTTTTGGAGCATGAGCTACTGTACTTCAGCAAGGGAATGGTCGATATCGCCGCCGATCCGCCGCCGATGCACCGTGCCATCGTTCGCCGTCCCGGCAAGGATCTGACGATACTCGGCTACTCGCGCATGGCCATCCTTGCACAGGAAGCCGCTGCCGAACTCGCCAAGGAAGGCATCGACGCCGAAGTGATCGACCTGCGCAGCCTGAGTCCCATCGATTGGGATACCTGCGCGGCCTCGGTCAACAAGACGCACCGTCTACTTGCGGTCGAAGAGGATTGCCGTTTTGCGGGAACCGGAGCGGAAATGCTGGCGACGCTGACCGAGCGCTGCTTCTTCTCGCTCGACGCCCCGCCGCAGCGCGTTGCGGGTCTTGATCTGCCGACGCCTTATAACGGGGCGCTGGAAGCTGCCAGCATCCCGCGCGTCTCGGATGTCGTCATTGCGGCGCGCCAGCTCTGTAAGCCGGTGGAAACCAAAGCAGCGGAGTAAATAAAAGGCACGCCAGTTATGAAGCAGACGGTCACTATGCCGGCGTTGTCCGATACGATGAATGTCGGGCGTTTGTCTAAGTGGCTCAAGAAGCCAGGTGATCCGGTCAAAAAGGGCGAGGCGATCGCCGAGGTTGAAACCGACAAGGCCGTCATGGAAGTCGAGGCCTTCTATGACGGCTACTTGGCTGGTCCCCTGGCTCCTGTTGAAACCGATCTGCTGCTTGGTGCCCCGATCGCCTACATCACCGATAACCCTAAAGAAGCGATCAGTGATGCGCCGCCGGCGTCTACTCCTGCTCCATCCAGGACGGCGACGCCTGCAGCAGCATCGCCGCAGACCACTCCGACGGGGAAGGGGTCGGTTGCGCCATCACGCGCCGTGCGCGCTTCGCCTTATGCGCGCGCACTTGCCCATAATCTCGGCGTTGATCTCACAAAAGTTGCGCCGCACCAGACTGGGCCATTAGACGCGGTCGAATTACTCAAGGTGGCGGCGAGACCGCCGACACCTGTTCTCGAAGAAGGGCCGCCGCACCGTATGGAGCGGGCATCAAGCCTTCGCGAGGCCGTGGCGCGGAACATGATCGCCAGCATGGCGACGCCAACGTTCCGGCTGACGGCGAAGATGCCACTGGAGCCCTTGCACAAGGTAGCCAAGGAAAAGGGCCTGTCCCTCACGTTGTTGCTCGCCCGTGCCTGCGCTGTCACCGTCAAGGCGTATCCAGCGTTCAACGCGGTCTACACGCCTGAGGGCATCGCGCAGCGCGATCAAGTAGATATTGGCATCGCCGTCGACATCCCCGAAGGGCTGATCACACCGGTCCTGCGCGACGTCGCCGGGCGGCCGCTGGCCGCGCTCGCCAAAGATTGGGGCGTCTTGCGCGACAAGGTGAAGAGCCGCCGGCTTCTGCCGCAGGATTACCGCGGCGCCACCTTCTATCTTTCTGATCTCGGCGTCTTTCCAGTGGTGCAAAACTTCGATTCGATCATCCCCCTTGGCGCTTCGGCGATCTTGTCGGTCGCCGCCGCGCGGAAAGAGGGGGCGATGTTCACCCTGAGCTGCGACCACCGCGTCGTCTTCGGCGCCGACGGCGCGCGTTTCTTGACGGCGTTGAACGACTGGTTGTCCGATCCAGGAAAGCTCGTCGGCTGATAAGTGTGGTTGTGGAAGGAATCAAATCATGAGTACGAATTTTCCCGAACGCCACAAGCAATTGGAAGCGTTGCTCGGACAACTCGCTAAGCAACTACCCGGTCCAGTCGGCGGATTTGGCCGGCTGCATAAGGAAGCAATCGCCCCAGGCCAGCTCAATCCAAAATTTAAGGAACTCATCGCCCTCGGCATTGCAGTCGCGGTGCGTTGCGAGAGTTGTATCACCTTCCATGTCCATGACGCGCTGAAAGCCGGCGCGACGCGCACGGAAATTCTCGAAACCCTTGGTGTCGCCATCATGATGGGAGGCGGTCCGGCCGCAATGTATGCCTGCGACGCTTTCGAAGCGCTGGAGCAATTCGAGAAAAGCGGCATAGCCGGTGGTGCTGCGACGAGTGGCGGTGATGATTAAAGTCAGGATCGTGTGGGACTGGACGGTTCGCACTGCCCGCCTCATGGTCGGCGTTCCCGACTACGACAACTACGTCGCGCATCGTAAGTCGCACCACCCGGAAGAGCCAATCATGACCTATGTTGAGTTTTTTCGCGAACGTCAGAATGCGCGTTACGCGGTCGAGAAAGGCCGTTTCAAGGGTTGCTGCTGACAACATCTGGGAGAAGACTCGCTCAGCCTCGTCCTAATCGGCGCTGAGCCGATGGAATTAGCGCATATGTGTGCCAAGCCAAGCGATATGACTCCAGTGGTGGACCTGACCCATCGTCATCGGGGGTCCGGTTCCGTGCGGACGCAAAAGCCGGTCTATGTCGACCTCTTACCGCCTTGCAATCACCGCTGCCCGGCTGGCGAAAATATCCAGGCTTGGCTCGCGCTGGCTCAGGCCGGCAAATACCGCGAAGCTTGGGAAACCCTTGTCCTCGACAATCCAATGCCGGCCATTCATGGCCGCGTTTGCTATCATCCCTGCGAGACCGGCTGTAACCGCGGCGAGCTCGATGCGGCGGTGAGCATTCACGCGGTTGAGCGCTTTCTCGGCGATCTTGCCGCTGCTGAAGACTGGCCGCTGCGCGTCGAGGCCCCGCCGAGCGGGAAGCGCGTTCTCGTGATCGGCGCCGGTCCAAGCGGATTGTCGGCCGCCTATCATTTGGCGCGGCTCGGCCATGCGGTTGAGATCCATGAAGCGGGGCCGCTGCCGGGCGGCATGATGCATTTCGGCATCCCGGCCTATCGATTGCCGCGCGCGGATCTCATGCGCGAGATCAAACGCATCGAGACTATGGGCGTCAAGATCGTGACCAATCACAAGGTCGAGGATGTCCTGGCCGAAAAAAAGCACGGAAAATACGACGCGGTGTTCGTTGCGATCGGCGCCGGGGTCGGGAAGCATGCCGATATCCCGGCGCGGGACGCGGTGCGCGTCCTAGATGCTGTCTCGCTCCTCCATGACGTCACGACCGGTGAAGCGCCGCGCCTCGGCCGCAAGGTTATCGTATACGGTGGGGGCAACACGGCGATGGACGCTGCGCGCACGGCTAAAAGGCTGGGCGCCGACGAGGCGCTCATCGTCTACCGGCGCGATCGCGCCCATATGCCGGCCCGCGCCTTCGAGGCGGACGAAGCGATCGAAGAGGGCATCAAGATCAAGTGGCTGACCACCATTAAGGAGGTCGTCGGGCCCGAGCTCACGGTCGAGATAATGGAGCTCGATGCCAAAGGCCGCCCACAGCCGACCGGACGCTTCGAGACCCTGAAGGCCGATGCGATCGTATTGGCGCTCGGCCAGGACACCGACAGCAGCTTCCTGCGCCGGGTTCCGGGAATCGATTTCCAGCCGGATGGCACTGTGATCGTCGGTTCCGACATGATGACGGGGCATCCCGGCGTCTTCGCCGGCGGCGACATGGTGCCGAGCGAGCGCACCGTGACCGTGTCGGTCGGCCACGGCAAGCTTGCCGCGCGCCACATCGATGCTTGGTTGCGCAATGCCAGCTATCAAACGGCGCAGCCGCAGCCCATTGTAACCTTCGGCATGCTTAACCTGCCGGTCTACAGTGACGCCGAGCCGATCCCGCAGAAAACGCTAGCGCTTGCCGAGCGTACGAGCGGCTTCGAAGAAGTCGTCTCCGGGCTGGGCGAACCACAGGTGCGTTACGAGGCTCAGCGCTGCCTGTCATGCGGCAATTGCTTTGAATGCGATAACTGTTATGCCGCCTGTCCCGAGAACGCGATCGTGAAATTGGGACCTGGGCGACGATATCGCTTTGATTATGCCAAATGCACTGGCTGTGCGGTGTGCTTTGAGCAATGTCCCTGCCATGCCATCGAAATGGTCCCCGAGCTGGAAGGAACGCGCTGAAATGGGCAAGCAGACCGCAACCATGGATGGCAATACCGCAGTCGCGCATGTGGCATATCGAGTGAACGAGGTGTGCGCGATATATCCGATCACGCCATCCTCGACCATGGCGGAGTTGGCGGACGAATGGACGTCCAGCGGCGTCAAAAATATCTGGGGCAATGTTCCCGTCGTTCAGGAAATGCAAAGCGAGGGCGGTGCCGCCGGAGCCATTCATGGCGCGCTGCAGGCCGGCGCTCTGACCACGACCTTTACGTCATCGCAAGGCCTGATGCTGATGATCCCCAATATGTTCAAGATTGCCGGCGAGTTGACATCGACGGTTTTCCATGTCGCGGCGCGGTCGGTGGCGACCCAGGCCCTGTCGATCTTTGGCGACCATTCCGATGTGATGGCGACGCGCGTCACCGGTTTCGCTCAGCTCTCGTCCGGCTCGGTCCAGGAAGCGCACGATATGGCCTTGATCGCCCAGATGGCGACCTTGCGCTCGCGCGTTCCTTTCATGCATTTCTTTGACGGTTTTCGTACCTCCCACGAGGTCAATACCCTGACGCTTCTCGGGGACGACGAAATTCGCACGTTGATCGACGACGAGCTGGTCCGAGCCCATCGTGCGCGCGCGCTCAATCCCGAGCATCCGTTCGTGCGCGGCACAGCCCATAACCCTGACACTTTCTTTCAGGCGCGCGAGACGGTGAACATCTACTATGCCAAGGTCCCGGATATCGTCCAGGCCTGCATGGATGATTTTTCGAAACTGAGCGGTCGGCGCTATCGCCTTTTCGATTACGAAGGTCCGGACGACGCGGATCGGGTGGTCATTCTCATGGGATCCGGCGCCGAGACGGCGCGGGAAACGGCGGCGGCCTTGCGGCGCGCGGGCGAGAAGGTCGGCGTGATGCAGGTGCGGCTGTTCCGTCCTTTCTCGTCCGCTCATTTTCTCGCCGCTCTGCCGTCCGGCTGTCGCAGCATCGCCGTGCTCGAGCAGACCAAGGAGCCCGGAGCCCCAGGCGAGCCGCTTTACCTCGACGTTACCACCACTCTGGCCCAGGCCTTGATGCGTAGCGAGCGACGGACCCTGCCTAAGGTCATCGGCGGCCGGTATGGGCTGTCGTCAAAGAATTTCAGTCCGGCCATGGCCAAGGCTGTGTTCGACGAGTTGAAGAAACCCGAGCCGAAGAATGGTTTCACTGTCGGCATCTTCGACGATATCACGCATACCAGCCTCCCGGTCGATCCCGGCTACTCGATCGAGCCTGAGGAGGTCGTCCGCGCCGTCTTCTATGGCCTCGGCGCCGATGGCACGGTCGGAGCCAACAAGAACACCGTAAAGATCATCGCCGAGGATGCCGGTCTCTATGCGCAAGGCTACTTTGTCTATGATTCGCACAAATCCGGCGCCCAAACGATCTCCCATCTACGCTTCGGGCCGAAGCCGATCCGCTCGCCCTATCTGATTAGCGCCGCCAATTTCGTCGGCTGCCATCAGTTCCATTTCTTGCAGCGCCAGGACATTCTGCGGCTTGCCTCTCCCGCGGCGACATTCCTCCTCAATAGCCCTTACGGGCCCGCCGAGGTGTGGGACAGGCTGCCGCGCGAGGCCCAGCAGCAGATCATCGATAAAAAGCTCAAGTTCTTCGTCATTGACGCGAACAAGGTGGCGCAGGAAGTCGGCCTCAAGAACCGCACCAATACGGTGCTCCAAACCTGTTTCTTCGCAATCTCGGGAGTGCTTCCGCAAGCGCAGGCGATTGAGCAGATCAAGAAGTCGATCCGCAAAACATACGGCTCAAAGGGCGAGGAGGTCGTGCGGAAAAATTTTAAGGCGGTCGACGATACGCTGTCCCGACTCTACGAGGTCGCGGTTCCGGCCAAGGCGACAAGCCGGTTCGAACGGCCTCCGGTTGTTCCGGCGAGCGCGCCGGAGTTCATCCGCAAGGTGACCGCCAAGATGTTCGAGGGCCTGGGCGATCAGATTCCGGTGAGTCTGATGCCGGTCGACGGCACCTTTCCCTCAGGCTCGGCAGCCTGGGAGAAGCGCAACATCGCCGACGAAGTGCCGGTCTGGCAACCCGATCTGTGTGTCCAATGCGGCCAATGCGGCTTCGTTTGTCCCCATGGCGTCATCCGCGCGAAGTATTACGATCAGAGCCGCCTCAACGGCGCGCCCGCAAGCTTCAAGTCGGCTCCTGTCAACGCACGCGGCTATCCGGACGCCCGCTTCAGCCTTCAATTCTATGTCGAGGATTGCACGGGTTGCGGCCTGTGCGTGGAAAGCTGCTCGGCCCATAGCCCGATCGATCCCGGCATGAAGGCGATCAATCTCAAACCGAAGATGCCCGTCGTCGAAGCCGAACGCAGCAACATCGCGTTTTACGAGCGCCTGCCGGTCAACGATCGGGCGCGCGTGGATTTCGCCAATGTGCGTGGCGTTCAGTTCCTCGAGCCTTTATTCGAGTTCTCCGGCGCCTGTGCCGGCTGTGGCGAGACGCCATATCTCAAGCTCGTATCGCAGCTTTTCGGCGATCGCATGATGGTCGCGAACGCGACGGGTTGCTCATCAATTTACGGCGCTAATCTACCGGTAACGCCGTGGAGCGTGAACCACGAGGGTCGTGGTCCGGCCTGGTCGAATTCGCTGTTCGAAGACAATGCGGAATTCGGGCTCGGCTTCCGTCTCGCGGCGGACAAGCATCTCGAGCTTTCCAAGACCCTGCTCAAATCGCTCGCGCCGGAGCTCGACGAAGCGCTGGTTACGGCGATCATAACTGCCCCGCAAGTGCGGGAATCCGAGATTCGCGCTCAACGGATACGCGTCGCAGAGCTTAAGACCAAATTGCTGCTGCTCGCGTCGCGCAACGAGACCGCGCGCGATCTCCTGTCCGTGGTCGATCATCTGGTTCGGCGCAGCATCTGGATCGTGGGCGGCGACGGCTGGGCCTATGATATCGGCTATGGCGGGCTCGACCATGTCCTCGCGACCGGGCGTGATGTAAACATCCTCGTGCTCGACACCGAGGTCTATTCGAATACCGGCGGCCAGGCATCCAAAGCGACGCCGCTGGGCGCCATCGCCAAGTTCGCCGCCGCCGGCAAGCGCGTCGCGCGCAAGGATTTGGCCCTGCAGGCCATAGCCTATGGCAACGTCTATGTGGCGCAGGTCGCTATGGGCGCCAATCCTCAGCAGACACTCGACGCCTTCCGCGAGGCCGAAGCGTATGAGGGGACGTCGATCATCCTCGCCTACTGCCATTGCATCGCTCATGGCATCGACATGCAGAAAGGCATGCAGCAGCAGGATCTGGCCGTCGCTAGCGGTTATTGGCCGCTCTTGCGCTACAATCCGGCCCTACGCAAGCTCGGCCAGAATCCGTTCCGGCTCGATTCGCCGCGGCCGACAATTCCGTTCAAGGATTATGCCTACAACGAACTGCGCTACCGCGCCTTGGCCTTGCAGCGGCCCGAAGAGGCCGCATTGCTGCTCCGCCGGGGGCAGGACGGTGTGACTGAAAAATATCGCAGCTACGAGGAATTCGCGAGCCTTCCCGCCAGTCCGAGCGACGAGGAATCGATGACGGGCGCGCCGAAGGCCTGAGTTGCGGGCAAAGGGCGGGGCCCAAGAAGGGACGAGGTAATGAATCTGACGACGCGTTATATGGGGCTGACGTTGAATAACCCGCTGATCGCGGGCGCCGGTCCGCTGAATTCCGAGATCGACAATATCCGACGCTTGGAAGATCTCGGAGCAGGTGCCGTCGTTATGCCATCGATCTTCGAGGAGCAGATCGAACACGAAGCCCAGTTGCTCGAGAATCTGATCGCGGTCGGGACCAACAGCTACGCCGAGGCGTTGACCTATTTCCCGCCCATGGCGTCGTATCGGATCGGCTCATATCAATATGCGGAAGCGATCCATCGCGCCGCTAAGGCCGTCGATATTCCCGTCATCGCGAGCCTCAACGGCATCACGGACCATGGCTGGATCGACTACGCTTGCCAGATCGAGCAAGCCGGGGCAAGCGCGCTCGAGCTGAACATCTACTTTATCCCTTCGGACATCGACATTGACCGGCCAGAAGGTCGAGCAACGTTATGTTGACGTCTTGAAAGCGGTGAAGCGCGCGGTGAAAATTCCCGTCGCGGTCAAGATCAGTCCGTATTTCAGTTCGATCGGTCACATGGCGCTCCAGCTCGACCAAGCCGGTGTCAATGGTCTCGTGTTGTTCAACCGGTTCTATCAGCCGGATATTGACCTAGCGCGGCTCGCGCTCATCTCCGACCTTGAATTGAGCAAGCCGAGCGAAATCCGCCTGCCGCTGCTTTGGATCGGTATCTTGGCGGGCCAGCTCAAGGCGTCACTCGCAGCCAGCACCGGTGTCGAAAACGTCGACGAAGTGATCAAATATCTCCTTGCCGGAGCCGATGTCGTCATGACGACCTCGGCGCTTCTCAGACACGGCATCGAGCATATGAGAGTTCTGACGGATGATTTGACGGAGTGGCTCAAGGCACGCGATCTCGAATTGCCGGATGCCATCCGGGGCCGTCTCAGCCACAAGAATATCGTCGATCCGACCACATTCGAGCGCGCCAACTATATTAAGATTTTACAAAGCTACAAATCGCCGTAACTGGCGGTCAGTGGCCTGTGTCTAGCGAGATGGCGTATTTGCGCCAATACCGTTCAGCAAGCGGCTGGTATGGCGCGCCACCATGAGGTTCTCATCTGTCGGCACCACCCAGACCGAAACGGGCGATTGTTCCGCCGAAATGCGTGGTCCGCCGTTCAAGTTCGCCTTTTCGTCGAGAACAACGCCAAGCCATTTCGCGTCACGGCAAACCCGGGCGCGAATTTCGGCCGCGTGCTCGCCGATCCCGGCCGTGAAAACGAGACCGTCGAGGCCGCCCAGCGCGGCGACGAGCGATCCCAGTTCGCGGCCAATGCGATAAATAAACAGATCGATCGCCTCGCGCGCGGACGCCGCCTTGCTCGCCAGCAGATCGCGCATATCGTTCGATATGCCGGAAACGCCAAGCAAGCCCGATCGTTGATAAAGCAAATCTTGGATTTGCATCGCGCTCATGTGTTCGTGATCGAGAAGATAGAGTATGACGCCTGGATCAAGCGAACCGCTGCGTGTCCCCATAGGCAGGCCGTCGAGAGCCGTGAAGCCCATCGTGGTCGCAACGCTGCGGCCGCCTTCGATTGCACACATGCTCGCGCCGTTGCCGAGATGCGCGACGACGATCTTGCCCCCGACGCATTCCGGGGCAAGCGCCGACAGCGCCGAAACGATGTACTCATAGGAAAGACCGTGGAAGCCGTAGCGTCGGATGCCTTTCGCGGTGAGCGCGCGCGGCAAGGCGAAGCGTTGGGCAATTTCGGGCTGATTGCGGTGAAAAGCCGTGTCGAAGCACGCAACTTGCGGGACATTGGGAGCGATTTTAGCCAGGGCCCGAATTGCGGCGATGTTGTGTGGCTGGTGTAAGGGCGCGAGCGGGATCAACTTCTCAAGGTCGGAGATAACCCGTTCGTCGATCATAATGGGCGCGAAATAGGAAAGGCCGCCGTGAACCACGCGATGGCCGAACCCCGCGCAAATTGTCTCGGCGCCAACATGGGATGACAGCCACCCGTGGATAAACCCAATAGCGTCGTGATGATTTGCTGCATTGACGGATTGGTTGACGAGTTCCCCTCCAGCCGCGTCGGCCACTTCAAGACGCGCGGTTCCGCCAATGCCTTCAACCTGGCCATTGGCGCTAGCGGCGAGTGATTGATCCCTTTCGGTTTTGAACAGAGAAAATTTAACGCTCGACGACCCGGCATTGATGACGAGTATGGGTTCGCGCATAAAACCGCCCAGGCCTAGCGCATCGTCCGCCGCAGCAGCGGCGCAAGATCCGCCAGGCTGCGAGCGTTCAGGACATCGTTCTTTTCGAGCCAACCGCGCCGCGCCTGGCCGACGCCGAAACGCAGATTGGCGAGTTCGGGCGCGCGATGGGTATCGGAGGCGATGCTGATCAGCACACCCGCCTCCTTCGCCATCCGGCAATGGATATCGGTGAGGTCGAGCCGGTCGGGATGGGCGTTCAATTCGAGGAAACAGCCGCGATCCTTGGCAGTTCGGATGATCCTTGGCATGTCGACGTCGTAAGGCTCGCGCTCGCCGATCAGCCGTCCCAGTCGGATGACTGAGGATGGTGAAATGAGGCCGCTCCATCGCGCGCAGGATGCGCTCGGTCTGTTTTTCGCGCGACAGGTTAAATTGGCCATGCACGGATGCCACGACCAGATCGAGGTGCCCCAGCACATCATCGGGCAAATCGAGCTTGCCGTCCGGCAAGATATCCACCTCGATACCCTTGAGAAGCGCGATGCCGGGCTTGCCGGCATTGATCCGGTCGATCTCTTCGATCTCTTTCAACAGCCGCTTGGGATCGAGCCCGTGCGCCACGGTAAGGCGCCGGGAGTGATCAAGTCCTCGATGCGT
>CAWEME010000014.1:0-4972 GCA_963810055.1 uncultured Alphaproteobacteria bacterium | reverse complement strand
CCGCACCGAGGGCACGGCCAGATCGACGCTTCCCGAAAACTTCATCGCGGAGCCGATCGCGCCGTTGCCGGTGAAATCGAGATTGAAGGGATTCGAGGCGAGCTTGACCGAGATATCGCTGGCGGCGCCGGCGGCGAAGGCGCCGGGATTGGCGAGGGTGAGTGCGACATTGATCTGCTCGTCGTTCCACATCGCCGAGCCTTCCGCCGCAAGCGGGCTGGCCGGATCGGCCATCGACAGCGTCAGGTTGATCGCGCCCGCGTCCCAGCGCTTTTCGCTGCGCTGGTCGGCGTAGCTCACCTCGCCGTTTTGCAGCAGGATCCGCCCGAGCCGCAGCGAGGACAAGACCGACAGGCCCCCGGCCGGATTGCCCGCGCCCGGCGATGCCGGCGCACCCGGCGCCGCCGGCGCGGCACCCGGCGGGGAGAAATCCCAATTGGCGCGGCCGCTCTTGTCGACCTCGAGCGCGACCGCCGGATCGGTCAGCACCAGAGTGTCGACCGCCACGGTGCCGGTGAGCAACGGCAGCAGCTTGAGTTTCAGCGCCATCGATTTGAGCTGCACCATGTTCCGCGCGATGCCGCCGGGCGCGTTGGCGAAGGACACGTCCTGCGCCGACAGCGTGATCTGCGGCAGCAACGAGAAAGCGATCGGTCCGCCGATCTTCAAGTCGCGGCCGGTCGATTCCTTCACCGCGGCGATCAGCTTCGCCTTGTAGGCGTCGGTCGGGACCACGAAGGGCGCGGCCAGCGCCGCCGCGACCAGGAGCACGAGAAGAACCACGATTCCAATTGCGAGCTTCTTCATGCCGAATACTGTCTCCGAAATGCCTCACTATTCGATTTTCCGCGTGGAAGGGCGCGGCATGGCTTCTCCAAAAAGGTGCGGCATGCTAAATGAAGCAAGGTTTTGGCGATAGCCGAGCGCGGAACACTTAGCTGTCTCTAACCAAAATCCGTGGTGTAAAGCCGGTTTTGCCGATTTTGATACCCGAAATTCTGGCAAAGGTTTTGCAACACAGTCAGTGACCGGCAAGCATTGGCCAAGGTGATCCAAGATACGAGGCTTTTGCGACTGTCGCGTTACTAGGCAGACCGCCTAGAAAAAAGGCACTGGTGACCCGGTGCGGTGAGGGCGGTGAGTTTGTGTTGCGTCATTTCAAGAGGGGGTAAGAAACCATGTCACTGAAATCCGTCATCTCGCTCGCCGCCGCCGCTTGCGTCATGGGCGCCTATGCCGCGCCATCCGCGCATGCCGATACACTCGCCGCACCCGCCGATCAGACGGCCCAGGCTGCGCCCGCGGCGCCCGCCGCGCCCGCCACGCCGGCGCCGCCCAAGCATCCGATTTGGAGTTCGCCGATCGGCGACATCCAATTCTCGGGCCACACCGAATTGGGCCTGTCGATCAATCCCGACGGCCCGGCCAATAACAAGAATTTCGGCCAGCCCTTCACCGACGGAGCCGACGCTTTCCGGATGAACCAGACCATGCTCACGGTCGAGCATGATACGGACTCCACGGCCAAGGGCTTCGATTACGGCTTCAAGGTCCAGGGCATGTACGGCACCGATGCGCGGTTCACGCACTTCTATAACGAGTTCGACCGCGCGACCAACAGCCCCTATCAGTGGGACATCAACTATCTCGAGGCGAACGTGCATGCGCCGGCGGTTCCGGTCGTCTCCGCCAGCGGCTCCGACTGGCAGATCGGCCAATACGCCACGCCGCTCGGTTATGAGGTGATGGACGCCACGGGCAATCCGTTCTACTCGCATACCTACATCTTCACCTACGGCCTGCCCTACAAGCACACCGGCGTGCTCGGCACCATCCACGTCAACGACACGGTCGACGTCTGGGCGGGCTGGGACACCGGCGTCAACGACTCGCTCGGCTCCAAGGGCGTCAACAACGCCAGTCTCGCCCACGGCATTTTCGGCTTCGGCCTCAACAATCTCATGGGCGGCAATCTGACCATCATCGGCCTCGCCCATCTCGGCGCGGAAAACCCGACCGGTTCGTTGGTGAACGGCAACAACTTCAAAGTCAACTCGTTGGCGGTCCAATACTATGACGCGAACGGCACCTATAAGATCAACAACTCCTGGACCACGACCACCGAAGTGAACCTGATCAAGAACGACGCTTACGGTGCGACCGGGGGCGGCGCCGCGCAATATGTCATTTACACTCTCAACGATCAGTGGACCCTGGGCGCCCGGGCCGAGGCCTTCGCCGACCAAAGCAAGGGCAACGGCTTCGGCGGCTTCGTCTGCGCCAGTCCGGGCTCGCAGGACGCGGTTGATGGCGAGCGCAACATCGCTTTCAGCAACGAAAACACCAAGAACCCGGTGGGCAACCTGACCTATTGCGGCACCGGCAGCACAGCCACGGTCGGGGCGAAGGCCTTCAACCTGACCTATGGCGAGCTGACCATCGGCGCAACCTATACGCCGCCAGTGGCGCTGCCGGGCACCTTGAGCTGGGTCGTTCGTCCCGAAGCGCGGTTCGACTCGATCGTCGGCGGATCTGCTCACGACAATCCGTATGATGTCGGCGCAAAGGGCTTCGGCACCAAGTCGAGTCAGATTACCTTGGCGGTGGACACGATCCTCTCCTTCTGATTCGCGTCCTTCGTTCGATCACATAGCAGGCGCCGCCGGGCAACCGGCGGCGCCTTTCCTTTTGCGGCTCGCGTCGATCAGGGAATGCTTGTGTCATGGCGAGGCCGCGTTGCGGCCGAAGCAATCCGGCAGCTTCGCTCCGTTCTCCCTGGATTGCTTCGCCTTCGACTCGCCATGACGGGAAAGGGCGCGAGCCCTTGACGGACCCGCGCCCCTTTGCCTTTAGAGCTTAAGCCGTTCCGTCCCAGGCCTAGAGCACCGCGATGCTGGGAAAGAACAGGTAGCAGGCGACGCCGATCAGCACGAGATAGACCAGTAGCACCAACGTCCAGCCGAAATTGTGGCGGATGACCGCGCCTTCGTTGCGCACGAAACGCGTGGTCGAGACGCCGACGCTGGCGGTCTGCGGTGCTATCGGCTTGCCGATCTCGGCGCCGACCGAGTTCAAGGTCGGCAGCAGGAGCAGGGGGAAGCCAGGCAGCAGCTTGCCCACCAGCGCCTGGAAGGTGCCGAACATGGCGTTAGTCGAGGTGTTGCTCCCCGACAGCGCCACGCCGATGAAGCCCAGGATCGGAGCGACCACGATGAAGTAGACGCCCAAGGAGGAAAACGCCTTGGCCAGGGACCCCGCCATGCCCGAGAAATTATAGACATAGGCGAGGCCGAAGATGAACACGCCCACGAGCAAGGCGCCCCACATCTGCCGCCAGGTCTTGGCGAAGATCTCGCCGATCTGGCTGAACTTCAGGCTCCCCAGCATCATCATCAAGATCGAGGCGACGATCCAGGACGCCAGGATGGCCGAGCCGCCGACGAAGGGCGTCCAGTTGAACACCGCCGCGATGGTGGCGCCCTGCGAGATCGAGGACGCCGCCGTCACGGCGTAATGCAACTTTACGTATCCCGGCAGCCACGACCACGGGCCGGTCCAGGCGACCGTCACCGCCACCAGCACGGCGATCGGCAGCCAGGCCTGGACGATATCGCCGCCCGAAAGCCCATGCGCCGCCGCCTCGACGCGGCCGGCGATCGGCTTGCCGCCATAGCCCAGCACCTGCGCCGGATGCCAGAACTTGAGCAGGATCAAGATGCAGATGAAGCAGACGATCGAGCCGGCGACGTCGGGCAGATAGGGCCCGAGAAACACGCCCACCGGCAGCTGGCCGGCGATATAGCCGAGCGAGCCGACGATGGCCAAGGGCCAGGCGCCCCACATGCCCTTCTTGCCGGAAACCAGGTAGAGCAGGATCCAGGGCGGCAAGATCGCCAGGATGGCGACGATCTTGCTGACAGAGGCGGAGTAGAGATGCAATAGGTCCAGGAAGGGTAAGCCAAGCGTGCCAGCGGTCACCGTCGCCAGTGCGATGATCGGCGCGCCCAAGGCGCCGTAGGAAACGGGCGCGTTGTTGGCGATCGCCGCCACGCGGATGGCGTCGAGATCGGGAATGCCGAGGGCGATCAGGATGGGCGCGACCACGGCCCAGGGGTAGCCGAACCCCACCAAGCCTTCGAGCAACGCGCCGAAGGCCCAGGCGAACAGGATGGTCTGTATCCGCACGTCCTGGGTTCCTTGCGCGATCAGCCAGCGGCGCAGCTTGTCGAAGGCGCCGGAGACGACCATGGTGTTGAACAGGATCAGGCCCCAAAAGGTGATCCAGTCGACGTTCCACACGCCGGTGGCGGAGCCGTAGACATAGGCCTGGACGCCCTGGTCGAGCGGCATCTTCCAGACCCAAAGCCCGAGCGCGAGCGTGATCAGCGAGCCGACCAGCGTCGCCAGCCACGCCGACCAGCGCAGAACCGCGAGCATGAACAGAAGCCCCACCACCGGAATGAGCGCCACCAGCCAGGTGACAAACAGGTTTCCGGTGGGATCGAGAATTTGCGTGAACATGGTTTCTCCCCCGAGTGGTTCGGCCTAGTTGCGCCGTCACGGCCGCGTTTGGCTCCGTTACCGGTTATCGGGCGGTAACCGATCCATCGCTGCCTGTTTCTTAGCATTTTTTTATCATAAGGATGGCGTGGGCTTTAAATGATAATTTTCTTTCTTAGAACGTGTCTGTGGATAACCTTCGGAAACGGCTTTGTGGAAAGGCGGTAGGCGGTGGGTATTTTGGTCGATGGCGTATGGCGCGAGGGCTGGCACGACACCGGCAGCACCGGCGGCCACTACATTCGCGCGGCATCGGGCTTCCGCCGCCGGGTTTCCGCCGACGGAGCTTCGGGTTTCCCGGCGGAATCCGGGCGCTACCACCTCTATGTCGCCAAGGCCTGCCCCTGGTGCCACCGCACCATGATCTTCCGGAGCTTGAAAAAGCTCGAAGGCGTGGTGTCGATGAGCACGG
>CAWEME010000013.1:0-42311 GCA_963810055.1 uncultured Alphaproteobacteria bacterium | reverse complement strand
GACCTGGCGCTGGCGAGCTACGATCGCGCTCTCTCCGTGCGGCCGGACGATGCCGAGGCGCTCTACAATCGCGGCAATGCCCTGCACGCGCTGAAGCGGCATGACGAGGCGCTGGCAAGCTTCGAGCGGGCGCTCTCGCGCGGCCGGACGATGCCGAGGCGCTCTACAATCGCGGCAATGCCCTGCACGCGCTGAAGCGGTATGACGAGGCGCTGGCAAGCTACGGCCGCGCGCTCTCCCTGCGGCCGGATTACGCCGAGGCGCTCAACAATCGCGGCATTGTCCTGTATGAGTTGAAACGGCTCGACGAGGCGCTGGCGAACTACGACCGCGCGCTCTCCGTGCTGCCGGACTATGCCGAGGCGCTCTACAATCGCGGCAATGCCCTGAAGGAGCTGAACCGGCTCGACGAGGCGCTGGCGAGCTACGACCGCGCGCTCTCCGTGCGGCCGGACTATGCCGAGGCGCTCAATAATCGCGGCAATACCCTGCAGGAGCTGAAGCGGCATGACGAGGCGCTGGCGAGCTACGACCGCGCGCTCTCCCTGCGGCCGGACAATGCCGAGGCGCTCAACAATCGCGGCAATTCCCTGAAGGAACTGAATCGATTCGACGAGGCGCTGGCGAGCTATGACCGCGCGCTCTCCCTGCGGCCGGACTATGCCGCGGCGTTCTACAATCGCGGCAATGCCCTGCATGAGCTGAAGCGGCATGACGAGGCGCTGGCGAGCTACGACCGCGCGCTCTCCCTGCGGCCGGACTATGCCGAGGCGCTCAACGATCGCGGCAATGCCCTGAAGGAGCTGAACCGGTTCGACGAGGCGCTGGCGAGCTACGAGCGCGCGCTGGCTGTAATGGCGGATCACGCGCATGCGTTCAGCGGAGCGGCGGACTGTGCGATTAAGCTCTGCGACTGGGACAGGCGGACGCGATTCGTCGCGGATTTAAAGGAGCATGTCTCCGGCAAGAGGTCGGTCATAGACCCCTTCGTGCTGCTCGGTTACAGCGGCGATCCCGCGCTGCAACTGCAATGCGCCAGGACCTATATCGAGAACAAGGTCTCCTTGCCCGCGCGGCCGTTTTGGACCGGCCAAGCGCGGCGCCATGACAAGCCGCGGGTCGCCTATCTCTCCGCCGATTTTCGCGCGCACGCGACGGCGTATCTGACGGCCGAGCTGTTCGAGCGGCACGACCGTTCGCGATTCGAGATCATCGGGATTTCATTCGGCGTTGACGACCGCAGCGAGATGAGAAGGCGGCTGGTCGCGGCATTCGACGAATTTCACGATGGTCGGAGAAAGAGCGACCACGAAGTCGCCGAGCTTTTACACGATCGCCAGGTCGATATCGCGATCGACCTGAAGGGATATACGCAGGATTCGCGGCCCGGCATTTTTGCCCATCGTCCGGCGCCGATTCAGGTGAACTATCTCGGTTATCCCGGCACGATGGGGGCGCGATTCATCGATTACATCATCGCCGATAAGGTCGTCGCGCCCTTCGAGCACCGGCCCTTCTATACCGAAAAGATCGTCCATCTGCCCGATTGCTATCAGGTCAACGATACCAAGCGTAAGATCGCCGAGCGCGCGCCGACGCGGCAGGAAGCGGGACTGCCGGAGCATGGATTCGTGTTCTGCTGCTTCAACAACAACTACAAGATCGCGCCGCCGTTCTTCGACGTCTGGATGCGGCTCCTGCATCGGGTCGAGGGCAGCGTGCTGTGGCTGCGACAGCACAATGAGGTTGCCAAGCGCAATCTTGCGCATGAAGGCGCAGCGGCGCGGGATCGATCCGTCGCGGCTGGTGTTTGCCGGACGGATGCCGCTCGCGGAACACCTGGCGCGGCATCGCTTGGCGGATCTGTTTCTCGATACGCTTCCCTACAACGCGCACACGACCGCGAGCGACGCGCTATGGGCTGGGCTTGCCGGTCTGACCTGCCGGGGCGAGCGTTTGCCGGGCGGGTGGCGGCCAGCCTGTTGCAGGCCGTCGGTCTTCCCGAACTGATCACCGCCAGCCTCGAGGAATACGAGGCGCTGGCGCTGAAGCTTGCGCGCGATCCGGCGCTGCTGGCCGGCAATCAAGGCCAAGCTCGCGCGCCATCGCGATACGTATCCACTTGTTCGACACCGGCCGCTTCACCCGCCATATCGAAGCCGCCTATAAGACGATGTGGGAGACATGGCAGCGCGGCGAATTACCGAAGAGCTTCATCGTCGAGCCGAATCCGTGAAACGGGGCGAGCGATGAATTGGAATGGATGCCAAGTCCGCATCAAAGGATAATCCGCGGCAAAGAAAAACCCGCCGGCCTTTGGGGCCGGCGGGTTCTTAAGAAGCGAGTTTCAGACTAGAAGTAGAACTTGAACTGCTCGACCAAGCGGTCGGTCCGGCCGTTCGCACCCGAGTACATATGCAACGTCGCATGCTCATACTCGGTGATGAAGTCGGTTTGCGGAACCGGCGAGAAGATCACGTTCGCGTGTCCGGTCCAGTTCATTTTGGTCACGCCCGCCATCGCGGTCGTGTTGGCCTGAATGGTACTGTTCTTGTACCAGATTTCGCCGAACGAGAGGTTGCCGCGCCACTGCGAGGTGAAGAAGTGCTCGTAGTTGGCGATGACGTCCCATGCCTTCAGGCTCACGTTATTGCCGTTAAACGCCATGATGCGGTCAACACCGGCGCCATCGGCGTCGGCGAAGGCGTTGTCATAGGACACGGCCATACCCAAGCGATCCTTGCCCCAGGTATTGACGTGGCCGCTCAGCATGAAGAAGTAGCCGGCGACTTCGTTCCTGAAGCCGTTCGTGCCACCCACCTGCGGGTTCGCTTGAGGCGTGCCGATGTTGTCGACCTTCGAGTTGATGGTACATGCCGGAAAGGCGCACATGGCCCCACGGCTGGTCCCACTGGCCCGCGACACCCATGTCGGGGATCGAAACGATGCTGGCGGTCGAGCTGGCGCCGTTATTATCGCCAAGCGACGTATTCAGCGAGCCGCCAGCAGCAGTTTGATACGCGACCGCGTTCTTGGTCGGCTCTTCGGCCGAGGCCGCGACCGTGATGCCGTTGCCGGCAAGCCAGGTGTACCGGATCTGCGGCTTGTGCACGATGGTGCTGGTCCGCATGCCGGCGTCGAGGCCCGCGTCGGCCAAGTCCGGATAGACTTGAACGTCGTCGACCAGGGTCTTGGTCTGACCCATCAACCACGGACCCAAAGTGCCGTAGGCTTGGCGCAGACGCATGGAGTTTTCGTTGCCCGCCGCCTGGTTGCCCAAGCTGCCGGGGACGATCGCGCCACCGCCGCCGCCGGCAGCGCTGCCGACTTCGGCGAAGTCCATTTCGATGTAGGTCTTCAATTCGCCGTAAGCCGTCGGCGTGCGGGTTTCGATGTTGGGCCGCGTCGGTCCAACCGCGATGTCGGTGTTGCCGTTCAGGGCATGTGCGCCCAAATTGGTCGCGCTCGCGCCCGGCCCTTGCAGGGCAAGAACCGGCGACAGCGCGCCTTCATAGTTGGACGGCGAGAAGTCGTGCTCGATGTTCATGTACATGATGCCATGAAGAGCGAACGACGTGCTGGTGCCCGGCACCAGGAAGGAGCCCGGGAACGAGCCTGCGCCAGGCGCCGAAGAGGACGGCAAGGTGCAGTTTTGGAAGGCCGGTGATTCCACCGTCGAGGAGCACGGTCCACCCGGCGCGCCAGCCATCTGGGCTTGCGCGGGCGAGAGGCCGGCGAGCAACGCCACCGAAGCAGTCGTTGCCAGTGCGGCTGTGATAGTGCGTTTCCTTGTCATTTTACCCCCACATGAAAAAGACAGCGAATGCGTGGGGGTCATCCCCCCGCGTGGGTAATCTCCATCTCTGCTCGTTTTCCAGCAATAGCCATTTGGGATGCTTAAAAAAATCGCCATCCTCTGTGTCCGCGATGCCACAGTGGAAAACCCGGATTCCCGAGGGAAAACGGGGATTTTTTAAAACCACAGTCTTTATGATGTGTTTATTCCATGGATTCGCCGGGCGAATCCAGCCGTGAACCTGCCCATCGTCCTCAACCCAGGCTGGCGGCGGGCCGGATGGAATTTTCCCCTCGGTTTGGCCGCGCCGGCGGGGCGAACCGGGGCACCGGCACGGGTTTCAATCCACGTCACGCTTGACGCCGGAGCGGCGGCCCGCATTGTAGCGGCTATGCCGAAGGAACCAAAAGACCAGCGCCGCCCCGCCGACTCCGCCCAGATTGTCGAAGTAGAAGCGCGGCAAAAGGCGGCCTGATGGACAAGGAAACGCTTCGGCGCCGGGTCGGCGAAGTCAAATACTGGTACCATCGCATCGAGTTGCCCGATGGGGTCGTGACTCCGGGGTGGAGTCCGCTCAACCCGGCCGCTTACCGCGTGCCCGGCGATTTGACCGGCAAGCGCATTTTGGACGTGGGCGCGTGGGACGGCTATTGGACGTTCGAGGCGCTGAAACGCGGCGCCCGCGAAGTGGTGGCGATCGACGACTTCTCCGACGATCTGTATTCTGGGCACGCACAAGACGCGGAAGACCGCAAAGGCTGGCAGAATTTCGATCTTTGCCGCGAGGCCTTCGGCTACTCCGAGGACAGGTGCAAACGCATCAAAATATCGCTTTATGAGATTTCGGAGGAAAAGCTCGGCGGCAGGTTCGACATCGTATTTTGCTTCGGCATTCTTTATCACCTTCGGCATCCCCTCTTGGGATTGGACAGAGCTGGCCGCGGTCTGCGACGGGCAGATCATCGTCGAATCGCATATCTGCAACGATATCGGAGTCTACCGGGGCGGCCTTGGCCATGGGTATCCGACCCGATGAAATAATCGCGGAGTTCTACTCCGGCAACACGCTACGGCGGCAACGCGACGAATTGGTGGGGGCCCACGCTCAAATGCATGGAGGCTTTGATCCACTCCGCCGGCTTCACCCAAAATATTCAGGCCTGGAAGCTGACGGACCGGCCGAAAAACTTCCGCGAATGCCGGGGTTTCGCCACCGGCTTCAAACCGGCGAAAGGCGCGAGCCGGGACACGGCCAAATTAAACGCCATTCTCGACAAGGTGCTGGCGGAAGCTTCGGGAAAAATTAAAAACCGCGGCAACGCCCGCACCGGAAGCCGGCGGAGGTTGAAGCGAGCGTTCGGATATAAGCGGCAATCCGCTACCACGATGTTCCTGGCGGCACCCGGGATCGGCGCGGGTTTGCCGGCCGGGCATAAGCCGCGCCGAAAAGACGGCTGTCCTTTCAAGCCGATCCGCCGCCCGCGCACCATTCCCGCCACATAAGGCGCAAGCAGGCCTCGAATTCGCGGGCAAAACACGGCGCGTCGCACAGGACCGAATTTCGCATGCGCCCGCGCAGGCCGGCGCGCAGCCGGCCGAGCGCGTCCAAATCGCCGGCCAGATCGGCCGCGATCCGGACATAGGAATCGGGATCGGCCGCGGCGAAACGTTCCAGCCCGACCCGCGTCAAAAGATCGAGCCCGACCCGGCCCGCATGGCGGTCGCCGACGAGCGTCACGACCGGCACGCCCATCCACAACGCCTCGCAGGTGGTGGTGGTGCCGTTATAGGGGAAGGGGTCGAGCGCGATGTCGATCGCGGTTATAAGCGGCATAATGATTTTCCATGCCGCTCCGCCAGGCCTCGATGTCGATGCGCGCGGCGTCGATGCCCTGGGCGGTCAGCAGGCGCAGCAGCTCTTCCCGGACCGTCATGTCCTTGCTCAGCGCGAATTTGAGCGACAGGCGCGAGGCCGGAACCGCGCGCAACAGCGAAGCCCAGGTTCCGGCCACGGCCGGGTTGATCTTCGCATGGTTGTTGAAGGAGCCGAAGGTGATCCGCCCTTTTTCCGGGCCCTCGGCCAGCGCGGGCGGCGGCCCCGATCTCGGGCGCATCCGTCGAACGGGCGGAAGCACAGGAACCCGTTCTCCAGCCGCATCAGCTTCTCGGTATGGAATCGCTCGGCGCCGGGCGGATCGGCGATGGCGTCGGTGATGCGCCAGTCGATCGTCGGCAGCCCGGTAGTGGCGGGATAACCCAGCCAGGTCGCGGTCACCGGCGCCGGCTTCACGGCGAAGGCGTCGAGCCGGTTGCGCCCGATATGGCCGGCGAGATCGATCAGGATGTCGATGCCGTCGCGGCGGACCTGCTTGCGGAAATGCCTCGTCCGTATGGCCGACGGTCGGGCGCCAATGCCGCGCCAGCTTTTTCAGCCGCGATGTCACCTCGTCCTCTTCATGGGGCGAGAGCCTCCGCGTAACAGAAAGTCTCGAACCGCGGCGGGATCGAGCGCCGCGAGCAAAGGCTCGAAAAAATAGGAGACCGAATGGCGCTTGAAATCGGGCGAGACGAAACCCACCTTGAGCCGCTTGCCGGGATCGCGCGCATTGGCGAAAGGCCGGGCGGTTTCTTTCCCCGCCCGCGCCATCGCTTCCTTTCCCCAGGCGCGGTGCGCCTCGAAGATCTGATCCGGACTGGTCTCGGGCCGGTAGAGCGGGGCCGTCAGCGTTGACCCATACCAGCCCTTGCAGGCATACGATGTCGCCGGGCGCGCGCGCGAGACCTTGGCGATAAAGCGCCTCGGCCTCCGCCGGGCGGTCGAGCGTCATCAACGCGTCCCCCAGAGCGCCATAGGCCCAGATATATTCGGGATCGAGCGCGATCGCCCGGCGCAAGGCCGGCTCCGCCTCGCTCGGCAGCATCTCGAGCGCATGGGCAAGACCGCGCCAGAGCTGCCGCATTTTCCGGCGTCGAGCGCCACGGCCGCGCGGAATTTCTTTTCCGCGGCATTGAGCATGTCTTTGTCCAGGAAACGGCGCCCCATCTCGGTGAGCGCGCTCGGCGGCGGCGAGACGCAGCTCCCGCGCGCGCAGATGATGTCCCGCCTTCTCTTGCAGCGCCGCCTCGGCCAGGAGCAGATCGGCCAGGCTCTGATAGGCGTCAAAATGATCGGGATTGAGCGCGATGGCGCAGCGCAGCGCCGCATCCGATTTCGCGCCTTCGCCGAGATGACGGTAGGTCTCGCCCAGATTGTAATGGATTTGCGCGTTGCGCGGATCGCGCTTCAGCGCGCGGAGGAAAAGCTCGGCCGCCGATGAAAGCTTTCCGGTCTGTCCCAAAAGCATGCCCATGAGCGTCAAGGCCTCGGGATGGCCGGGATCGAGCCGGAGCGCCTGGCGGTAGAGTTTATCCGCCTCCGCTGGACGCCCGGCCTGGTGATGCGCTATTCCCTGCTTGATCAGCGCGGCGATTTTCGCCGCGGAATGGGTGGTGCTCATGGATGCGCGGCCGGGTTATGCTGCGCCGTCCCGCCCACAGGAGCCGGAGCCTGGCCATGAAACCGCGCGAGCGCGCGCCTTATTCCGCAATCGTCGACCGGCCGAAGTTGAAATTTCCAGGCCACGTCCGTCTCGTCATCTGGCCGGTGGTGAATCTCGAGGTGTGGCAGATCGAAAGCCCGATGCCGCGCCAGGTCCTGTCCGCGCCCATGGGCCAGCCGCTGCTGCCCGACGTGCCCAATTGGAGCTGGCACGAATACGGCATGCGCGTCGGCGTGTGGCGCTTCTTCGACGCCTTCGACAAGGTGAAGGCGCCCGTGACGCTCGCCATCAACGCCAACGTGGTCGAAAGCTACCCGCGCGTCGCGACCGCCGCGCGCGAGCGGCAATGGGAGTTCATGGGCCACGGCTACGTGCAGGGACCCATCCACAAGCTCGAGGACCAGGCAAGCACGATCCACAAGTCGCTCGACACCATCGAGAAGTTCACCGGCAAGCGGCCGGTGGGCTGGCTCGGCCCGGGCCTGACCGAAACCTACGAGACTCCCGACCTGCTGGCCGAAGCCGGAATCCAATATATCGGCGACTGGGTCCATGACGACGAACCGACCGAGATCGCGACCTCGCACGGAAAGCTGGTCACGCTGCCTTATACGGTGGAGTTGAACGATATCCCGATGATGGTGGTGCAGAATCATCACGCCGATATTTTCCTGAAACGCGCCTGCGACCAGTTCGACCGGCTCTACGCCGAGGGTTCCCAACGCGCCAAGATCCTGTGCTTCGCGATCCATCCGTACATTAGCGGCGTGCCGCACCGGATCAAGTATCTCGAGGCCTTCCTCGCCTATGCGAAGCGCCATAAGGGCGTCGCATTCTGGACCGGCGAGATGATTCTCGACTGGTGGCGCAAGGCGGCCGCTTCCCGATGAGCGGCGCGTTCGCACCGGATCCCAAAATCATGGCCGAAACCGAATCTCCCATTGCCGGCGACGATGCCGGGACGCTGTTCGCGGCGCTCGGCCGGCTGGCGCGCGCGGGGCAGATTTCCATGCGGCTCGACTACAAGAAGCTCGGACAGATGGACAGCCCGGTCGGCTCCGAGGCCGACGGCAATGTCTGGGCCTATGGCGGGGTCGCCCTGGCGCTCGGGGTCTTGTGGTTCGCCGGCTGGCAGGCGGCGGCCGCTGTCGCGGTGGTCGGGCTCGCGGCTTATCTGACGCTCGGCCGCGCCTATATCCATCGCCGCATCCAGCGCCGGGTCGAGGACCAGGCGCTCGCCCAACTCGAGCTCTGGCGTAAGCTGTGGAGGTTCGGCGGCGTCACGCTGGTGTTGCCGAGCGGCGAGGATTGCGCCGCGCCCGCGGGTAATTGGATGGCGTTGATACGCCGCATCCGATAGAGCGCGGCGCCGGCCTCCGGAGCGCCGCGCGGCACACCCGGCCGATTCCCGCCCGCCTTTAGGGCTGCTTCTTGCCGCCGCCCAGCAGGTTTTTGAGCCGATCGGCGCCGGGCGGGTTCTTGAGGATGTTCTGCAGCGCCTTGCCGTTCTGGCCCGCGATGCCCTTCAGATCGGGACGGTAGGAAAGATGATCCCACGGGCCGGTGATCTTCACCGGCAGGGATAGCGCGCCCGCGACCTTGGGCATGAGCCTGTAATCGACCCGCCGTTGCACCAGGTCGACGGTGCCCGCGCCGGTCGTGGGCCACCCGGACGAGGTCATCTTCAGGTCGCTGTTCTTGAGGATGCCGTTGGCGATGGTGTAGGTCGCGGTGAGCGTCGAAAAATCGGTCTGGCTGGATCCTCCGGTCAAGGCGGCGGCCGCGTTCTTGACCGTCGCCAGCAAATCGAAGCCCTTCAAGGCGCCCTTGTCGAGCGCGAGCGAACCCTTGCCGGAAAGCCCGGCGATGATGTCGCGCTGGCTTTTGCCGCGGCCGGAAACGCTCATGTCCAGGCTGCCGGTGCCGGAAATCAGGCTGACGGCGGCGGCGTCTTGCAGCAGCTTCTGCACGTCCACGCCTTTCAGCGCGAAGCTCTCCGTGATCGCAGGCACCGCGCCCGCGCCGTCGATCGTCACCTTGCCTTGGCCCGTGCCTTGATAGAGCGCGATCTCGGAAAGAACGGCGCTGAGCACGCCATCCTTGAGATGGATCGCCAGAGCGCTCTGGCCGGCCGATATCTCGCGGTAGCGGATGGCCTTGGCGCTCAAATCGAAATCGGCGTCGGCGAGATTAAGGGCCGAGAGATCGATGGGATCGGTGCTCCAGGAGGTTTGCGCCTTTGGCGCCGCATGGTCCGCGCCGCCGCCGCCCGCGCCTGCGGCCGCCGCGCCCGCCTGGGGCGAGGACCCTGCGGCCGCGAGATAGGGGTTTAGGTCGAGCGTTTCGACCTCGAGATTGCCCTTTGCATAGGGCTTCGCATGCGCCGTATCGACCGCGACCGCGCCCTTGGCCTTGATCGCGTCGACCGATATCTCCGCGTCCGAGAAGGCATAGCTGTCGCCCGCCACGGCGACCCGGCCCTTCACCGCCAGCTTCCCCAATCCGCTGCCCGCCAGGCTGATGGGCGATCCCGCCCATTTGGCCAATCCCCGCACCGAGGGCACGGCCAGATCGACGCTTCCCGAAAACTTCATCGCGGAGCCGATCGCGCCGTTGCCGGTGAAATCGAGATTGAAGGGATTCGAGGCGAGCTTGACCGAGATATCGCTGGCGGCGCCGGCGGCGAAGGCGCCGGGATTGGCGAGGGTGAGTGCGACATTGATCTGCTCGTCGTTCCACATCGCCGAGCCTTCCGCCGCAAGCGGGCTGGCCGGATCGGCCATCGACAGCGTCAGGTTGATCGCGCCCGCGTCCCAGCGCTTTTCGCTGCGCTGGTCGGCGTAGCTCACCTCGCCGTTTTGCAGCAGGATCCGCCCGAGCCGCAGCGAGGACAAGACCGACAGGCCCGCCGCCCGGATTGCCCGCGCCGGCGATGCGGGCGCGCCCGGCGCCGCCGGCGCGGCGCCCGGCGGGGAGAAATCCCAATTGGCGCGGCCGTTCTTGTCGATCTCGAGCGCGACCGCCGGATCGGTCAGCACCAGGCTGTCGACCGCCACGGTGCCGGTGAGCAGCGGCAGCAGCTTGAGTTTCAGCGCCATCGATTTGAGCTGCACCATGTTGCGCGCGATGCCGCCGGGCGCGTTGGCGAACGACACGTCCTGCGCCGACAGCGTGATCTGCGGCAGCAACGAGAAAGCCGATCGGTCCGCCGATCTTCAAGTCGCGGCCGGTCGATTCCTTCACCGCGGCGATCAGCTTCGCCTTGTAGGCGTCGGTCGGGACCACGAAGGGCGCGGCCAGCGCCGCCGCGACCAGCGAGCAGGAGCAGAACCACGATTCCGACTGCGAGCTTCTTCATGCCGAATACTGTCTCCGAAATGCCTCACTATTCGATTTTCCGCGTGGACAGGCGCGGCATCGCTTCTCCGCAAGGGCGCGGCATGCTAAATGAAGCAGGGTTTTGGCGGTAGCCGAGCGCGAACACTTAGCTGTCTCTAACCAAAAACCGTGGTGTAAAGCCGGTTTTGCCGATTTTGAGTACCCGAAATTCTGGCAAAGGTTTTGCAACACTCCGTTTGACCGGCAAGCAATGGCCAAGATGATCCGAGAAATGAGGCCTTTGCGACTGTCGCGTTACTAGGCAGACCGCCTAGAAAAAAGGCACCGGTGACTCGGTGCGGTGAGGGCGGTGAGTTTAAGTTGCGTCATTTCAAGAGGGGGTAAGAAAACCATGTCATTGCGATCCGTCATCTCACTCGCCGCCGCCGCTTGCGTCGTCGGCGCCTATGCCGCGCAACCCGCGCTCGCCCAGACACCCGCCGCACCCGCCGATCAACGGCCCAGGCGGCGCCCGCCGCGCCCGCCGCGCCGGCCGCGCCGCCCAAGCATCCGATTTTGAGTTCGCCGATCGGCGACATCCAGATCTCGGGCCACACCGAATTGGGCCTGTCGATCAATCCCGACGGCCCGGCCAATAACGCGAATTTCGGCCAGCCCTTCACCAACGGCGCCGATGCCTTCCGGATGAACCAGACCATGTTCACGGTCGAGCATGACACCGATTCCGCGGCCACGGGCTTCGATTACGGCTTCAAGTTCCAGACCTTCTACGGCACCGATGCGCGGCTCACGCACTTCTACAACGAGTTCGACCGCGCCACCAACAGCCCCTATCAGTGGGACATCAACTACCTCGAAGCGAACGTGCATGCGCCGGCGATTCCGGTCTCTCCGCCAGCGGCGCCGACATTCAGATCGGCGAATACGCCACGCCGCTCGGTTACGAGGTGATCGACGCCACGGGCAATCCGTTCTACTCGCACTCCTACATCTTCACCTACGGCCTGCCCTATAAGCACACCGGCGTGCTCGGCACCTTCCACGTCAACGACACGGTCGACATCTGGGGCGGTTGGGACACCGGCGTGAACGACTCCTTCGTCAGCGCCAAGGGCAATGCCAATGCCAGCCTGCTCCACGGCATCCTCGGCTTCGGCCTGAACAATCTGCTGGGCGGCAATCTGACCCTGGTCGCCCTGGCGCATCTGGGTGCGGAAAACCCGGTCGGTTTGGTCTATGTCAACGGCAAGGGGGTTAGACGTCGACGGGGAGATGGTCCAATACTATGACGCGAACGGCACTTATAAGATCAACGACTCCTGGACCACCACCACCGAAATTAACCTGATCAAGAACGACGCTTATAGCGCGACCGGTGGCGGCGCCGCGCAATACGTCAGTTACACCCTCAACGATCAGTGGACCTTGGGCGCCCGGGTCGAGGCCTTCGCCGACCAAACCAAGAGCAACGGCTTCGGCGGCTTCGTCACGAATTGTCCGGGGGGGCAGGACGCGGTTGATGCCGAGCGCAATGTCTCCTTGGTTGGCGGCGCCACCTTCAGCAATAACGGCGTCCCCAACGGGTGCTATGGCGGCAACGTCAACACGCCCGGGGTGGGCAAAAACCTCACCTATGGCGAGTTGACCGTCGGCGCCGCCTACACGCCGCCGCTGACGATGCCGAGCACTTTGGGCCTGGTCATCCGTCCCGAAGCGCGGTTCGACTCGATCATCGGCGGCAGCGCGCATGTGGCGCCGTACGATGTCGGCAGCAATGGCCAGGGCAAAAAGTCGAGCCAGATCACCTCTGGCGGTGGACGCGGTCCTCTCCTTCTAAATCGCGTCCTTCGTTCGATCCCATCGAGGCGCCGCCGGGAAACCGGCGGCGCCTTTCTCTTTGTCCGGCCGCTTTGCCCGGCGGGTCTCTTTGCCGGCCGCCTTGCCCGGCGGGTCTCTTTGCCGGTCGCTTTGATCATGGAATGCTTTTGTCATGGCGCGACCGCGTTGCGGCCGAAGCAACCCGGCGGCTTCGCCCCGCTCTTCCTGGATTGCTTCGCCTTCGGCTCGCAACGACAGGAAAAGGGCGCGGGCCCTTGATGGACCCGCGCCCCTTTGGCTTAGAGCGTTAAGCCGTTTCGTCCCCGGGCCTAGAGGGCCGCGATGCCGGGGAAGAACAGGTAGCAGGCGACGCTGATCACGATGAGATAAGCCAGCATCACCAGACGTCCAGCCGAAATTGTGGCGGATGACCGCGCCTTCGTCCCTGACGAAGCGCGAGGTCGAGACGCCGACGCTGGCGGTCTGCGGCGCCACCGGCTTGCCGATCTCGGCGCCGATCGAGTTCACGGTCGGCAGCAAGAGCGGCGGAAAGCCCAGGAGCTGGCCGACCAGGGCCTGGAACTTGCCGAACATGGCGTTGGTCGAGGTGTTGCTCCCCGACAGCGCCACGCCGATGAAGCCCAGGATCGGAGCGACCACGATGAAGGCGACGCCCAAGGAGGAAAACGCCTTGGCGAGCGACGCCGCCATGCCCGAGAAATTATAGACATAGGCCAGGCCGAAGATGAACACGCCCACCAGCAAGGCGCCCCACATCTGCTGCCAGGTCTTGGCGAAAATCTCGCCGATCTGGCCGAACTTCAGGCTCCCCGGTCATCATCATCAAGATCGAGGCGACGATCCACGAAGCCAGGATGGCCGAGCCGCCCACGAACGGCGTCCAGTTGAACACCGCCGCGATGGTCGCGCCCTGCGAGATCGAGGACGCCGCCGTCACGGCGTAGTGCACCAGGACGATGCCCGGCAGTTTCGACCACGGGCCGGTCCAGGCGACCGTCACCGCCACCAGCACGGCGATCGGCATCCAGGCCTGGACGATATCGCCGCCCGAAAGCCCGTGCGCCGCCGCCTCGCCGCGGCCGGCAATCGGCTTGCCGCCGTAACCCAGCACCTGCGCCGGCCGCCAGACCTTGAGCAGGAGCAGAATGCAGATGAAGCAGACGATCGAGCCGGCGACGTCGGGCAGATAGGGCCCGAGATACGTGCCCACCGGCAACTGGCCGGCGATATAGCCCAACGAGCCGACGATGGCCAAGGGCCAGGCGCCCCACATGCCCTTCTTGCCGGAAACCAGGTAGAGCAGGATCCAGGGCGGCAGGAGCGCCAGGATGGCGACGATCTTGCTGATCGAGCCCGACAGCGCCAGCAGCGGATAGCCCGGTCACCGCCGCCAGCGCGATGATCGGCGCGCCCAGGGCGCCGTAGGAGACGGGCGCGTTGTTGGCGATCGCCGCCACGCGGATGGCGTCGAGATCGGGAATGCCGAGCGCGATCAGGATGGGCGCGACCACGGCCCAGGGATAGCCGAACCCCACCAAGCCTTCGAGCAACGCGCCGAAGGCCCAGGCGAACAGGATGGTCTGTATCCGCACGTCCTGGGTTCCTTGCGCGATCAGCCAGCGGCGCAGCTTGTCGAAGGCGCCGGAGACGACCATGGTGTTGAACAGGATCAGGCCCCAGAAGGTGATCCAGTCGACGTTCCACACGCCGGTCGCGGAGCCGTAGACATAGGCCTGGACGCCCTGGTCGAGCGGCATCTTCCAGACCCAAAGCCCGAGCGCGAGCGTGATCAGCGAGCCGACCAGCGTCGCCAGCCACGCCGACCAGCGCAGAACCGCGAGCATGAACAGAAGCGCCACCACCGGGATGAGCGCCACCAGCCAGGTGACGAACAGGTTTCCGGTGGGATCGAGAATTTGCGTGAACATGGTTTCTCCCCCGAGTGGTTCGGCGTGGTTGCGCCGTCACGGCCGCGTTTGGCTCCGTTACCGGTTATCGGGCGGAACCGGAAACCATCGCTGCCTGTTTTTGGAGCATTTTTTTATCATAAGGATGGCGTGGGCTTTAAATGATAATTTTCTTTCTTAGAACCGTGTCTGTGGATAACCTTCGGAAACGGGCTTTGTGGAAAGGCGGTAGGCGGTGGGTATTTTGGTCGATGGCGTATGGCGCGAGGGCTGGCACGACACCGGCAGCACCGGCGGCCACTACATTCGCGCGGCATCGGGCTTCCGCCGCCGGGTTTCCGCCGACGGAGCCGTTCCGGGGGTTTCCGGCGGCATCCGGGCGCTATCACCTCTATGTCGCCAAGGCCTGCCCCTGGTGCCACCGCACCATGATCTTCCGGAGCTTGAAAAAGCTCGAAGGCGTGGTGTCGATGAGCACGGTCGAGCCGCTGATGCTGGAAAAAGGCTGGACCTTCGCCGCGCCCGATCCGCTCACCGGCGCACGCTACGTCCATCAGATCTACCAGCGCGCCGATCCCCGATATTCCGGCCGGGCCAGCGTGCCGGTGCTGTGGGACAAAAAGACCGACACCATCGTCAACAACGAATCCGCCGAGATCATCCGCATGTTCAACCGCGAATTCGACGCGTTCACGGACGACCGGACGGATTACTATCCGGCCGAGCTGAAGGACGAGATCGACGCGGTCAACCAGCGCGTCTATGACGGCTTCAACAACGGCGTCTATCGCGCCGGTTTCGCCACCACCCAGGCGGCCTATGAGGCGGCGGTCAAAACCGTGTTCGAGACGCTCGATTGGCTCGAAGCGCGTCTCGCGGGGCGCCGCGCCCTGGTCGGCGACCGTTTGACCGAGGCCGATTGGCGGCTATTCCCCACGCTCGCGCGCTTCGACGCGGTCTATTTCGGCCATTTCAAATGCAATCTGCGCCGTTTGACCGATTACCCGAATCTGTCGGCCTATGCCCGCCGGCTCTATGAGATGCCGGGAATAGCGGCGAGTTGCGATTTCGACGAATACAAGCGCCACTATTACGGCAGCCACCGCACCATCAACCCCACCGGCATCGTGCCGCTGGGGCCGCTCAAGGATTTCCGGAAGCCGGGATAAAGCCCGGCTCAGGCGTAGCGCAGAGTCGTGTCCTGGCGCTGTTTCTGCGCCGCCAGCGTGATCATCAGCCCGTCCTTCAAGGACATCTCCGCCTTGAAGGCGAAGCGCTTCTCGGCGCGCGCCGGATCGCCGACCGAGAGGCGCACGTCGCCCGGCCGGGCATCGCGATAGATGATGTCGGGGGTCACGCCGCACAATCCGGCGATGATCCGGGCCAGCTCGACGATCGAGGTGCCGATGCCGGTGCAGATGTTATAGACCTCGCCCTCGGCGGGCTCCATCATCGCCCGGACGAGGAACTGCACCACGTCGGAGACGTGGATGAAATCGCGCACCTGGTTGCCGTCGCCGTAGATGGTGAGCGAATTGCCGGCGGAAAGCCGGTCGCAGAAGATCGAGATCACGCCGGAATAGGGCGAATCCGGGCTTTGGCGCGGACCGTAGACGTTGAAGAAACGCAGGCCCGTGGTCGGCACGCCGTAGAGCGAGGATGCTACGCGCGCATGCAGCTCGCAGCCGAGCTTGTCGGCGCCGTAGGCGGTCATCGGCTGGGCGAGCGCGTTCTCGGCCAGCGGCACGTTTTCGTTGAGGCCGTAGATCGCGGCGGACGAGGCATAGATCACCGGCACCGGGCCGGAGCGATCGCGCGGTGCGGGCGGCGTCGAAGATGGTGATGCAGCCGGTGAGGTTGGAGATGTGGGTTCCGACCCAGTCGTCGATGCTGCGCTCGACCGAGGCGATGGCCGCCAGATGGAACACGCCGTCGACCTCCTCCATCGCCTGGCGCACGGCGACGCGGTCGGCGACGTCGCCGATCATCAGCTCGGCCGCCTCGGGCGCGTTCTCCCGGCTGCCGGTGGACAGGTTGTCGAGAATGCGGACTTCATGTCCTTCGGCGACCAGGGCATCGGCGAGATGCGATCCGATGAAGCCGCAACCGCCGGTGACCAGATATCGCGCCATGAAGGACACTCGTTAACGTGAAGCCGGGCCCGGCGCGGCCGGAAGTCCAGCCGCAGGGCGCAAGGTCGTCACTCTAGGAATTAAGGCTTAGGGAAGTCTTAATCGCCCGCGCCGGAATATCCGGCGACTCCCGAAAGGAAGGCCGGCTTGGCGGGGAAAGCCGCCGCTTGCCCGGCGGGAGACGGGAGTATGGCGCGCGTCATGTGGCTGTCGGATCGGGATCGTCCTGCAACGCTGAAATGGCCGGACCGCTTCGGCCCGGGCTGGGAAGCCGTCGCTGCCGTCCTGGTTCTGGCGCTGGCCTCGGCCGCCGCCTCGCTGTTTTCGCTCGAACGGGTGAAGAATGCCGCCGTCGCCGCCGTCGACGCCAGGCCGGCCGGTCGGCTGGCATGTTCTCTGGGCGTCGCTCGGGCCGGTCGACGCGGTGCTCGCGGCGCTGTGCGCGGCGGCGCTGGTTTTCCTGATCTACCTCGAAATCAGCCGCCGGGTTTTTTCGCGTTTTCTGGTTTCGGCGACGCCGGCGCAGAGCTTCGCTCTTCTGACGATCGTCGTCGCCTGGCTGGGCCAGGCCTATCTTTTCCCGGGCGTCCTGCTGGGCGGAGACAGCGGCTCGCACGTCGCCCGCTTTCTCGAAGTCCGCGAGGGGCTGGAAGCGGGCAGCCTGCCGCAATGGACCAATTTCGATTATCTCGGCAGCCCGCTACTGGGCTTTACCGGGCCGCTTATCTATGTCGTCGGCGGCGCGCTCGACCTGCTGGTCCGGGATCCGGTCGCAACGGCGAAGATCCTGCTGTTCGCGACTCATCTTGCCGCGGGTTGGGTCTTTTACGCGCTGTTGCTGCGGCTGAACATCGCCCGGGTTGCCGCGCTGCTCGCGGCGGTGGGATTTGCCGGCTCGTTCGCGGCCTTGCATCTCTTTCTCTATCGCGGCGTTTTTCCGCAGGCCTTCACCATCCTTTTCCTGGTGCTGATCTTCTACGCCGCCGAGGGCATCATGCGCGCGGGCGCCGGCTTGTGGCGCGACTGGCTGATTTTCGCGTTGGCGGTGGGCGGCATGATCGTCAATCACCAGCCGCATGCGCTGTTCGCGGCGCTTTATCTCGGTCTCTACGGCGGCATGAGCCTGGCGCTGGGGCGTTGGGACTGGAAACAGCTAGGAGCGTTGACGACTGCCGGGATCGTCGGCGTCGGCATCTCCCTGGTGGCGGTGGTGCCGGTCGTCGCCGAATCCAGCTGGGTGATGATCGATCCGGAAGGCGGCCTCTTTCATTTTCACCTTCCGACCTGGCAGCGATTGCTCGATCTCGTGCTCTGGCGCGATTACCGGACGACCTGGGGCATCGATTACTGGGCTTATCTCGGCATCGTCCTGATCGGGTTGGCCCTCGCCGGCGGGTTCGCGGCCTGGCGCGGCCGGCTTGGGCATGATCGCCGCCTTCTGGCCTTGGCGATCGCGCCGGGGGTGGCGGTGAGCTTTTTCGTCTACAATCCCGTCGTCCGCGACATCATCTTCATCCTGTTTTTCACCGGCATCCTGGCCGGCCTGGGGTTCGAATGGCTGGCGCAGGCTTCGCGCTCGGCATCCCGCCTGCCGCTTTTGGTGGCGGCCGCCCTGGTGCTCGACGTCGCCAGCACCTCGATCCAGCCGGTGGCCCGCAGCGACAAGGCGTTTCTGATCGAGGCGGGACGCTATCTCGCGCAAAACGCCCCCGAGGAACGTTTCGCCGAAATCGACCTGGCGCGGGACGGCTCCATCCAGGCGGATATCGGACCCGATTCGGGACCGCTCAGCGCCTATGCGATGGTGCAACGGGTCGCGGGCCATCACAACATGGCGGCGACCCGGGTTCATAATTTCGCCGAGACCGCCGTCGAGATGGCGGCTTCGGATCTTCGCCGCGACGGGCGCGTCGGCGAGAAGGCGCTGTCGCTGCTGCGCCTGCTGAACGTCAGCCGCATCATTTGCATTTCGCCCGCCGCCATGGGCTGCCCGGACGGCTTCGTTCAGGCGAGACCGGAGGGCCCGCTCGGGCGGGTGATCCCTATCGCCGATTCCGGCCCGGTTATTTTCAGCCAGAGCCTCGTTGCCTTGGCGCCTCCCGCGCGGCTCGACAAGCCCATGCTGTGGGCGGGGGACTTCGAGGGCCATACGCCGACGCCGCAAATATCCGGAATCGAGGATTTCCTCGATCGCTACCTGCGCGATGCCGGCATCGCCTGGGCGTCCCATCAAGCGGCTTCCTTGCCGGTGCGCGACGTCCCGGCCGAAAGCCCGGCGCCGGCTGAGAACAGCCCTTGGCAGGCGGCGCTCGACGCCTACCGCGTCTCGCTCCAGACCGTGAGCCTGCGCATCACGACGAGCGGCCAGGGTTACGCGCAGTTATCCCACCCCTGGTATCCGGGCACGCAAGTGCGCCTCAATGCGAAGGCGATAACGCCGCTCCAGGGCGCCTTCGATCTGATGGTCGTGCCGCTCGAGCCCGGCATCAACGACATCGAGATCGGTCCGGTTACGACGCCGGTGCGGCGCTATTCGGCGCTCGCCTCGGCCGCGAGCCTCGTCATAGCCGGCTTGTTTGCCGCCCTGCTCGCCTTCATCGAGCGCCGGCGGCGATTAAGGTTGATTCCGCCCGATTAACGACGATTCAGCGGCCGTTAACGACGAATAGTCCGGCTTCCGGCACGCGGCGAATTTAATATGCATTTGCCGCAAATTGCCGGAACCGCGATGAGCCGAACCTATTCCCTCTATCTCGACGCCGTGCGTTTTCTCGCCGCGATGCTGGTGATGTGCACGCATGTCGATCTGATCGGCCTGCGGCTCGGCCCGTTGGCGCATTTCGGCCACGACGCGGTCATCGTGTTCTTCATTCTCTCCGGCTGCGTCATCGCCTACACCGTCGACCGGCGCGATCGCGACGTCAAATCCTACGCCCTCAGCCGGCTGGCGCGGTTATGGTCGGTCGTGCTGCCGGCGATCGTGCTGACCGTCGCGCTCAATGCCATCGGCGCGGCCTACGCGCCGGCGCAATACGAACCGCAGCCGGGCGGCGAGGCGGCGTTCAACATCGGCGCGAGCGCGCTGTTCCTCAACCAGATCTGGTATCTCGACGTGGCGCCGCCGGTGAATACGCCGTTCTGGTCGCTCGGATTCGAGGTCATGTATTACGCGTTCTACGCCTGCCTGGTTTTTCTCCGCGGAAGGGCGCGGATCGCCGCGGCGGGGCTGGCGCTTCTGGTGATGGGGCCGAAAATCGCGGTGCTGCTGCCGATCTGGCTGCTTGGCGTCGCGCTCTATCGCCGGCGCTTTGCCGCCAATGACTTGCTCGGCGTCGTGCTTTGGCTGGGTTCGCTCGCGGGTTATGCGCTTTATCGCGAATTCGACGTGTCGGGGCCGTTATCCGAGGCGGTGCTGCGCCTGGCGCCCTTGGGCCATTTCGCCATGGCGAAGTACTTCGTCTCGGATTATGCCGTGGCGCTGCTGGTCGCCGCCAATTTGGCCGGCTTCCGCATGATCGAGCATCGCTTGGCGCCGCTGTTCGCCACGGCGGCGCGGCCGATCCGTTTCCTCGCCGGTTACACCTTCTCGATCTACCTGTTCCACTTTCCCGTGCTGATCTTCCTCGGCGCCATGGCGCCCAAGCTCGGGCTGGCCAGGTTCTGCATCGCCTTCGCCGCCATCCTGCTGGCCGGCAGCGTCACCGAGCGCAAGAAGGAAGCCTTCCGCCGCGCCCTGCTCTGGCTGGTCGGCCGGGCCGCCACGTTGCGCCCCGCCGCCGGCGCGGCGCGGGTGTGACAAGCCGCTCCGGCAAGCGGCGTTCAGTGGTGAATCCGGCCGTAATACAGTTTGTAGTACGCCAGTCCGAGTATTTCATGGAGAGCGTAGAAACTGTCGGTGAGCGAGTCCGATTGCGGCAGGTATAAATTGGGATCAAACGGGGTGGTGAGATTGATATAGGTCCTGATGGTCGGCATCGGGATGACGTCGAGCCCTTCATGCTCGAAGGACCATAGCGCGCGGGGCATGTGCCAGGGCTGGGTCACCAGGATCACGGTGTGGATGTCGGCCTGGCCCAGCAGCTGCGCCACGAAGCGCGCATTCTCGAAGGTGGTCTGGGACTGCTCCTCGCGCCACCGCACGGATACGCCGAAATCCTGTTGCAGCGCGCGTTCCATCAATACCGCCATGGTCTCCTGGCTGTCGCCCACCTTGCCACCCGAAACCACGATCGGCAGCGGATGCGCGCGCTCGATCTCGGCCGCGCGCGCGAGCCGTTCCAGGGTCAGCAATCCCGGCTGGTCCGGCACCTTGTCCCTGTCGCCGTGATGGACGGTGCCGGACAGCACGACGATCGCTTGGGCGTCGTCGAGGTTGCGCGTGGTGTCGGGCACCTGCGCTTCGAGATACTGGAGCAGCCGGGTCGAAACATAGGGCGTGGCGAAAGCGTAAAGGCAGAGCAGGCTTAGAACCGCGATGCCCAGCCCCAGCTTCTTGCGCGATCCCAGCGCGATCAATATCCCGGCGAGCGCGGTGACGATGAACACCGTCGGCTGCAGCAGGAAGGAATAGGCGAGGAAGGAAAGGATCGGCTTGGCTCCGTCTAAACGGGGCGCGCCTCGGCCGGTTTGAGCCGCCGCATCACGGCCTTGCGCAGGAGATGCGGAAGCAGCAGCCGGAGCGGCATGCGCAGGCAATGACCGCGAAGATATAGGAATCCCAGGGCCAGTCCAGTGAGCCGATCGCCGCAGCTGGGATGAAGCGGGCGCAACGCCCGCTCGAACGCGAAGTCCATCAGCAGCGATACCGCCGGAGAAGGGGCGGGGACGGGGTCGCGCAGGATTCGCTTTGGGACCGGCGTTCCCAGGAACCGGGCGGCATAGCGCAGGGCGTAATGGAGCGGCCGCTCCAGCCGCAGCGACGACGCCCGGGCGGTCAAGGCGTCCCAGAAATCGGGCCCAAAATCCGGCGGGGCCGAGAAATGCCGCAACAGCCGGTTGATGTCGTCGAGGTCGCGCAAGCCGTTGACGAATTCGCCGTCGTCGAACAGATGGACGGCGGCGTGCAGCACCATGTCCTCGGGCGCCAGCACGGCAAAGCGCCCGTCGGTTCCGGCGGGTTTCGCGGCTTCGATCATGCGCTTGGCGTCGACCGGGTGAGTCGAGGTCAAGGGCACGATGTTGTGATGGACGTCGATGGTGGTGCGCCGGCTCTTGTGCTGCAAGGGCGGCAATTCGTGCATCCAGCGGCGGTAATAGCTCTGGTCGTAGGCATCCTGCTTGACCGCCTCCCAGCCGCCCGCCGCGAGCGCCGCCTCGGCGGTGGCAATGAGCCGCCTCGGCACCAGGATATCGATGTCGCCGAAGAGCCGCCCGCGCGACGGCGGCAATCCCGCCGCGGCATAGGACGCGCCTTTGAGCAGGATGGGCTTGACGCCGAGGCCTGCCAAAGCCTCGCCGATGTGATCGAGTTCGCGCGCGACGTCGCTCGCGTGTTTGCGCGCCAGGATTTGCGCCGCTTCAAGATGGCCGCGCGCCCGTTCCGGCACGGCCGGGCCGAGCCCGGCGGCGTCGATCAAATCGGCCAAACGCGCGAGCAAACCGGCGCGCCGCGCCTGGCGGATGGCGAGGTCCCAATCCGGCAGGCGCCAGTTTTCGATCGCGGATATCCCGGCGAGGGCCGGCGACACGCGGTCGGATGCCCGGCCGTTACCCCGGATCATGATCGGCCCCGGTCATGCCCGGTATCTACCCGCATTAATCTTTAGATTTTATTTACGTAAGCCAGCAAGCCGCGAAACAGATACTTAAATCCGGATAACCTTTCAGTAAGCTTTTCCCGGTATATCTCGGGCCTAGCGTTTGAAAAATTTAGCGAAAAGGCGAAATCGGCTTTTCGCGAATTCTTCCGGCGCAAGCGGGCCGAATGCGATGGCGATCATCGGGCGGCCATCACTGTGGGGAGTGACTCTCTTGCCGCGTTATGCCCTTCGCCCGGTCTTGATTCTCGCGCTGCTGTTTGCCGCGGGTTGTTCCACGATCACCGATTGGTCGGACGACCTGGTCGGCAACAGCTATCAGCGCTATCAGGCCAAGGAGGCCAAGCAGGCCGCCGCCGACAGCGGGCTCAGCATTCCCCCCGACATCAATGCGCGGCCGACCCTGCCGCAGCCGGTGGCCGCGGCGCCGCAGCCGCAGCCGCAATACTCCCAGGTGCAATACGCGCAGCCGCAATACGCGCAGCCGCCGCAGACGGTGATGCCGCCGCAATACGCGCAACAGCCGCAGCCGGTGGCCGCGGCGCCGCAGCCGCAGCCGCAATACTCCCAGGTGCAATACGCGCAGCCGCAATACGCGCAAGCGCCGCAGCCGGCGCCGTCCGCGCCGCAACAGCAATTCGTGCGGCAGGGTTATGCCCCGCCGCAGATGGCCGCGGCCCAGACCCAGCTTCAGACCCAGATTCCGGTGCCGCAGACGCCGATGCCGGCTCAGGTTCCGATGACCCAGGTTCCGGCGCCGCAGGGTCCGGCTCCCATGACCTACGGTTCGGCGATGCCGGCGCAGATGATGACGCAGAGCGCCGGCCTGCCGGGCGCGGCGTCGAGCCGGGCTCAGCGACCCGAGCATGGAGAACTACCTGATCGGTCCCGGCGACGAGCTCGACATCTTCGTCTGGCGCAATGCCGACCTCACCACCAAGGTGCCGGTCCGCCCCGACGGCAAGATCTCGATCCCGCTGGTCGACGACGTGATCGCGGTCGGCAAGACGCCGTCGATGCTCTCCCGCGAGATCGAGGAAAGGCTCAAGGCCTACATCAAGGACCCGATCGTCACCGTCATCGTTTCGAATTTCGTCGGACCCTTCTCGCAGCAGGTCCGCGTCATCGGCGAGGCGGCGCAGCCGCGCGCCATACCCTATCGCGCCAACATGACGATTCTCGACGTGATGATCGAGGTCGGCGGCTTGACCCGGTTCGCCGCCGGCGACCGTGCGGTCGTCGTGCGCAATTTCAACGGCCAGAAGGAAACCATCAAGGCGCACCTCGACGGCTTGGTCAAGGACGGCGACGTAACCGACAACATCGCGATGCGCCCGGGCGACATCGTGATCATTCCGCAGCGTTACTTCTAGCAACGGACGGGACCGGTACAAGGCAATCATTATGGAATCCATCTCCAGCCTGATCTTTCAATATCTGCACGCGATCTGGCGGCGTAAGTGGATCGTCGCGCTCGCCGCCTGGGCGGTGTGCATCGTCGGCTGGACCGTCGTCGCCATGATCCCGAGCCGTTACGAGTCGACGGCGCGCGTCTACGTCGACGCCGACCAGCTGCTGACGCCGCTGTTGCGCGGCATCACGGTCGACGTCGATCCCGGCCAGCAGCTCGACGTGCTGCAACACACGCTGTTGTCGCGGCCGAACATGGAACAGCTCATGCACATGGCCGATCTCGACCGCACCGTCAAGACCGCGGCGGACAAGGACGCGCTGATCCAGAAGCTGATCCAGCAGATCGTGATCGTCCCGCAGACGCGGAACCTGTTCGTCATCTCCTATCAGGACACCAATCCGACCACCGCGCGCAACGTGGTGCAGAGCCTGCTCACCATTTTCGCGGAGAACACTGCCGGCACGCAGCGCGCGCAGATGGACAACGCGCAGCGCTTCCTGAACGACCAGATCGCGCTCTACGAGCAGCAGCTCCGCGACGCCGAAAAGCGCAACGCCGATTTCCGCGCCGCCCATCTCGAGGTGCTGTCGGGCGCCGCCTCGGCCGCCGCGATCGACAGCCTGCGCAAGCAGCTCGAGCAGACCAAGAACGATTTGCAGGACGCAATCGCCAAGCGCGACGAGATCCAGAAGAACCTCGACAGCCTGGTGCCGGTTACCGGCCTCGGCGGCGCCACGGCCGCCACCACCCTCGCCGCCGGCGCCAGCGCCGAACAGCGCCTGGCGCAGCTGCAACAGCAACTCGTCGATCTCCGCCTGCGCGACACCGATCAGCATCCGGACGTGATCGCGCTCAAGAATCAGATCGGCGCGCTCAGCGCCGAAATCGCCGCCGCCCACGGCCTCAAGAACGGGACCGCGTCCGGCGAGGGCGCCGCGGCTCGAACCCGGGTTTCGAGCTTGGTTTATGACCAAGTCCGCCTCCGTCTGCTGGATTCCCAGTCCCAGGTGGTCTCGCTGCAACGCCGGGCCGACCAGGCCAAGGCCGAGCTCGACCGCGTCACCGCCATCGCCCAATCCCAGCCCGGCGTCCAAGCGCAGATGGAGGACATGGACCGCGACTACGGCATCCTCAAGCACAATTACGATGAGCTGCTGTCGCGGCGCGAAGCGACCAACCTCGCCGAGGCGGCCGACACCACCGCCGACAAGATCCAGTTCCGCATCGTCGACGCGCCCCAGGTGCCGACGGTGCCGTTCGCCCCCAACCGTCCCTTGCTGTTCTCGGTGGTGATGATGGCGGGCGTGCTCGGCGGTCTCGCCATTCCCGTCCTGCTGATGCAGATCGACCGCTCCTACACCACGCTGCAGCGCCTGCGCGGCCTGGGCCTGCCCGTGCTGGGCGGCGTCACCTATGTCTCGCTCTTCAAGTCGAAGAGCCAGGGCATGATGGAAACCGCCGGTTTCGGCGCCTCGGCCGTGGCCCTGATGATGATCTACGGCGTGCTCATCGTCATGTCCATCGACCTGCATCGGGTCATGTCCGGGAGTTCTGGGCTGATGATCGACGAAACCTCGCGCAAACTGATCGAACGCGCCGCCGCCCATCTGCGCGCCCGCGGGCAAGCCCCGGCCGCGCCGGCGCCGCCGCCCCCGGCTGCGCCGGTCAACGACCCCTATGTGCCGCCGCCGGCCAGCCGCGCCGCTTATGCGCCGCAAAGCGCCGTGGCCCCCGAACCGGCCTATCGCGAACCCGTGCTGGCCGGCCCGGCCGCCCCGCGCTATCGCGGCCCCATGCCGCGCGCCCAGGCCGCGCCCGCCTATGTCGAGGAGGAATACGAGGAGCCGGCGCCCGCGCCCCAGGCCGTCAGCCGCCAGGTCTCGATCGACCGCAACAGCCTGGCGCGCCACGGCATCACCATTCCCTCGGCCAAGCGCTCGCGCGTGGTCGAGGAATTCCGCATGGTCAAGCGCCAGGTGGTCGGCAATTACATGGAAGAGGCCGCCGACGACGCGATGAACAAGAACCGCGTCATCATGGTGACCTCGGCCCGGCCGCGCGAAGGCAAGACCTTCACCGCCATCAATCTCGCCCTTTCCATCGCCACCGAGCAGGATCTCAAGGTTCTGCTGATCGATCTCGACACCAAGTATCACGCCATGCAGGACATGATGGGCATTCCGGCCAATTACGGCCTGATCGACCTCTTGTCCAATCCCGAGATCGATTTCTCCGACGTGGTGTTGCGCACCAATTTGCCGAATCTCACGGTCATGCCGGCGGGCACGCCCAACGTCCGCTCGCCCGAGCTGCTGTCGAGCAAGCGCACCCGCGCGATGTTCACCGAGATGACGCAGCGCTATTCCGACCGCTTCATCATTTTCGACGCGCCCTCCGTCCTCGGTTCCAGCGATCCCGCGGTGCTCGCGGGACTGGTCGGCCAGGTGGTGATGGTGGTCGAGGCCGACCGCACCCAGCAGGAAGAGGTCGAAACCGCGGTGGGTCTGATCAGCGCTTGCCCGATCATCAGCCTCCTCTTGAACAAGATTCGCAACTCGGCGGCCGACCAATTCGGCTCCTATTCCGACTATTGATCCGTCCCGCATCCCATGCAGAAGCCCGTGTCGAGCGCAGAATGCAAATCACCCGTCCGCTGGCCGCCTTCCTCTCAGCCGCAATCCTCTTCGCGGCCGGGCCGGCCTCGGCTCAATTCGCGCTAGGCCCGCTCGACGATCAGGGCAACGGGCCGACGCCGCCGTTCTACGATCCGCTGCTGCGTCAGAGTACCGGCGACCTCAAAGAGCATCTTCCGCCCGGCGCCCCGTTGTGGCTGGTCATCCCCCGCATCGGGGGTTCGGTGGAGTTCACCGACAACGTCAACGACGCCCAGGCCGGACAAGGCCGCGTCGCCGATGTCGTCACCACGATTTCGCCCGGTCTCTACATCGGCGGTGATTTGCCGCACCTCACCGCCAACCTCGACTATGGTCCGGACATCCAGCGCCATTTCGCGGAACCCAGCCAGGACTACATCGACCAGAATTTGTTCTTCGAGGCCGTCGGCCGCCTGAAAGAGGACGACTCGCTCGATCTCGATGCCAGCGGCTCGGCGTTCCAGGTCGCGCATAACGGTTCCTTCGCCGCGTTTCCGACCAGCGATCTCACTGCCAACGACCGCATCTCGACCTACGCCGCCCAGCTCAGCCCGGTGGCGCGCACCCATTTCAACAGCGTGGGCGATAACGAGCTGCGTTATGTCGTGGGCGAAACCTGGTTCAACGGCAATACCGGCATCATCGGCACCGGCCTCAACACTCTCGGCCCCGGCAACGGCGTCTCCACCTCGATCAGCAACGCCACGTTCCAGGAGCTGCGCGACACCCTCGATTCGGGCGACACCGGAAAACTCGTCAGCAACGGCCTCACCCTCGACGGCCAGCAAACCAACGTCGATAACGGCATCGGCTCGAACCGGCAGGGTCTCGCCACCGACGAGGTCCGGCTCCATCTGCGCAGCAATTTCGCGCTGGTCGGAGCCGGCGGCTGGCAAGTGATCGACTACGAGAATTCGCAGCTCCCGAACCTGAACGGGCCGACCTGGTATGGCGGCTTCGTCTATCAGCCCAACCGGGATTCCCAGGTCACGCTCAATTACGGCCGCCGTAACGGCAGCAATTCCTTCCTCGGCGATCTGCGCTATACGGTCACGCCGATCACCACCGTCTTTGCCAACTACCAGCAGACCACCTCCACGCCGCAGCAGGTGATCCTGGGCAACCTCAACAACGCCGTGCTGGGGCCGAACGGCACGACCCTCAACGCCACCACCGGCCTGCCGCTGTCGCTCAACAACAATGAATTGACCCTGCAGGACGACATCGACCAGCTGCGGAATTTTTCGGCCAGCATCGTCACCCAGCTCGAAACCGACCGCTTCACCCTGACCGGGACCCACGAGGAATTGACCTCGCTCACCGGCTTGACGCCGAACGATCAGTACAACGGCGGCTCCCTCGCCTGGAACCGTTCGCTGAACGAGCTCAACGGCCTCCTTGTCATGACCAGCTATTACGAGCGCGGGTTCGAACACACCCACTCCTCCTACAGCCTGATCTCGCTCAGTCACGAATTCGGCCAGGATCTGTTCGGTTCGGTGTCCTACTCCTTCGCTTATTCCGATACGCAGAACCCCAGCAGCACCGTCTTCCGCAACTCGCTGGTCTTCTCGTTGCGCAAGGTCTTCTAGGAGCGGATCGATGGATGGCACCGGGCCGAGCCGCGAGGGAGTGTTGCGCAAGGCCGACGGCCGCGTGCTCAACGCCATGACCGTCGACGTCGAGGAGTATTTCCAGGTCGAGGCGCTGTCGCGCGCGGTGCCGCGCCGGGACTGGGACGCCATTCCGCCGCGGGTCGAGATCGGCACCGGCCGGCTGCTGGAACTGTTCGCCCGGCATCGAGTCAAGGCGACATTCTTCGTCCTCGGCTGGATCGCCGAGCGCCATCCCGCCATGATCCGGCGCATCGTCGAATCCGGCCACGAACTAGGCAGCCACGGGGTCCAGCACGACCGCGCCGACCGCCAGACGCGCGCCGAATTCCGCGCCGATGTCCGCCGCAGCAAAAAGCTGCTCGAGGATCTCGGCGGCGTCGCGGTCAAGGGCTATCGCGCCGCGACTTTTTCCATCGGGTCCTCCAACCTTTGGACCCATGACGTGCTGGCGGAGGAAGGCTTCGCCTACAGCTCGAGCATCTATCCGATCGCGCACGATCTCTACGGCATGCCCGAAGCGCCGCGCGCGCCGTTCCGCGCGGGCGAAAAGGGGTTGCTCGAAGTGCCGCTCACCACGCTGCGCTGCTTCGGCCGCAATTTCCCCGCTTCCGGCGGGGGATATTTCCGCCTCTTGCCCTATGCGGTGTCGCGCTGGAGCCTCCGCCGCGTCAACGCACGCGAGGGCCGCGCGGCGGTGTTCTATCTCCATCCCTGGGAGATCGACCCAAACCAGCCGCGGGTGCCGGGTCTTTCCCTCAAATCCGGCTTTCGCCATTATCTCAACCTGGCGCGCATGGAGCGCCGCCTCGAAACTCTGCTCGGGGACTTCGCCTGGGGCGCCATGGACGAGGTCTTCCTGGGCGCCAGGCGATGATCCGGACCCGGCCGAAATCCCTTTTATTCCAGTCCCTTGCCCGGCTTCTTAGCAAAAAATTCAGCCCCGCGGGCGCAAACTGGGGGCGGGATTAACCTCATGGACGACCTCATTTTCCTCGCGCACCGGCTGCCCTTTCCGCCGGACAAGGGCGACAAGATCCGCTCCTGGCGGATGCTGTCCCATCTGGCCGAGCGTTTCCGCGTCCATCTCGGCGCCTTCATCGACGACAAGCGCGATGCCGCGCATGTGGGCGAATTGCGGCGCATCTGCGCCAGCCTCTATTGCCCGAACCTCGATCCCGTCCTGGCGCGGCTCAAAAGCGCGGCATCGCTCGTCACCGGACAATCGCTGACCGAGCGTTATTTCCACGACCGCCGCATGGCGCGCTGGATCGCCGCGACCATGGCGCGCGCCCGCCCGCGTTTCGCCTTCGTCTATTGCTCGGCGATGGCGCCCTATCTCATGCCGTACCGCTTCGCGGGCAGCATCGTCGACATGGTCGATGCCGATTCCGAGAAGTGGCGACAATACGCGGCGCTGAGCCGCTTCCCGGCCAATATCCTCTACCGCCGCGAGGGCGAAGCCGTGCTGGAGCTCGAACGCCGCGCGGCTTCCCGCTTCGATCGCACCCTGTTCGTGTCGGCCGCCGAAGCGGAGCTGTTCCTGCGCCATGCGCCCGAGGCGAAGGATCGCGTTCTCGCCATCGGCAACGGCGTCGATCTCGACCGTTTCAATCCGGACCGGTCCTTCGCCAATCCCTACGCGCATGGGACCCGCACCGTGGTTTTCACCGGCGCGATGGATTACCGGCCCAATATCGACGCCGTGCTGTGGTTCGCCGAGACGGTGATGCCGCTGCTGCGCGGCCGCGTGCCCGGGCTCGAATTCTGGATCGTGGGTTCCAACCCCGCGTCATCCGTGTGCCGCCTGGCCCAGGCGCCGGACATCCGCGTCACCGGCCGGGTCCCGGACATCCGCCCCTATCTGGCTTCGGCCTTTGCCGCGGTGGCGCCGCTCCGGATCGCGCGCGGCATCCAGAACAAGGTGCTCGAGGCCATGGCCATGGGGAAGCCGGTGGTGGCCTCGCCCCAGGCGCTCGAAGGCATTGCGCTCAAGCCGGGCGAGCAGGCGCTGGTGGCCTCATCGCCCGAGGATTTCGCCGCCTGCCTGCTGCGCGTCTGGCGCGGCGAGACGCCCGGACTGGGCGCCCGCGCCCGCGCCTTGGTCGAGGCCGATTACCGCTGGGAGGCGAAGCTCGCTGCCCTCGACGCGCTCTATGAGGATTCGGATCTGGCGGCGCAGCGCAGCGAACTGCGCGCGCAGCTGCACGCCACGGGTGCGTCGTGAGCGCCCCGGCGATTCACGGTTCCGCCCCGGCGCGCCCCTGGCGGGCGCTCGGCATGAGTCTCGGCGCCGCGGCGCTGGTGCTGGGCTGGGTGTTCTGGCACGAGGTCGCCGGCGCTTGGCGCGTCTGGCTGGCCTCGCCGACCTACAACCACTGTTTCCTGGTGCTGCCGATCGTGTTCTACATGATCCGGGACCGCCGCCGCCTTCTCGCGGGCGAATATCCGCGCGCGGATTTCCGCGTTCTCGCGCTGCTGCCGCTCTTGTCCTTCGCCTGGCTGCTGATGGCGGTGCTGGGCGTGCTCGAATTCCAGCAATTCGTCTTCGTCACCATGGTGCAGGTGATCCTGCTCGCGGCGTTGGGCTGGCGCCTCTATCGCCGGTTGCTCGGGCCGCTGCTTTATCTTTACCTGCTGGTGCCGAGCGGCGAATACCTGGTGCCGCATCTTCAGGATCTGACCGCGCGCTTCGCCGTCGATCTGCTCCAGGCCTTCCACGTGCCGGTCTATTCCGACGGCATCATGATTTCGATTCCCGAAGGCGATTTCATCGTCGCCGAGGCCTGCGCCGGCCTGCGCTTCCTCATCGCCTCCTTCGCCTTCGGCATTTTCTTCGCGCTCATGGTCTATCGCCGCTGGCAGAAGCGCCTGGCGTTCGTCCTGGCGTCGCTGACGGTGCCGATCTTCGCCAACGGCGTGCGCGCTTTCGGCATCATCTATCTGGCCCATCTGACCAACGACGTCACCGCGGTGGAAGCCGACCACATCATCTACGGCTGGGGTTTCTTCACTGCCGTGCTGCTGGCGCAGATCGCCGTCGGCATGCGCTTTGCCGACAAGGGCGTAACGCAGGCCAAGCATCCGGCGCCGCCCCCGGTTCCGGCGCCGGCGCGCCAATCGCCGGCCGTGGTGGTCGCGGTGGCGCTGGCGCTGGCCGCGCTCGGGCCCGCCTATCTGGCCCGGCTCGACCGGCCCGCGCACCCGCTCGATCTCTCGCGCGCGCAACCGCCCGAAGTGGCGGCGCCGTGGCAGGTACAGGATAGCGCCAAGGACGATTGGCAGCCGGTGATCATGGAGCCCGACCGGGAATTCCGCGACAGCTTCACGCGCGCAGGCGGCAGCCCCGGCGATGAGGTGGAGCGTTATGTCGCGCTCTACGACGTCTATGGCCGCCACAACAATCTGATGCGCAGCCAGAACCGCGTGGTCGACGACGACATCTGGGTGCGCTCGACCCTGGGCTCGACCCCCGTCGATATCCCGGGTTATCCGCCGAGTGTTGGCCTCCGCCGAGATCCATTCCGCGTCGCGCGCGCGGCTGGTCTGGTATTTCTACGTGGTCGACGGCACCGTCACCTCGAGCGGTCTCGAGGCCAAGCTGCGCCTGGCGCGCGCCGTGATCCTGGGCCGCCCCGCGCTCGCGGCTTTCGTCGCCTTGGCCGCGCCCCGGCAAAGCGACGGCACGCCGCCCGAGCAGACGCTCGCCGATTTCCTGCGATCCATGACGAAGCTGCCCGCCTATCTCGACGGTGTGCGGCAAACGGATTGACGGCCGATGGGATCTTCCCCGCGCTCGCGCGACACTGCCTGACCGAACTTCGCCGGCCGTGGGTGCTGGGAAATTCCGGCGCGCTGGCGCGTTTTGCCCGCAATCCCGTTCCCTTCCGGGCGCCGTGGCGGTCCGAAATCCTGCACGTCCACCGCAATATGGGATTGGGCGACGTCCTCTTGTGCACGCCCGCCTTGCGCGAGGTGAAGCGCCTCAATCCCAAGTGTTTCATCCGGTTTTATACCGGCAATGCCGCCGTGGTGCGGGGATTGCCCTATATCGACGAGGTCCTGCCGTTCGGCGACCGGCCTCCCGGGTCGATCTCCATCGTCTATGAGGACGCGATTCCACCCCGCTCGCATCTCGCCAGGATCATGGGCGACGTGCTCGGCGTGCGGGTGGAGGATGTCCGCCCCGATTGCGTCGTCCGGCCGGAAGAGGTCGAGGCTTTCAGGACGTCCTGGGCCCATCTGCCTCGCCCCCATATCGCCGTTCTCCGGCGGGCGGGCCGTCATACCCCGAACAAGGATTGGCCGGATTACTCCTGGATCGCCTTGATCGGCAGGCTGGTGCAATTCGGCAGCGTCATCGAAATCGGCGAAGCCGGCGCGACGCCCCCCGGACCGCCGTCGGGAAATTACGTCGATCTGCGCGGCCGCACTTCTCTGGAACAATTGGCGGCCGCGATGGCGGCGGCCGATCTGCATGTCGGTCCCGATTCGGGGCCGATGCACATCGCCGCCGCGGTGGGAACGCCCTCGGTCGTGATCTATGGCGGTTACATCGACCCGGTGAATACGCTCTATCCCGGCAACGTCGCGATGACGGTGCCGGTCCCCTGCTCGCCGTGCTGGCTGCGCAGCCCCTGTCCGTTCGAGCGGCGATGCCTGAGCGGCATTTCACCCGGAAGCGTTGAAGAGGCCGTCAGGAAACGGTGGGACGCCATGATCGCCGGCGCCGCGGAGAAATCTCCTTCGTCCCGGCCGAAGCGGGCGCATCCCGCGGCGAGGTACGGGAGCGCCGGCGCATGAACCCGGATTTCTCGATCATCATCCCGTCGCGCAACCGTCCGGCCTTGTTGCGGGTCGCGATCGAATCGGTGCTGGCGCAACGCCATCCCAGCAAGGAAATCATCGTCGTCGATGACGGTTCGGACGGCGATGCCGCCGGTCTCTATCGCCAGATGGCAGAAGAGCTGGCGGGGCGGGTCAAGTTCCTGCATCTCGTGCACCGGCCGCGCGGCCATGGCCAGAGCTACGCGATCAATTTCGGCGTCGGCCATGCGGCCGGGACCTATATCGGCATGTTGGACGACGACGATTATTGGATCGACCCGGACCATTTGAGCCGCGCGCAGGCGGTGCTCGCGGATTCGGGCGGGGCGGCCGATGTCTACTTTTCGAATCAACGGGCTTACGCGAATGGCAGCCCGGTCGAGCGCCCGATCTGGATCGAGAATCTCACCGGGATTCTCGCCCCGACGCGGTCGCCCGATTCCCACGGCGCGTTCACCGTCTCTCCCGCGGACCTGCTGAAGGCTGTGGGCTACTGCCATCTGAATACGACCATCGTCCGCAAGGACCTGTTCAAGGCGTTGGGCGGTCTGGACGAGAATAACCGGTACGACCCCGACCTCGATTTCTACCTGCGCCTGATCGACCGCGCCCGCCTCATCAAGTACCACCCGGCGGTGACGTCCCGGCACAATATCCCCGATCCGTCCAAGACGGCCAACATGTCCACCCTGGTCAGCGACATCGAGAAGCGGCTGTTTCAATTGGCCGTGTTCGACAAGTCCGCCTTGTGGGCCGTCCATCCGGAAATCCGGGAGTATTGCCGGACCCACAAGCCCTATGTGCTGAAGAAGATCGCCGAAGGGCTGGCATCCCGGTCCGAATTTTCCACCGCCGCGTATTTTGCCCGGGAAGCGTTGCTGGTCGGATTCTCGTTCAAGTGGCTGCTGTTCACCCTGTTTCTGTCCGCCCGTGCCCGGTGGCACCGGCCGCGCTTGCGCGGCGCGTGAGCGAACCCTGTCGGGGAGACGAGAGACGGTGCGTATTCTTTTCGCCACGGCGCACAAATATCTGCCCGAGATTCGCGGCGGGATGGAGGTCAACACCCATCATCTCGCCGTGGCGTTGGGCAAGCTCGGTCACTCGGTCGGCGTTCTGGCCGGGCTGAAAGGCCGCGGATTTACCGGTCTGCGCGCCCGGGCGCGCATGAAATTGCTCGGCGATCCCTGTCCGGTCGATCATGGCCTCGGTTACCCGGTCTGGCGCAGCACGAACAGCCCGGAAGCGGTGGGTCGTGTCGCCGCCGCCTTCCGGCCCGATGTGGTGGTGCTGCAAGGCGGGGCCGAATTCATCGAATTGCTGCGGCGCTTTTTAAATCTCGACGTGCCGGTTGTCGGATATTTGCATAGCAGCGACCGGCTTCCCCTCGATGAGGAGCTGCGGCGTCATCCCCGCCTGTGCTTCGTCGCCAATTCCCATTTCACCGCCTCGCTCCACCCGGAAAAGCGGATACGGGGGATCATCCCGCCCATCGTCCCGAGAGAATCCTATGCCATCCGATCGGACCGTTCAGCGGCGGTGTTCGTCAATCCGGCGCCTTACAAGGGCCTGGATACGGTCATGGCCCTGGCGAAGGCGCGGCGCGACGTGCCGTTTCTGTTCGTCGTCAACGGGATGCCGACGCCCCCGCCGGCCCGCGAGCTCCTTCCGGCCAATGTCCGGGTGATCGGTCCGGTCAAGGACATGAAAGAGGTTTACGCCAAGGCCAAGGTGATACTGGCGCCGAGCCAGGTGGAGGAAACCTGGGGCCGCATCGCCACCGAGGCGCATATCAGCGGCATTCCCGTGCTGGCCAGCACGCAAGGAGGATTGCCGGAAGCGGTCGGTCCCGGCGGTCTATGCCTGCCCGCGGACGCGCCCATCGCAGACTGGATCGCTTCCTTCGGGAGGCTTTGGGACGATCCCGGGACCTATCACGATTTCGCCGCCGCCGCCTTTCAATATTCCCAACGGCCGGAAATCCAGCCCGAGACCATCGTCAAATCCTTCGCGAAGATTCTGGAAACGGCGATGACCGCCGGCCGAGCCGGAACGTCAAAGGACGCGGCAGGCGCGCAGTAGTTTCGTGGCGCGATCCATGCATCGCTCGCCGAGCAAAGCGCGGATCGCCTTCTTGACGACGTTGATGAATTTGTAATCGGCGGGACGGAAGTCCCGCCATTCCGTCCGGGCGAGATAACGCAGATAAACCGGCTTGAACGGATGGAAGCAGAGATACTGCCAGGGCTTCGAACCGCCGTTGAAGTGGACGATCCGCGCGTCGCGGGCGACGCGGGCGATTTCATCTTCGGATATCGCCAGATGGTTGATCTTCCGGAAGAACGGGGTGATGGCGTTCCAGGTGTAATCCAGCTTGAGACGCTGGGCATGGAAGCAGTAGTTCAAAACGTCCTGATCCGGATCGTTCAGCTTGCCGGCGATGCGATGCGCGGCGGCGATCAAGGTCGCGCGGGCGCCGATTTCGCGCCAACGCTTGAGATTGATCACCATCATGCCGGAATTGAAATATTCGAAAACCGGATCGTAACCGAGGATGGAAGCGCGCGCCGATCCCGGGATTGACACGGCCGCGAGAACATTGTCGCCCAGGCTCAGATCGAGCAGTTCGTCGATCGGTCCGGTCACCACCATGTCGCCGTCCAGATAGATGACCCGTTCCACCTCGGCCGGGAAGTAGTCCTCGATCCAGAAACGCGCGTAAATTTCGGGCGGATAATAATGGCTCGCCAGCGGCAGACCGGAAAGACGCGAGCCGTCGAAATTCATCAGGCGCAAAGTCAGGAGCGGATAGCGCCTCAGGCTGCGCCGCAGCTTGTCCGCGCATTCCGCGGTGTTTCCGGTTACCAGGACGACAACGTCGAATTCTATCTCGGGGTTGGTTTCCAGGAGAGAGGTCAGGCAGACGGCGATGTGCTGGAAATACCCGGCATCGCCGCACATCAGCAGATGCGCCCGTTTCCGCAATCGGGCCGGCGCTTGCTTGGTCTCGAAAGCCAGCGAGTCCATGGCTTTCCGCGTCAGCCCGTGGTTCGCCGCGAGTGCAGCCAGCTGCGGGCCGCCTTCAGACTCGGCGGCCGCGTTTTCACGGGGAAATGCAGGGTTTCTTCGCCGGACGGCGCGGCCGCTACCGCCTCCTGGACCACGCGCAGCAAGCCCTCCACGGCGGCCTCGATCCGCGCATAGCTGTCACGGAAAGTGCCGGCATCCCCTCCCTCGGGATCGGCGATGTCCAACGCCCCGGTCTCGCCGAAACTGCCGAGCCGTATGACCGGCGTGGCCAGGCCGGGATAGCGGTTCTGCAACCAGTCCAGGTTTTTCTCGTCGAAGATCACAAGCACGCCGGCATTCTCGGCCATCTCCCGCGAGAGGTGGAGAGAGCGGTGCGCCCCCAGCTTCACCCCGGCCTCCAGCGCCGCATCGACGGCTTCGGGCGGGAAAACGGCGCCGTTCCGGGGAAGCATTCCCGCGGATGCGACGCGCAGTGCCGGCCGGCCGGATGCGGTCCGGCGCTCGAGGGAAGCGGCGGCAAACGGACTGCGGCAGATGTTTCCGTGGCAAACGAAGACGATGGAGAAGTCGCCGCCGCCGGCTTTCCGCAACGCCGCGCGCAGTGCGGCGCGGTCGCGCCGCCGGGTTCGCGCGGCAAATCCGGGAAGCCGGGACAAAAGCTGCCGCCCTGCCTGCCGGAATATTCCGCCGATCTCGGCTATCCCGGGACGCGGGTCGTCGAGCGCCAGGACATCGTGGAATTCCCGGCCGGTGAGAAGCCGGGCATGTTCCAAGGTCTCGCGCAGCAGCAGCCGCAGTCGAACGGCCGGATGGCCTCGCAACGCCCGGAGGTGAGAGACGAGTTGCCGGAAGTCGGGAACGAAGTTGCGGGCGTACACGCCGGTGCGATAGGCGCGGGAAGGCGTTTCGACATTGTCCACCAGCAGCCGGTACCAAAAATAGGGAAAATCCACGCCCACGCCCACCGGCAGGGGCATCGAACCCCAGGGACGGGCATTGACTTCCAGCAGGATCCAGGCGCCCGACTCGCGATTGACCTTGAATTCGAACATGGCGACGCCGGTGTAATCCGTGGCCGCGATGATTTTGCCGGTTGCCTCGACCAGCGGCGGCGAAAGCGGCGCGCTGACCCGGTAATAGCCGTTGCCGTTCCATTCATGCACCCGGCGGTGCTGGAAAGCCTGGAGAATTTTTCCCCGCGACGCCAGCACCGAAACCCCCACGCCGTCGCCGGGTAAATAGGCCTCGAAGAGGTGATTGCCGTCGCGCACGGAAGGCAAAATCCGCGACAAGGACGCCTCATTGTTCACGATGGCGACCTTGCCGCGCGCATGAAGAGCGCCCATGGCATAGGATTGCAGCGGCTTGACGGCGAGCGGCAATCCGGCTTCGCCGATGATCGAGCCGACCGTGTCCGTCCGCGCAATCAGCCGTCCCCGCGCCACCGGAATGCCGAGAGACCGGGCAAGTTCGCGCGTCGCGTATTTGTCGAAAAAAACCGCCATGGCCCGTTCGTTGGGAATGGCCAGGCGGCACATTTTGGCGAGACGGTCGCGGTGGTGATGGAGAGGCAGCAAAGCCCTTTCGTCGCATGGAATGACGAGATCGTACCGCTCGCGGCGGAAAAGTTCCTCCACGGCCGCCAGCCACTCGGTCCCGTCGCCGAGGTAATAGGGGAGATAGCAGATGCGCGCCACGTAGCGCGACTTCAAGGCCGGCGCGCGGAAATCGAACGGGGCGGCGTGCACCTCGATATGCCGTTTGGCCAACGACCGCACGGTCGCCAAGAAGCTCCGCGTGTCGTCGCCGATGACGAGAACCTTGCGGGGGCGCTCGTCCCAAATTTTTTCCGGTCCCGGTTTCGCGAGGCCCATCGGCTATCTTTCCACGCTTTCCCGAACTTCCGAGAAGATCAGAACGGGCGCCGGCGGCAGGCCGGCTTGGCGGCCGGCTTCGGCGCGGCCTTGGCCCCAAGCCGCGCGGCGAAGCTGCCCCGGGCGGCCGCTTCGATTTCCGCCGCGATGTCCGCGGGCTCGCGCATGGCGAAGAGGCCGCGGGTCTTGCCGCTGTTGCCGGCCTTGTCGTTGGTCACCAGCCAATACACCACCATCAGCACGCCGGTGAGCGAGAAGAAGAAGAATATTGCGTCCATGTGTGCCTCTCTCGATGATCCGGCGGCCTAATCCGCCTCGCCTTGCATCGCCACGCCCGGCCGCGGCAGCGCCTGCAGCGGGCTGCGCGACGCCAGCATGCGGGCGAAACGCGGCTTCTCCGGCGCCAACTCGGCGACGACGATGCGCCGCGTCGCCGCCAGGATGACGGCGAGGGTGAAGTAGAAGTCCCAATAGGACAGCGACAGGAACGAGCCGCCGACCAGGTATCCGATGACGGCGACGAACGACATATGCGCCAGGTCGTTCGCCCATTTGAGCTGCAGGTTCCCCTTGGTGCGCCGGATGATATAGCGGCAGTTCTGCAGCACGGTGATCGCGATCGCGACCCAGAGGCCCAAGGCGATGAAGCCGTTCTCGCCCAGATTCTCGAACCAGATCGAATGCACGGCCTTGGCTTGGACACCCGGCGCATATTGGTTGATGATTTCCTGCGTGTAGGGCGCCATGAAGCCGCCGCCGACCAGCGGCCGGGCGAGCGCGATCTTCGTCGCCGCTATCCACATGTCGATGCGGCCTTCGGCCGAGGTGTCCTGCTGATACGTCGAGATGGTTTGCACGCGTTCGACCCATTGCGTCGGCATGAAGCTGATCGAGAAGGCCAGCATGACCACGACGGTGACCATCACCACGACCTTGTGCTTCGAATGCTGCACCAGGAAGGGCAACATGGCGATGAGCGCCAGGAACGATCCGCGCGAATACGAGGCCAGCACGGACAGCAGGCAAAGGGCCATGGCGGCGCGCGATCCCAAGCGCAGAAGCTCGTTCTTCGATTGCCGGCCGAGATAATTCATCAACGGCATGACCACGACCAGCGCGCAGGCGATATGGTTGTTGTCGCCGATCATGGTTCCCGCCTGCCCGTAAATGCGGAAGTTGCCGCCGGTCACCAGCGTGAAGATGCCGCCCTTGATGCCGTAATATCCCACCGCGATGACCATGATCCAGATGAGCGCGTGGATGCGCACCCGGTTGGTCAACAGCGCCGCGGTGACGAAGACGTAGATGAAGGCCTTCACCGTGATCCACCACTTCGGCCAGGCCAAATCCGGCACCAGCGCGAAGGACGTGGCGATCGTGATCATCGCCACATAGGCGAGCAGGAGCCCGGTGGTGCGGTCCATCGGCAGCCGGCGCCGTTCGCACATTATCCAGCCGGCGATGCCGGTGAGGCCGACGACCAAGGCGAAGGGAATGTTCTCGGCCATGCCCCAGGTCAGACGCTGGGCGCTGCCGAAGGAGATGTAGGACCACAACAGCACGCTGACGAAAGGCGACAGGAACGCCGTGGGCAAAAGCCCGAAGATCAGCATGGCGAGAATAATCGAGCGCATGTCGGTTCTCTCAGATCCTGTCCGGCGGCGGGGAACGTCGGGACATCGGGAAGCGGCGGTTCATGCCGGCACCCGCTTGGATGCCAAAAGCCCCAGACGGACGGCGATGACGCGCGCGCTCTTCAGGATATGGCGTTCGGCGCCCGGCGGCTCGCCGCACAGGCGCCAGGCGGTCAATTGAACGCCGATATGGGTTATGGCCCCGGCCGCGCAGATGACCGCGCAACGCAGGACGCCCGCCGGGAGGCCGCTCGGCTCGGGCCAGAGATCGCTCAGCCAGATCACGACCGCCGCCATCACCAGCACGCCGAACAAGGTGCGCCAGGTGCCGAGCGCGATATCGCGGAAGGAAATGCCGACCAGCGGAAAGATGTTCACCGACCACAGCACCATGTTGAAGACGGAGGTCGCGACCAGCGCGGCGGTGGCGCCGACGACGCCGTAGTACATCGCGCCCAGCACGATCGCCGGAATGCGCACCGCGAGCATCGCCGTGAAGACGCCGACGAAGCGGCGCTGCCGGTGCGTCACGATGTAGACGTTGTGCGTGAAATGGCCCACCGAATCGAACAGGGCGTAGAGCGCGCAGAGGTGCACCAGCGGGATGGCGGCGGTCCATTTCCAGCCGAAGAACAAATCGACGATGGGCGACGCCATCAGCGAGATGCCGATCGACATCGGCGTCACCAACGCCAGCGTCATGAACAGGCCGTCGAGCGTCTGGCGGCGCAGCTCGGTCATGTCCTCGGCGGCGCGCGACAATCCGGCGTACATCGGCTGGCGGATGGGCGCGGCGACCTCGCTGGCCGGCAGCGAGGCCACTTGGTTGGCCACCTGATAAAGGCCGATCGACTCGGCGCCGGCGACATAGCCGGTCATGAAGGTCATGATGTTGGCGTCGATCATCCATTGCACGTTCGACACCAGCAGCCATTTCGAGAAGTCGAACAAGTCGCGCCATCCGGCGATGCTGAGGCGCGGGCGATAGTCGCTGACGACATAGCTCGCCGCCGCCGTCGACAGCCGGGTCGCGGCGATGCCGGCGATGAGCGCCCAGTAGCTGTGGAAGAAGAAGGCGGCGGGCACGCAGACGCAGACGCCGACGATCTTGCCGAAGACCTGGTAGCGGAAGTAGCGGTCGAATTCGAACTCGCGCTGGAAATCGACCACGCCGATGTTCTCGAAGCCTTGCAACAGCGAGATGACCGCGAGCGCGAAGGAAAGATTCACGATGCGCGGATCGTGGACGAATTTGGCGAGCAGCGGCGACATCGCCACCACCAGAAGCCCGATCACGGCGCCGCGCAGGATGCCCAGCGTCCACGCGGTGTCGTAATGGACGCGCTTGGGCTTGTGCATGCGGATGAGGCCCGCCTGGAACGAAAGATCGCTCAACACCTCGAGGATCGACAGCGCCGCCATCACCAGCCCGACGAGGCCGAAATCCGGCGGCGCCAGCAGGCGCAGCAAAATGAGCGAGCTCAACAGTCCCAAGATGCGGAAGGCGACGCGCAGCGCCACCATGAAAATCGCGCCCTTGGCGATCTGCTGGCCGAGCGAAATCTTAGGGACGACGCTGGGGATCAGGGGGGCTTCGATCATCGCCGCATCCCCGCCGCCAGCAGCACGCCCGCTTGGTGAAAACCCATGGATTCCTCTGCCGAATTGGCCCTTTTTTTTAGCCTGAAAGGCTTAATTTTCCGGTTACTTCCCAAAAGTTAACAAGGCGCCGGTTGACGATTGCTTAACCGGAAATTCACCGCTCGCCGTCACATTGATCGAGGCGGGCGCGGGGAGGGATTCCCGCGTCTAGCTTCGTTTGGGGGCGAGGAGCCCGGATGGCGCGGCAGAGCAACACGCGGAGCGTGGAAAACCGGCGGATTGCCGAAGATTCGGCGCTGCCCGTCCTGCCGCTCGTCTCGATCGTCGTGCCGGTATTCAACGCCGCGTTAACCATCGAACGGTGCCTGCGCTCGATCGAGGCGCAAAGCTATCCGAATTGGGAAGCGATCTTCATCGACGATGCCAGCACGGATGACGGCGCCGAGCGCGTCGCGGCGCAAAACCATCCGCGCATCCGGCTCATCCGCCTGCCGGTCAATTGCGGCCCAAGCCAGGCGCGCAATCTCGGCATCGCGGCGGCCAAGGGCGAGTTGGTGGCGTTTCTCGACGCCGACGACGAATGGCTGCCGGAAAAGCTCGCCCGGCAAGTGGCGGTTTTCGCCGCCGATCCCCGCCTGGCGCTGGTGATCTGCGACCTCGGCGTCACCACCGTCGCGGGCGGCGAAGGCCGCTCGGTCTATGACCGCCAGGCGCCGGTGTCCGGCACCGAGGCCTGGAAGACCCTGCTCGCTTCCTCCTTCATCGCCACCTCCGCGGTGTTGACGCGCCGCGACCTGCTGGAGCGCGTCGGCGGCTTCGCCCCCGATCTCGCCATCGGCGAGGATCAGGATCTGTTCATCCGCTTGGCGCGCGAAGGCGGTCTCTTCGCCTTGCCCGAACGGCTCGCGGTCTATCACTGGATGCCGCACAGCTATTCCACGGGCCTGGCGCGGCGCCAATCCTTCGACGTGCTGCGCATGGTGCGCCGGCACCTGGCCGAGCTCGGTTCGCTGCTCTCGCCGCGCGAGCGCCGCCGCATTCTCGGCCGCCGCTATGAGCGCCTCGGCCGCAATCTGATCGACGCCGGATCCTGGGGCGGCGGCTCCTGGCTGCTGCTCAAGGCGGCGCTTTCGGGCCGTTCCCCGCTCGCCAATCTGCTGACACCGGCGCGAAGGCTTCTCGCCCGGAGCCTGCGGCCATGAGCGTCGAAACTTACGGCGATCTGATGCCCGAGGGGGTGGTGCGGATGCTAGCCCACCGCGTCATCGACGGAGCAACCCCGTTCCGCGACTGCCGCGTCATCGGCCCCTTGGGCGAAAGCCGGGTGTCGCGCCTGTTCCGTTGCATCGCGTCGGGCT
>CAWEME010000012.1:0-447808 GCA_963810055.1 uncultured Alphaproteobacteria bacterium | reverse complement strand
TCTTGGTTCAGTTCGTGCTGCTGCGACTATGAAGAAACCGGAGCGCCGCCAGTCCATGGCGACCCGTTATATCAAAGCCGGGCATAGCGGTTCGGCTGAGTTTGGTCTTGACGCGCCACGCCTCTTCCCATTTATTTCCTCAGCCGCCGCAGCAACATGCGGCTTCTTGTATCAACCCCTGCAGGACTCCTGGGGTTTATCTTGGCTCCAGAGAGGTTGGCGCTCCGATCGGCTTCCAACCCACTGAGCCGCTTTTTTCCAGGGCAATCCAGGCGGCAACGTCAAGATGATCGGGGAGCCTCCGCGCGCCTTACCGTGGGAGCCATGCCGTGATGGCCAAAAAGACGGATCGGGAGCTCCTTAAATAAGGATTCAACAAGCAAGCACTACGACGCCGCCCGCGCCTCATGCACTTGGTAGTAGACCAGAATCGGAGTGTGCACCAGCTTTCGCACTCGCGACCTCCTGCTGATGACGCTCCCCATGCGAGGGAACCGTCCGAGCAAATTGCCACGATCGCCGGAAGGGTCACCCCAGGACTTTTTCTGTGAAGATGAGGCGGCGATCCACCCGGGCAAGAGCCTTCGGACTTCTTCTATGGGAACGGTATGGCCAGCCCCAGCGTCCCGGATGCCCTCCTCAATGGCAGCGAGGGTCTCTTCGTTTTCCTCTCCATCAACGGGAGCAGGATCGTCGAAGTCGATTCCGCGGACCTTGTCCATGACTTGGCCGCACGTTTTTGGCGCTCGGCGCAAACGGCCAGTCACCGGTTTTTGCGTTGACGAACCAGCCCCAGAACGACCAATCCTGTACGCCTTTTCCAGAGCTGTTGGCGGGCCCGCTTCCCGGCCCACCACCCGGTACACGGGGGGCGCTCCGGTCTCGCAAAATGCATTGTACTGCGCGCGGTTCAGTTTCATGACGATCGGCAGGCCACACGCCATGGCCTCGATGCCGGCGGCGCCGTAATAGCCCAACACGAACTGGCCGAGCAGGCAATCGGCCGAGCGCAGATAGTCGATCAGGCGCCGCTTGCCAGCGACCGGCAGAATGAGGGTCCGTTCGGCGATACCCAGGCGCGCGAGCCTGTCACGCAGCCGGTTCAGATCCTCGCCCCATCCGATCAGGATAAGACGGGCCTCCGGATGGCTGGCGGCGAATTGCGCGAAGCCGTCGAGCGCCACACTCGATCCCTTGTAGTAGTCGTCCAGTCGGGCGGTCGAAAGGACGAAGAAACTCCCGCCGATCCGCTGCCGCCATTCCTCGCGGTAAACGGGGTCGCCGGGGCGATAGATCTGGTCGTCGACGATGAAGGGCAGATAGGTGAGATGCCGGAACCCGTAACGCCGGGCGAAAGCGAAGCTCCACGGGTTCGACGCCAGGAAGGCGCGCGCTGCGGCGAAGGAGACGCGTTGCAACCGACCGTAAGCGTCGTCCCGGGAGCATTCGTACCAGATGTCGCCGCCGACCTGGGTCGCGAGATAGGGGCGCCGCGCGAAATAGGCGAAATAGGGATATTGCGCCGCGAGGATCGCATCGTAGCTTTGGAGGAATTCGTAGGTCGGCATGTGGCAGAAAAATTCCTTCCACCGGACGACATCGAAGACCGAGGCGTAGTGGAGGGCCTCGGTGAAGTGATCCGGATAGCTGCTGTCTTGATCGCAGGAATAGACATGGTCGAGGGATTTCATGCGGCTTTGGAATCCGGGGAAAGCCGAGACGTCGAGACCAACCCCGTCCGCCACCTCGCCCTCGTATTCCTCCCAGAACGGGTGGCTCATGACGAAGTTGTCCTGGGGATTAAGAACGACGTCGACCGCCAGGCCTTGGCGGCGCAACCCGACGGCGCGGGTATACATGCCGTTGCCGATATTGCCGGTGAAAGCGTAGCGGTAATGCTCCGCCTTGTGCCGCAATCCCTCGATTGAATGCCGGAGCGTGCGGCCGTGCTCGCGCATGGCGGCGATGTTTTCGGCGGTCAACCAGGGATGCGCCCAGGGCGTGCGGTCGAAACTCGCCCATCCGTCGCGTGGTTCCGTTTTGCCCCAGACGATCCTGTTGATCAGCCCGCGAAAATACGGCTTCGCCCACAGATCCCTGGCGAGCCGAAGCAGGCGCATCTTGCGTCGGGCGCCGCCGTATTTCTCATCGCGCATGGGCATTCACGAACTAGACCGATCGTTAAAGCCTGCGAAAGAATCACGCCGCCGATTCAAAAGAAGGGAGCGCGTTATACCCCGGCCGTCTAACGGCTGTCCGAGAGAACCCCTTCGAGATAATGCTGTGCCGTGACCGAGGCGGCCCCTGTAATAGTCAGTCCGGCCGTTCTGAACCATGCTTTCAATTCGTCGATTGAATAGCGGTATGCGTAGGCAGGGTGGTACCAATCGAAATTCACCACGTCGGAATACCTTTCGCCGAAGCTTTCATTGTACCAATTCTTCATGAGAAAATCATATATGAAGGCATGAACATTGTAGCTTCCTTTCGGAATACCCAGATATTTCAAATCGCTCTCGATGGTAATTTTCGCCGCCGTCTTTTGAATGTCACGAGCTAGCCGGGTGAACTCGTTAATGACCGTGAGAGCCTGCGCGTTGGGCATCTTGTGGATATCGTTTCTCAAAGCATCATCGACGATTTCGCGCACGCGCGCCTTTATAGCATAGGTGCTGATGGCCAATGTGCCGCCGACCTTGAGAGATTGAACGAGTGCCGCAAAGCTGCGCGCAGGATCGGGTGTGTGATGCAGCGCCGCTCGACATAGGACGTAATCGAATTTTTGCGCGATGGGCAACGGATCGGATATGTCCCATCGTATAATCCGTATCCTTTCGGGATCGACGCCTTTGGGTTTCTTGTTTGCCTTTAGTGCGTCGTGAATGTCGGCGCCTAGGTATTGCAATCCCGCCGGAACCGGATCGCGGAACAGCGCGTCCGCGATGGCGCCGAATCCGCATGCCGCGTCGTAGACCGTCACTATATGGCGGCAGGATTCTTCGCGAATCCGGTCAAACAAATCGTACCAGCCCAGCTGCCTGCCCAGCGTGATCTTCATGGCGTCCGGATTATTGCGCGCGAATTCCGGATAATTGATTGACGGCCCCCACTGCTCGCCGTAATGCGCCGCGGTTTGCGAGAATTTTCTGGGCATGAAATCGGTCACGCCATTCTCGACGACGATGATGCGCCCGGACGGCAGGCGGAGTTCACCGTCGCGCGTGGGGAACGGAATCTCGCGGCCGTCGTCAAGAATGGTGAACACGGAGGATTGCTCCTGGTTGGGAATCGCCGGCATAAATCTCGATGCCAAGGGGCTTCAATTTCGCGATAACTTGATCGTAGTAAGCCGGGCTGATCGCCAGGGCGATATGTTTGATGCCGAGCGCCCCGATGCCGTCCAATCCGACGACCGGGCGGCCATGAATCCTGCTGCCCCACATTGACCGATTTTCGTCGACATAGGCGGCGATTTCATCGGCGGCGAAATGGCAATAAAACGGCGAGAAAAGTCCGGAAGAGCCGAGCCCGAATATGGCGAACCGCGTGCCGGTCTCCGCCGCGCGTCCGCGCGCGGCCATCAGCGCATCCATGCTGCCGCGCGCGACCGCGACGTTGCTTTGCAGGATGGGACGGTTCTCCGTCACGGCCGAAACGAGGGTCCCTCCGGCCGCGCCGGTCTTTCGCAGTGCCATGAAGACTGGAACGCCGGATTCCTTCACGGCCACGGACTCGAACCCACTCGCGGCTGCGAGCGACTTGAGGCTGGGCACCGTCAGCTTCGACAAATGATCGACGCAGAAAAGATCGTTGGGATTTTTGGCGAAGTTTGGCACCCGAAGATAGAAATGACCACCGGTCTTCAGGCCGCCCGCCGCCCAACGCATCGCTTCGAGCGGATTCTCGACGTGTTCGAGAACGCCGAGCGCTACCACCAGATCGAGACTTTCGGGTTCAAGCGGGTAGGACGTGTAGTCCGCGCGTGCGGCATCAACCTCGGGTAGGCGCTTGACAAGAACGTCGTAGGCAGCGCTCGGCTCGAACGCGGCCATTCGCCAGCCTGGCAGGTCCTTGGCGAAATGACCCAGGAACTCGCCCTTCCCTGCTCCTGCCTCGACGATGCGGCCGCTAAGCGGAAGGTCAATCGACTCGCGTAAAATCTGGTAGGTGCGCTCGGCCTGGGAAACGGCGGCGCCCGTGCTGAAATTCTGGAGCGCGGCGCGCTCGTCGTGCAGCATCAGGCTGTAGGAATTGCGGTAGAAGTTCTCGGTGAAGCCGCGCGTGCCGGCGCCGTTGAAGATCAGGCCGCAGCCCAGGCACATGCCGTTTTCGATGCGCGCGTCCTTGAGCACCATCATGTCGGAAGTGATGCAGGTGCCGGCATAGTCGGGATAGGCCGGCTCGATACGTTCGCTTCTACATGCGGGGCATCTGGTCATGAAGCGCTCAACCCATCAGTGAACTTGCAGGGGCGACTTGCGCGTCGATCACCGTCTCCTGCAACCCTCGCATCACGGTGATCTCGCGATAGGCGAAATGATCCTCGATTTTCTCTCCCAGCACGTCGCGGCGGAACAGGACGTCCGGCTCGTTGTAGCCGGCAAGCGCGCGCAACGACGTGGTCCCCGAGAAACGCGGATTTATCTCGAAGGGGATCACGACGCCATCGACCAGCCGGCATTGGATGTTGACCGGCGCCTGCGGCCGGAGGACAGCGGCGATCCGCTCGCATTGCGCCGTCACCTCCGGCCAGCGGCCGACCTCACCTTGCGAGATGCCGCTCGAGACTACGAGGGTCGGCCCGAGCCCGGCCCGGCCCGAGATGTTCGGAACGCGCGTGCGCAAGCTCAACGCGTTCGAGATGATCCGGCGGATGCCGATTGAGTTGATCAGGACCCCGTCGCGGCCGAACAGCACGCCGACGGTGAACTCATTCTCCGGCGTGCCGACATATTCCTGAACCAGGAAACGCGGATAAAGCTTCAGCAGATATGCGCAGAACGTCTCCAGCTCGGTGCGGCTTTGCGCGATCAGCACGTTCGCTGAACCGCCGCCACCGATTGACGGCTTGACGATCGCCGGAAAGACGTCGAAATCGGCGATGTCGGCGATATTCTGCACCTCGCGGAAGCGTGGCACGGCGAAGCCATGCTCGGACAGGTATCTGGCCAGCCGGACCTTGTCCTGGCAAATTTCCATCGTCTCAAGCGGGTTGACCGGAACGTAGAAGCCAGCGGCCTCGAGCCGGTCGCGCGCCCGGCTTAAAACCATCATCTCCGCCTCCGAGCCGTGGAACACGGCGAGCGCCTCGTGCGCGCGGGCGAGTTCGAGGATCGTCTCAAGATATTCGGGATGACCAGCCGGCGGCACGACCGCGAAATCGTCGACCAGAGGCCGGTTGGCGCTCAACGGATCGGTATCCGTGCCGGTGATCCGGTAAGGCGTCCCGGCGAGCCGGAGCGCCTTCAGGATTTGCTCGCCGTGGCCGCCACCGCCAATTCCGGTTACCAGGACCGACAAGGGTTTCGTCATCGGGATTTGCTTTTCCGTCACGGACCGCCGAGGGCCGCGCGCGACCGGGTCCAAACCTTCCACCGGGACGATACCGGCCTGCGTGTCGAAAGGCACGCTGTTCCATCGCGCCCGGAAAACCAGTCTAGGCAATCATGGATCGACCAGGACAGAAATCCGCCCTGGATCACGTCGAGCACGGCCCGGTGCAGCGGCGCCATCTCGGTTACGTTCTGGGGGTGCAGGTTGAACACCAGCACGCCCGGCAAGCCGCTTTGCCGCACCGCCCCGGCATAGGCGCGGATCCGCCGGCCGGCCTCTTCGGCCGCGATCCCGAGGATGGGAACCATGCCGTCGCCGAACGCGGTCAAGACCGACCAGTGGGGCGTCAGCGCGCCGTTCATCGCCACGCGCGCGGGTAGCAGCGAGCCGTTGACCGCTTCGCCATCCAGGCCGGGGATGTTGGCGCTGATGGCGATTCCCCCATCGAGCCAGGGGACGAGATGCCCCCAATAGCCGTCGTTAAGGAAGCCATGATTGCGCACCGACATGGCGTCATGGCCGACAACGTCCTTGAACCATGACGCTTGGGCGCGAAACAGCTCGCTGTAGCGGCCCGGGGCGTCGAGCGCGTCGGGGTGCAAGCCGAGATCGACGTGGCCGTCCCTGGTCAGGCGGCGCAGCGTGGCGCGGCTATGGCGGGTTTGCGGGTGGAGGAAATAGGTGATCGGCGCGCGGCCGAGCAAGGTCTGCTGTTCGGCGTATTTTTCCAGATAGGCCTGATCGTCGTCGCCGGTCAGCACGACCGCGCCGGGCGCGCCGCCGGGCAGGATGGGAGCGCGGCGGAATCCGGCCAGCCGCTCAAGCGCGGCCGCCAAGGCCATGGCCCAATGATCGGCATGCCTGACCTCGGGAGCTTCCCCTTGGTGCTGGGCGGCAAAGAGATAATTCGGGCGCTCGGACGCGAAGCCCCACTGTTCCGCCGGCCGGTTGCCTAACTGGGCCGGATCCCCTTGGCGGTAGCGCACCAGGTCGCCGGCCAGATCGGTGCCGAGGACTAGGACCCCCCGCCCGGCACCGGGCAGCCACATCCAGCTCGCTCGGCCATCGGCGGCGCTAACCACCGGAATGCCGTTTCCGTCATAGGCCGCCGCTTGATGCAGGCTGCGCAGCCGGCTCCACGAAACCGATCCGTCCAGTTGATAACGGTGAAGTTCGGGCGTCCGATCGCCGGTCCGGAGGGCGAGGCCCAGCCGCGCGCAGGCCGCCACTTCGGGCTGGACGGCGATCACGGCGCCATGCGTTTGCGCCAGCGCCGCCTCCAAGGCCGCCGCGTCCGGACGGATGAGCAGCTCCGGCGCGTCGGCCACGCCGAAGAGACGCAAATGATGAAGAATGACCTCGCGGTCGGGCAGGGCGGCGGTCATTTCGATTTTCCCACGCGCGCCCGAAGCCGCGCCGCCATGCCCGGCCGCCGGGGTTCCGGCGCGGAAGGAATCTCCGCCGGCCCGGCATAATGGGCGGCGTCGATGAACAGGCTGCCCTGGATGATCGGATAGGCGCGCGCGCCCCACTTGCCCTTGAAACGGCTGACTTGGGCGACCGGCCAATCCCGGGGCAATTCGGGGAAGATCGGCCCGAACCGGTAATGGACGGCGCCTTCGCTTTTCAGCCGCCGCATGGCCTGCCAGTGGATCCAGTCGTTGACGCGATTCGGCAGGTGATCGGGGTGGGAGCATCCCGCCAGATAGCTCGCCGCGCCTTTATCGTATAGCAGGATCAGCGCCGCGGCGTCCTCGCCGCCGTGGCAGGCGAAGTAGATCCGGCATCGTCCCGCCGCGGCGAAGTCGCTCCACAGCCGCTCGTAATAGGCCCGGGGCGCCAGCGCTTCGCCGGTCCGCGCCGCCGACAGCGTGGCAAGCTTGTAGTACCGGGCGACATGATGGGCATTCTCCGCGGGCTCGAGCTTGAAGCCCGCCTTCTCCGCCTTGTGTATTGCGCTGCGACAACTTTTCTTTTCGAAGCGCGCGAAAATATCGTTTTCAGCCGGAGAAAGATCAACGATCTGATCGGCGCAATAGGTCGAGGCAAAGGGCCGCGGCGTCATGCCGAGCGGGCCAAACAGCAATCCGAGCTGGAATCCGGGCGCGCTTGCCCAGTACGGGGTTTCCGCGCGCGCCGCGCCCAGATTGGCCGGAGCCAGGTTGTGGGCGTTGAGCTGGATCCGTTGCGCGCCGGTTTCGGCCGCAATCGCCAATACCCGCCGCAAAGCCGCCGAGCGGGCGGCTTCGACCAACGGGACAGAAAGATCGTCGCGCAGCGCGAGCCCGGTGTGGCGGTGAATGCCGCCGTGGAGCAGCGTTTCATCGGCGGCGCCGGTCGCGGCATCGCTGACATAGAGCGGATGAACGCCCACCACCCGCCCGGCCTCGACCAGGGCGAAGGAATGGTTGCCGCGCACGAAGAATTCTTCCTCGATGCCGACCCAGCGGCGCCGGTGGAACAGCCAGGCCTGGGACGATGTGTCGCAAACGGCGTCCCAGGCGGCTTCGTCGATCTGTCGAAAGGAAACCGCCTTCATCGCATCCGTCAGGGCTTATAGTGCCCGCGCCTCGAAGTCATATTGTCATCCTCGACCAGCCGCACTTGCGGCTCATAGACACAGGTGAAGGGATGCAGCTTCTCCCGCTTGACCGCGAAGCGGATGACGTCGTCGCAATAGGCCAGAAAGGATTCGGGGGATTTGGGAATGTCGAATTTGTGGAGGCTTAGGCTGATCGTGTACTGCCCCATGCCCAGCTCGAGGGAGTTGATTCGAAGCTCGAAGCTGCCTTTTCCGGACAGTTTTTTGCCGCCGTTGACGAATACTCGGTCTTCCCAGGATTTATAGCCGCACACGCCGTTCAGCCGGGGACCGTCGATGCGCAGGCCGACACAGACCTGATCCGTTCCGCTTTCGCCTTCCCAATCGACCCGCAGGCGGAAGGGATCGCCGACGGTCAGCGTGTAGTTCTCTTCCCCCTCCGCGTCCAGCAGCCGGACGCGGGCGATTTTCAACCGGTCGTTCCCCAGGACATAGACCGGGGCCTTCACCCCCACGCTTTCGTCCTCGGGCGCGCGGAAGGCCTCGGGGAGGCCGGAAATCAGGCCGCGCCGTTCGGCGTTGGTCTCGCGGTTTTGAGCTTCGACGATGTCCCAGACCGATTTCTCATAGGCCTTGGCGACCAGCCGCGCGGGGCCGATCTCCCGCATCCGGCCTTCCTCCAGCCACAGCGCCGTCTTGCACAGTTCCGACACCAGCGACAAGGAGTGGGAAACGAACAGCACCGTCGCGCCGGACTTGCAGATCACGCGGATTTTCCGCATGCACTTCGCGACGAAATAGTTGTCGCCCGCGGCCAGGGCCTCGTCGATGATGAAGATGTCGGGCTCGACCGAAATGGCGGTCGAAAAAGTCAGCCTGGCCTGCATGCCGCTGGAATAGGTCTTGAACGGCTGGTCGATCACCCGCTCCAGCTCGCTGAAGGCGATGATGGAGGGAATCTTCGCCTGGGCTTCCTCCCTTGACATGCCGAGGCACATCCCGCCCATGACGATGTTGACGCGCCCGGTCAGCTCGGGGTGGAACCCCGTCCCCAGTTCCAGGATCGACGCGATTTTGCCCTTGATCTCGACCTCGCCCGCGGTCTTGTTGAGGGTGCCGGCCAGAATCTTCAACAGCGTGCTCTTACCGGAGCCGTTGGGGCCGATGACGCCCATCACCTTGCCGCGCTCCAGGGTGAAACCAACGTCGTCGAGCGCCTTGACCTCCCGGTGACGAATCCGACCCGTCACCAGCTCGCTCACCAGGGCGCCGGGCGACGGATAGAGGCGATAGATCTTAGTGAGGTTGCGCACGCGCACCGCCGCTTCGGCCTCCGCCGGCGGGGAGGACGGGGGAAGCTTCGGGGTGGCCGGATGCGGCGAGCGCAAACTGTTCGTCACAGCACGTTCCCGAGATTGGGCTTGATGTACCGGAACAGGCGGTAGCCCGCGCCGAACAGCAACAGGCTGCCGACCGAGGATACAACCCAGGCCCAGGGATGAACAATCTGGCCGAAATAGAGGACGTCCTGGTATATCCAGATCAGGTAGCTGAACGGGTTGAGATAGAGCAGAGGCCGGAACAGCGGCGGAACCCAGGCCGGAAGGTAAAAGACCGGAACGACATAAGCCCCGGCCAGCGAGAACAACTGGATGAAATCCTTAGTGTCGCGCAGGAACGCCGACACGGTGGCGAGGATGAGGGCGATCCCCATCATGCCCAGAAAATGGATCAACAGGACCGCCGGCAGCAGAAGATAAATGAGCGGCGGCGGACCCGCGACAGCCAGCCCGTAGACCGTCACCACCAGCAGGCCGACGAGCAGCGGGAAGAAGCTCGACAGCACCATCTTGGCCGGCAGGATTTCGATCGGGAAGACCACCTGCTTTACCAGGTTGGCGTGGCCAGTGAAGGCGTTGCAGCTTTTTGTCAGCGCGGCCTGTACCGACAGCCAAGGCACCAATCCGGAGAGAAGATATGTGGTGTAATCCCGCGGCAGCTCTACGCTGCTTTCGATCCGGACCTTGAACACGGTGCCGAAAATGAAAATGAACAGCGCCATCATGAACAACGGATGCACGATGGCCCACACGGCGCCGAAGGCCTGGCCTGCATACTGCTCGGAGATTTCCCGTCTGGTCATCTCGATCAGAAGCCCGCGATAGCGGCCCAGGATCAGCGCGATCTCCCGCGCGGCGGCGGCGTTTCTCAACGGATGAAATGCCTTGATCACTTCAGGCGCTTTCCCTTGCGATGCGGCACGGGCGCTCACAAAAACTCCCGGCAGAAGTTCTCGACGTAAAGCAGCGACCAGATGAACAGGCGCCGGTTCTCCCGCCCGTCGAGATGATCGGCGACGAGATCGCGCACCGCGCTCCGGTCGAGATAGTCGTACAGCGCGGCACGGTCATTATCGACGATGCTGCGCACATAGTCGATGCTCTGACCCTTGAACCAGCTCGCGTCGGGGGCCGAGAAGCCCTGCTTCTCGCGTTCGGCCACCTCGTTGGGCACGTAGCGGGCCATCATCCGGCGCAACAGCAACTTGCCGTCGTTCGTCTTCTGGAAATACTTGGCGCTCTTGGAGCCCGGTTCGTTCTCGTTGAGCCGCACCACCTCGCCGAGCTTGCCGAGCTTCAGACGGCAGGGCAGGCGCTGGGCGAAGTCTACCAGGTCGTTGTCGAGGAACGGCACCCGGGATTCCAGCGAATGGGCCATGGAAAGCTTGTCCTCGACCACGAGCAGGCCGTGCAGGAACGTCTTCGCCTCGAGATAGAGGCTTTGATTGACGTAGTCCTCCGGCCGGGTCGGCTCGACGGCGTGGCCGTTGAACACGTCACGGAAGATGTCGCGGGTGCGGACCTGCCCGACCTCGCCCCACACCGGGGCGAACACGCGCTCGATCGCGCGATTGGGGATCAGCCGCTGCCAATAGGCGTAGTATTTGTCGATGTAATTCTCGAAGCCGTTGTTGGTGACGGCGCGGTAATAGCGCCACGGATAGCCGCCGAACAGCTCATCGCCGCCGGTTCCCGCGAGCACTACCTTGACGAAGCTGCTAGCCAGTTGCGCGGCGTAGTAGTTGGGATAGCTCTGGCCGACGCGGGGCTCCTCAAGATGGTGGACCAGGCGTGGAATCACGCGTTGCATGTCGCCAGCCTTCAGCACCATCTCGTAATGCTCGGTCTTGAAGTGGTTGGATAGCTGCTCGGCGGCCGCGCGCTCGTCGAAGCTCAGCTCGATGCCCGAGGCCGAGCTGAGATCAAAGCCGCAGGTGAAGGTCCGCATGTAGGGCAGCTGGCGCGAGGCCAAAGCGGTGATCGAGGCTGAATCCAGGCCGCCGGAAAGAAACGAGCCGACCTCCACGTCGCTGACCAGCTGGCGGCCGACGGCCTGGCGGAACAGGAAGTTAAGTTCGTCAAGATAGTCCTCGTCGCTGCGGGAATTGGCGGGCTCCTGGAACGCATAATCCCAGTAGCGGCGCACCGTGGGCTGGGGCGCGCTTTCGCCGGACGCCGGCAGGGCCAATTCCAGGATGCAGCCGGCGGGCAGCAGGCGAACGCCCTCGAACAGGGTGCGATCGGTGAAGAAGTTCTGGAAGGTGAAATATTCCATGAGGGCCGGCAGGTTCATGCGCGCACGCAGATCACCTTGGGCCAAGAGCGCCTTTACCTCCGAGCCAAACAGGAACACCCCGTTCGCCTGGGCGTAATAGAGCGGCTTGATGCCAAAGCGGTCGCGAGCAAGCAGTAGGCGACGCTCCCGCTGGTCCCACAGGGCAAAAGCGAACATGCCGTTCAGGCGCGTCACGCAATCGGGCCCGTATTCCGCCAGCATGTGCAGCAGCACCTCGGTGTCGGAGCGGGAATGGAAAAGGTGGCCCTTGCTCTCCAACTCGGCGCGCAGCGCGGCGAAATTGTAGATCTCACCGTTGAAGGTGAGAATGAAGCGCGCGTCGGAGGTCTGCATGGGCTGATGGGCCGCGGGAGTAAGGTCGATGATAGCCAGACGCCGGTTGCCCAGCGCTGCCGGGCCTTCGGTCCAATAGCCTTCGCCGTCAGGCCCGCGATGGGCGATGCTCGCCATCATTCGCTGAAGTTGGACTGACTCTGCGGGCGCTCCGTTAAGTTGGACGATGCCGGCTATGCCGCACATGGAAAACTCTTGCCGCAATTCGTCATCAGACGGGCGCCTTCCCGCGTTGAACTTCGATTTGCCCGATATGGCTTTTGCGCCAGGCGATGAGCCGGCGCAGCCCGTCCTCGAGCGGGATCCGCGCTTCAAAGCCAATTTCCTTCTTTGCCTTGGCCGGCGAACCGATGCGGTTGCGCACCAATGTCGCCTGGCTGCGCGGGGCGTATTCAATGGGCCGGTTGCAACCCGTTAGTTGGAGCAGCATCTCGGCAAGCTGCTTCAACGACGTGCGCTTGCCGGTGCCGACGTTATAGAAGCAGTCGACAGTCTCGGCCTTCATGGCGCAGATGTTCGCCTGCGCGCAATCCTCGACCGCGACGAAATCGAACGCCTCGCTGCCGTCGCCAAGAATGGTCGGCCCCTCGCCGCGATCGATGGCGTCCAGCATGCGCATGATCACCGCGATGTAGGCGCCACGATAGTCCTGCCGCGGGCCGTAGACGTTCATGTAACGCAGCCCGGCAAAGCCGAGCCCGTAACGGTGATGGAAAGCGCGCGCCATCGCCTCGCCCGCGATCTTGGTTGCGCCATAGAAATTCTTGTTGTTGAACGGGTGCTCCTCGGTCATCGGTTCCTCGACCGCATCGCCGTAAACGGAGGCAGATGATGAATACACCAAGCGCTTCACGCCTTGCGCAATGCAGGCCTCGAGCACGTTGAATGTCCCCCGGATGTTCACGTCGAAGGCCGAGCGCGGGAAATCGTGGCATTGCAAGAGCCAAAGCGCGGCGAAATGGAACGCGCCGTCGGCGCCCTTGAGCGCGGCGTTCAGGATATCGGTCTGGCAGATGTCGCCGCCGACATCGAAAATCCTGACGCGCGGATCGCGCAGCGCTCCGGCCAGATTCTCATGCGTACCACGCACGAAATTGTCATAGATGACGATCTCGCCGACGTCCTCGCGGACGAGCGCATCGGCCGTGTGCGAGCCGATCAGGCCAGCGCCGCCGATCACCACGAACTTCTTGCCGCGAATGTCCATCTTTCCGGCTACTAGGCGGGTTGCGGGGAATTCAGCATGCGGCGCGCACCGTCGCTACGATGCGGTCCTGGGTCGCGTCGTCAAGATAAGGATGCATCGGCAGGCTCAACACCTGGGACGCTAATGCCTCGGCGACCGGCATGCCGCCGGGCGCCATCGGATAGCCCTTGTAGGCCTCCTGGAGAGGCATAGGAATCGGATAATAGATCGCGGTCGGAATGCCTTCCTTCTTGCAATGCGCGGCTACGCGATCGCGGTTCTCGATCCGGATCGTATACTGAGCCCAAACGCTCGTGATGCCCGGCGCCAACGATGGCGTCGCCACGGCGTTGCCGAACAGGCTGTTATAGCGCCGCGCGATGCGGTCGCGCGCGGCGATCTCATCGCGGAAGATCGCCAGCTTTTCCAGCAGCACGGCCGCCTGGATCGTGTCCAGGCGGGCATTCATGCCCACCCGCACATTATCGTATTTGCCGTTGCCCTGGCCATGCACGCGCAGGCTCTTTACGACCTCGAACAACCCGGTATCGTCGGTTAAGACCGCGCCGCCGTCGCCGTAGCAGCCCAGCGGCTTGGCCGGGAAAAAGCTGGTGGATGTGGCATCAGCGAAACAGGATGCTGGCTTGCCGTCGATGGTGCTGCCGAAGCCTTGGGCGCTGTCGGCCAGCACTTTCAGGCCGTGTGTGCGTGCGATCGGAACGATCCGGCGGTAATCGGCGGCTTGACCGAACAAATCCACCGCGATCACCGCCTTAGGAGCGAGGGAATTCTTTTTCGCCCAGACAATCGCCGCTTCGAGGCTGGCTGGATCGAGGTTGAAGCTATCGCGCTCGACATCGACGAAAACCAACGTCGCGCCGTTCCAGACCACCGGCTCGGCTGTGGCGACAAAGGTGAAGGCCGGCACGAAGACGGCGTCGCCCGGGCCGATGCCCCAGGCCGTGAGGATCAGCGCCAGTGCATCGGTGCCGTTCGAGCAGGTGAGGCAATGGCGCGTGCCGGCGAAAACGGCGAGGCGGCTTTCCAGCTCCGCCACTTCCGGGCCCAGGATGTAATTGCCGTGGTCCAGCACCGTGGCGATCCTGGCGTCGAGTCGGTCGCGGATGCGCGCCCGTTGCGCCTTGAGGTCAATGAAAGGAATGCTCATGAAGGAATTTCTTCCAGGCGGTCGGGCTCGGCCTCGCGATAGCGGCTGCCGTCGATCGGACAGACCAGATCAGGACCGAGGCGGCTGCCCGCTTTGCTCATCCAACCGATGCGGGAGGCCGGCACGCCGGCCATGAGGGCGAAGTCGGGAACATCCTTTGTGACCACGGCGCCCGCCGCGATGAAGCAGTAGCGCCCGAGACTGTGGCCGCAGATGATGGTGGCATTAGCACCGATGGTTGCTCCGCGGCGGACCACGGTCGGCCGGAATTCGCTCTTGCGTTCGATCTCTGCGCGCGGATTGACAACGTTGGTGAAGACGCAAGACGGCCCGCAAAAAACGCCATCTTCAAGCGTGACGCCGGCATAGACCGAGACGTTATTCTGGATCTTGCAATTGTCGCCGATGGTAACGCCAGGGCCGGCCATCACGTTCTGGCCGAGATTGCAATTCCGGCCGATATGCGTGCCCGACAGGATATGGCTGAAATGCCAGATCTTGGTGCCGGAGCCGATGAAACAGCCCTCGTCGACGAAGGCGGTCTCGTGAATTTGCGCACCAGGGAAAGTCGTCATTTTCGATTTGCCAACTGCCGGTTTGAGCGCAGCGCTGGCCGCCGTCAGAACCTGCAACACGCGCAAGCCTTCGGCGCCGTCGGTGCGGGGCTGCTTGCCGTTGGCCGCGCAGTCGAGAAAATGTTGCATCTCGAGCTTCAGCGGCTCACCCTCGACAACCGTAACGCTCTCCGCCTCGGCGCGCTGCGACATTGGCTGCTTGCCCTGCCATTCGATGCGATGACGGTAGAGCTGCAGCTTGCTCGACCAGGGCTTGCCGTCGTCAAAAACCGCCATGGCAGCGCTTCCAATCACGACCAGCTTTTGCTCCTTGAATGGGTGTAGCCAAGACACGAAAATATGCGCGCGGGCGCCACCAGGGAAGGCGAGATTGGTGGTGGTGACGTCGGCGACCTCGGCATTGAGATAACTCGCGCCCTCGGCCGAGACCAGGCTCGGCTCTTCGCCGACCAGGGTCAGGATCATCGAGATGTCGTGCGGCGCGAACGACCATAAGATGTTTTCCTCGCAGCGGATCTTTCCGAGATTAAGCCGATTGGAATAAATGTATTGCAGCTTGCCGAGCGTACCGGCACGCACCATCTCGGCAAGCTTGAGGAAAGCCGGGTGGTATTGCAGCAGGTGGCCGACCATCAACACCTGTTTGCGCGCCTTCGCCATGCCGCATAGCGCCGAAGCCTCTGCGAGATTTAACGACAGGGGCTTCTCAACGAAGACATGCTTGCCGGCCTCCAGAGCCTCGCGTGCCAGCCGTCCGTGCAGAGTCGCCGGTGCGGCAATCGCCACCGCTGGGATTGATGGATCGGCCAGAATCTTGGCCCAGTCTTCGACGGGCACCTTGTGCTTGGTCGCGCTGGCCTGCGCCGCCACCGCATCGGCGTCGCACACCGCGGCAAGAACGCCGAGTTCAGCCAGATTGCGGACAATGTTCTTGCCCCAATACCCCGCACCGATGGCGGCCACGCGAATGGCGTCCCGCATTGGGGGTTGGGTGCTCGCCTGCCATTTTGCGATTTGCTCGCTCAAGCCGTAATTCTTTCCATGCTACCGCGCTCCGGGTGAACCAGGTTCACCGGAGCCATGATCCCATCATCGCCGCGTCAGCCGCAAGTAAGCTGCAGATCGCCGAGAGCCCAAAAATCACAAGCGGCGGTTCTAATTCCGGGGCGCGTGCTTGCCCAGGATGCGCTGCAGCGTGCGGCGATGCATCTTGAGGCGCCGCGCGGTTTCGGACACGTTGCGGTCGCATTGCTCGAAGACGCGCTGGATATGTTCCCAGCGCACGCGGTCGGCCGACATCGGATCCTCGGGCGGCGGCGGCAGCGAGGAGGCCTCGGTGGACAAGAGCGCGCGTTCGACCGCGTCGGCGTCGACCGGCTTGGGTATGTAATCGACCGCGCCCGCCTTCACCGCCGCCACCGCGGTGGCGATGTTGCCGTAACCGGTGAGCATGACGATGCGCGCGGCTGGCCGCGCCTTGCGGATGGTCTTGACGATCTCGAGCCCGCTGCCGTCATGCAGGCGGAGATCGACCACCGCAAAGGCGGGCGGATGCGCTCCCGCCGTCATCACCCCCGCCGCCACGCTGTCGCAGGTGGTGACGATGAAGCCGCGCCGTTCCATCGCGCGGCCCAGGCGCTGGCACAGGGGCTGATCGTCGTCGACCAGCAACAGTGTGCGCTCGGCTTCGGGCAGGCCGTGCAGCGGGGGCGAGGGCGCTCTTGGCCCCCGCGATGACTCGTCCCTTGGATCATTCATGCCTCGGCCTCCATCATTCCCGGTGCGGGCGCGCTCGCGCCTTCGATCTGCGACCGTTTCCATTCCACCACCACATGCGCCCCGCCGCCGTCAAGATTGGCGAAGCTCACCCTTGCCCCGGTGCGCTCCAAGAGACTGCGCGCGATGAAGATGCCGAGACCCATGTGCTGGCCGTCGCCGGCGCGGTCGGAGATATAAGGCTCGCCGATGCGCGCCAGAATGGGGGCCGCGAATCCGGGTCCGTCATCGACGATGTCGACCGCGGCGGTGTCGTTGTCCCAGCTCGTGGTGACGGAAACCTCGCGCCGCGCGAATTCGATCGCGTTCTGGATGAGGTTGCCGAGCCCGTGCATGATCTCGGGGCTTCTCGGCGCCAGCGGCTCCTCGGGAAGCACCGCGCCCGGATCGCTTTCGTCGCCGGTGTCGTGGATGACGCTGATGCCGGACTTGGCGAAGGGCGTGCCCGCCGCTTCGACCAGCGCCTTGGCCATGCCGCCGGTGACGTAGATCGACGCGGATGCCGGGCTTGGCGAAGGGCGATCCGGCCGCCTCGACCAGCGCCGAGAACGGCAGGCGCGCGAAGGGCTCGCCCTCGCCGCCTTCGCGCGAGCGCGCCAGATCGGCCAGGATGTCGCGGCAGCGCTCGCTCTGGCTCAACAGCAGATGCGCGTCCTCGGCGAACGGACTGTTCTTGGGCAGCTCGTGCACCAGCTCCTTGGCGACGACGGCGATGGTGGCCAAGGGACTGCCCAATTGATGCGCGGCGGCGGCGGCGAGCGAGCCCACCGCCGAGATGCGTTGTTCGCGCTCCAAGGCCAGTTGCGTGGCGGCATAGGCGTCGCGCATGCGCCGCGCGCCCTCGGCCACCGACCAGATGTAACCGGCGATGAACAAGGTGGAGCACACCAGCGCCGTCCACATGCCGAGGACGTAGAACGGCTCGGGACTGAAAAGCAAATCCGGCCGCGACGGCAGCGGCCGGTGAATCACCGCCAGCACGCTGATCGCCGCCACGGTGAGGGCCGAAAGGCCGATGACGGTGCGGTGCGACAGGATGGTGGCCGAGACCGTGACCGGCGCCAGCATCAGCACGGCGAAGGGATTCTGCAGGCCCCCGGTGAGGAACAGCAGCACGCCCAATTGCAGCGTGTCATAGGCCAGATAAAGGGCGGCGGCGCGGTCGCTCAGCCGCGAGGCGGCGCGGGGCAGGCGCATGGCGTACAAATTGAGCACAACCGAAATTGCGACCACCACCAAGGTCGCACGCAAGGGCAGAGCGAAGCCGAAGACAAAATGCACGACCAAGAGCGTCACCGCCTGGCCGGCCACCGCCACCCAGCGGATCAACACCAGGGTCCTGAGGCTCAAGCTGGCCTCGGCGCCCTGGGCCAAGGCCAGGCCCCGGATCCGGCCCGGCGGTTTCGTGCTTTTGTTCATGGCGCCATTATACACCGCGGCGAAATGCCAGGGCGCAACTGGCGTGGCGGCCCAAATCGCGCTAAGACATGCTTCCATGGCCATGCCGTCTTGGGAAGACATGCCGGTCCGGCGCGAGGAAGCGCTCAATGCGCTGGCCTATTTCACGCGGCTGCGCTTCGACGGCCGGGAAGCCTTGCGGCCCGGCGCGTTGGCCGAATCGGCCTGGGCCTTTCCCCTGATCGGCCTCGCCATCGGCGTCGCCGGCACCATCGTTTACGACATCGCGGCGCTCTTGGGCGTGCCGCCGCTGGTGTCCGGACTTCTGGCCATCGGCGCCACGGCGATCATCAGCGGCGGATTGCACGAGGACGGCCTCGCCCATGCCGCCGAGGGGTTGAGCGCCGGCCATAGCGCCGAGGAACGGCTCGAAACCCTGCGCGCCGGGCATCTCGGCGTCTACGGCATCCTCGCCATCGTGTTGAGCGTGGGTTTGCGCGGCGCGGCGCTGGCGGCGCTCGGCAACGCGCTCGGCACGCTGGGCGTGGTCGCGGGGCTGGTGGCGGCGCACACGCTGGCGCGCGGGCTTTTGCCGCCGGCGCTGCTCTGGGGCAAGAAGGCGGCGCAGGACAGTTTCGACGCCGGCACGCCGAGCCTGGTCAATACCGGCATATCCGTCGGCATCGGCCTGTTGGTCGCGATCTTGGCGATGGGCTTCAAGCCCGCGCTCGCGGCCTTGATCCTCGCCGGGCTGGCGATGGCGGCGGTGCTGTTCACGGCACAGGCCCGCGCCGGCGGCTATACCGGCGAGGTGCTGGGCGCGATGGAACAAGCGGGCGAGATCGTCATCCTGCTGGTCGCGGCGGCCTGGGCGTAGTGCCCGGCAAGGCAAAATCCGGGCGCGGCCCAAACGCGCGGCCGGGTCCGGCATGGACCGGACGGGGTTGGCGGCCTTATGCGCTGCTGGGATTGCTCTGCCTCGGCCTTTACCTGCCCGGAGCGCGCGATCTGCCGGTGATGGACCGCGACGAGGCGCGCTTCGCCCAGGCGACGCGCCAGATGATCGAGAGCGGCGATTATCTCCGCATCCGCTTCCAGGACGAGGCGCGCAACCGCAAGCCCGCCGGAATCTATTGGCTGCAGGCGTTGTCGGTGGCGAGCCTGAGCGACGCCGAACGCAGCGACATCTGGCCTTACCGCCTGCCCTCGCTCTTGGGCGCGCTGGCGGCGGTTTTTTTGACCTTCGCCTTGGGGCGCGCCTTGGTGGGACCGCAGGCCGCGCTTTTGGGCGCGGCGCTGCTGGCTTGCTCGCTGACCCTGGTCGCGGAAGCCCATCTCGCCAAGACCGATGCCGTGCTGCTGGGATTAGCGGCGGCGGCGCAATTGGCGTTGGGAAAAATTTATTGCGCCGCGCGCAAGCGAGGAAAGCACGAGGCGCGGCCTCCCGAAAAGAGGGGGCGGGCGCGGGGGCAATGGGCGCTGCTGTTCTGGGCGGCGTTGGCCGCCTCGGCGCTGGTGAAGGGGCCGGTGGTGCCGCTTCTGGCGCTGCTCACGGTACTCAGCCTGGTCGTGGCCGACCGCGAGGCGCGCTGGCTTTGGGACTTGAAGCCGCTGTGGGGCGCAGCGCTGTTCCTGGCGGTTGTCGGGCCTTGGCTCTATCTGGTTTCGGCCGCCACCCAAGGCGCCTTCCTGTCGGAATCGCTCGGCCATGATTTTCTCGGCAAGCTCGCGGGCGCGCAGGAAGGCCACGGCGTTCCGCCCGGCGCTTATACCCTGCTGCTGGCGCTGACCTTCTGGCCGGGCTCGCTTTTCCTGGGCGGCGGATTGCTGCGCGGCTGGCAGGAACGCGCGCTTCCGGCGGAGCGTTTCCTGCTCGCCTGGGCGGTGCCGTTCTGGATCGCGCTGGAGCTGGTCCCGACCAAGCTGCCGCATTACCCGCTGCCGGTTTATCCGGCCTTCGCGCTGCTGGCGGCGGCGGCGCTGGTCAAGGGATTCCGGCGGCCGCTCTGGCTCGACGCCGTTTCCGCCATCCTGTGGACGGCGGCGTCGCTGGCGCTCGCGGCGGTGCTGATCGCGGCGCCGATGGCGTTGGGGCGGGGGTTGTCGGCCGCGGGCGTGACGGCGGCCGCGATCATTCTGCTGATGGGCGGAACGCTGCTCTATCGTTTCTGGCGCTTCCGGCGTTCGAGCCAGGCCATGCCGGGCCTGGCCGCGCGCGCGGCGATCCTGGCGCTGCTGACGCTCGCCCCGGCTTTGGGCTTGGTCGCGCCCAGCCTCGACCGGCTGTGGCTGTCGCGCGGCGCCGCATCTCTCGTCCGCGCCAACGCGCCCGGGGACGCGTCCGTCGCGGTAGCCGGCTATAACGAGCCGAGCCTGATCTTCCTTTTGGGAACGGCCACCAAGATCGTTCCGGGCGGCGAGGCGGCCAGCATGCTGGCGGGCAATCCCGGCGCGGTGGCCTTGGTCGAAGGCCGGCAGGAGGGCCCGTTCCGCCAGGCGCTCGCCCGGCTGGGCAAGACGCCGCATATCCTCGGCCGGGTGTCCGGTCTCGATTATTCCAACGGCAAGCTGATGGTGCTCACTCTTTATTCGGCGCCGTAGTTGGCGCCGGGGGCGCTCTATTCGGCGCCGTGACGATTCAATTCAGTGTGCGCTGGCGGGATTCTTGAGGAGCTGGACCACCGCGGTCTTGTTGCCGGCCCAGCCCAGCGCGTCGCGCCCGGTAAAGTCCTGCTTGCTGGCATCGGCGCCGTATTTCAGCAGCAGCTTGACCGCTTCGACGTGGTTGTTATTGGCGGCCATCATCAGCGGCGTGATGCCTTCGTGGTTCGGCACGTCGACCGGCGCCTTGGCCTCGAGCAGTTCGCGCATGACGTCGAGGCTGCCGCGCTGGGCCGCCAAGTGCAACGCGGTGTTGCCGAACTTGTCACGGACGTCGAGATGAGCCGTCGAATGGCTGATCAGGATATAAGCGATCTGCGCGTTGTCGTTGAGTGCGGCGTACATCAACGCGGTGACGCCGGTGTAATCGGGCTGGTCGGGATCGAAGCCCTGGCTGACATACCACATCACCTGGCCGGGATTGTTGGCCGAGGATGACATGGCGATGTAGTTCGGCTGATCCGCATGGAGGCCGCCGAACGGGATGGTCGGGCTGCCGCCGATGCCGGTGTCGTTGAACGGGGTGGCGCTGCCGCTGCTCTGCGCCCGCGCCAAGGGCGCTGCGGCAACGAGCAGGAGCACGGCCAAAAGCGCGGCGCGGCTACGGGTCATCCGGGATATCCTCTCTCCCTGGCGGCGGATTTTGCGTCCGCCCCGGGCGGCTTTCAAGTTAAACCCGGAGGAAGGCGGCAAGCGCGGCCTGGAGCGCCCTTCTATCCTGCGCAAGGGCCCGCGGTGTAGGGTGTCGCCCGCGATGGAAATCGATCTTTCGCCACTCGATTTGCCGGAATTCGCCGCAGGCACGGTCTGGCTCGTGGGATCCGGGCCGGGCGCGCCCGGGCTGTTGTCGTTGCTGGCGCTCCACGCGCTGAAACAGGCGGATGACATCGTCTACGACGCGCTGGTGGGAAAAAGCATTCTCGCTTTGGCGCGGCCGGGATCCCGCCTGCATTACGCCGGCAAACGCGGCGGCAAGCCCTCGCCGCAACAGCCCGACATCTCCAACCGGCTGATCGAGCTGGCGCGCCAAGGGAAGCGCGTGCTGCGCTTGAAGGGCGGCGATCCCTTCGTCTTCGGCCGCGGCGGCGAGGAGGCGTTGGCGCTCGAGGCGGCCCATATTCCCTATCGCGTCGTGCCGGGCATAACCGCCGGCGTCGCGGCCTTGGCTCAAGCCGGGATACCGCTCACCCACCGCGACACCAATTCGGCGGTTTCCTTCGTGACCGCCTATGCCAGCGGCGGCGGATTGCCGGAGGACGTCGACTGGGAATCGCTCGCCAAGGGATCGCGCCTGCTGGTGATCTACATGGCGTTGCAGAATTTGGACAAGATCGCTCGCCGGTTGATGGAAGCCGGCAAGCCGCGCGACGAGCCGGTGGTGATCGTGAGCCAGGCGACGCTGCCGGGACAGCGCGTGGTTGAAACTAATCTTGAAAACGCGGCGGCGGACGCCAAACGCGCGGGCATCGACCGCGCCGGCGGTGGCGGCGGTGGGCCGGACGGTGCGGCTCAAGCGCACGGGCCCATGACATCGCCCGGCTAAGAGTATAAAATCTTCCCATGTCCCGTGTAACGTTTCGCGGCCTGGTTGCCTTTCTTGTCGTGCTCGTCCTGTTGCTGGCGGGCTTCGCCTACGAAACCGGCTGGTTCGGCGGCGGCGAGATCAACAGCGCGGCCTCCTTGCCCATCGGCGGCCCGTTTTCGCTCACCGACCAGAACGGAACCGCGCGCCAGGACGCGGATTTCCGCGGCAAGCTGATGCTGGTCTATTTCGGCTACACCTATTGCCCCGATATCTGCCCGACGACGCTCGCGGCCATGAGCCAGGCGCTCGACCAGCTCGGGCCCGAAGCCGACCAGGTCCAGCCGATCTTCATCACCGTCGATCCCGAACGCGACACCCCGGGGCAGCTGAAACTCTATGCCGCGAATTTCCATCCGCGGCTCTTGGCCCTGACCGGCAGCGCGGAACAAGTGGCGGCGGCCGAGAAGGACTATCGCGTCTATGCCAAGAAGGTGACCGAGCCGGGCCAGGCGGATTACCTGATGGATCATTCCTCCTTCATCTATCTCATGGACCGCAACGGCAAGCTCGCCGCGCTGATCCCGCCCGGGACCGATCCCGGGGCCATGGCGGCGGCGATCAGGCGCCATCTGTGACGGCATTGCCGCAACGCATATCTCTCGGCCAGGCCGAGATGAAGCTCAACGTGTCGCGCCACCCGCGCGCGCGCCGTTTCGTGCTGCGGCTCGACGAGCGCGGCGAGGCGGTGGAGCTGGTGCTGCCGCGCTGGGGCTCGCTCAAGGAAGCGGGGCGGTTCCTGGAACAGAATCGCGGCTGGCTCGAACAGCGGCTCAGGGACTTGCCGCCGCGCGTGGCCTTCGCCGACGGCTCCGAGATTCCCCTGCTGGGCCGGACGCACCGCATCCGCCACCGCCCGGCCGCGCGCGGGAAAGGCCCGGCCTGGATCGAGGACGGCGAAATCCACGTCGCCGGCCAAGCCGCGCATCTGCCGCGCCGGCTCAGGGATTTCCTGCGCGCCTATGCCCGCCGGGAGATGGCGGCGCGCGCGCAAGAGCTCGCCCGGCGCATCGGCCGCACCGTCGAGGGGATTCGCCTGAGCGACGGCAAGAGCCGCTGGGGCAGCTGTTCGGCCGCGGGCGAATTGGCGTTTTCCTGGCGGCTGATCTTCGCGCCCGAGGAAGTGCTGCACTACGTCGTGGCGCATGAAGTCGCCCACCTGGCGGAAATGAACCACGGGCCGCGTTTCTGGAAGCTGGTGGAGACGCTAGCGCCGGGACATTCGCAGACGGGGGCGGGCGGGCGGGCGTGGCTGCGCCGCAACCGGGCGCGGCTGCTGCGCTTCGGCTGAGCGCATGAGATAGAGCAAGAGGCCGAGCGCGGGCAGGCAGGCCAGCGTCGAGACCGCGAAAAACATGGGCCAGCCGAGGCGGTCGGCGAGGAAGCCGCCGCCCGAAGCCAGCACCGTGCGCGCGGTGGCGGCCAAGGCCGACAACAGCGCGTATTGCGTGGCGGTGAAGGCGGGATTGCAGAGCCCCGAGAGGTAGGCGACGAAGGCCGCCGAGGCCATGCCGCCGGTGACGTTCTCGGCGGCGATGGTCACAGCCAGCATGGCGGGATCGGGCCCGGCCCAGTACTGCACGATATACATGAGGTTCGAGAGCATCTGAAGGCATCCGCAGGCCAGAAGCGCGCGCATCAATCCCAGGCGATAGACCAGCAAGCCGCCCAAAAAGATGCCGGCGACGCTGGCGCCGGCGCCGAACAGCTTGGCGACGTTGGCGATCTCGATCTTGGAAAAGCCCAAGGCGATATAGAACGGGTTGGACATGATGCCGGCGAGCGCGTCGCCGAATTTGTAGAGCACGACGAAGACCAGGATCAGAAGCCAGCCCCGCCGCGAAGCAAACTCGGCAAAGGGCGCCGCGACCGACCGCTCGAACCAGTTCTTGTCCTTGGGGGCCTTGGCGGCCTTGGGCTCGCGCGTCATCAGCACGGTGGCCATCCCCACCAGCATCAGCGCCGCCATTCCGGCATAGGACCAGAACCAGCCGAAATAGGAGGCCAGATAGAGCGCGCCCGCGCCCGAGGCGATCATGCCGACACGGTAGCCCACCTGGGTTGCCGCCGCGCCCGCGCCTTGTTCGCGCTCGCCCAGCAGCTCGATGCGATAGGCGTCGATGACGATGTCCTGGCTGGCCGAGAGAAACGCCACCAAGGACGCGGCCAAAGCCACGCGTCCGGGATATGCGGCGGGATCGCACAACGCCATGGCGAGAAGCGCCAAGGCCAGCGCCGCCTGGACCGTCACCGCCCAGGAACGCCTTCGTCCCAGCGCCCTCGTCAGCAGCGGAATCCGCACCCGGTCCATCGCCGGCGACCACAGGAATTTAAGGTTGTAGGCGAGGCCCACCTGGGCGAAGAGGCCGATAAAGGTCAGCGAAACGCCCGATTCCTTCAGCCAGATCGCGAGCGTGGCGCCGGTCAAGGCCAAGGGCAGCCCGCTGGAAAATCCCATCAACAGGATCGCCAGCATACGCCGGTCGGCGTAGACCCGGAGCGAAGCGAGCCAGGATGCGATCATGCGGAGCGCGCCGGCCCGGCCGGGATCGGGTTACGGCTTCTTCTTGTCGGCGTCGGCGGCCACCTGCATGCGGACGATCTTGTCGGGATTGGTCACCATGCCGCTGCCGGGCGCGCCGGTCTTGATCGCGTCGATGAATTCCATGCCCGAGGTCACCTGGCCGAAGATGGTGTATTGGCCGTCGAGTCCCGGCTGCGGCGCGAAGCAGATGAAGAACTGGCTGTCGCCGCTGTCGGGGCTTGCCGCGCGCGCCATGCCGACCGTGCCGCGCAGGAAATGCGCCTGGCTGAACTCGGCCGGGACGGTCTGGCCCGAGCCGCCGGTGCCGGTGCCGGTGGGATCGCCGGTCTGCGCCATGAATCCCGCGATGACGCGGTGGAAGACGATGCCGTCGTAGAATCCGCGCCGCACCAGCGCCTTGATGTGCGCCACGGTCTTGGGCGCGAGATCGGGCCTGAGTTCGATGACGACGCGGCCCTTGGGCACGTCGAGGTAAAGCGTGTTTTCAGGATCGGCTGCGCGCACGGGACCTCCGAAGGAAAGGAGCAGGATGGACACCAGCGCGGCGAGCGAAAGGGACTTCAACATGACGCGCTCATCCGGTTGCTGTGATCGGGAGCGCGACCTTATCGCAAGAAGCATGCGAAGGAAAGCCGGGTTTCCCGTCAGAGCCGGACAAAGCCGCTCATCAGCATGTTTATGGTCTTGCCATCGGACGAGAGCGGCAGCACCAGCACCTCGCAATTCCAGATATGCTGGTCGGTCATCTCCTGGCTGCGGTACTTGGCGACGGGACGGCGCGTCGCCAGCACCTCGCCATAGTGCTCCGCCACGATCCGGCGGTATTCCGCATCGGGCATGGCATCGAGACTCTTGCCGGTGAGATCGAAGCCCATGCTTTGCGACACGGTGCTGGCATGGAGGCGGAAGCGGAAGCGCAGCGGATCATAGGCCACGTCGATGAGTGACAGATTGCCGATGCAGTATTTGAGATCGAGCGGATCGAAATCGGCGCGCGCCGGCAGCTCGCGTCCGCGCCGGCGTGCTTCCCAATCCTGGTACAATTGCCGCAACACGGGCGTCTTGAGTTCGAGCATGCGAACCCCCGGCGGGCGAGCCGAATCGCCCGGAACTCATTGTCGGGTTATTCCAGGACTTCCGCAACCCTCGGCCGCAAGCATGTGCTTGCGAATCGTCAGCCGGCTTCGGCCTCGGCGGCGCGGGAAGCGCGTTTGCGCTCATGCGGATCGAGGAAGCGCTTGCGCAAGCGAATCGATTTCGGCGTCACCTCGACCAACTCGTCATCGGCGATATAGGCGATCGCCTGTTCGAGGCCCATGAGGATGGGCGGCGTGAGCCTCACCGCCTCGTCCTTGGCGGTAGTGCGGATGTTGGTGAGCTGCTTGCCCTTCAAGGGATTGACGTCGAGATCGTTGCCGCGCGAGTGCCCGCCGATGATCATGCCGGGATAGACCTCGGTGCCGGGGGTGATGAACATCGGCCCGCGCTCTTCGAGATTCCACAGCGCATAGGCCACCGCCTGCCCGGAGCCATTGGAGATCAGAACGCCGTTGCGCCGTCCTTCGATGGGCCCTTTCCAGGGCGCGTAGCCGTGGAACAGCCGGCTCATGATGCCGGTGCCGCGCGTGTCGGTCATGAACTCGCCCTGATAGCCGATCAATCCGCGCGTCGGCGCGAGGAAAGTGAGCCGCGTCTTGCCGCCGCCCGAAGGCCGCATGTCCCGGAGCTCGCCTTTGCGCTGCGCCATTTTCTCCACCACGATGCCGGCGAAATCCTGGTCGACGTCGACCTGGACCTCCTCGACCGGTTCGAGCTTGCCGCCGTCGGGAGCGGTCTTGACCAGGACCTGGGGACGCGAGATCGAAAGCTCGAAGCCTTCGCGCCGCATGGTCTCGATCAAGACGCCGAGCTGCAATTCGCCGCGGCCGGCCACCTCGATCGCATCCTTTTCCTCGCTCTCGCGGACGCGGATGGCGACGTTGCCTTCGGCCTCGCGTTTCAGCCTTTCGAATATCAGCCGCGAGGTGACCTTGTTGTTCCCCTCGCGCCCGGCCAAGGGGCTGTCGTTCACCGAGAAAATCATCGCCAGAGTCGGCGGATCGACCGGCATGGACGGCAGGGCCTGGGTCACCTCGGGCGCGCAGATGGTGTCGGCGACGGTGGTGTGCTGGAGACCCGCGATGGCGACGATGTCGCCGGACTGGGCCTCTTCGATCGGCCGGCGCTCGAGCCCGCGGAAAGCGAAGAGCTTGGTGAGCCGCGCCTCCTCGATGACCCGGCCGTCGGGCGACAGCGCCTTCAAGGGCATGTTGACCCGCGCCGTGCCCTTGTGGATGCGCCCGGTCAGCACGCGGCCGACATAGGAATCGTATTCGAGCGTGGTCACCAGCATGGCGAAGGGCGCGTCCGGCTCGGATTCCGGGGGACTCACGTGGCGCAAAATCAGGTCGAACAGCGGCGTCAAATCCTTGCGCTCGTCGTCGGGCTCGGCCACCGCCCAGCCGGCGCGGCCCGAGGCGTAAAGCGTGGGGAAATCGAGCTGCGCCTCGGTCGCGTCGAGCACGGCGAAGAGGTCGAAAATCTCGTTATGCACGGCCGTCGGCCTGGCATCGCTGCGGTCGATCTTGTTGATCACGACGATCGGCCTCAGGCCCTGGCGCAGCGCCTTGCCGAGCACGAATTTGGTCTGCGGCATCGGCCCTTCGGCCGCGTCCACCAGCACCAGCACGCCGTCGACCATCGACAGAATGCGCTCGACCTCGCCGCCGAAATCGGCGTGGCCGGGCGTGTCGACGATGTTGATGCGCGTGCCTTTCCAATCGACCGAGGTGCATTTGGCCAGGATGGTGATGCCGCGCTCGCGCTCGAGATCGTTCGAATCGAGCGCGCGCTCCATCACCTGCTGATTGGCGCGGAAGGTCCCGCTTTGCCTGAGCAGCTGGTCGACCAGGGTGGTTTTCCCATGGTCGACATGGGCGATGATGGCGATGTTCCGGATGTCCATGTCAACTCACATATGGCCCCTGCGGGGCCGTTATAGAAGACCCGCGCCCTTGGCCAGGTTCTTGAGCGAGGTTTCGGGCCGGGCGCCGAAATGGCCGATGACCTCGCCGGCGCACAGACTGCCCAATTTGCCGCAAGTTCCGAGATCCCGGCCGTGGGTCAGGCCGTAGAGGAAGCCGGCGGCGTAAAGATCGCCGGCCCCGGTGGTGTCGACCACGCGCGCGACAGGTGCCGGCGCCACGTGCAGCATCTCCTTCGAGGTGACGATGTTGGAGCCGCGCTCGCTGCGCGTCAGCACCGCGATCTCGCAATGGCCGCGCACCGCCTGAGCCGCCTGCTCGAAATGCTCGGTTTCGTAGAGCGAGCAGATTTCGTGCTCGTTGGCGAACAGCACGTCGATGTGGCTTTTGACCAGATCGAGGAACTCGGCGCGGTGGCGCCCGACGCAGAAGGGGTCGGACAGCGACAACGCCACCTTGCGGGACGATTTATGCGCGATTCTCGCCGCCTTGCGGAAGGCCTCCATGGCGCGCGGCGGATCGAACAGGTAACCCTCGAGATAGGTGACCTTCGCCGCCGCTATCAGCTCCGCGTCGACGTCCTCCGGCCCGAGCTCGACGCAGGCGCCGAGGAAGGTGTTCATGGTGCGCTGCGCGTCGGGCGAAACCAGGATCAGGCAGCGCGCGGTGGGCGGGCCGTTCTTCAAGGGCGGCGTCTTGAACGCGACGCCGAGCGAGGCGAGATCGTGGGCGAAGATGCGGCCGAGCTGGTCGTCCTGCAACTTGCCGATATAGGCGCCCTTGCCGCCGAGCGAGGCCAATCCGGCGATGGTGTTGGCGGCCGAGCCGCCCGAGGCCTCGATCCCCTCGCCCATCTTGGCGTAAAGCGCCTCGGCGCGGGCCGCGTCGACCAGCGCCATGGTGCCCTTGGCGAGGCCCTGGCTCGCGATGAAGGCGTCGTCCGCCTTGGCCAGCACATCGACAATGGCATTGCCGATGCCGACGACATCGTAGGAAGAGGCGGTCATGGAAAGGGGTTCCAGGCGGAGGGTGGGGGCGAAAGCGGGCGGAGTATAGGGAAGGCCAAGTTTGCCGCAAGTGCGCGCGCAGCAGCGGCAAAAATGCCCCGGCGGGCCGGGCCGAGGCGGATTTCTCTTTATTCCCCGTGACTTGGAGATTATTATCATTCCAGAAGAGCGTTGAGACTCTTCTGGGGGAGGCAATCCAGGTTCCGGCGGTTCGCGGGCGCGGGTTTTGCGCCCGAATCCCGTCACCGGCGCATGGCGAGCTCCGCCCGGTCGTTCGCCTATCGGAACGGACCAGGCCGCATGGTTGAGAGAGTAAAGAGGAGTCCGGCCGGCGCGGCGTGGCGCCTGGGAACCGTGCTGGCCCTGGTCTTGGCCCTGGCCGCCTGCGCCAGCGATGATTTTGCCGATAGCGCGGCTTCTCCCGGATCGGTGCGGCTGGGCAATCTGGCCGGGCTCGCGCCCGCCCAGGTGGCGGCGCTTTATGGCCAGCCCGATTTCCGCCGCAACGACCCGCCCGCCGAGGTGTGGCAATACCGCAGCGCCGATTGCGTGCTCGATCTTTACTTCTACGGCGGCGCCGGCGGCGAGCAGCTGGTCTTCGCCCAAAGCCGGCCGCGCGACCTGCGGCAGAACGCTTCCACCGGGCATTGCCTCGACGGCGACGCGGCGGCGCTGCGCGCGCGCAGCAAAGAGACCAAGCTCTAAGCCCGAGGGCGCGTTATGTTCCGCCCTGCGGCCATGTTGCCAACACAATCTTGAATTATCGTATGGAGCGCCGACATGATTTGGGAAGCCATCGTCTGAGAAGGAGGTCGTAAATGCCCGATACATCCAACCAACGCCCCTTACCGGGAGCGCCGTCGCCATCCGCGGGATTCGGCGCGAATGTCATCCGGGACATCTCGGGCGCACTCAACGTCGTGCTCGCGGATATCTTCGCGCTCTATGTGAAGACGAAGAACTTCCATTGGCACATGAGCGGCCCGCATTTCCGCGACTATCACCTACTGCTCGATGAGCAGTCGGACCAGATTTTCGCGATGACCGACGTCGTCGCCGAGCGCGTCCGCAAGATCGGCGGCCAGACGCTGCGCTCGATCGGCGAGATCGCCCGCCTGAAGCACGTCGCGGACAACGACGCTCCCTTCGTCACGCCGCAGGACATGCTCGCCGAGTTGCGCGAAGACAACACCGACCTAGCCAAGCGCATGCGTGAGGCGCACGAGCTTTGCGCCAAGCACGGCGACGTGGCGACGACCAGCCAGCTCGAGGTCTATATCGACGAGACCGAGCGCCGGGCCTGGTTCCTCTACGAAGCGGGTCACAAACCGCCCGTCGGCAACTGAAACGGCGCGGCGTGGATGCTGGAAAGCCTGCTGAAGTAAGCGGCGGATTTCCGCTCAGCGCTTTTTCTTCAGGCGCGTCTCGATCGCGTCCCAGACCTTGGCTTCGAGCTTGACGCCGTCGAACCGGTTGATTTCCTGGATGCCGGTCGGCGAGGTGACGTTGATCTCGGTCAGGTAGTCGCCGATCACGTCGATGCCGACGAACACCAGGCCCAGCTCGCGCAGCCGGGGGCCGATGGCGGCGCAGATTTCGCGCTCGCGCTTGGACAAATTCGATTTTTGCGCCTTGCCGCCGGCATGGAAATTGGCGCGCGCCTCGCCCTTCTCCGGCACGCGCAGCACCGCGCCCAAGGGTTCGCCCTCGACCAGGATGATGCGCTTGTCGCCTTGGCGCACCTCGGGCAGGTAACGCTGGGCGATGACCGGCTCGCGGTAGAGCTGGGTGAACATCTCCAACAGCGCGTTCAGGTTCTCGTCCTCGGGCCGGAGGTGGAACACGCCGGCGCCGCCAGCGCCGAAGAGCGGCTTCAGGATGATGTCGCCGTGGCGTTCGCGGAAAGCGCGGATCGAACCGGCGTCGCTGGTGATCAGCGTCTCGGGCATCAAGCCCATGAAATGCGTGGCGAAGAGCTTTTCGGGCGCGTTCCGGACGCTGACCGGGTCGTTGACCACCAGCGCCTTGCCGCTCACATGCTCCAGAAGATGCGTCGCGGTGATGTAGGCCATGTCGAAGGGCGGATCCTGGCGCATCAGGATCACGTCCATCGCGGCGAGATCGAGGGTCCGGGCCGGGCCGAGCGTAAGCGGCGGGCCGGCATCGCGGCTCGCCTTCAAGGGCCGCGCCTTCGCGGTGAGCTTGCCCTGGGCCAGATCGAGATCGCGCGGCAGATAGTGAAACATCGCGTAGCCGCGCGCCTGGGCTTCGAGCGCCAGGACAAAAGTCGAATCGGTCTCGGGGTTGATCCGCTCGACCGGATCCATCTGGATGGCGATGGTGAGGCTCATTGCAGCGGCGTCACTCCGGTATTGCCGGTATTGCCGCGCGGCGGCGCGGCGGGGCCGGTATCGCCGCGCGGCGGCGGCGCGGCGGGCGATGAGGCGGCCGGCGGAGCTTGCAGCGGCGTCACCACGATGTCGCCGCGTGGCGTCGGCGCGTTGGGCGCGGTGTCGCCCGGAGCGGAAGCGGCGGCGTTGACCGGTCCGGTTTCCTCGCCCGCGCCGGCGCGGATGCGGATATAGGAGACCACGCGTTTCACCCCGTCCATGTTGCGCCCGTAATCGATGACGCGGTCGATTTCGCCCCGATCGCGCGCCGTGCCGATGATGAAGACCACGCCGTTCGCCGTGGTGACGATGAAGTTGTTGGAACGGACGTCCTTGGCGGTCAAGAGCTCCGCCTTCAGGTGCTCGGTGATATAGAGGTCATGCATGTTGTTGCCGAAACTGCCGCCCGGGCCGACGGTGATCTCGTCATAGACTTCCTTGACGCCCTGGACCTGGTTGGCGCGGCTGATCGCCTCCGCGCGCCAGGACTTGCTCGGCACCCGGCCGGTGACCAGCACGCGCGCCTGATAGGCGTGGCAATCGAGATCGTCGTTGAGCTCGCTGTTGAAATCGACCCAGGCCCGGTTGATGGTGGCGCACAGCACGGCGTCGTCGACATTCTCCTTCACCGAGCGGTCCTCGGTCGCGATATAGCCGATGCTGGCGCCGCTGCCGGCCGCGGCGACGGGCAAGAGGCAGCCCGAGAGCAGCAGCGGCAGGACGAGCGGGGCGAAGACGCGCAAGCGGAACCGGGCGCGCGTAGCACAGGCAAAGGCCGAAACCAGGCCTTTGCCGTCGTGCGAAGCGAAACGAAAACGGGACAAGGCTTGCTCCTCAAAAGCGGGTAACGGCCCGCCACCAGACAACGGCAATGCGTCAATATCGGGGCAAGACTCCGAAAGCAAGGCTCTTAGGCCTCCGGCCGCCAAGCGTCCGGGATATGGCGCGGCCAGCTTCCGGGCGCCACCAGCATGACGTCGAAACGCAGATTCGAGTCCCGGAGCCGGGGATGCAGCGCGAGGAAATTCTCGAGCGCGCGGACGATGCGCCCGCGCTGGCGCCAGAGCACCGATTCGCCCGCGCGGTCGCGGTCGGCGCGCGCCTTGACCTCGACCGCGGCGAGGACGGCGCCGCGCCTGACGATCAGATCGATCTCGCCGACCGGGCTGCGGTAGCGCCGGGCGAGGATGCGATAGCCCTTCAGGCGCAGCGCCCACAGGCAAAGCGTTTCCGCCCACAGGCCGCGGCGGAAGGCTTCGGCCCCGCGAATCCTGCGGCTGCTCACTGGCCTTCGCCCTTGAGCTGAAGCGCCCGGGCATAGACTTGGCGGCGCGGCAGCCCGGTCGCCGCCGCGACCTCCGCCACCGCCTGGCGCAGGCTGGTGCGGGCCAGCGCCGCCGCCAGCTCGCGGTCGAGTTCCGGCCCTTGGGATGGGAAGGATTCTCCTTCCGGCGGCCCGACCGCCACCACCACCTCGCCCTTGGGCGATCCCGCCGCGCGGTAATAGGCCGCGAGTTCGGCGAGATTGCCGCGCTTCACCTCTTCGTAGAGCTTGGTCAGCTCGCGCGCCACCGCGGCGTGCCGGTCGCCCAGCACCTCCGCCATGTCGGCGAGGGATTGGGCCAAACGCGGCGCGCTTTCGTAGAACAACAGCGTCGCGCGCACGGATTTCCATTCCTGGAGAACGCGCTTGCGCGCGGCCGGCTTGGGCGGAAGAAATCCCGCGAAGGCGAAGGCGTCGGGCGGCAGGCCCGACAACACCAAGGCCGCGAGCGCCGCCGAGGCCCCGGGGATCGCGGTCACGGCCACGCCCGCTTCGATGGCTTCGCGCACCAGCTTGTAACCCGGATCGGAGATGAGCGGCGTGCCCGCATCCGAAACCAGGGCCAGGGCTTCGCCCGCCTTGAGGCGGCGGAGGATTTCCGGCCGCGCGCGCGCGGCATTGTGGTCGTGATAGGGGATGGTGCGCGCTTTTATCCCGAAGCGCGCGAGCAGCTTGGCCGTCACGCGCGTGTCCTCGCATAGCACGGCGTCGGACGAGGCGAGGGTTTTGAGCGCGCGCAAGCTGACGTCGCCGAGATTGCCGATGGGCGTCGCAACGACATAGAGCCCGGGAGCGAGTTTACTTGGTTGAACGGCCTCTATAGGCTCTTGGCCGATATCCCGCGCCGCCAGGGAGACCGCGCCTGTTCCGCCGCCTTTTCTCGCCCGCTTGCCCGCGCCCGCGCCTTGTTCTCGCGGCATGGCTGATCCTTTCCGCCTTCGCGCTGGTTTCCTGCTCGGGAATGACGATACCGGGATTGACGATACCGGGACTGACGAAGCGCCCGCAAGCGCCCCCCCCGCCCGCCCCACCCGGCGCGACGCTGCCGCCGCAGCCGGTGGGACCGGGCGTGGGAGCGGGCCTGGGGCCAACCCCCGGCGAAGCGCCTTCGCCGCCGGGCGCGCCCGCACCACCGGGACTGGGCCCGCCCAAGGTCGGGCTGCTGCTGCCGCTGTCGGGTCCGAGCGCCGCGCTCGGCCAGTCCATGCTGCAGGCTTCGGAGATGGCGTTGTTCGACACGCCCGACAACGGCGTCGAGCTGCTGCCGCGCGACACCCAGGGCGCCGCGCCGGGCGCGGCGGCGGCGGCGCGCGACGTGATCGCGCAAGGCGCCAAGCTCATCATCGGTCCGCTGCTGGCCGCCGAGGTCGAGGCGGTGAAGCCGGTGGCGGCGCAAGCGCATGTGCCGGTGCTGGCTTTTTCCAATGCCACGCAATACGCCGGCAACGGCGTTTTCCTTTTGGGCTTCCAGCCGAGCCAGGAGATTGCGCGCGTGGTGGCCTTCGCCAAGGCCAAGGGCTACGGCCGCTTCGCCATGCTGGCGCCGGATTCGACCTATGGCAACATCGCGGTCAGCGCCTTCAAGGACGCGGTCCAGGCCTCGGGCGCGACCTTGGGGCGCGTCGACTATTACGATCCGGCGGCGACCAATCTCGATCCCGCGGTCAAGCGCTTCGCCGCCGGCGCGCAATTCGACGCGCTGATGATTGCCGACGGCGACGGCAGGCTCAAGCTGCTGGCGCCGCTCTTGCCCTATGACGGCATCGATCCCGATACCGTGAAATTCCTCGGCACCGGGCTTTGGGACGAGACCGGATTGGGCGTCGAGCCCGCGCTCAACGGCGGCTGGTACGCGGCGCCCGCGCCCGAGCTGCGCGCCACCTTCCAGAGCCGCTATCTCGCCCTCTACAAGCAGCAACCGCCGCGGCTGGTCACGCTCGGCTACGACGCCACGGCGCTGGCGGTGGCGCTCGCCAAGGCTTCGCCCGATGGCGGCTATGCGCCCGAAACCCTCACCAACCCCTCGGGCTTCAGCGGGCTCGACGGGCTGTTCCGGCTGAATCCCGACGGCACGACCCAGCGCGGCCTGGCCGTGCTCGAGGTGCAAAGGGGCGTGCCGGTGGTGGTCGATCCGGCGCCCGCCGATTTCCAGGCGTTAGGCCAGTAAGTTTCCCAACACGGCGTTGAGGCGCTGGCGTCCGGCCGGCGTGGCGCGCAAAGCGGATTCGTCGAGTTCCAGGAACCCGCCTTCGATCAGAGGCGCCAGTTTTTCGCGTCCCAACTCGTCCTCGAAGGATTGCCCGGTCGCGGCGATGAAGCGGAAGCGCGCAACCCCTTCGGCCAGCCGCAAGCCCATCATCAGGAGCTCGGCGCGGCGCTGGGCTTGCGACAGGCGTTCGACCGCCTCGGTGCCGTGGCCGCGCTTTTCCACCGCTTCGAGCCAGGTTTCGGGCGCGCGGTACTGGCGCACGGCGTAACGCCCCGGCCCGGCCTCGAGCCTGCCATGGGCGCCCGGGCCGATGCCGGCGTAATCCATGCTGCGCCAATAGGCGAGGTTGTGGCGGCATTCCCGCCCGGGCCGGGCGTGGTTCGAGATCTCGTAGGCCGGCAAGCCCGCCGCACCCAGCATTTCCTGCGTGGCTTCATAAAGTTCACCGGTTTGCTCGTCGTCGGGCAGGGTGAAATCGCCCCGATCATAGGCGGGCGCGAAAGCCGTGCCGGGCTCGATGGTGAGCTGATAGAGCGAGAGATGATCGTCGGCCAAGGCCAGCGCCTCCTTGAGCTCCGCCTTCCAGGACGCGGTTTCCTGCCCGGGCCGGGCATAAATCAGATCGAAGGAGAAGCGCGGGAAAATTTCGCGGGCGAGCTCGACGGCGCGGCGCGCCTCCTGGACGTCGTGGCCGCGGCCGAGAAACTTGAGGTCGCGGTCGTTCAAGGCCTGGACGCCGAGCGAGACGCGGTTGACGCCCGCCTGGCGCAAATCGCGGAAGCGGGCGGATTCGACCGAGGTGGGATTGGCCTCGAGCGTAATCTCGGCTTCGGGCGCCAGGCCCCAACGCTGCCCGATGCGCTCGATCAACGCCGCCACGGTCGCGGGTTCCATCAGCGAGGGCGTGCCGCCGCCGAAAAACACCGTCGCAACCCGCGCGCCTTCGGTCTCGCGCGCCCAGTGATCGAGCTCGGCCAAGAGCGCGGCCTTCCAGCGCGCGCTATCGACGCCCGCGCGCACATGGCTGTTGAAGTCGCAATAAGGGCATTTCGACTTGCAGAACGGCCAGTGGATATAGAGCGCAAGCTCGCTCACGGCGCGGGTCCCAGCCAGGCTTCGGCGAAAGCCGCGAAGGCCTTGGCGCGGTGGCTGATCTTGTCCTTGGCCTCGGGCAGCATCTCGCCGAAAGTCTCCTCTTTCCCGTCGGGCAGGAAAACCGGGTCGTAGCCGAAGCCGCGCGCTCCGCGCGGCGGGAAGACCAGCCTGCCATGCGCCTCGCCGCGGAAGGTTTCGACCCGCCCGTCGGGCCAGGCGAGCGCCAGCACGGCGACAAAGAAGGCGCGGCGGTCCTTCAAGCCGCCGAGCAGGCGCTCCAAGCGGTTCATCGCGGCGGCGAAGTCCCTTGCCGCGCCCGCCCAGCGCGCCGATTGGATGCCGGGCTTGCCGCCGAGCGCCGGCACGACCAGGCCGGAATCGTCGGCCAAAGCGGGCAGCCCGCTCGCCCGCGCCGCGACCTTGGCTTTCAACGCGGCGTTCTCCTCGAAGCTCGATCCGGTCTCATTGGGCTCGATCAAGCCGAGATCGGAGGCGCCCACCGCGTCGACGCCGTAGGGCGCAAGCAGGGACGAGATTTCGGCGATCTTGCCGGGATTGTGGGAGGCCACGACCAGGCGCTGGCCGCGCAGGGTATGAGAATCCTTAGGGGCCAAGACCCAAGGCCTCGCGCTGCAGCTTGATGAGCGCGGCGATGCCGCCGCGCGCCAAGCCGAGCATTCCAGTGAAGCGTTCTTCGGCGAAAGGTTCCTTCTCGGCGGTGGCCTGGATCTCGATGATGCCGCCCTTTCCGGTGATGACGAAATTGGCGTCGGCCTCGGCGGCGGAATCCTCGGCATAGTCGAGATCGAGCACTGGCGTCCCGCCGCAGATGCCGCAGGAAACCGCCGCGACCTGGTCGGCGAGCGGCAAGGCCGGCAGCAGCCCCGAGCCGACCAGGGATTTCAAGGCCAGGTGGAGCGCCACGTAGCTGCCGGTGATGGCGGCGGTGCGGGTGCCGCCGTCGGCCTGGAGCACGTCGCAATCGATGCGGATCTGGCGCTCGCCCAAGGCCACGAGATCGGTGACGGCGCGCAAGGAGCGGCCGATCAGGCGCTGGATCTCGTGGGTGCGGCCGGTCTGGCGGCCGCGCGCGGCCTCGCGGTCGGTGCGGGTGTGGGTCGCGCGCGGCAGCATGCCGTATTCCGCCGTCACCCAGCCGCGCCCGGTGTTCCTGAGGAAGGGCGGCGGCTTGTCCTCGACCGTGGCGCAGCACAGCACGCGGGTCTCGCCGAACACGGCCAGGCACGAGCCTTCGGCGTATTTGGCGGCGTTGGGCTCGAGGCGCACTTCACGCATCGCATCGGCGGCACGGCCCGAGGGGCGCGGCATGGGGTTCCTTTCCGGCTTGAACGGAGTGCAAGCTAATCCGCCGGGACCCGAGCGTAAAGGGCGGCCGGAACCGCTTGGGTTGACCTGGGGGACCGCGTTTCCTAAGTATGACGGGCTCATGACCCAAATCCCACCCCGGCCCATCGTCACCGAATTGAACGACCGCTCGCGCGAGATCTTCCGCCGCATCGTCGACGCCTATGTCGAGACCGGCGAGCCGGTGGGCTCGCGCACGCTGGCGCGCAAGGGCGGGCTCGATCTGTCGCCCGCCACCATCCGCAACGTAATGGCCGATCTGGAGGAGCAGGGGCTGCTGTTCGCGCCCCATACCTCGGCGGGCAGGCTGCCGACCGAGGCCGGCTTGAAGCTGTTCGTCAACGGGCTTCTGGAGCTGGGGGGCTTGAGCGAGGACGAGCGGCGCAACATCGAGGGCCGTTGCGCCGCCGCCGGCAAGAGCCTGTCGCAGGCGCTGGAAGAGGCGACCTCGGCGCTGGCCGGGCTGTCGCGCTGCGCCGGGCTGGTCATCTCGCCCAAGATCGAACGGCCGTTGCGCCACATCGAGTTCGTGCCGTTGGCGCCGGGACGCGCGCTGGTGGTGATGGTGACCGAGGACGGGGTGGTGGAAAACCGCATCATCGAGGTGCCGGCTGGAACCCCGCCCTCGACCATGGTCGCGGCCGGGAATTATCTCAATGCGCGGCTGGTGGGCCGCACCGTCGAGGAAGCGCGCGCGGCGATCTTGAACGAGATATCGGCATGGCGCGGCGAGATCGACGAGTTGACCGCGAAGCTGGTGCAAGCGGGCCTCGCCTCCTGGGCGGGGGGAGCGGAGCAGGGCGCGCTCATCGTCAAGGGCCAGGCCAAGCTTCTGGACGACGTGACCGCGCTGGGCGATCTGGAACGCCTCAGGACCTTGTTCGACATGCTCGAAACCAAGGAGGCAATGGTGCGCCTCTTGGACGCGACGCGCGGCGGCGAGGGCGTCCACATCTATATCGGCGCCGACAACCCGCTCTTCGGGGTGGCGGGATGCTCGATGATCGTCGCGCCTTACAGCAATTCACGCGAGCAGGTGGTGGGCGCGATCGGCGTCATCGGCCCGACCCGCATCAATTACGCGCGGATCATTCCGATGGTGGACTATACCGCCAAGGTGATCGGCCGGATCCTGGGATAGAACAAGAGACAGAAAAGAAACCATGAGCGACGAAACCGAAAACCCGGCGGCGCCGGCGGAACCCGCGCCGGAGGCGGCCCCCGAGCCGACGCCCGAGGAACGCATCGCGCAGCTCGAATCCCAACTGGCCGAGGCCCGGGACAAGCTGCTGCGCGCCTTGGCCGAAAGCGAGAACCAGCGCCGGCGTTTCGTGCGCGAGCGCGAGGAATCGCTGCGCTTCGCCACGTCGAATTTGGCCAAGGAATTGCTGAGCGTCGCCGACAATCTGCGCCGCGCCATCGCGAGCGAGGCCGCGATCGCGGCCGACCCGGCGGCCAAAGGCGTGATCGACGGCGTGGCCGCGACCGAGCGCGAGTTGTGGGCGATCTTCGAGCGCCACGGCGTCAAGCGCGTCGAGCCCGCCTTGGGCGATCCCTTCGATCCCCATCTCCACCAGGCGATGTACGAGGTCGCGACCGGCGACTACCCGCCCGGCACCGTCGCCCAGATCATGCAGCCGGGTTACGTCATGCACGACCGGCTGCTGCGCCCGGCGCTGGTCGGAGTATCCAAGCCGCCCGCCCCGGCGAACGACCGGGAATAAGGCTGCGCCTGCCTATTGCGGCTTTTGCGGCGGCGGGTTTTTCAGGCTGGGATCGAACTTGATCGCCTTGTCGTAATCGGCCTGGGCCTGATCGTGCTGGCCGAGCTTGTCCTCGGATATCGCGCGGTCGTAATAAACTTGGCCGATATGCGGGTTGAGGCTGATGGCCTGGTTGAAATCGGCCAGCGCCTGGGTCCATTGGCTCTTGGCGTTATAGACCGCGCCGCGATTTTGATAGGCGCGGAAATTCTTGGGATCGAGGCTGATCGACTGGTTGAAATCGGCGAGCGCCTTGTCGAAATCCTGCTTGCCGAAATAGTCGGCGCCGCGTTCGTCGAAGGCCTCGGCGTCTTTGGGCTCAAGCTTCACCACCTGGCTCAGATCCGCGATCGCCGGGTCGTATTCGCGTTTCAGGCTGTGGGCGAGGCCGCGGTTGAAATAGGCGTTGGCCAGGTCCTTGCCGGCGAGATGGCCCTGTTGGATCACGGCGGTGCAGCCGGCGATGATCTGGTCAAAGGAGGCGTTGTTGCGGCCGTGGCACATGTCGCTGTCCTGGGCGGATTGGGCATGGGCCGGGGCATAAGCCGCCATTAAAACCGCGGCCAAACCCGCCGCCATCGCCGTCCGTTTCATGCGCGAATCCTCCTGCTGCCCTACCTGCTGCACTATAGGGGTGGAGATTCACTCTAATCCCCGGCTCGATGGCGGCTCAAGCCGGGATTAGGCCAGTTTAGGGCGGTTTTTGGGCGGCTTCGAGTCTTGCACACCGGGCGCGGCGTCCATATATAACCCCTGGTTTCCCGGGGGTAATGGGGAACCGTATGGGGAGCCGGCGCGGCGCCGTTTTGGGCCGCGGGGGTTCCGCTCACAAGGAGATAAGGGATATGGCCAAAGTCATCGGCATCGATCTCGGCACCACCAATTCCTGCGTCGCCGTCATGGAAGGCAAGCAGGCCAAGGTGATCGAGAACAGCGAGGGCGCGCGCACGACGCCCTCCCAGGTTGCCTTCACGGAATCGGGCGAGCGCCTGGTCGGCCAGGCGGCCAAACGCCAATCCGTCACCAACCCCGAGAACACCTTTTACGGCGTCAAACGCGTGATCGGCCGCCGCTTCATCGATCCGATGGTGAAGAAGGAGATGGAGCTGGTGCCCTTCAAGATCATTCCCGGCGACAACGGCGACGCCTGGGTCGAGAGCCGCGGCAAGAAATACGCGCCCGCCCAGATCAGCGCCTTCGTGCTGCAGAAGATGAAGGAAACCGCCGAGGCCTATCTGGGCGAGACCGTCACCGAGGCGGTCATCACCACGCCGGCGTATTTCAACGACAGCCAGCGCCAGGCGACCAAGGACGCCGGCCGGATCGCGGGGCTCGAAGTCCTGCGCATCATCAACGAGCCCACCGCGGCCGCGCTAGCCTACGGGCTCGAGCAGAAGAAATCCGGCACCATCGCGGTCTACGATCTGGGCGGCGGCACCTTCGACATTTCCGTGCTGGAAATCGGCGACGGCGTGTTCGAGGTCAAATCGACCAACGGCGACACCTTCCTGGGCGGCGAGGATTTCGACAAGCGCGTGATCGATTACCTGGCCGACGAATTCAAGAAGGAACAGGGCATCGATTTGCGCAGCGACCGCCTGGCGCTCCAGCGCCTGAAAGAGGCGGCGGAGAAGGCCAAGATCGAGCTCAGCTCCTCGATGCAGACCGAGGTCAATTTGCCCTTCATCACGGCGGACCAGGCCGGCCCCAAGCATCTCAACATCAAGCTCACCCGCGCCAAGCTCGAGGCGCTGGTCGACGACCTGATCCAGAAAACCGTCGAGCCCTGCCGCAACGCGTTGAAGGACGCCGGATTGAAGGCCTCCGAGATCCAGGAGGTCATCCTGGTCGGCGGCATGACGCGCATGCCCAAGGTGATCGAGACGGTGAAGCAGTTCTTCGGCAAGGAGCCCAACCGCTCGGTCAACCCGGACGAGGTGGTCGCCGTCGGCGCCGCCATCCAGGCGGGCGTATTGAAGGGCGAGGTCAAGGACGTGCTGCTCTTGGACGTGACGCCCTTGTCGCTCGGCATCGAGACCCTGGGCGGCGTGTTCACGCGGCTCATCGACCGCAACACCACCATCCCGACCAAGAAGGGCCAGACCTTCTCCACCGCCGAGGACAGCCAAACCGCGGTGACCATCCGCGTCTTCCAGGGCGAGCGCGAGATGGCGGCCGACAACAAGCTCTTGGGCCAGTTCGACCTGGTCGGCATTCCCTCGGCGCCCCGCGGCGTGCCGCAGATCGAGGTCAATTTCGACATCGACGCCAACGGCATCGTTTCGGTCCAGGCCAAGGACAAGGCCACCGGCAAGGAGCAGCAGATCCGCATCCAGGCCTCGGGCGGGCTCTCCAAGGACGACATCAGCAAGATGGTGAAGGACGCCGAGGCTCACGCCGAGGAGGACAAGAAGCGCCGCGAGCAGGTCGAGGCCAAGAACCAGGCCGAAGCCCTGATCCACGCCAGCGAAAAGACCCTGAAGGAAAACGGCGACAAGCTTCCGGCCGATGCCAAGCAGGCGATCGAGACCGCGATTGCCGAGCTCAAGGGCGTGATCGGCGGCGGCGATCTGGGCCAGATCCGCGCCAAGACCGAGGCGTTGGCCCAGGCGGCGATGAAGGCCGGCGAGGCGCTCTATAAGGCGCAAACCCCGCCGCCCGGCGGCGCGGCCGGCCCGGAGGCGCCAGGCGGCGGCCAGCAAGCCGGCGGCGGCAGCGAAAAGGTGGTCGACGCCGATTTCGAGGAAGTGGACGAGAAGAAGAAGCGCGGCTCCGCATAAGTCCATCGCCGCGGCGAAATTGGGGATTCAGTAGCAGGCGATGGCCAAGCAGGATTATTACGAGCTGTTGGGGGTTTCGCGCGGCGCCTCGGCCGAGGAACTCAAGAAGGCCTACCGCAAGCTCGCCATGCAGCATCACCCGGACCGCAATCCGGGCAACAAGAAATCCGAGCAGCACTTCAAGGACGTCAGCGAAGCCTATGACGTCCTGAAGGACGAGCAGAAGCGCGCGGCCTATGACCGCTTCGGCCACGCCGCCTTCGAGGGCGGCGGCGGCATGCGCGGCGGCCAGGGCGATGCCGGTTTCGGCGCCGGCTTCGCCGACATCTTCGAGGAGATGTTCGGCGATTTCATGGGCGGACGGCGCCAAGGCGGCCAGGGCGCCAATCTGCGCGGCAACGATCTGCGCTACAACCTCGAGATCGGCCTGGAAGAGGCCTTTTCGGGCAAGCAGACCCAGGTGCGCGTCTCGACCCTCGCCGCTTGCGAAACCTGCAAGGGCAGCGGCGCCGAGGCGGGCTCGCGCCCGATCAATTGCCCGACCTGCCACGGCAGCGGCAGGGTGCGGGCGCAACAGGGCTTCTTCACGCTCGAACGCACCTGCCCCGCCTGTCACGGCGCCGGCCGCGTGATCGAAAATCCCTGCCGCGCCTGCGGCGGCCAGGGCCGCGTCCAGAAGGAGAAGACGCTGTCGGTTTCGATCCCGGCCGGGGTCGAGGACGGCACGCGCATCCGGCTCGCGGGCGAAGGCGAAGCGGGAATGCGCGGCGGCGGCGCGGGCGATCTCTACATCTTTCTCCGGGTGAAGCCGCATCGTTTGTTCCAGCGCGAGGGCGCGAACATCCATTTGCGCGTGCCGGTCGCGCTTCCGGTGGCGGCGTTGGGCGGATCGCTCGAAGTGCCGACCATCGACGGCAACCGCACCCGGCTCACCATTCCCCCCGGCACGCAATCGGGCCACCAGCTGCGCCTCAAGGGCAAGGGCATGACGGTGCTGCGCTCCGGCTCCCGCGGCGACATGTTCGTCGAGGTCGCGGTGGAGATTCCGGTCAATTTGTCGAAGCGCCAGCAGGAGCTGTTGAAGGAATTCGAGGCGGCGGGCGATTCGCGCAAGACCCAGCCGCAAAGCGCGGGCTTCTTCGCCAAGGTGAAGGAGTTCTTCGGGGATTTGACGGATTGAGTGACGCAAGGCCCGTCATCGGTTAGAACATCGCAGTCCGGGCGGCTTTAGCCGCCCTTTTCATTGGCGAAGGGATGCCGCGCCTTGTCCCGGGACTCGTTGAAACCGCTGCTGATCCCGCTCGCGCTCCTCTGGCTCGCGGGCAACGGCTTGCGCCTGACCGTGCTGGCGGTGCCGCCGGTGATCCCGCTGATCCACCACGATCTGCGTCTGAGCGAGACCGGCGTGGCGCTGCTCGGCAGCCTGCCGCCGCTGCTGTTCGCCGCGGCGGCGGTGCCGGGCTCGCTTCTGATCGCGCGGCTGGGCGCCGCGCGCGCGCTGATGGCCGGGCTGCTGCTCACCGCCGCAGGCGGCGCCGCGCGGGGATTTGCCGGCGACGCGCTCTCGCTTTACGCCGCCACCATCGCCATGGGCGCGGGCGTCGCGGTGATGCAGCCGACGATGCCGCCCTTGGTGCGCGAATGGGCGCCGCACCGCATTCCCTTCGCCACCGCGGTCTATACCAACGGCCTGTTGATGGGCGAGACTTTGCCGGTGGCCTTCACCCTGCCTTTGGTGCTGCCGCTCTTCGCCGGCAGCTGGCGCTGGAGCCTGGCGTTCTGGTCGGTGCCGGTGCTGGCGACGGCGCTGGCGCTGGCGCTGTTCGGCCCCAAACACGTTCCCCATCCCAAAGGCGCGCCGCCGCGGCGCTGGTGGCCCGATTGGAAAGACGGCCTGATCTGGCGCCTCGCCATCATGTTCGGCGGCACCAACACGCTTTATTTCGCCACCAACACCTTCCTGCCCGATTATCTCGAGGCGGTGGGGAGAGGCCAATGGATCGGCTATGCCCTGACCGCGCTCAATTTCGGCCAGCTTCCGGCCTCGTTCCTGATGCTGGCGCTCGTGGGAAAACTGGTGCGCCACCATTATTCCTACATCGCCTTGGGGCTGACGATGGCGGCGAGCGTCGCCGGCATGCTGCTTATGCCGGGCGCGTGGGTGGTGTGGTGGGCGGGGGTGGCGGGTGCCGCCTGCGCCGCGGTGATGATCCTGCTGCTGGCCTTGCCGCCGGTTCTGGTGCCGCACGCCGACGTGCCCCGGTTCACCGCCGGCATCTTCACCGTGAGTTATTCGACCGCGGTGGTGACGCCGGTCCTGGCCGGGCTTCTGTGGGATGCGACCGGCAAGCCGGCGATGGCGTTCCTGCCGGCGGCGCTGGCGGTGCTCGCCATCGTGGGATTTGCGCCGACCATCGGCTTCAAGCGGCGGCTCGGCTGAACTTCTACTCCGCCGCCACGGTCTTGCGCGCGCGCTTGCCGGCGTCCTTGGCGTTGGATTGGAGCGCCGCGGTCAGCCGGGTGCGGATGTCCTTGAGCCGGGCCTGCTGTTCGATCTTGTGGCCGAACAGGTCCTTCACATAGAAGACGTCGACCACCTTCTCGCCGTAGGTGGAAATCTTGGCGCTCGAGATCTGCAGATTGAGCGCGGTCAGCGCGCGCGTCACCTCGAACAGCAAGCCCGGCCGGTCGGGGCCGTTGACCTCGATCACGGTGTGGGTGAGGCTGGCATTGTTGTCGATGATGACGCGCGGCGGCACGGCGATGGTGCGGGTGCGCACCGGAATCGCCTGCGGCTTCGAGAGCTCGACATGCGGCTGGATGCGGCCCGCCAGCACGTCCTCGAACAGGGTTGCGAGCCTCGCCAGCTTCGCGGGCCGGTCGAAGGCGCCGCCCGCCTGGTCCTGGACCCAGAAGGTGTCGAGCGCCATGCCGTTCTGCATGGTGAGAATCTTGGCGTCGACGATGTTGGCGCCGGCCAGCGCCAAGGCGCCGGCGATGCGCGAGAACAATCCGGCGTGATCGGCGGTATAGAGCGTGATCTCGGTGACGGACCGCCCGGGATCGACGCGGGTCTCGAGCGTCAGCGGCCGGCTTGAACGCTCGGCTTCGCGGATGAGGCGCGCGTGGCGCGCCTGGGTTTCCGGGTCGAAGGACAGCCAGTAAAACGGGTAGCCCTTGGCGATGAAGGATTCGATCTCCTCGCGCGAGAAATCGGGCAGGAGCTTCACCACCGCTTCCTGGGCCAGGGAGACGCGCTGCATCTGTCCCTCCTCGACCAGTCCGCCCGCCATCACGTCGAAGGCGCGGTGATAAAGCTCGCGCAACAGCGTCGCTTTCCAGTTGTTCCACACCTTGGGGCCGACGGCGCGGATATCGACCACGGTCAGCACCAGCAGCAGCTTGAGGCGTTCGGGCGATTGCACGCGCTCGACGAAGTCCCGGATGGTTTGCGGATCGTCGATGTCGCGCTTCAAGGCGGTGGCGCTCATCAGCAAATGCCAGCGCACCAGCCAGGCGGTGGTTTCGGTTTCTTCCGCTGTCAATCCCAGGCGGGGACCGAGCTTCCACGCGATCTCCTCGCCCAGGATCGAATGGTCGCCGCCGCGGCCCTTGGCGATATCGTGCAGCAGCACGGCGAGATAAAGGGCGCGGCGCGAGGAAATCGTCGGCGCCAGCGATGTCGCCAGCGGCAGCTCGTCCTTGAATTCGCCCTTCTCGATCTTGGCGAGCAAGCCGATGGCGAAGAGCGTGTGCTCGTCGACGGTGTAGATGTGATACATGTCGAATTGCATCTGCGCCACGACGCGGCCGAAATCGGGCACGAAGCGGCCGAACACGCCGGCCTCGTTCATGCGGCGGAGCGCCACCTCGGGATCCTTGCGCGAGGTCAGAATCTCCATGAACAGGCGGTTGGCCTCGGGATTCGCACGCAGATCGTTGTCGATCAGTTTCAAGGATTGCGTGATGACGCGCAGCGCATGGGGATGGATGTCGAGCCCGTGCTCCTCGGCCAGATGGAACATTCTGATGAGATTGACCGGATCGTCGCGGAAGGTGCCGTCCTTGTCGACGTCGAGGCGGCCGGAAGAAACCTTGAAACCGTCGAGCTTCTTCTCGCGCGCGCGCCAGCGCCGCCAGGTGAGCAGCGGCTCCTTGGTCTGCTCGGATTCCAGAAGCGCGCAGAAGATGCGCGTCAGATCGCCCACGTCCTTGGCGATGAGGAAATAGTGTTTCATGAAGCGTTCGACGCCGCGCGTCCCGGCATGGTCGGTGTAGCCCATGCGCCGCGCGATTTCGGCCTGGAATTCGAAGGTCAGGCGGTCCTCGGCCCGGCCCGAGAGGAAATGCAAATGACAGCGCACCGTCCAGAGGAAATCCTGCGCGCGCGCGAAGCGTTGCGCCTCCTTGGCCGACAGCACCTTGAGGGCGACCAAGGCCGCGACGTCGTCGACGCGGTAGATGTATTTGGCGATCCAGAACAGGGTGTGGAGATCGCGCAAGGCTCCCTTGCCTTCCTTGACGTTGGGCTCGACCAGATAGCGCGAATCGCCGAGCTTGAGATGGCGCTCGTTGCGCTCGGCGAGTTTGTCCCGGACGAATTCGGATGCCGAGCCCTTGGCGATCTTGGCCTCGAACGCCTTCTTGAGATCGTCGTAGAGTTTTTGTTCGCCCCAGATGTAGCGCGCCTCGAGGATGGCGGTGCGGGTGGAGAGATCGGCCTTGGCGGCGGCGATGCACTCGTCGATCGAGCGCGTCGCCTGCCCCACCTTGAGGCCCAGATCCCACAGCGCGTAGAGCATGTATTCCACCACCTGCTCGATATGCGGCGTCGCCTTGTAGGGCAGCAGGAAGAGGAGATCGATGTCGGAATAAGGGGCGAGTTCCCCCCGGCCGTAACCGCCGACGGCGATCAGCGCCATCTGCTCGCCCGCGGTGGGATTGGGCGCCGGATAGATCCGGGTCTGGGTGAAGTCGTAAAGCGCGCGGATGATCTGATCCATGAGGAAGGCCAACGCGTGCACGGTTTCGGTGCCGGAGGCCCCGTCCTCGAAACGCTTTTTCACCACGGCCCGGCCGGAGGTCAGCGCCTCTTTGAGCAGGGCGCTCACATCCTTGCGCGCGGGCGGGCCCGCGGAAGCGGATGCCAGCGCGTTGAGCTTCGCCGAAAGCGAACGGCGGTCGACGATGTCGCGCGGGTGGGGGATGGAACTCATGGGGTCAGTTTACACCGGCGGGATCATGCTGTCGCTTGGCCGGTTCAGCCGCGCTTCTCGGCCAAGCTCTTGATCCGATAGAGGAATTCGAGCGCTTCCTTGGGCGAAAGCTCGTCCGGACGCAACCCGGCCAGGAGCTTCTCCAGCTCCGAAGGCGAAGGCGCGCGCGGCGGCGGGTTCGAGGTGAAGAGCGGCAAATCCTCGGCGAGCTTGGTCAATTGCCCGCGCTGCTCGCCCTTCTCCAATGTCGCCAGCACCTGCTCGGCGCGCGCGATCACGGCTTGCGGCAATCCTGCGAGCTTCGCCACATGGATGCCGTAGGAACGGTCGGCGGATCCCTGCGCCACCTCGTGCAGGAAAACCACGTCGCCCTGCCATTCCTTGACGCGCATGGTCCAGCAGGACAGGTCCTCGAGCTTGCCGTGAAGCGCCGTCAGCTCATGGTAATGGGTGGCGAAGAGGCAGCGGCAGCGATTGACCCCGTGCAGATGTTCGAGCGCCGCCCAGGCGATCGAAAGCCCGTCGAAGGTCGAGGTGCCGCGGCCGATCTCGTCGAGTATGACCAGCGAGCGTTCGGTGGCCTGGTTGAGAATGGCAGCGGTCTCGACCATCTCGACCATAAATGTTGAACGGCCGCGCGCCAGATCGTCGGCGGCGCCGACGCGGCTGAACAGCCGGTCGACGATGCCGATGACGGCCGATTCCGCCGGGACATAGCTGCCCATCTGCGCCAGCACGGCAATGAGCGCGTTCTGGCGCAGGAATGTCGATTTGCCCGCCATGTTGGGGCCGGTCAGCAGCCACAGTTTCTGGCCCGGCTTGAACTCGCAATCATTGGCGACGAAGCTCTGCGCGGCCTGGCGCTTCAAGAACGATTCGACCACCGGATGGCGGCCGGCCTTGATCGAAAACGCCAAGTCGTTTCCAACCAGCGGCCGGCGGTAATCCCGCTCCACCGCCAGCTCGGCATGGCTCGCCGCGACGTCGAGCGAAGCCAGCGCCGAGGCCGCCGCCTGGATCATTTCCGCGCGGGCCCGCGCCTCGTTCACCAGATCCTCGAACAGCCGGAGTTCGAGCGCCAGCGCCTTGTCGGCCGCGGACGCGATGCGGCTTTCGAGCTCGCCCAATTCGGATGTGGTGTAGCGCACCGAGGAGGCCAGCGTCTGGCGGTGGATGAAGGAAGGCCCGAGCTTGCCCGCGTGATTGGGCGACACCTCGATGTGATAGCCCAGCACGTTGTTGTGCCGGATCTTGAGCGAAGCGACGCCCGATTCGCCCGCGTAGCGCGCCTGGAGTTCGGCCACCAGGCGGCGGCCTTCGTCGCGCAAACGGCGCAGCTCGTCGAGTTCGGGCGCGTAGCCCGCGGCGACGAAGCCGCCGTCGCGGGCATAAAGCGGCAGCTCCGCCGCCAGCGCACGATTCAAGAGGTCGACGAAAGCCGAATGCTCGCCCAGATCCTTGAGGGCTTGGGCGACGAGGGCAGGAGGCCGGGCCGAGGCAAGCGCCGCGCGCAAGCCCGCGCTTTGCTCCAAGCCGTCGCGCAACGCGGCCAGGTCGCGTGGGCCGCCGCGGCCCAAGGAAAGGCGCGCCATGGCGCGCGCCATGTCCGGACAACGCCCGAGGATGGCGCGGCTGTCCTGGCGTTGGCTCTCGGATTCGGCGAAGAACCCGACCGCGTCGAGCCGCGCCGCTATCGCGTGCGCATCGGTCAGGGGCGCCGCGAGATGTTCGGCCAAGAGCCGCGCGCCCGCGCCGGTTTTGGTGCGGTCGATGGCGGCCAGGAGGCTGCCGGTTCGCTCGCCCGTCAGGGTCTCGGTCAGTTCGAGGTTGCGCCTGGTGGCGGGATCGATCGCCAAGAAGGCGCCGGACGAAAAGCGCCGCGGCGGGTTCAACGCCGGCAGCTTGCCCTGCTGGGTCAAATCGACGTAATCCAACAGCGAGCCCGCCGCCGCGATCTCGGATCGCGAGAAATCGCCGAAGGCGTCGAGCGCCTTCACCCCCAAGGCCGTCTCGAGGCGCTTCCGGCCGTTCTCGGAATCGAAGCGCGCATTGGGCAGGGGCGAGAGCGCGGATTTCCAGTCGTTCAAGAGCTCGAACAATTCGGGTTTCTGCAGGAGCCGCTCGGGCAGCAGGATTTCGCCGGGCGCGAGGCGCGCGAGCGCCGCGCCGAGATTCGCGCTGGCCACCTCCTGCGTTCCGAAATCGCCGGTCGAAAGGTCGAGCCAGGCGAGCGCCAGCGCGCTTCCCGCCTCGGCCAAAGCGGCCAGGTAATTGTGGCGCCGCGCATCGAGGATGTTCTCCTCGGTGATGGTGCCGGGGGTGACGATGCGCACCACCGCGCGTTTGACCGGCGGCTTGCCCGGGCGCTTGCGGGCCTCGGCCGGATCCTCCATCTGCTCGCACACCGCGACGCGGAAGCCCTGGCGGATCAGCTTGGCGAGATAGGCCTCGGCCGCGTGCACCGGCACCCCGCACATGGGAATGTCCGCGCCCTCGTGCTTGCCGCGCTTGGTGAGCGCGATGTCGAGCGCGCGCGCGGCCTTGGCCGCATCCTCGAAGAACAGCTCGTAGAAATCGCCCATGCGGTAGAACAGCAGGCAATCGGCATGCTGGCGCTTCAAGTCGAGATATTGCGCCATCATCGGCGAGGCCTCGGCCCCGGCCACAAGGGGCGGCGCGGCGGGCGCGGCGGATTGCGTCGAAACGGCTTGGCCGGGGCGGGCGGGCGGCATGTCCCGCAAGCTAACATCCCGCCTTGGCCTTAGGGAACCGGCAGGGCGCGGGCCGAACTTTGGGACCTGCCTCAACGCCCGGCGAGGGGTTACAATCCCTTATGGGCCGATATGGTAAAACCGCATGAGGATGTGGCTGCGCCTGGCGCTCGACGCCTTCATCCTGTCGACGCCCGCCTTCGTGCTGCTGGCGGCGCTGGGCTATCTCGGGCTGATCGCGCCGCGTTTTGCCTGGCTCGACGCGGGCCTCATCTTCGTGGCGGTGGCGGTGCTGCTGTATCCGCTGATCGCGGGGCTGGCCGCGCTGGCGAACGCGCTCGAAGCCATGGCGGCGGACGAGGCGGCGGTGCCCGAGGTCGGCAGCCATCACGGCCTGGTGCGGGCGTTGTGGCTGGCGCTCGGCCGCTGGGCGCGCGCCTCCAAGACGGAGCTGCGCGGGCGCGAGGCCGAACTCATATCCGCGCGGTCGGTGGTGGCGGCGCTGCCCGAGCCGCTGCTGCTGCTCGACCGCGGCCGCCGCGTGGTGCGCGCCAACGCCGCGGCCAACGCGCTTTTGGGCGAGCGCATCGAAGGCCGCGACCTGGCCGGATGCCTGCGCCACCCGGCGGTGCTGAACGCGGCCGACCAGGTGTTGAAGGGCGAGAGCGCCAAGGTGGTCGAGTTCGATCTCACCAGCCCGGTCGAGCGCCATCTGAGCGCGCATCTGGCGCGGCTCTCGCCGGAGGCCGAGGGCGCGTCCGCCGTTCTGGTGCTGCACGATCTGACCCAGTTGAAGCGCGCCGAGCGTCTGCGCGCCGATTTCGTCGCCAATGCCAGCCACGAATTGCGCACGCCCCTGGCGACGCTGGTGGGATTCATCGAGACCTTGCGGGGACCGGCGCGCGAGGACGAGCCCGCGCGCGAGCGCTTTCTGTCGATCATGGCGGAACAGGGCGGACGGATGACCCGGCTGGTGGAGGATCTGCTGTCGCTGTCGCGCATCGAGATGAACGAGCACAGCCCGCCGACCGAGGAGGTCGCGATTTCGGGCGTGCTGATGAGCGCGGCCGAGCCGCTGGAGCCGCGCGCCAAGGCGCGGGGCATGCACATTGCGATCGATATCGCGCCTGGATTGCCCCCGGTCGCCGGCGACAGCGACGAGCTGATCCAGGTGTTCCAGAACCTGCTCGACAACGCGATCAAATACGGCGCCGAGGGCACGCCCATCGAGGTCGTGGTGCGGCCGTCCCACCGCATCCTGACCGGGGCGCGGCCGGGCGAAAGGCAGCCGGCGGTGGCGGTGGCGGTGCGGGACCATGGGCCGGGCATCGCGCGCGAGCATCTGCCCCGGCTGACCGAGCGCTTCTACCGGGTCGACGCGGCGCGTTCGCGCGCGCTGGGCGGCACCGGGCTGGGCCTGGCCATCGTCAAGCACATCATCAGCCGCCACCGCGGCGCCTTCGAGATCGAGAGCGAGCCGGGCCAGGGCTCGGTCTTCACCGTACATCTGCCGGCCGCTGCACAGCCCGCCCCCGTCCCGGTTCAGGCAAAAGCCGAGCTTTAGCGCCGAGTCGGATGCTGTCATAAAACGGTAACGAAACTCGCGTAGTCCTGCTGGGGCGGTGATTTGATCGAATCCCGCGGTTTTGGCTGACACGGGGACAAGGCTTGGAGGCGCGCCACCAAGGCCCGGCTGGGGAAATCGCCGTTGCCGGACTGGCGCCGCGCGCAATGCGGCGCCAGCGTTTGGGCGACACAGTATTCCGCGCTGTCACCCGCGGCTTCGCGCTCGGCGTGTTGCTGCTTTTGGGCGCGATCATCGCATCGCTGATGGCGGGATCGATCCCGGCTTTCCACGCCTTCGGCCTGGGATTCCTGACCAGCACCGCCTGGAACCCGGTCAAGGACGCCTTCGGCGCGTTGCCGGCGATCTACGGCACGCTGATCACGTCTTTCGTCGCCATGGCGCTGGCGGTGCCGCTGGCTTTCGGCATCGCCATCTTCCTGACCGAGCTGTGCCCGCCTTTGTTGCGCCGGCCGATCGGCGTCTTGATCGAACTCCTCGCCGCGATCCCCAGCATCATCTATGGCATCTGGGGACTGTTCGTGCTGGCGCCGATTCTGCAATCCACCTTGCAGCCCGCACTCATCAACAGCCTCGGCGAGATCCCGTTCTTCGGCGATCTCTTCGCCGGGCCGCCCTTGGGCCTGGGCATATTGACCGCGAGCATCATCCTGGCGGTGATGGTGCTGCCCTTCATCGCCTCGGTCAGCCGCGACGTGTTCCTGACCGTGCCGCCGCTGTTGCGCGAAAGCGCCTATGGCATGGGGGCCACGACATCCGAGGTCATCCGCGACATCATCATCCCCCATTCGCGGATCGGCATCGTCGGCGGCGTCATGCTCGGGCTGGGCCGCGCGCTGGGCGAGACCATGGCGGTGACCTTCGTCATCGGCAACGCGCACCACATCAAGGCCTCGCTGCTGGCGCCCGGCACCACCATCTCGGCCACCTTGGCCAATGAATTCACCGAGGCGGTGGACCAGATTTACACCTCTTCGCTGGTCGCGCTCGGGTTGATCCTGTTCGTCATCACCCTGATCGTGCTGGCCCTGGCGAATTACATGCTGTGGCGCATGGGTTCGCGGGAAGGAGCCTGAGCATGGACGCGATGCTGTACCGGCGCCGCCACGCCACCAATTACCTCATCCTGTCGCTGTCCTTCGCCGCGACTGGCGTAGGGTTGCTGGTGTTGTTCCTCATCATGGTGTCGCTGTTGAAGAACGGCCTTCCCGCGCTGGGATTCGATTTCTTCACCCAGAACACGCCGCCGCCGGGCAGAAACGGCGGGCTGATGAACGCTATTTACGGCAGCCTGGTCATGACCGCGGTGGCGACGGCCGTCGGCACGCCGGTCGGCATATTGTGCGGCACCTTCCTCGCCGAATTCAGCCGTTCGAGCCGGCTCGCCATGACGGTGCGTTTCATCAACGACATCCTGCTGTCCGCGCCGTCGATCGTCGTCGGCTTGTTCGTCTACGAGGTCATGGTCGTGCCCATGGGCCATTTCTCCGGCTGGGCCGGATCGATGGCGCTCGCCATCCTGGTCGTGCCGGTGGTGGTGCGCACCAGCGAGAACATGCTGTCGCTGGTGCCGGCGAGCCTGCGCGAGGCGGCCTTTGCCCTGGGCGCGCCGCAGTGGAAGGTGGTGATCCTGGTGGTCTACCGCGCGGCGATGCAGGGCATGCTGACGGGCGTCCTTTTGGCGGTAGCGCGCATCGCCGGCGAGACCGCGCCCTTGCTTTTCACCGCGCTCAACAACCAGTTCTGGAGCTCCGACATGAATGGCCCCATGGGGAATCTGCCAGTGGTGATCTTCCAGTTCGCGCTTTCGCCTTATGCCGACTGGCAGCAGCTGGCCTGGGGCGGGGCGTTGCTGATCACGCTCGCCATCCTGTCGCTCAACATCATCGCGCGCTTACTGGCCTCTTGGAGCAGCTTCGAAAAATGACCTTTGAAATCACCCCCATGGAAACCCCCACCCGTCCCCGTCCCCACCTCATCAACGTGCCCGCGCCCAACCGGGAGAGCGGCGCGTCGCCCGATCAGCCGGCCGGGCAAGCGGCCGAGCAGCCGGTGGCCAAGGCCGAGATCAAGGATTTGCGGTTCTATTACCGCGACTACGAGGCCTTGAAGGGAATCAACATGACGCTGCACGACAAGCGCGTCACCGCCTTCATCGGCCCCTCGGGTTGCGGCAAATCGACCTTGCTGCGCGTTTTGAACCGCATCTATCAGCTCTATCCCGATCAGCGCGCCACCGGCCAGGTGCTGGTCGACGGCCACGACATTCTCGACCCCAAGCAGGATTTGAACCTGCTCCGGGCGCGCATCGGCATGGTGTTCCAGAAGCCGACGCCGTTTCCGATGTCGATCTACGACAACATCGCCTTCGGCATAAGGCTTTACCAGCGCCTCGGGCCGCGCCAGCTCGACGAGCGCGTCGAGGAGGCGCTCCGGCGCGCGGCGTTGTGGGACGAGGTCAAGGACAAGCTCCGGGAATCGGGCCTCTCGCTCTCGGGCGGGCAGCAGCAGCGGCTGTGCATCGCCCGCGCGATCGCGGTCAAGCCCGAGATCCTGTTGCTCGACGAGCCGGCCTCCGCGCTGGATCCGATTTCGACCCAGCGCATCGAGGAATTGATCTCGGAATTGAAATCCGACTATTGCATTGCCATCGTCACGCACAATATGCAGCAGGCGGCCCGCAGCTCGGACTACACGGCGTTCATGTACCTGGGATCATTGATCGAGTTCGATACCACCGAGGCCATCTTCACCCATCCCAAGGAACGCCAGACCGAGGATTACATTACCGGCCGGTTCGGCTGAAGGAGCGCGATTTCATGGTTTCCGAACACATCATCAAGAGCTACGACCAGGAGCTGCAGCGGCTCGACAACATCATCGCCGAGATGGGGGGATTGGCCGAAAGCCAGCTGGCGGCGGCGATCGAGGCGGTGGCCAAGCGCGACAGCGAGCTGGCCGCGCGCGTGGTGAAGGGCGATGCGCGCGTCGATGAACTGGAACGCGAGGTGGAAAGCCTGGTGGTGCGGCTCCTGGCGCTCCGGCAGCCGATGGCGCGCGATCTGCGCCAGATCATCGCCGGATTGAAGATCTCGTCCGACCTCGAGCGCATCGCCGATTACGCCTGTAACGTGGCCAAGCGCGCGATCGCGCTCAATCAGACGCCGCCGGTCAGGCCGGTCAGCGGCATACCGCGCATGGGGCGGTTGGGGAGCGCCATGATCAAGGACGTGCTCGACGCCTTCGTCGAGCGCGACGCCGAGAAGGCGCTCGTCGTGTGGATGCGGGACGAGGAGATGGACGATCTCTACACCAGCCTGTTCCGCGAGCTTTTGACCTACATGATCGAGGACCCGCGCAACATCACGTCTTGCGCGCATTTGCTCTTCATGGCCAAGAACCTGGAGCGCATCGGCGATCACGCCACCAACATCGCCGAGACGCTCTATTTCCTGGTGCACGGCACGCCCTTGGCCCAGGCCCGGCCCAAGCGCGACCGCACCAGCCTGGCGCTGACGCCCGACATCAGTGCCGAAGAACCCAACGGAGACGAAGGCTGATGCGCCCCTCGGTTCTGGTCGTCGAGGACGAAACGGCGCTCTTGACGCTGCTGCGCTACAATCTCGAGAAGGAAGGCTTCACCGTGAGCTCGGCGCATGACGGCGAAGAGGCGTTGTTGCAATTGAAGGAAGCCAAGCCCGACGCCGTGCTGCTCGATTGGATGCTGCCGCGGGTTTCGGGCATCGAGGTGTGCCGCCAGATCCGGCGGACGCCGGCCTGGAAGGATTTGCCGGTCATCATCCTGACCGCGCGCGGCGAGGAAGGCGACCGGGTGCGCGGGCTCGACAGCGGCGCCGATGATTACGTGGTGAAGCCCTTCAGCCCCAACGAGCTGGTCGCGCGGCTGCGCGCCGTGATCCGTCGCTCCCGGCCGGGCGCGGCCGAGGAAGTGCTGCGTTTTTCCGACATCTCGCTCGATCTGTCCGCTCACCGCGTCACGCGCGGCGGCAAGCCGGTGCATCTGGGCCCGACCGAATTCCGCCTGTTGCGCTTCTTGATGGAACGGCCGGGCCGCGTGTTCTCGCGCGAGCAATTGCTCGACGCGGTCTGGGGCCGCGACGCCGAGGTGGAATTGCGCACCGTCGACGTCCATATCCGCCGCCTGCGCAAGGCCTTGAACGGAGCGGGCCGCCCCGATCTGGTGCGCACCGTGCGCGCCGCCGGCTATTCGCTGGACGCGGGCGCGGCGGCCTAGCTATCTCGACAGTGCCGGCCATATCCGGCAGGCGGGCGCGGTCTCGTGCCGCGGTTGCGCCTGAAACACGCACAGGGCAAGCTTGCCGCCCGAATTCCGCACCCCCCGCACAGGAGCAAAGCGAAGAATGGAAGCGGCCCTTTCGCCCGTCAGGATTCCGGTCGCGGTGGTGACGGTCGGGGCTTACCGGTTCGTCTTCGGCCGGTTGGGGCTGTTCCTCGAACTCGCCTGGCTGCCCCTGTTGCTGCTGCTGGCGGTGTGCGATCATGCCGGCCTGGCTGCCCTGGCTGGCGGCGCCCGATTCCGACAGCGCCGTGCTCCGCATCCTGCCGGATGTCGTCCAACTGGCGGCGGGCGGCTTGTGTCTCAACGCCTTCGCCGTGCGTTGGCACCAGATGATGCTGTTCCCGGGTCCGGCCAGAACGGCGCCGGTCTCCTGGTTCAGGACCTGGCTGTGGTTCCTGCTCTATACCTTCATCTTCTATCTCGCCAACCTGGTCCTGTTCGCCCTGGTGTTTCTGCTTTCGGGCGGCGAGGATCTGGTTCAATCGGGCCAGTTCCTGCTGCTGGTTCTCGCGGCGGCCATGGCCTTGCCGCTATGGCTTGGCATGGTGCGCCTCTCGCTCTTGTTCCCGGCCGCGGCCTACGGCCAGCTTCTGGGACCGGGCGCGGCGTGGCGGGCGATGCGCGGCAACACCTGGCGCCTGGTCGCTTGCGGCTTGCTGGCAGGATTGCCCCTGGTTTTATCCGTGGTGTTGGTTCTGGGCGTGGTGTTCACGGCGCTCGATCTGCAATTGGGCGATCTGCAACCCGACGACCCCGCGCTCGCGCCGCCCATGGGCCTCTACCTGCTCGCCGGGGTGATCGACACCGTGGTCAATTTCCTGATCGTGGCCCTGGGCGCCTCGATCCTGGTCGATGTCTATCGCCGTTTGGTTCTTGCTCGAGAAAGTTGAAGGCCTTTGATTTTGCGCGGCCCGAGGCCGCGCCGGGCGCCGCCGGGTGCTGGTGCTGGAGATCCAGGCCGGGCCGGAATTGGCCGTTATTTGTGCAATGCACCTGAAAAATCATTAATTATATTAGTCACTTGAATGTAACATGGTGCAGTGCAATATCAACCTCAACCGTGCCTGGGGTGTGAAACGCCACAGATCGGGCAATGGAGAAAGACCGTATGTGGCCCTATACCGTTCAAGAAGCCGATGAGCTGACCGGCCCGCGCGGCGAATTGGCCGCGCGCTCCGTCGCCATGCCGGCCGACACCAATCCCAATGGCGAGATTTTCGGCGGCTGGATCATGGCGATGATGGACAGCGCCGGCATGATGACCGCGACCCGGCATGCCCAGGGCCGCGTCACCACCGTCGCCGTCACCGACATGGCGTTCCTCTGCCCGGTGAAGGTGGGCGACGTGGTGTGCTGCTACACCGACCTGCGGCGCATCGGCACGACCTCGGCCAGTTTTCACATCGAGGTCTGGGTGTTGCGCGCCGGACAAGGCGCGCGCGTCAAGGTGACCGAGGCCGAATTCACCTTCGTGGCGCTGGACGGGGAAGGCCGCCCGCGCCGCTTCCAGGGCGAGGCCGTCGGCGCCGCCTGAGATTTTTCACGATCACGGCGCGCCGAGATTTGGCGCAGCCTTACGGCTGCGCGGCGGGCGGCCGGTGCGAAGGATTGGGCGGCCCGAAGATCGAATTGACCAGGCCTTGCAGAATGCCGCCTTCGGTGCCTTCCGCAGGGCGCGGCGGCGCGGCACCGGGGCCGGGGCTGGGCGGCGGCGGCAGCAGCGACAACGGCGGCGAGGGCGGGGCCGGCGGCGCGGTGTTGGCCACGGCCTGGCCGGGCATCGGCAACGGCCGCACCGGCATGTTCTGTTCCGCCGCCGCCATGAAATTATGCCAGGTGCGCGCCGGCAGCATGCCGCCGGTCACGTGTTTCATGGGCGAATTGTCGTCGTTGCCGAACCACACCCCGGTCACCAGATCGGCGGTGTAGCCGATGAACAAGGCGTCGCGGAAATCCTGCGTCGTGCCGGTCTTGCCCGCCTCCGGACGGCCGATCGCCGCGGCGCGGCCGGTGCCGTAATCGATCACGCCGGTGAGGAGCTGGTTCATGGTGGCGGCGATGGCGGGGGCTATGACCTGCGGCCCGCCCGAGCCCTCGCGGTGATAAAGCACGCCGCCATGGGCGTCGCGGATCTCGATGATGCCGTGCGGCCAGGCGGCGACGCCGCCCGAGGCGAAAGCCGCGTAGGCCGCGGTCATTTCCATGAGCGTGACCGAGCCGGTGCCGAGCGCGAGGCTGGCATCGCGCGGCAAATCCGAGGTGATGCCGAGCTGCTGCGCCGCGGCGATCACGTTGTCGACCCCGGCGCGCGCCAGCACCTGCACCGCCACCGTGTTGATCGAATAGGCGATCGCGTCGGAGACGGTGACGTCGCCCCGGTAGGTGTTTTCGTAGTTGTGCGGCTGGTAATCGCCGATGGTCACCGGCGCGTCGTTGAACACGTCGGTCGGCTGCAAGCCGCGCTCCAAGGCCGCGAGATAGACGAACGGCTTGAAGGATGAGCCCGGCTGGCGCAGCGCCTGGGTGGCGCGGTTGAATTGGCTGTCGCCGTAGCTGCGCCCGCCGACCATGGCCCTGACCGCGCCGTCGGTCGAGATCGCCACCAGCGCGCCCTGCGTCACGTTGTATTTCTTGCCGTCGGCGTCGAGCGTGCCGTCCACCGCCTTTTCGGCCAGGGTCTGCATCCGGGGATCGAGGGTAGTGGTGATGACCACGTCGCGGCCGTTGACGTCGGCGAAGCCCGGGACCTGCTCCGCCACCCAATCGGCGAAATAGCGGCTGCCGGGGCGCGCCTTGGCGGTTCTCGCCAGCTGGGTCTTCTGTTGCGAAGCCGCGCGCGCCTGGGCCGGGGTGATGTAGCCCTCCTCCACCATGCCGGCGAGCACCTGGTCGGCGCGTTCGGCGGCGCGGCCGCCGTCATTGGCCGGGCTGAAGCGCGTCGGCGCCTTCAACAGCCCGGCGATCACCGCCGCCTCGTAGAGCGACAAATCCTTGGCCGGTTTGTCGAAATAGCGCTGCGCCGCGGCGTCGACGCCGTAGGTCCCGGCGCCGAGATAGACCCGGTTGAGGTAAAGCTCGAGGATCTGGTTCTTGGTGAATTTGTGCTCGAGCCACAGCGCCAGCATGGTCTCGCGAATCTTGCGCGAGATGGTGCGTTCGGGCGTGAGGAACAGGTTCTTGGCGAGCTGCTGGGTGATGGTGCTGCCGCCCTGGACGATGTGGCCGGCGCGCAGATCGGCGAAGGCCGCGCGCAACAGGCCCAAGAGATCGATGCCGAAATGGTGATAGAAGCGGCGATCCTCGGTGGCGATCACCGCCTGGGGCACGTAGCGCGGCAGTTCCTTCAAGTGCACCGGCTGGCCGAACAGATCGCCGAAGGTCGCGATCAGCGTGCCGTCTTCCGCCACCATGGTGACGGAGGGACGGCGCTCCGAGACGGTGAGATCGCCGGTCGGCGGCAGGGTGAGCGCGAAATAAGCGAGCACGCCGCCGATCAGCAGGAACGCCCAGAACGCCGCGACCATCCAGCTTCGCGCCGTGCCCCGGCGCGTTCCGCCGCCTCGCCGCGCGGACCGTTCTCTCCGGTCGCCGCGCAGATCGTCCTTAGCGACGGTAATCCCTCGCCATAGCGCAAATAAGCGACACGCCGCCGATCAGCAGGAACGCCCAGAACGCCGCGACCATCCAGCTTCGCGCCGTGCCCCGGCGCGTTCCGCCGCCTCGCCGCGCGGACCGTTCTCTCCGGTCGCCGCGCAGATCGTCCTTGGCCCGTCGCGCCATCAAACCCTCATGCTGCCGGGCATGCTTCTACCACAGCCGGATGTTTGCGAAACCCTCGGCTTTCCTGGTATCGATGAAAATCGCAATTGCCTCGATTCCGTCACATTCGAGCCGCATCCCTGAATTGGAGGTCGCCATGAAATCACGCCAAGAGAAACTGAAGAAGGGACAACTGCGACGCATGTTGCGCGCATCGCTGCCGCCCAATTTCCTGGATTCGTCCTACGAATGGCGGCGGATTTTCTCGGAAACCTGGGGGACCTTCCTGCTGGTCCTGGTGGCCGCGGGATCGGGCGTGGCGGCGGCGAAGAGCGGCGGCGCCGTCACCTTGGGCATGGAAGTGGCGGCGCCCGGCCTCATGGTCATGGTCATCATCTACTTCATGGGCACGGTGAGCGGGGCGCATCTCAATCCCGCCGTCACCTTCGCCTTCGCCTTGCGGCGGAATTTTCCCTGGTCCCGCGTCCCCGGCTACATCATCGGGCAGATCGTGGGCGGTCTGTTGGCCGCGATCTTCCTGCGCCTTCTGTTCGGAACGAGCGGGAATCTCGGCGCCACCGAACCGGGCATGGGCGTGAACGCGCTTCAGGCGCTGGCCATGGAAGTGCTGCTCACCGCGGGCCTGGTGAATACGATCCTGGGCACCGCTTCGGGCGCCCGCAACATCGGCACCAACGGCGCCATCGCGGTCGGCAGTTACATCGCGCTCGCCGGGCTTTGGGCCGCGCCCTTCAGCGGCGCTTCGATGAACCCGGTGCGCTCGCTCGCTCCCGATCTGGTGCGCGGCGATCTCGCGACCACCTGGATCTACATCGTCGGTCCGTTCGTGGGCGCGGCGATCGGGGTCGTATTCGAGACGATTCTGAAGGGCCCGCCCACCCGGACCGGGATGATCGCGGCGCAAGGCACGCTGGTAAGAGAGCTGGAAAGGGAGATCAAGGCGGCGCGGCGCTCGGCCTGAGGGATTCCGCTGCGGGCGGGCGGCGGGGCTTTAATTTTCGCGCGCCGGCGCGAAGGCGTCGAGGGTCTGGGGCAGATAAGGCGCCACCACCGTGGTAAAGCCCAGTTTCGCCAGCGCGTAGAGCCAGAACCAGCGCGACCCGATCGAGGCGCCTCTATGCCGGCGCTGCCATTTCCAGGCGCGGCCGAAGGCGCGCTCGGTCGCGGTATAGCGGTAACGCCAGGGAATCCCCTCGGTCTCGTCCAGAAAATAGAGGATGGAGCGGTTGGTTTCGTGCAGCATGAAGCCGACATTGTCGCTCATGCGCCCGGGCACGATTTCCGAGGTGGCGCCCAGGGCCAAATCCAGCTCCGCCGCGGGCCCTCGCCAGGAGAGCCGCAGCAGCAGCGAATGATCCACCGTCGAAATGCGCGGATCGACGCCGCCCACTCGCCAGAATTGCGCCAGCTCGATGAGCGTGCGGCTCATGGTCACCGGACAGTTCTTGATGAACTCGCCGAAGGGTTCGACCCGCTTCGGCGCAGCATGCGCGGGATCGAAGCGGCTGAAATCGAATTTTTCACCGGGCGGAAAGACCACCCAGCCGCCATAGGCGAACTTGACGTCGAGAAGCACAGCCGCGTCGAGCAGGACGCGCGCGCAATAGGGCGCGAGCACGTCGTCGCCGTCCACCAGCTTGAGCCAAGGGAGCCTGGCCGCCTTGACGCCGGCGATGGTGGCCGCGGACAGGCCGGCATTGGCCTGATGGATGATCCGCGCATCCGCGCGGCCGGCGCAGAGATTGTCGAGCAGCGCGCCCGAGCCGTCGGTCGAGCCGTCGTCGACGAAGATGTATTCGCGCGCGAAATCGCCTTCCTGGCCGAACAACGCCGCCAGCACCGCCGGCAGATAGGGCGCCTTGTTGTAGACCGTGACGACAAAGGAGATGCCGGTCATCGCGCCTCGTCCGTTTCGGCGAAGGCGTCGAGGGTCCGAGGCAGGAAGGCCGCGGCCAAGCCGGGCGGCGCGAGCTTCGCCAGCGCGTAGAACCAGAACCAGCGCGACCCGATCGAGGCGCCGCGATGCCGGCGCTGCCATTTCCAGGCGCGGCCGCAGGCGCGTTCGAGCGCAATGCGGCGCTGCCGCCAGGGCAGCTCGGGATGTTCGGCGAGGAAATAGAGCATCGCCTGGTTGATCTCCTTGAGCATGAGGCGCTGGTTGCCGGAGACCCGACCGCCCGATTCCGCCGGGCTGGCGCTGACGACGCGGTCGATCATGGCGGGCTGCTCGCGCCAGGAAAGCCGCAGCAGCAGCGAGAAATCCTGGGTGAAAAGCCGTTCGTCGCAGCCGCCCACTTCCCAATAAAGCGCGCGGTCGATCAGCGTCGGCGTCAGGTTGCAGGGCGCGTTCTTGAGGCATTCGGCGAACAAATCGCGCTTGCGCGGCGCCGTTTCGGCCTGACGAAAGCGCGCGAAATCTTCGGGCCTGCCGGCTTCGTAATAGACGTTCGATCCGAGCGCGAATTTGGCGCCCAGGCGGGAGGCGGCATCGAGCAGGGATTGCGTGCACCACGGCGCCAGCAGATCGTCGCCGTCGACGATCTTGAGCCAGGGAAGCCGCGCCGCTTTGACGGCGGCGTTGGTCGCCTTGGCCGGGCCGGCGTTTTCCTGGCGGATCAGGCGCGTATCCGTCCGTCCGGCGCAGAGCCGGGCGAGAACCTCCGGCGATTCGTCGGTCGAACCGTCGTCGATGAAGATGTATTCGCGCTCGAAATCGCCCTGCTGACCGAAGATCGCGCCCAGCACCGGGGCCAAGAACCCCGCCTTGTTGTAGACGGTGACGACGAAGGAAACGCCGGTCATGCCGGATTTATACATGACGCCCCGAGCTTTGCACTAGGATGGCGCGATGCCGGTTTACCGCGACTACGAGCAGGCCGATCTCGACGCGCAATTGAATCCGCGCGCATCGACGCCGTCGTTTTTCCATCATATCCGGCGCTGGGACGATTTGTCCGAGCGGGCGCGCGGCGGCGGCGCGGCCCGGCTCGATCTCGCCTATGGGCCGGGCGCGCGCGAGAATCTGGATTTCTTCCCGGTGCCCGGGAAAATCTCTCCGTTGCTGGTTTTCTTTCACGGCGGCGACTGGCAATCGCTCGACAAGAGCGGCTTCGCCTTTCTCGCGCCCCCTTTCCTCGAACGCGGCGTCGCGGTGGCGTTGGTCAATTACGGCCTGGCGCCGGCGGTGACTCTGGGCGAGATGGTCGAGCAGGCGCGGCGAGCCGTGGTCTGGCTCTACCGCAACGCCGCCGAACTCGACATCGACCCGACGCGCATCCATCTCGCCGGCCACGGCGCCGGAGCGCATCTCGCCATGATGGCGGCGGTCATGCCCACGCGGCCTTATGAGCTTCTGGGCCGGCCGGTCCGGAGCGCGATCGGCCTGGGCGGGGTCTACGATCTCGAGCCGGTGCGGCTTTCCTTTCTCAACGCCAGCCTGCATCTGGACCGCGACGAAGCCTGGCGCCTGAGCCCGGCGCACTGGCCGCCGCCCGCCGCCTGCCGCGTGCTGGTGGCCTCGGGCGGGCGGGAAAGCCTGGAGCTGCGCCGCCAGACGCGGGGCTTCGCCGCCTCCTGGCGCGAGCAAGGCGCCGCCGTCGAAACCCTTGAATTGCCGGGCGAGGACCATTTCAGCCTGCTTGGGCTCCTGGCCGCGCCCGATCTCCCCCTCGGCCGCGCCGCCTTGATGCAAGTGCTTGAATCCTGAGGCTTTCCCGGAATTCCGCGGGGAGAGACGGCCCGGTCCCCGCCTATCATGAAGTGCCGGGCGGGCTGGTCGCGGTTGGACCGGGGCTCAAGCCCCTATATCACTATCCCGAGCCGGGAGCCGGAATTGGCATGAGTTCGAACCGCAAGATCCTGATCGTGGACGACGACGCCGCGTTGCGCCATTCGCTCGCCGAGCAATTGCAGCTGCACGAGGAATTCGCCGCGGTCGAGGCCGGCACGGCGGCCGAGGCGCTCGAATGCGTCAAGCGCCAATACCATGACGCGGTGCTGCTGGACGTGGGACTGCCCGACATGGACGGACGCGAATTGTGCCGGCTGATGCGGCGCGAGGGCGTGCGGTCGCCGATCCTGATGCTGACCGCGGCCGACAGCGACGCCGACGCCGTGCTCGGGCTCGACAGCGGCGCCAACGACTACATCACCAAGCCCTTCCGGCTCCACGTCCTGTTGGCGCGGCTCAGGGCCCAGCTGCGCCAGCACGAGCAGAGCGAGGACGCGGTGTTCACCATCGGGCCTTATACCTTCCGGCCCAGCGCCAAGCTGCTGATCGACGACGCGAAGCGCAAGAAGGTGCGGCTCACCGAAAAGGAAACCGCGATTCTCAAATTCCTCTACCGCGCCGGATCGCGGGTCATCGGCCGGGACGTTCTTCTCAACGAAGTCTGGGGCTACAATTCGGGCGTCACCACCCACACGCTCGAAACCCATGTCTACCGGCTGCGGCGGAAGATCGAGCGCGATCCCGCCAAGGCCGAGATCCTGGTCACCGAGCCCGGCGGCTACCGCTTGGTGCCCTGATTCCCGGTCCGGTGCGTGCGGCGGCGGGCGAAGCTTTCGGCCCCCGCGGCCAGCATGGCGATCAGCAACCCCAGCGCGATCAGCGCGATGCCGCCGAAGCGGATATCGAGCCGGTGGGTGAAGCCGGCGAGGATGCGGAGGAGAAATCCGGCGACCACGGAACCGGCCGCGATCACCCACAGCCCGGCCAAAAACAGGCGTTCCTTGCGGCCCGGCTGCCGGCGCGGGTAGGTGACTAGGCGCATGTATTTGACCAACGGCATCGCGTCCCCTCGACTCGGGCCGGCCCGGAAGATACTCCCGATCCCGCGCCCCTCGCCAGAAACCTAGGATGGATTCCGCCCCGATATCCCCGAGTCGCGGCCGCAAACGCTCCGGATCGGCCCCTCTATCCCGGCGTTGCCCTCGACAAGCTGAATCGCCTGGGCGATGCTGACCCCCTGATTGCGGGACATGCGTTGCGGGGCGGGTCGATTGAGCGGACTCGACATGTTCATCCGGCGATTGATGGCGCAGCGCGCCTGCCTCGAGCGCGCCGCCGACCTGACCGCGCAGCTGCCCGGCCCGGCGTTGCAAGTGGGTTACGGCGACGGCAGCGCCTTCGACCATCTGCGCGAAATCCTGCGCCGGCGTGAACTCATCGTGTTCGACGCCGGACCGGTTTCGCCCGTCATTCCCGACGCGCCCGAGCCCGGCGAGCGGATATCCGGCGACCCGCGTGAGACCCTGCCGCGCCACTGGGATCGGCTGAAGCGCAGCGTCGCGCTCGCGCATCTCAACTTTCCGGTGACCGACCAGGCGCGGCTGGCCGCGGAGCTGGCGCCCTTGCTCGCGCCTATTTTGCGTGCCGGCGCGGTGGTGGTGAGCGAGAAGCCGCTCGAGCTGCCGGGCTGGGAATCCCTGCCCCCGCCCGACGGCGTGCGCGAAGGCCGCCACTATCTCTACCGCGCCAGTTAGGGATTTAGCGGCCGCGCGCTTTCGCAAGCTCCGGTGCGCTACGTCCTTCAGTCCCCGAGCCGGATCAGGACCGGAACGTGGTCCGAAGGCTGCTTCCAGCCGCGGGCTTGGCGGTGCACCTCGGTTTTCTTGAGGCGGCCCTGGAGCGCGGGCGAGACCCAGATATGGTCGAGCCGCCGGCCGCGGTCGGATTCCGCCCAGTCGCGGGCGCGATAGCTCCACCAGGTGTAAAGCCGTTCCTCGGGCGGGATGAAATGCCGGACCGCGTCGACGAAGGCGCCGCGATGCTGGAGCCGGGTCAATTTCTCCACTTCGATCGGCGTATGGCTCACCACGTCCAAGAGCTGCTTGTGCGACCAAACGTCGTTTTCCAAGGGCGCGATGTTGAGATCGCCGACCAGGATCATGGTCTTCTTGCGCGCCTTTTCGCCGGCGAAGTAATTCGACACCTCGTCGAGGAATTGCAGCTTATGGGCGAATTTGGCGTTGGTCTCGGGGTCGGGTTCGTCGCCGCCCGCCGGCACGTAGATATTATGCAGTTCGATCCCGCCGGGCAGGCCTGCGACGACGTGCCGGCAATCCTCGCGCCCGCACCAGCTCTGGTCGCGGGTTTGCGACAGCGCCACGCGCGACAGGATCGCGACGCCGTTATAGCCCTTCATGCCGCGGATCAGCATGTGCTTGTAGCCGAGCGCCGCCACCTGCTCGCGCGGAAAGAATTCGTCCGGCGTCTTGGTTTCCTGGAGGCAGATCACGTCGGGCGAAAGCTCGCGGGCGAGCCGCGCCAGATTGCCGATTCTGAGTCGCACCGAGTTGATGTTCCAGGTGGCGATGGTCAAGGCCATGGGAATTTAAAACACGAAGCGGCGGGGTTGGACAATGCCGGGCGGCGAAGAGCCGCCCAAAATGCCCGGAGGGCGAAGCCGGGCAAAAATGCCCCGGCCGGCGAACCCGGCCCAAAAAATGAAGGCGCCTGGCCGGGGGGGAGTGGCCAGGCGCCGGAAGTCCCATCGGGATGCCGCAGGGGCTATGATGGGCCCCCCGGCCCGCCGGCCGAAACCGGCGGCTTCTCAATATTAAATAGGCAGGAAATAAGGGAAAAAAAGCTGCAGCCCCACGCATGCGGGGCCTGCGAGAGACGCATGGCTGGATTCAGGACCGGGGAACTCAACCGCAGCCGAGCCAGCTTTTCACCAGCGCCAAAAGCCGCTCCGGCTCCTCGGAGATCATCAGATGCCCGGCGCCTTCCAGCACGGTGAGGTGCGCGTGTTTCATGGCATCCGCCATTTCGGTGATGGCGTTCGAAATCCAGTCATGATCCGGCCGGTTGGGATCGGCGCCGACGAGTTCGAGATGGGCCGAAACCCGCTCGAGCTTGTCCCAGCTGCCGGAAACGCGATGCGCCTCGTAGATCGCGTATTCGACCTCGGGCGGGCAGCACAAGGTGAAGCCGCCTTCGGGCTTGGGCTTGAGCGCGGCTCGGCCATAGGCCTCGAGCATGGCGGCGGGGAATCTGGCGAAGACGCCGTTGGCGGATTTAAGCCGTTCGCAGAACGCTTCGACGCTCGGCCAATCGGCGCGGCGTTTGCGCGTGATCGCCAGCAGACGGCTATGGACGCGCACCGCCTCGTCATGGGATTTGGCGCGCGCGTTGGGGAAGACCGGCGGGTCGATCAGCATCAGCGCGGGGAAACGGGGCAGGCTTCCCGCTATGGCGAGATCGAGCGCCGAGGCGCTGCCGAGCGAATGGCCGAGATAGGCGGGCACCGAACCGCCGAGCCGCGCCGTCACCGCCTCGGTCACCAGCCGAAGATCATCGGCCAGGCGCGCGGCGTGGAACACCTGATCGAGCGGACCCGCGGGCCAGCGCGAGCCGCCATTGCCGCGCGCGTCATGGGAGAAGACGTGGACGTCCTTGGCCAGTTCCTTGAGCCAGGGCGCATAGGCGCCGGTGGGGAAGCCGTTGGCGTGCCCGAAAAGCAGCGCGGGCGCCTGCGCCGGGCCCTTGAACTCATAGACCGGCAGCACCGCGCCGTCCGGAGCCGTCACGGCAAAGACCGCATCCGCGTGAGCGCGTGACAAAAAGGAAGGGGTCATGAAGTCAATGGCCGGCGTTTTGGTGCGGATCGGTCCAGACGAATTTCTGCGGATCGATGGGTGCGCCGAAATGCGGATCGGACAAGGTCACGGTGACGGTCTTGTTCTGCGCATCGACCACCGACCATTGCCGCAATTGCAGCGGCTGATCGTTCAACACCAGCGTCACCCGGCCGCGCGCGGCGCGCTTGGTTTCGGTCAGCGTCAGATTGAGTACGCCGGGATTGCGCTGCAAGCCCAGCACCGCGATGTCGCCGCCGATGTGGATGTCGTTTTGCAGCAGGAACCAGGCCGGCGTGTCGTCGATGGCGACCCAGGACACCTGGTCGAGCTTGCCGTCGTAATAGAAAATCTCGCCGGCGGTGGCGACCAACAGGATATGGCTCGGCTGGTCGTATTGGATCCGCATGTGGCCCGGCCGCTGCAGATAGAGCATGCCCGAGGCGATGCTGCCGTCATCCGCCACCTGGTCGAAGCGCGAGACCAGCGTGCGGATGCCGTTGAGATAATTCTGGATGCGCTGGATGTCGGCCTGGTCGCCGGGCGAAAGCGCGGCTTGCGCGCGCCCGGCGGGCAGCAGCGCCAGCGCGCATAGTCCGAGCAACGCGGCCCGGCGGGTCAGCCGGAAGGACTCAAGGGGAGGTGGCTGCATGAAAGACGTCTGCTCCGGCGGCGGGGGAGATGCTCCCGCCCGTTAGATATAAGCCCATTTGCGGCTTTTTGTAGACCGGTAAGAGCAATATCGGTTGGAATGGAATTGGACGATTCCGTTCCAACCGATGAAATTGCCCGCCAAACGAATGATAGAGCGTGATCGGTCCGAAGGCGATCACGCTCTAAATCGAACGCCCCAGCACTTCGCGCTTGCCGACATGGTTCGAGGGGCCGACCACGCCCTCGGCTTCCATGCGCTCGATGATGCGCGCGGCGCGGTTGTAGCCGATCTGGAGATGGCGCTGCACGAAGCTGGTCGAGGCCTTGCGTTCGCGCAACACCAGATTGACCGCCTGGTCGTAGAGCTGGTCGCCCGAGCCGCCGCTTTCGCCCTCGAGGAACTGGCCGGTCTCGTCCTCCTCGTCGGCGGTGACGTCTTCGAGATAGGCGGGCGGCGGGCCGTTGGCCTTGAGGAAACGCACCACCGCCTCGACCTCTTGATCGGAGACGAAGGGGCCGTGGACGCGGGTGATGCGCCCGCCGCCGGCCATGTGCAGCATGTCGCCGCGGCCCAGGAGCTGCTCGGCGCCGGCCTCGCCCAGGATGGTGCGGCTGTCGATCTTGGAAGTCACCTGGAAGGAAACTCGCGTCGGGAAGTTGGCTTTGATCGTTCCCGTGATGACGTCGACCGAGGGCCGTTGCGTCGCCATGATGATGTGGATGCCGGCGGCGCGCGCCATCTGCGCCAAACGCTGCACCGCGCCTTCGATGTCCTTGCCGGCGAGCAACATGAGATCGGCCATCTCGTCCACCACCACCACGATCAGCGGCAGCGGATCGGTGGCGAGCGGCTGCTCCTCGAACACCGGGTTGCCGCTATCCTCGTCGAATCCGGTCTGCACCCGGCGCATCAGCGTCTCGCCCCGGGCCTTGGCCTCGGCCAGGCGCTGGTTGTAGCTCTCGATGTTGCGCACGCCGAGCTTGGACATGGCGCGGTAGCGGTTCTCCATCTCGCGCACCGTCCATTTGAGCGCCACCACCGCCTTGCGCGGGTCGGTCACGACCGGCGCGATCAGATGCGGGATGCCGTCATACATGGAGAGTTCCAGCATCTTGGGATCGATCATGATGAATTTGCACTGGTCGGGCGTGAGGCGATAGAGGATCGACAGGATCATGGTGTTGATGCCGACCGACTTGCCCGAGCCGGTGGTGCCGGCAATCAGCAGATGAGGCATGCGCTGGAGATCGGTGATGACCGGAGATCCTCCGATATCCTTGCCTAGCACCAAAGGCAGCTTGGCGGAATTGCGCTCATAGGCCTCGGACGACAACAGCTCGCGCAGGAACACCATTTCGGAACGGGCATTCGGGAGCTCGATGCCGAGCACGTTGCGGCCCGGGATGACCGCGACGCGCGCGGAAAGCGCGCTCATCGAGCGGGCGATGTCGTCGGCCAATCCCACGACGCGCGAAGCCTTGATGCCGGGCGCGGGCTCGAGCTCGTAAAGCGCCACGACCGGACCCGGGCGGACCTTGACGATCTGCCCGCGCACGCCGAATTCCTCGAGCACCGATTCCAGCAGCCGCGCGTTCTGCTGCAACGCCTCCTCGTTGACCGAGGCTCCGCCGCGCGACGGCGGCACCTCGGCGAGCAATTCCAGCGGCGGCAGGAGATGATCGGCGGGACCCAAGGCGAGCGAAGCCTGCCGCAAGCGGCGCAGCCTTCCGGTTTTCCCCGGCAGATCGACCGAGACGCGGCGGCGCGAGGACGGCGACTCCTCGCCGGCACCCTCGTCCTCTTCTTCTTCCATGCCGGTGTCGCCGAGGAAGACCGGATCGGTGCGCGACCGGTCGATCTCGGTCACGGATTGGTCGCCGCGCCATTTGAGCAGGCGCGACGGCGAAAGCATGAAACCCAGCCGCGCGAAGAAACCGGGATGGGCCTCGCGCTCGAGGCGCGCGGCTTCGCGTTGGGAGTGTTTCGCGGCGAGACGCGCCCCCCGGTCGCGGGCCCCGAAACCCAGCACGTAGAGCAGCAGCAACCCCATCAGCGCCGCCGCCGCCATCGCCGCCAGCGGCGGCGCCACGTCGATGCGCCCGAAGCCGCGCCGCGCCAATTCGCCGACGAAGCCGCCGAGACCCGAAGCGACCGGCCAGGAAGCGGGCGCGGGCAGGATGGAGGCCGCCAGCGCCAGGAGCGGCAACGCCCAAGGCGCCAGTAAAATCTTGAGCCAGAAACGGCGCAAGCCGCGCGCCAGCAAAAGCCGTATCGCCCAATCGCACAGGAAAACCGGCAGCAGCGCGGAGGCCACGCCGAAGCCCTGGAGCAGCGCATCGGCCAGACGCGCTCCCGCCAGGCCCATGAGGTTGTGCACCGGTCCGGTCACCGCGTGGTTCCAGGACGGGTCGGCGCGGTCGTAGAAGCCCAGCGCCAGGGACAGGAACAGCGCGGCCGCCAACAGCGCCATGCCGAGGGCGCGCTCGCACCACAGGGTCCAGTCGAGCCCCTCGCCGCGTCCGCGCGGCCGGTGTCCGGCCTCGATGCTCACCATGGCGACCGCCCCTCAGCCAATAATTCCCGCCCGGCGGAATCCCAATCGGACCCGCGCCATATCACCCTATTATATATCCTTGGACGAGGAACGCCAAATAACCTATTGGCGAATCGAGGCTTAAATGCCCTGCATTTTAACGATTCGGGCCCGGAAAAGGCGGGGTTGGAAAGAAAAGCGGGGGCAGTCTTGCGACTGCCCCCTCAGGTCACCACAGGAGGAACCCTACTGAATGGTTTCGCCGTGCAACGCCAGATCGAGGCCGTCGCGCTCGATCTCTTCCTCGACGCGCAGGCCCATGACCAGATCGATCGCCTTGAGGATGACGAGCGTGACGACGGCGTCATAAATCAGGACGATGATGATGCCCTGCGCCTGGTTCAGCACCTGGGTCCAATTGCCCTCGATCGCGCCCGAGGTGCCGCCGTATTCCTGGATGGCGAAGACGCCGGTCAAGAGCGCGCCGGCGATGCCGCCCACCGCGTGGACGCCGAAGGTGTCGAGCGCGTCGTCATAACCGAAGGCATGTTTCAAGCCGGTGACGCCCCAGTAGCACATGACGCCCGCGGCCAGGCCGATGACCAGCGCACCCGCCGGGCCGACGAAGCCCGAGGCCGGGGTGATGGCGACCAGGCCCGCGACCGCGCCGGAGCAGATGCCGATCAGCGTCGGCCGGCCGCGCAGGATCCATTCGACGAACATCCAGGAAAGCCCCGCCGTGGCGGTGGCGATCTGCGTCACCGTCATGGCCATGCCGGCCTGCATGCCGGCGGACACCGCCGAGCCGGCGTTGAAGCCGAACCAGCCGACCCACAACAGCGAGGCGCCGATGAATGTCAACACCACGTTATGCGCGGGTCCGGTATCCTTGCGCTTGCCCAGCACCAGCGCGGTCATCAAGCCGGCGACGCCGGAGTTGATGTGCACCACCGTGCCGCCGGCGAAATCCAGCACCTTCACGTAGGCTGCGTCGTTCGAGCTGTTGAGGAAGCCGTCCGGCCCCCACACCCAATGCGCGATCGGCGCATAGACAAGCGTCGCCCACAGCGCGATGAAGACGCACATGGACGAGAACTTCATGCGCTCGGCGAAGGAGCCGGCGATCAGCGCGGGCGTGATGATGGCGAAGGTCATCTGGAAGCACATGTAGACGGTCTCGGGAATGGTCGGCGCGAGCGAATTGGGATTGCCGATATTGGCCGAGACGTCGCTCAGAATCCCCTGCAGGAAGAAGCGGTCGATCCCGCCCAGGAAGGGCGATCCGGCGCGGAAGGCGAAGCTGTAATTGCACACCGCCCACAGCACGGTGACGAGACAGGTGATGAAGAAGCTGGTCATCACCGTGTCGCCGACGTTCTTCTTGCGCACCATGCCGCCATAGAACAGGCCCAGGCCGGGGATGGTCATCATCAGCACCAGCGCGACCGAGGCCAGCATCCAGGCGGTGTCGCCGGAATTGGGCGAACATTTCTCCAGCGTCTTGGCGTCGCAGGACGGCGGCGCGGGCGCGGGCGCGGGCGCCGCCGCCGGGTTAGCGGGGGCGGCCTGGTCGGCGGGTGCCATCTGATCGGCGGGCGCCTGGGCAAAGGCGGGGCTGGCCGGGGCAAGACCCAGGAAGGGCAGCAGCAGCAGGAAAGCCAGCGTCGGCAACAGCCGGAGCGCGTTTGCCGGGTTTGCGCGGAATGGCGACAACATCGTGAAAACCTCCCGAGGGGCCAAGGGTTCCCGCCTTAGAAGCGGGTTGCCGCCGAGGACTTGCTGAGACCTCGCTTGCTCAGATCACTTTCTTGCTCAGATCAAAAGCGAGATTCGTGCCAAGTCGCTCAGGCCGGCCCGCCAAGCGGCAACCCGGCGGAAAAGCGCTTTAAAAAACCCGGGGGATCCGGGCGGCTTTGAGGGAGATTCTACCCAATAAGGGAGCGCCTGCTCAATAAGCGGGCAAAGGACGAGCAGGCCCCCGAAAACGCCGGGGCGGGCGCCCGGCCCCCCGCCGAACCCCCGCCCCGGTCCGTCACCTGCAACGGGCGCGGGAGATATCCCGCGCCCGCGCCGTTGGCTGGAACTAATCCGCTCCCGAGCTGATCGCGTAAGCGGTCTCGCCGTGAACGGCGTCGTCACCGACCTTCAAGGTCGCCTCATCCATACGCAACGGCGTGATGAACGAGATGATCTTGAGGATGATGAAGGTGGCGATGACGTTGTACACGATGATGAACGCCGCCGCTTCGGCCTGGAGCAGCAACTGGCTGGGATTGCCGTAGAGCAAGCCGGTCACGTTGACGCCGGGCGCGTCCTTGTCGGTGCCGATATACACCAACATGGCCGGATCGGCGAAGACGCCAACCAGCAGACCGCCCATCAATCCCGCGACGCCGTGCGTCGAGAACACGCTCAACACGTCGTCCACTTTCATCATGAGCTTGGTCTTCTGCAGCTTGTTCATGCTGAGCCACGGAATGATGCCTGCGCACACGCCGATGGCCAAAGCACCCCAGCCGTTCACGTAACCGGCGCCGGGAGTGATCGCGACCAGGCCGGCAATCATGCCGTTGACCGCGCCGACGACCGACGGCTTGCCATAGGCAAGCTTGTCGAGCGTGATCCAGACCAGAAGGGCGGCCGCGGTGGCGGTGTTGGTGTTCATCACCGCCGCGCCGGCGTCAGCATTGGCGAAGTACGGGTCGCCGCCGTTGAAGCCGTTCCAGCCCAGCCACAGGATGCCGGCGCCGACCAAGGTGGTCAGCAGGTTGTTGGGCGGGAAATAATCGCGGTCCGCCTTCAGGCGCGGGCCGACCATCGCCGCGGCGACGAAGCCGGACGTGGCGGCGGCGAGATGAATGACGTAGCCGCCCGAGAAGTCCGCCGCACCCGCGGCGGCGAGCCAGCCGCCACCCCACAGGCTGAACGCGCCCACCGTGTAGACGCAGGTCATCCACACCGGGCAGAAGATCACCCAGGCCCGGAAGCTCATGCGGGCGAGCACCGAGCCGCCCAGGATGATGACCGTGATCGCGGCGAACACGAACTGGAAGTACATCAGGGTCGCCATCGGGAAGGCCATGTCGGGCATGCCCGACGCCGCTTCCGGAATGGTCGCCTGGCCCAGGCTGAATGCCGCCGATAGCGCCGGCAGCGGCTGGCCCAGGAATTGTTGACCGGCGACCGAGAGCCAGGCCGGACCGAAGGCCATGTTGTAGTCGAACAAGACCCAGACGATCAGGACCGAGGCGAAGGCGTAGATCGCCATGAAAGCGGAGTTGATCGCCCACTTCGCTTTGACGACGCCGCCGTAGAGAACGACCAGGCCGGGAACGCTTTGCAATGCGACGAAGGTTGCCGCCGCCAATTGCCAAGCATTGCTTCCCGAGTCTAGCCATTTTGGTGATGGTACGAGCATGGATTACTCCCCCTTATTTATTGCAATTGGCTTCCCCTAAGGGGCGAGTGGACCCCCGGAACCAATACCGGAAGCATAACTAGCAATAACTATGCCGCCCGAACCGCCCGGCCCGCCGTCAGCCGATCACCTTCCAATCCGGGGCGACTCGTCGTTTTTGGGCTCACAATGATTATGAAATGGGCATTCTGGATATAAATTAATCAAACTTCCCCGAATATGCCCGAGTCGCTACCATTTTGCGCTCCGTTCTTTGCAAGCGCGTAATAATTGGCTAGGACTCGGATCATGATCGGTGAATCGGAAAAAGAGACGGCACCATGGTCTTGAATTGGCGCCTCGCGGCGGCGATCGCCGCCGTGGCGGCGGGATCGGCCGCCGGCGCCGTCACCGCCGCCGCGCAGCCGGGATCGGCTGCGATCACCTGCACCAACCCGGCCAGCGGCGCCAGCTGGCTCATCACCATCGACTACGACAAGGCCACGGTCGATTCCAATCCGGCCCGCATCAGCGACACGAAAATTTCGTGGCACAGCGCCCAGGATCTCGGCAACTACACGCTGGACCGCAAAACCGGAGACCTGACCGTCATCGTCGCGTCGAGCACCGGCGGCTATTTCGTCTACGATCATTGCAGGCTGGAGAATTGAGGCCGCGGTCCGGTCCGCCCGCGATCATGCGCCAGCGGAGCGACGGCGATGGCTGAGGGTGGCGTCGGCATCCAGGCCAGCGTCGGATTCGTCTCGGAAACCGGGCCGCGCAAGCGCAACGAGGATTTCGTCGCCGCCGTCTTCGGCGCCGAGCTGCCCGAGCCGCGCCGCGAGGTGGTGGCGGCGATTGCCGACGGCATCGGCGGCGCGAAAGGCGGCCGCGTGGCGGCCGAAACCGCGGTGCGCGGCTTTCTCGACGGCTTTTGGGACCTGCCCGAAACCATGGAAGTGCGCCGCGCCGCGGCCACGATCGTCAATTCGCTCAATAAATGGATCCAATCGCTGGGCCGGCAGGACCCCGAACTGGCGGGGATGGGATGCACCTTCACCGCGCTGGTGTTGCGCGGCCGCGTCGTCCACCTGTTGCATGTCGGGGACACGCGCGCCTATCGCCTCCGGGGCGACCGCCTGGCCTGCCTCACCACCGATCACGTGCGGGAGGAGGCTGGACCCGGCCGCTCGCATGTCCTGACCCGCGCGCTGGGCGTCGAGCCGGAGCTGCGGCTCGATTACGCCAGCCTGCCGGTGGCGCTGCACGACCGCTTCCTCCTGTGCAGCGACGGCGTGCACGGGTTCCTGACGGACGAGAACATCGCCGACATCTTGCGCGAACGTTCGGCGCCCGGCGACGCCGCCAAGGCGCTGGTGGCGGCCGCGCTCGATGCCGGCGGCAACGACAATTCCACGGCCCTGGTGCTGGACGTGGTCGAGCTGCCGACGGCGGAATCGGCCGACATCGGCAACGCCATCATGCAACTGCCGCTGATCCCGGTGCCGATCGACGGCGAGACCATCGACGGCTTCACGCTCAAGGTGCCGATCTCCGACGGCCGCTACAGCCGGCTCTTTGGCGCCGTGGATGAAATAGAGGGCGGCGAGGTGGCGTTGAAATTCCCCAAGCCCGAAGTGGCCACGGTGGCCACCTTCCACACCGCCTTCGTGCGCGAGGCGTGGGTGGGATCGCGCATCAAAAGTCCCTGGGTCGGCCGCATCATCGAGCTGCCGCCCGGGCGGCAGACCTGCCTCTACACCGTCATGCCGCTTTACACCGGCGAGCTGCTCGAGCGGCGGCTGGCGCGCCGCCCGGCGCTGGATTTGGAGGAAGGACGGAACATCGCGATCAAGCTGGCCCAGGCGGCGGCGGCGCTGCACCGCGCCGGTATCATCCATCGCGACATCAAACCGGACAACGTGATCCTCGAGGCCGAAGGCTCGCTGAAGCTGATCGATCTGGGCGTGGTGCGCGTTCCCGGTCTGGAGGATTTCCCGCCCGAGAATATCCCCGGCACCATCGCCTACATGGCGCCGGAAATGTTCAACGGCGAACCCGGCAACGAGGCCACCGACATCTATGCCCTGGGCGTCACCATGTTCCGCGCCTTCACCGGCGAGTTTCCCTACGGCAATCCCGATGCGGTCAGCCGGCCGACCCGGAACCGGCCGAAGGAGCTCGTCCTGCTGCGCCCGGACCTGCCGGCCTGGCTCCAAGCCGCGCTCGGGCGCGCCATCGCGATCAACCCCGCCGACCGCTTCCGCGACATGGCCGAATTCGCGCTGGAGATGGAGGCGGGCCCGGCGCGCGCGCCGGCCGGGGCCCCTCGGCCGTTGACGCTCTATGAACGCTACCCGGTGCAATTCTGGCAGGTGGTGGCGGCGCTGCTGGCGGCGGCGCTGCTCTGGCAGCTGCTGCGGCACTAACGCGCTATCGGCGGCCGCGCGCCTTAAGGCCTGAGCAGCCCCATGATGTCGAACACGTCGCGCATCACCGGCGCGGCGATGGCGTTGGCGCGCGAAGCGCCGCGTTTCAGCACGCCGTCGATATAGCCGGGATCGGCCAGCAGCCGGCGCATTTCGGCGCCGATCTTGCCCAGCACCTCGACCGCCACGCCCGCCAGCTCGTCCTTGAAGGCGGAGAATTGCTTGCCGGAGAATTTCTCGATCGCTTCCGCCCGCGTCAATCCCGACAGCGCGGCGTAGATCCCCAGGAGATTGTCGGCTTCGGGCCGCTTGCGGGACTCCTCCTCGCTCGCGGGCAAGAGCGCGGGATCGGTCCTGGCGCGCCGGATCTTGAGCGCGATCGCATCCGCGTCGTCGGTGAGGTTGATGCGCGAGTAATCCGAGGTGTCGGATTTCGACATCTTCTTGGTGCCGTCCCTGAGGCTCATCACCCGCGTGCCGGCGCCGAAAATCTGCGGTTCGGGCAACGGGAAGAAGTCGACGTTGTAGCGCCGGTTGAAGGCGCCGGCGATGTCGCGCGCCAATTCCAGATGCTGCTTCTGGTCCTCGCCCACCGGCACATGGGTCGCCTTGTAGCCGAGAATATCGGCGGCCATCAGCACCGGATAGGCGTAAAGCCCCAAGCCCGCCTCTTCGCGCGCCGAGCCCGCCTTTTCCTTGAACTGGGTCATGCGGTTGAGCCAGCCCAGCGGCGTAAGGCAGCCCAAGAGCCAAGCGAGCTCGGAATGCGCCGACACCGCCGACTGGTTGAAGATGACGCAGCGGTCGGGATCGATGCCGCAGGCTATGTAGGCGGATGTGACCTCCCGCGTCTGCGCCTTGAGTTCCTTCGGGTCCTGCGGCGTCGTCAGCGCGTGCAGATCGACGATGCAGAAGATGCAGTCGAAATCCTTCTGCAGGTCCACCCAGTTGCGGATGGCGCCCAGGTAATTGCCGAGATGCAGATTGCCGGTGGGCTGCACGCCCGAGAAGATGCGGTTCATGCGCGTTTATCGCCGCGCCGGGGTCACAGGGTCAAGCCCAGCCGGCGCCTGACTTCGCTCCATTCGGCGGCGCCGAGAACGAGCGCCAGGCAAGCGAAGATGACGAGCCCGCCACCGACCAGGACGGCCAGCGCGGCCAGCTTCAAAACCAATCCGGAGGCCAGCCAGGGCGCCAGCAGGAACGTCAACGCCCAGACCGCCAGGCCCATGAGGATGCTCGCGGCCAGGATGCGCGGGATGCGCGATCGGGAGCGGCGGTCGAGCGCGAAATGCCCGCGCCGGTACAACAGCCCGAGCAGCAGAGCCGCGTTGACCCAGCCCGCCGCCGAGGTGGCGCAGGCGATGCCGGTCTGGGCGAAGGGCAGCGCCAGGCCCAGGACCAGCGTCAGGACCAGATTCGTCGCCATGGATGCCAGCGCCACCTTCACCGGCGTGACGGTGTCCTGGCGGGCGAAAAAGGCGGGCGCCAGCACCTTCACCAGCACGAAGGCGGGCAGGCCCGCGGCATAGGCGGTGAGCGCCGCCGCGGTGGCGGCGGTTTCGGCCGGCCCGAATTGGCCGCGCTGGAACAGCACCAGCAGGATGGGCTTGGCCGCCATGCCCAACGCCACCGCCGCCGGCAAGGTCAGCAGCAACGCCAGCTCGAGGCCGCGATTTTGGGTATTCACCGCGGCCTTCTCGTCCTTGAGCCGCAAGTGGCGCGACAGCGGCGGCAGGATGGCGGTGCTGACGGCGATGCCGACCACGGCCAGCGGCAGCTGGTTCAGCCGGTCGGCGTAATAGAGGTAGGAGACCGCGCCCGTCGGCAGCAGCGAGGCGACGGCGGTCGAGACCACCAGGTTCAATTGGGTGACCCCGGCGCCGAACACGCCGGGGACCATCAGCCGCACCAGCCGCTTCACTTCCGGCGTCAGGCGCGGGCGGGGGAAATGCAGCGTCAGCCCGGCGCGGTGGCAGGAGACCAGGAGCCAGACGAATTGCGCGAAACCCGCCGCCGTCACCGCCCAGCTCAAGGCCTGGCCGCTCACCGGCCGCACGCCCAGAAGCACGCCGATCATGAACAAATTGAGCAGCACCGGCGTCGCCGCCACCGCGGCGAAACGCTCGACCGAAGTGAGGATGCCGCCCTGGAGCGCCACCAGGGAGATGAACAGGAGATAGGGAAATGTTATCCGCGAGAGCTCGACCGTGAGCTGGAATTTGGCCGGGTCCGCGGCGAAGCCCGGCGCCAGCACATGGATCAGCGCGGGCGCCAGCGCCTCGCAAACCAGCAGGAACACGAACAGCACCGCCGTGAGCGAGGACAGCGCGTCCTCGGCGAAGCGCTTGGCCAAAAGCTTGCCGTGCTGGGCCATGCCGCCAGCGAAGAGCGGCACGAACGCCGCACTGAACGCGCCTTCGGCGAAGAAGCTGCGGAACAGATTGGGCAGGCGGAAGGCGACGAAGAACGCGTCCGCCACCGGCCCGGCGCCCAGGAACTGCGCCGTCAGCATGTCGCGGACGAAGCCCAGGACGCGGCTCATCATGGTGTAGCCGCCGACCGTGGCGACCGAGCGCAGCAAAGCCATCAGGCCGATGGTGTAGGCGAAAGCCGCCTGAGAGGGAAGTAGCAGGGGCGACTCGGCGCTCCGCGCAGCATAGGCGGGCGTAGCTCCGTAAGAGCGAAGCCAAATCTAAAGGCCGAAATCAGGCCTTCGCCGTCGTGCGAAGCCGAGAAAGCGTTCTATCTGCTTGAATCGCTTGTCATTCGGGGCGCGCGCCGTTAACCCTCTCAACCAAGGAGATCGAGTTGATGGCGGATATTCGCATCGGGGTTTCGGGCTGCGGCGGGCGCATGGGGCGCATGGTCGCGCTTGAAGTCCTTGAAACCAAGGGCTGCCGCCTGGCGGGCGGCATCGAGGCGCCGGGCAGCCCCTATCTGGGCCGCGATCTGGGCGAACTGGCCGGCGTGGGGGCGCTCAAGCTTTCGGCCGGGAGCGACGCGCTGGCCCTCTTCCGCGCCTCCGACGTGGTGATCGATTTCTCCTCGCCCGCCGCCGGCGTCGGCCACGCCAAGATCGCGGCGGCGACTGGCAAGGCGCTGGTGATCGGCACCACCGGGCTCGACGCCAAGCAGATGGACGCGCTCAAAGTGGCCGCGAAAAAAACCGCGATCCTGTGGGCGCCCAATATGAGCATCGGCGTGAACCTGCTGCTGAACCTCGTGAAGGAGACGGCCAAGCAGCTGGGCGAGGATTACGATCTCGAAATCCTGGAGATGCACCACCGGCACAAGATCGACGCGCCGTCGGGCACGGCGCTCGCCTTGGGCGCTGCTGCGGCCGCAGGCCGCGGCGTCGACCTCGCCAAGAAAAGCCGGAAATCGGCTGCCGGGCTGCGTAAGCCGGGCGAGATCGGATTTGCGAGCCTGCGCGGCGGCGACGAGGTCGGGTTTCACCGGGTGATGTTCGCCGGGCCGGGAGAAATCCTGGAACTCAGCCACCGCGCGACGTCGCGGCGCGTTTTCGCGCGCGGCGCGCTGCGCGCGGCCTTGTGGGCGGCGAAGCAGAAGCCCGGCTTCTATTCGATGGCGGACGTGCTGGGCTTCTAGCGCCTTCCGCCGTCTTCTCCTTATAAAGGCAAAGATCGCGCACCGGGCATGACGGGCATTGGGGATTGCGCGCGGTGCAGACATAACGCCCGTGCAGGATCAGCCAATGATGCGCGTGGCGCTTGAATTGCGCCGGCACGATCTTTTCCAGGCCGCGCTCGACTTCGAGCGGGTCCTTGCCCGGCGCCAGGCCGGTGCGGTTGGATACCCGGAAAATATGGGTGTCGACCGCGATGGTCTCGTGGCCGAAGGCGACGTTCAAGACCACGTTCGCGGTCTTGCGCCCGACGCCGGGCAGTGCTTCCAGAGCCTCGCGGTTGTCCGGCACTTGGCCGCCGTGTTTTTCCAGGAGCAGCTTCGAGAGCGCGATCACGTTCCGGGCTTTGGTGCGGTAAAGGCCGATGGTCTTGATGAAATCGCGCAGCCGCGCTTCGCCCAGCGCGGCCATTTTCGCCGGACTGTCGGCGAGCTTGAACAAGGGCTCGGTCGCCTTGTTGACGCTGACATCGGTCGCCTGGGCCGACAGCACCACCGCCACCAAGAGCGTATAGGGATTGATGTAGGAAAGCTCGGTGGCGGGTTCCGGGCGCGCGGCCGCCAGGATGGCGAAGAAGCGCGACGCGGCGTCGGGGGTCATGCGTTTCATATCCTTGACTAAAGCGCGCCCGGCTTTACCGCGGCAAGCCCGGTCTTTTATGCTGGGATCATGAATGCGGTCTCGAGTCCTGTGTTCTACGACGCCCGGCTGTCGCCCTATCGCAGCCTGCCGCCACGGGGTTTCGCCCTGGTGATGCTGGTTTTGGGGGCTGCGTCTTTCATCATGAGCGTCGGCTGCGTGATGATCGGCGCCTGGCCGATCACCGGGTTTTTCGGCCTCGACGTGGCCCTGGTCTATGTGGCGTTCCGCGCCAGTTACCGCAGCGCGCGCAAGACCGAGCATCTGCGCCTGACCCAGAAGGAGATGACGGTCGAGCGCATCGGGGTGCGCGGCGACAGGCGTTCCTGGCGCTTCGAGCCGGTCTGGCTCAGGCTGGTCTTCGAGGAACCGGACGAGGATTCGAACCGGCTTTACCTGGCCTCGCACGGCAAGACCCTCAGCATCGGCGCCTTCCTCGCGCCGGCCGAGCGCAAGAAACTCTATCTCGATCTGAAGCGCGCCTTGGCCCGCTGGCGCGCGGCGTTGTCCGGGCGTTGACCGGGCGCTGATCGCAAGTTCCGGGACAGGGCCGCGGGGATGGCCTGCCCAAACCCCGCGTAAAACTGTCAAATAACGGGGGCGCCGATGTTCCAGTGGATTTACGAGCATTGGAGCGCGGCCGGATACATCGTCCTGGTCTGGGGCGTGCCGGTCGCGATCGTTTATCTCTCGAGCAAACTGTTCGGCGGGCGGTTTAGCCACTGAAGCAATAGAGGGCGTGATCGCCAAAGCGGCCGCGTTCGCTGTAGGCTTTGGCCCATGAACCGGCGGCTGATTTTCATCCTGGTCTACGCCGCACTCATCTGGTGCCTGCTGATCGGCATCTGGTACGCGTCCAAGCCTTAATCATTGGGCCCGGCGCGGCCGCCCCTTCCCGTCGCGCTGGCCTTGCCAGCCCCCCTCGCCTAGCATGCCCGGGTATTCGGGGAGGAAACTTGGTCGCGCGCGTCAACACCGTGGCCTTCCAGGGCATCGAGGCGGTGCCGGTGGAGGCTCAGGTCACGATCGCCTCGGGGCTGCCCGCCTTCACCGTGGTGGGCCTGCCCGACAAGGCGGTGGGAGAATCGCGCGAGCGCGTGCGCGCCGCGCTCTCGGGCATGGGGCTGGCGCTGCCGGCCAAGCGCATCACCGTCAATCTGGCGCCGGCCGATCTGCTGAAAGAGGGCAGCCACTTCGACCTGCCCATCGCGCTCGGCCTGCTCGCCGCCATGGGCGTTTTGCCGGCGGAGGAGATCGAAGGCTACGTGGCGCTGGGCGAGCTTTCGCTCGACGGCAGCCTGCAGGCGGTGGCGGGCGTGCTGCCCGCGGCCTTGGGCGCCGCGGCGCAAGGCAAGGGCCTCATCTGCCCGGCCGCCTCGGGCGGCGAGGCCGCCTGGGCGAGCGGCATCGAGGTGCTGGCCGCGCCCGCGCTTTTGGCCATCGTCAACCACTTCAAGGGCTCGCAGATTCTGCCCCCGCCCGAGCCCAAGCTGGCCGCGCTCGCGGGATCCAGGCTCGACCTCAAGGACATCAAGGGCCAGGAAACGGCCAAGCGCGCGCTCGAAGTGGCGGCGTCGGGCGGCCACAATCTTTTGATGATCGGGCCGCCGGGCGCGGGCAAGTCGATGCTGGCGCAGCGGCTGCCGGGATTGCTGCCGCCGCTCGACGCCGGCGAGGCGCTCGAGGTCAGCATGATCCATTCGGTCGCGGGCTTGCTGCGCGAAGGCAAGCTCATGCGCGAACGCCCGTTCCGCGATCCGCATCATTCCGCCTCGCTGCCGGCCTTGGTGGGCGGGGGCTTGCGCGGCAAGCCGGGCGAGGTTTCGCTCGCGCATCTGGGCGTGTTGTTCCTGGACGAGCTGCCCGAGTTCCAGCGCGCGACGCTCGAAGCCTTGCGCCAGCCGATGGAAAGCGGCCGGGTCAACGTCGCCCGGGTCAACGCGCATGTGACCTACCCGGCGCGCGTCCAATTGGTGGCGGCGATGAATCCCTGCCGCTGCGGGCATTTGGACGATCCCGCGCTGACTTGCGGCAAGGCGCCGCGTTGCGCGCAAGATTACCAGTCGCGTATTTCCGGCCCGCTGTTCGACCGCATCGACCTGCACATCGACGTGCCCGCGGTGAAGGCCGCCGATCTCTCGCTGCCGCCGCCGGCCGAAGGCTCGGCCGAGGTGGCGGCGCGGGTCAAGCGCGCGCGAGCGCCAAGCCGCGCGTTACGCGGGCTTGCCCAAGGAGAAGCGCATCCGCACCAATGCCGAGCTCGACGGCACGCTGCTGGACGAGTTGGCCTCGCCCGACGCCGAGGGCCGCAAGCTTTTGAACGAGGCCGCCGAGCGGCTGCATCTTTCGGCGCGGGGATATCACCGCGTGCTGCGCGTGGCGCGCACCTTGGCCGATCTCGACGAAAGCGCAGGGCTCCGGCGCATCCATCTCGCCGAGGCGCTGAGCTATCGCCGCATCCTGCTGGGCGATTCGTTGCGCTAGGCCCAGGCCTTCAGCCCCGGGAACAGCCCAAATGCGGCTATCGCCGCGCCCGTTCCGTTACGCGGCTTTCGCTGCGCTTGGGCGCCCGCCCGCCTCCATGTTACAAGCGGTCCAACCATAAATAAAACCATGGGGGAACGCATGTTTTCGATCATGCCTCGGCGTCGCGGTTTGGGGGTGTTTGCCGCCGCGTTGATCTTTTCCTTCGCTGCGCTCTTGACCAGCCACGCGCAAGCCGCCGATCCGGTCCGCGTCGGCTTCGCCCTGGGCCTCACCGGCGCCAACGCGCCCAACGGCAACCAGCTGCTGCAAGCGCTCGAAATCTGGCGCGACGACGTCAACGCCAAGGGCGGGCTGTTGGGCCGCTCCGTCGAGCTGGTCTATTACGACGACCAGACCAACCCCGCGAACGATCCCGGCATCTACACCAAGCTGATCGAGGTCGATAAGGTCGACCTGCTCTTGGGCCCTTACGGCACCAACCTCGCCGCCGCGGCCATGCCGGTGATCATCCAGCACAAGCTGACGACCGTCAGCATGCTCGCGACCGCGGTCAACCAGCAGTATCACTACGGCCAGTATTTCTCGATGGTGCCGCTCGGCCCCGATCCGCTGCACGCCTTCTCGTCGGGCTTCTTCGAGATCGCCGCATCGCTCAAGCCCAAGGTGAAGACGGTGGCGCTGGTCGGCGTCGACGCCGAGTTCGGCAAGAACTCGACCGACGGCGCGCGCGACAACGCCAAGGCGGCCGGCCTTTCCATCGTCTACGACCAGCTTTATCCGCCGCCGACCACCGACTTCACGCCGATCCTGCGCGCGGTGCAGGCGACCAACCCCGACATCGTCTTCGTGGCGTCCTATCCGCCCGACACGGTCGGCATCGTCCAGGCCGCGCATGAGATCGGCCTCAAGACCAAGATCTTCGGCGGCACCATGATCGGCCTTTTGGCCACGCCGCTGAAGGTGCGGATGGGGCCGCTGATGAACGGCATTTTGTTCCACGAGGATTTCGTGCCGGCGTTCAACTTCCCCGGCTCGCGCGATTTGTTGCAGCGCTATCAGGCGATCGCCAAGGCGAAGGGCGGCATCGATCCGCTGGGTTACGGCTTCGTGCCCTTCGGCTACGCCGCGGGGCAGGTGCTCCAGCAGGCGGTCGAAGGGACCCACAGCCTCGATCACCAGAAGCTTGCCGCCTACATGCACGGCCACAGCTTCTCGACCGTGGTCGGCGACATCGCCTTCAACGCCGACGGCGAATGGGCGAAACCGCGCTACGTCTTCAGCCAGTGGCAGCATCTGACCGGCAACGATCTCGGCCAGCTCCAGAACCCGAAGCATGACGTCGTGGTGTGGCCGGCCGCGTACAAGACCGGCAACCTCATCTTCCCCTACACCGCCGCGCAGCAATAAGGGGCGCTGCGGAACCGGCTTATGCAGAATCCGCCAGATTTATCAGCGGGCTAAGGCGCCGGTTGCGCCTGGGCCGGGGAAGGTCTACACACGGCGCCTTCCCAGGCATCACACGGGCACAACCGATGGCGCAGACCGCCGCGGTCAACGGCGCCGGTCACCGCCGCCGGCTTCACCACAATCTCTACCTCGGCGCGCTCGGCGTGGTTTACGGCGACATCGGCACCTCGCCGCTTTACGCGGTGAAGCAGTGCGTCCTGAGCCTGGGCCATATCACCGCGGACAACGTCTATGGCGTGCTGTCGCTGATCGCCTGGTCGCTCATCACCGTCGTCACCCTCAAATACGTCTCGGTCATCATGCGCGCCGACAACCGCGGCGAGGGCGGCATCCTGGCGCTGACCGCGCTGGCGCTTCGCGCCGTGGCCGGCAGGAACCGGCTGCACTGGTGGATCCTGGCGGCGGGACTCTTGGGCGCCTCGCTGTTCTACGGCGACGGCGTCATCACCCCGGCGATTTCCGTCTTGAGCGCGGTGGAAGGCCTCAAGGTGGCGACGCCGCTGTTCGATCCTTATGTCATCCCGATCACGCTGGCCTTGCTGGTGGCGCTGTTCGCCATGCAGCGGCGCGGCACCGCGCTGGTCGGCGGGCTGTTCGGCCCGGTGATGGCGGTGTGGTTCGCCGTCATCAGCCTGCTGGGCTTGACGGAAATCCTGCGCAACCCGGCGATCCTGTTTGCGCTCGACCCGTTTTACGGCGTGCGGCTGCTCTACGGCCATCCGCTCGAGGGATTCATCCTGCTGGGCGCCGTCGTTCTGGCCGTCACCGGGGTCGAGGCGCTGTACGCCGACATGGGACATTTCGGCCGCCGCCCCATCCAGGCCGACTGGCTCGTCTTCGTCTTTCCGGCGCTGATGCTGAACTATCTCGGCCAGGGCGCGCTGCTGCTGGCCAAGCCCGAAGCGCTGGCGAACCCGTTCTATCTGCTGGCGCCGGATTGGGCGCTGTATCCGATGGTGGTGCTGTCGGCTTGCGCGACGGTGATCGCCTCGCAGGCGGTGATCTCGGGCGCCTTCTCGATGACGCGCCAGGCGGTGCAGCTGGGTTATCTGCCGCGGCTCCAGATCCGCCACACCTCGGAGGAGGAGATCGGCCAGATCTACGTACCGCGCGTCAATCTGGCGCTGCTGGCGGCGGTGATCCTGCTGGTGCTGGGCTTCCGCAGCTCGGATAATCTCGGCGCCGCCTACGGCATCGCCGTCACCGGCACCATGTCGCTCACCACCATCCTGGCCTTCGTCTACACCGTGGGCGTGCTCAAGTGGAATCCGGCGGGCGCGGCCCTGCTGTTCGGCTTTTTCCTGTCCGTCGATCTGCTGTTCTTCATCGCCAATCTGCTCAAATTCGTCGAGGGCGGCTGGTTCCCGCTGGCGGTCGCCGCGTTCGTCTTCATCGTCATGGCGACCTGGATGAAGGGGCGCGACCTGCTGGCGCGCCGGCGGGCCGAGGCCGCCATGCCCTTGGACCTCTTCCTCAAGAGCATCAAGCCCGACCACCCCCAGCGCGTGCCCGGCACGGCGATCTTCATGACCGCCAATCCCGATCTGGTGCCGGCGGCGCTGCTGCACAACCTCAAGCACAACAAGGTGCTGCACGAGCGCGTGGTGCTGATGAAGATCGAGACCCTCGACGTGCCCCATATCGCCGAAGATCAGCGGCTCGAGGTCAAGAATCTCGAGCACCAGTTCTACACCGTCACGGTGCGTTACGGCTTCGTGGACACGCCCAACATTCCGCGCACGCTGGCCCAACTTCGACTAATGCGGTTGAAGTTCAACCTGATGGAGACTTCATTCTTCATCGGCCGCGAGAAGGTGGTGATCGGCGCGCCCACGCCCCATTTCTGGCGCTGGCGCAAGCGGCTGTTCATCTTCATGCAGGCGACGATGATGAACGCCACCGAGTTCTTCCGCATCCCCTCGAACCGCGTGGTCGAGCTGGGCGGCCAGATCGAGATTTAGGACGGCGCGTAGCACAGGCGAAGGCCGAAATCGGGCCTTCGCCGTCGTGCGAAGCAAAATAAAGAATTCAAGCGACGCTGCGGCCGGTGCGCGGCGCGGCGATCTCGTCCTGCGGCTCGATGACCGCGCGGCCGCGTTGCTCGAAACGCCCGACGCCGTTGAGCGAACGGATCTGCGGCGGGAACACCTCGTCGGAGCGGAAGGTCAGGCCCACCAGCGCGATCGCCGGATCGAGTCCGCCCTTGCTCAGGGGCAGCAGCAGGTGATTGGCCTCGAGCTCGCGGTTGACGCCCCAGCGGAAGGCGCAGCTGGCCTGGATCGGCGCGCGTTCCTGGAAAAGCTGGCGCAGCAGGTCGCCGAGATAGGCGAAATAAGGGCCCATGGTTTCGTCGAGATAGCGCCCGGTGGGATCGAAGCCCCAGCGCCGCACCACATTGGTTCCGACCAGGCGGTAGCGCGGCCGCGCGCCGCGATCCTGCAGATCGCACAGCAGCAGATGGGGCAGCAGCTTCGGTCCCATCTCCAAGGGATCGATGTCCGGACGCGCCGGCATGATCCGGCCTTCGCGCTGGGCGTTCCAATAGCGCAGCAGCGACCCGAGGACCGGGTGGAGTTGGGCTTCAACGGGCGAAAGCGGCATAAACGCGTCCTTGATCGTCACGGGCCCGATTAGGCGGCGATTACGGTTAATTTTTCGCTAAAACCCGCTGGGTTTCCGCCCGCCGGCGCCCGCAAACCGGCCTTTTCCCTGGGGTTTTTCCGATTCGCTCATGGTTAATAATCCACCAATGGGGCGGCATCAAGGCGGGCTGCCGATGGCCCAAACCGGGCTCCCGAGTCGCTAGTCCCGGGGCAGCATGCGGCCCAAGGATTTGCCGCCGAAGATGTGGATGTGGAAATGCTGCACCTCTTGATGCGCGTCGTCGCCGTGATTGGCGAGGATGCGGTAGCCGGTCTTGTCGAGGCCGAGATCGTGCGCGATCTTGCCCACGGCGCGGAACAGCGCCGCGATCTCCTCCGCGCTGGCCTTGGCGGAAAAATCCGCGGATGAAACGTATTCGCCCTTGGGGATCACCAGCACATGCACCGGCGCCTGCGGCTTGATATCGCGGAAGGCCAGCACATGCGCATCCTCGAACAGCTTCTGGCACGGAATCTCGCCGCGCAGGATCTTGGCGAAGACGTTGTTGCGGTCGTAAGCGGCTTCCATGACCCCTCCCCAATCCTTATGAAATGCGGGATTTCTTTTCTGCGATGCCGGAGCGGCCCTGGCGCGCCTCGAGCGCGCGCCACACCTCTTCCGGCGCGATTTTGCCGTCGGCCCACAGCACCAGCAGGTGATAGAGCAGATCGGCGCTTTCCTGGACGAGGCGCGCGCGGTCGCCCTTGACCGCCTCGATGGCGGTTTCGGCCGCTTCCTCGGCCAGCTTCTTGGCGATCTTGGCCGTGCCTTCGCGCAGCAGCTGCGCGGTATAGGACTGCGCCGGGTCGGCATTGGCGCGCGAGGCGATCACGGCAAAGAGCCGGTCGAGCGCGGCGCCGTCGATCTCGGCCATGGGTTTCCCTCCGGAGTTCCGCCCTTGCCTAGCAGATTAGGCCGGGCTTGAGAATTCCGCTATGGCGCGGCCGCCCGGCTCGGTCCGGACCAGTCCCCGCGCGGCTTAGAGCCTGACCGGAATCCCCGCCGCCTTGAGCCTGGCCTTGGCCTGGGCGATGGTGAATTCGCCGAAATGGAAGATCGAGGCGGCGAGCACGGCCGAGGCATGGCCTTCGATCACGCCCGCCACCAGATCGTCGAGCGAACCGACGCCGCCCGAGGCGATCACCGGAACCGGCACCGCGTCGGCCACGGCGCGGGTCAAGCCCAGATCGAATCCCAGCTTGGTGCCGTCGCGGTCCATCGAGGTGAGCAGGATTTCGCCCGCGCCCGATTCCGCCATGCGCTTGGCCCATTCGACCGCGTCGATGCCGGCCGGGCGCCTGCCGCCATGGGTGAAGACTTCCCATTTGCCCGGGCCCGAGGCCTTGGCGTCGATGGCGACGACGATGCATTGGCTGCCGAACTTCTCGGCCGCCTCGCGCACCAGCTCGGGCCGCGCCACCGCCGCGGTGTTGATCGAGGTCTTGTCGGCCCCGGCCAAAAGCAGCGTGCGGATGTCCTCGACCGAACGCACGCCGCCGCCCACGGTCAAGGGCATGAAACATTGCTCGGCGGTGCGCTTGACCGCGTCGTAAAGCGTGGCGCGGTTCTCGGAAGACGCGGTGATGTCGAGGAAACACAGCTCGTCGGCGCCTTCGGCGTCGTAGATCTTCGCCTGCTCGACCGGATCGCCGGCGTCCTTCAAATTGACGAAGTGCACGCCTTTCACAACGCGGCCGTCCTTGACGTCGAGACAGGGGATGATGCGGATCTTCAGCATCTCAGGCCGCCGCCAGGGCCAAGGCCGATTTCAAATCGACCCGGCCGTCATAAAGGCATCGCCCCAGTATCGCGCCCGGAATGCCCCGGGATTTGAGCGCGGCGATGTCGTCGAGCGAGGATATTCCGCCCGAGGCGATCACCGGGGTTTTCACGATGCGCGCCAGTTCCGCCGTGGCTTCGAGATTGACGCCGGCGAGCGCGCCGTCGCGTTCGATGTCGGTGTAGACGATGGCCGCCGCGCCCGCGCCTTCGAATTTGCGCGCCAGGTCGAGCGCGGAGATGCTTGAGCTTTCTGCCCAGCCTTCGACCGCTACTTTGCCGCTCCGCGCATCGATGCCCAGCGCCACCCGGCCGGGGAATTCGCGGCAGGCCGCTTTGACCAGAGCGGGGTTCTTGACCGCCGCCGTGCCCAGCACCACCCGCGCCACGCCTTTATCGAGCCAAGCCTTGATGGCAGCGCGGTCGCGAATGCCGCCGCCCAATTGGATCTTGGCCTGGACGGCTTTGATTATGGCCTCGACCGCGGCGGCGTTTTTGGGCTTGCCGGCGAAGGCGCCGTCGAGATCGACCACGTGAATCCATCGCGCTCCCGCCGCGGCGAATTTCCGCGCCTGGTCCGCCGGATCGCGGTTGAAAACCGTGGCCTTGCCCATGTCGCCCTGCACCAGGCGCACGCATTGCCCGTCCTTCAGATCGATGGCGGGATAGAGGATCAAGGATTCCACCGCAGGAAATTGGCGATCAACCTCAGGCCGGTCGCCTGGCTCTTTTCGGGATGGAATTGCACGCCGAAGAGATTCTCCCGGCCGATCGCCGCCGTAATCGGCCCGCCGTAATCGACCGAGGCATAGACATCCGCCCTGGCCACCGCGGCGAAGCGGTAGGAATGGACGAAATAGGCGTGGTCGCCGGTCTTGATCCCGTCCAGCATCGGATGCTTGCGGATGACCCGGAGATCGTTCCAGCCCATATGCGGGATCTTGAGCGATTTGTCCTTGGGTTCGATCGCCACCACCTCGCCCGGAATCCAGCCCAGCCCTTCGGTGACGGTGAATTCGAGCCCGCGCGTCGCCATCAGCTGCATGCCGACGCAGATGCCGAGAAAGGGCCGCTGCTTGCCGATGACCGCCGCTTCCAGGGCCTCGCCCATGCCGGGCACGGCCATCAGCCCGCGCTTGCAATCGGCGAAGGCGCCGACGCCGGGCAGCACGATCCGGTCGGCCGCGGCCACCACTTTGGCGTCGCTCGTCACCGTGATCTCGGCCGCGATCCCCGCTTCGCGCGAAGCGCGCTCGAACGCCTTCGCGGCCGAGCGCAAATTGCCCGAGCCGTAATCGATCAACGCCGTCAGCATCAGAGACTTCCGCCGAGCACGCCCTTGGTCGAGGGAACCGCCGATCTTGCGCGCGGGTCGAGAGCAACCGCCTGGCGCAACGCCCGCGCCAGGCCCTTGTAGCAGGACTCGACGATGTGGTGGTTGTTCTCGCCGTAGAGATTCTCGACGTGCAAGGTCACCCCGGCGGACTGGACGAAGGCCTGGAACCATTCCTTGAACAGCTCCGAGTCCATCTCGCCGAGCTTGGGCTTGGAGAACTTCACCTTCCAGATCAGGTAAGGCCGGTTCGAGGCGTCGAGCGCCACCCGCGTCAGGGTCTCGTCCATCGGCACCAGCGCCGCGCCCCAGCGCGATATCCCCTTGCGGTCGCCCAGCGCCTTGGCGACGGCCTCGCCGACGGCGTAACCCGAATCCTCGGTGGTGTGGTGCTGATCGATGTGCAGATCGCCCTTGGCCTCGAGCTCGAGGTCGATCAGGCTGTGGCGCGACAGCTGCTCCAGCATGTGATCGAGGAAGCCGATCCCGGTCTTGACGCGGTATTGGCCGCTGCCGTCGAGATTGACGCGCGCGGTGATGCGCGTCTCGCGCGTTTTGCGCTCGACCGTGGCGCTGCGCCCCTTGGCCCGGGGCGGCTTAGCCTTTGATTTCGCCTTGGTTTTGGCCATCTGCATTGCTTCCTTGCAGGCCGCGTTGTAGCAGGAGCGGGGCCGGGCCGCCAGTGGCGCGTCTTGATTAACGCCCGGAACCGCCTACATTTTAACTTCGTTCCTTCCCCGAAAGGCTCTTATGGACAATTCCAGACCCGAGACTTGGCACGGCACCACCATCCTGTGCGTGCGCAAGGACGGCAAGGTGGTGATCGCCGGCGACGGCCAGGTCACCATGGGCAACACCATCGTCAAGTCGAACGCCAAGAAGCTGCGGCGTCTCGGCGGCGGCAAGGTCATCGCCGGTTTCGCCGGCGCCACCGCCGACGCCTTCGCGCTGTTCGAGCGGCTCGAAGCCAAGCTCGAGCAGCATCCCGGCCAGCTCACCCGCGCCTGCGTCGAGCTGGCCAAGGACTGGCGCACCGACCGTTACCTGCGGCGGCTCGAAGCCATGATGGCGGTGGCCGACCAGGACGCCTCGCTGGTGCTGTCGGGCACCGGCGACGTGCTCGAGCCCGAATACGGCATCATCGGCATCGGCTCGGGCGGGCCTTATGCGCTGGCGGCGGCGCGCGCGCTCTACGACCGCAAGGATCTCGACGCCGAGGCCATCGTCAGGAAGGCGATGGCCATCGCCGCCGAGATCTGCATCTTCACCAACGCCAACGTCACGCTCGAAAGCCTGTAACTTCATGAGTTCATCCTTCAGTCCGCGCGAGATCGTCTCCGAGCTCGACCGCCACATCGTCGGCCAGAACGACGCCAAGCGCGCCGTCGCCATCGCGCTCCGCAACCGCTGGCGCCGCCAGCAATTGGCGCCCGAGCTCCGGGACGAGGTGCTGCCCAAGAACATCCTGATGATCGGCCCGACCGGCATCGGCAAGACCGAGATCGCGCGAAGACTCGCCAGGCTCGCCCAGGCCCCGTTCATCAAGGTCGAGGCGACCAAATTCACCGAAGTCGGCTATGTCGGCCGCGACGTCGAGCAGATCGTGCGCGATCTGATCGAGGTTTCGCTCGCGCTGACGCGCGAGCGGCTGCGCAAGGAGGTCGAAAGCAAGGCCGATATCGCCGCCGAGGACCGCGTCCTCGACGTGCTGGTGGGGCCGGGCGCCGGGCCCGACACCCGCGCCAAGTTCCGCAAGATGCTGCGCGGCGGCGAATTAGGAGGCCGCGAGATCGAAATCCAGGTGCAGGACACCGGCGGCATGCCCAGCTTCGAGATACCCGGCATGCCGGGGGCGCAGCTCGGCATGGTCAATCTCGGCGAGATGCTGGGCAAGATGACCGGCGGGCGCACCAAGCCGCGCAAGATGACCGTGGCCGAGGCGCAAGGACTTTTGCTCAGGGAAGAGAGCGACAAGCTCCTGGACCAGGAAAAGGTCGCCAAGGAGGCGATCGCGGCCGCCGAGCAGAACGGCATCGTCTTCATCGACGAGCTCGACAAGATCGCCGGCCGCGCGGGCGAGCGTTTCGGCGCCGATGTCAGCCGCGAAGGCGTGCAGCGCGACCTGCTGCCGCTGATCGAAGGCACCACGGTCGCGACCAAATACGGCCCGGTCAAGACCGACCATATCCTGTTCATCGCCTCGGGCGCCTTCCACCTCGCCAAGCCCTCGGATTTGCTGCCCGAGCTGCAAGGGCGGCTGCCGATCCGGGTCGAGTTGAAGCCGCTGACGCGCGAGGATCTGCGGCGCATCCTGACCGAGCCCGAGGCCAGTTTGATCATCCAATACAAGGCCTTGCTGGCGACCGAGGGAGTGACGCTCGACTTCGCGCCCGAGGCGATCGACGAGATCGCGAGCCTGGCCGAGGAGATCAATTCGAACGTCGAGAACATCGGCGCGCGCCGCCTCCACACCGTGATGGAGCGGCTCTTGGAGGAGATCAGCTTCACCGCCTCGGACCAGAAGCCGGGCGCCGCCGTGACCATCGACCGCGACTACGTGAAGAGCCGCGTCGGCGTGCTCGCCAAGAACACGGATCTGTCGAAGTTCATCCTCTAAAAGAAAAGGGCGCCCGGTTGCCCGGACGCCCTTCGCAAACGGTTTGAGCCGTTTCGTTAGTCGGCGATGGCGAGATTCGCCGCCGCGCTCTTGCCGCGATCCATCGCGACCTCGTATTTAACCTTCTGCCCTTCGTTGAGCGAGCCCAGGCCCGCGCGTTCGACTGCGGAGATGTGAACGAACACATCCTTGCCGCCGTCGTCCGGACGGATGAAGCCGAAGCCCTTTTGGGCGTTGAACCATTTGACAGTGCCGATAGCCAAGAGAGTGTCTCCAAGAGTTAATGCCGTGGAAAGCCCACGGCGGCAGTCAATCCGAAGGTCGAGGTTGGAAGATCGGTGAGATCGTTCGCGCACGCGAGCCGTAAGATTGCCCGTATAAGGTGGGGTCGGAGCCTCGCGAAAGCAAATGTTATTTTGCGGCCCATTTCTTAACCACCGGGCGTTTTACCGGAAATTTTGTGGGATTTGCGCGCGGCCTGCGCCACCGGACGGGCCGGATGTATCGGCGCGGTCTTGACCAGATCGAGCAGCCGCTCGACCCGCTCCGGGGCCAATTTGCGGATGCGCTCGGCCAGCAGATTGGCGAGCTCGGTGGCCTCGGCCGAAAGCCCCGCCGTGTCCACGGTGATGCGCGGATGGGAAAGGCGGGCGAGGCGCATCAGCTCGTCGGCGTCATCCCAGATGATGTTGAGCTGGGCGCAGATCGCCACCACCATGGCGTGTGTCGGCCGGCCGCGCCGCCCATGCTCCAGCGCCGAGAGATATGCTCCTGAGACGCCGAGCGCGTCGGCCATGTCCTTGAGCTTGATGCCGCGCTCCTTGCGCAATTGCCGGAGCTTGATGCCGAAGGGGGTCATGGCTGGGTCCGGCGCAGCAGCACATAAAGCGCGCCCGCGCCGCCGTCGCGCGGCTGGGCGTTGGTGAGCGCCAGGACGCGGCCGCGCAAGGCCGGTTCGTTGAGCCAGCGCGGCACGGATTCGCGCAACACGCCCTTGCCTTCGCGGCCCTTGCCGGTGATGACCAGCGCCAGGCGCTTGCCCTGGGCCTGGGCGCGGGCGATGAAGGATGATAATTCGCGGTGCGCCTCGTCCTGGGTTTTGCCGTGGAGATCGAGCCGCGCCTCGATCGCCATCTGGCCGCGCTTCAGTTTCTCGAATCGCGGCGCGGTCGACGCCTGCGCCCTTGCCGATTTCGAGCGGCGGGAGAACCTTGGGCGAAGGCGCCGGCGGACGCGGCATAACCGGAGGCGCGGCCGCCGCTTTCGGCGGCGCCGATATCCGGGGCGGCTTCACGCGGGCGAGCGGCTTCACGCCGCGCATCGCCGCGCGGAACAGGTCGCTGTCCTCGCTTCGCAACCCTTCGTTTCTAGCTTTGGCCATCGTCAATCAGCACGATGTGCAGCCGGCGCGGTCCATGCATGCCGAGCTCCAGCCGCTGCTCGATGTCGGCGGTGCGCGACGGGCCGGTGATGAAATTGACCGTGCGCGGCATGGCGAAGCCGCCCTCCGGCTTGGCGAATTTGCGGCGCAAGGCGTCGAAGCCGTCCTCGTAGGACGCGGCGATCCGATCTGCCCGCAGGATGACAATATGCGTGTCGGGCAGGAAATTGTTGCGGGTCGGGCTCTCCGGGCCGGAATGCAGCATCAGCGTGCCGGTCTCGGCCACGGCGGCGAAGCACGCCGTCACGCCCACGGCGTCGCCGTCCTCGGCGCGGCCCTTGCGGATCTCCAACAGCGGCCGCTTGGCCCAGGGAATGTCGTCGAGATCGCTATCGGGCGTCACCACCAGCCGCGACGGCAGATTGAGCCGCGACAGATAATCCGCCACCGCGCCCGGCACGTCCTGCGCCGAGGCGACCTTCGCCACCGTGGCGTTGACGCCCTCGGCCATGGCGGTGAAGAGCGCGATCTGGCCGCGATGGTCGAGCCCGGATGCCCGCTTGGGGATGAGGTTGTGCTTGTGCGCCCGGAGCCGCGCCGCGAGCGGCGCCGCCGCCTGCCCGTCGAGCGCCCCGCGCTTCAGCGCGCGGCGGATGCGGTCGAGCGTGTCGGCGCGCGCGTCGCTCATGATCTCGCCTGCCACAGGCTGTGAAAACTTCTTCCCTGGGGCGCGGGCATGTCGCGCGTGCCGGTCCAGCCCGAAGCCAAAGGCAGGCTGCGGAACCGGCCGCGCCTTTTGCCGAAGAAACCCAGCACCCGCGCGGCCATGCCCGAAGCGGCGTGATAAAGCCGGGGCCGGGTCGCGAAGAACGCCCACACCGCCAAGCCCCAGCGCCAGGACGCCGGCGAGAGATGGCGCGAGAATTCGCGCTCGCGCCAATGCCGCATCATCTTGGGCAGCGGGATTTTCATCGGGCAGACGCTTTCGCAACGGCCGCAAAATGTGGAGGCGTTGGGAAGATTGCCCGCTTCCTCGATGCCCACCAGCGTGGGCGTCAGCACCGAGCCCATCGGCCCGGGATAGACCCAGCCGTAGCTCTTGCCGCCCACCGCCTCGTAGACCGGGCAATGATTGAGACAGGCGGCGCAGCGGATGCAGCGCAGCATGTCCTCGAACTCGGTGCCCAGCATCGCGCTGCGCCCGTTGTCGAGCAGCACGACGTGATAGTGCTCCGGCCCGTCGAGGTCTTGCGCGCGCCGGGGGCCGGTCGAAATGGTGGTGTAGGAGGAGAACTCCTGGCCGGTCGCCGACCGCGCCAGCAGGCGCAGGATGGTGGCCGCGTCCTCGAGCGTCGGCACGATCTTTTCCAGGGAGGCCAGCACGATATGCGCGCGCGGCAGGGTCTGGGTCAGATCGCCGTTGCCCTCGTTGGTGACGATGATCGACGAGCCGGTCTCGGCGATGAGAAAATTGGCGCCGGTGATGCCGACATCGGCCGCCAGGAATTTCTGGCGCAAGATGCCGCGCGCCTCGTCGCACATCTGCCGCGCATCCTCGAGCGGACGCTTGGGATCGAGCCTGGTATGGGTGGCGCGGAAGGATTCGGCGATCTGCTCCTTCACCAGGTGGATCGCCGGGGCGATGATGTGGCTCGGGCCTTCGTGCCGGATCTGGATGATGTATTCGCCGAGGTCGGTTTCGACCGGGACCATGCCGTTCAATTCGAGATAGTCGTTGACCGCCATCTCCTCGCCGATCATCGACTTGCCCTTGGTGACGGTCTTGGCGCCGAGATCGCGGCAGATCGCCAGCACCGTTGCGTTGGCCTCGGCGGCGTCGCGGCACCAATGCACCTTGCCGCCATTGGCGACAACGTTGCGCTCGAAGCTTTCGAGATAGAAATCGAGATGCGCCAGGGTGTGCCGCTTGATCGCCACCGCCTCGTCCCGCAATTCCTCCCACTCGGGCAATCGGGAAATCATGAGCGCGCGGCGCTCGACGAAGCCGGCGCGCAGATTGGTCATCGCCTTTTGCAGATTGACGTCGCCCAAGGCCGCGCGGGCGTTCTCCTTGAAGGCGTGGCTGGTGGGCTTCATTCGCCCTCCTTCTCGTCCATCGGCTCGCCAATTGCCGGGCCGTCGGTCATGCCGGCCAGGATTTCGGCCACGTGCCACACCCGGGTCTGGCGGCCGAGCCGCTTGAGCTTGCCGGTCATGTTCAAGAGACAGCCGAGATCACCGGCCAGCAGCGCGGAGGCCTTGGAGGATTCGACATTGGCGCATTTCTCGGAGGATATCTTGCCCGAGATGTCGCCGTATTTGACCGCGAAGGTGCCGCCGAAGCCGCAGCAGATCTCGGCGTCGCGCATCTCGGTCAAGGTCAAGCCTTGGACGCTGGCGAGCAATTTGCGCGGTTGCGCCTTGACGCCCAACTCGCGCAGGCCCGAGCAGGAATCGTGATAGGTCGCCGTGCCGTCGAAGCGCGCCTCGACGCGCTCGAGCTTCATCACGTCGGTGAGGAACGAGACCAGCTCGAAGCTGCGCGCCGCCAATTCCGTGGCGCGCGCCAGCATGTCCGGCTCGTCGGCGAAGAGCGCGGGATAATGGACCTTGATCATCCCGGCGCAGGAACCCGAAGGCGCCACCACGTAGTCGAAGCCCCGGAAGGCATCGATCACCTGGCGCGCGATGGTCTTGGCGGTGGCCCGATCGCCCGAATTATAGGCCGGCTGGCCGCAACAGGTTTGCGCGCGCGGCACTTCCACCGAACAGCCCGCCTGCTCCAACAGCTTGACCGCCGCGAATCCCACGCTCGGCCGGAACAGATCGGCCAGGCAGGTGACGAACAGCGCGACGCGGGGCTTTTCGTTTTGGGCGGCCATGGCGGTTCTCGGGGCGTCCCCTCTCCGGCGAAGCATGGCCGCGACTCCTTGTGAAAGCAACAGCGTAGCTCGTTCAGAGCGAAGCAAGCCCAAAGCGTAGCTCGTCAAGAGCGAAGCAAGCCCAAAGCGTAGCTCGTCGAGAGCGAAGCGAAGCTACGGGGCGAAAGCGAGCGTCCGCAAAGCAAAAGCCCGCCGCGAAAGACGCGGCGGGCTTGGGCGAAACTGTCCCGGTTACTGGCCGGGCGGCGGCGGCGGCGGCGAGCCCGGAGGCGGCGGTGGCGGCGCGCTCATGGGTGGCGGGGCCATGCGCCGCGGCGGGGGCGGGGGCGGCGCGGGCTGGTAATAACCCGGCACCTGGTTGCCGCGCGAATACATGCATTGCGCATAGGCGTTGTCGTAACGCTGCTGGATCGGGATATTGGCGTTCGCGGAATAGCCCATGCCGGCGCCGGTGCCGACCACCGCACCCGAGGCGGCCCCGATCGCCGCGCCTCTTCCGCCGCCGATCGCGGCGCCCAGGCCCGCGCCCAGCACGGTGCCGATCACCGCGCCGCCCAGCGCCTGGTTGTTGGCGCTCTCGGCCTGGCCGGACACTTGCTGGCTGGCGAAATTCTCGCAGAGGGCCTGGTCCTGCTGGAAGAGCTCGAAGGGCTTGTTGGGCGCCGGCATGACGGCGATGGTCGGTCCCATCGGCGGCGTGGCGCAGGCGCTCAACGTCAGCGCCGCGGCCAGGCCGCAAGCGGTGGTCTTGATGGCATTCTTCACGGCGAAACCTCCTAAAAAACGATTCGGTTCACTGCGGCTGGGCCGGAACCTGACGCCAGCCGGCATTGCAGGTGGAGACGTACGGGTAATAGCCCTTGGGATTGTCGCAGTAATACCAAGTCTGCGCCTGGGGCGCGACCGGGGCCGGCGCCGCGGGCGGCGGCGTATAAACCGGCGCCGAGTAATAGACCGGCGGCGGGGCATAGACCACCGGCGGCGGCGCGTAATAGGGGTAATAGGGATAGCCGCAGCAGCCGTAGAACGGCACACCGACCGAAACGAAGACGCGGGCCTGAGCCGCGCCCGCCGGCAGGATCGAAACCGAAGCGGCCAGAACGCCCAGAGCCAGGCTCGTCTTCAACCAACGCTTTTTCATCGGATTTCGCTGGGTCATGATTTCTCTTCCCCTAGACTGCTTAACACTGCCGGAACTTCCCGGTAACGGCCGAACCGGCGGCTTCATTCTACCCTCTGCGCAACCGTTGATTCTACGGCCCGGGCGGCTTCGCCATCCCTCGGATATCTATGACTTTTCTTTAAGGCTTTTCCGCGGCGGGGCGGGGCAGCAACAGGTAAACCCGCCCCAGGGGGCGCATCGCGCCGGCCCGGTCCTCGGCCTCAGGCCCGAAGCCCCAGAACAGATCGCCGCGCAACGGCCCGCGGATGGCGGCGCCGGTATCCTGCGCCACGGTCAGGCGCCGGACCGGGCTCTGGCCCTCCTGCGCGACATCGAGAAAGACCGGAACGCCGAAGGCGATGAATTCGCGGTCGACCGCCAGGCTGCGGCCGGGCGTGAGCGCGACGCCTTGCGTGCCGATCGGCCCCTCGCCTTCGAGCTTGCGGAAGAAAACATAGGAAGGGTTGCGGTCCAAAAGGGCTTTCGCCTGGTCCGGATGTGACGCCAGCCAGGCCTTGATCGTTTGCGCCGAAACCTGGCCGAGGGTCAACGCGCCGTCCTCGACCAGCAGGCGCCCGATGCTGACATAGGGCTGGCCGTTCTCGCCGTCATAGCCCAAACGCATGGTGCCGCCCCCGGCCAAGTCCACCCGTCCCGAGCCCTGGATCTGGAGGAAGAACGCCGCCACCGGGTCGTCGACCCAGACCAGGGCCAGGCCGAAGCGGTCGAGCGCGCCCGCCTCGATCTCGGCGCGGCTCCAATAGGGAACGAGCTTTCCCTGTTCGACCCGTCCGGCTATGCGCTCGCCGCGCCAGGAAGGCCGGAAGCTTCCGAGATCGGCCGAAACCAGATCGGGCGGCCGCTTCAACACGGGCGTCTGATAAATCCCGCCGCGCCTGCGCGCACCCTTGAGCAGCGGCTCGTAATATCCCGTGAGCAACGCCTCATCCTTGCCGCGGTCGCTGGCGGCATAGGGCGTGAAATAGGTTTCGAAGAATATCCTGGCGGTTTCGTCCGAGGCGTCGCCCAGGGCGGATGCGGCGGCGCAGGCCGAAGCGGTGTCGGCGGGCGGGGAAGGCGCGGCGCAGCTTTTGAGAAAGGCGGGCAGGGCCGAGGATACCCGGTCTTCGCTCCAGCCGGGCAAGGAAGCGAAGGTAACCGGGGTCAGATCGAGCTTAGGCGGACCGGAGGGCGGGGCCGCGCAGGAGGCGAGCCATCCCAGGGCCAGCAGCGCCGCCCAACGCCTCACGCCGCGTCCGGGCCTTTGGTCGCGATCAGCGTCCAGTTGGGATCGCGCGATTTGAGGCTGCGCGAGAAAGTCCAGAAATCGACATGCTCCTCGGCCGCGCCGTCCTTGCCGGTCTTCTGGTCGGAGACGAATTTGACCGTGACCATGGATGTGGCACCTTCGACCGCGCTCGCGGAAATCGCGGCGCTTTTGACCGCCGCCAGCGGACTCGGTTCCTTTTCCCGGCCGGGTCCCCGCGCGCGGATGGCGGAGGAGAATTGCTCGAACACCTCGGGGCTCAAGAGCGGCTGCAGCGCGGCGCTGTCGCCGGCGGCGAAGGCGTTGACCACGATGGCGAAGGCGGCGCGCGCGCCCTTGAGGAAATCCTTCTCGTCGAAATTGGGATCGGCCGCCTTGGCCGCCTGGGCGCCCGGGGTCCTGGATGAGGCGGGCTGGGCTTCGCCGACCCGGACCGCCTGCCCTTCGATGACCGGGCCGTCCTTCGCGCCGCCGGGAGCGAAAGGCCCCTTTTGCATCCCGGGGGGCGCGCCTTGAGGCCGGGGCGGCGGCGGCGCAAAGGGATCGATGCGCCGCTCGTTGCCGGTCCGTTTGCCCAACACGCTCCACAGTCGGACCAGGAGAACGCCCGCGATCGCCGCGAACAGGAGAATGCCGTAAAGCTGGAAGCCGTTATCCATGCTCTTGCGTAGATAGGCTCTTGGCCGCCAAAGGGCAAGGCCGCCCGGAATCCCGGGCTTGCGCGCGCCTTGGCGGTTGTGCCCTGGGGCTTATCCGTGGCAGTTTCGGCGCCGAAGATCGGGGTAATCGGCGCTACGCGGAGCGAAACATGTCGGGTTCGGATAACGGCGCCAACGCGCCCGGGGTAACGGGCGGGACGCCGGCGCAAGAGGCGCGGCACATCACCATCAACGCGCAATACATCAAGGACATGTCCTTCGAAAACCCGGGCGCGCCGGGGGCGCTGCTGCAGCCGCAAACGCCCGAGCTGCAGCTCAGTATGGACGTCAATGCCGGCGGTTTGGCCCCCGACAGCTACGAGGTGGTGCTCGCCATCCGCGCCGCGGCGCGCTCGGCCAAGGGCGATATCCTGTTCATGCTCGAGCTCGCCTTCGCCGCGGCGGTGACCCTCACCAACGTGGAGCCGGGCAACGTAGCCGAGGCCTTGCTGGTCGAGACGCCGCGGCTGATCTTCCCCTTCGCCCGCGCGCTGGTGGCCGAGATAACGCTTTCCGGCGGCTACCCGCCGATGCTGCTGCCGATGGTCGATTTCAGGGAATTAATGCGCCGCCGCCAGGAAGAGGCGGCCAAGCAAGCGGCGGAGGCGGCGGCGAAATCCTAAGCCGTCCAGAGCGGCGATTTGAGCTTGGCGAGAAGGCGGGCGTGAAGCGCGAGCTCTTCGGGCGCGGGCGCGTGGGGGCGCGGCGTCCGCGCCGGCCGTTCGGAAGCGGCGCGCGCGGCCGCTGAGCCTTCGCCGCGGGCGAATTCGAGGCCGGGCTGGCGGCCGCCGATCAATTCGAGATAGACCCGGGCGGTGAGTTCGCCGTCGAGCTTAGCGCCGTGCTTCTCGCGCCCCGAGAGATCGATGTTGTAGCGCCGGCACAGCGCGTCGAGGCTGGCGGGCGCACCGGGAAAGCGCTTGCGCGCCATCAGCAGCGTATCGACCACCGGAAGATCGAGCGGTTTCTTTTCGAGCCGCTTCAGCTCGGCATTGACGAAGCCCAAATCGAATTCGGCGTTGTGGATCACCAGCGTCGAGGCCGCGACGAAGGCGAGGAAATCGCCGGCGATGTCGGCGAACAGCGGCTGCTTCTTGAGGAATTCGTCGCCCAGGCCGTGCACCGCCTCGGCCTCGGCGGTCATGGCGCGTTCGGGATTGACGTGGCGGTGGAAGAACTTGCCGGTCGGCAGATGGTTTTCGAGTTCGATGCAGGCGATCTCGACGATGCGGTGGCCGTCGGAAGGATCGAGGCCGGTGGTTTCGGTGTCGAGCACGATCTCGCGCATAAAATCTACTCTGCGCCTCCGGATTCATCGCCGCAAGCCCGCAATCGTTCGAGGCACCGGGCGAGCGCGCGCCAGGCGACGGCGCGGCCCAGCCCCGAAGGCACGGCGAAATCGGCGCGGCGGCGCTTGACCCGGATGGGCAGCTGCCGGGCCAGAATCGCGGCGAGCCGATCCGGGCTCATGCCCGGGCGCGACAACACCCGCGCGCGCTGGAGAAAAGCCGGCGCCCAAACCACCGCCACCGCGTCGCAGTTCTTGTCCCGCCCGGTCTCGTAAAGCAGCGGGATGTCGAGCACCGCCAAGTGGGCGCGGCGCGCGCGTTGGGTCTTGAGGAAAAGCCGCTCTTGCGCCCGCACCATCGGATGCAGGATGGCCTCGAGACGCTTCAACGCGGCCTTGTCGGCGAAAACCGTCGCGCCCAGAGCTGCGCGGTCGATCGCGCCCGCCTTCACCGCGCCGGGAAACGCCTTGGCCACGTCATGCACGGCCGCGCCGCCGGGGCCGAGCAGGCGGTGCACGGCGGCGTCGGCGTCGAACACATCGACGCCCATGCGCCGCAGCATCGCCGCCGCGGTGCTTTTGCCCGTGCCGATGCCGCCGGTCAGGCCCAAAATTTTCATGGGGGGATTTTCACGGCGACCGCCGGGCCGCTTGAGCCGCCAGCACGGCGCGGCGCAATTCCGGCGTCACCTCGGGCAAGACGCCGAACCACAACTTGAAGGCGGGCCGCGCCTGGTGGAGCAGCATGCCGAGCCCGTCCGCAATGCGCAGCCCGCGCGCCTTCGCCGCCTTGAGCAGACCGGTTTCCAGGGGCGCATAGACGATGTCGCACACCGCCGCGCTCGCGGGCAACGCGGCGAGATCGAGCTCCAGCGGCGGATTCCCCTCCATGCCCAGGCTGGTGGCGTTGACCAGCAGCGCCGCTTCGGCCAAGCCGCGGTTGCGCGCATCCCAGTCTACCACCTTGATCTTGTTGCCGAAAACCTTGGCCAGTCGCTCGGCGCGTTCGCGGTGGCGGTTGGCCAGGATGATCCCGGGCACACCATTCTGGACGAGCGCGTCGATGATGGCGCGCGCCGCGCCCCCGGCGCCCAGCACCGCGGCCGGGCCCGTGCCGGCCTGCCAGTCCGGGATTTCGGCGCGCAAATTCCCGATGAAGCCGGCGCCGTCGGTGTTGAACCCTGCGAGCGCGCCGTCCGGCTTGACCACCACCGTGTTGACCGCGCCGATGCGCCGCGCCGCCGGATCGAGCAGCTCCATCAGCGGCAGCGCCGCCTCCTTGTGCGGGATGGTGAGATTGCAGCCGGCGAAGCCCTTGGCCGCCAAGCCGTGCAAGGCGGATGCCAGCCGGTCGGGCGGCACCGCCAGGTTTTCATAGCTGCCGTCGATCCCGAGCTGCTTGAGCCAGAAACCGTGCAGCGCCGGCGACAGCGAATGCGCCACCGGCCAGCCCATGACGCCCGCTTTTATCATGGCGCCCGGGTCATCGCGGCAGCACGCCCTGGCCGCGCAGGAAATCGAGGAGCGGCAGCAACGGCAAACCCTGGATGGCGAAATGGTCGCCCTCGACCCGGGCCATGAGCTGCGCGCCCGGACCCTCGAGCTGATAGGCGCCGACGCTCGCCAGCGCCTTGTCCCCCAACGCCGCGAGATAGAGATCGAGAAACGCGTCGCTGAAATCGCGCATGGTCAGGCATGGGGTTTCGACCACGCGCCACAGCACCGCCCCGTCGCGCAGCACCGCCGCGGCCGTCGGCAGCTCGTGCCGCTTGCCGCGCAGCGCCAAAAGCTGGGCGCGCGCCGAAGGCCCGTCCTTGGGCTTGTCGAACCATTGCCCGTTGCAGACCAGCATCTGGTCGGCGCCGATCACGAGATCGCCGGGATAGCGCGCGCAGGCGCGCCGCGCCTTGGTTTCGGCCAGCGCCGCCGCGCAATCGGCCGCGCCGCGGCCTTCGCGGCGGCAGGAATCCTTGATCGCCGCCTCGTCGAGACTCACCGCATGGGCTTCGAACGTCAAACCGGCGGCGGCCAGGATCCGGGCGCGCGACGCGCTCGCCGAAGCCAGCACGAGCTTGGCGCGGCTTTGGGAAGCGGACGCGTTCACGCATCCTCGCCGCGTTGCCGCGCTAGCAGCTTGAGGATGGCGGCGGCGGTTTCCTCGATCGAACGGCGGGTGACGTCGATCACCGGCCATTGCTTTTCCGTGAACAGGCGTCGGGCCGATGCCACCTCGGCGCGCACCGCTTCGATGTCGGTGTAGTCGCTGCGGTCCTCGTGCCGCAGCTGCGTCAGGCGGTTGCGCCGCACCTGGATCAGCCTTTCGGGATCGTTGGTCAATCCCACGATCATCGGGCGGGTGGCCGCGAACAGCTCGGGCGGGAGCGGCGAATTCGGGACGATCGGCACGTTCGCCGCCTTGATGCCGCGATTGGCGAGATAGATGCAGGTCGGCGTCTTGGAGGTGCGCGAGACGCCGACCAGGATGACGTCGGCGTCGTTCCACCCCCTGGCCGCCTGGCCGTCGTCATGCGCCATCGCATAGGTCATGGCGTCGATGCGCTGGAAATACTGGTTGTCGAGCATGTGCTGCTGGCCCGGCAAGCCGCGGCTTTCGCTGCCGAGGAAGGATCCCAATGCCGCGATCACCGGCTCGAGCACCGGGATGGCCGGCACTTGCAGTTTCCGGCAACCTTCGACCAGCGGGGCGCGCAGCGCGTCGTCCACCAAGGTGTAGAGCACCACGCCGGGATTGGCGGCGACGCCGGCCACCACCCGCTCGATCTGCGCCTTGGTGCGCACCATCGACCAGATATGCTCGACCGCTTCGGTGTTCTCGAATTGCACCAGGCAGGCGCGCGCCACCGAATGCACGGTGTCGCCGGTGGCATCCGAAACCAGATGGAGATGGAAGCGGCTCATGGCAGGACGGCCTCGGCGGCGGGCTGGGGACAAGCCGCTTGGCCGCCGGTATAAAACGGCGGGACGCCGCCCAATCCGGTTCCGCCCCCGTTGCGGCGGATTCCGCTCACAGCCTGGCGGGCCCAGGATAACTTTACCGGCAAACCCGCAAGACGGGGATGAAGGGTCCCGGCAGCGTTTTCTTGCTCCCAATCCCCGTTATCGGCGACGCGGTTTGTCATGACAATTGCGCGGGTTTCTCAAGGCGTGGCGGGTCTTATGCGAATCTTATACACGGTTTCCCCGGCCTGCCGCGAGGTTGCCGCTCTCCCTTTGGGATAACCCGGCCCGGCCGATTAATCCCCGCGCCTCCACCCACCAACTACTACCTCAACCTTTAGATTCTTATAAGGAAGAGGTAAGAGCAGTGAATGAAGAACCCCGCCGAGAAGCCTTTGCTGCGCGCTTTGAGCGGCCAAAGCGTTTCCCCGCCGCCCTGGTGGCTGATGCGCCAAGCCGGGCGTTATCTTCCGGAATACCGGAGCCTGCGGAAAAAAGCCGGAAGCTTCCTCGATCTTTGCTACACGCCCGAGCTGGCGGCGGAGGCGACACTTCAGCCGGTGCGGCGTTTCGGCATGGACGCGGCGATCCTGTTCTCCGACATTCTGGTGGTGCCGGCGGGTTTGGGCCGCGCGGTGAGCTTCCGCGACGGCGACGGCCCGTCGCTTGAACCGTTGGGCAAGGCCAGCGAGCTCGGGGAATCCTTCGACCAAGCCAGGCTCGAGCCGGTCTATGCGGCGCTGCGTCTGGTCAAATCGCAGCTTTCCGACAGAACCGCGCTGATCGGTTTCGCCGGCGGGCCTTGGACGCTCGCTTGTTACGTGATCGCCGGCCGCGGCGGCGATTTCGCCGCGGCCAAAACCTGGTGCCGGGAAAATGCCGCGGGCCTCGACCGCGTCACCTCCGTCCTCGCCGCCGCGGTGACGGCGCATCTCGGAGCGCAGATCGAGGCGGGGGCCGAGACGGTCCAGATCTTCGACAGCTGGGCCGGGCTGCTCGACGGCGAGGAATTCCGCCGCTGGGTGATCGAGCCTACCAAACGCATCGTCGGGCAGCTCAAGCGCCGCTATCCGCAAACGCCGGTCATCGGCTTTCCGCGCAACGCCGGCGCCCTGTACGGCGCCTATTTCGCCGAAACCGGCGTCGACGCGGTGAGCCTCGATGGGGGCGTGAGCCTGGACCAAGCGCGCGCGCTGCAAAGCCGCGGCGCGGTGCAGGGCAATCTCGATCCCGCCCTCCTGGCCGCGGGCGGCCAGGCCATGGAAAAGGCGGTGCGGGATATCCTCGAGGCCCTGGATTCGAAGCCCTTCGTCTTCAACCTCGGTCATGGCATTCTGCCGGAAACCCCGGTCGAGAATGTGACCCGGCTCGGGGAGCTGCTGCGCGGGGGGCGATGACGACACGGACCGCGGTCGTGCTGTTCAATCTCGGCGCGCCGGATTCTTCGGCCGCGATCGAGCCGTTCCTGTTCAACCTGTTCCACGACCGGGCGATCATCAACCTGCCCGAGCCATTGCGCTGGGCCTTGGCGAAATGGATCGCGCATCGCCGCGCGCCGGTGACGCAGCAGATCTACGCCCATATCGGCAACGCCTCGCCCCTGAAGGCGAATACCGAGGCCCAGGCGGTTGCGCTGCGCGCGGCCTTGGGCGCGGGCTTCCGCGTCTTCATCGCCATGCGTTACTGGCATCCGCGCGCCTTGGTGGCGGCGGCCGCGGTCAAGGCCTGGAATCCGTCGCTGGTCGTGCTGCTGCCGCTTTATCCGCAATTTTCGGGCACCTCCACCGGCTCCTCGCTGGCGGATTGGCGGCAGGCCGCTTCCCAGGTCGGGCTGAAAGCGCCGGTGCGCCAGGTGTGCTGCTATCCCCAGGCGCTGGGATTCATCGCCTGCCTGGCGCGGCAGATATCCGCCGAGATCGCGCGCGCCCCCCATGGGCGCAAACTGCGCGTGCTGCTGTCGGCGCACGGGCTTCCCAAGCGCATCGTCGAGCGCGGCGATCCTTATCAATGGCAGGTCGAAGCCACCGCGGCCGCGTTGCGCGCGGCGCTCAAGCGTCCCGACATCGAGGCGCGGGTGTGCTACCAAAGCCGGGTCGGGCCGCTCGAATGGCTCGGCCCCTCGACCGAGGCGGAGATCGCCCGCGCCGGGGCCGAAGGCCTGGGACTGGTGGTGGCGCCGATCGCCTTCGTCTCCGAGCATTCCGAAACCCTGGTCGAGCTCGACATCGACTATCGCGCGCGCGCGCGCCGCGCCGGGGTGCCGTTCTATCTGCGCGCCCCGACGGTCAGCGCGGCGCCCGAATTCATCGCCGAGCTCGCGGCGCAAGTGCGCGCGGCGCCCAAGCCGGGCGAGGGAACCCGCCGCTGCCCCGCTGGATTTCCAGGTTGCGCGACGGCGTCCGCCGGGGAGAAACTGGACGCATGACCGCGCTCACCGCGTTTTATCCCTGGCTCAAGGTGCTGCACATCCTGAGCGTCGTTTCCTGGATGGCGGGGCTGTTCTATCTGCCTCGGCTGTTCGTCTATCACACCGGCGTGGCAATCGGTTCCGAGGCGTCGGAAACCTTCAAGGTGATGGAACGCCGACTGTCCTACGCCATCATGCTGCCCGCTCTGCTGGCGACTTGGGCGACCGGGATTCTGCTCGCCTTCACCCCCGGGGTGGTGGATTGGACCGAGGGCTGGTTCCACGCCAAGCTCGCCTTGGTCGTGGCCATGACCGTGTTCCAGCATCTGCTCGGGCGCTGGCGGAATGAATTGGCCGCCGACAAGCGCCCGCACACCGGGCGCTTCTTCCGCGTCGCCAACGAGGCGCCGACGCTGCTGCTGATCTTCATCGTCATCCTGGTGGTGGTGAAACCGTTCTAGGACCATTCTAGGGTTTGACTCGAAGGCCGGTTTTCGCTAAGTCTTGGCGTCAGGGCGCCCGGAAATCCCGAAGGGCGTCCGTACCGACCATCCTCCCCTCCGGACAGAAACGCGCGGCCCGCCCAACGGGCCGCCTCATCCGGCAAATCCCCGCCCCAGAACCCGCTCCCCGCCGCATCGCTTTTTCCCGCAACGCCCCCCAACCCGGTTTCCCCCATGAATCTCCAGGAACTCAAGAAGAAGACCCCGGCCGAACTGCTCACCTACGCCGAGGAATTACAGATCGAAAGCGCGTCCAGCTTGCGCAAGCAGGAGCTGATGTTCGCGATCCTGAAGACGCTCGCCAGCAACGACCAGGCGATCTTCGGCGACGGCGTCCTCGAAGTGCTGCAGGACGGCTTCGGCTTCCTGCGCTCGCCGGAGGCCAATTACCTGCCCGGCCCGGACGACATCTACGTCAGTCCCAGCCAAGTGCGCCGCTTCGGCTTGCGCACCGGCGACACGGTCGAAGGCGAGATCCGCTCGCCCAAGGACGGCGAGCGCTATTTTGCGCTCTTGAAGGTGAACAAGATCAATTTCGACGATCCCGAGAAGCTCAAGCACCGCGTCAATTTCGACAATCTGACGCCGCTTTATCCCACCGAGAAACTGAAGATCGAGATGGACGACCCGACCAAGAAGGATCTGACCACGCGGGTGATCGACCTGATCGCGCCCCTGGGCAAGGGCCAGCGCGCGCTCATCACCTCGCCGCCGCGCACCGGCAAGACGGTGATGATGCAGAACATCGCCCATGCGATCGCGGCCAACAACAAGGAAGTCTATCTCATCGTCCTGCTGATCGACGAACGCCCGGAGGAAGTCACCGACATGGCGCGCTCGGTCAAGGGCGAGGTGGTGAGTTCCACCTTCGACGAGCCGGCGGTGCGCCACGTGCAAGTGGCCGAAATGGTGATCGAAAAGGCCAAGCGCCTGGTCGAGCACAAGCGCGACGTGGTGATCCTCTTGGATTCCATCACCCGTCTGGCGCGCGCCTACAACACCGTGGTGCCAAGCTCGGGCAAGGTCTTGACCGGCGGCGTCGACGCCAACGCGCTGCAACGCCCGAAGCGCTTCTTCGGCGCCGCGCGCAACATCGAGGAAGGCGGCTCGCTCACCATCATCGCCACCGCGCTGATCGACACCGGCTCGCGCATGGACGAGGTGATCTTCGAGGAGTTCAAGGGCACCGGCAATTCCGAAATCATCCTCGACCGCAAGGTGGCCGACAAGCGCACCTTCCCGGCGGTGGACATCACCAAGTCCGGCACCCGCAAGGAGGAGCTGCTGGTCGACAAGGCGGTCTTGAGCAAGATGTGGGTGCTGCGCCGCGTGCTGATGCCGATGGGGCCGGTCGACGGCCTGGAGTTCCTGATCGAAAAGCTCAAGCAATCCAAGAACAACGCCGATTTCTTCGAGGCGATGAACACCTAAGGCCATGCCGGGCGCGGGGGCGGAGGCGGGCGCATGAACGGTTCCGACCGCCGCGGCTGGACCATGCTGTTCTTCCTGCCGCTGGTTTTCTTCGCGGCGGAATGGGTGTTGCGCGAACACGCCCTGCCTTACTGGCTGTGGTTCAACCTCGACCCCTCCTATCTCTACCTGCTCGGCGGCCTGCACATCCTGGACGGCGCGGCGCCGGCCGCGTTCCAGCATCCGGGCATAACCGTGCAGCTGATGACCGCGCTCGGCGCCTGGCTCGCGGGCGCGGGCCCGTTCGGCGATCTGGGGGATGCGGGCTTCACCCATGCCGAGGAGATCCTGACCGGCGTCAACACGGCGATGCTGGCGCTCGACGCGGGAGCGGTGTGGCTTTTGGGCTGGGTGGCGTGGCGGCGCTGCGGCGCGCTGACGCCGGCGTTGCTGGCGCAAACCGCGCCCTTTTTGTCCATGCTCACGCTCAAATTCGGCATCGAGGTCGAGCCCGAGCCGTTGCTGTTGTTCGCCACGCTGGTGCTGGGCGCGGCGATGATCGAAGAGAGCGCGCAACCCCGGGGCGGCACGCTGTGGGTGATGGCGTTCGCGGTCGCATTCGGCGTCGCCAGCAAGGTGACCTTCGCGCCTTTGGGCTTGGCGCCGCTGATCCTGATCCAAAGCTGGCCCCGGCGCTGGGCCTATCTCTGGCGGACGGCGCTGATTTTCGTAATTCTGATGCTGCCCGAGGCGCGCAATCTGGGGCCGATGTGGGCCTGGTTCTCGGGCGTCGCCGCGGGCAGCGGCGGTTACGGCACCGGCGCGCGCACGGTGATCGATTTCGCCCGGTATCCGCATGATTTCGTCAAATTGTTCTTCTCCCGGCCGATTTTCTTCCTGGTCTTTTTCGCCGGGGTGGGGGCGCTGATCTGGCTGCGGCGCGCCGCCGGCGAAGCCGGCCGATCAATTCCGGCCGGCAAGGCGACGCCCGCCGCACGCGGGCTGTTGGCCCTGTTGACGGCGCAGCTGGCGCAAGTGGCGCTGGTGGCCAAGCATCCGAGCGGGCATTACATCCTGCCGGCGCTGGAGCTTACCGGGCCGGTACTGGCGTTTCTGTGGCTGGCGCTCGGCACCATGCCCCGCTTCTCGCCCGGGCGGGCTTCGCCCTGGTTCGGCCGCGTCTTCGCCTTGGTGCTGGGGCTGCTCCTGGGTTTCCAGTCTTTCGCCTTCACCCGCCAGGACCGGGAAATGCGCCGCGAAAGCGCGGGCGCCAAATCGATCGACATGGCGCGCGACTTTCCCGCTTGCGCCCACGTCTATTTTTTCATGGCCTCGTCGCCGTCCCAGGCCTGGTTCTACAATTCGAGCTATAGCGGCAACCGTTATGCGCAGCGCCTCAAGGCGCTCCTGCCGGCGAACGAGTATTTCTCCGTGCCCTGGGAGGACGGCTTGCGCGATTGGGCGGGCCCGGTCGATCCCGCCGATCTGCTCCGGCGTTACCCCTGCATCGCACTCCGCAGCGCCGAGCCCGGCGCGGTCGAGGGTCTGGCCGCGCTGTTCGGTTACGCCTTCGACAAGGCATCGCGCTGCAATGCGGGCAGCGAGACCGTCCTGGTCGAAGGCGCCCGGTGTCCCGGGGTCAAACCGTGAAGACGGTCGAGCCGGTGGTCTTGCGCGCGGCCAGATCGGCCTGCGCCCGGGCCGCGTCCTTCAGCGGATAGGTCTGGTTGACCTCGATCTTGATCTTCTTCTTCAACACCAGATCGAACAACTCCTTGGCGCCGGCGCGCATTTCCTTGGGGTCGGCGCCGTAGGTGCCGAGCGTCGGCCGCGTGACGTAGAGCGAGCCCTTCATCGCCAGCAATCCGAGATTGAACGGCTCGACCGGGCCCGAGCTTTGCCCGAACAGCGCCAGCAGGCCCAGGGGCGCCAGGCAATCGAGCGATTTCATGAAGGTGTCCTTGCCCACCGAATCGTAGACCACCGGCACTTTCTTGCCGCCGGTGATCTCGAGCACGCGTTTCACGAAATCCTCGCGGGTGTAGACGATCGGATAGTGGCAGCCATGCGCCTTGGCCAGCGCGGCCTTCTCGTCGCTGCCGACCGTGCCGATGACGGTGGCGCCCAGCGCCTTGGCCCATTGGCAGGCGATCAAGCCGACGCCGCCCGCCGCGGCGTGGAACAGGATGGTGTCGCCCTTCTTCACCTTGTAGGTGCGGCGCAGCAGGTATTGCGCGGTCATGCCCTTGAGCATCATCGCCGCCGCCTGCTGGTCGCTGATGCCCTTCGGGAGCGGCACCAGCCGGTGCGCCGGAAGGTTGCGCGCCTCGGCATAGGCCCCCAAGGGCCCGGTGCCGTAGGCGACGCGCTGGCCGGGCTTGAACTCCTTGACCCCGGCTCCGACTTCTACCACCACGCCCGCGCCTTCGAGGCCGATCCCGCTGGGGAAGGCCGGCGGCGCATAGACGCCGGCGCGGCTGTAGATGTCGGTGAAGTTGAGCCCCACCGCGGTATGGCGCAGCTGCACCTCGCCCGGGCCGGGCTTGCCCAGCGGCACGTCTTCCCATTTCAAAACCTCGGGACCGCCGGTCTGATAGAAGCGGAAGGCATGGGTCATGGATGAATTCCTCTGTATTTAAAGTTTGCCACCATGCGGTGGCGGGAAGTTTCGCCGCCGTCCGGCGGCTTGGTCCGGTTAAAGCTTCAGCCGCCGAGATGACGCTTGAAGAATTCGGCGCTGCGTTGATTGGCCAGATCGGCCGCTTGCTTGTCGTAATGCTGCCCGCCGACGCGCGCGAAGGCGTGGTCGCAAGCGGGGTAGTCGTGGATGGTGACGTTCGGGTTGCCCTTGAGGCCGGCCTTGATCGCGGCCTGCGCCGGCGGCGGCGTGAACTGGTCCTTGCCGGCGATGTGGAGCAGCAACGGCTTCTTGATGTTCTTGGCTTCGCCCAGCATGTCCTGGATGCCGACGCCGTAATAACCGACGCTGCAATCGGCGTCGGAACGCGTCGCCATCATGTAAGCCAGCTTGCCGCCGAGGCAATAACCCACCGCGCCCGCCTTGCCCGAACAGGCGGGATGCTTGCGCAACGCGGCCAGCGTGGCTTTCAGATCTTCCACGCCCTTGTCGGCGTCGAATTTGCCGAACAGCTCGAAGGCCTGCTTCCACTCGCCCTCGGTCTGGTCGGTGAGCTGGATGCCCGGCTTGATGCGCCAGAACAGATCGGGGCACAGCGCCGCATAGCCCTTGGCCGCGAGACCGTCGGTGATGCCGCGCATCACCGCGTTGACGCCGAAGATCTCCTGGATGACGACGATGCCCGGCCCCTTGCCCGCTTTGGGCGCGGCCAGATAAGCGGAAAAGCTGCCGCCATCGGCGGCTCGGATGGTGATCTCGGCCACTTTACCCCCCGTTATCGGACGTTTGTTGGCGGCCAATTTAGCCGGGACGGCGGGTCTTGTCAGCCCACTCTCAGAGAAGGCCCGCCGCGCGCCTTGCCGCGCGAAGGCGCGGCTAAACGGATTAATGCGCGGCTAAACCAATAAGGCGCCTTCCAACTGCAACAGCTTGCGTTTGGTCTCGATCCCGCCCGGGGCCCCCGCCGCGCGAATGCGCGGCTAAACCAATAAGGAGCCTTCCAGCTGCAACAGCTTGCGTTTGGTCTCGATCCCGCCCGGGGCGCTGAAGCCGGTGAGCGCGCCGTCCGCCGCCACCACCCGGTGGCAGGGGATCAGGATCGGGATCGGGTTGCGGCCGCAGGCCTGGCCGATCTGGCGGGGCGACAGCCCCAGCTCGCGGGCAAGCTCGCCGTAGCTGCGCGTCTTGCCGTAGGGGATGTCGATCAGCGCCTGCCACACCAGACGTTCCGCGGCCGAACCCTTAGGGGCGAGCGGCAGGTCGAATTCGCGGCGTTTGCCCGCGAAATAGGCCGCGAGCTGCCGCTTGGCGTCGGCCAAGGCCGGGGAAGGCTTGCCCGCAGATCGGCCGCCCCATTCCAGCGCGGTGATGCGGCCTTGTTCCTCGACCAGGGTGAGGAAACCCAACGGGCTGTCGCAGACCAAACGATGCGCCGGGCTCAGCGCCGCTTGAGCGCCGCGGCGAGATCCTCGGGCTTCACGATCGGCAAGGAGCATGTCGGTCCCTCGCAAATATAAACGGTTGCCACGCCGCCTTCCCGGCTTTTGCCGGAGGCGGGATGATTGGAGGGAAGCTTACGCTCCGGCGCGACCACTGCAAGCACTCTGTTGGGCAGGCTGGTTTCGAAAACCACGCGCAGCAAGGCCTCGGTGTCTGGCTTGCCGCGCTCGCCGACGATCGCGATCTGCAACGCGCGGGCGAGGAATTCGCGCGCCGCCAACAACGTGGCGTGGCCGAAGGGATTGCGCTCGACCTCGCCGGAAAACGCGGCGAAGAGTTTTTCCGCGCGTTCGCGGTAAACATCTTCGCCGGTGATAAAGAAAAGCCGCGCCAGGTTCATCGCCATGGTGCCGTTGCCCGAAGGCGCCGGCCCGTCCAAGGCCTGCTTGGCGCGCAGGATGAGCGCCTCGACGTCGGAAGATACGGTGAAATAGCCGCCGCCGGTCTGGTCCCAATAAAAATCGAAGCAGGTTTTTTCCCAAGCGCGCGCGCGGGCGAGAAAAGATTCATCGCCGGTGGTTTCGTACAGCGCCAGCGCCGCATTTATCATCTGCGCGTAGTCGTCGAGCATTCCGGTGTTCTTGGCGATTCCGGCGCGGAAGGAGTGGAGCAACCTGCCGCCGCTTTCCATCCGCGCAGCGACGAAGGAAAACGCGCGCCGGGCCAGGCCGAGCCATTCCGGCTGGGCGAAACTCGCCGCGGCTTCGGCCAGGCTGGCGATCATCATGCCGTTCCAATCGGCCAGCGCCTTGTCGTCGAGGGCGGGGCGCACCCGCCGCTCTCTCGCCTGGAGCAGGACCGCGCGATCCCGCGCCAAAGCCGCCTCCGCCGCTTCGTCGGCCAATTCGATATTGTTCAATCGGTTCAATATGTTATGGCCTTCCCAATTGCCCGTTGGGGAGACGTCATAGGCCCGTTTGAAATCGCGCGCGCGCGGGCCGAGAGCCGCGTCGATCTCGGCTTCGGACCAGACGTAGAATTTCCCTTCCGCGTGTTCGCTGTCGGCGTCGAGGCTCGAGGCGAAGCCGCCTTCGGGCAAAACCATTTCGCGGGCGAGCCACGCGACGGTCTCGGCCACGCGCGCGGCATAAAGAGGCGAGCGCGTCTCCTTCCACGCTTCGGTCAGAAGCCGGATCAGAGCCGCGTTGTCGTAAAGCATCTTCTCGAAATGCGGCGCCAGCCAGCGCGCATCGGTCGAATAGCGCGCGAAGCCGCCGCCGAGGTGATCGTAGATGCCGCCCTGGCAGATATGGTCGAGCGTCAAAAGCACGGCGTCACGCATCGCGGCGTTGTGGGTGCGTTTCCAGCCGCGCCACAGCAGATCGAGCAGCGGCGCCTGCGGGAATTTGGGCGCCTCGCCGATGCCGCCATGGACCGGGTCGACCGTGCGCAGCAAAGCCTCGGCCACGCGCGATCCCAGATCCTCGGGAAATCCCGCGCCCCCCTCGGGCGAAGCGAGTTTCCGCAAGGAAGCGCGCAACCCTTCGACGTTGTTCTGCACCTTGCCGCGTTCCTTGGCGTAAACCCCGGCGATGCCCTTCAGCACTTCGGCGAAACCCGGCCGGCCCCAACGCGGTTCGGGCGGAAAATAGGTCCCGCCCCAGAACGGCTCGCCCGAAGGCGTCAGGAACATGGTCAAGGGCCAGCCGCCTTGCTCGCCCAAGAGCATGAGCGCGTGCTGGTAGATCGCGTCGAGATCGGGGCGTTCCTCGCGGTCGACCTTGATGGCGACGAAGAGTTCGTTCATCAGCGCGGCGATGGCGGGATTCTCGAAACTCTCATGGGCCATGACATGGCACCAGTGGCAGGCGGCGTAGCCCACCGACAGCAGGATCGGCTTGTCCTCTTGCCTGGCGCGGTCGAGCGCCGCCTGGCCCCAGGGCTGCCAAAACACCGGATTGTCGCGGTGCTGGAGCAGATAGGGGCTGGTCTCGCGGTCGAGATTGTTGCGGGTCACGGGCTAACCAACCTAATCCCCCGGGATTAGGCTATGGATGTGAACGGCCAATTCGGAGAGCGATTCAGGGTCATGTGCCAGCAACCATTTAGTCAGATCGACAGAGTGCGTTAGCTTGTTATAGGTCTCTTTTGCATCTGATAATTGTTGAAAGAGAGCAATTAATAATTTTGGCGCATTGACCGCGATAATCCATTTCGGGTCGGTGACTGGCAACGCGGCGTTATTCCCGAAAAACTCTCTATTAGCGCCATTTTGGGCAATCCATTGTTTGACGGTTCCGGCATCTATGGCCTGTTCTTTAAACGATGGAAGCGTATTCAGTAATGCCGTGATTGCGGCCGGGTTTAGAAGATAATTTTCATAAGTACGTCGAGGCAAAAAACGTACGACGGCCCCCGCCTGTCGCTGCATATCCTCTATCTCTTTTTCTGAACGTAACTCACGATCAAGACTGAATGCCAATGTTGATGGCATGAGGGAGCCAGCCGTGCTGATTTGCTTATATATCTCCCAAATTGCACGGGCTCGCACACTACGGGATTCCAAATCTCCGGTGTGTTTCAGCGGAACAATTTCCGTGCCGATTGGCAGTTGTATTTTGAAATGTGCGCGGACTAGTGGGAAACAAATTTGTTCCGTCGGACCCTCAACCCAGATGAGATGATCTGCACCGAAAAGATCAGAAAGCCTAGCGTCAACTTCGTGCAAGGCACGACGCAAATCACTCATGTTACTAGGCTTTAAAGTTTCAACTTTACTTTTTTCATTTTCCCACGAAACCATATGAATTGTTTCCGCTTCGGCCATGCTGATTATGTCGGCAGAATGGGTTGTAATAATGTACTGATGATTTACTGGGGCGCCTTTCATTAGTTTAATAAGTTTGCGGATAGCGCCCGGGTGCAAAAACGTATTTGGTTCATCGATGACGATAGCTTGAGGATTTTCTGACGTAACTAGTATGTAAAGCATCGCCAAAATTTGGCCTATACCAGTGCCACTTTCCGAAAGTGGCTGTGCCAAATCGTCACGATCCGGCGGCGCTATAGTATTCCAGACTAGAATTTCTAGCTGACCGGCTTGAGTCGGATAAGGACGAACACTTATCCGCCGTACGTTTGGGAAAATAAGATTGACGAGGCGATTATATTCGTCAAAGCGGTGATGATGTCCCTGAAGAACATTCAGCACCTCCGCGAGATTCTGAGCGTCGGTACGTAATTTGGCGCTAGGTCCAAATGCGTGCGTGCTGAGCCCAAGCCGTTCCGCGCGAAAAATGTACACGGATTGTTGTACATATTTTCCTATTACATCAGGTAATTGGTCCGAATCGCTGTGCAAGAATTGTCCCGCTACGACACCGTTCATGTCGGGATTTCGTCTTACTTCGATCGCCAATTTTTGTGGTGGTGGTGTTTGGTCATACTTGAAAAGTTCATGAGATGGATATGATTTAGCTATCCATGAACTCTGGTGGTTGTATCGAAGTTTTATCGCTAGTTCCTTCGATAGAAACCTCGTCAAAAAACTCACGCCCTTATCTGCTCGACTATGGGCATCAACCGGGATTATGAATTTCCCAGCGGCTAACGCAGCATCGGTCAAGTCTTGTGGGGAAAGAACAATTTCAAGATGAACTTCGCTCTTGGGTTTAACGGGCTGATTCCGGCGCATGCTTGCGTCGCGATGTGGTTTGTCGCCAAAGGGTAATAAGCTAATAGCTTCCAGTAAGGCGGTTTTACCGGCATTGTTTTTACCGAGAATTATATTAAATCCTGGCGTTAGAATTTGATCGCCGGTATCTGCGAAACTTTTATAATTCAGAACGCGAAATGATTTTATATACATCAACTCCTCACGAAATAGTTTTTCGCGGCAGATCTATCAGAGCTGGTCAACACAAGCTTTGGCTATCGCATAAGTCCCGTTGCTGATAGGCAAAAGCAAAGCTCACGCAGGCTCGAAATTGGCGCCGAAAATGCCGGGTCGGTTCCGCCAAGTTTATATCCCACGCCGCCCGGTTTTGCAGCACACTCGGACGCTCCATGCGGGACGGCGACACCATTTACGCGTTTTCGACGGCGCCGGGCCGGGCGGCGATCGCGGTGCTGCGCCTGTCCGGCCCGGGCGCGGGCGTAGCGCTCCAGGCGCTGGGCGGCAAGCTGCCTGAGGCGCGCCGGGCTGCGGTCATGAGCTTCGCCGATCCCGAATCGGGCGAGGTCATCGACCGGGGCATCGCGCTTTTTTTCCCGGCGCCTGCGAGCCACACCGGCGAGGACATGGCCGAGCTGCATCTCCATGGCGGGCGCGCGGTGGCGGCGGCGGTGCTCGAAGCGCTGGGCAAGATGCCGGGCCTGCGTTTGGCCGAGCCGGGCGAATTCACCCGCCGCGCCTTCTTGAACGGCAAGCTCGATCTGACCGAAGCCGAGGGCGTGGCCGATCTGATCGCCGCCGAAACCGCGGCCCAGCGCCGCCAGGCGCTGCGCCAGCTTTCGGGCGAAACCGGCAGGATCTATGAGGATTGGCGGCACCGGCTGCTGCTGGCCCAGGCGCGGCTCGAAGCCGAGATCGATTTTCCCGAGGAAGGCCTGCCGGAAAACCAACGCCAGGCGGCGCTGGCCGAGATCGCGACTCTTGCGGCGGAGATCGAGGCATCGCTCGAGGACAAACGCGGCGGCGAGATTCTGCGCGCAGGTTTCGAGGTGGCGATATTGGGCCCGCCCAATGCCGGCAAGTCGAGCCTGATGAACGCGCTGGCGCGGCGCGAGGTGGCGATCACGGCCGAAACCGCCGGCACCACGCGCGACGTGATCGAGGTGGCGCTCGATCTCGGCGGTTACCCGGTGATTTTGGCCGACACCGCCGGTCTGCGCGAAGCCGCCGACGCGGTCGAGGAGGAGGGGGTGCGCCGCGCCCGCGCCCGGGCGGCGCATGCCGATTTGAAGCTCGCCGTGCTGGACGCGACAAGGCGGGATGAGGCCAAGGCGCTGGGCGGTCTGTTCGGCGGCGATACCGTCGTCGTCGCCAACAAGATGGACTTGAACCCCAAGGATAACGCCGATTGGGCCGACCGCCTCGGATCGGGTCCGGCGATAAGGGTTTCGGTCAAGACCGGCCGAGGTTTGACCGAGGTGGAATCGAGGTTGCGCGAGGAAGCGGCGAGGCGGATCGAGGCGGGGCTAGGCGCCGCACCGCTCATCACCCGCGCGCGCCACCGCCAGGCGCTCGAGGAATGCGCCGCTGCGCTGGCGCGGTTTCCCGGCATAGAAGCGCCGGAACTGGCGGCCGAGGAATTGCGCCGCGCCGTGCGCGCCTTGGGCCGCGTCACCGGCAGGGTGGACGTCGAGGACCTGCTCGACGTGCTGTTCCGCGAGTTCTGCATCGGGAAATGAGCGGTATATAGGTGACAAACGGGCCTAGTTAAATTATCTTTTAGGAAGCGCGTGGGTTCACGACCCTTCCCAACTCGCGAGGCCGCCGGTTTTCGGGCGGCCTATTTTTTGCCGGATCAACCGGCAAGCGCGCTTATCGCCCAGGCGATCGCCCAAATTCCCAGCCCGGCCAAGAACACATAGATGCCGCAACGCTCCACGATGTCGCGTTGCGCGGGGAAAAGACGTCCGCCGAAAACGATACCGATGCCGGCAACCATCATGATGACGCCAACGATGATGGCCATGATGCGTCCCCCGATCGTCTCCCCGAACTGAGATGGCAAATCCGCCGGGACCGGATAAAGCCGGCCGGTTACCGGCCTCGTTTCCACAGCAGGTGCGACTTGTATTTCAAGTCATACAGCAAGAGGTGATTGACCAGGGTCGATTGAAACGAGAGCGCAAAGGCTTTCCACTCGGCGGCCGAAACCTCGGCGGCCTCCATGGCGCGGACCGCCTTCGCCAACTCCCGCTCGATCCGGCGATGCTCGGCGGCGTGTTCGTCGGCCTCTTCGTATCGGGCCTCCCGCAAGATGGCCTCTTCGCGCCGGAAGTGCTCCCAACACGCGCTTTCCATGCGTCCGACGATGGCCATGATTTCCGCCTTGGGGCGCGCTTCCGCCAACGCCTCGAACAGCGCGTTGCTCTGGTCGATGAGCAGGCGATGGTCGTCGTCGATCTCTTGGACTCCGATTTCCCAAGCCGGAGCCCATGGAAGCTTGTCGAATTTGGCGGCCACGCACCTTCTCCGCTCTTTTTATGAGCGCAGGATAGAACGATTTGGGGGCGGTGCCTAACAGATGAACAAAATTTCTGCGGGCTCGGAATGCACCGGAATATAGATACGGCTTATGGTAAATCCCGTGGCAGCCGGCGGTGTCATCAGCATCAGACAGGCGCGGCTCGTGAACAGGCTCGGTATGGAACCGTTCCATTTCCGCCGAGGATTCAGCCGGATTTGGCCTCGACCTGCTGCCCGTCGCCGATTCCCCTCACGGCGGGCGAGGTCTGGATCACCAACACCAATGCCAGCACGGCGGCGAAGATGATGGCGATCCAGCTCCAGGGATCGTCCGGCTCCTCCGGCGGCTGCCGCTTCGATTTCATGTCGCGCACGGGCATGGCATCCGGTAACCACGCAACGATCTTGCCAATTCGGCGCTCCGCCGGCTTAAACCGTTAAACCGCGCGGGAATCGGCAAACGCGCAAGATCAGGCCCAGTAAAAATCAAGAACATATTGTGATTTTTGCAGGGTAAGACCACAGCATATAGTATTGGTTCCCGGGACGTTCCAGGCCCGAATCGTTTGTTTTGAACAAGATATGGGGCCGCCAGGCTATTATTTGCTCATTACTTTGCATTTTGCCGCAAAATTGTTCATTTGTTAACCAATTGCTAATTATTACTTAAGAAAGCGTTAACGCCTGCTGGGAAAAGCGCCAGATTTTCGGGCGCCAAGCCGGCGCCTGTTTCACGTGAAACATCGGCCGGCTTCACGGGACCGGCCGCCTAAACTAGATTGCGCCCCCATGGACGCCATCGCGCAAAACCATTTCGACGTCATCGTCATCGGCGGCGGCCACGCCGGTTGCGAGGCGGCCGACGCGGCGGCGCGTCTCGGCGCGAAGACGCTGTTGCTCACGCACCGCCGCGACACGATCGGCGAGATGTCGTGCAACCCGGCGATCGGCGGCTTGGCCAAGGGGCATCTGGTGCGGGAAGTCGACGCGCTCGATGGGCTCATGGCGCGCGTCATCGACCGCGCCGGGATTCAATTCCGCGTCTTGAACCGCAGCAAGGGTCCGGCGGTGCGCGGGCCGCGCGCCCAGGCCGACCGCAAGCTCTACCGCCGGGCGATGCAGAGTCTTCTGGCCGGACGCGAAAATCTTGCCATCCTCGAAGACGCCGCCGAGGATTTGATTTTGGATTCGTCCGGCGCCGTCGCCGGCGTGGTCACCGGTTCGGGCGCGCGCATTTCCGCCGGCGCCGTGGTCATCACCACCGGCACCTTCCTGCGCGGGCTCATACACATCGGGGAAGAAAAAATTTCCGCCGGCCGGGTCGGCGAGCGGCCTTCGGTCGGTCTGGCGCAAACCCTGGCGCGCTGCCAATTCCGCATGGGACGGCTCAAGACCGGAACGCCGCCGCGGCTCGACGGCCGCAGCATCGATTGGCAAGCGCTCGAAGCCCAGCCCGGCGATGACCCGCCGCCGCCTTTCTCGTTCCTCACCTCGCACATCACCACCAAGCAGATCAATTGCGCCATCACCGGCACAACGCCGGCCTCGCACAATCTCATACGCGCCAATCTCCACCGCGCGCCGATCTATTCGGGCCAGATCGAAAGCATCGGCCCGCGTTATTGCCCGTCGATCGAGGACAAGGTGGTGCGTTTCGCCGAACGCGAGCGCCACCAGATTTTCCTCGAGCCCGAGGGACTGGACGACGACACGGTCTATCCCAACGGCATCTCGACCTCGCTGCCGCGCGAGATTCAGGCTGGGCTGTTGAAGACCATTCCCGGGCTGGAACGGGCGCGGATGATCCGGCCGGGTTACGCCATCGAATACGATTTCGTCGATCCGCGCGAATTGCGCGCGAGCCTCGAAACCCGCAGGATTCCCAGGCTTTTCCTGGCCGGGCAGATCAACGGCACCACCGGTTATGAAGAGGCGGCGGCGCAGGGCCTGGTCGCGGGGCTGAACGCCGCCAAGGCGGTTGCCGGCGGCGAGGCATTCACGCTCGACCGCGCCAGCTCTTATATCGGCGTGCTGATCGACGACCTGGTGACCAAAGGCACGGAAGAGCCTTATCGCATGTTCACCTCGCGCGCCGAATACCGGCTGAGCCTGCGCGCCGACAATGCCGATCAGCGCCTGACGCCTTTGGGCCTGGCGCTGGGCTGCGTCGGGAAGGAGCGGGAAATCGCTTTCGCCGCCAAATCCGCGGCGCTGGCGCGGGCGCGTGAATTGGTGCACAGCCTGGAAATGAGTCCGTCGGCGCTGCGCCGCCAGGGCCTCACCATCAATGCCGACGGGGTATCGCGCTCGGCCGCCGAGCTTCTGGCCTATCCCGGGATCGATCTCGCGCGGCTGGCCGCGATCTGGCCGGAGCTGGCGGGGATCCCTAGCGATATCGCCGAGCAGATCGAGATCGACGGGCGTTATGCCGGCTATCTCGAACGGCAGGAACAGGAAATCGAAGCATTTCGCCGCGACGAATCGCTGGCCTTGCCGCGCGACCTCGATTACGCGGCAATCGGCAGTCTCTCGGCCGAAATCCGCCTCAAGCTGTCGGCGTCGCGGCCGGAAACCCTGGGCCAGGCGGCGCGGGTTTCGGGCGTGACCCCGGCGGCGCTGGTGGCGCTGCTGCGCCATGTGCGCCAAGAAGCGCGGGCGCGGCGGGACCTGCCGGTTCCGGCGTGAGCCCCGATCCGGCGGCGCCCGCTATCCGGCCGCTTTCGGCCCGGCTGAGCGCTTCGGGCTTCGCCAAAATCGCCGCTGTTCCACGTGAAACCATGGCGCGCCTTGAGGCCTATGTCGCCTTGCTCGCTTCCTGGAACCGGCGCATCAATTTGGTCGGGGCCAACACCTTGGGCGATGTCTGGCGCCGCCACATCCTGGATTCGGCCCAGCTTTTCCCGCTCTTGCCGGAGAAGACCCGGATCGTGGTCGATCTCGGCAGCGGCGCCGGGTTGCCCGGCCTGGTGCTGGCGGTCATGGGGGTTCCCGAAGTCCATCTGATCGAAAGCGACCAGCGCAAGGCGGCGTTTTTGCGCGAAGCCAAGCGGGTAACCGGGGCCGCGAATGTCACGATCCATGCCTTGCGCGCCGAGAAAATGGGGGCTTTGAAGGCCGATGCCGTGGTTGCCAGGGCGGTGGCGCCCTTGGATCAACTCCTTTATATAGCGGAACCATTCCTCACTGCTCACAGCCTTTGCCTGTTCCTCAAGGGCAAGGCGGCGGAGGCGGAACTGACCGAAGCGCGCAAGACCTGGCGGATGAAGGCCGAAACCCTGCAATCCCGCGCCGATCCGGCTGGAATCGTACTGCGACTCGGGGCTGTTTCACGTGAAACAATCGGCGCTTCCCATGCCCGCTAGGGTGATCGCCATCGCCAACCAGAAGGGCGGGGTGGGCAAGACCACCACCGCCGTCAACCTGGCCACGGCCTTGGCGGCGACGGGAGAAAAGGTGCTGCTGATCGATTTCGACCCGCAAGGCAACGCCTCGACCGGGTTGGGCATTTCCCGCCAGGCGCGCAGCGTCACCGCCTATCAGCTGATCTCGGGCGAAAAACCGCTCTCCGCCGCGATTCTTCCCACCGCGGTGCCGCGGTTGTGGGTGGTGCCGGCCTCGGTCGAGCTGGCCGGGGCCGAGCTCGAATTGGTCGACGAGGAGCGCCGCGAATACAAGCTGCGCGACGCGCTGGAAGGCGGCTTGGGCGGGTTCGCCTATGTGCTGATCGATTGCCCGCCTTCGCTCGGGCTTTTGACCTTGAACGCCCTGGTCGCGGCCCAGGCGGTGCTGGTGCCGCTGCAATGCGAATTCTACGCGCTCGAAGGCCTGTCCCATCTCACCCACACCATCGAGCGGGTCAAGAACAGCCTCAATCCCGGCCTCGAAATCCAGGGCGTGGTGCTGACCATGTTCGACAAGCGCAACAACCTCTCCGACATGGTCGCGGCCGATGTGCGCCAGCATTTCGGCGCCAAGGTTTACGAGACCGTGATCCCGCGCAACGTGCGCATTTCCGAGGCGCCATCGCACGGCAAGCCGGTGCTGCTCTACGATTTCCACTGCCCGGGCGCCCAGGCCTATGTCCATCTGGCGGGCGAGGTGCTGCGCCGCGAACGGGCGCGGGCGGCGTGACGATGCGTCCGGCATGAACGATCCGGCCAAGAAACGCGGCCTCGGCCGCGGCCTGTCCGCGCTGTTGGGCGAAGAGAAGGCGATTCCCGAGCCCGGGGCCAAGGGCGAATTGCGGCTCAGGATCGACCAGATCCATCCCGGCCGCTTCCAGCCGCGCCGGAATTTCGGCGACGAGTCCATGAAATCCCTGGTCGACAGCGTCATCGCCCAGGGCATCCTCCAGCCCATCCTGGTGCGGCCTTATCCCGGCAAGCCGGGCGATTTCGAAATCCTGGCGGGCGAACGGCGCTGGCGCGCGGCGCAGAAGGCGCGTCTCCACGAGGTGCCGGCAGTGGTGCGCGATCTCGGCGACCGCGAGGCGTTGGAGATCGCGCTGGTCGAGAACATCCAGCGCCAGGATTTGAATCCGATCGAGGAGGCGCAGGGCTACAAGCGCCTGATCGACGAGTTCAAGCACACCCAGGAAGCCTTGGCCGCCGCGCTGGGCCTGTCGCGCAGCCACATCGCCAACACGCTCCGGCTCTTGAGCCTGCCCGAGGCGGTGCAGAAGATGCTCGGCGACGGCAGGCTGTCCGCCGGCCATGCGCGCGCGCTCGTGACCGCACGCGACCCGGAGGCGCTAGCCCGCAAGATCATCGCCTCGGAAATGAGCGTGCGCGAGGCCGAAGGCCTGGTCAAAACCGATCACAAGCATGCCGGCGCGAAAAAACCCGCGCACCGCAACGCCGATATTGTCGCGCTCGAGCGCGAGCTGTCGCGCAGCCTCGGCCTCAAGGTGTCGATCGCCCACGGCGCCAAGGGCGGCGCCCTCACCATCCGCTATTTATCGCTCGATCAATTAGACGGGGTTCTGAAGAAGCTGCGGGCGAAACGCTGAGGGCGCCGCCGCCGCTCCTTCATCGATATATATCAATCACGTAGCGCCCGCCGCCCGCGCGCGGCTCAAGCCCGGGCCTCGGGCCGCGTCCGTCAAGTTTTGGCGCGTGCCGCGCCCAGCGCTCCGCGCGCGATGCGCAAGAGTGCGGCGCGGGTGAGCGTCTCGGCCGGCATGCCGCTGCTTTTGACCCGGATTTCGGTTTCGGTGAGCGCGCTCAGCACGGCCGAAGCGCGCCGGGGCGGCCACAGCCGGAGCTGGCGCTTGAAGCGCTCCTTCAGCTTGAAGAACAGCGGCGGGCGCAAGGCGGATATCGCGTCCTCCTCGGAACCGCCTTGGGCCAGCCTCGCCCCGGCGCGGTGCAGCCGCTCGAAATGCCGCATCGCCGCGCGCAATATCCGAACCGGCGCCTCGCCCTCGGACAGCGCGCGGTGGAGCGCGCGCTCGAACCCCGCGGTGTCGCCCTCGGCCGCGCCCAGCACCACGTCGTCGAGCGACAGCTCGGCGCTGTCGCCGACCACGCTCGCCGCGTCGTCGAAGCCGATCTTGCCGCCGTCGCCGGCGTAAAGCGCGAGCTTCTCCAGTTCCTGCCGGCTCATCATCCGGTCGCCGCCCAGGGAGGCGACCAGGTATTGCACCGCCGCCGCGTCGGCCGAAACCCGGTGCGCGCCCAGCACCTCGCGCACCAGCGCCTCGATCTCGCGCGGCCCGTCGAGATAACAGGCGATGGCGGCGGCGTTGGATGCACCCTCGAAGGCGCGGCGCAAGCCCGAGCGCGGCTTCAAATCCCCGGCCTCGACCAGCACGAAGCCGTCGCCCGGGGGCGCGTCCTTGAGGAACGCGGCCAAGGGCGCGCCCGCCGCGTCGCCGGCTTCCTTGATCCAGATCAGCCGCCGCCCGCCCAACAGCGAGAGCTGCGCCGCTTCGTCGCGAATCCGGGCGGGCTTCGCGCCCAACTCCTCGGCCGGAAGATAGACCACCCGGAAGGCGTCCCGGGTGTCGGGCACGATGGCGCGGGCGAGCTGTTCGGCGCGCTCGGCCACCAGGCCGCGGTCGGGACCGTAGATCAGGCAGGCGCGCGCGGATTTGTCCGGCGATTGGAGGAAAGCGGAGATCCGCTGCCGTTCGAGCTTCAAATCCCGCGCCTTCAGTTCGCGCTGGCGCGGCGGTTGCGCACGTAACAGCGCGAGGTTCGTCACCATGTCCTCGCTGATGTCGTTGAGCGCGCGCTCGCGCGCGTCGTCCTCGGCCACCTGCGTGGCGTAGCCGTCCTGCACGATGTTGAAGGCGCTGATGGTGTGGCTGCGGCCGTGGAGCAATATGGCGCCGCCCGGCCCGATCAGGTCGTAATGGGCGACAATTTCGATCTGGCCGCGCACCGAGGTGGCGTTGCGCTCGATGCCGAGATCGCCGCGCGTCACGGCGATATTCGTCCTCAGCGTGTAGCGCACCGGCAGGTCGGCGCCGCGCGGATTGAGCTTTTCGCGCAAGGCGAGCGCCAGAATCTGGCCGTCGCGGTCGGGGATCGACGCGACCTTGATCGCCGCCAAATCGGGATCGTAGGCGCCGGCGGTGCGCCCGCCGTAAAGCGGGTGGAAGCCGCAGCCGCCGAGGCGCCGCCGCCAAGGCGATCAGCAAGCTGCGCCTAGACCACGACATTGACGATCCGGTTCGGCACGACGATGGTCTTGCGCGGCGTCTTGCCGCCGAGCGCGCTGATGACGTTGGGCAGCGCCAGCGCCGCGGCCTGGGCGTCGTCCTCGCCGGCGTCGCGCGGCAGCTCGACCGTGCCCCGGAGCTTGCCGTTCACCTGCACCGCCAGCGTCACCGTCTCGGCCCGGGTCAAGGCCGGGTCCGCCTTGGGCCAGGATTCCCCGACCAGCATTTTTCCATGCCCCAGCGCCTGCCACAACTCCTCGGCGAGATGCGGCATCATCGGCGCCAACAGCCGCACCACCGTCTCGATCGCCTCGCGCAACACCGCGCCCGAGGCTTGGGCGGCCTCCTCGATGGCGTTGGTGAGCTCGCGCAGCCGCGCCACCGCCTTGTTGAAATGGAAGCGGTCGAGATCCTCGGTGACGAAGGCTATGGTCTGGTGGGTCACGCGGCGCAACCTCTGGTCGTCCCCGGACAAGCTGTCGGGCATTTTGGCACCGGGCGGCGGCAAGGGCGAGGGTCTTTCTGAGACCAGCCGCCACAGCCGGTTGGCGTAGCGCCAGGCGCCCTCGATGCCGGCATCGGTCCATTCCAGGTCGCGTTCGGGCGGGCTGTCGCTGAGGAGATAGAGCCGCGCCGTGTCGGCGCCGAAGGCCTCGACGATCGATTCGAGCCCGACCACGTTCTTCTTGGATTTGGACATTTTCTCGAGCCGGCCCACCGTCACCGGCCGGCCATGCGCGTCGAACGCGCCGGCGCCCTCGCGCCGCACCTCTTCGGGAAAAAGCCACTGGCCGTTCTGGTCGCGATAGGTCTCGTGGCAAACCATGCCCTGGGTGAACAAGCCGGCGAAGGGCTCGGCCAGCTTCCAATAGCCGCAGCGCGCCAAGGCGCGGGTGAAGAAGCGCGAATAGAGCAGGTGCAGCACGGCGTGCTCGATGCCGCCGATATACTGGTCGACCGGCATCCAGTAATCGACGTCCCTGATCTCGAAGGCCCGGTCCGAGCGCGGCGAGCAAAACCGCGCGAAATACCAGGAGCTTTCGAAGAAGGTGTCGAAGGTGTCGGTTTCGCGCTCGGCCTTGCCCTTGCATTTCGGGCAGGCGACGTGTTTCCAGCTCGGATGATGGGCGAGCGGATTGCCGGGCTGGTCGAAGCTCACGTCGTCCGGCAGCCGCACCGGCAAGTCCTTTTCCGGCACCGGCACGATGCCGCATGTGCCGCAATGGATCACCGGGATCGGGCAGCCCCAGTAACGCTGGCGCGACACGCCCCAATCGCGCAAGCGCCAGACGATGGCGCCCTGGCCCGATCCGAGTCCTTCGAGCTTGGCGATCGCCTCGCCCTTGGCCGCCGCCACGTCGAGCCCGTCCAAGAAGCGCGAATTGATGTGGACGCCGTCGCCGGTATAGGCCTCGCCCTTGTTGTGGATGCCGTTGAGGACCGCGCTCACCGCGTCGATGTCGGACGGCACCACCACCGGCGTGACCGGCAGTTGGTATTTGCGCGCGAAGTCCAGATCGCGCTGGTCATGCGCCGGGCAGCCGAAGATCGCGCCGGTGCCGTATTCCATCAGCACGAAATTGGCGACATAGACCGGAAGCAGCCGGTCGGGGTCGAAGGGATGCGCCGCCTGGATCGAGGTCAGATGGCCTTTCTTCTCCGCCTGTTCGAGCGCCGCTTCGCTGGTGCCCATGCGGTTGCATAGGGCGATGAAATCCCGGAGCCTCGCATCGCTCTTGGCGAGCTCCTCGGCCAGCTTGTGGTTGGGCGCGATCGCCAGGAACGACGCGCCGAAGAGCGTGTCGGGCCTGGTGGTGAAGACTTCGAGTTTCTCTTTCCGCCCGGCGAGGGAGAAGAACACGCGCGCGCCTTCCGACCGCCCGATCCAGTTCTCCTGCATCAGCCGCACGCGTTCGGGCCAGCGCGGCATATCCTTGAGCGCGTCCACCAGTTCGGCGGCGAAATCGGTGATCTTCAAAAACCACTGCGAGAGCAGCTTCTTCTCGACCGGCGCGCCGGACCGCCAGCCGCGCCCGTCGATCACCTGCTCGTTGGCCAGCACGGTGTTTTCCTCGGGGTCCCAGTTGACCCAGGATTCCTTGCGGTAGGCCAGGCCCGCCTCGAGGAAATCCAAAAACATCTTCTGCTCGTGCCGGTAATACTCCGGATGGCAGGTGGCGATCTCGCGCCGCCAGTCATAGGCGATGCCCATGCGCTGCAACTGGCCGCGCATCACGGCGATGTTGCTGAGCGTCCAGTCCCTGGGGTGGGTCTTGGAGGATATGGCCGCGTTCTCGGCCGGCAGGCCGAAGGCGTCCCAGCCCATGGGGTGCAGCACGTTGAATCCCTGCGCGCGCTTGTAGCGCGCCACCACGTCGCCCATGGTGTAGTTGCGCACATGGCCGACATGGAGCTTCCCCGAGGGATAGGGGAACATCTCCAACACGTAATATTTGGGCCGGCGCGGGTCGGTTTCGACCGCGAAGCTGTTAGCCTCGCGCCAGACCGCCTGCCATTTCTCTTCGGTTGCCTTGGCGTTATACCGCGCCATCGGGCGTGGGAAAGCTCGGCCTGCGGTTATTTCTGCGCCGTGCTCAGACGCATCTGCCGCGCGCGCGCGAGGATGGCGTTCTCGAGATCGCCGGCGGTGTTCTTGTCCACGTCGGCGTCGACCCAGCCGCCGGTCTTGTCGTCGCGCTTCTGGCGGAACACGCTGGTCTTGACGCCGTCGGCGCGCAATTCGCGGCCGAGAATGAAGACGTTGACCTTGAAGCGCTCGTTCGGCGAGTTGGGCGGGCTGTACCAATCGGTGATGATGACGCCGCCGAAGGGATCGGCCGAGGCCAGGGGCATGAAGGACACCGTGTCGAGCGAGGCGTGCCAGAGGAAGGAATTGACGCCGATGCCCGGTCCGCCGCCGCCGCCGCCGGCGCTGGCGGATTCGTTGTTGCTGAACAGCATGGAGATGACCGAGGTGTTCTTGCCATCCATGTTGCGGTTGTATTCGTCGGGATTCATGTATTTCGGATCGGTGTGATAGGGATCCTCGGCGCGCCGTTGCGCGTCGGGATCGGTGCCGTTGTCGGGCCGGTTGAATATGCCGCAGCCGGCCAGCAACAGCCCGGCGGACAGGCACAAAAACGCAATTCTCGCGGACATGACCAGCGGCTCCTCGACGGCTCTCCCCCCGGAACCTTTCGGACCGGGTTTGGCACTAATCTTATACCCAACCGCCCCGCTATGTCGCTATGTCTTCACCATCCGAACCGGCGCGGGGACCCCAGGGAATATGGAAGATTCGAGCGATTCCAAAGACTTAGATTATATCGCCGGCAATCTGGCCGCTGTCCGCGCCCGGCTGGTCCGGGCCGCGGCCGCGGCCCAACGCGACCCCGGCGGAATTACGCTGGTGGCGATTTCCAAAACCCACGGCGAAACCGCCATCAAAGCCGCCTTGGCTTCGGGCCAGCGCGTCTTCGGCGAGAACCGCGTGCAGGAGGCCCAAGCCAAATATCCCGCGCTCAAACGGGCCTATCCCGATCTGGTCCTGCATCTGGTCGGGCCGTTGCAGACCAACAAGGTGGCGGACGCGGTTGCCTTGTTCGACATGATCGAGACCGTCGACCGGCCCAAGCTGGCCGAGGCGCTGGCCCATGCCATGGAAAAGACCGGCCGCCGGATCGCCTGTCTCATCCAGGTCAATACCGGCCATGAGAAGCAAAAGGCCGGCATCGCGCCCGAGGACGCCGATGAATTCATCAAATCCTGCCGTACGCTCTGGAACCTGCCGGTCCAAGGCCTGATGTGCATTCCTCCGGTGAATGAAAACCCCGCGCCGCATTTCTCCTCGCTGGCCGGGATCGCCCGGCGCAACGGCCTGAAGGATCTCAGCATGGGCATGAGCGCCGATTTCGAGGCGGCGATCGCGGCGGGCGCGACCTATATACGCGTCGGCACCGCGATCTTCGGCCCGCGCGGCGCCTAACCGATCACCACGCGCGAGCCCGCGTCGGCGGCCTTGAGAACCTCGAGCAGATCGGCGCGGGAAAGCGCGACGCAGCCTTCGGTCGGGCCGTAATCGTCCTTGGCGACGTGCAGGAAAATCGCGCTGCCCTTGCCCTTCTCGACCGGATCGTCGTTGTAGCCCAGCGCCACCACCAGGTCGTAAAGCCCGTCCTCGCGCCAGAGCTTCTCGGCATGCGCCCGATAAGGGAGCGCGACCGGCCTGTTATAGGCGGCATCATCCGGATCGTCGCACCAGCCGTCGGCCTTCGTGAGCGCGCGCACCGGCAGCCTGGTCAAGGGCAACGCCTCGCGGTCGGGACGGTAAAGCAGCCGGCGCATGAGGAACGATCCCGCCGGCGAAGCGCCGTCGCCTTCGCGTTTGCCCGATCTCACCCCGGCGCGGCCCAAGGCGCAGCGCAACCGCTTGCCGCCCCAGAAGGCCCAGCCCGACGGCGCCACGATCAGATCCATCGGGCTTCTATACCCTTGCCGGGACCGGCGATGAACGCGATTTATGGTTAAGTTAACCATAAGTATTCGCATTAACTATACTTTTAGCAAAATTTACCATTACTTTTGCTTGATTTGGATAAATCGAATTATTACGGTAAAGACAAATAAAAGGCCGAATGGTCTTCTCGGTTCAGGAAGGAAAGTTCGATGCGCAACAAGACCCGGATTCTGATTCTGGCGACGCGTTCCGTGGCGGCCCTGGCGGCGCTCGCGCTGCTGCATAACGGCGCCTTCGCGCAATCGCAGATCACGCCGCAACCGACCAATCCGAGCGGGAACACCGTCACGGTTCCGGCAGACGGGACCTACAATTCCGACAATCCCTATTTGAACCAGGGCGCGATCGACATCGACGGCGCGACCTTCACCAACAATCCGGGCGCCGCCATCACCAACGACGCGCAGTACAACGTGCCCGCCCCGCCCAACGGCCAGATCAACGTCACCAGCGGCGGTTCGCTGCTGAACGAAGGCGCCATCAACAGCATCAATCAAGGCTCGATCAGCAACGACGCGACCAGCTCGATCATCAACCTGTTCTCCGGCGCCTCCATCACCAACGGCGACGGCACCAATTCCTCCACGCTCACCAACAACGGCTCGTTCTTCAACATGCTGGGGGCGCTGGTCACCAACGCCTTCAATTCGTTCCTCGACAACGTCGGCGCCTCGGCGCAGCTCTACAACATCACTTCCGGCAGCACCCTCACCAACAACGGCACGCTCAACAACGGCGGCGCCGGCGCCAATGCCGGCGCCCAGCTCTACAACCAGGGCGGCGCGATCCTCAACAATACCGGGGACGGGGTGGCGCTCGGCGACGGCGGGAATCTCAACAACAGCGGCACCGGGACCCAGCTCTATAACCAGGGACCCGGCACCCAGTTCAACAACACCGATTACGCGACGCTGACCAACAGCGCCAGCGCCACCGTCACCAATCAGAGCGGCGCCTCGATCAGCAACGACGCCACCAGCATGATCGAGAACACCGGCAGCGGCTCCAATTTCTACAACCAGAACGGCGGCCAGATCAGCAATAGCGGCACGCTGCAGAACGACACCAACGCCCAGTTCACCAACCAGAACGCGGGAACGCAGCTCACCAATACCGGCGCGATCTCGAACCTTTCCGGCGCCACCTTCAGCAACCTGAACGGCGCCCAGATCAACAACAGCGGCAGCGGCACGATCGGCAACGCGAGCACCTTCACCAACGACGGCAGCGGCAGCTCGATCACCAATACCAGCACCGCCGCGAAGGGCATCGACAACACCGGAACGTTCAACAACCAGAACAGCGCGCTCCTCACCAACAACGGCAACGTCACCAACGAAAGCGGCGCGAACTTCTTAAATCAGCTGGCGGCGACCTTCAGCAACGCCTTGGGCGCCACCCTCGACAACATCGGCACCTTCACCAACGAGACCGCCGCCTCGCTCCAGAATCTCGGTGGCAGCACGGGCACGACCACGATCAGCAACAGCGGCACGCTCCTCAACCAGACCGGCGCCACCATCGTCAACAACGGCACCGGCGCGGGCCTGGCCAATATCACCAACAACGGCGGCACCGTCACCAACAGCAACACGACCTCGATCGGCGGCATGACCGTCACCGCGCTCGACGGCATCGACAATTCCGGCGGAAACGCCACCATCACCAACCAGAACAGCGGCACGTTCAACAACAATGGCGGCCTGCTCAACGAAAACAGCGCCATGATCACCAACAACGGCGCCTCGGGCGGCACTGCCACGCTCTTCACCAACGGCGCGGCCGGCACCCTCACCAACGACGACTCGGTGTTCGAAAACGAGAACGGCGCCAAGTTCGTCAACAACGGCACCGTCAGCAACCAGGACTTCGCCACCTTCGTCAACGATCCGTCCACGGTCGTCAACAACGGCAGTTTCACCAACACCGGCGGCGCGATGGTGACCAACACCGGTTTGGGCTCGAGCTTCGACAACACCGCGACCGGCACCTTCACCAATAATGGCACCGGCGGGGGCGCGACGCTGCTCAACAATAACCAGGCCTCGTTCACCAACGAAGGCAAGATCACCAACGAGAACGGCGCCTCGATCCAGAACCTCGCCGACAACACCGGCGCGACCGGCGTAACGACCACCTTCCAAAACAACGGCGGCACCATCACCAACGGCGCGTCGATCGTGAACAGCGGCAACGTCAGCGGCGCCAGCAGCACCAGCACGGCGCTGTTCGAGAACACCGCCGGCACGATCAACAACAACGCCGGCGGCACCATCCTCAACGACGGCACCGGCACCGGCCTGGCCGTGTTCGACAACGCCGCCGCGCTCAACAATTCCAACACCGCGGCCAACGCGATCGACAACAACGGCCCGAACGCCAGCTTCGCCAACCAATCGGGCGGGGTCATCACCAACAACGGCGGCATCACCAACCAGTCGGGCGCGAGCTTCGACAACCAGGCGGGCGGCACGCTCACCACCTCGGGCGCGGCGGCGGCCTTCAACAACCTGACCGGCGCAACCCTCACCAACGAAGGCGCGATCAACGTCCTCTCCGGCGGGACCCTCGCCAACGACGCGACCAGCACGCTCAAGAACAACAGCGGCGGCACGATCACGCTCGGCGACGGCACCGTCGGCGGCGCGGGCAGCCTGACCAACGCCAACACCACCAACAACGGCACCTCGGGCTTCGTCAACAACGGCGGCACCATCACCGTCACCGCCAATTCCGCGGTTTCGGGCGCCGGCGACTTCCACCAGAACAGCGGCCAGACCACGGTCAACGGCAGCTGGACGCAAGCCCTCAGCGACATCGAGGGCGGCAACCTCGACGGCTCGGGCATTGTCAACGGCGCGGTCTGGAACAACGTGCCCGGCACGGGCGTTTCCGGCACCGGCGCGGGCCTCACGCTCACCGGCCCGGTCGCGGGCACCGGCAACTACGCCGGCACCGTCACCTTCCAAGGCAGCCTGTCGCCCGGCAGCACCTCGTCCTCGGCGCCGAATCCGAACCATCCGGATCTGACCTCGGGCAGCTTCGTCAACAATCCGGGGGCCAATTACCCGCTCGGCACCGGCAGCGTGGCGGGTATTTCGAGCACCGGCACCATGGTCTTCGCCCCGTCCAACACGCTCTACCTCGACGTGACGGGCGCGGGCGGCGCCGGCAACGCGGGCGTCACCTATGACGCGATCACCAACACCGCCGCCGCGCAATTGGGCGGCACGCTCACCCTGGTCCCGACCGTTCCCGGCGCAACCGCGGGCAGCTTCGACTTCATCCACTCGGCCGCGGGCGGCATTTCGGGCGACTTCAACATCGCCCAGATGATCGACCTCAACGATCCGAGCGGCCTCTATCTCTCGGGCCACAGCGTCACCGGCACCGACTACACCGGCACCCTCGCCAATTTCGGCAGTTCCGGCACGGTGGACAACACCTTCTCGCAGCTGGGCGGCAACGGCGCCCCCGGCCAGAACGGCGTCAGCGTCGCGCCGGTCCTGACCACGGCCACTTCCGGCCTGACCTATGCGGTCGGCGGCGCGGGCGGCAATGACGGCCCCGGCGGCGCCGGCGGCAACGCCTCGGCCACCAACACCGTCACCGGCAACGGGCAAAGCTCCTACGCGGTCGCATCCGGCGGCGCTGGCGGCTCCGGCACGGCGGGCGGCGCCGGCGGCAATGGCGGCAGCGCCACCACGAACTCGACCGCGGGCGGCGCGGTAGCATCCGGAATCATCTCGGCCAATGCGACCTCGACCGGCGGCAATGGCGGCGCCAACACCGACAACACCGCGGCGGGCGGCAATGGCGGCAGCGCCATGGCCACTTCCAATGCCACCAACGACGACGCGGCCAATGCCGCGACGGCCAATGCCAATGCGACCGGCGGCCTGGGCGGCACCGGTTCCGGCAACGGCACGGGCGGTCCGGCCGATGCCTCGGCGACGGCCACCAACAACTTCCTCGGCGGCCCGGCCAACGCCAACGCCACCGCGACCACCTTCGGCACAGCCGCGGGCGTGCCCTCCGCCGCCAACACCGCGACGGCGCTCGCCTCCTCGACCGGCGGCAGCGGGCTCGCCACCGCCCAGAGCAACAGCACCAACTTCGCTGGCAATGCGAGCATCCAGGGCAACGCGACGGCGCCGGCCTTTGTCTCGGGCGGCGTCAACCAGACCGTCAGTTCGCAGACCGTCACCTCGACGGGCACGTCCTGGACCGTCAGCCCGGGCTCGCCGCAGATCACCATCACCGCGGGCACGCCCAACGCCTACGCGCTCGGCGCCGTCCTGCCGGTGGTCAGCGGGCTCACCCCCGCCAACTATCCGGTGGTTTCCTCGGTGCTGAACGCCGGCAACACCCTGGGCATCGGCTCGCTGGCGCTCCAGCAGACGGCCCCGAGCTCCGGCTTGATGAGCTACAACACCAACCTGATCTACAACCTGGCGGCGCCGGTGTCGGGCTCCTATCAGCTCTATGCCGGCCTGCTCGAGCCGGCGGGCGGGACCAACCTGCCGGGCACGTTCAGCCTCAGCTTCGAGGTGACCGACAGCTCCGGCATCCTGGTGCCGACCCAGACCTTCACCTCGCTGGCGGCGTTCGAAACTTACGTCAGCGACAACCTGCTCAATCTCGGCGCCTTTACCGGCGCGATCAGCGGCCTCGACTTCAACTTCGGCCTGTCCACCTCCAGCATCGAGGCGGCCGGGCTGGACTTCGTGTTCGGCGACGTCCCGGTCTCGCCCCCGAGCATCCCCGAGCCCCCGGCCTGGCTGCTCTTCGGCAGCGCCCTCCTCGGCATGGCCTATTTCCAGCGCCGCCGCCGCCAGGGGCCGATGCCGGGGTTGAAGGACGGCTGGCGCGACGCCGCCTGAGCCTTGGAAAGCCAAGAGCCGGAACGGCCGCATGACGAAAGCCGCCCCCTTCTCCCCGGGCGGCTTTCTTTTTCTGGCGGGCCATTCGGCCCGCGGGGCTTTTTCGGCGGGGTTTTTGGGGCCGGCGCTCGCCGGGAGCGAAGCCTGAACGGGATTCATGGTTAAGTTAACCGTAAGTATTCGCATTAATTATACTTTTAGATAAATTAACCTATACTTTTAATTGAATTTTATCATTGAAAGAAATACCGTTGAACCAAATAAAAAAGCCGAAAGGTTTTTTCGGCTCGGGACAGGAAAAGCGTATGCGCCACTCGACCCGGATTTGGGCGATATCTTCCGCGACCGGCCGCGCGGCTTTTGCCGCGGCGGCCCTTCTGGCTACGCTCGCCGCCGCGCCGGCGCAGGCGGCGTATTTCGTCAGCAGCGACGAAAACTTCAGTTACACCGGCAGCGTCACCGGCCCGTTCGGGACGACGACGATCCCGTCGGTCGCGGCGGGCTACCCGGGCATCGATGCCTTTCTCCTCGCGTCGCAAAGCGCGCCCGCGGCTTATTCCCAGTCAACGCTGACGAATTACACCGATTTCAGTCCGAACTTCTTCTCCAACAACTCCAGCAATCCGTTCGGCCTGGTTAACACCTGGATCGGACTTTTGGATCCGACCAACGCCGGCGTGACCAGCGCGACCGGAACCTGGAATTCGACCTTTACGACTTTCACCCTCACCATCGACGGCGCGCAAACCAACCCCAATCTCTCGGCCTACAGCGTGGTCGGGCCGGGCGCGCCGGTCATCAGCGGCAACAATCTGGCGGACGTATCCGGTCTTTATACGAACTACGCCTTGACGCTGACCGCGAATTTCGCCAGCCCCGCCACCCTGCAGTCGCCCTGGTATTCCTGGTACTCGACCACCGCCGACCCGACTTCGGTGACCGGCAGCTTCATCGGCACCTTCCAGAACACGAGCGCGGTCGAGCCCGCGAATAACGGAACCTACGCTGTCGACCTCAATTTCACGGGCCAGAACTGGGCGGCGGCCAACAGCCCGCCCCCGGACCCGTATGGGCCTTATATCGGCGCCAGCACCTGCGGGCCGGCTCCCGGAACCTCGTGCAACTTCGTGCAGGGAACGACGAACACGACCGGCACCGACATCGGCAACGGCCCCGGCAACGGCGCCAATTTGAGTCTGACCGACACGGTGGTCGCGTCTGCGTCGACGCTGACGCCCGGTTCGGGTTTGACCTGTCCTCCGGGGTCGGCCACCTGCGCTTTGCAGACCGCGGTCGGCGGCGACGGCTATGACGGCTACGACAACGGCGGCGTCGCCGGCGGCAATGGCGGCAACGGCACCTCCACGCTCGACAACGTCCCCGGCCGCTCCGGCATCAATTCCGTCATCTCCGTCGGGCAAGGCGGCAATGGCGGCACCGGCGGCACGGTCGGCGGCAACGGCGGCAACGGCGCCTCCTCGCTTTCGCTTGCCAACGTCAATTCCGCCACCTCCGTCGGGCTCGGCGGCGACGCCGGGTGGGGCTTCCCGGGCAATGGCGGCAACGGCGGCAACGGCACGGCCGGGCTCACCGCTTCCGGCGACATTACCGCCACGGTCGTGGCCACCGGCGGCAATGGCGGCGACGCCTATATCGGCACCGGCAACGGCGGCACCGGCGGCACCGGCACAACCACGCCCGTGACCGCGACCGGCCTGGCCCCGACCGATCCGGTGACAGTCAACGTTTCGGCCACGGGCGGCAATGGCGGCAACGTGTACGAATTCACCGGCCCCAACCCCGGCAGCAGCGGCGGCGCCGGCGGCGCCGGGATCGTCAGTGGCCCGGTGGACGGCATCAGCGTCAGCACCACCCCGGGAAGCACCGGCAGCGGGCCCGTGACCATCGCTGTCCAGCAAACCGGCGGCAATGGCGGATCCGCCACGCCGGTGACGGACGCCAGCGGCGGAAGCGCGGCGGCTTCGACGCTCTATACCCATATCGTCGGCGGCGTCGATCAGCCCGACAACGTCAACGAGATCAACGGCTGGACCACCGGACCGCTCAGCATCACCTCGGCGGCCACCGGCGGCGCCGGCGGCGACGCCAACGGCACGGGCATTGCGGCGCCGGGCGCCGCCGGCAGCGCGACGCTCATCCTCAGCCAGCTCGGGCTGAACTTGACGGGCCAGGCCTCGAGCAATTTGCAAGGCGCCGCGCAAGGCATCGGCGGCAACGGCGGCAATGGCAATTCCGACGGCATCGTCACCCCCAACGGCGCCAATGGCGCGACTGGCACCGCGGTGGCGGAGATGACCGGCTACCAGACCGTCGGCGCGACCGCCAACGCCACCGGCGGCAATGGCGGCATTGGCGCCACCACCGGCGCGGGCGGGAACGCTTCGGCCACCGCCGTCGCCACCTCGCTGACACCCGGCTTCAATGCGACGGCCATTGCCAACGCCACCGGCGGCGCCGGCGGCACCGAGGGCGAAGCCACGCCGCTCGCGCAAGCCTTCAGCCTCGGCGCCGGCAACGCCAGCGCGACGGCGACCGGGACCGGCATCCTCACGCCCGGCAATTACGCGACGGCGCAAAGCACCACGACCAGCGGCACGACCAGCGTCGCGGGAACGGCCAAGGCGCTGATCGGCAGCACCGAGGTCTCGCAGACCGTGACCAATGTCGGCGGCGCCGTAACCGTGCTGCAGCCCGCCACGGGCAGCTATGGCGGCGCGGTTTCGACGCTGCCCGCCGCCTCGAACATGAACGCCTCGATCCAGGCGCAGGCCTATGGCACGGCCTTGCCGACTTCGTCGGCGGTCGTTGCGCTGTTGGACGGCCACCCCAACGCCCTCACCACCTTCACCTCGCCGGGCCAGGTGCTGGGCGTGGGCTCGCTCGCCGTCGCCAATTCAACCAGCGCCAGCGGCACGCATAATTATAGTGCGTCCCTGGTCTACACCCTGACGCCGCCGGTGGTGGCATCCCAGGTTCTCACCGTCGCCCTGCTCGATCCGGCGCTGGTGGCCGCGCCGCTCGGTTCATTAAGTGCCGCCGACATAAACGCGCTGACCTTCACGATCGGCGACAGCCAGTTCACCAATACCTACACCTTCGTTGGCGACAGCATCACGCAAGTCGACGACTTCTTCACCGATAACGTCCTTTATCTCGGCGCCATGCCCTCGACGCTCACCGACCTCACCTTCACGCTGAGCGACACGATGACGGACCTCTCCGGCTTCGGCGTGAACTTGGCGTTTGGCGAAGTGCCCGAGCCCCCGGCCTGGCTGCTCTTCGGCAGCGCCCTCCTCGGCATGGCCTATTTCCAGCGCCGCCGCCGCGCCGGGTAGACAAAAGCCGAGGTTTTCCCGAATCCCGCCGCTTCACGCGGTTAAGCGAAATTAACCATTCGCTAACGGCCTGCCGCTAGGCTTTCCCGCGTCTTGGTCCGGCTCGCGGCCAAGCGCGTTTGGGGCGGAACATGCGTCGATTCGACATCGAAGAAGCCCGGAGCCTGCTCCGGGCACCCAGCGGGATGCCCGGTTCCCCCGCCGCGCGCCCCGTCCTGGCGTCGCTTCCCGCCTTGGCGGCAAGTCTGGCAAGGCGGGCGCCGAAGCCGCGTCTCCTGATGTCGGTTTGCATGACGGCCTCGCTGATGGCGGGGCTGATCTACGCTTCCAGCCTGCCTTATCATCATCATCATCCACGCCCGAGTTCCGGCGCGGCCGAAGCGTTCCGGGGCGCGAGCGCGGCGATTCCGCCGCTCCAGCCCGTAACCGATTCCGCCGCGTCGCCGCCCGCGCTCAATTCCGATTCCTTTCCCGGCGAAACCATCGCCGAAGATTCGCCCGCGCCCGAGCCTCCTTCCATAACCGGAGCGGATATCCACCTGGCGCCGGTGCTGCAACCCGGCCTCGACATGGGGCCGGTGCTGGGCCGCCTGAATATTCCCGCCTGGTCTCCGCCGGCCGAAGGCGGGCCTTATCTGACCGTCGCCGCCATGCATGCCACATCCCATGCCGTCCACGCCCGGCCGCGCGACTTGCCGTTGGCGCCGCGGCGGCCCGCGCTGGCGGCGCCGCTGGCGGCCTATCATCTCGAAAGCCGTTTCGGCCCGCGCCGCGATCCCTTCAACGGCAACATGGCTTTCCATGCCGGGGTCGATCTGGTGGCGCCATTCCGCTCGCCGGTTTACGGCGCCGCGCCCGGCATCGTCGTCTTCGCCGGCGTCAAGGACGCCTATGGCCGCTGCGTCGACATCGACCACGGCAACGGGTTGATGACGCGCTACGGCCATCTCGACCGCATCCTGGTGTCGCGCGGCCAGCATGTCGGCGCGCATCAAGAGATCGCGCTTCTCGGCAACACCGGGCGCTCGACCGGCCCGCATCTGCACTTCGAGGTGCGGGTCAACAACGTGCCGCAAGACCCGCTCAAATTCCTCGCCGCCAAGTCCCGCCCAAGGGTGATTCCGGTCAAGGCCGCCTGTAAGGCCTCCAACACGGACTCGGATTAGCTACGCGCTCGCTTTTTCGTATTCGTCATTGGCCGCGAGCCACGCGGATTCGGCCCGTTCGAGCGCGGCTTGGGCTTCCGCCCGCTGCTTGGCCAGATCGGCCGCCTGGGCCGGTTCGCGTTGGAAAAAACCGGGCGCGGCCAGGGCTTCGTCGATGGCTTTGATCCGCGCGCCGAGAGCGGCGACGTCGCGTTCGGCCTTGTCGGCGCGGCTCTTCAGCTGGCGGACCCGTCCGCCGCCGGTCTCGGCTTTCGGCTTCGCGGCTTCGCGCCGCGCCGGCGCGGCCTCGCCCGCCAGCAGCATGCGGCGGTAATCGTCGAGATCGCCGTCGAAGGGCTCGACCCTTCCGCCCGCCACCAGCAGCAAGCGGTTGGCGGTCGCGTCCAGCAGCCTTCGGTCGTGGCTCACCAGCACCACCGCGCCCTCGAAATCGTTGAGCGCGTTCAACAGCTCTTGGCGCGCGTCGATGTCGAGATGGTTGGTCGGCTCGTCGAGGATGAGCAGATTGGGCTTATCGAGCGTCGCCAGCGCCAGCATCAGCCGGGCGCGCTCGCCGCCCGAGAGATTGGCGACCTTGGTCTTGGCCTTATCGGCGGAAAAACCGAAGCCGCCGAGCTGGGTGCGCAATTTCTCCATCGGAAGCTTGGGGCGCAGTTCGGCCAGGGTTTCGATGGGCGTCAAGCCGCCGTCCAATTCCTCGAGCTGGTGCTGCGCGAAATAGCCCGGCACCAGCTTGCGCGCGCGGGTGACGGTGCCGGACAAAGGCTCGAGCTTCGCCGCCAAAAGCTTGGCAAATGTGGATTTGCCGTTGCCGTTCTTGCCCAGAAGCGCGGTGCGGTCGTCGGGATCGAAGCGCAGCGAAAGATGCGACAAGACCGGATTGCCCGGCTCGTAACCCACCGAAACCGCGTCCATGGTGATGAGCGGCGGGCTCGCGGGCACCGGCTCGGGAATGCGGATGGGCGTCACGTGCTCGTCTAGGGGCACCGACACGATCTGCATCCGCGCCAGCATCTTGAGGCGGCTTTGCGCCTGGCGCGCCTTCGAGGCCTTGGCGCGGAAGCGGTCGACGAAGGCCTGCATGTGCGCGCGCGCCGCTTCCTGCTTCTTGGCGAAAGCCAGATCGAGCGCGCGCCTGGCCGCGCGGGTCTCGACGAAGGTGTCGTAACCGCCGCTGTAAAGCGTGAGCTTGCCGCGTTCGAGATGCAGGATGAACTCGGCCGCCTTGTTCAGGAGATCGCGGTCGTGGCTGACGATCAGGATGGTGCCGCGATAGGCGAGCAGGAATTCCTCGAGCCAGAGCAGCCCTTCGAGATCGAGATAATTGGTGGGCTCGTCGAGCAGCAGGAGATCGGGCGCCTGGAACAGCACCGCCGCCAGCGCCACGCGCATGCGCCAGCCGCCGGAGAATTCGGCGCAAGGGCGCGATTGTTCCTCGGCCGAGAAGCCCAGCCCCGCCAATATCGAGGCCGCCCGCGCCGGCCCCGAATAGGCGTCGATCGCCAACAGCCGGTCATAGACCTCGCCCAATTCGTGCGGGTCGCTCTCGCTTTCGGCCGCCTGCATCAATCGGGCGCGTTCGGTATCGGCGGCCAGCACCGTCTCGACCAGGCTCTCGGGTCCGCCGGGCGCCTCTTGCGCCACGCCGCCGATCTTCCAGCCGCGTGGCCGGGAGACGGCGCCGCCATCGGGCGCGAGCTCGCCGGTTATCACCTTGAGCAGCGTCGACTTGCCGGCGCCGTTGCGACCGACCAGGCCGATGCGCCGCCCGCCGGGCAGATTGGCGCTGGCGCCGGACAGGATCTCGCGCCCGGCGATGCGGATGGTGAGATTGTCGATGGCGAGCATGAAAGGGGGTTATTAGGGGAATGCGGATGATGACGAGGCCCGTTGTATAGCATTTTTAGCGGCCGCCATCCGGTCCTTGGCCGGCTGAAGGCGCCTTTATCATTTTGCTTCGCACGACGGCGAAGGCCTGATTTCGGCCTTCGCCTGTGCTACGCGGGCCTTTATCATTTTGCTTCGCACGACGGCGAAGGCCTGATTTCAGCCTTCGCCTGTGCTACGCGGGTCAACCCTCGTAGTTCTTGATCGTCTTGGGGTCGCGCGCCCGCGCCTCGTTCGGGTTCTGGCCGAATTCCCGCTTGGCGCGCCGCTGGCGCAGCAAATCCCAGCACTGGTCGAGCAGAATCCCGACCTGGCGCAGCCGCTCGCTGTCGGCCGGGGTCGCCTTGCCGGCCGATTCCTTCTCGAACAGCGCGTGCTCCTCGCGCGCGAGAATTTCGATTTGCATCGTGACTTGTTCGTCGGCCATGAGCGGCCCTCCTGCCAAAAGCCAATAGGCGCTATGCCAGACGATGGCAAGCACTGCGCATGGGTCTTGAAAAACTGGAGCGGGCGAAGGGATTCGAACCCTCGACCCCAACCTTGGCAAGGTTGTGCTCTACCCCTGAGCTACGCCCGCGCTCCGTTCGTGCGAGGGGGGCGATGATACAAACCCCGCCCGGCTTTGCAACCCTCGGCTCCAAGCCTAAGCCGCCGGTCCTAACCAAGCCCTAAAGCCCCGCCAAAGCGCTTGATCTCGCGCCTGCCCACCGTCATTACCATAGGCCCGAACCGCCCGACAAACCGCCCGCGCCCGGAATTCCGGTCCCGGGCAGAAAAACCAGGGAGACCGCGCCTCATGTACAAAGCCTCCGCCAACACCATGCTGCCGACCTCGATCATCGGCTCGCTGCCGCGCCCGGCCTGGTACACGGCGGTGCTGGGTTCTCAGAGCTTCCTCGAAGCCATGGTCCATTCGCGTTACCGCGAGCAGTACGAGGACGCGGTTTCGGTCTTCCTGCGCGCGCAGGAAACCGCCGGGCTCGACATCGTCACCGACGGCGACGCGCATTACGACGAAGAGGTCGCCGGCATGAGCTGGCAGAGCTACGCGCCGCGGCACATGGCGGGCTTCGACAAATCGCCCACGCCCACGGTCTACAATTTGGGCGCCGTCGGCTTCCCGCGCGGCCATATCCTGCACGATTCGCTCGAGGCGCGGGTGCTGCCCAAGGTGGTGGGCCCGATCGGCCGCGGCAACCTGCAATACGCCGCGATGTGGAAAACCGCGCAGCGGCTCACCAAGAAGCCGGTCAAGTTCGGCACCATCCTGCCCGAGCTCCTGGCCGCGACCGTGACCGACGCCTATTACAAGGACCCGGTCGAGCGCACCATGGCGCTCTCCAACGCGCTCAACGAGGAACTGCACGAGCTCGCCGATGCCGGCTGCCCGGTGATCCAGATGGAAGAGCCGCAGATCCACATGGTGCCGGCGCGCGGCCCCACCTTCGGCAAGCTCGGCCCGGCCGAGCTGGTCAAGCTCTTTAACAACACGGTCAAGGGCCTGCGCGCCAAGACCGAGATCTGGTGCCACACCTGCTGGGGCAATCCCTCGCAGCAGCGCATGTTCCGCGACGTGCAGAGCTACCAGCCGACGCTCGAATTCTTGAACCAGGTCGACGCCGACGTCCTCACCTTCGAGACCTGTTCCTCCGGCACCGGCGACTTGAAGGCCATCGGCCAGATCGTCAAGGAGAAGAAGGTGGTCATCGGCGTCATCGACCACCACACCCTCCAGGTCGAACGTCCCGACCAGGTGGCCGACATCATCCGCGCCGCCTTGAAGCACATCCCGGCCGAACGGCTAATGATCTCGTCCGATTGCGGCATGGGGCGCGAAGGCATGAGCCGCCGCCACGCGGTCTACAAGATGGTGGCGATGGTGCTGGGCACCAACATCGTGCGGAAGGAACTGGGCCTGCCCGAGGCCGAGTGCCTCGCCGCCGACCCCCGCTATTCCCTGACCTTGACCAAGAAAGCCTGAGCCCGGACATAAGGCGTTAAGGCGCTGGACTTCGCGCCCGCGAGCCTCCATTTACTAGGTGGATTCGGGGTTAGGGTTTTGAGCATGGACGCCATCATCGGCAAGGGCGCAGGCGCGCCGCAGGGCCCGGCTTCGGAGGCCCGGCTTGGTCAAGCAGGGCTCGACCGAAAGCTTCATGGCCGACGTCATCGACGCCTCGGCCCAGGCCGCCATTATCGTCGATTTCTGGGCGCCGTGGTGCGGGCCGTGCAAGCAATTGGGCCCGGCGCTGGAAAAGGCCGTGCTCGCGGCCAAGGGCGCGGTGCGCCTGGTCAAGATCAACGTCGACGAAAACCAGGAACTGGCGCAGCAGATGCGCATCCAGTCGATCCCGGCGGTCTATGCCTTCAAGGACGGCCGCCCGGTCGACGGCTTCGTCGGCGCCTTGCCCGAAGGGCAGGTCAAACAATTCGTGCAGAAGCTCGCCGCGCTGGGTCCCGGCGGCGGCGGCGCGGCTTCGCCCATCGCCGATGCGCTGGCGCTCGCCAAGGCGGCGCTCGCCGCCGGCGACCAGGCCCGCGCCGCCAATATCTGGAGCCAGATTTTGCAGCTGGAGCCGGGCAACGCCGAAGCGCTTTCCGGCCTCGCGCGTTTTGCGATATCCAAAAAGGATTTCGCCAAGGCCAAGGAGTTGCTCGCGCGCGTGCCCGCCGATCAGGTCGGCGCGCCCGAGATCGCGGCGGTGAAGACGGCGCTGGAACTGGCCGAGGCCGGGGCCAAATCCGCGGGCGCCCGGGCCGACTTCGAAGCGCGGATCGCGCAAAATCCCAAGGACCACCAGGCCAGGATCGATCTCAGCATGGCGCTCTTCGCCGCGGGCGAGCGCGAAAAAGCCGTCGACCAGCTTCTGGAAAGCATCCGCCTCGAGCGCGAATGGAACGAGCAGGCGGCGCGGAAGCAGCTCCTGAAGCTGTTCGAAGCCATCGGCTTGGCCGATCCGCTCACGGTCGCGTCGCGCAAGCGGCTTTCCTCCATCCTGTTCTCATGAGCCCGGCCGCGCTTCCGGAAAGCCTGCCGCTTTTTCCCCTGACCGGGGTCCTGCTGCTGCCGCGCGCCAATCTTCCGCTCAACGTCTTCGAGCCGCGCTATCTGGCGATGACCGAGGCCGCGCTGGCCGAAGGCCGGTTCATCGGCATGATCCAGCCCTTGGAAGGCAAGGGCGACGAAGGCGACCCGCCGCTCTACAAAACCGGCTGCGCTGGCCGCATCGTCGAATTCCGCGAAACCGGCGACGGCCGCTACCTGATCAATCTTCTGGGCGTGTCGCGCTTCGACGTGGCGCGCGAGCGGCCCAAGACCGAACTCTTCCGCCGCGCGGTGCCGGACTGGTCGCCCTATGCCGGCGACCTCGCCGAAGCCGAGCATGTGGCGTTCGACCGCGAGCGGCTGGTGAAGGCGCTCGAGCCTTTCCTTGCCCGCCACGGCATCAAGGCCGACCCGGCCGCCGTCCAATCGGCCCCGCTCGCCCGGCTGGTCGACGCGATCGCCGTGATGGCGCCCTTCGCGCCGCGCGAGAAACAGGCGCTGCTCGAAGCCGCTCCGGATGCCCGCGCGCTGCTCTTGACGCAGTTGATCGAAATGTCGTTGCTCGCCGACGTGGCGCCGGTTTCCGGCGCTTCCAATTAGGAGGCACGATATGCCCGAGATCGATCCCCGGCTCCTCGAAATCCTGGTTTGTCCCTTGACCAAGGGGCCGCTCAGATACGACCGCGCGGCGCAGGAACTGGTCAGCGTCCAGGCGGGGCTGGCCTATCCCATCCGCGACGGCATTCCGATCATGCTCGCCGACGAGGCGCGGGTCTTGGGCGACGGCGAGAAATCCGCGCGTAAATCGTGAGCGCCATCTGGCCCACCGAGATCCGTCTCAAGCAGGCGGAGAAGCGGCTCGAGATCGATTTCCAGGACGGCGAGAGTTTCAACCTGCCGGCGGAATATCTGCGGGTCGAAAGCCCGTCGGCCGAGGTCCAGGGCCACGGGCCCGGCCAGAAGCAGCTGGTCGCGGGTCGATCTCAAATCGGGATTTTGGCGGTCGAGCCGGTCGGCAATTACGCCATCCGCATCAAGTTCGACGATCTGCACGACAGCGGCATCTATACCTGGGCCTATCTGCACCAGTTGGGCCGCGAGCGCGACCGGCGCTGGAAGGACTATCTCAAGGCTTTGGAACAGGCCGGCCAGTCGCGCGACCCGAAAAGATCCTAGAGAATCTCGCCGCGCACCAGCTTCGGTAAATCTCCCAAGATTCCCATGGCGTGGCGCATCAGCACCTTCTTCATGCCGGGCATGCGGTTGACCGCGCCCAGGCCGAGATCGCGCGTCCAGGCCAGCGTCCTTGATTCATTGGAGAAGAGGCGATTGAGCCCGTCGGTCACCGCGGCCAAGGTCACCGAATCGAAACGCCGCCAGCGCTCGTAACGCGCCAGCAGATCCGAGGTGCCGATATCGAGGCCGAGCCGGCGCGCATCGACCGCGATCTCGGCCAGCGCGGCCACGTCGCGCAGGCCCAGATTCAATCCCTGGCCGGCGATGGGATGGATGGCATGGGCCGCGTCGCCGACCAGCGCCAGGCGCCCGGATGTGTAGCGGTTGGCGTGGATGAGGCCCAGCGGATAGGACCACACCGGCCCGGCCAATTCCACCTCGCCCAGGAAATCGCCGAAGCGCCGCGCCAGTTCGGCGTGGAACCTTTCGGGCGGGAGCTTCAGGAGCTTGGGCACAAGCTCGGATTGCTCGCTCCAGACGATCGAGGAGCGGTTGCCGGTCATCGGCAGAATCGCGAACGGCCCGGCCGGGCGGAAATGCTCCACCGCCACGCCGCAATGCGGCTTGGCGTGCTTCACCACCGCCACGATCGCGGTCTGGTTGTAGGACCAGTTCAGGCATTCGATCCCGGCTGCTAGGCGCAGCGCCGAATTGCGCCCGTCGCAGGCCGCCACCAGCAACGCCTTGATGATCGTGCCGTCGTCGAGCGCGACCAGCGCATAAGCGCCCTTATCCTCCACCCTCGTCACCGTCTTGGGCGCGATGATGCGGAGGTTTTTCAATCCCTTCGCGCGCCGGTAGAGCGCGCGGCGCAACGCCGCGTTCTCGACGATGTAGCCCATCGGGTCGTCGCCGATGTCCTTGTGGTCGTAATGCAGGAAGAAGGGCGAGGCGCCGTCGGCGACGCGGATCTCCAGAATCGGCTCCGCCTCGGGCTCGAGCTCCGGCCAGACGCCGATCGCTTCCATCACCCGGCGCGAGCCCAGGGAAAGCGCGGTGGTGCGGCCGTCGAAGCCGGGCTTGAGCATCGCCTTGGGCTCGAACCGGTCGATGACATCGACATCGATCCCGGCCTGGGCGCAGGCGATCGCCAGCGTCATGCCGGCGAGCCCGCCTCCGGCCACGGCCAGTTCGGTGCGCGTTTCCATGGGCATGGCGGCGATGATGCCCTGATCGGCAAGAAAGCCGCAAGGAATCCGGCCGGCCAATTCCGTCCCGGCCGGCAGGCCCTAGCCCAGCGCCGCCGCGCCCGCCGCCGCCACCTGGCCGTCCTGGGCCGAGGAAGCGCCCGAACAGCCGATCGCGCCCACGATCTTGCCGCCGGCCGTCAGCGGCAGGCCGCCCTCGATCGGCAGCACGCCGGGGAGATTGGCGATGGCCGGCCTGGTGGCGAAGGTTTCCTCCCATTGCTTGGTCGGGCGCTTGAACAGCGCGGCGCAGCGCGCCTTGGCGACCGACACCCGGACGCTCGCCAACCCCGCCTCGTCCATGCGGGCGTAGCTGAGGAGATGGCCGGCCTCGTCGACGACGGCGATCGACAGGTTGAATTTCTGCTTTTTCGCCTCGGCCAGCGCCGCGTCCAGCACCTTGCGCGCGCCGTCGAGCGAAAGGCTTTTCTTGTCGGTGGTGTCGGCCATGCGTTCCTCCCGGTTAGGATATGCGAGACGCGATCCTAGCCGCCCCGGGCGGGCCCGCCCAGCGCGGCGAAAGCGCTTTGTTTTCCCGGATTCGCGGTTGTAGGCTCGGGGCCCAAGCCCCGCCAGAAGAAACTTCCTCCGGGACTCATGGACATCTATCTGCCGATCGCCGCGGTCTCGTTGAACGTTTTCGTTCTCCTGATCCTGGGAACGGCGGTGGGATTTCTCTCGGGCGTGTTCGGCATCGGCGGCGGCTTTTTGCTCACCCCCTTGCTGATCCTGGCCGGCGTGCCGCAGGCGGTGGCGGTCGCCACCTCGGCCAATCAGCTCGTCGGCGCCTCCGTCTCGGGGGCGTTGGCGCATTGGCGGCGCGGCAATGTCGACATCGCGATGGCGCTGGTGATGCTGGCGGGCGGCCTCGCCGGCTCGGCCTTCGGCGTCTCGGTGTTGGCGCTGCTGCTGCGCATCGGCCAGGCCGATCTGGTGATCAGCCTGTCCTATGCCGTGCTGCTGGGCGGGATCGGCATCCTGATGCTGGTCGAAAGCGCGCGCGCGATTCTGCGCCGCCGCCGGGAAGGCCCGGTCGAGCGCAAGCTGCACCAGCACAAGAGGATGCACGGCCTGCCGCTCAAGATGCGCTTCCGCCGCTCCAAGCTCTATATCAGCATACTGGTGCCGCTGGGGCTGGGATTCCTGGTCGGTACGCTGTCGGCGGTCATGGGCGTGGGCGGCGGCTTCGTCATGGTGCCGGCGATGATCTATCTCCTCGGCATGCCGACCTCCATGGTGCCGGGAACCTCGCTGTTCCAGATCATCTTCGTCTCGGCCGCGGTCACCGTGCTGCAGGCGGTGGAGAACGGCACGGTCGATCTGGTGCTGGCGATGATCCTGCTGGTCGGCGGCGTGATCGGCGCCCAATTGGGCAGCCGCTTCGGCGCCAAGCTCCGGGGCGAGCAGATGCGCGCCGCGCTCGCCATCATCGTGCTGGCGGTGGCGGTGAAGCTGGTGGCCGACATGACGGTGACGCCTCCCCAGCTCTATACGCTCGAGGCGATCCAATGAGGGCGGGCTTGTTGTTTGCTTCGCACGACGGCCGCCGTCGCGGCCTGTGCTACGCGTTGCGCGGCCTAAGCTACGCGGCGGCTTTTTTCTTCGCTTCGCTCCTGTGGCTCCCCGCGGCGCGCGCCGACCAGCCGCTGCTGGCCGATCTCTCGAGTTCATCTCATCGCCATCACCACCGGTTTCACCGGCGCCTCGGTGGTGCTGTTCGGCGCGACCGACGGCCCCGGCGACGTGGTGATCGTGGTGCGCGGACCCGAGCGCGACACGGTGGTGCGGCACAAGAGCCGGTTCGCCGGCCTCTGGATCAACACCCGCCAGGTGACTTTCGCCGGCGCGCCGAGCTACTACGCCGCCTTCTCCAGCAAGCCGCTCGACGACATCGTGCCGCAGCCGGTGCAATCGCTGCACCAGATCGGCCTCGCCAATCTGCGCCTCCAACCCAAATCGACCAGCCTTGCCGACGACGAGGTGGCGGATTTCCGCGCCGCGCTGATCGAGGACCGGCGCCAACAGGGCGTCTATGACGACGCGGTCGGCCGGATCAGTTTCCTCGGCGACCGGCTGTTCCGCGCGCAGATCGATTTTCCCGCCACGGTTCCGACCGGAACCTACTTCATCGAAGTCCTGCTGATCCGCGACGGCAGCGTGGTGACCGGCCAGACCATGCCGCTGGTGGTCTCGCAGATCGGCATCGACGCCGAAGTCGGCGAATTCGCCGAGCACCGCGCGCTGATCTACGGCCTGATTGCCGCGGCCTCGGCGGCGGTGGCAGGATATCTCGCCAGCCTGCCGTTCCGCAGCGTTTAGCGGACAACGGACCATGACCGCAAAGAGCAAGAGCACGAAAGGCAAAAGCGCCAAGAGCGCTACGTCGCAGCGCATCTTCCTGGTCGTGGTCGACAAGACCGAGGAGATGCGCGTGGCCTTGCGCTACGCCGCGCTCCGGGCGCGCCACACCGGCGGACGCGTGGCGCTGCTCTTCGTCATCGAACCGAGCGAGCTCAAGACCTGGGGCGCGATCGAGGATCTGCAGCGCCAGGAAAGCCGCGAAGCCGCCGAAGCGGCGCTCAACAAGCTCTCGGGCGAGATCAACGAGATTTCGGGCAGCATGCCGATCGTCCATATCCGCGAGGGGTGGCGGCGCGACGAATTGCTGGCGCTGCTCGACGAGGAACCGAGCATCTCGGTGCTGGTGCTGGCGGCGGGCACCCGGCCGGAAGGGCCGGGGCCGCTGGTGACGGCCCTGATCGGCAAGATGGCGGGCGCGGTGCGCGTGCCGGTCACCGTGGTGCCGGGGAATTTGACCGAGGCGCAGCTGGCGGCGCTCGCCTAACTCTTTGTTGCATAACCCCAATGCCTTTGGGGTTGAGTTGAAAGCCGACCAAGCCCAAATTAAAGGTCCAATCCGGAGCCAGCCCGATGTTCATCGAAACCGAGACCACGCCCAACCCCGCGACGCTCAAATTCCTGCCCGGCCGGGCGGTGATGAGCGCCGGCACCGCCGATTTCCGCGATGAGACCCAGGCTGCGCGCTCGCCCTTGGCCAGGCGCCTGTTCGGCCTGCCGGGTGTGACCGGCGTTTTCCTGGGCGCGGATTTCATCACCGTCGCCAAGGCGGATTCGGCCGAGTGGTTCGAGCTGAAGCCGCGCGTGCTGGGCACGATCATGGAACATTTCACCTCGGGCGAAGCGGCGGTGAGCGAGCCGGCGTCAACAGCCTCATCCGAGGATGAAGGCGACGAGGTGGTGGCGCAGATCAAGGAACTGCTGGAGACCCGCGTGCGGCCGGCGGTGGCGCAGGACGGCGGCGACATCATTTTCGACCATTACGCCGACGGCGTGGTCTATCTCCACATGCAGGGCTCGTGCTCGGGCTGTCCCAGCTCGACCGCGACCTTGAAGGCCGGCATCGAGAACATGCTGCGCCATTACGTGCCGGAAGTGATGGAAGTCCGCGCGGTTTAGTTTTTCGGACGCGGTCTAAAATCCGGCGCGCGAGCGCAGGGTTGGCCCATTGCGCTTGGCGATTTGGCGACAAGCGCCAAATCGCGGGGGCGGCTGCGAGCGCGATCTAAATAGAGGGCATCATCGGTTTCGGCGCATCCTTGTCCGACAGCAGCGGATAATTCTTGCTGTTGAAAAGCTGATAGTGCCACCACTCGTTCTTGTAGAAATCCCAACCCGCCGCGCTCATCAATCCCAACAGCAACAGGCGGTTCTTCTGCGCCGCGGCGGGAATGTCGGTGCTGGCGTGATGCGAAAGCGGCGAAAAGGCGTCGAATCCCGTCCCCATGTCGAGTTCCTTCCCGGCGCCGTCGACCAGGGTCAAATCCACCGCCACGCCCCGCGAATGCGGCGAGCCCTTGCGTGGATCGGCCAGGAATTCGGGATCGGGGCGGCAATTCCACAACACCCATTGCGCCTCGCTCGGGCGGAAGGCGTCGAAGATCTTGAGCCGGTAGCCCAGAGGTTTCGCCAAACCCGCCGCGCGTTTCAAGGCATCCGCCGCGTCGGGGTGGAGATAGCAGCCGGGCCTGGCATAGACCGGCTTGCCGGTGAAGTTGTTGGGCGTGGCATAGGCGATATCGATGCCGACATCGAATCCTTGCGGTGAAATCTCTTCGAGCGCCATGACCCCATTCTCGCAGCAGGCTATGATCGGCGCCATGGCGAAAGCGGGTAAAACTTATAAGGTCCTGGGCTTCGATTGCGCCGGGCTTGGCTGCGCCGCCGCGGTGCTGGCGGGAAACCGCGTCGTGGCGAAGCGCGAGGAAAAACTGGAGCGCGGCCAGGCCGCGCGGCTGATGCCCTTGATCGCCGAAACCCTGAAAGCGGCGGGACTCGCCCCCGCCGATCTCGATCTGATCGCGGTGACGACCGGGCCGGGAGGCTTCACCGGCATCCGCATCGGCTTGGCGGCGGCGCGCGGCCTGGCGCTGGCGGCGGGAATTCCGGCGGTGGGGGTGTCGAATTTCGCCGCCTCGGCGGCGTCATCTCCGCCCGCTTCGCGCCAAGGCCGTGCCCTGGTCGTCGCCATCGAATCCAAGCGCGAGGAATTCTATCTCCAGGTCTTCGCGCCGGCCACGGACGAGGGGAGCGAAGGCCGGCTGGTCCATCCCCGCGATCTCCGGGATGTCCTGCCCGCCGGCAAGCTGCTTTTGACCGGCGACGCCGCCTGGCGGCTGTTGCCCTGGCTCAAGGACCGGGATGCCGTGGTGGCGCCGGGAGCGGGGCCGCCGGATCCGTCCATGGTGGCGCTTCTCGGCCTGGAACTCCGGCAAAAGGGCGAAACCGCGCCGCCGCGTCCGCTCTATCTGCGCGCGCCCGACACCACCCTGCCGCGCGCTCCGAAATCGCCCGGCGTCAAGGCGGGGGCATGAAAGCCGAAACCCGTGCGGCGCGCGACGTCTTGCCCGGCGATATCGCGGCGTTGGCCCGGCTCCATGCCGAGGCCTTTCCCTTCGAGCCTTGGGACCGGGAGTCGCTCGCGCGCCTGATCGCGATGCCGGCGATGCGCGCGCGCGTGATCGAGAATGCCGAGGGCGCGGCGCTAGGCTTTCTGCTGGCGCTGGTGACGGCGGGCGAGGCCGAGATCGTGACGCTGTGTGTCGCGCAAGAGGCCCGCCGCCGGGGCGTCGCCCGCGATCTGCTCGCCGATCTCGAATCCCTGGCCCGGGCCGCCAAGGCCTCGCGCCTGGTGCTGGAAGTCGCGGCGGATAATCGTCCCGCGCTCCGGTTTTATGACAGCAGCGGTTTCACGCCCATCGGAAGGCGCGCCGGCTATTACCGCCGCGGCGGCGCGGCCCCGGCCGACGCCGTCATGCTGGCGCGGAACTTGTAAAGATTCTTACCTTTATAACGCGAGAAATCGAAGGATAAGCCGCAATATATATTGCACCGGCCAAGCAAAATACTTATATGTTCTCGTAGAAGCCAAAGGAATCACGCGTCATGACTGATAAAGCCGCCCCGAATAGCCTGCTCGAATTCACCACCGAAATCGTCGCCGCCCACGTCTCCAACAACAGCGTGGCGCCGGCCGACCTGCCGCAGCTGATCGATCAGGTTTATCAATCGCTTGCCGGCATCGGCAAGGCCCCCGCGGGGGCATCCGACCGGCCGAGGCCCGCGGTCAACATCAAGAAATCGATTCATCCCGACTACATCGTCTGTCTCGAGGACGGCAAGAAGCTGAAGATGCTGAAGCGCCATCTCAAGACCGCCTACAACATGACCCCCGAATCCTATCGCGAGCGCTGGGGCCTGGGGGCGGACTACCCGATGGTGGCGCCCAATTACGCCCGCCAGCGTTCCAAGCTCGCCAAGGATATCGGCCTCGGCACGCGCGGCCGCCAGGCCAAGGCGAGCTGACGCCTCGCCGCCGATTTACCATGGGACATCAGGCATTTGGCTTTCGCGCCGGGCTATAGGCGAGACTCCGGCCTTGGTCTATAATTTGCCCATGGCAAAGACCGGCAATCACGGCTGAACATGCCGTCCCGTCTTGAACAGCTCTGCATCGACAAGGGTCTGAAAATGACCGAACAACGCCGTGTCATCGCACGGGTGTTGTCGGATTCCGCCGATCACCCCGATGTCGAGGCGGTGCACCGCCGCGCCGCCGCGATCGATCCCAAGATCTCGATCGCCACGGTCTATCGCACCGTGCGGCTCTTCCAGGAAGCGAGCATCCTCGAACGCCACGATTTCGGCGACGGCCGCGCGCGCTACGAGGAGATGCCGAGCGAGCACCACGACCACCTGATCGACCTGCAAAGCGGCAAGGTGATCGAATTCAAGAGCGAGGCGATCGAGAAGTTGCAGCGCGAAATCGCCGCGCGGCTGGGCTACAAGCTGGTGGATCACCGCCTGGAATTGTTCGCCGTGAAAAGCGACAAACCTCCCGCCAAGGAATAAACAGCATTCGCGCATGAAAAAATCCGCCGCCGCCATCCTGACCAAAACGCCCATCGTCGATGTGCGCTTCGGATCTTTGCAGGTGCGGCTGGCCGAGACCCAAGCCGACATCGAGGCGGCACAGGCGTTGCGCTACCGCGTGTTCTATCAGGAGATGGGCGCGCATCCGACCATCGAGATGGCGCTGGCCCAGCGCGATTTCGACGATTTCGACGCCGTCTGCGACCATCTGCTGGTGATCGACCGGGCGAAGGGCGAGGGCGCGGAGGGGGTGGTGGGCACCTATCGCCTGATCAGGCGCGAAGCGGCGCTCCGCTTCGGGCGCTTCTACACCGCGGCCGAATACGACATTTCCCGGCTCGCCGCTTATCCGGGCGAACTCCTGGAACTGGGGCGAAGCTGCGTCGAAGCCGCGTCGCGCAACCGCGCCACCATGCAGCTCTTGTGGCGCGGCATCGCGGCTTACGTCTTCCATTACGGCATCGAGCTGATGTTCGGCTGCGCCAGCCTGCCCGGCACCGACCCGGACGCCTTGGCCTTGCCGCTTTCCTATCTCTATCACCATCACCTGGCGCCGCCGGAATTGCGCGCCCGCGCCCTGCCCGAGCGCTTTGTCGACATGAACCGGCTGGCGAAGGAATCCGTCGACCCGGCCGCGGCGCTGCCGCTGTTGCCGCCGTTGATCAAGGGCTATCTGCGGCTCGGCGGTTTCGTCGGCGACGGCGCGGTGATCGATCATCAATTCAACACCACGGATGTGTGCGTCGTGGTGAAGACCGATCTGGTCACCGAGAAATATTATCGCCATTACGAGCGCCGCGCGCGCGCGGACGCCGCCTGATGGCGCCGCCCAGCCTGATGCTCCGCCTGTTGCGGATTCTGGGCTGGTTCGCGCTGACCCTGCCGCTGATGCCGGTGCAGGCCGCGCTGGTGCTGTTCGGGCGCAACCGCCTCGCCGCGCGCCTGCCGCGTTTCTATCACCGCCGAGTGTGCCGCATCCTGGGCATCACCATCGAACGCCGGGGCGCGCCTTACGTGGCCGGTCCCATGCTGTTCGTTGCCAATCACATCTCCTATCTCGATATCGAGATTCTGGGCGCGTCGCTCCCGGCCTTCTTCATCGCCAAGGCCGATGTCGCATCCTGGCCGTTTTTCGGCTGGCTGGCGCGGCTGCAACGCAGCGTGTTCATCGATCGCAAGATCCGCAGCGTAAGATTTCAGCGCGATTCCGTCGAACGGCGGCTGGCTTCGGGCGACAGTTTGATTCTCTTCCCGGAAGGCACCAGCGGCGACGGCTTGCACCTGCTGCCCTTCAAGAGCTCCCTCTTCGCCGCGGCCGAGGAGGCCGCCCAGCGCCACGACGTCGCGGTGCAGCCGGTCTCATTGGCCTATACGCGGCTTGACGGCATGCCGCTCGGGCGGTTCTATCGCCCCTTCTTCGCCTGGTACGGCGACATGGAATTGGCCCCGCATCTCTGGACCATGCTCGGCCTCGGCCGCTTGACGGCGGTGGTGACCTTCCATCCGCCGGTGCACGCGCGCGATTTCGCCTCGCGCAAGGAGTTGACCGAGTATTGCCGGCGCATGGTGGCATCCGGGCTCGAGGCGGCGCTGTCCGGGCGGGATGCCGAACCGTCCCGGCCGCCGCCGGAAAATCACGCGGCGGCGGAACAGGCGGCCCAATGAGGGAACGCCCGATGAAGGAGTGGTTTTGAAGAAGCTCTACGTCAAGACCTATGGCTGCCAGATGAACGTCTACGATTCCGCCCGCATGGCGGAATTGCTGGCGCCGTCCGGTTACGAGCCGACCGCCTCGCCCGGCGCGGCCGATTTGATCCTGCTCAACACCTGCCATATCCGCGAAAAGGCGGCGGAGAAGCTGTTCTCCGATCTGGGGCGGCTTTCGCCCGCGAAGGCGCGGAAATCAGCCGCGGGCGGAAAGACGATCGTCGCGGTGGCGGGATGCGTGGCGCAAGCCGAAGGCGCGGAAATTCTGCGGCGCGCCAAGAGCGTCGACATCGTGGTCGGGCCGCAGAGCTATCACCGCCTGCCCGCTCTGGTCGAAGCGGCGGCGCGCGGCGAACGCAATGTGGAGACCGAATTCCCGGCCGAATCCAAATTCGATCATCTGCCCCATCCGGGAGCGCGGGCCGTCAGCGCTTTTCTTTCTGTGCAGGAAGGCTGCGACAAGTTTTGCAGCTTCTGCGTCGTGCCCTATACGCGGGGAGCGGAATTCTCGCGCCCCGCGGCGGATGTTTTGGACGAGGCCAAACGCCTGGTCGATGCCGGCGCGCGCGAATTGACGCTGCTGGGCCAGAACGTCAACGCCTATCATGGCGCGGGCATCGATGGCGGCGAATGGCGGCTGGGGCGGCTGATCCGTGAACTCGCCAAAATTCCGGGATTGCTCCGGCTGCGCTACACCACCTCGCACCCCACGGACATGGACGAAGACCTGATCGCGGCGCATGGCGAGGAGGAAAAGCTCATGCCGCTTTTGCACCTGCCGGTGCAATCGGGCTCGAACCGCGTGCTGATGGCGATGAACCGCCGCCACACCATCGATGATTACCGCCGTACTGTCGCGCGCCTGATCCGCGCGCGCGCCGACATCGCCTTCTCCTCGGATTTCATCGTCGGATTTCCGGGCGAAAGCGACGCCGATTTCGAAGCATCGCTCGATCTCGTCCGCGAATTGGGCTTCGCCCAGGCCTACTCGTTCAAATACAGCCCGCGCCCAGGCACTCCCGCATCAACGCGCCCGGACCAGGTGCCGGAGGCGGTGAAGGACGAACGCCTCGCCCGCTTGCAGGAGCTGATCGCGGAGCAGCAAAAGCGGTTCAACCGAGGCTTTGTCGGCCGGACCTTGCCGGTGCTGTTTGAGAAACCGGGCCGCCACCCGGGCCAGCTCGCCGGGCGCAGCCCCTGGCTCCAGCCGGTCCACGCCGCGGCGCCGGGCGCGCTGTTGGGCCGCGTCGCCGAGCTGGAAGTCGCCGGACTTTCGTCCAACAGCCTCGCCGGAATCCTCGTCTCTCCTCCGGGCGGGGGGCCATCCCGGTGAATCCGCGCGAAACCGCCGCCCATGCCCGCGAGGCGCATTCCCGCCTGCACATGACGTTCGACGACAATTCCCTGTTGTCGCAATTGTTCGGCGAAGGCGACAAGCATCTCGAGCGCATCGAGCGCGCGCTCGGCGTGGCGCTCGCTTCGCGCGGCAACCGCGTGGCGATTTCGGGCCCGGCTTCCCGCGCCGATCTCGCCCGCGCGGCGCTCGCCTCGCTCTACGAAAGATTGAAGCGCGGCCTGGAGGTCGACGCCCCGGCGGTCGACGCCGCCTTGCGCATGGCGCCGCACCGCGGCAGCAACGCGGGCGAGAGCGAGGAGATTCGCACCCGCCGCCGGCGCATCACCCCGCGCGGACCGGTGCAGGCGCACTACGTCAAGGCGCTCCGGACCCACGACATGGTGTTCGGATTGGGGCCCGCCGGCACCGGCAAGACCTATCTCGCGGTCGCCATGGCGGTGGACATGCTGATGAGCGGCCAGGTCGAGCGGATCATCCTGTCGCGCCCGGCGGTCGAGGCCGGCGAGCGGTTGGGGTTCCTGCCGGGCGACCTGAAGGAGAAGGTCGATCCCTATCTGCGCCCGCTTTACGACGCGCTCCACGACATGCTGACCGGCGAGCAGGTGATGAAACGGATCTCCTCGGGCGACATCGAGATCGCGCCTCTGGCCTTCATGCGCGGCCGGACGCTGGCGAACGCCTATGTCATTCTCGACGAGGCGCAGAACACCACCCCGGTGCAGATGCAGATGTTCCTGACGCGGCTCGGCGAAAACGCGCGCATGGCCATCACCGGCGACCTGTCCCAGATCGACCTGCCCAAGGGCGCGCGCTCGGGCCTGACCGACGCGGTCGAGACGCTCGAAGGCGTCGAGGGCATAGCCATGATCCGCTTCACCGAGGCCGACGTGGTGCGCCATCCGCTGGTGTCGCGCATCGTCGCCGCCTATGACCGCCGCGTGAAGGGCGGCCCGGGGAAGGACCATGGCGGGCAAGGCTAAACCGGTCGAAATCGAGATCGACCTCGCCGACCCTTGCGCATCATGGCGCAAGGCGCTGCCGGAGATCGACAAGCTCTGCCAGAAAGCGGCGCTGGCGGCGCTCGCGGTCTGCGGCAAGACCATCTCCGGCGCCAAAGCCGAATTGTCGCTGGTGCTGGCCGACGACGCGGCTTTGCGCGATCTCAACCGGGAATTCCGCGGCCAGGACAAGCCGACCAACGTGCTCTCGTTTCCGGCCGAGGAGAAACCCCAGCCCGGCGCGCCGATGGTGCTGCTGGGCGACGTGGTGCTGGCCTATGAGACGGTGGCGCGCGAGGCCCGCGCCCAGGGCAAAAGCCTGGCCGAGCACACGGCACACATGGTCGTCCACGGCGTGCTCCATCTCCTGGGCTTCGATCACGAGCGCGGCGGCAGCGAGGCCGAACGGATGGAAGCGCTCGAAACCCAAATTCTGGCCAAGCTCGGCATTCCCAATCCCTACCGGGTCCGGACCAAAACGCGTGGCTGATGCGGCGTCAGCCTTGCTGCGCGGCGCCGCGGCGGTGGCGCCGTTGCAGCGTCTGGCGCTGCGCGCCTTGGCGCTGACCGGCTGGCGGCGCTATCTCTCGGCGTTTCTCCTGGGCGTGCTGGCCGCGGCGGCGCTGCCGCCAGTCGATATGACGCCGGTGCTGCTGATCTCCTTCGGCGGCCTGGTCTGGCTGGCCGACGGCAGCCGCGACGGACGCCAAGCCTTCGCGCTGGGCTGGAGCTTCGGTTTTGGTTTTTTCGCCGCCGGGCTCTATTGGATCGGCATCGCGCTCACGGTCGATTGGCGGCAATTCTGGTGGCTGATGCCCTTTGCCGAGCTGGGCTTTCCGGCCGCGCTCGCCGTCTTCACCGGCCTCGCCTTGCTGGCGAGCGATTACGCCGCCCGCCATTTGCGCCTGTCCGGCACAGCGCGGATCATCATGCTCGCGCTGTGCTGGTCGGTGCTGGAATATGCGCGCGGCCATGTCTTGACCGGTTTTCCGTGGAACCTGGTGGGCTACGCCTGGTCGGGCGGGTTTCCCGGCGGCAGCGCGGTGTTGCAGGCGGGATCGGTCTTCGGGATTTACGGGCTGAGCTTCCTGACCGTGCTGGCTGCTTGCCTGCCGGCGCGGCTGGGCGCGGCCGGGGGGTCGCGCCTCTCGCCCGTGTTGGCGGCGGTGGCGATCGTGGCAACCCTGGCGGGGTTCGGCGCCTGGCGGCTCGCAGCCTATCCGCGCCAGGACGTTGCCGGCGTGACCTTGCGCCTGGTCCAGCCCTCGATCCCGCAGACCCTGCGCAACGATCCGCAGACGCTGGTCGCCGATTTCCGCCGCACGCTCGGCCTGACCCTGTCGCCCGGCTTCGACAAAATCTCGGCGGTGATCTGGCCGGAAAGTGCCGGCCCGCCTTTCCTCGACCGCGACAGCGACGCGCGCCTGGCGCTGGCCCGCGCGGCGCCGCCGGGGGGATTGGTGATCGCCGGCACGATCCGCGGCAGTCCGCCCCCGGGACCGGTTTCCCAATTCTGGAACAGCCTGGCCGTGCTCGATCCCGGGGGCGATATCCTGGCCACGTACGACAAGCATCACCTGGTGCCGTTCGGCGAATATGTGCCCTTCCGCGATGTGTTGCCGATCAACAAGATCACGCCCGGCACGGTCGATTTCTCGGCAGGATCCGGACCGGCGACGCTGACCGTTCCCGGCCTGCCGCCCTTCAGCCCGCTCATCTGCTACGAGGCGATTTTTCCCGAGGCCGTGGTCGATCCGGATCATCGCCCCGCCTGGCTGCTCAACATCACCAACGACGCCTGGTACGGATTCACCTCGGGGCCGTTCCAGCATCTGGCGATCGCGCGGATGCGCGCCGTCGAGCAGGGTCTGCCCCTGGCGCGCGCCGGCAATAACGGCGTCTCGGCGATGATCGATCCGCTTGGCCGGGTGGTGGCGCGGCTCGGTCTCGACGATGTCGGCGTGCTCGACGTGCCTTTGCCGCAAGCTTTGCCCCCGACGCTCTATGCCCGGTTCGGCGATCGCGGCTATTTGGCGCTTTTGCTCTTGGGGCTGGCAGCCGCCGCGCTGATTTCTCTTATTGAGAGAAAATCGCGCCCCATAAAGGGGAAACCTGGCTTATTGGAATAGTTCCAGATTGATCGCGTGTTGACCGCATACATTCGTATGAATACCTTGGCCTCAAGATTGAGAAACTTTTGTGTCAGGTATTCATGGCGCCAACCACCAGCGGCCGGGATCGCCGCGGCAAGAGCGGAGGTCCCAACCCGATCGACGTCCATGTGGGCACGCGGCTGCGGTTGCGCCGCACGCTTCTGGGCATGAGCCAGGAGAAGCTCGGCCAGGCCATCGGATTGACCTTCCAGCAGGTGCAGAAATACGAACGCGGCGCCAATCGCATCGGCGCCAGCCGGCTTTACGACCTGTCGCGCGTGCTCGACGTGCCGGTGTCCTTCTTCTTCGAGGACATGGCCCCGGGCCTCGCCGGTTCGCCGGTCAAGGGCGAGCACAAACCCAAAGGCATGACCGAGGCCGAACCCTCCTACCAGGCCGAACCGATGATGAAGCGCGAGACGCTCGAACTGGTCAGGGCCTATCTCAAGATCGCCGATACGCGGCTGCGCCGCCGCGTCTTCGATCTGGCCAAGGCGATCGCCGGAACCTATTCCAAAAGTTGAGCCGGTCCGGCTTCGGGGTTCGGTGGTTGCGCCAAGCTGCCCCGCGCGCCGAAAGGCGCGCCAAATTCAAAGTTTCTTGTCCGCGCTAAATCCGGGCCGCCCTCGCCAAGCCGCTTGACGGCGCGGCTTCCCGCCTGTCCCATCCCCTGCCATGAAGCCCAAGACCACGCACGCGGCATCGCCGCCGGATGCGAAACGCCGCCTCTACGGCCGCCGCCGCGGCCGCAAGCTGCGGGCGGGACGCCGCGCCTTGATGGACACCAAGCTGCCGCTGCTGCGCATAACGCTTCCGTCATCCGGTTCGATCGATCTGCGAAAACTGTTTTCGCCGCCGGCGGGGGAAATCTGGCTCGAGATCGGCTTCGGCGCCGGCGAACATCTGGCGGCGCAGGCGGCTTCCCATCCCGGGATCGGGTTTATCGGCGCCGAGGTGTTCGAGAACGGCATCGCCAAGCTCCTGGCGGAGGTGGAAAGCCGAGGCCTCGGCAATATCCGGATTTTCGCCGACGACGCGCTGTTGCTGCTCGACCGTCTGGCCGACCGCATGCTCGGCCGCGTGTTCATCCTGTTTCCCGATCCCTGGCCCAAGGAGCGCCACAAGAAGCGGCGCCTGGTTTCACGCGAAACACTCGACCGCCTGGCGGAGGTGATGAAGCCGGGGGCGGAGCTGCGGCTCGCCACCGACGATCCCGATTATGCGGCGTGGATGGAAGAGCTGCTGGGATCGCAGGACGGTTTCGAAGCCCTGGCGCAAGGCGAAGGCGCTTGGGCGGCGCGGCCCGCCGACTGGCCGGCGACGCGCTATGAGCAAAAAGCGGTTTCGGGCCAGCCGGCGCGATTTTTCCTTTACCGGCGAAAGGGTTAGGGTAGGGACCCCGATCCCTCGCCGCCCTTGCAGACGGGCGAAATTCAACTATATTCACGGCCAATAACAAGAAGAGTCCCATAGCCCCGGTTGATGTGAGATCGGGGAGATTTCAACGGTGGGCCGGCGGCCCACTTTTTATTTGGGCCTTCGGTTCGCAGGAACAGGAAGAAGAACCGGCATTGATCGACGCCAAGGGCATCGAAGCCTTGATCGCACCCTCGCTCGAGGCGCTGGGCTATCGCGTGCTGCGCGCGGTTTTCACCGGCGGCCGCCAGCGCCCGACGCTGCAGGTGATGGCCGAGCGCCAGGACGGCGCCGCCATGAAGGTGGAGGATTGCGAACTCATCAGCAATTCGGTTTCGGCCCTGCTCGACGTTGCCGATCCCATTCCCGGTTCCTATATGTTGGAAGTCAGTTCGCCCGGCATCGACCGGCCGCTGCTTCGCCGCGAGGATTACGAGCGCTTCGCCGGCTTCGAGGCCAAGATCGAGCTGGCCCGCCCGCAGGAAGGCCGCCGCCGCTTCCGCGGCAAGCTTTTGGGCCTCGAAGGCGACGCCGCCAAGCTCAACACCGGGGAATCGACCGTGCTTTTGCCCTTGGCCGAGATCACCCGCGCCAAGCTCGTCCTGACCGATGAATTGATCGCGGCGACCGGACCGCGCAGCTAAGACAAGAACCGAGGAACCGAATTATGGCCACGCAAACCGCCGCCAGTTATCCCCGCCTGGAACTGCTCCAGGTCGCCGACACCGTCGCCCGCGACAAGGGCATCGACCGCGACGAGGTCCTGCAGGCGATGGAACAGGCGATCCAGAAGGCCGGCCGCTCCAAATACGGCCAGGAATACGACATCCGCGCCGAGATCGACCGCAAAAGCGGCGAGATCAAGCTCATGCGCTTCCGCGAGGTGGCCGAGCCGGTGGTCAACGAGGCGACCCAGATCACGCTCGATGCGGCCAAGCAGATCAATCCCGAGGCCGAGGTCGGCGATTTCCTGACCGACCCCTTGCCGCCGATCGATTTCGGCCGCATCGCCGCGCAGACGGCGAAGCAGGTGATCGTGCAGAAGGTGCGCGACGCCGAGCGCCAGCGCCAGTTCAAGGAGTTCAAGGACCGCGTCGGCGAGATCGTCAACGGCCTGGTGAAGCGCGTCGAGTTCGGCAACGTCGTGGTCGATCTCGGCCGCGCCGAGGCGATCCTCCGGCGCGACGAGTTGCTGCCGCGCGAAAGCTTCCGCCAGGGCGAGCGCGTGCGCGCCTATATCTATGACGTGCGCCAGGAAGTGCGCGGGCCGCAGATCTTCCTCTCCCGCACCCATCCCCAATTCATGGCCAAGCTGTTCGCCCAGGAAGTGCCCGAGATTTACGACGGCATCATCGAAATTCGCGCCGTGGCGCGCGATCCGGGCTCCCGCGCCAAGATCGCGGTCATCTCGAACGACAGCGGCATCGATCCGGTCGGCGCCTGCGTCGGCATGCGCGGCTCGCGCGTCCAGGCGGTGGTGGCGGAGCTGCAAGGCGAGAAGATCGACATCATTCCCTGGTCGCAGGATCCGGCGACCTTCGTGGTGAACGCGCTCGCCCCGGCCGAGGTCGCCAAGGTGGTGATGGACGAGGAGCAGCGGCGCATCGAGGTCGTGGTTCCCGACGATCAGCTCTCGCTGGCCATCGGCCGGCGCGGGCAGAACGTGCGGCTCGCCTCGCAGCTGACCGGCTGGGACATCGACATTCTCACCGAGGCCGAGGAAAGCGAGCGCCGGCAGGAGGAGTTCCGCACCCGCTCCAAGCTGTTCATCGAGGCGCTCGACGTCGACGACGTCATCGCCCATCTGCTCGTGACCGAGGGCTTCACCTCGGTCGAGGACGTCGCCTTCGTGCCCTTGAGCGAGCTCTCGGGCATCGAGGGTTTCGAGGAAGAGGTAGCCAAGGAGCTGCAGCAGCGCGCCCAGGTCTTCATCAAGGAGCGCGACGAGAAACACGAAAACCGGCGCAAGGAGTTGGGCGTGAGCGACGAGATTGCACAAGTGGAGAACATGAGCCCGGCGCTTTTGGTCGCCTTGGGCGAAAAAGGCGTGAAGACGCTCGACGACCTGGCCGATCTCGCCGGCGACGAGCTGGTCGAGATCGCGCAAGGCGCGGGCCTCAAGCTCGAGGCCGAGGAGGCCAACGCCATCATCATGAAGGCGCGCGCCCATTGGTTCCCCGAGGAAGCGAAGCCGGCGGAAGGCGAAGCCGCGCCGGCTGAGCCGAAAGCGGAGTAGCGCCTTGATCGAAACCCTCGCCTTGGCGGACGAAATCAACGCCGAGCCATCGGGCGCCTTGCGCACCTGTCTGGTTACGGGCGAGAGCCGCGACAAGTCGGAACTGCTGCGCTTTGTCGTGGGGCCGGACGGCGCCGTCGTGCCCGATATCGAAGGCCGCCTGCCGGGGCGGGGTTTGTGGTTGCTTCCGCGCCGCGATATAGTGGCCGCGGCGTCGGCCAAGCGCCTGTTCGCGCGCGCGGCGCGCAAGAACGTCTCGGTTGCGGACGGGCTTGCCGACCGCGTCGAGGAATTGCTGGCGCGGCGTTGCGTCGATCTCATCGGCCTGGCGCGGCGCGCCGGCCAGGCGGTTACGGGCTTCGCCAAGGTCGAGGCGGCGCTCGACAAGGGCGAGGCCGCGGTGCTGGTCGAGGCGGCGGAAGGATCGGCCGGCGGACGCGGCAAGCTCAAGCGGCTGGCGCCCGGCCTGCCGGTGATCGACGCGCTGACCGCCGCCGAACTCGGCCGGGCCTTTGCCCGCGAGCAGGCGGTGCATGCCTGCCTGTCGCGCGGCGGGCTGGCGAAGAAGTTTCTCGCGGAAGCGGCGCGGCTTGCCGGTTTCCGCGCCGCGAAGGATGTGGAACCAGGCGTGAGGATTCGGGACGAGCATGGTGGATAAAGGCGACGACAAGCGCCCCTTGAGTCTGGGCGCCCGCCCGGGCGGCAAGATCGAAATCCGCAAGCCGATCGAAACCGGCTCGGTGCGGCAGAGCTTCCCCCATGGCCGCTCCAAAACCGTGCAGGTCGAGGTGCGCAAGAAGCGCGCCGGGCCCGGCGCGGGCCCGAGCCTGGTCGAGAAACCCGAAACGCCGGCGCCGGCCAAAGCCGCCCAGCCGGCGGCCGCGCCGGCGCCGGCGGCCGCTCCGCGCCGCGGCGTGGTGTTGCCGCACGGGCTCACGCCCGAGGAAGCGGCGCGCCGCGCCCGCGCCTTGAAGGGCGCGATCAAGGCCGACGAGGAAGAACAACGCCGCCAGGCGGCGCTCGAAGCCGACCGCCAGCGCCAGCAGGCGGCCGATCAGGCCGCGCTGCGCAAGCCCCCGGCCGAGGCTCCGGCGGAAGGCGGCGACGCCGAAAGCCGGAAACGCGCGGCCGAGGCCGCGCAACGCGCCGCCGAGAAGGCGGCCGAGGATTCGCGCCGCGAAGTGGCCGAGCGCGCCGGCAAGGCGGCCGCGGCCAAGGTTGCGGCGCTCACCGCCGCCGGCAAGGTCAAGCCCGAGGAAGAAGAGGAAGAAGGCCCGCGCCGCGGCCCCGGCGCGCCCAAGCGCCCGGTGCTGGCGCCGCGGCGCGACGAGCCGCGCCAGCGCCGCGCCAAGCTCACCGTCACCCGCGCGCTCAACGAGGAGAACGAAGAACGCATCCGCAGCGAGGCGCGCGTCAAGCGCCAGCGCGAGAAGCTGCGCCAGCAGATCGCGCAGGAGCCGCAGCCGCAGTTCAAGCAGGTGCGCGAGGTCGTGGTGCCCGAGGCGATCACGGTGCAGGAGCTCGCCAACCGCATGGCCGAGCGCAGCGCCGACGTCATCAAGGCGTTGATGAAGATGGGCGTGATGGCGACCATCAACCAGAATATCGACACTGACACCGCCGAGCTGCTGGTCACCGAATTCGGCCACAAGATCAAGCGCGTCGCCGAGGCCGATGTCGAGGTAGGGCTGAAGGGGGAATCCGATTCGCCCGAAAGCCTCAAGCCGCGCCCGCCGGTGGTGACCGTGATGGGCCACGTCGATCACGGCAAGACCTCGCTGCTGGACGCGCTCCGCTCGACCGACGTGGCGGCCGGCGAGGCCGGCGGCATCACCCAGCATATCGGCGCCTATCAGGTGAAGCTCAAGAACGGCCAGCAGATCACCTTCATCGACACGCCCGGCCACCAGGCCTTCACCGCCATGCGCGCGCGCGGCGCCCAGGTCACTGACATCGTCATCCTGGTGGTCGCCGCCGATGACGGCATCAAGGAGCAGACGGTCGAGGCCATCCGCCACGCCAAGGAAGCCAAGGTTCCGATCATCGTCGCCATCAACAAGATCGACCTGCCCGGCGCCAAGCCCGAGCGCGTGCGCCAGGAGCTGCTGCAGCACGAGATCGTGCTCGAGGAACTGGGCGGCGAGGTGCTCGACGTCGAGGTCTCTGCCACCAAGAAGACCAACCTGGAGAAGCTCGAGGAACTGATCCTGCTCCAGGCCGAAATCCTCGATTTGAAAGCCAATCCGAACCGTCCCGCCGAGGGTTCGGTGATCGAAGCCAGGGTCGAACGCGGCCGCGGTTCGGTCGCCACCGTGTTGATCAAGCGCGGCACCTTGAAGCTGGGCGACATCTTCGTTTCGGGCAGCGAATGGGGCCGCGTGCGCGCGCTGATCGACGACCGCGGCGAGAACGTCCAATCCGCCGGCCCGTCGATGCCGGTCGAGGTCTTGGGCCTCAACGGCACGCCGCTGGCGGGCGACGATTTCATCGTCGCCGAGAACGAGGGCAAGGCGCGCGACATCGCCGCTTACCGGCAGCGCCTCCGGCGCGAGAAGGCGGCGACCGCCGGCGCGCGCGGCACGCTCGAACAGATGTTCACGCAGATCGCCGCGGGCGCCGCCAAGGAGCTGCCGGTGGTGGTGAAGTCGGACGTGCAGGGCTCGCTCGAGGCCATCGTCGCCTCGCTCGAAGGGCTCGCCACCTCCGAGGTCAAGGTGCGGATCTTGCACGCCGCGGTGGGCGGCATCAACGAGAGCGACATCATCCTGGCCAAGGCCTCGAACGCGGTCATCATCGGCTTCAACGTACGCGCCAACCCGCAGGCGCGCGATCTCGCCAAGCGCGACGGCGTCGAGATCCGCTACTACGCCATCATCTACGAGGTGGTGGACGACATTAAGGGCGTGTTGACCGGCCTGCTGACGCCGACCAAGCGCGAACGCTTCCTCGGCAACGCCGAAATCCGCGAGGTGTTCAACATCACCAAGGTCGGCAAGGTGGCGGGCTGCATGGTCAAGGAAGGCCTGGTGCGGCGCGGCGCCAAGGTGCGCCTGTTGCGCGACAACGTCGTCATCCACGAGGGCAGCCTCAAGACCCTGAAGCGCTTCAAGGACGAGGTGCGCGAGGTGCGCGAAGGCACCGAATGCGGCATGGCCTTCGAGAATTACGACAATATCGAAAAGGGCGACGTCATCGAGTGTTTCGAGGTCGAAGAGGTCGCCCGCGTATTGTAGGCGCGAATTGAGCGTGGGAGGGGTTCATGCGGGCAGGTCGCTCGGGAACCGGACGCGCACGTAAGCTACGCAAGACAACGACCGATGCCGAAAGGCTGCTTTGGGGTCGTCTGCGCGGAGAACAGCTCGGTTGGCGTTTCCGGCGTCAGCACCCGATTCCGCCCTATATCGTCGATTTCGCTTGTATCGCGGCGAAGCTGATTATCGAAGCCGATGGTGGTCAGCACAATCGTCCAGGCGACCATCATCTTCGTGATCGAGCTCTACGCAAGGGCGGTTGGAACGTCCTGAGATTTTGGAACAACGACATCATCGGAAATATGGACGGCGTATTGCAAACCATATCGGCGGCTCTCGGTTCACCAATGCCCCCACCCAATCCCTCCCCCGCATTGCGGGGGAGGGTTAGGGAGGGGGCGTAATGCCGAGACGAGGACACAGCGCGCCGGGCCCGCGCCCCTTGAGGGTGGGCGAGGAACTGTGCCACGCGCTGGCGCATATCTTCGAGCAAGGCAGGCTGCACGATCCGGCGCTCGCCGGTCTCGCCTTGACCGTGACCGAGGTGCGGGTGTCGCCCGATCTGAAGAACGCCACCGCCTATGTGATGCCCTTGGCCGGAGCCCATGCCGGCGAGGCGATGGAGGCGTTGAAGCGCGCGAGCGGCTTCCTGCGCCACGAGCTGGCGCAGGCGGTCAAGCTGCGGGTCGTGCCCACCATCGGCTTCGCGCTCGACACCTCCTTCGAGCATGCGAGCCGCATCGACGCGCTGTTGCACCGCCCCGAGGTCGCGCGCGACTTGGCGCCGCGCCCCGAGGGAAAGAAAAAGGAATGAGCCGCAAGACCAAAGGGCTTCCGGTTCATGGCTGGGTCGTGCTCGACAAGCCTTTGGGCCTGACTTCGGCGCGCGCCGTGGCGGCCGTGAAACGCATCCTCGGCGCGCAAAAGGCCGGCCATGCCGGGACGCTCGATCCGTTGGCGACGGGAGTCCTGCCGATTGCGCTGGGCGAGGCGACCAAGATCGTGTCCGTCGCCCTCGGCGGTCCGAAGACCTACCGGTTTACGCTCGCCTGGGGCGAGCAGCGCGCGACCGACGACGCCGAGGGCGAAATCACCGCCACCAGCGCCCACCGCCCCGGAAGCGGCGATATCGAAGCCGTGCTGCCGCGTTTCACCGGCGCCGTGATGCAGACGCCGCCCGCTTTCTCGGCGCTCAAGATCAAGGGCGAACGCGCCTATGACCTGGCGCGCGGCGGCGCGGAGGTGGCGCTTCCGCCGCGCCCGGTTTCCATCGACCATTTGGCGTTGTTGGACATGCCCGACCCCGATCACGCGCGCTTTGAAGCCAGGGTTGGTTCGGGCACTTATATAAGGGCGCTCGCCCGCGATCTCGGCCTGGCCTTGGGCACCTTCGCCTATGTCACTGAACTGCAACGCATTTCCGTCGGTTGCTTCACCCTCGACCGGGCGATTTCCCTGGCGCAACTCGAGGCCTTGGGGCATAGTGCGGCCGCTTCCGGGCACCTGCTTCCGCTCGAGACGGCGCTGGACGACATCCCGGCGCTCGCCCTGACGGAATCCCAGGCGAAAGCCCTGCGTTGCGGCCAGGCCGTGACGCCGTTGCGCCCAGAGGATCGGGCGCGCATCGATCAAATCGGCGACGGCGCCAGGATCTGTGCAACAAGCGGCGGCAAGCTGGTGGCGCTCGCCGAAGTCGCGTCCGGGGAAATCCGTCCCCTGCGCGTGATGAACGTCTAGCCTGATAAGGAGAAAACGATGTCGATAGCGGTGACGCGCAAGGCGGAGCTGATCTCCCAATACGCGCGTAAAGAGGGCGACACCGGCTCGCCCGAAGTCCAGGTCGCGATTCTGAGCGAACGCATCCAGAAACTCTCCGAGCATCTGGCGACTCACACCAAGGACTTCCATTCCCGCCGCGGCCTGCTGGTCATGGTCGGCCAACGGCGCTCGACGCTCGATTACCTGAAGCGCGTCGATGCCAAGCGCTACGAAACGCTGATCGACCGCCTGGGACTCCGCCGCTGAGTCTGTCCTTTCCAGGCCCGCGCCTTTCGCCGGCCTTGGCCCCGCAACCCCGAATCCGGGACGTCCCGGCCGCGCGCTTCGCGCCGGCGTCCCACGCAAGTTTCACCGAGAGAGAGAAGAGAGAGACGAGACATGTTCAACCTGTTCCGCAAGGAAGTTAACTGGGGCGGCCGCCGCCTGGTGCTCGAAACCGGCCGCGTGGCGCGCCAGGCCGACGGCGCCGTGATGGCCACATACGGCGAGACCACGGTGCTGTGCACCGCGGTCGGCGCCAGACAGGCGAAGCCGGGACAGGATTTCTTCCCGCTCACCGTCAACTACCAGGAAAAGACCTTCGCCGCCGGCAAGATCCCGGGCGGCTTCTTCAAGCGCGAAGGCCGGCCCTCCGAGAAGGAGGTGCTGACCTCGCGGCTCATCGACCGCCCGATCCGGCCGCTGTTCGCCCCCGGTTTCCTCAACGAAACCCAGGTGATCTGCACCGTGCTGTCGCACGATCTCGAGAACGATCCCGACGTCGTGGCGCTGGTGGGCGCCTCGGCGGCGCTCACGCTTTCGGGCATCCCTTTCATGGGGCCGATCGCCGGCGCGCGCGTGGGCTATATCGACGGCCAATACGTGCTCAATCCCAAGATCGACGACCTGAAGCTCTCGGCGCTCGACCTGATCGTCGCCGGCACCAAGGAAGGCGTGCTGATGGTCGAATCCGAAGCCAAGGAGCTGTCCGAGGAAATCATGCTCGGCGCCGTCATGTTCGGCCATAAGGGCTTCCAGCCAGTGCTGGACGCCATCGTCCAGTTGGCCGAATCCGCCGCCAAGGAGCCCTGGGACATGCCCGACACCGAGGCGCAGAAGAAGGCCATCGAGCAGAAGCTGCGCCAAACGGTTTCGGCCGAGTTGGCCGCGGCCTATGCCGAGCGGCAGAAACAGGCGCGCTCCAACATGCTCGAAGAGGCCAAGGGCAAGATAACCGAGCTGTTCGCGGACGAAGGCGAACGCACGCTTGCCGGCAAGCTCTTCAAGTCGCTCGAGGCCGAGATCGTGCGCGGCGCCATCTTGAAGGGCCAGCCGCGCATCGACGGCCGCGACACCAAGACCATCCGGCCGATCTCGGTCGAGGTCGGCGTGTTGCCGCGCGCCCACGGCTCGGCGCTGTTCACCCGCGGCGAAACCCAGGCCTTGTCGGTCACCACGCTGGGCACCGGCGAGGACGAGCAGATCATCGACGCGCTCGAAGGCGAATTCCGCCAGAACTTCATGCTGCACTACAATTTCCCGCCCTATTCGACCGGCGAGGCCAAGCGCATGGGCTCGCCCGGCAGGCGCGAAATCGGCCACGGCAAGCTCGCCTGGCGCGCGGTCCACCCGCTTCTGCCGGTGGCCGAGAGTTTCCCCTACACCATCCGCGTCGTTTCCGAGATCACGGAATCGAACGGCTCCTCCTCGATGGCGACGGTATGCGGCGCGTCCTTGTCGCTGATGGACGCGGGCGTGCCCTTGACCCGCCCGGTGGCGGGCATCGCCATGGGCCTCATCAAGGAGGACCAGGGCTTCGCCGTGCTGTCCGACATCCTCGGCGACGAGGATCATCTGGGCGACATGGATTTCAAGGTGGCCGGCACCGAACAGGGCGTCACCGCGCTGCAAATGGACATCAAGATCACCTCGATCACCGAGGAGATCATGAAGATCGCGCTCAACCAGGCGCGCGACGGCCGCCTGCATATCCTGGGCGAGATGTCGAAGGCGCTGGAGCACGCGCGCGAGGCGGTGTCCAACAACGCGCCGCGCATCACCGTCATCTCCATCCCCAAGGACAAGATCCGCGAAGTGATCGGCTCGGGCGGCAAGGTGATTCGCGAAATCTGCGAGGTTACCGGCGCCAAGGTCGACATCGAGGATGACGGCACGATCAAGGTGGCGGCGGTCGACGCCAGCGCCGCCAAGGCGGCGATCGACTGGATCAAGGGCATCGTCGCCGAGCCGGAAGTCGGCGTGATCTATTCCGGCAAGGTGGTGAAGACCATGGATTTCGGCGCCTTCGTCAATTTCCTCGGCGCCAAGGACGGTCTCGTCCATATCAGCGAGCTGGCGCCGCAGCGGGTCGGCAAGACCACCGACGTGGTCAAGGTCGGCGACGTGGTCAAGGTCAAGGTGCTGGGCTTCGACGACCGCGGCAAGGTGAAGCTGTCGATGAAGCAGGTCGACCAGGCGACCGGCGAGGACATCAGCGCCAAGCTGGCGGAAAGCCGCCGCCCGCGCGAAGAGGCCAAGGCGGACGGTTGATAATCCCGCCTCCCGGCCTTACATGGTTTTGAGGGCCCGCGACGTGCTCCGGAGGGGAATAGGGCTTTGAAGGCGCTCAACGCCTTGGTGATGTCGGGACGCGAAGTGCTGCCCCTGGTCGAGGGCGGCAAGGGCATCTCCATCTCCAACGGCGAAAGCTCGGGCGCCTGGGCCTATAGCGGCGCGGTCGGCACCTTCTCCGGGGTCAACGCCGATTCGAAGGACGCCCAGGGCCGCAACATCGAGCAGGTCTATTACGGCAAGACGCGGCGCGAACGCCACGAAGAGCTGATCCGCTATTCCATCATGGGCGGCATCCACCAGGCCAAGGTCGCCTATGAACGCGCCTCCGGCCGGGGCAGGCTCCACATGAACATCCTGTGGGAGATGGCGGCGTCGGAGCGGATTTTGAACGGCGTGCTGGAAGGCGCGCGCGGGCTGATCGGCGGCGTCACCTGCGGCGCCGGCATGCCCTACCGCATCGCCGAGATCTGCTCGCGCTACGGCGTCGATTATTATCCGATCATCTCCTCGGCGCGCGCGTTCCGCGCGCTGTGGAAACGCGCCTATCACAAGTTCCGCGACTGGCTCGGCGCCGTGGTCTACGAAGACCCCTGGCTCGCCGGCGGCCATAACGGCATCACCAACAGCGAGGATCCGGAACATCCCGAGCCGCCCTATCCGCGCGTCTTCGAACTCCGGCGGATGATGCGCGAATTCGGCTTGGACGAGACGCCGATCATCATGGCGGGCGGCGTCTGGTGTCTCAGGGAATGGGAAGATTGGATCGACAATCCCGAACTGGGCCCGATCGCCTTCCAATTCGGAACCCGCCCCTTGCTCACCAAGGAAAGCCCGATCTCGGATGCATGGAAACGCAAGCTTTTGACGCTCAAGGAAGGCGACGTTTTCCTCAACCGTTTCAGCCCGACCGGGTTCTATTCCTCCGCGGTGCGCAACCGGTTCATCAACGAGCTCCAGGAGCGTGCGGAGCACCAGATCGCCTATTCGATCGAGCAGGTGGGCGACCATCTGGCGCCCTTGGAAGTGGGCGCCCGCAAACGCGTCGTCTATCTCACGCCGCATGACCGCGAGCGCGCCCTGATCTGGATCGCTCAGGGCTTCACCGAGGCACTCAGGACGCCGGATTCGACGCTGATCTTCGTCACGCGGGAAAAGGCGATGGAGATCCGCAACGACCAGATCAACTGCATGGGCTGCCTTTCGGCCTGCCAGTTCTCCAACTGGGCGCAGAACGAGGAAGGCACCACCGGCAAGAAGGCCGACCCCAGGAGCTTCTGCATCCAGAAAACCCTGCAGAGCATCGCCCATAGCGACGATGTCGAGTTCCAGCTCATGTTCTCGGGCCACAACGCCTTCCGCTTCGCTTCCGACCCGTTCTACGCCAACGGCTTCATCCCGACGGTGCACGAGCTGGTCGAACGCCTGAAAACCGGGAATTAAGGATTAGAGCCGTTCTCAAGGGCCTTTATTTCCGCCGTCCGAATCCCCATACTGTTGAAAGACCATGAACGCGCCACGCCCCTTCGCCAATGCCCTTGAGCTGCTGCGCGCCGCTTCTTTGCGGCCGACGCGCCAGCGCCTGGCCTTGGCGCGCCTTTTGTTCGAGCAAGGCGCCCGCCATGTCGGCGCCGAGGAGCTGCACGGCGAGGCGCTGGCGGCCGACGTGCCGGTTTCGCTCGCCACGGTCTACAACACCTTGCACCAATTCGTGGGCGCGGGGCTGCTGCGCGAGGTGGTGGTCAGCGCCGGGCGCTCCTATTTCGACACCAATGTCAGCGAACACCACCATTTCTTCTATGAGAATTCGGGCCATCTGCTCGATATTCCGGGCGAGAGCATCAATGTTTCCAACCTGCCCGCGCCCCCGGAAGGAGCCTCCATCCGCCGCGTCGACGTCATCATTCGCGTCGACCCCTCGCAAAAGCCGCCCGCGCCGCGCCGCTGATCCAGGGTTTTGGCATACCCTCTGTGCAAATCGGGTATACCTTAGAATTATTCTAATCTATTGACTTAGCCCCGGTTGCGGTTCATAAATAATCTCAACGTCCGGTCCGGAACTTGACCTGGATCATGGCCGATCGGCCTGGTTTCGGTCAGGGTTTCGGGTCGGGCGCGTATTCACAGCGCAGGAGGAGGTCACCATGGCAGCTCTCAAAGGCTCCAAAACCGAACAGAATTTGAAGGACGCATTCTCCGGCGAAAGCCAGGCGAATCGCCGCTATCTCTATTTCGCACAGAAGGCTGACGTCGAAGGCTTCAACGACGTCTCCACCGTCTTCCGCTCGACCGCCGAAGGCGAAACCGGCCACGCGCACGGCCATCTCGAATTCCTCGAGGAGGTCGGCGACCCGGCGACCGGCAAGCCGATCGGCTCGACCTCGAACAACCTCAAGGCCGCGATCGCCGGCGAAACCCACGAATACACCGACATGTATCCGGGCATGGCCAAGACCGCGCGCCAGGAAGGCTTCACCGAGGTCGCCGACTGGTTCGAGACCCTGGCCAAGGCCGAGAAATCCCATGCCGGGCGTTTCCAGAAGGCGCTCGACAGCCTCGGTAAGTAATTCTGCGGCGGGGGCCATCCGGCCCCCGCCCATTTTGTTTCGTTCATCGTGACGTGAGGCTTCATGCGGGAAGGTGGTCTCGGGGCGCCGACGCGCCATCCGATTGCCTGGCGGGATCCGGATTTCGCCGATCCGGCCAAGATCGAGGCCGAGTTGAAGCGCGTCTTCGAGATCTGCCACGGCTGCCGGCGCTGCTTCAATCTGTGCGACAGCTTTCCGCGGCTGTTCGACCTGATCGACGCCAGCCCCAGCGGCGAGATCGACGGCGTCGCGCCAAGCGATTACGGCAAGGTGGTCGAAGCCTGCACGCTCTGCGATCTGTGCTTCATGACCAAATGCCCTTACGTGCCGCCGCACGCCTTCGATCTCGACTTCCCCCATCTGATGCTGCGCGCCCGCGCGGCCGGGATGGGAAAAGGGGGCGAGGGCGCGCTTGCCCGCCAGATGGTCGAAACCGACCGCAATGGCAGGCTCGGCGCCGCGGTGGCGCCGCTCGCCAATTGGGCGGTCGATGCCAAAAATCATCTCACCCGCCCGGCGATGGAAAAACTCGCCGGCATCGACCGCCGCGCCGAATTGCCGAAATTCAACGCCCAGACCTTCGTCATGCGCGCCCGCGATTCAAGCCCCGAATTGAATCGCATCGCCCCCGCCTTCGGCCGCAAGGCCGCGCTCTACGCCACCTGCTTCGTCAATTACAACAATCCGCGCATCGGCGAAGCCTTGCGCGCCGTGCTGGCGTTCAACGGCGTCGAAACCGTGGTTTCATATCCCGGCTGTTGCGGAATGCCCCAATTCGAGCAGGGCGATCTCGCGCGCGTGGCCGGCAATGCGAAGCGCGTGGCCTTGGCGATGAAGCCGTTGATCGACGAGGGTTACGACATCATCGCGCTGGTGCCGTCCTGCGCGCTGATGCTCAAATTCGAATGGCCGCTTCTCCTGCCCGAGGACGAGGACGTGAAGCTTCTGGCGCGCGCCACTTTCGACGCCAGCGAATATCTGGTCGATATCGCCAAGAAGGAAGGGCTCGCCCCCGGCCTGAAGCCGCTCGAGGGCGGCGTTGCCGTCCATCTCGCCTGCCACGCGCGGGCGCAGAACATGGGGCCGAAGGCGGCGGAAATGCTGCGGCTTTTGCCCCAGACCGAGATCACGGTGATCGAGCGCTGCTCCGGCCATGGCGGCTCCTGGGGCGTGAAGAAGGAGAATTTCGACATCGCCATCAAGCTGGGGAAACCCGTGGCGAATCAGGCGGCCAAGGCCGCCAAGCGCCATCTCGCCTCGGAATGTCCGCTGGCCGCGCTCCATATTAAGCAGGGCATGGAGATGATGGGCGAGGAAGGCCACGCGCCGGACGAAACCTATCATCCGGTCGAGCTGATGGCGCTTTCCTACGGCCTGTTGCCCGCCGCGCCGGCGAGCGGCGCAAAATCCTGAAACCCTGAAAGAACCCGGGAGCAGCCCATGACCACCCGATTCCGCGACCTCACCCGCGCCGATATCCTGCCGATGGAGCGCTATGAGCGCGAGCGGCGCGAACACCGCAAGCGCATCTCCGCGATCAAGCAGAACCGCCGCGTCGAGGTCGGTCCCCATGCGACGTTCTATTTCGAGAATTTCGACACCATGTGGCACCAGGTCCACGAGATGCTGGCGGTCGAGCGCGGCGGCGAGGCGCAGCTCGCCGACGAGCTCGAAGCCTACAACCCGCTCATCCCCAAGGGCAGCGAGTTGGTCGCGACCGTGATGTTCGAGATCGAGGATCCGGTGCAACGCGACAAGCTGCTAAACCGGCTCGGCGGCGTCGAGCACAAGATGTACCTGTCCGTGGCCGGCGAGAAGATCATGGGCGAGGCCGATCCGACGCGCGAGAACACCTCGCCCGAGGGCAAGGCCTCCTCGGTCCAGTTCATGCGCTTTCCGTTTACCAGCGCGCAGAAGGCGAAGTTCAAGACCCCCGGCACGCAGGTGATCGCCGGCATCGAGCACCCGAATTACGGGCACATGGCGGTGCTGTCCGAGGCGACGCGCCAGGCCCTCGCCGAAGACCTGTCCTGACGGCGCCGCGCGGCCTTAAGTGGAGACGTGCAGCAACAGGTAGTAGACGACGTAGATCCAGCTCAGGAAACCGTCGATCACCGACCAGATCACGCTGTGATGGGCGCTCCACGACATGGCGATCGCCAGCGCGTTGCCGAAGGTGATGCCGTAATTGATATAATAATACATGGCCGCTCTCCTCGCTGCTGCCCGCTGAACCCGGGGCGAGGATGATCGCAGGCCGATCTTGCCGTCAATATGACGGGGCTACTGCACCACTTCGTCGGGATAGACGCCCCAGACCTCGCTCCGGAGCAGCCAGCCCTTGATGTTCTGCTTCTCGGTCTCGATCCGGCACCAGGCATTGCTGCATTCCAGCAGCTTCGCCACCACGCCGGGCTCGAGCTTGGCCAAGGCGGGCGAATCCCGCGCCGGATCGCGATAGATGGTGCGCGTATCGCTCTTGATGATGACGGTGCGGGCGGGCGAAATCATGCGCTCATGCACCCAGCCTTCGCTGCCCTGCCAGTCGCGGATCTTCCGCCACACGTCGTATTCGCTGAGGATTTCGACCGGCAACCCCTTGCGATGATAGACGTATTGAATGGGGTATTTGGTGCCCGGCCCGGCGCGCAGATTGACCTCGCTGACGCGCAAACTCGCATAGCGCGGCAGGTTGGGCTTGTCGTCGGCGCGGGACAGGGCCGGGAGCGCGAACAGAAGAACGAGAAGCGCGATAAGCGCGAGGCGCGGTCGGCGGGAAATGGCTGCTTCGCGGAACACAGCTTTCCTCTAGCCCCATCCCGCGAATCGGGTCAAGCCCGAACTCATGAGCGGGATTCAGGCTTGCGGCCCGCCGCGCCGCGCCAGCCAGATCCCGCCGAAAATCGCCGCCATGGCGACGATCAGCGGCAGGGTCAGGCGCTCGCCCAGGAACACCACCGAGATCAGCACCGAAAGCGGCGGCACCAGGAATTGGAACACGGCGACGCGCCGCACCCCGCCTTTGGCCAACGCCCAGAACCAGGCGATGAAGGCGAGCAGCATCGGGCCGTAGGACAGCGTGACCAGGCTCGCCCACATCCCCCAGCCGAAGCTCGACCAATTCACGTCGACCGCCCGCAGCACGGCAAACGGCATCACCGCCAGCCCGGCGGCGGCCACGCACCATAAGGTCGCGTTCAAGGCCGTAATCCGCGCCGCCAGCCTTGCGCCCGCGATATAGGCGCTGGCCGAAAGCGCCGAGGCGGCGAGAATCAGCAGATCGCCGGAGAGCGAGGAAGCGCGCTCGGGCCCGCTGTCGCGCAACCACACCAGCACCCCCTCGCCGGCGAAAGCCAGCGCCGCGCCCAGCCACCAGAAACGCCCCGGGCGGCGGCGCTCGACGATGGCCGCGGCAAGCCCGGTGAAGATCGGCATCGACGCCTGAATCAGCCCGCCATGGGTGGCCGAGGTGCGCGCCTGGCCCAGCGAAAACAGCAGCGGAAACGCCAGGAAGCTGAACGCGGCCGAAACCGCCAGCAGCATCCATTCATGCGCGCCGCTCGGCCCCTTGAGCCGCAGGATCAATATCAGAGGCACCGCCGCCAGCGCCGCCGGCGCCGGCCGCATGCCGAGCAGTATCGGGTCGAATGCCGGAGTGATCGCGCGGGTCAAGGGCGCGGTCAGCGCGAAGAACACCACCGCCACCATGGCCGCGGCGAAAACCGCGCCCCGGCGCGGAGCGCCAGAAGCCGAAGAATCCCGCGGCGCCTTAACGGGAGCGCTAAAACCTGAAGAGTCCCTGTGCGCCTGGACGGGCGCATCGGCACCGTTATTCAAGGCCGCTCAGCCCCGCCCGCAGGTCGGGCAGTCGGGATCGCGCGGCAGCTCGATCTTGTGGAAATTCGTGTTGAGGGAATCGTACATCAGCAGCGAACCCGAAAGGCTCTGGCCCAGGCCCAGCAGTTCCTTCAGCACCTCAACCGCCTGGAGCGTGCCCATGACGCCGGCTACCGCGCCCAATATGCCGGCGGTTTCGCAACGCGGCACCAGCTCGGCGGGCGGCGGCTCGCGGAACAGGCAGCGGTAGCAGGGATGGGGCGGGCCGAGATAGGCCTTGAATGTAGAAAGTTGCCCGTCAAAGGGCGACAACGCGGCGCCGATCAGCGTCTTCTTGAGGGCGTAGCACAGATCGTTCAAGAGATAGCGCGTGGCGAAATTGTCGCTGCCGTCGGCCACCAGGTCGTAGCGGCGGATGATCGCGGCCGCATTGGTCTGGTCCAGATGGATCGCGTGGGTTTCCACCTTCACGCCGGGATTGATCCGGGCCAGCGCCGCCTTGGCGCTGAGCGCCTTGTTGTCGCCGATGCGCGCCGTGTCATGCACGATCTGGCGCTGGAGATTGGGCAGGTCCACCTCGTCGTCATCGGCCACGCCGAGCGTGCCGACCCCGGCGGCGGCGAGATACATCAGCACGGGTGAGCCGAGGCCCCCCGCCCCCACCACCAGCACGCGCGATTGGAGCAGCTTGGCCTGGCCTTCCTCGCCGACCTGGTCGAGGATCAGATGCCGGGCATAACGCCGGAACTGCTCCTCGCTCAGCGCGAAGGTGGCGGCTTCGGCCATTACAGGCCCTCGAACAGGGCGGTCGAAAGATAACGCTCGGCGGTGTCGGGCAGAATTGCGACGATCACCTTGCCCGTCATCTCCTTGCGCAACGCCACCTCCGCCGCCGCCGCCAAGGCGGCGCCAGCGGAAATCCCCGCTGCCACGCCTTCGAGCCTGGCGACCTCGCGCGCGGTGCGGAACGCGGTCTCGTTGCCGATGCGGATGGTTTCGTCGATCAGCTTGGTGTCGAGGATGGCGGGGACGAAGCCGGCGCCGATGCCCTGGATCTTGTGCGGGCCGGGCGGACCGCCCGACAACACCGCCGAATCCTCGGGCTCGACCGCGATCATCTTCAAGCCGGGCTTGCGCGCCTTGAGCACCGATCCCACGCCGGTGAGCGTGCCGCCGGTGCCGACGCCACTCACCACCGCATCGACCTTGCCGCCCGTGTCCTTCCAGATTTCCTCGGCGGTGGTGAGGCGGTGAATTTCGGGATTGGCCGGGTTCTGGAATTGCTGGAGCATGAAGGCCTTGCCGTTCTCCTTCACCAGCGCCTCGGCGCGCGCGATCGCGCCCTTCATGCCCTGCGCCGCCGGCGTCAGCTCGAGCTCGGCGCCCAGGAACTTCAGCATCCGCCGGCGCTCCTCCGACATGCTTTCCGGCATGGTCAGGATCAGGCGGTAGCCCTTGGAGGCCGCGGCGAAGGCCAGCGCGATGCCGGTATTGCCCGAGGTCGGCTCCACCAGCACGGTCTTGCCCGGCTCGATCTTGCCCGCCTGCTCCGCCGCCTCGATCATGGCGAGCCCGATGCGGTCCTTGACCGAGGAAAGCGGGTTGAAGAACTCGCATTTGCCCAGGATCTCGGCCCGGGATTCGTGCGCGCGGGCGAAGCGCGCCAGGCGCACCAGGGGGGTGGCGCCGATGGTCTCGAGGATGCCGTCGTAAACCCGGCCGCGGAACTCGCCGGTCGGGCTCAGATGCGCCGGGGCGGTCTTGAACTTGGCTTCGGCCATGTCTTGCCTCCTTGGAAAATCGGCCTCAGATCGAGAAGTCGATCTTGGCGCCGTATTCGCCCGGCACGCCGTCTCTGTGCGCGCGCAGGCAGAGATCCTCGATGGTGAGGGCGTCGAGCCGCTTCATCACCTCGTCGTTCAATTCCTTCCACACCGGCCGCACCACGCGCTGGCCGAGCAATGCTCCGATATTCTGCTCGAGCGGATCGCCGGCGCCGTCGAGTTCGCGCACCACGCGCACGATCTCGCCGAGCGAGATGCGGCGGCGTTCGCGCGCCAGGCGATAGCCGCCGCGCGGGCCGCGCACGCCGGCCAGCACGCCCGCGCGCACCAGCTGTTGCAGCACCTGCTCCAGATAGCGCCGCGGAATCCCCTGGCGGCGGGTGATCTCGCCCGATTGCACCGGCAGATCGCCGGCGTTGTAGGCGATGTCGAGCACGGCCTCGATGGCGAAGAGCAGTTTCTTGGTCAGCCTCACCATGATCGAAATCGCCCGCGTTTATTCCGCCGCCTGGCGGTTGAGCGCCAGGGCGATGCGTTGCGCGAGTTTCTCGCCGACGTCGCGCTTGGAGAGCTTGCCCCAGGCCTCGACGCCGCTCTCGTCGATCAGGTGGATCGCGTTGTCCTCGCCGCCCAAGGTGCCGGATGCGGCCGCGACGTCGTTGGCCAGCATCCAGTCGCAGCCTTTCTTGCGGCGCTTGTCCTTGGCGTTGGCGACGAGGTTCTCGGTTTCGGCGGCGAAACCCACCACCAGCTTGGGCCGCCGGTTGCCGGGCTTGGCGAGATTGGCGAGAATGTCCGGATTCTCCACCAGCGCCAGCACCGGCGCCGCACCCGGCTTTTTCTTGAGCTTCTGCCCCGCTTCCTCGGCGCGCCAATCGGCCACCGCCGCCGCGCACACGGCCACGTCGACCGGCAGTTGGGATTCGCACGCCGCCATCATTTCGCGCGCCGAGCGCACATGCACCACCTTCACCCCCGGCGGATCGGGCTCGCGCGTCGGGCCCGAAACCAGCACCGTGTCGGCGCCCAGCCGCGCCAAGGCGGCGGCGATGGCATGGCCCTGCTTGCCCGAGGAGCGGTTGGCGATATAGCGCACCGGGTCGATCGCCTCTTCCGTCGGGCCGCTGGTGACGAGCGCGCGGCGTCCCTTGAGCGCGGCATTGGCGAGGAACAACTCTTCCGCCGCGTCGGCGATCTCGACGGGTTCGGCCATGCGCCCCATGCCGCTTTCTTTCTCAGCGAGCGGGCCGGAGGCGGGGCCCACCCGTTTCATGCCGCGCTTTTCCAAGAGCGCGACATTGGCGCGCGTGGCCGGGTTCTCCCACATGCGCGTGTTCATGGCGGGCGCGAACAGCACCGGCTTGTCCGTGGCCACCAGAATCGTGGAGGCGAGATCGTCGGCCAGCCCCGCCGCCATCTTGGCGATGAGATCGGCGGTCGCCGGCGCCACGATCAGCAGATCGGCCTCTTGCGACAACCGCAGATGCCCCATCTCGTTTTCCTGGGTCAGCGAGAACAGATCGCCATAGACGGTCTCGCCGCTCAGGGTCTGCGCCGACAAGGGCGTGATGAACTCGCGCGCGCCCGATGTGAGCACGCAGCGCACCGTGGCGCCGCGCTCCTTGAGGCGGCGGATGAGATCGAGGCTTTTATAGGCGGATATTCCGCCGGCGACGATCAACAGAATGCGGCGACCATGCAGCACGGTAATCGATCCTGGATGGGGGCCCGGAAAAAACCACTCTATAGGAGGTGTAATTCGCCGTCAAAGTCCAGTTCAGAGCCGCCAGCCGGAATGGATGGCGGCAATGCCGCCGGAAAGCGCCCGGACGCTGGTCTTTTCCAGCCCGGCCTGGTCCATCAGGGACAACAGCTTGCGGCGGCTGGGGAAGCGGCGAATGCTTTCCACCAGGTATTGATAGGCTTCGCGGTCCCGGGCCACCACCGCGCCGAGGCGCGGCAGCACCTGGAAGGAATAGAGGTCGTAGGCTTGCTTGAGGACCGGGATCTCGACCTGGCTGAATTCGAGGCAGAAGAAGCGCCCGCCCGGCTTCAACACCCGCCGCGCCTCGGAAAGCGCTTGCGGAATGCCGGTGACGTTGCGCAAGCCGAAGGCGATGGTATAGGCGTCGACGCTGCAATCCGCGAAGGGAAGATGCTCGGCGGCGCCGCACACCCAGTCTATGCCCTCAAGCGCGCCCCGGTCCAAGGCGCGGTCGCGGCCCTGGCGCAACATGCTTTCGGTGAGGTCGCACAGGATGACGCGGGCGCCCGCGCCGGCGCGCGCCAGAAACCGGCGCGCGATGTCGCCGGTGCCGCCGGCGACGTCGAGCAGGACCTGTCCCGGGCGCGGATCGAGCGCCGCGATCAGCGTCGATTTCCACAGACGGTGGACGCCGCCCGACATCAGATCGTTCATCAGGTCGTAGCGCGTCGCCACGCGGTCGAACACGTCCCTGACCAGGCGCGTATGCTCGGCCGCCTCGACGCGGCGGAAGCCGAAATCCATCTCGCTTGTGTCGGGTCTCGCCATCGGGGCACCATACGCGCCCCCCGCTCTCCTTCCAAGGGACGTAAGCCCCGACAACCATGCCCGAATTGCCCGAGGTCGAAACCATCGCGCGCGGCCTGACGGCGCGCCTCCTGGGCAAAAAAATCTTGTCCTTCAAGCTCAAACGGCGCGATCTGCGCAAACCGGTTCCGCCCGGCCTGAAGGCGAAGCTCGAAGGCCGGCGGATCATCGCCATTTCGCGCCGCGCCAAATACATTCTCTTTCACCTCGAAGACGGCGGCGTGCTGATCGCGCATCTCGGCATGTCGGGGCGCCTGGTGCTGGCCGATGCGGATAATCCGCTTCCGCCCGCGCCGCACGACCACGCCGTGCTGGGTTTCGAAGGCGGCGTCGAGCTGCGCCTGAACGACGCGCGGCGCTTCGGGCTGCTCGACTACGCGGCCGAAGGCGATCTCGCCGCGCACCAGCTGTTCCGGCATCTGGGGCCGGAGCCGCTTTCGCCCGAATTCGACGGCGCGAGATTGGCCGGCCTGCTCAAGGGCAAGAAGACCTCGATCAAGGCGGCTCTGCTGGACCAGCGCGTGATCGCCGGGCTCGGCAACATCTATGTCTCGGAGAGCCTTTACGGCGCGGGAATATCGCCGAAACGTTTAGCCGGAAGCGTGCGAGGCGCGCGCGCCGATGAATTGGCGAACGCCATCCGCGACGTGCTGGAGCGCGCGATCGCGGCGGGCGGCTCCTCCTTGCGCGATTACGTGCAGGCCTCGGGCGAGCTGGGTTACTTCCAGCATCAGTGGGCGGTCTACGGCAAGGAGGGCGAGCCCTGTCCGCGCTGCGATTGCCGCACCAGCATCAGGCGCATCGTCCAGAACGGCCGTTCGACTTTTTACTGTGCCAAGCGGCAGCGCTAGGTTTAAGTTTCGCCGATGCGCCGCCGCGCTTTGCTGTCTTGCCTGTTGCTCGCCACGGTTCTCTGGCCGGGCGCGCGCGCGCGCGCCGACGAATTCGTCCCCGGCACCGAGGATCTGCCCCTGATGCCCGGCCTCGACCTCGTCGCCGGCTCGTCGCTGGTGTTCGACAAGCCCGAGGGCCGCATCGTCGAGGCCCAGGCCAAGGGCAAGCTCGCGCGCGGCGACGTGGCGCGTTTCTACGCCCAGACCCTGCCGCAACTCGGCTGGAGCGCCGCCGGGACCAATCTCTGGCGGCGCGAAAGCGAGCGGCTCAAGCTCGATTACCGCGGGCCGGACGGCAATCTGACTGTGAGCTTCACCCTGTCGCCGCTGCCGCAATAGCGCCAAATTTGGGAGCAAGGACAATGAGCTACGAGAACATCCTGGTCGAAAGCCGCGGGGCGGTGGGGCTCATCACCTTGAACCGGCCCAAGGCCTTGAACGCGCTGTGCGACGCCCTGATCCGCGAATTGGGACAGGCGCTCGACGCCTTCGAAGGCGACGACAAGATCGGCGCGATCGTGCTGACGGGAAGCGACAAGGCGTTCGCCGCCGGCGCCGACATCAAGGAGATGCAGGGCCGCGGTTACATGGACGTCTATCTCGGCGATTTCGTCAAAAGCTGGGAGCGCGTGAGCCTGTGCCGCAAGCCGGTGATCGCCGCGGTGGCGGGCTTCGCCTTGGGCGGCGGCTGCGAGCTCGCCATGATGTGCGACACCATCATCGCCGCCGACAGCGCGAAATTCGGCCAGCCCGAGATCGTTCTCGGCGTCATGCCCGGCGCCGGCGGCTCGCAGCGGCTCACCCGCTTCGTCGGCAAGGCCAAGGCGATGGACATGATCCTCACCGGGCGTTTGATGGACGCGGCCGAGGCCGAGCGTTCGGGCCTGGTCTCGCGCGTCGTGCCGGCGTCGCAGCTGGTCGAGGAGGCGGTGAAGATCGCGGCGCAGATCGCGGCGTTCTCGCGGCCGTCGGTGCTGATGGCCAAGGAGTCGATCAACCGCGCCTACGAGACCACGCTGGCCGAAGGCGTGCGTTTCGAGCGCCGGCTGTTCCATTCGCTGTTCGCGACCATGGATCAGAAAGAGGGCATGGCGGCCTTCGTCGAAAAACGCAAGCCCGTCTTCAAGAACCGTTGACGATGTCATCCGTCATAAGCTTGACGCGCATCGTCGCCTGCGGCTATAAGCGCCGCTCCACTCCATAAGGGCGCCTTCCTCCCCCGGCTAGCACGGATTTGCCATGGCGACGCATAAATCGGCGGAAAAGAGAATAAGGCAAACGACGCGCCGCGTCGTCGTCAACCGCGCGCGCATGAACCGCATCCGCAGCACGGTGAAAGCCGTCGAGATCGCGATCGCGGCCGGCGACAAGAAGAAAGCGCGCGCCGCGTTCGTTGCGGCGCAACCCGAGCTTCAACGCGGCGCGGCACGAGGCGTAGTGAATAAGAACATGGTCGCACGCAAGCTGTCGCGTCTCTCCGCGCGGATCAAGGCGCTCAAGGGCTAAGCGCCCGTTGCCGTTCTGCCGCAAGAAAAAAATTTTTGCGTTCACATTGCAGTTATGTTGCCTTTCGGTGTTCGCCTTCGGTAAAGTTTGCATCTGCGCCGTCGAAATTGAGGTGCAAGACCCTGTTCCACCCAGTCGGGGGATCGCGATGTCGGGCGTTGCGCGTGAAGGGTACCGGCTAAGTTTCGGCGGCAGGGCGGCGGGTGCCAGATTAGTCTCGCGTATCAGCTACAGGTCGTTGTCTAAGAGCTAGTGCCGAAAAGAAATTAGAACTTCTTTCGGCAAAAGGACGCTTTGTGCGCGGTGTGGGGTCCTGGGGGGCGGAGTGACGAGAGGAAACAAACGAGCGGCGCCGGTTTTCGGCCAGGCGACGCGAAACGACGAAAAGGCGCCTATCCCCGGACCGTCCCGTCTGGAGGCCGGCGCGCGGAGCGTGTCTATGTTCACAACCCGCGCGCCCGGCGCGCCCGGAATTTCGGCCATGGCGCGCGCATGAGCGAGAGCGCGGGACGCAAGGACGATTTGCAATCCCAATGGGCGCGGGTGCGCGGCCGGCTGCGCGAGGAATTCGGCGACGCCGCCTATCGCTCCTGGCTCAAATCCATGACGCTCTACGGCGTCGATGAGGGCCGGGTGCGCATCGGCGTGCCCACCCGCTTCCTGCGCGACTGGGTGACGCAGCATTACGCCGACCGCATCCGCGCGCTGTGGAACGCCGAGAACGAGGCGATAACCTCGGTCGAGATCCTGGTCACCGGCAAGACCATGGCCCAGCCGGCGGATGCCGAACTATCGGCCCCCCAGCCCAAGGAAGCGGCCGAAACCGCCACCGAGGAAAAGGACATCAGCGCGCCGCTCGATCCGCGCTTCACCTTCGAGAATTTCGTCGTCGGCAAGCCCAACGAGCTGGCCCATGCCGCCGCCCGCCGGGTGGCCGAATCCCAGGTCGGCCCCGGCCGTCACGTGCCCTTCAACCCGCTCTTTCTCTACGGCGGGGTGGGGTTGGGCAAGACCCACCTGATGCATGGCATCGCCTGGCATATCCGCACCCAGGACCCGACGCGCAAGGTGATCTATCTCTCGGCCGAGAAGTTCATGTACCAGTTCGTGCGCGCCATCCGCTTCAAGGACACCATGGCGTTCAAGGAGCAGTTCCGCTCGGTCGACGTGCTGATGATCGACGACGTCCAGTTCATCGGCGGCCGCGACGCGACCCAGGAGGAATTCTTCCACACCTTCAACGCGCTGGTGGACCAGAACCGGCAGATCATCATTTCCGCCGACAAATCGCCCTCCGACCTCGAAGGCATCGAGGAACGGGTCAAATCCCGCCTCGGCTGGGGCCTGGTGGCCGATCTCCACCCCACCACCTATGAATTGCGGCTCGGCATCCTCCAGGCCAAGGCGGACGCCACCAAATCCCAGGTGCCGGGCAAGGTGCTGGAATTCCTGGCGCACAAGATCACCTCCAACGTGCGCGAGCTCGAAGGCGCTCTGCACCGCATCTCCGCCCACACCCAGCTGGTCGGCCGCACCGTCACGCTGGAAAGCGCGCAGGAAGTGCTGCACGATCTGCTGCGCGCCAACGACCGCCGCGTCACCATCGACGAGATCCAGAAGCGCGTCGCCGAGCACTACAACATCCGTCTTGCCGACATGCATTCCGCGCGCCGCGCCCGCGCCGTGGCGCGGCCCCGCCAGGTGGCGATGTATCTGTGCAAGCAGCTCACCCCCCGCTCGCTGCCCGAGATCGGGCGCAAATTCGGCGGCCGCGACCACACCACGGTGATGCATGCGGTGCGCAAGATCGAGGAGCTGAAGGCCGCCGACCGGACATTGGCCGAGGACATCGAGCTCTTGAAGCGGATGCTCGAAACCTGAGCTTGCGCAAGGCCTTAGCTTCCTGCTAAGCAATTGATTCGAAAGGCAGAACCTGCGATTCCCGGCGGCCGATTTGGTGGTGCGGCCGCCTGCCGCTGTGATATAGTTTTTTCCCGTTGCGTGAGAGTCTTCCGGCGGTTTCCGGGTGATTCGCGTGCGGCGGGGTGCCGGCCCGCGAGGGGGCCATAACGCAACGCCGTCGCAACCCGGACGAAACCCGAAAAACCATGAAACTGACCATCGAACGCGCCGCCCTGCTCCGGGCCCTGGGCCACGTGCAGAGCGTGGTCGAGCGGCGCAACACCATCCCCATCCTTTCCAACGTGCTGGTCAAGGCCGAGGACGGCAAATTGTCGCTTTCCGCCACCGACATGGACCTCGAAATGGTCTCGGCCGTGCCGGCCCAGGGCGTCAAAGGGGGCGGCACCACGGTGCCGGCGCACACGCTTTACGACATCGTGCGCAAGCTGCCCGAAGGCGCGCAGGTTTCGCTCGAGGACGGCGAGAAGGGCCAGATCAGCCTGCGCTCCGGCCGCTCGACCTTCACCCTCGCCTGCCTGCCGGTCGCGGATTATCCGCAGATGGCGGGCGGCGATCTGGGTCACGGCTTTTCGCTCTCGGCCGCCGACCTGAAGCGCCTCATCGATCGCACGCGCTTCGCCATCTCGACCGAGGAAACGCGCTATTACCTCAACGGAATCTATCTTCACGCCGCCAAGAGCGACGGAATATCCGTGCTGCGCGCGGTCGCCACCGACGGCCACCGCCTGGCGCGCATGGAGCTGCCGCTGCCCGACGGCGCCGCCGGGATGCCGGGCGTGATCGTGCCGCGCAAGGCCGTGGGCGAGTTGCGCAAGCTCTTGGAAGAAATGGACAGCGAGGTGTCGGTTTCGCTTTCCGACACCAAGATCCGCTTCGCCTTCGGCGCCACGGTGCTGACCTCGAAGCTGATCGACGGCACCTTCCCCGATTACGACCGTGTCATTCCGACCGGCAACGATAAAACGCTCGACGTGCGCCGCAAGGAGTTCGCCGAGGCGGTCGACCGCGTCTCCACCATTTCGACCGAGAAGAGCCGCGCCGTGAAGCTGGCGCTCGAGCGCAACAGCCTGACGCTTTCCGCCACCAGCCCCGAAAACGGCACCGCTTCGGAGGAAATCGAGGTCGGCTACGCCGCTTCGCCCTTGGAGATCGGGTTCAACGCCCGTTACCTGCTGGACATCGCCGAGCAGATCGAGGGCGAAAACGCGCGCTTCATGCTGGCCGACGCCGCTTCGCCCACCGTGGTGCGCGACGCCGCCGACGGCAGCGCGCTTTACGTGCTCATGCCGATGCGCGTCTGAAGGCGCGCCCGGTTTCCCCGTGCGGCAGGACGCCCTCGCCCCCCTCGCCATTCCGGCGAATGATTTATCGCCCGTTTTGGCGCCCCTACCGGTGGCGGTTTCCCGGTTGATGCTGACCGATTTCCGCGGCTATGCGCGCGCCCGGCTTGCCGTCGACGCCATGCCCGTCGTGCTCTACGGCGCCAACGGCGCGGGCAAGACCAATCTCCTGGAGGCGTTGTCCTTCCTCGCGCCCGGCCGCGGCCTGCGCCGCGCCAAGCTCCGCGAGATCGACCGCCACAACCAGCCCGGGCCCTGGGCCTTGGCCGCGGTGGTGGCTTTGCCCGCGGGCGAGGTCGAAATCGGCACCGGGCGCGATGATGCGAGCGACAGCGGCGAGCGCCGCAGCCTGCGCATCGACGGATCACCGGCCAAAAGCCAGCAGGAACTGGCCGAGCGTTTCGGTTTGGCCTGGCTCACGCCGCAGATGGACCGCATTTTCATCGACGGCGCTTCCTCGCGCCGCCGTTTCCTCGACCGGCTGGTGACCGGATTCGATCCCGGCCATTGGGCGCGGCTCAACGCCTATGAGAAGGCGCTGCGCGAGCGCGCGCGGCTGTTGCGCGAGGGGTCGCGCCCGGGCAACGGGGCCGACGGAGCCTGGCTTACGGCGCTCGAAGACATCATGGCCGAGAACGGCGTGGCTCTGGCGGCGGCGCGCCTCGAGGCAGTTTCCCGGCTCGACGCCGCCTGCCGCTCCGCCTCGGGTCCTTTCCCGCGCGCCGGGCTTGCCGTCGAAGGCACGGTCGAAAGCTCGATCCAATCCATGCCGGCGCTGGCATCCGAGGAGGAATTCCGCCGCGCGCTTCGAGACAGCCGCCGCCTCGACGCCGAAAGCGGCGTCACCCAATGCGGCCCGCACCGCTCCGATCTGCTGGTGCGGCATCTCGAAACCGGAATCGAGGCGGGCTCCTGCTCGACCGGCGAGCAGAAGGCGCTGCTGATCGCCATCACCCTGGCCTATGCCCGGCTCGCGGCGGCGCGGCGGGGGCAGGCGCCCTTGCTGCTGCTGGACGAGATCACGGCGCATCTCGATGCCGAACGGCGTTCGGCGCTGTTCGCCGCCATTCTCGATTTGAAGGCCCAGGCCTGGCTCGCCGGCACCGATGCCGGCCTGTTCGAGGAGCTGCGCGGCAATGCCCAGTTCTTCGCCATTTCCCATGCCGCGATCGCGCCCGGCTGAACGCTTCAAGAAACGGAAAAACGACTTATGAGCAAACCGGTCAACCCCGACCAAGCCCGATCCCGCTTTGGCTTCGCAAGCCGCGGAAGAGAAAGAGGAATACAGCGCGCATTCGATCAAGGTGCTGCGCGGCCTCGATGCCGTGCGCAAACGCCCGGGCATGTATATCGGCGACACCGACGACGGCTCGGGTCTCCACCGCATGATCTACGAGGTGGTGGACAATTCGATCGACGAGGCCTTGGCGGGTTTCTGCGACACCGTGAACGTGACGCTCAATCCCGACGGCTCCGCCACCATCCTCGACAACGGCCGCGGCGTGCCGGTCGACATCCACAAGGAGGAAGGCGTCTCGGCGGCGCAGGTCATCATGACCCAGCTCCATGCCGGCGGCAAATTCGACCAGAACTCCTACAAGGTGTCGGGCGGCCTGCACGGCGTCGGCGTGTCGGTGGTGAACGCGCTGTCGGAAAAGCTCGATCTGCGCATCTGGCGCGGGGCCAAGGAATATTTCATCAGCTTCAAGAACGGCGACCCGGTGGCGCCCTTGAAGGAAACCGGCCCGGCCCCGATGGCCGAGCGCCAGGGCAAGCAACAGCCCAAGACCGGCACGGAAGTGACATTCTGGCCCTCCCCCAAGACCTTCACCAAGACCGAGTTCGATTTCGCGACATTCGAACACCGGCTGCGCGAGCTCGCCTTCCTCAATTCCGGCTTGTCGCTGGAATTGACCGACGCGCGCGGCGTCGAGCCCAAGACGGTCAAGCTGCATTACGACGGCGGGCTCGAGGCCTTCGTCAAGTATCTCGACCGCTCCAAGCAGGTGCTGCACGGCGCGCCCATCGTCATGGCGGGCGAGCGCGACAAGATCTCGGTCGAAGTGGCGATGGAATGGACCGACAGCTACCACGAGACCATGCTGTGCTTCACCAACAACATCCCGCAGCGCGACGGCGGCACGCATCTGGCAGGATTTCGCGCCGCGCTCACCCGCACCGTCAACCACTACGCCGACGAGATCACGGCGCGGAAGGAGAAGATCGCGCTCACCGGCGAGGACATGCGCGAGGGCCTCACCTGCATCCTGTCGATCAAGATGCCCGACCCGAAATTCTCCTCCCAGACCAAGGACAAGCTGGTTTCCTCCGAAACCCGGCCCGCGGTCGAAGGCGTCGTCGCCGACAAGATGCGGCAATGGTTCGAGGAGCATCCCTCCGACGCCCGCCGCGTCGTCGGCAAGGTGATCGAGGCCGCCGCGGCGCGCGAGGCCGCGCGCAAGGCGCGCGAACTGACCCGCCGCAAGGGCGCGCTCGACCTCGCCAACCTTCCCGGCAAGCTGGCCGATTGCCAGGAGCGCGACCCGGCGCAGAGCGAGCTGTTCATCGTCGAGGGCGACAGCGCCGGCGGCTCGGCCAAGCAGGGCCGCAACCGCCGCTTCCAGGCGATCCTGCCCTTGAAGGGCAAGATCCTGAACGTCGAGCGCGCGCGTTTCGACAAGATGCTGTCCTCGGCCGAGATCGGCACGCTCATTGCCGCATTGGGCACGGGTATCGGCCCCGAGGAATTCGACGCGGCCAAGGCGCGCTATCACCGCGTCATCATCATGACCGACGCCGATGTCGACGGCAGCCACATCCGCACGCTGCTCTTGACCTTCTTCTTCCGCCAGATGGGCGCGCTCATCGACAAGGGCTATCTCTACATCGCCCAGCCGCCGCTCTATCAGGTGAAACGCGGCGCGGGCAAGGCGATCTATCTGAAGGACGACGCCGCGCTCGAGGAATACCGGGTCTCATCCGGCATCAAGGACGCGGTGTTCCGCCAGCACGACAAGGTCGAACGCGCGGGCAACGACCTCAAGGACCTGGTCGAGCGCGCGCGCACCGTGCGCGGATTGCTCCAGCCGATGGCGCGCAAGGTGGGTTCGCTCGACGTGGTCGAGCAGGCGGCCATCGCCGGCGTGCTCGATCCCGCGCTGCTCGAGGAGCCGAAAAAGGGCGGCGAGGCGGCCAAATATCTCGCCACCCGCCTGGATCTGCTGGCGCCGCCCGACGCGCGCGGCTGGAAGAGCGAGCTGGCCGCGGGCGAAGGCCTGGTGCTGACGCGCAAGCGCCACGGCGTCACCGAGCGCCGCGTCCTGGACGCGGCTCTGCTCAAGAGCGCCGAGGCGCGCCGCCTCAACGAACTCACGGGGGAGTTGCAGGAGGTCTACGGCAAGCCCGGCAAGCTCGTCTCCAAGGACGGCGAAACCGTCGTCAACGGGCCGACCGCGCTGGTCGAGGCGGTGATCGCGCTCGGGCCCAAGCAGGGCGACATCCAACGCTATAAGGGCCTGGGCGAAATGAATCCCGAGCAGCTCTGGGAAACCACGCTCGACCCGTCGGCGCGCAGCTTGCTCCAGGTCAAGGTGCCGCATGCCGATCTGGCCGAGGAGATATTCTCGACCTTGATGGGCGATCTGGTCGAGCCGCGCCGCGACTTCATCCAGACCAACGCCCTCGATGTCGTCAATCTCGACGTTTAGCGATCTCGACCTTTAGCCCGGGCCGGGGCACAATCCGGCCTCGTTGGAACCAGGTCCAAGAAATCCAGGGAGAGATCGGATGACCGCCGCGCCCAAGGGAACGCCGCGCAACCAGCCGGACGGCATCGAGCGCCCTCGGCGGGCAGCGGGCAAGGATCAAGGCGTCTGGGGCAGCGATGCCGTGGCCGATCTGCTGCGCGCGCTCGACATCCCCTATGTGGCGCTCAATCCCGGCGCCAGCTATCGCGGGCTGCACGACAGCCTGGTCAACCGGCTGGGCAACGAGCGCCCGCAGATGCTGCTGTCGCTGCACGAGGAAAGCGCGGTCGCGATATCCCATGGCTGGGCCAAGGTTTCCGATTCGCCGATGGCGGCGATCGTCCATTCCAATGTCGGGCTGATGCACGCCACCATGGCGGTGTTCAACGCCTGGTGCGACCGCGCGCCGCTGCTGTTGCTGGGCGCCACCGGGCCGGTCGACGCGGCCAAGCGCCGGCCCTGGATCGACTGGATCCACACCGCCAAGGACCAGGGCGCGCTCATCCGTCCCTACACCAAATGGGACGACCAGCCGGCTTCGGTCGAGGCCGCGCAGGAATCGATCCTGCGCGCCTGGAAGATCATCCAGACCGCGCCGCGCGGCCCCGCCTATGTCTGCCTCGACGCCGGCTTGCAGGAAACGAAGCTCGCATCAACGCCGCCCTTACCCGATGTGACGCGCTTCCGCGCGCCCGCGGACGCCGCCCCCGACGCCGCCAGGGCCGCAGCATCGGCCAGACGCCTCCACGAGGCGCAGCGGCCGGTGATCCTGATGGGACGGGTGTCGCGCGGCGAGCAAGGCTGGGCCGATCGCGTCAAGCTGGCCGAGACTCTCGGCGCGGTGGTGTTGACCGATCTGAAGCAGGCGGGCGCCTTCCCTTCCGATCATCCGCTGCTGGGCGCGGCGCCCACGACCTTGCCGGGGGTCGAGGCGGCGGCGCTCCTGCGCCCGGCCGATTGCGTGCTGGCGCTCGACTGGATCGATCTCGCCGGCACCTTGAAATCCGCCTGGCGCGGCGAGGAGGTGAAATCCTTCGTCATCCACGCCACCCTCGACGGGCATCTGCACAACGGCTGGAGCATGGATCACCAGGGCCTGGCCCCGGTCGATCTCGCGCTCGAATCATCGCCCGAGCCCGCGGTCGCGGCGATTCTCGCGGCGCTGCGCGATCTGGGGCCGCGCAAGCATCCGGCCTGGCCGGGACGCAAGCCGGCCGAGCGGCGTCCCCTGCCCGCGACCGAAGGCCAGGGCGCCATCTCGGTGCCGCATCTGGCTTCTGCGTTGCGCGCGGCGGTGAAGGGCCGCAAATCCTCGCTGTTGCGCCATTCGCTGTCCTGGGCCGGGCATTTCTGGCCGGTCCATCACCCGCTCGATTTCCTCGGCGGCGACGGCGGCGGCGGCATCGGTTCCGGCCCCGGCACCAGCGTCGGCTCGGCGCTTGCGCTGCGGGGCAGCGGCCGGTTGCCGGTGGCGGTGCTGGGCGACGGCGATTTCCTGATGGGCGTCACCGCGCTCTGGACCGCGGTGCATTACCGCATTCCGCTGCTGATCCTGGTCGCCAACAACCGGTCCTTCTACAACGACGAGGTGCATCAGGAGCGCATGGCCAAGGAGCGCAACCGTCCGGTGGCCAATAAATGGATCGGCCAGCACATCGGCGACCCGGACATCGATCTGGCGGCGATGGCGCGGGCGCAGGGCGCGCAAGGCTTCGGCCCGGTGGGCGATCTGGCTGATCTGCCCCAAGCGATCAAGCAGGGGATCGCGGCGGCCGATGCCGGCCTGGTCGCGGTGGTCGATGTGCGCGTCGAGCCCGGCTATGACAGCGGCACCTCGGGCGCGCTCACCCGCGCCCCGGGGACGCGCTAACTCCAGGCCGGGCGAATCATGGCCGCGCCGCTGCTGGCCGTCGAAGGCGTCTCCAAGCGCTTCACGACATCCGAAGGGCCGGTGTTCGCCCTCGACAACGTCTCCTTCGAGGTGCGCCAGGGCGAATTCGTGTCCGTGATCGGCCCCTCGGGCTGCGGCAAATCCACCCTCTTCAACATCATCGGCGGCCTGATCGACCACTATGACGGCCGCGTCACCGTCGGCGGCGACGTAATCAAGGGGCCGCACCGTTCCATCGGCATGGTGTTCCAGGAGGAATCGACATTTCCCTGGCGCACCACGCTGGAGAACGTCGCCTTTCCCCTGGAAACCGCCGGCATGGCCAAATCCCAGCGTTTGAAACGCGCCCGCGAGCTGGTCAGGCTGGTGGGGCTCGAAGGCTTCGAGAACCGCTATCCCTCGGAAATGTCGGGCGGCATGCGCCAGCGCAGCTCGCTGGCGCGCACGCTCGCCTTCTCGCCCAAGGTGCTGCTGATGGACGAGCCCTTCGCCTCGCTCGACGAGCAGACGCGGCTGCTTTTGGGCGACAAGGTTCTCCAGGTCCAGCAGCAGCTGAAACAGACCACGCTGCTCATCACCCACAACATCGCCGAGGCGGTGCAGCTTTCCGACCGCGTGCTGGTGATGACCTTCCGCCCCGGCCGCATCAAGCGCGTGATCGAGATCGACTTGCCACGCCCGCGTTCTTCGGCCATCCTCGGCTCCGAAGCCTTCGGCCACTTTGTCGCGAGCGTCTGGAAGGATTTGCGCGAAGAGGCTAGGATCGGCTTGAGCGAGGACGAGGCCGCCATCGGCCATCGTCACTGAACAAAACAGCGGCCGGAACCACGGCCAAACAGGGAGGGTTTTCGGGATGCGGAAGATCATGGTTGGCGCGTTCTTGGCTTCGCGCTTGACGCGCTACGCGTTCTTGGCTTCGCGCTTGACGCGCTACGCGTTCTTGGCTTCGCGCTTGACGCGCTACGCGGCATTCGCGCTGGTTGCGGCGGCGGCCTTTGCGCCCGGCGCCCAGGCGCAAACCCTCAAGGTCGTGATTCCGCAAAAGGGCGCGTTCGACACCTCGATCGTCGATTTCGGCGTCAAGCAGGGCTTCTTCAAGGAACAGGGCCTCGATATCGACGAGATCTTCAGCCAGGGCGGCGCCAACAACGAGCAGGCCGTGATCTCGGGCAGCGCCGATTTCTCCATGGCCACCGGCACGCTCGGCATCATCTCGCTTTACGTCAAGGGCGCGCCCATCCGCATCATCGGCGCCGAATCGACCGGCGCCCCCGACCTCTTCTGGTACGCCAAGGCCGGCAGCGGCATCAAAAGCATCAAGGACGCGCACGGCAAGACGGTCGCCTTCTCGGCGCCGGGCTCGAGCACGAATCTCGTGCTCAACACGATGCTCGCCTACAACCACGTGACCGACGCCAAGCCGGTCGCCACCGGCAGCCCGCCCGGCACCCTGACCCAGGTGATGTCGGGCCAGATCGACATCGGCTGGGGCGTGCCGCCCTTCGTCCTCAAGGAGATCGCGGACAAGCAGGCCGTGGTCATAGCCGCGGGCAACGACGTGCCGGCGATCCGCGACCAGACCATCCGGGTCAACGTCGTCCGGCTCGATCTGTTGCAGCAGAACCGCGACGCGGTGGTCCGCTTCGCCAAGGCCTATGACAAGGCGCGCAACTGGGCCTATTCCGACCCGAAGGCGATCGACTACTACGCCGAGGAGAACAAGATTCCGCGCGACCTGGCGGCGGCGGCGGTCAAGCGCTACCACCCCAAGGCGCAGACCGATCCCTATGTGATCAAGGGCTTGCAGCGGTCGCTCGACGACGCGCTCGCGGCCAAGCGCATCGACCACCCGATGAAGCCCGACGACGTCAAGGGCATGATCGACATCGTCTGGAAGCCGGGCCAGCCCTAAGGGGCCGCCATGCGCGCCGGCCGCCCGATGACGCCGGCCGAAATCAAGGGGCCGTCCGGCATCGTCCGGAAACCGGGCCGGGTTCCATGACGTCCCGAGACGGCGCTCCCCCCGGTTTCGCGCGCCGCGCCGCGCCTGTCCTCGTCGGCATCGCCACCATCGCGGCGGTGGTCGCGCTGTGGCAAGGCGCGGTGGAGTGGGGCTATGTCAGCGAATTCCTGGCGCCGGCGCCCTCCGACATCGCGCGCAGCTTCCCCCGGCTTTTCACCGAGGAAGGACTGGTCCGCCGCTTCCTCCAGACCTTCGCCGAGACCTTCCTGGCCGCGGGCTTCGCCGTGGCGGTCGGGATTCCGCTGGGCTGGTGGCTCCATCGCAAGAAGCTGGCCGGCCTGGCCTATGAAAGCTGGATCGGCGGCTTCGCCGGAGCGCCCCTGGTCGTGGCCTACCCGCTGTTCCTCGTCCTCTTCGGGCGCAACACCGGCACCATCGTGGTGATGAGCTTTCTCTCGGGACTGCCGGCGATGGTGCTGAAGACCAAGGAGGGGCTCGACGGCACCAGGCGCGTTCTGATCAATGTGGGGCGGAGCTTCGGCCTCGGTCCGGCGGCGCTGTTCTGGAAGATCATGCTGCCGGCGGCGGTCCCCACCATCGCCAACGGCGTGCGCCTGGCCCTGATCTTCGCGCTCATCAACGTGGTCGGCGTCGAGTTCCTGATCAACTTCGGCGGCCTGGGCGAGTTGATCGACGATCTCGCCCAGCGCTGGGAACTGCCGGGGATGTTCGGCGCCATCCTGTTCGTGATCCTGACCAGCGTCGCCTTCTTCTGGGCGACCGGCAAGGCCGAAAGGTGGTTCAGGCCCCATGGCTGAGCTTCTGGCGGCCTTGCCGCGGGCCTCGCGCGGCCGATACGGACTGGTGACGCTCATCCGCGCCGCGACGGTGTTCCTGCTCTGGGCGTTGTGGGAGGGCGCGGCGCGGTCGGGATGGTTCTACGCGGCCGCGCTGCCCTCTTCCTTCAAGATCGCGCGCGCCGCGCTCGATCTCTTCCTCATGCCCGCCTTCTACTACAATCTCGGCGTCACGGTTCTGGAAGTGGCGGCGGCGATGGCGATCGGCGTCGCATCCGGGATCGCCGTGGGTCTCGCGCTGGGCGCCAGCCGCTTCGCCGGTAAGGCCTTCGAGCCTTATCTGCAGTATCTCGCGCCCGCGCCCAAGATCATCTTCCTGCCGGTGTTCATGGTGATGTTCGGCATCGGCCCCGGCTCGAAGGTCGCCATCGGCGCGCTGTCCTGCTTCTTCCCGATGGTCTTGAGCGTGATCGCGGGCGTGCGCCAGGTCGATCCGGTGCTATTGCGCGTCGGGCGCAGCTTCCAGCTCACCCTGGCCCAGACCATCCGCAAGATCTACCTGCCGGCGCTGCTGCCGCCCATCGCCACCGGCTTGCGCCTCGGTCTCGGCGTCGCGATCATCGGCACGCTCTTGAGCGAGATCAAGATGTCGAATCGCGGCCTCGGATTCCTCATCATGCAGGATTACGGCCGCTTCGACATCGCCGAGATGTATGCCGTGCTGGCGGTGATATTCGTGCTGGTGACGCTGGTGAACGGCGCGATTGACCGCTGCTTGCGCGTGAAAGGCCGCTGACCGGCTAGGCCTTTGTTTTGCTTCGCCCTTATTTGTTTGGCTGCGCTCTGATGGAGCGACGCCTTTGGTTTGCTTCGCCCTTAACGGGCTACGCACGAGCTACGCGGGCACGCCGCAATCTTTTGTTAACTCTATTTTACTACCGCTTAACCGCGGCGTGATTAGATCATGAGCCGTAAGGGCGCGATTTACGGGCCGGCGGAAGCCGGCGGGAGTTCGGCTCATGCAGAGCGATTTATTGAATGTCCTGGGTGCGTTGCTGGTCACCTGCGCGGTGCTGGCGAGCCATCCCATGAGCAACGCCCAATCCGCCCATTTGGAAGACCGCCTCGCCCTCAACTGGGACGACATGGCCACTCAGCAAGGCTGCGCCGATCTCGGCACCGGCGCCTGCTATGTCGCGCAGCATTACCAGGCGCCGCACAAGCCGCTTTAGGCTTTAGGCGTTGCCGCCCCCGCGCGCGGAACGCGCGCAAATCAAAAAACTTTAGCGAAGGCCGGCTTAGGCGTTGTCCGCTTTAGGCGTTGCCCCGCTGCTCGCGGAAGAAGTCGAGCTTTTCCTGGCAGACCCGGTCCGAAAAGCCGAACAGGACCGCGTCCTCGCCGGCCAAGTGCTCGACGAAATGCCAGCTCGGCACGACGAAGATGTCGTGCTTCTCCCAGGCGAAGCTCTGGCCGCCGATGGTGCTGGAGCCATTCCCCTCGACCACGGCGAAGACGGTGCTGTCGGTCGAGCGATAGGGCCGGGTCTTGAAGCCCTTGGGCAAAAGCTGCATCCAGGTCGAGATCGTCGGCATCGCCCAGCCGCCGGTCGCCGGGTTGATGTATTTCATCTTGAAGCCGTGGCACGGATCGGCCGGGTGGAAGCGGCGGAGCTTCTCTAGCGCCTCGCGCGTGCGCGCATAGGGATAGTTGAAGACCGGCGAGGTCTGCGAGCCGAGTTCCTGGTCCATCGGCAGCATGTTGCTGCCGAATTCGACGTCGGCCGCGCCCTCGGGCCGCGTCACCGGATGGCTGGGCTCGGGGTAGCCGTCGCGGAAGCTCGCATCCATCATGTTGACGATCGGCACGTCGAGCCCGTCGAGCCACACCATCGGTCCGGTGCCCTCGTTGCCGTGGTCGTGCCAGGTCATGGACGGGGTGATGATGAAATCGCCCGGCCGCATGTAGGTCTTCTCGCCGGCGACGGCGGTGTAGGCGTCCTTGCCCTCGATGATGAAGCGGAGCGCCGAGGCGACGTGGCGGTGCGCGGGCGCGATCTCACCCGGCAGGATGATCTGCAAGCCGGCGAACAGGCTGTGGGTGATGCAGGCCTGGCCGGGCAGGCCGGGGTTCTCGAGCATCATCACGCGGCGCTCGGCCTCGGCGGCGGAGATGATCTTGCACGCCTCCATCAGATAGGGGCGGACCTCCCGGTATTTCCAGATCGTCGCCTTGACCGGCGTCACCGGCTCGTCGGTGACGATCGAGCCCAGGACGCGCCACAACGGCGCCAGGTTCTGCGTCACGGCGCGGCCGTAGAACTCCTGCCGGCCCTTCTCCGCCTCGCGGTTGACGGTGTGGGCCAAGGCGCTGGTGTCCATGATCGGCGTTCCTCGATTCAACCGGTTTCCCCCGGCCGATATTGGCCTGCCGCCCCGGCTCATTCAAGGCCTTGCGGCCTTATGCCAAGAGATTGAAAGCCCTGGCAAAAGCCGGTTTTGACCGCGGCGGCAACCGCCCGCCGGGCGCCTGCCCTCGACCGCCTTCCCGCCGGCCGGGCGCGCGTTGACAGAAATGCGTTCTTGACCAACACTCTTGGCCAAAGCGAAGGGCCGGGACAAACCGACGGTCCGTCAACAATCGCGGCCGCGCGGCCGCGCAATTCCGGGAGGGAATATGTCCAAGACTTCACGCCGATCCGTGCTCAAATATTCCGCGGCCACCGCCGCGCTGGCCGCGGCCGGGCCCCTTGCGGGTTCGCGCGCCTTCGCCCAATCGGTCGCCTCGCCCATCCGCATCGGCGTGCTCTACGATCTGAGCGGCCCCTTCACCGGCGCCGGCTCGGTGCCGGGCTCGATCGGGACCCAGATCGCCATCGACCTCACCAACGAGCGCGGCGGCGTGCTCGGCAAGTACAAGATCGAGCCGGTCAAGGGCGACGCGCAGAGCAAGGTCGACGTCGCCCTCAACGAGGCCGAACGCCTCATCAGCGAGGAGAAGGTCGACACCATTCTCGGCATCTATGCGAGTCCCGAGGCGGTGCCGCTGGCGCAGAAGATGGAGCAGGCGAAGAAGATCCTGTGGATCACCATCGCCGTCGCCACCAAGGTGCTCAAGGGCCAGAACCTGACCTACACCTTCCGCGCGGGCGTGACCGCCGACCTCTACGGCGCCGCGGCCATCGCCTTCCTCAACGAGCATTCGAAGGCGCAGCTCGGCATCGATCCCAAGAACCTCAAATGCGCGATCGTCCACGAGGACGGGCCTTACGGCACCGACACCGGCGCGGCGGACGAGATCCACGCCAAGGAAGCCGGCATCCCGATCATCGTGAACGAGGCCTATTCGGCCACCACCTCGGATCTGTCCTCGCTCGTCACCAAGCTCAAGCAGGCCAACGCCGACGTGATCCTGCACACCGGCTACAACCCCGACATCACGCTGTTCCTGCGCCAGGCGCGCGAGGCCGGGCTCAAGTTCAAGATGCTGATCGGCCACGGCGCCGGCTACAGCCAGCGCGACAAGCTCAAGGAAACCTTCGGCTCCGACCTCGACTATTTCCTCAACGTCGACCCGGTCGCGGCGCAGACCTTGAAGCCCGGCGCGCTGTCGCCGGAGCTGTCGAACCTGGTCAAGATCATGGTCGAGCGTTACCAGAAGGCGTCCGGCAACACCTCGGTGCCGCCGCATGTCTCGATGGGCTTCAACCAGAGCTGGATTCTGCTGCAGAAGGTGATGCCGGTCGCGATCGCCAAATTCGGCGGAACCCATCCCGCGGCGATCCAGAAGGCGGCGCTCGAGCTCGACATTCCCGAAGGCGGCACCATCCAGGGTTACGGCGTCAAATTCGCGCCGCCCGGCAACGAGGTTTCGGGCCAGAATCTGCGCGCCGCCGCCTGCGTCACCCAGGCCTTCGGCACATCCGAAACCATCGTCTGGCCGGACAAGATCAAGACCGCCAACGCGGTGATGCCGCTGCCCAAGACCAACCCCTACGCGGCCTGATGCGGGTCCGTCCGGTTGCTTAAGGTTGAGGGGCTGAGCAAGAGCTTCGGCGGCTTCCTGGCGGTCAACCAGGTTTCCTTCGCGGTCGGGGCGGGCGAGATTCTGGGCCTGATCGGCCCCAACGGCTCGGGCAAGAGCACCACCTTCAACCTGATCGCGGGCCTGTTGAAGCCCGACCGCGGGGTGGTCGCCTTCGAAGGCCGCGACATCGCCGGGCTGCCGGCGCACCGCATCTGCCGCCTCGGCCTCGCCCGCACCTTCCAGATTCCGCGCCCGTTCCGGCGGCTGTCGCTCTTGGAGAACGTGACGCTCGCCGCCTATTACGGCGGGCGCGGCGGCGGAAACCGCGACCAGGCCGCGCGCGACGCGGCATCGGCGCTCGAACTGGTGGGATTGCCCCATCAGCCCGGCGTCCCCATCGACGGGCTGGGCGCGGCGCAGTTGAAGAAGCTCGAGCTCGCGCGCGCGCTCGCCACCAAGCCCAAGCTGCTGCTGGCGGATGAGAGCCTGGGCGGGCTCGACCACGCCGAGATGGAACGCGCCGCCGACATGCTCGGGCGCATCCGGCGCGAGCTCGGCCTCACCATCATCTGGGTCGAGCACATCATGGGCGTGCTGATGCGCGTGGTCGACCGCGTTATCGTGCTGGATCACGGCGAAACCATCTTCGCCGGCGCGCCCCCGGACGCCGCCAAGAACGAACGCGTCGCCGAGGTCTATCTCGGCCGGAAAAAGCCGTGAGCGCGTTGTTGACCCTGGACGGGATTTCGGCGGGCTACGGCTCCTTCGCCGCGTTGTTCGACGTTTCGCTGCAAGTGGAAGCGGGCGAGGCGGTGGGCGTGGTCGGCCCCAACGGCGCCGGCAAGACCACGCTGATGCGCGTCATCTCCGGTCTGTTGAAGCCCTCATCCGGCTCCTTCGCGCTCGAAGGCAAGCGTTTGGACCGGCTTCCCGCCTACCGCATCGTCGAGGCCGGCATCGCCCATGTGCCGGAAAACCGGCGGCTGTTCGGGCGTCTGACGGTCGAGGAGAATCTGCGCATGGGCGCCTTCCTGAAGGATTCGCGCCGCCATTTCGCCGAAAGGCTCGCCTGGGTTTACGCGCTCTTCCCGCGCCTCGAGGAGCGGCGCGCCCAGATGGCGGGCACGCTCTCGGGCGGCGAGCAGCAGATGTGCGCCATCGGCCGCGCGCTCATGTCCAAGCCCAAGCTTCTGCTGATGGACGAGCCTTCGGCGGGCCTCGCGCCGCTGGTGGTGGAACAGGTCTTCGAGCTGGTGCAGCGCATCCGCCGGGAAGGCTTCACCGTCCTGATCGTCGAGCAGAATGTCGGCCAAGTGCTGGAGGTGGTGGACCGGGCCTATCTGCTCGAGGCCGGGCGCATCAAGCTCGCCGGCGCCGCGGCGGCGCTCAAGAACAACGATTTCATCCGCTCCTCTTATCTCGGACTCTGAACCCAAGCCCTCATGGACATCTATCTCCTCGAAGCGATCATCAACGGCCTCTTGCTGGGCGGCGTGCTGGCGCTGTTGTCCTTGGGGCTCAATCTCATCTTCGGCGTCATCGACGTGGTGTGGATCGTCTATGCCGAGATCGTGATGAGCGCGATGTACGCGGTCTATTGGCTGCACAATTACTATCTCTGGCCGCTCTTCCTCGCCTTCCCCGCCGCCATCCTGATCGCGGCGCTGATCGGCGTGCTGGTGCATGTGGTGGTGATCGAGCCGATCCTGGGCTCCGCCCCGATCAACCAGCTGCTGGCGACCGGCGGCCTGCTGTTCTTCCTGCAATCGCTGGCGACGCTGCTCTTCGGCACCGATTTCCGCAATCTCGGCGTGCGCCTGCCGGTGCTGGAGCTCTACGGCCTCTATATCAGCTTCTCGCGCCTCATCGCCTTCGCCGTGGCGCTCATCGGCGCGGTGGTGCTGTATCTGTTCCTCGCCAAGACCTATCTCGGCACCTCGATCCGCGCGATTTCGCAGGACCGCGAGATCATGGGGCTGATGGGGGTGAACGAGCGGCGCACCTACGTCATCACCTCGGCCATCGGCGGCGGGCTGGCCGGATTGGCCGCCTGCCTCTTGGTGCTGCAATACGACGTGCACCCTTTCATCGGCCTCACCTTCGGCCCGATCACCTTCATGATCTGCGTGCTGGGCGGGCTCGGCAACATGATCGGCGGCTTCTTCGCCGCCTTCATCATCAGCCAGATCATCGGCATCGGCGGTTATTACTTCTCCTCCGAGGCGGCCGAGGTGCTGGCCTTCGTCTTCTTCATCGTCATGATCCTGATCCGGCCGCAGGGAATCCTGGGCAAGAAATGAGCGCGCGCCGGCTTCTCCCCTATCTTCCCCTGGCGGCGGTTCTGGCGCTGCCCTTCTTCCTGTCCGATTATTACCAGCATCTGGCGGTGCAGATCGCGATCTGGAGCCTGATCTACACCGCCTGGGCGCTGATGGGCCGGTTCCGGCTGACCTCGCTCGGCCACGGCGCGTTCCTGGGCGTGGGCGCTTACGTGCCGACCTTGCTGTGGAACAACTTCGCCGTGACGCCGTGGCTCGGGATTCCCGTGGCGATGGCGCTCGCGGTGGCCTTGGGCTTGATCATCGGCTATCCGTGCTCGCGCCAGAAGGTGATCGGCCATTACTTCGCGCTGGTGACGCTGGCCCTGGGCCAGGTGGTGCTGCTGGTGATCGTGGCGGCGCGCGAGGTGACCGGCGGCTCGCTCGGCATGACGCCGCACCCCGCCGGCTATTCCTGGTACGCGCTGCAGATCCCCGACAAGGCGCAGTTCTACGCGCTGGCGCTGGCGGCGTGGCTCATCGGGTTGGCGGCGTGGCGCTGGGTCGACCGCAGCATGATCCGCTTCGCGCTCGAATCGATCGCCGAGGACGAGGACGCCGCCGAATCCGCCGGGGTCGACGTCTTGCGCGAAAAGCTCAAGATCACCGCGCTCTCGACCGGGCTCACCGCCTTGGGCGGCGCGCTTTACGCCCAGTACCTCATGTATCTGAGCCCCGACGCGATGTCGGGCGTCGGCATCTCGCTCCAGATCGTGTTCGCGGCGATCGCGGGCGGCATGTACAGCCTGCTCGGCCCCACCGTCGGCGCGGTCTTCACCATCGGCTTGAACGAAGGCCTGCGCGTGCTGTTCGGGACCCACTTCATCGGCGCCTCCAACACCATCTACGGCGCGATGCTGGTGGCGTTCATCATTTTCATGCCGCGCGGCATCGCCGGGCTGTTCGAGAAGCTGGCCTCGCGCGCCAAGCCGCCCGCTTCGCCGCCGTTATCCGCGGATACGTTGCCGGCGGAATAGGCCCCTAGCGCTTCTTCCCCTGCTCCAGGCGGTGGAACAGCACGGTGCAGTTGTCGTCCTGGCTCCAGCCGTCGCGCGCGGCCTGGTCGTAACATTCGAGCGCGCGTTCCAGCACCGGCAGATTGACGCCCTCGTGCTTGGCCCAGCCGAGCATGATGGCCAAGTCCTTGCGCACGCCGTCGATGGTGAAGCCCTGGGGCGGCTTCTTGCCGGTCTCGAACGACGCCACGATGGCCGGCCCGCGCCCCTTGAGGCCGTTGATGCCGCCCGAGCTTTCGCCGAATATCTCCATCATCTTGGCGGGCGGGATGGCGAAGCCGCGCGTGAGCGAAATCGCCTCGCCCAGCGCCTCCCAATAGATCGACAGCGGCAAATTGATGGCGAGCTTCATCGCCGCCCCCGCGCCGTTGGGCCCCATGTGCTCGACGCGGCGGCAAAGCAGATCCAGCACCGGTTTGGCGCGGGCGAAATCGGAGGCTTCGCCCCCGGCCATGCCCAGAAGCTTGCCCTCGCGCGCCGGGCCGACCGTGCCCCCGACCGGGCATTCGAGCAGCGAAGCATTCTTGGCCTTGGCGGCTTTCGCCAGCGCCTGCGGCAATTCGGGCGAGACCGTGCTCATCTCGACGAAGAGCTTGCCCTTGACGTCGCCCGAGAACAGGCCGTCCTTCCCCTCATAGACTTGGCGCACCGCCGCGTCGTCGATCAATATCGAGAGGATGATGTCGGATTGGGCCGCCAGCCTGGCCGGGCTTTCGGCCCAGACCGCGCCGCGCTCCAGAAGCGGCTTCGCCTTGCCGGCGCTGCGGTTCCAGATCGCGGGCTTCTGCCCCTGGTCCAAAAGCCGCGCCACCATCGCCGCGCCCATGCGCCCGATGCCGCAAAATCCGATTTTCATGAGAACCCCTCCCTTGACCCGGCCCTAACTACGGACAATCGGTCCCACGGTCAAGGTACGGGGAAAACCATCTTAAGCGCCGGCATAGGCATCCTGCGCTCTTCATCCTTCGACTACGCTCAGGATGAGGAAACAGTGTCGATGGCATTAAGAAAACCGCCTCACCCTGAGCGTAGTCGAAGGGCGTACAACGCTTATCCAGGACAAGGGCGAAAGACACCGCCGAAACCCGGCGGGAAGTTTCAGGCCGCGCTGCTTTGCCGCGCCAGACGCAGGGAACGCGCCAGCTGCGCGCCCGGGCCGTCCTTGAAGATGATCTCGGTGACGGTGAGCAGCGCCTGGAGCTGGGCGTTGAACAGGGAATAATTGGAGGCGCCGCGCATGGCCTCGATCAGGCGCTGGGATTCCTCGCCGATGCGCCGCGCGAGCTCGGCGGCGGTTTCGCGCGCCGCGGCCGCCAGGCCGAAACGCCCGCCATGCTCCAACAGCAGCGCCAGGAACTGCGCGCCCTCGGTCGAGGATTCGGCCGGGGCCTGCCCGGCGCGATCCTCGGCGTCGAACACGATGGCGGCGACGCGGTCGAGGAACGGGCGGTCGAAGGCGGCGGCCAGGCGCTTATGCGCATCCGCGATTTCCTCGGCCCAGGGGGAATCGGCCCGCAAGCTCAGGCTGCCGGCCACGCCGCTGGCGATGTCGAGATATTGCGCGGCCAAGGCCCGGAGCCGGGCCATCTCCCCGGCGAGGTTCGCGCTCTTGGCCAGCTCGATCATGGCGTGGGCGAGGCGCTGCAATTCCAGCACCAGGCGCAAGGCGACGGCGTCGAATTCGGCGTAAGTCGCGTTCGGATCGTTCGGCCGCCAGCCCAGCGTCGGGCGAGCATCAAGATCTGCCACGGCCGCGCCATGCGGTTCATCAGCGCCAGCGCCAGGTAACGCGCCTCCGGCCCGCATGTCTCGGCGAAGGACAGAACGGGCGAGCAGCAGGATCTGCCACGGCCGCGCCATGCGGTTCATCAGCGCCAGCGCCAGGTAACACGCCTCCGGCCCCCGGGTCTCGGCGAAAAGCAGATATTGGCCCTTCAGCATCGCCACCGTGTCGGGCGAAAGATCGAGGATGCGCGGGCCTTCCATCTGGTCGGCCTCGTCCAGGAGCGCATGGGCGATCGCGAGTTGCGACTTGAGCGCGGCGCTCAAGGGCAAAATGCGGGCGATCTCGCGCGCGTCGGCGATCGAAAGCGGGTTCTCGAATTCCCGCTTCAGGCCCTGGTCGCCTTGGGCCCGGTCGAGTTCCTCCAAGAGCCGGTTGGTCCAGCCGACCGCCGCCCTTTGCAGCTCGACGGCGAGCTGGTCGGCGTCGCTGAATTCGCCGGTGCCGATGATGGTCCTGAGCCGGCGCTCGTATTTCTCCATCTCGGCGCCGCACAGCGCGGTGACGCCGTTCCACCACGGCGTGACGATGGCGCGCGGGATCAGTCCCGGCATGCGCGGATCGTCGGCGCGGTCGGAAAAGAACATCTCGAAGCCCTGGCAGGCGAGCCGGCACAAAGTCGGCACGCGCGGCGGATAGAACTTGCGCGCGGGCGCGGTTTCGGCGGCTTCGGCCGGGTCGATGAGGGCTTCGTCGGACATGGCTCCCCATGCTGACGAAGAATGGTTAACGCCGGATTTATGCGCCGCGCGCCTGGGTTGAAAAACCCTTAACCCGCGCCCGGCCGCGGGACGCGGGGTTTTGCCGGCGCCGCCGGCCGGTCTCCGCTATCGGGGTAAACCGGACGTGACGCGGACATGCCGTCCTGTCCGCTTTTGACGCAAAACGGACATGCAAGCCCAGGCGCGCTCCTGGCTGAAGTGGATATCGATCAGACAGAAACATCAGCGTAAACAGGGTTGTGACGCGGTTTGAATTTTGGCCCTACAAGTTTAGGGCTATTGGCCGTGTAAATTGATTCGACTCAAAAGTCCGATTACGACATAGCTCAATCCCATCGGCGGTGACTGCCGTGGGCCTCCCGCCGGCTGAGAGACAACGCCTGCCCCCTCCAAGAGAGGTTGCGCGTGCTCCCGCCTTCATGATGGTGGAGAGCGGTCATGACGGAAGACCCGCACATTATCCAGCTGAACATCCGGCATTATCAGGAACTGCTGAAACTTTACTGCACCGAAGAGACGCGACGGCAGGTGGTGAAACTGCTTGCCCGGGCGCAAGAGCAACTGCCCTTGGCATTGACCGAAGCACACGAGCGCAAAGGTTAAGCCGCTTCGGCTTGCAGGCGCGCCTATTCACGGTCCCGGGACGTACCGATTCGAGGAGAGAACCATGCCGCGTGCCGCCGCCGCCCGCCTCACGCCATTTCCAGTCATCACCCACGCCAAGGTCAAAGCCGATGGCTTGCCGCTCCTTTCACTGGCGCATACGTCGCAGGACATCGAAGCCGGCGAGATCTTTCTCCATGAAGGCGGCCCGGCGGCCCATTTCTTCACGGTTACCGAAGGCACGGTGAAGCTCTTCAAGCTGCTATCCGGCGGCCGCCGCGCGGTCATCGGCTTCCTGTTCCCGGGCGATCTGTTCGGTTTCGGCGACGCGGACAAATACAATTACGGCGCCGAGGCGGTGACGCCGGTGAGCCTGAGCCGCTATTCGCGCCGCCGGCTCGCCCGCCTGTATTTGGATTTCCCCGGCTTGGAGAGCCGGCTCCTGAAGCTGGTTACGCGCGAGCTCGCCGCCGCGCAGGACCAGATGATGTTGCTTGGCCGCAAAACCGCGCCTGAGCGCGTGGCCTCGTTTCTGTTGACGCTCGCCCGCCGGCAAAGCCGCAACACCGGCTGGATCGAGTTGCCGATGACCCGCGCCGACATCGCCGATTATCTCGGCCTCACCACCGAAACCGTGAGCCGCGTCTTGAACGTGTTGAAGGCCAGTGGCTGCATCGGGTTGGCGGCTAACAAGGCGCGCATCGCCGACGCCGGCGCGTTGACGGAACTAGCCGAAGGCACCGGCGGAGATGATGAATAGTCGCTTATGAGGCGCGCTGTCCGCTTATGGGCGCAAAGCGGACATGGATCAGCAATTGCTCGCCCATCCCGATTTATAAAGACCCGGCGCAGGATTCGCCCGCCTTACCCGCCCTCTTTCCCGCGGTTGAGCCGGTTGTTCACCAGATCCTTGACCACCGCCGGATCGGCCAGGGTCGAGGTGTCGCCCAGCTGCTCGGATTCGTTGGCGGCGATCTTCCTGAGGATGCGGCGCATGATCTTGCCCGAGCGCGTCTTGGGCAGTCCGGGCGCCCATTGCAGCATGTCCGGCTGGGCGATCGGCCCGATCTGCTTACGCACCCACTGCACCAGTTCCTTGCGCAGCTCTTCCTCCGGCTCGCTCCCGACCTTCAAGGTGACATAGGCGTAGATGCCCTGGCCCTTGATGTCGTGCGGGAAGCCCACCACCGCGGCCTCGGCCACCTGGGGATGCGCCACCAGCGCGCTTTCGACCTCGGCCGTGCCGATGCGGTGGCCGGCCACGTTGATCACGTCGTCGACCCGGCCGGTGATCCAGTAATAGCCGTCCTTGTCGCGCCGCGCGCCGTCGCCGGTGAAATACTTGCCCTTGTAGGTCGAGAAATAGGTCTCGACGAAGCGCTTGTGGTCGCCGAACACGGTGCGCATGATCCCCGGCCAGGCATCGAGGATGCAGAGATTGCCGGTGGCCTCGCCTTCGAGCACCCGGCCAGACTGGTCGACGATCGCGGGCTGGACGCCGAAGAAGGGCCGCGTCGCCGAGCCGGGCTTCAAGGGCGTGGCGCCGGGCAGCGGCGTGATCAAAATGCCGCCGGTTTCGGTCTGCCACCAGGTGTCGACGATCGGCACGCGGCCGCCGCCGACCACGCGGTGATACCACAGCCAGGCCTCGGGGTTGATCGGCTCGCCCACCGTGCCCAGCAGCTTGAGCGACTTGCGCGAGGTCTTGGCGACCGGCGCGTCGCCTTCGCGCATCAGCGCGCGGATCGCGGTCGGCGCGGTGTAGAAGATGTTGACCTTGTGCTTGTCGATCACCTGCCAGAAGCGGGAGGCGTCGGGATAATTGGGCAGGCCCTCGTACATCACGGAAGTGGCGCCGTTGGCCAAGGGCCCGTAGACGATGTAACTGTGGCCGGTGACCCAGCCGACATCCGCCGTGCACCAGAAGATCTCGCCGTCGTGATAGTCGAACACGTATTGGTGGGTGATGGCGGCGAAGACCAGGTAACCCCCGGTGGTGTGCAGCACGCCCTTGGGCTGTCCCGTCGAGCCCGAGGTGTAAAGGATGAACAGCGGGTCCTCGGCGCTCATCTCTTCCGGCGGGCAATCCTTAGGGGCATTGGCCATTTCCTCGTGGTACCAGCGGTCGCGGCCCGGCTTCCAGCCGACCTCGCCGCCGGTGCGGCGCACCACCAGCACGTTCTTGACCTCGGGGCATTGCCGCAAGGCCTCGTCGGTGTTGGCCTTGAGCGGAATCTTGCGGCCGCCGCGCAGCCCCTCGTCGGCGGTGATGACGACGGTCGAGCGGCAATCCTTGATGCGGCCGACCAGGCTTTCGGGCGAGAAGCCGCCGAACACGACCGAATGCACCGCGCCGATGCGCGCGCAGGCGAGCATGGCGAAGGCCGCCTCGGGGATCATCGGCATGTAGATGGTGACGCGGTCGCCTTTCTTGACGCCGAGGCTTTTCAGCACGTTGCCGAGCTTCGAGACGCTTTCATGGAGCTCGGCATAGCTGACGTGGCGGTGGTCCTTGGGGTCGTCGCCTTCCCACAATATCGCGGTCTGGTCGGCGCGCAGGTTGAGGTGCCGGTCGATGCAGTTATAGGCGGCGTTGAGCGTGCCGTCCTCGTACCACTTGATCGAGACGTTGCCGGTGAAGCTCGTATTCTTGACCTTGGTGAAGGGCTTGATCCAGTCGACGCGCCTTCCGGCCTCGCCCCAGAACTTGTCCGGGTGCTTGATCGACTCCTCGTACATCCGGAAATACTGGGGCTCGTTGACCCAGGCGCTTTGCGCCACTTGGCGGGGGATCGGGAAGAGTTGGTCGTCCGGCATCGCGCACTCCCTGAAAAACCCGTTGTTTCGATTAATCTATTCGCCCCCGGGGGGCGGGACAAGCGGGCCGGAAGCGAACGGTTATCAGGCGGTTATCGGGCGGTTATCGGCGGTATTGGGCGGCAAACGCAGCGGTCGCAACCTTGCCGGGGATTTTGGGCTACCATGCCCCGCCAAAATCGGGAACCGACAGGAGAGAACATGAAAAAGGCTCATCGCAAAGGTCAGCAACGGAAGAAGCGCCGGAAGATGGAATTGCGCCGGCAGCGCATCGCCGCACGGAAAGCGCCCAAAGCTTAGCTGCGTTTGCGACCATCGCGAAGCCGCCCTATCCTCGCCGCATGAGCGATTCGCCGGAACTCATCGCCCTGCGTGTTATCGGCTTTTTGCTGACCGCGCTCAGCGCCGTCATGCTGGCGATTACCCTGGGGCGTCTCTGGAAAAGGCTGTCGGCGATCTTCGGTTCTCACCCGATAACGCCCCTGATGGCCCGGGCCAGGAAAATCGGCTGGGCCTGGATCGGGGGGCTGATCATCGGCATCATGTTGATTATCGCGTCCTACTAGCTCCGGCCGAATCCGGGCCTTTGCGCGACGGCTAAAGAAAGCCGCGGCAATGGGGCAGTGATCGGTATTAGGTAGCGGGCTAACTCACTGGCAAATTTGGCGCTGGCTGAGACAGGCCGGTGATCTCCTCCTCCTTTCGGAAATAATTGTACTTGGTGTCGCCCATTGGAACGAAGCGATTGCGTATGACATCGAAAATCGAGCAATAGCCCATGATGTAGCGACTCCCAAAGATGTCGCGATACCGAATGAAACCATAAACGAAAAGATGATCCCGATTACCGCTACTCTTGGCAAACCCGGACCAGTGGGGGTCTTCCAGAGGTTTGCGGATCATGTTTTCCTTAACCGTGTAGTTGAGTTGCGCCCCGACAGCCATCCCAACCGGGAAAGTAGTGTGATGTGCCAGCCCAACAACTGGGGCATTTGGATCAATGGGTGTCGGCCAGCATTGTTTTCTTTCCACTACCAAAACGTTGTCGCAATGTTCGATCAAGACAGCGGGGGTGCGTCCAATATTTTCAAAATGAGAAACGAGAAATTCATTAGGACTAACTACTCCCCTTATATCGACAAACAGGCCAGTGTTCTTAACAGAAAAGACGAGAAACGGTTGTTCCAGTTCAGTCAGGGCGCGGCGAGCAATGTCCGCGCTGTCCCGGCCAGCCTTAGCGGCCTTACGAGTGGCACGCCACAGCATGAGAGTGGAAATACCCAAAACACCAGCAAATACAAAAGAGCCGAGTGCGGAGATAGCCTCGATAGCATCGTGGTTCGCACTAGCCCATGCGATGAGTGTGATGCTCCCCTTATCTTTGGGATTGGGATTCCTATTATTTTCGTAATTGGCTGCGGTATGTTGATCTATGCGTGGCGCGCGAGCCGATGACCATGCGCCCCATATCGCGCCACAAAGTGCTGCGGCTACAAATAACAATGGCCAAAAGCGACGGAAACGGGCCATTAGCAACCTCTAATTGCCTCCCCGAATATGCTTGGGGTTTCCCGATTATATTAGGCTTGTCCTATGGAGGATATCGGCCAGGAATCAGGCGAAAGGCTCGGTTTGCACCGGCGGCTTGGCGCCCGGCAGCAAGATCACGGCGAGCCTGGCCAGGATCAGCGCCATGCTGGCGTAACGCGCCGGGGGAAAGACCCCGCCGTATTGGTCATTTGTCGATTTATTCATGGGCTGATTAAATGTCCAAAAAGCCAAAACGCATAAATCTAAAGCCGCCAGGGAAATGTATTTTTTGCGAAGGAATTGCTGGTCAAGCCGGTATTCAGATGAGCGGGGAGCATCTTTGGTCTGATTGGATGACTGAAAAGAATCTTTTGCCCACGGGCGATGATTACATCGGTGGCGCACAATATAATGAATTCAAAGCGATATTTAAGAGACGCATGGATAATACGGTCACTCGCTTCGACCGTACTCGCCAAGGAACCGTATCCACTAAGACCATCAAAGTCGTCTGTAACTCATGCAATTCTGGATGGATGGGAACGCTAGAGACGGAAGCGCAACCGTTTCTAATCCCGCTGATTAGCGGTACTTCTACTTTCCTCGTTGCGTCTGCTCGCCAAAAAATTACCGAATGGATTGTTATGAAACTGCTCGTGGCAGAGCATGTTGCTTACAGTGGACATCCGGCTGATCCAATCTTTGATCAAGCCATACGCAGCGAATTCATGCGGTCGCGAAAAATTCCTGATGGGTTCCGTATTTGGATAGCGATGCAACGCGGCGAAAAATGGGTCACTTCTTTTCACCGACACGCAACGGGATTAGGAATTACCCCGACGCTTCCGCCACCACCAAACACGGCTACTCGGGCGCGTAATCTTCAAGCGGTAACATGGGGTATAGGGCGTCTTCTCATCCATCTGAACGCCACCACTGATCCCGCTATCTTCAACCATTTTGTACTCGGACGGCTCGGTCCGCTCCACCGGCTCTGGCCGCTCGATAACTCCATAATCATGTGGCCGCCACCCCTTTTCGTCACAGACACATACATTGACGATCTTACGAGCGCGCTTGAGCGGTACATCAATTCGCCCGATGTCTTTCGGCCGGAAGATTTTGCGTGATCTTTTTCGGGGCACACTCACGCGCGCCTCCTTGCTCGCTCAATTAGTAACCCACCAATAAGTGCTATAACGTAAGCTTCTTTTTCGTTATTGGAGGAAAGCGCTCTATAGTGGTCAAATAAGATTGTTGCTAATGAACTAAGCGGTTCGTTCGAACGTAAGATTTGCGCGACCGCAGAAATACAGGAGTTATATTCCATGGCGCAGCTCACGCTGGAATGCCCGCATTGCCGGGCTGAAAAGATCGGATTTTCTCCGAGGGGCCTTGCAGAGTTGCGCCCCGGTTTCCCTGCAAGCCTTCTATTTTTGCAATGCCAAGGATGCGGACAGGGAATTATTGCCGTTGTGAGTAGCACCCCTGATCCCATTAATTATTGGATAAATGATCAGGCTCCTTTTTCCGGCGGAATCGTGGACACCTATCCGAAACTGGTTGGAATGAAGGCTCCGGCTGATGTACCCGGCACAGTACAGGCTGCTTTTCTTTCTGGTCTTGATAATTTGGGACGAAAGGGAGGGGCTAATGCCGCCGTCGCCATGTTCCGCCGCGCAATTGAACTGTCTGCGCGCGCGATTGATAAAGACGCGCCGAAAGGAATCAATTTGAAAGAGCGGATTGAGCGGCTTCCCGAAAGCGTTGCTACGCCAGCAATGAAGAAATGGGCGCAGCACGTTCGGCTTGAGGCTAATGATGCGGTACACGAGCCAGAAGAATATTCGGAGGCAGACGCCAAAGAACTCCACGTTTTCGCAGAAATGTTTTTGACCTACGCTTTCACACTGCCCGCTATGCTCAAACGAGCTACGGAACCAATTCCCCCCGCCAAAGGGGCTGGCAAACGTGTCTAAATAGCTTTCATAACTCATCATCCCTCGGCAGACGGATACCGTCGCGGCGGCACACCCAATACGGGTTATAACCGGCGCGCATAGCGTGGCCAGATATTTGATTTCGCCAAGTATATAGAAACGAGCGACCAAAACTTTATTCGGACGAAAATACGGGCGTGGCATCAAATGGACCGGGTACGCCGCAAGACTAGCTAGGCGCTATCCCTGAGCCGTCCTATCCTCGCCGCATAGACACGGAGAGGGATCATGCGCCTCGGGGGATGGCAGCGCGTCGGTATAGTTCTTTCGGTCGCGTGGATGCTTGGTGCCGGGTATTATCAACGCACCGCCGATATTGAGCGCGCAGCCAACGTAGCAAGCGCAGCCTACGACGTTTGCGATTTCGCTAATAGTCATCTGGGAGACAAAAGAGATTGTTCATTAGAATCCAAGCAGAGTTTCGATCTCCAACTTGAAGGAAGCTGGGGGAACGTCGCTATAATTTCTTTTGTTCCTATCCCGCTGGCATGGCTTGCTATCTATCTCGCGGTGAAAATCTGGTGGTGGATTAGAAAAGGCTTTAAAACCAGTTAGATACATTTGTACAAAGGCTACCTAATACCGTAATCACGCAAACGGCTCGGTTTGCACCGGCGGCTTGGCGCCCGGCAGCAAGATCACGGCGAGCCCGGCCAGGATCAGCGCCATGCCGGCGTAACGCGCCGGGGGAAAGACCTCGCCGAACAGCCAGGCCGAGGAAAGAATGCCGGTGCAGGGCGCCAGTCGCCACCGTTCATATTTGAAAAAAGGTTAGCAACACCCATTCGGGATTAGTTGATCTAGATCAATGTCGCGAACGGGCGGGACAGGCGTAATGTCATTACCGTGTTTGAAGTCAAAAAGTAGATTCGTATTTAAACCCTACTGTTTTGCCTCCATAGTTGCGAGAAACCAAGATGAATGGGAACTTGAGCCTATTATCACTTCATCGCAAGCTTCCATTGATCTCTAATATTAAGTGCAGCAAAGTAGATGACAGATATACTTGGATCGCCCCGGCGAAAGGAACGCTCCTCGTATTGGATGAAAAAGAACATCATATCTTCGAACTCTTGAAATCTCGCATCTCTCCGGCGGGCGTACTGCTCCGTCTTTCTACAGAATCAGATGAAGAGGCCATTCTCAAGCAATGGGATTTAGTTCGCAGTGTCATCGTCAAGGCGGCACGTTGGGGATTTGTTCGGGGCATCAGGGGTGATGTATACACCTACACGTTAAATCCGGAGAAGTTTGCCCGATTTCACATCACCAAAAAGTGTCAACTGCGCTGCATCCACTGCTACTCAGATTCAGGACCGGGATGCCGATCGGATAATGAACTGCCGACAGCCCGTTGGAAAGCTTTGATAGAGGAGTTTGCCAACGTCGGCGGAATTAATCTCTTAATTACGGGCGGAGAACCACTGGTGCGAGCCGACTGCGGGGCTCTACTTGAATGCGCTAAGAAGAGTGGGTTATCAACTCGGATACTCACGAACGGGCTTCTGGTTCCAAAGTATATCGATGTACTCAGCGCGACCTTGAGCGGACTTCAGATCAGCCTAGGGAGCCCAGAGGAAAAATCCAATGATATCATCAGGGGCAAGGGTACTTATAAGAAGATCCTCCGTGCTCTCGATCTACTCGTTAAGACCCCGATCAAAGTCCAGGTAGGTATTACCGCAATGGCTCAAAACTGGCGGGCGATTGAGGATGAGTTTCTGCGTTTTGCTGAACGATACGAGGGATCCGGGCTGAAGTACCACATCGGCATGGGGGTATGTCGACACGGCCGTGGGTATGATCTGCATGATGGGCTTAACATTGAGCGAATTCGCTTCAAACTCTTAGCATTGGTCGACGAAGCCAATAAAACCTCGGCAAGGAAGATCATCCATGAAAGCCCTGGTTGCGGATACTGTGAGCAACTTGTCGTAGGCCCTGACGGACATATTTACCCTTGCCATCTCCTCGAAGGGATAATTGGCCACATTGATGACACGCCAATCCAACAGTTTTTCCCTCGGATTCGGGCGCTGGCCAAGCGGCACCAGGTGGGACACATGGAGACGTGCAAAGGCTGCGACCTCCGGAAAGCATGTGGGGGAACTTGCAGGATCGTCAATAAGAAGCTCGCCGGCAGCAAATTCAAACCTGCTTGTTCTAAGGAAGACCAAGTGGAGAAACTGCGGAACCTAGTAAGTTGGGCAACATCATGATTTACGCCATCTCAGCGCATTTCTACGAAAAACTGGCAACATAACCACCCGACAGCAAAGGAGAATTGCAAATGCAGACAAAGAGAGAAGGTGCTGAAAAACTGGTACAGGAGCTCATCAAGAAAGGAATGATGAAGCTGAACAACGATGATATCGAGAAACATGCGGGAAAATTAAGTAAGGAAGTCAGTACTCAACTCGATGCACTCATGAAATCGGATGGTTGTTGGTGTCCACATAGCCCTCCCGGTTGCAGGTGCTAGACTTCGAGAAGCAACATGCCCGCCAATAAATACTAGATCAAGCTAAAGCCCTGAGGGCAGACGAACGCGGCGTAGTGTGGTCGTTCGCCACCAGGGCCTCTTGATTTTCAGGCGGAGTCTAACGGCGCACCTCACGCTCCAGGGCAAGGGTTGCGCTCTCGGGTTCAGTTTCACCGCTTACCGGGTTACTTCCGACCGACCAAAGAGTGGGACATGTTTATTGTGCGCGATGGCATGTTACTCGCGGTTCTCGAGTTCAAATCCCAGGTTGGTCCTTCATTCGGTAACAACTTTAACAACCGAACTGAAGAAGCGATGGAAAGCCGTCAAAGCTTAGCCGCGTTTGCGACCCAATACCGGCAATCACGCGAACGGCTCGGTCTGCACCGGCGGCTTGGCGCCCGGCAGCAAGATCACGGCGAGCCCGGCCAGGATCAGCGCCATGCCGGCGTAACGCGCCGGGGGAAAGACCTCGCCGAACAGCCAGGCCGAGGACAGGATGCCGGTGCAGGGCGCCAGCAGCGCGAAGGGCGCCACCGTCCCCGCCTTGTAGCGCTGGAGCAGATGGCCCCAGGCGGCGAAGCCGAAATTGGTGGTGAGGCTGCCGAGATAGACCACCGCCAGGAGGCTCGGCCAGGAGGCATGCGCGAGCGCGGTCCAGATCGGCACCTTGTCGAATGCTTCGGAAATCGCCAGCGAAGGCAGCGGCGGCACCAGGCTGCACCAGGCGAGCAGCGCGAAGATCGGCGTCTTGTGCGCGCGCTTCACCAGCACGTTGCCGACCGACCAGCTGAAGGCGGCGCCCAGCGCCAGTCCCAGCGCCGCCGGGCGCAGATCGCCGCCGATGGTGAAGGCGATCAGCGCCAATCCGGCGAACGCCACCGCCATGCCGGCGATCTGGCGGCGCGTCGGATGGTCGCCCAGGAAAGCCGCCGCCAGGAGCACGGTGAAGAACACCTGGATCTGCTGCGTCACCGAGGCGAGGCCGGGCGGCATGCCCGCCTCGTAGGCGAAAAACATGAGCAGGAACTGGCCGGTGAAAAGCGTGAGGCCGATCAGCACGATGTCGGTCCAGGGCAAGCGCGGCCGCTTGACGAAGAACACCGGCAGCAGCGCGACGATGAAGCGCAACGCGGTCAGTTGTGGCGCGGAGAAATCCGTGAGCGCGATCTTGATCGCGGGAAAGGCGAAGCCCCAGATCACCGAGGTGGCGACCGCCAGCGCCATGTCGCGCGGGCGCATCGCATGGGCGGGTTTGTGGCGGCTAGGGCGCAAGGTCAGTGGCGGAAATGCCGCATGCCGGTGAAGACCATGGCGATCCCGGCCTTGTCGGCCGCCGCGATCACCTCTTTATCGCGCACCGAGCCGCCGGGCTGGATCGCCGCGGTGGCGCCGGCCGCGATCGCGGCTTCGAGCCCGTCGGCGAAGGGGAAGAAGGCGTCGGAGGCCACCACCGAGCCCTTGAGCGCCGACTCCGTCTTTCCTGCCGCTTTGGCGGCGTCGGCGCCTTTCTGCGCCGCGATCTTGACGCTGTCGACCCGGCTCATCTGCCCGGCGCCGATGCCCACGGTGGCGCCGCCCTTGGCGAAGACGATGGCGTTGGACTTGACGTGCTTGGCCACCTTGAAGGCGAAGAGCATGTCGGAAATCTCGGCCTGGCTGGGCGCGCGCTGGGTCACGGTCTTGAGCTCATTGGCGGAGACGCGGCCCGCATCGCGGTTCTGCACCAGATAGCCCCCGGAAAGCGACTTGACGGTCATGCCGCTTCCCGCCGGGTCGGGCATCGACCCCGCCGCCAGCACCCGGAGCGCGGTTTTCTTCTTCAGGATTTCGAGCGCCTCGGGTTCGATCGCGGGCGCGATCACCACTTCGAGGAACAACCTCGATGCCGCCTCGGCCGTATCCTTGTCCAAAGGCCGGTTGCAGGCGACGATGCCGCCGAAAGCGCTGACCGGGTCGCAGGCCAGGGCCTTGTCCCAGGCCTCGCGCAGGCTCGCCGCCACCGCCACGCCGCAGGGATTGGCGTGCTTGACGATGACCAGGGCCGGCTCGGAGAACTCGGCCGCCAGCTCGAAGGCCGCGTCGGTGTCGTTGAGGTTGTTGTAGCTGAGCTCCTTGCCTTGGAGCTGCCTCGATGTCGCCACCCCCGGCCGGGCGCTGCCGCCGACGTAGAAAGCGGCCTGCTGATGCGGGTTTTCGCCGTAACGCAGCAGCTGTTTGCGCGCGGCGGCGATGATCAGCGCCTCGGGGAATTCCTGCCCCGCCTGGCGCGCAAACCACTGCGCCACCGCGCTGTCATAGGCCGCCGTCCTGGCAAAAGCCGCGCGCGCCAGCGCTAGACGAATCTCGAGGCCGGTCGCGCCCTGATGCGCCGCCATTTCCTTCAAGATCTCGTCGTAATCCGCCGGATCCGTCACCACCGCCACGTCGGCGTGATTCTTGGCGGCGGCGCGGATCAGCGACGGCCCGCCGATGTCGATATTCTCGACGCACTCGTCGAACGGCGCGCCCCGGGCCGCGGTGGCGGCGAAGGGATAGAGATTCACCACCACCAGGTCGATGGGATATATCCCGTGCTTGGCGATCGCATCCATGTGCGATTTGTCGCCGCGCTTGGCCAGGATGCCGCCATGCACCGCCGGGTGGAGGGTCTTGACCCTGCCGTCGAGCATCTCGGGGAATTGGGTGATCGCGGCCACTTCTTCGACTTTCAGGCCCGCCTCGGCCAGCGCCTTGGCGGTGCCGCCGGTCGAAATCAGCGTCACGCCGTAACGCGGCGAGCGCGCGCGCGAAAGGTATGAGACCGCTCTTATCGGAAACCGAGATCAGCGCCCGCTTGACGGGACGAAGATTGGCGTCAGGCATCGATGTCCTGCGAATCGAGGGCAGGGCGGACCATAGAACCGATAGACCGGGCGATCAACCCGCTATTCCGCGCCCGTGCCGCGCTCGCGCCGCATGGCCCATTTGACCGAAACGCCGTCCGCTCCGGCGAAACCGCTCAGAATTACCTGCTGGCTGCGGCGCAAGGTTCCGGCGCCGAGATAGACGCTTTCGGCCAGGTTGATCGCCGCGCCGTTCGCCTTGAAACGCCAGCAGACGCCGCTCGGCAGGCGGAGTTCGACGCCGCTGCCCGCCGCATCGGCCGAAGCCTGGATTTCGGGGTGGAGGTGGAAGCGGATGGCGAAGCCCCGTCCCGCGGCGTCCGGTCCGGCGGGCTCGAGCCGGTCTTCGCCGCGCAGATCCTCGCCGTTACCCGCCAGGTAGATCTCGCGGCTGTGGCTCAGGCCGAAAGCGGCGCGATAGCCGTCATGGCTCGCCCACACATATTGATCGCCGTTCTCCTCGCTGCGCTTGGACGCGATCACGAAAGGGGGGCCGGCGAAATGCCCGTCGGGACCGATCTCGGCCGAGCTGGTGTCGGCGACTATCAGCGTCGAATGCGCCGCGGTGGCGCGCATGGCGAGCCGCCAGGAATCCGCCTCGCCCCGCTCTCCATTCGGCGTCTCGCCGGTCAGCCGGGCGCCGCAATTGACCACAAGCCGTTCGCTCCCGGCGCTCATCTCCAGCGCCAGCGCGCCGGCATGGGCGTTTTCGTCCCAGGCCCGCGGCGGCTGCGCGCCGCAATCCAGGATCACCAGGCTCTCGCCGGCCTGGAGCCGCTCATAGCCCATATGCGGCGCGCGCAAGGGCGGCTTGGCCTCCGATTCGGCGCGCCGCAGGACGTGTCCGATCAAGCCGGCCGAGAATTCCGACGATCCGTTGAACAAAGCGAGCTTGCCGTCGCCGTGGCGGAAGAAGCGCAGCAGCGGCGCCGCCCGGTCGATCGCCGCCAGCAGCGCCGCCGGTATGTCCGCGCTCGCCGCCGCCAGCGCGTCGCGCGCCTCGATCAGATAGCAGAGCGCCGCCAGCACCGCGCCCGGGTCGCGCGACGGGTGCCCGCCATCGGGCAAAACCTGGAATTTGCACTCCTCCGCGAGTTTTTCGCAGGCGCGGCCGAGCCGTCCTTTGTCCTCCACCGCCGCCGCGGCCGCCACCAGCCCGCGCAGCGCCTTGAGCCGCCCGAGGCCGGATGCGCGTTTCCACACGCGGAAGAGATGGCGCATCTGCCGCGCCAGGCTTTGCAGCAAGGTCTGGCGCAACGCCGCGTCGCCCGGGCTACCGGCGAGGAATTCGTAGAACGCGATCCAGGAATAAAGCCGGTCGCCGATGATGTCCGGACGCCATGCAATCTCGTCGATGCGGTCGAAGCGCCGCAGCCAGTCGGATGCCCATTCGCGCGCCGCGCGCGCGCCGTCCTCGCCCTCGATCGCCTTGAGATCGGCCAGAAACAGAAACCGTTGATTGGCCTCGCTCCATTGCGGCGGCGCGCCGAGCATGTCCTGGCCGCGCGCCGCGTCGCCGGGCCAGGCCTCTTCCAGGCGGAAGCGCAGCGCGGACGGGGTCGGCCCCCAGAGCGCGAGATTGTAAAGAGATGATCGGTAAAGCCAGGCGCGAAGCGGCAAGGCTCACCCCACCGCCCGCGGCGCCCCCTCGCCGCGCAATCGCCTGATATTCGCGGCGTATTCCCCTGCGGCGCCGTTGAATACCGCCGAGCCCGCCACCAGCACGTCGGCCCCGGCCGCCACCGCCGCGCGCGCGGTTTCGAAATTGACGCCGCCATCGACTTCGAGATCGATGGTCCGCTTCGAAGCGTCGATGCGCTTGCGCAGCGCCTTGATCTTGTCGAGCGCGCTCGGGATGAAACCCTGGCCGCCGAAGCCGGGATTGACGCTCATCACCAGCACCAGGTCGATTTCGCCCAGCACGTAATCCACCGCCTCGACGGGCGTGGCCGGGTTGAGCGCGACGCCCGCCTTCTTGCCGAAGGATTTGATCAGCATCAGGGTGCGGTGGAGATGCGGGCCCGCCTCGGGATGGACGGTGATGATGTCGGCGCCGGCTTTGGCGAATTCGGCGATGTAGGGATCGACCGGCGCGATCATCAAATGCACGTCGAAGGTGAGCTTCGAATGCGGCCGCAGCGCCTTCACCACGCCCGCGCCGATGGTGAGATTGGGCACGAAATGCCCGTCCATCACGTCGACATGGATGTAATCGGCGCCGGAAGCGGCTATGGCCGCCACTTCCTCACCGAGCTTGGCGAAATCCGCCGACAGGATCGAAGGCGCGATGCGGGTCTTTTGCTGCATGACGACTTGGTAACAGTCCCGCGTCCGCGCCGCAAGACGCGAGAAATCAAGGGTTTCGCGCGAGTCGGGCGGCGTAGAAGCCGTCGAGCCCGCCCGCATCGGCGAGCTGGCAGGGAAGGGTCCGGAGATCGCCCGCGGGCGACAGGCATTGCGCGAGCCCGCCGATCTCGTGGGCTTCGATGGGCCGGCGCGAAACCGGCGCGCCTTGCGCCAGCAATTTCTCGATGCGGGCCGGGCCTTCGAGGGATTCGAGCGAGCAGGTGCAATAGACCAGCAATCCGCCGGGCGCGAGGATCGAAACCGCATGGGCCAACAACCGGTCCTGAAGCTCCGCCATGCGTTTCACGTCATCCGGCGTCTTGAGATAGGGCACGTCGGGATTGCGGCGGATGGCGCCGGTCGCGGTGCAAGGCGCGTCGAGCAGAACGAAGCGCAACGGCGAAGCCGGATTCCAGATCGAAGCGTCGGCCGTGACGCATTCGGCCTCGAGCCCGAGCCGCGCCAAATTTTCTTTGACGCGCTTCAGGCGCTCGTTCGAGCGGTCCACGGCGAAGACGCGCCCGCCTTGAGCGGCCAGCTGCGCGGTCTTGCCGCCGGGCGCGGCGCAGAGATCGGCCACGCTCTTGCCCGCCACGTTTCCCAGAAGCCGGGCCGGCAACGCCGCCGCCGCGTCCTGCACCCACCACGCGCCTTCGCGGTAGCCCGGCAGATCCTCGATGGCGCCGCCCGATGCGCGGCGCAAAGTTCCGGTCGGGAGAATCTCGGCCTCAAGCTTTTCCGACCATAATTCCGGATCGGATTTGACCGAGAGATCGAGCGGCGCCTCTTTCAGATGCGCCAGCGCGATCTGCCGCGCGATCTCTTCGCCGTAGCTTTTTGTCCAGCTCGCCCATAGCCAGAGGGGCGTGTTGAGACGCGCCGCGTCCTGTTTTTCAATCAGACCCTTGCCTTCGCGCGACAGACGCCGCAGCACGGCGTTGACCAGGCCCTTGAGCGCCGGATGGCCAACGGCTTCGGTCAATTCCACCGAAGTCGCCACCGCGGCATGGGGCGGGGTTTCGAGGAACAGCGTTTGCGCCGCGCCCAGGCGCAGGATGTCGCGCACCACGCCGGCGCGTTCGGGCAGGGGCTTGGCCAAAAACTGCGCCAGCACGGCGTCGATCTGGCCGAGGCGGCGCAATACGGTGGCCGCCAGCAGCCGCGCGAAGCCGCGGTCGCGCGCGGAAAGCGCGGCCAAGGGCTTGTTCTCGGCCAAAGCCTGGTCGAGCGGGATTTTCCGTCCGAGCACCGCCTCGAGCAAAGCGAGCGCGCAGCCGCGGGCCGATTGGAGCAGGGCTGGGGTCTCCGTCATGACAGGGCGGCAAGGGTCCGGTAGAATCGAATCATGAGCGATTATAGCGGTCGTGAGGTCGTCGTCACCGGCGGCACCGGCGCCTTGGGCCGCGCCGTGGTGAAGGCCTTGCTCGATGCCGGGGCGGCCTTATGCCGCGTGCCCTATATCCATGAAGGCGAGGCCGAAAGCTTCCCCTTCAAGGGCGAACCCCGGGTGAAGCTCGCGGGTCCGGTCGATCTCGCCGACGAGGAACAAGTGGCCAAGTTTTATGCCGGATCGGGCGCGCTCTGGGCCTCGATTCATTTGGCCGGGGGCTTCGCCATGAAGCCGGCCGCCCAGAGCGGCAAGGCGGATTTCCAGGCCATGACGGCGATGAATTTGCTCACCTGTCAGCTCTGCTGCGCTAACGCGGTCAAGGCGATGAAGCGCATCGGCCAAGGCGGGCGCATCGTCAATGTCGCGGCCAGAACGGCGCTCGAGCCGCGTTCGGGCGGCGGCATGGCGGCCTACGCCGCTTCCAAGGCGGCGGTCGCGGCCTTCACCCAGGCGCTCTCATCCGAAGTCGCGGGCGACGGCATCTGGGTCAACGCGGTCGCGCCCTCGATCATGGACACGCAAGCCAATCGCGCCTCCATGCCCAAGGCCGATTACAAGTCTTGGCCCAAGGTGGAAGAGGTCGCGGCGACCATCCTGTTCCTCGCCTCGCCCGCCAACCGCGTCACCAGCGGCGCGATCGTCCCGGTCTACGGCAAGAGCTGAAGGTACTCGGAAGCTGTCATTGCGAGGCCGCGTAGCGGCCGAAGCAATCCAGTTGGGCGCGCCGCCGTTAATGGATTGCTTCGCTACGCTCGCAATGACGAAGTAGAACCGGCTACTTGCCCAGCAGCCCTTCCTCTTTCAGCGTTTGCTGCACCTTGGGCCGCGCTTCCGTCCGCGCCATGTAAGCCTTGATATTGGCATAGGGCGACAGATCGACCTTGGTGAAGGGCGACCAGCGCAGAATGGTGAAGGCGTAGGCGTCGGCGGCGGTGAAGGCGTTGCCCATCAGGTATTGCTTGCCGGCGAGCGCCTTGTCGAGCAGCGCCAGGCGCTTCGCCAGGTTCTCGCGCGCGATGGTCTTGTATTCCTCGGGCGTGTTGGGACGGAACAACGGGCTGTAGCCCTTGTGCAATTCGCTGGCGATGTAGTTCATCCACTCCTCGACGCGATAGCGCTCCATCGTGCCGGGCTTGGGCATCAGATTGGATTGCGGCTTCTGGTCGGCGAGGTAGCGGCACAGCACCTGCACCTCGGTCAGGAGCTGGCCGTCGTCGAGCGTGATCGCCGGGACATAGCCCTTGGGATTGATGGCGAGGAAGTCGCCGCCGCTCGCGGTCTTCTTGGTGGCGAGATCGACCTTCTCAGTCTCGTAGGCAAGGCCCGCCTCGTTGAGCACGATATGAGGCGCGAGCGAGCAGGCGCCGGGCGAATAATAGAGCTTCATGGGAATACATATCCTCCGGGGGCGGGTTAAGGGGCGAAAGCTGGCGGCACGCTATATCGACGCGAGCTTGGGCGCGACCCCCGTTTCGGCAAGGCTGAATCACGAAAATGCGAGACGGGGCCTGGGCTTGACGGCGGGAGTCGCGTTCACCCTTCGTCAAGCAAGGATTCGTAAACTAATCCCATGGTTTCAGCGGAACACCATCCGGACTGGCCGCGCGGCGGGCTCGCGGGCGCGATCCTCGGCCGCCGCCGGCTGATCGAACCCGCCCTCGCCTTCCTGGCGGCGGCTTCGTTCTACGTCTCGCTCTATGGCGAGCTGCCCTATCACGACGTCTTCCGCTTCATCGCCCAGATCGACAGCGGCAAATATTTCTGGGACATGGGCCATGTCTGGCTCCAGCCGGTGACGCTGCTGTGGCACCATTATCTGGGCTTCGGCGAGAGCGCCGAACAAAGCCAGAAGCACATCAACACCGTCTTCGCCGCTTCGGGCGTGGCCGTGTTCTACGCCGCGTTGATGAAGTTCAAAATTCCGGCGTGGCGGCGCGTGGCGGCCACCGCGCTGGTGGCGGCGAGCTGCAATATCCTGACATTGGCGCCCACCGGCCACATGAAATTGCTGGCCTTCCCGTTCCTCACCGCCGGGTTCTATTACGCGGTCGTGTGGGAGCGCAGCGTCCGGAAATCCGATCTCGACCTGATCCGTTCCGGGATTTTCCTGGCGCTGGCCGCCGGTTTCCACTCGAGCGTGCTGGCGGCGCCGCCCTTCGTCGCGCTGGTGATCCTGGCCGTCTCGTTGCGTGAAGGCCAAGGCTGGGTCAAAAGCGTGTCGCGCGCGGCGCTGTTCGGCGCGGTCTGCGGCCTGCTGTTCCTGGCGCTGCTCGAAGTCGCGCGGCTCGCCTTCTTCGGCCAGTTCCTGGGTTTCGGCGATTTCGCGGCGACGGTGGGCGACAAGAACGACCTGCGCACCGGGTTCTTCTCCTGGTCCGACACCTTCGGCCGGATGGTGTTCGGCACGGTCAATAATTTCATCGTGGCGCCCGATCTGGGCCCGGTGCTGCGCGCCTGGATCGCGGGCCAGATCCCGTCGCTCAAGCCCTATGCCGGCGAACTGATCGAGCAGGCCATTCCTTTTCTCGGTTTCTCGTTGTGATCCTGTTCATCTCGCTACCCAAGGCCAAAGCTGGGCCAAGGGCGTCTCGCGCGCGGCGCTGTTCGGCGCGGTGTGCGCGCTGCTGTTCCTGGCGCTGCTCGAGGTGGCGCGGCTCGTCTTCTTCGGCCAGTTCCTCGGCATCGGCGATTTCGCGGCGACGGTGGGCGACAAGAACGATCTGCGCACCGGCTTCTTCTCCTGGGCCGACACCTTCGGCCGTTGCTCTTCGGCACCGTCAATAATTTCATCGCTGCGCCTGATCATCGGCCCGGTGCTGCGCGCCTGGATCGCGGGCCAATCCCATCGCTCAAGCCCTATGCCCGCGACTGATCGGGCAGTCCATTCCTTTCTCACGGCGGCGCTGCTGGCCGCCATATACCTGCGCGGGCTTTATCTGGGCTTGCGCGGCAAGCCCCTGCTCATGCCCTTGGCCTTCGTCCTGGGCGCGCTCGCCTGGAACGGCTTCTTCAACATCAACGAGCCCGAGCACTGGTTCCATCTGACCGTGCCGACTGTGGCGCTGTTCCTGTTCGTCTTCCCCGGGCGCTTCGGGGCCGCGGTGCTGCCGCTTTGGGCCGCGGCCACCCTCTCGCTCAATCTGGCGCTGTGGGCCTTGCCCGAGGCGCGTTATCCCCTGAAGCAATACCAATCCGAGCTGCGCCAGGAATTCACCGGCAAGGATCTGCTGCTCTATTTCACGACCTATGGCGGCGGCCCCAATCTGAGCTTCTTCAAGCTGGCGACGCCCAGCCTCGCCATCGACGATCTCTACGAGCAGAAGCCCGATGACAGCCGCCTTCTATGCCGCGATCGAGGCGCAGACCGATGCCGCCTTCGCGCGCGGCGGCCGCGTGGTGGTGTTCCAGGCGCTCGATCCCGAGAACTGGAACGCGCCCTGGATGATCCTCACCCGCGCCGGCATGAACAAGGCCAAGCTCACGGGATTCTTCGAAGACCACTACCGCGTCGAGCCGATGGGCGAGATCGCGGAAATGAAGGCCTGGCGGTTGCTGCCGAAAGCCCATAGGCCGTAAGGCCTGAGAGAAACAGGTCGGACACCAAAAGAAAAGGGGCCGGTTTCCCGGCCCCTTTTTGATTCGCGGTTCGCGCGCCTTTAGCTGCGGCGATTGCCCATCAGCTGCATCAGCATCAGGAACAGGTTGATGAAGTCGAGATAAAGCGCCAACGCGCCCATGATCGACTTCTTGCCGGCGATCACTTCGCTGTCGCCGTCCCAATACATCTCCTTGATGCGCTGCGTGTCCCAGGCGGTGAGGCCGGTGAACACCAGCACGCCGATGATCGAGATGGCGAAATAAACCGCCGGCGATTTGAGGAAGATGTTGACCACCATGGCGATGATGATGCCGATCAGCCCCATCATCAGGAAATGGCCCATGCCGGAAAGATCCTTCTTGGTGGTGTAGCCCCACAGGCTCATCGCCAGGAAGGTGGCGGAGGTGATGAAGAACACCTCGGCGATGCTGGCGCCGGTATAGACCAGGAAGATGCTCGACATCGATATGCCCATGACCGCGGCATAGCCCCAGAACGTGGCTTGCGACGCGGCGAGGCTCATCTTCTGGATGCCGAAGCTCAGCACCAGCACGAAGGCGAGCGGCGCCAACACCGCCACCCAGTAGAGCGGCGTGCCGTAGATCTGTTCGATCAGGCCGCTGGCATAGAAGACATAGGCGACGCCGCCGGTGAGCGCCAACGCGCCCGTCATGTAGTTGTAGACGCGCAGCATGTAGCTGCGCAGGCCTACGTCGATGCCGACTTGCGGCAGCGCGCTGCGCGTGGTTGCGCGGTTTCCCGAATCGAACGCCATGGTCAAATCCTCTCAAAAGCCGATTGGCTTGGATGGGGATATTGGCACAGAACCGCGGCAATTCAACGGCGGCGTAAGTCCTTGAACCGACTATTCATTCCGCAGATATAAGGCGGCCTTGGCGCCGAGCGCCCGCGCCGTGCCGAGCCAGCCCAAGCCCAGGATCGCGAGCTCCGCCAGCGCCAGGGTCGACACCACCGGCCAAACCAGGAATTGCCACGAAGTGTGCATGATCCGGGTGAGCGTGACATAGGCCAAAAGCGTGCCGATGACGCCCGCCAGCGCCGCCGCCGCCAGGCCCATAAGCCCGTATTCCCAGACGAATCCCTTGAGCACGCTCCTGCGCTCCGCCCCCAGCACCTTGAGCAGCACCGATTCGTAGATCCGCCGCTTGCGCCCGGCCGCGATCGCTCCGGCCAGCACCAGCACGCCGGCGGCGATCGCGATCGCCGCCGCCGCGCCCATCGCCCGCGCGATGGCGTCGACGATGGCGCTCAGACTTGCCAAAACGTCCCGCACGTCGATCGCCGAGACATTGGGGAAGCGGTCGGTGACCGCGGCCTCCAGCGCATTCTCCTGTTCCGGCGCCGTCCGCGCGGTGGCGATATGCGTCTGCGGCGCGCCGTCGAGCGAGCCCGGCGAGAGCACGATGGCGAAGTTCAGGCCGAGCGAGGTCCAATCGATCTCGCGCAGATTGGCTATGGTGGCAGCGAGTTCGCGGCCGAGCACGTTGAGCGTCATGGTGTCGCCCGGCTTCAGGTTCATGCCGCGCGCGAGATTGGCGTCGAGCGAGATCAGCGGCGGGCCGCGGTAATCCGCGGGCCACCATCGGCCATCGACCACGCGCGAGCCCGCGGGCGGAGATGCGGCATAGGTCAGGCCGCGCTCGCTCCTGACCGCCCATTCCGCCTCGGGCGCGATTTGCGCCTGCTCCACCGGCACGCCGTTGAGCCGGTCGATCCGGCCGCGCAGGCTCGGCACCCGCGCGATCTCCTCCACCCCCGGCATCGACGCCAGAAGCCGGTCGAAATCCTTCACCTGGTCGGGCTGGATGTCGATGAAGAAAAACGAGGGCGCGCGTTGCGGCAGGCTCTCGCCGATCTCCTCCGCCACATTGCCGCGCACCAGCACGATCGCCACCAGCACCGCGAGGCCCAATCCGAGCGAGGCCACCACCCCGGAGGTGGGCGCGCCCGGACGGTGCAGATTGGCGAGCGCCAGGCGCAAACTCGCCCGGCGCGGCCGCACACGCCGCGCCAGACGCCATCAGCCCGCGCGCCAGCAGCCGGAAGGCCAGCAGCGCGCCCGCCGCGCCCGCGACGAACCACAAGGAGGTCACGCGTTCGGGCGCGGTCAGCACCGCCAGCGCGCCCAGGCCCAAGCCCGAAAGCGCGATGGCGGCGATGATCCAGGCCGGCGGCATCCGGTCCGGCGGTTCGACCAGCAGACGGAACAGGCTCGCCGCCCGCACTTCGCAGGCGATGCCCAAGGGCCACAGCGCGAAGGCAAGCGTGGCGAGCAAGCCGTCCAGCGCCGCCAGCGCCAAGGGCTGCCAGTAAACCCCGAGCAGCGGGCCGACCGGCAAGGAGGCCGGCAGGAAAGGCGCGACGATGAAAGGCGCGGCCGCGCCCAGCACCAGGCCCAGCGCTATCCCCGCCCCCGCCAGCGCCAGGATTTGCAGGAGATAGCAGGCGAAGACCAGGCGGCGCGGCGCTCCCAGGCATTTGAGCGCGGCGATCGAGGGCAGTTTCTCGTTCAAATAGGCGCTGCACCGCGTTGCCGATGCCGACGCCGCCGACCAGGAGCGCGGTCAGCCCGACCAGGGTCAGGAACACGGTCAGCCGGTCGAGCAGGCGTTGCAGGCTGGGCGCGGCGTCGGCGAAGCCGCGGATGCGCCAGGCGGCGTCGGGCAGATCGGCCTTGGCGCGGGCGGCGAAGCGGTCTTCGTCGCTGCCCGCCGGCAGCTTCACGCGATAGCCGTAACCCACCAGCGCGCCGGGCTGAATGAGGCCGGTCGAGGCCAGCGCGGGCAAGGCCAGCGTCACCTTGGGGCCCAGATCGAAGGTGCCGCTCAACGCGTCGGGCTCGTGCACCAGTATCGCGCGCAGCTGGAACTCGCCCTCGCCGATGCGGATCAGATCGCCGGGCTTGAGGCCGAGTTTCTGAAACAGCCCCGCCGCCGCCACCGCGCCCCAATGCCCGCCGCGCAATGCCGAGCGCGTCGTCCAGGCTTAGCGGCGGGTCGAGCGTCACGCTGCCGTAAAGCGGATAGGCCCCATCCACCGCCTTCAATTGGATCAAGCTGCGCGCGCCGCCGTCCTCGGTCCGCGCCATGGCGCGCATGATCGCCGGATTCGGACACCGTTCCGGCGCGGGCGAGATAGGCGCGCTCGGCCGCGCTCGCCGGGCGGTGGAAAAGGTGGAAATCGACATCGCCGCCGAGCAGCGCCCGGGCGTCGTTGCGCAAGCTCGCGTCGATGCCGGCCGAAAGCGAGCCCACCCCGGCGATCACCGCCACGCCCAGCGCCAGGCAGGCGATGAATATCCGGAATCCGCCAACCCGCCGCGCAGCTCGCGCCGCGCCAGGCGCAGGGCAAGCATCATCGGCGTCTCTTTCCCGGCCGCGCCCCGGCCGTGTCGGCGGTGATGCGCCCGTCCGCGAGCGACAGGATGCGGCGGCAGCGCCGCGTCAGATCGCGGTCATGGGTGATCAAAAGCAGCGTGGTGCCCGAACTCTCCGCCAGGGCGAACAGCAAATCCATCACCTTGCGCCCGGTCTCGCCGTCGAGATTGCCGGTCGGCTCGTCGGCCAGGATCAGCCCGGGATCGGACACGAAGGCCCGGGCGATGGCGACGCGCTGCTGCTCGCCGCCCGAAAGCTGCGCCGGGTAGTGGCGCGCGCGCGACGACGAGCCCCACGGCCGCGAGCGTCTTGCGCGCGGCGGCCAGGGCGTCCGTCCCGCCCCGCCAGCTCCAGCGGCAAGGCCACGTTTTCGAGCGCGGTCATGGCCGGCATGAGGTGAAAGGATTGGAAGACGATGCCGACATGCTCGCGCCGCAGCCGTGCCAGCTCGTCCTCGCCCAATCCCGCGAAATCGAATCCGGCGACCTTGACCGAGCCGGCGCTCGCCCGCTCCAGCCCGCCGATCACCATCATCAGCGTCGACTTGCCCGAGCCCGAGGGCCCGGTCAGCGCCACCGTCTCACCCTTGCCGATTTTTAATGAAACCCCGCGCAGCACATTGACCGCGCCCGCTTCACTCGCCAAAGTCAGGCGCACGCCGTCGAGCAGGATCATCGCGGATTCCGGGGCGTCGGGGGATTTCGATTTCATGGGCGGAAGGGCATTTGGTGTTGGGAGGAGGATGCTTGTCAACGCCCTGGGGGCGTTGCTGGCGTTATCGCTATGGAGCGCCGGATATCGCCTGGGCGCAAGCGCCATCCGCGCCCGCGGCCGATCCATGCCGGCGCCCCGCCGCCTGCTGGCCTTCGGCGACAGCCTGACCGCCGGCTACGGCTTGGCGCCCGAGGATACGTTCCCGGTCAAGCTTCAGGCGCGGCTCCGGGCCGACGGCTTCAAGGTCGATGTGACGAATGGCGGCTTTTCCGGCGACACCAGCTCGGGCGGGCTCGCGCGGGTCAAATGGGTGCTGGCGGACCGCCCGCAATACGCGCTCATCGAGTTCGGCGCCAATGACGCGCTGCGCGGCCTCGATCCGCAACTCACGCGGGCCAATCTGGTCAAGATCCTCGACAAGATGAAATCCTCCGGCGTGCGCGTGCTGCTGATCGGCATGCGCGCGCCCGCCAATTGGGGGCCGGATTACGAGCAGGCCTTCGATTCGATATATCCCGATCTCGCCAAGCAATACGGCGTGCCGCTTTATCCCTTTTTTCTCGAAGGCGTGGCGCTCGACCCGGGCCTGAACCAGCCCGACGGGCTCCACCCCAATGCCGGCGGCGTCGACGTCATCGTCACAGCGCATCGCGCCGGATGTCGAAAAGCTGCTTCGGACCAAGCCCGCCAGGCCGTGAGGCCAACGCAGGGGGAATCCATGCTGCGCCTGTTCGTGGGGATATCCCTGCCGCCGGAACAGAAGCTCGGGCTTTCGCTGATATCCTCCGGGCTGCCGGGGGCGAAATGGGTCGATCCCGGGAATTACCACCTGACGTTGCGCTTCATCGGCGAGACCGGCGAAAGCGTTGCCGCCGACATCGACGCCGCGCTCGCCGGCATCCGCGCCCGGCGGTTTTCGCTGGCGCTGGCCGGCGTCGGGCATTTCGGCACGCGCATGCTGTGGGCCGGGATCGAGAAGAATCCCGACTCATCCAGCTCCACGCCAAGGTCGAAACCGCGCTGATCCGCGCCGGGCTCGAGCCCGAGGGGCGGCGTTACGCGCCGCATGTCAGCCTGGCGCGGCTCAACGGCGCGCCCGACCCGAAGCTGACGGCGTATCTGGCCGCGCACGCGCTCTTCCGCGCCGCGCCTTTCGCCGTGGACCGCTTCGCGCTGGTGGCGAGCTATCTCACCAAGGCCGGCCCGATCTACGAGGACCAGGCGGAATACGAGTTGAGAGGATAGGCGTGGCTCGCGCTAGCTCCAGAGCGAGCTAGCGAGAGCGAAGCGATACAAAGCTCCGGCAGGAGCTGAAAAAGTGATCGCGGCCGGGGCAACTGAGGGGGGATTGCCGCCGGCCGCGATCTTCGCGCGCAGAGCCGATAAAAATAAAGGAGCAAAGCGCCGCCGGAACCGAGATCCCCTAATCCCCAACCGGCGCCCCTCGAAAACACGCTTTTCAACGCGCCAACCCTAGGCGGGCGGGCTTAATCAACCGTGAAACCAATCCATTTTCCGGAAATAATTGCCGACAATTTTAGGCGATTTGGCGGCATTAGGTGGCAAACGGGCCTGGGCTAATTGCCCACGCGCTCGTAGCCTTGGCGCTGATAGTCGTCAAGGCACCGCAGTTGAAGTTGTTTTGCTGTCTCATTAGCCATGCCGACTAATCCGTATTGATAATAGCCGCCACCACAAACGGCTGTCACGCCGGTCTGCGGGTTTCTTAGCTGAATGTCGGGCGCACACCCGGCCAGGACAATCATGGCTAGGCGCGGTCTGAAAGATCGCATAGTCCCCCCCCGCTGATATGCGGTGAGGATAGGACAGCTAGGGATAACGCCTAGCAGTCCCCGTCCCACGTTTGATTATCAAAGGTGGCCCCAGCATCTAGAGCTAAATCAATGGGTTCTGGGGTTAAAACCCACGCTTGTCTTAGGCTGTTGTCTTGGTTAACCGAATAGACCGGCACGATGATGTCGTTATAAATCAGTTTCAAACAAACACCAGCAACGGCTATAGCGGCCAAACCAACAAGTAATTTGGAGGACGGCTTGCCAAATGTTTCTCAGCACTTTGAATAATTCGCCAAGTCCAAAGTCCATAAACGGGACTGTGACGGCGAATCCAATCAACTGTAAATCGTCTTGTCCTGGGCATCCCTGGAAGCTCCAGGGCATCAGCTAGAGAGCCTTGGAAAGATTGAATAATTCCGAAGGCCCGCTTACTTGCTGAATACCGCGATTTGGCGGCGTTGGGCGGCCGTTGCGCGAAGCCCGGTTTCTGGCCGGATCGGCGCGGCCGCCGCCGCGCCTTAGCCGATGACTTTGGAATAAGATTTCACGAAATCGAAATTATCGCTGTTCCCGAACCATTGGCCGGTCCATTCACGGCCTCGCCCGGGAACTGGAAACTCATGGCGGTGAGGCATTGGGTGACGGTTTCGCCGTCCTCGGACAACGGCATGATTAGGCGGGTGGAGACGAGTTCGACATCGCGGGCCCGAGAGATAGCGGTTCCGCACCAAAACGGGCCGCTTCTCGTCGCGCATCATGCGGTAGTTGTTTTCGACGAGCCAGCCTTCCCCCGCAAAGACTTCGTCGAATATTTCCCGGCGAGTTCTTCGCCATAGGCTTGGACGATCGCCGTGCCGGCGAGGCGATAGCGGATGCGCGTGCCGACGATCTCGCTGATCTGGATATTGGGCAAGGCGGGGATTCTCGGTCGGGTCGATGTCGCGCCGCCGCGGCATCGCGCGCGCGCGGCATCGCTCCGCCAGTATTCATAGGCGGGGTTCAGGATCGGATCGTTGCGATGTCGTATTGGAAGACAGTACGCCCGCCCATGTATGAGCAGCGTCCAGCTGTAGCGCCGAAAGACTAATCGTTTAATCGGCCGGCGCGTGCGACACAGCCGGCCGTTAAGTCCGGTTAACCAACGCGGCCGGTTTTTGCGGGTTTTCAGGATGCCTCTTATCGAGTTTATCGAGGTAGAACCTCGGATCGAGGGAGAACATCGGATGGCTGCGCAGCGATCTGTCCGAGGTTCTGGCAACGACGTACGGCGAAGCGTCGCGCTTCTCGCCGCCGATGAATTGCTCGTCGCGCCAATTTCCACGGCGACCGCGTCAAGCTTCTTCGCCAGCAGCGCCGACGCCGCTGCCATGGCCGCCCGATCGTCGGGGCATTCGGCACAGCCGCCGCCCTTGAGGCGATCAGCGATTCGAAATAATAAAAGCGATAGAAAGACATGAATTCGATCCCCAACTGTTGTATGTCCGTAAACTAACTTTGGAATCTTTTAAAAAATACTAAGCATATACACGGGAATTAGTGTGGATCTTCCGCCCGGAGACAAAGACGCGAAACCAGCCGGTTTGGGCTTTTGTCCGAGGGCACGGCTTTCACGCAGGGAGATGACCGCAGCGCCGATCAGGACGGCTTCTTCGCTTCACCCTTGTCGGGCTACGCGGGAAATCTCTGCCGCATGATCCAGGGGCGAGTTGTCCTAGGCGGGCCGGTACAACACGTCGAATTCGCCGAAGGCCTTCGCCCAATCCTCGGCCAATGCCCCGGCGCCGTCCACCTCGAAGCCGTCGAAGCCGGCGCGGCGCATGAACAGGAGCTGGTCGCGCAGCACGTTGCCGGTGGCGCGCACGCCCTGGTAGCCAAAGCGCGAACGCAACAGCCGCGCCTGGGAATAGGCCCGGCCGTCGTTGAACGCGGGAATTCCAGCGCGATCAGGGCGAAGCGGTGCACCTCGCCGTTGAGCGCAACCGGGTTCGCGGTGTTGGGGAGGCGCAAGCCCAGCTTGGCGTCGCGCGCCCTTGAGCGCGTTGTGCTCCTTCTCCCGCGCTGAGCGAGACGGTAACCGCCTCGCCGTTGGGCGCGGCTCGTCATCGCCAGAGCCGCCATTCGTCGGCGACCGCCTTCCGGTCTTATCCAGCAGCATAGAGCGCCTCCTTGAACGGGCGATGCCGGTGCGGCGGAAGGTGTCGGGGAATCGCTCGCCGTCCCTTCCGATGCAGATAGGTGTCGACCATTGTCGACGGCGCGGGCACCTTGTTGGCCGGCAGGGCCGGGCCGGCACTGTGCCGAGCGAGGCGTCCGCCTCGCGGGCCGCCAAGCGTGACCTGGTAGAATTCCTCGCCCTTCTTGTCGACGCCCAGGATGCCGATGGCCGACGTGGTGGTGGCCGCAGGCGTTGATGCAGCCGGAAATCTTGATTTGAGCTCGCCGACCTGCTTGCGCGCGGCCGGCGATCGCCAGACGCCTGGGCGATCGGGATGGAGCGGGCGTTGGCCAGCGCGCAATAGTCGAGGCCGGGGCAGGCGATGATGTCGGTGACCAGGCCGCCATTGGCGGGCCAGGGCCGGCCCCGGCAGCCTTGCCAGATCGCGGCACTCGTCTCCTCACATGCGGCAGGACCAGGTTCTGCTCATGGTGACGCGGATCTCGTCCTGGCCGAATCGCTCGGCGAGGTCGGGCCATCGCGTCCATCTGCTCGCCGTGGAGTCGCCCGGCATCTCGCCGGACTTCTTTAAGGAGATGGTGACGATGGCATAGCCGGGGCTATGCGGCTTGACGTTGTGCCGGGCCCAGCGCGCGAAGCCGGTCGGCGGCCGGCGCCTCGAAGGCGTCGTCGCCAGCAGCTCTCGAAATGCGGCGGCGCGAAATGCCGGCGATGCGGTCCAGCTCCACGTCCGGCAGGTCGAGCTGGGCCTTGCGGTGCATCGCCACATTCGGCCTCGACCTCCGGCGCAGCCTCTCGACGCCGAGGCGTGCACCAGGATCTTGATGCGCGCCTTGTAGATGTTGTCGCGCCGGCCGTGCCGGTTGTAGACGCGCAGGATGGCCTCGAGGTAGGCGAGCAGATCCCGCGCCGGCAGGAACTCGCGGATCACCGTGCCGATGATGGGCGTGCGGCCCAGCCCGCCGCCGACCAGCACCTCGAAGCCGACCTCGCCGGCGTCGTTGCGGCGCAGCTAGAGGCCGATGTCGTGCACCTCATGGCGGCGCGGTCGTGCTCGGCCGCGGCCGGTGACGGCGATCTTGAACTTGCGCGGCAGGAAGGAGAATTCGGGGTGCAGCGTCGACCACTGGCGGATGATCTCGCACCAGGGGCGCGGGTCGTCGATCTCGTCGGCCGTCGACGCCGGCGAAGGGGTCGGCGGTGATGTTGCGGATGCAGTTGCCGCTGGTCTGGATGCGCGTGCATCTCGACCTCGGCCAGATCGTCCAGGATGTCCGGCGCCTCCTCCAGCTTGATCCAGTTGAACTGGATGTTCTGCGGGTGGTGAAGTGGCCGTAGCCCTTGTCGTAGCTCGCGCGCGATGTAGGCCAGCTTGCGCAGCTGCGCGGGATTCAGCGTGCCATAGGGGATGGCGATGCGCAGCATGTAGGCGTGCAGCTGCAGATAGAGCCCGTTCATCAGCCGGAGCGGCCGGAACTGGTCCTCGGTCAGCTCGCCGGCGAGACGGCGCGCCACCTGGTCGCGGAATTGGGCGACGCGCTGTCGACCATCTGGCGGTCGAATTCGTCGTAGCGGTACATGCGCGCCTCAGCCATGCGGCACCGTGGGCCCGAAGGCGCGGATCTTTTCCCGCAACGTCACGGGAACGATGCGCGGCCCCTCGCGCACCGCCTCGATCAGCTCCACGCCCACCGCCGGCAGGGGTTTTTCGCCCTTTTGCGCCTCGGCCAGCAGCGCCTCGGCCGCGCCCGCATCGACCAGCAGCGCGTCATTCACCTTGGGCGACCATGTCCCGGTCCCCGCGAAATAGACCGGCACGCCGTCCCGGAGGCGGTTGCCGGTCGCCAGTTTTTGCGCGCTTTCGGCCATGGGCTGATCAGGGGCCTATTTGGGTTGCGCCGTGGTGCGCAGATAGGTCTTATTCTTTTTAAAGCCCGGGAACGCCTTCGCCGCCTCTTCGTCCCTGACGGCGGCGGTATGATCACGTCCTCGCCCTGCTTCCAGTCGGCGGGGGTCGCGACCCTGTGCTTCGCGTTCAGCTGCATGGAATCGATCACGCGCAGGATCTCGTCGAAGTTGCGGCCCGTCGTCATCGGATAGACCAGGATGAGCTTGATCTTCTTGTCCGGCCCGATGACGAAGACGTTGCGCACCGTCAGATTGTCGGCCGGCGTGCGCCGGCCGGATCGCCCGAGACCTCGGCGGGCAGCATGCCGTAGAGCTTGGACACCGATCGGTTCGCCGATCATCGGGAAGTTGGGCGCCGTGCCTTGCGTCTCGGGGATGTCGTCGGCCCAGCCGCATGGTCGTCACCGGGTCGACCGACAGCCCGATGACCTTGACGTCCCGCTTGTCGAACTCGGGCTTGAGCTTCGCGACGTAGCCGAGCTCGGTGGTGCAGACCGGCGTGAAATCCTTGGGGTGGGAGAACAGCACCCCCAGGAATTGCCGAGCCAGTCGTGGAACTTGATCTTGCCTTGGCTGGTTTCGGCCTCGAAATCGGGCGCGGATCGTTGATGCGAAGTGACATGGGAGCCTCCTGGGGTTTGTTTTGGGTGGTCAGGCTTGGTTGGTGGGCGGCGCGCCCGGCGGCGCGAATCCGGTTTCGGCTTCAGGAGCCAGTTCCAGCCGCGCATCCATTCGCCGGTGCGGCGAGCGACGATGTCGGGCGCGGCGCCCGCTTTCATCCAGCCGCGCCGCAAGCGGGAAATCTCCTCCAGCCGCTCGCGCCATTCCGGACCGATCAGGCGGCCGAGAAAATTGCGCAATTCGACCGCCAGGCCGGGCGCCTTGCCGGATGTCGAGACCGCGATGGCGAGATCACCACGGCGCAGCACCGCCGGGGCATGAATATCGGTGACCCGCTTCGCGTCCTCGGCATGGACGATCTTGCCGGCATCTTGCGCGCGTTTCGCCAGAGCGTCGCGCCGGTCGGGATCGAGCCCGGCGATGAAAACGAGTTGGGCTTGCGCCAGATCTTCATCCGAAGGCAGGCACCGCACCAGCCGCGCTCCGGCCAGGGCTTCGAGATCGTGTCCGGGCGAGGCGGAATAGACCGCGAGCTCGCGCGCGCCGGCTTCGTCCAGAAGCCTGAGGCGGCGGCAACCCGCATCGCCCTCGCCAATGAGGGCCAGACGCAAACGCGCCAGATCGAGAACCAACGGGAGCATCGGGATTACCTCATCGCCTTACGCCATATGTATATAAGTACATTTCACGTATCATTAGCAGTCAATATTATATAATAACAAATCATCATTGTATAATACAGGAAGGTCCATGGGATCACGGATTTTCCGAAGCCGGCGGGGAAGTTACTGGGCCGGGGCCGGGGCGGCCGGCGGGCGCAAGGCTACGCCCTGACGCGCCATGTCGTCGACCACCTGCTTGGCCGCGGCATCGCCGGTTTGCCCCAGCCGGGCGACGTCGCCAGCGAGCGAATTCACCTGGTCGCGCAGCTTGAGCACGTCCGGCAGCGCCTGTTCCTGGTTTTGGTAGATCTGGCTCATGCTGCTGCGCTCGCGCCACAGCTGTACGGACTGGAACAGCACGGCCAAGAAGAAGGCAAGCGGCAGCACCGCAACCGCCAGCTCGATGCGCGGTCCGCCGCTATTGGGCGCTCCAAAATTCGAACTGATTTGATCCTCCCCTGGGGCGCGGGGGCCGGCGCGGATCCCGGCGCGGGCAAGCCGTGCTGGGATCGATCAAGGCGATGAGCTGGGCATCCCGGCTGTTGGCCGGGTTGATGGAGAGGCCATGCATCAGAACTTCGCCGATGCGCTGCAATTCGACCCGGTCGGCGATCAATTGCTGACGCTGGGCGACCTCGTCCTGGAGTTTCTGGCTAAAGCCGTTGAAGACGGCGTTCGCCACCACCAGAATCCATCGCGAGCGCGGCCAGAACCGCCGCGGCCCAGCGCAATAAACCGCCTTGCATAAAGCCACTCTGATACTCCGGAGGCCCCTGAAATCCATTCCCGGAACACACCATACGCGAACCGCAGCACACGGAGACAAACGCCGCGAATCCGGGGGTGGAGTTGGGCTTTTCTTGGCAGGCCAGGGGAAGCCGGATCAGCTTGGAGATGGTTAATCCAGGCGAAGCGGGTCGACGCCATGCGCCATTGGCTGATGAAATCGGAGCCGTCCGTCTATTCCTGGGACGATCTGGTCAGGGACCAGCGGACACCGTGGACGGCGTGCGCAATTTCCAGGCCGCCAACAATCTCAAGGCGATGAAAGCCGGCGACCGCGCCTTCCTCTATCACTCGAACGAAGGCAGGCGATCATGGGGGTGGTCGAGATCGTCCGGAAGCCTATCCCGATCCCAGGGACAAATCGGGCCGCTTCGTCATGGTCGACGTGAAGCCGCTGGTGCCGGGCAGCGCCCGGTGACCCTGGCCGCGATCAAGGCCGAGCCCGGCTCGGATTTCGCGCTGGTGCGTCATCGCGCCTGTCGGTATTGCCGATCGACATCGGGGAGTGGCGATCCTCGCCAAGATGGCGGGCATGAAGCCCTGACATTGCCCGGCGCCTGTGCCGCGCCGACGAATGGCCGAAGGCGAGGCGCGCGGCTTCGCCTCGGCGAGGGTCTGGCCAGGATCGCGGTTTTCGTCCTGCGTCACGGCGCCGATATCCACGCCTATGTCAATGCCTGCCCGCACCTCGGCACGCCGCTCGAATTTTTCCCGACCGGTTCTTCGACGCGCCGGCCGTATCTGCTTTGCGCACCCATGGCGCGTTGTTCCGGCCCGCCGACGGGTCTGCGTCACGGGCCATGCGCCGGGAAGGCCTCGAGCCCGCGTCGATCCGTGTCGAGGACGGAAGTCTGGCTCGATGACGGAGAGTTCTAGAGGAGAGACTAGACGACGCGGAAATTCTTGAACTGCCAGGGATCGCTTCGGTCGATGTCCTCGGGGAACAGCCTGTCGCGGTCGATCAGCGGCGTCCAGTCGCTGTAGGCGCCGACCATGTCGCCGAGATAGGGCAGGGAGATGTCGAGGATGCGCTCGAAATCGATCTCGTCGGGCTCGACGATGCCGGCGTTCGGATTCTCCAGCGCCCAGATCACGCCGGCGAGGACGCCGCCGTGACCTGGAGGCTGGTCGCGTTGTTGTACGGCACCAGCTGCGCGCCTCGTCGATCGACGGCGCGAGCCGTACCAGTAGGCGCCCTTGGCGTGGCCCATCAGCAGCACGCCCAGCTCGTCGATGCCGCAGACGATCTCGTCCATCATCAGCCGCGCTTCGTCTGCTGGTGCCAGTTCTTGCCCGCGAGCTCGTGGACGAGAGCACGGCGTCGTCGCAGGGGTGATAGGCGTAATGGACGGTCGGGCGATAGGCCGGCTTGCCGTTGCCCGACCGTGAAATAATCGGCGATCGAGATCGACTCGCTGTGGGTGATGAGGAAGCCGTGAAAAGGCCCCTCCAGCGGAGTCCAGCTGCGCACCCGCGTCGCCGCGCCGGGGCGAAAGAGATAGATCGCCGCGCCGCGGCCGAAATCGTGGCGACGGCCGTCGTCAGGGATGCCGCTCATGGCTGCCCCAGCCGAGTTCGGCCGGCTGGCTGCCTTCGCCGACGAAGCCGTCGATCGACCAGGTGTTGACGAACTCGCCGAGCCTCTTGGGCTGGGGGCGACCTGGGTGTCGCGCTCGGCGATGTGGATGACCTTGACGCCGAGCTTGGCGCGAGCGCCGCCCACCCGGCGCGGTCTGGTCGGGACGGTCGGCCGGCGCTCGTGTCGGCGATGTCGACCATCGCCTGCTTGACGAAGTGCGAGACAAGCCCGGATTGGCGCCATGGGTCAGAACCGCGGTCGGTCCGCCCTTGTGCTTGTCGCGGATCGCGAGAGCCGACTCGCGCACGCATAGTTCGAGCGCAGCGAGGGCGAGAGCGAGGGATCGGTGTAGCCGCCCGGCCACGGCTCGATGCAGGTGTCGAGGTAGAGCGCGCCCCTGGCCTGGCACAGCTCGATGAGCGCGATGCTCGATACCTCGACCGAGACGTTGACCAGGAAGTCTCCGGGCCCGAGCAGCGGGGCGACACCGCGAGATTTCGCCGGGTCAACGGATTCTCGATGAATTTGATGCCCATTCCTTCGCCTCGGCGCGGCCCACGTTCGCGGTGACGATGGTGATCTGCTGGCTGCATGTCGATGTGGCGCAGGAACAGCGGCAGGACGCCCTGACCGATGCTGCCGAAGCCGAGGATGACCATGCGGCCGGGAAAAACAATATGTTTTTTGTCGTATAGCGCCATGCGAATATTAAAAAGACGCAGAATGTCCTGTATTGTCAAGCGTAACGGCGCCAACGCGCGCCGTGATTGTTGACAAGTTCAGAATTTTTAGGACGAAAAAAACCGATTTAAATTCGCGCGACTGGGGAGCCGCGCGCGAAAATTAATCGGCGAAGCATGGTTTTTCTTCGCGGCGAGCAAGCGAATATCTGTGGATAAATTTGCGCACAGAAACCATATCGAAAAAATCGAGCCGGCGAAAGGCGCCGGCTCGAACCGTCCTAGGCTTGATCGTCCGGCCTAGATCGCCAGTATCCTTGTCTTTTGCCGGTAGTGGAAAGCCACGAATCCCAACAGGGCGATGCCGAGCATCGGCAGCCCCGGCGGCTCGGGGATTGAAGATACGAGCCGATATCGCCGTTCCGCCGTCGAGCGAAATATTGTCGAGAAAGACCCCGGCGGGGTCCGGATTGGAGGATTCGAGACCGACGCTCGTCCGGAGCCCGGTCACGTCGGATGAGAGGTGTAGGTTTCCGGTCGAAGGTGCCCGCGGTGAACGCCGGTTCGCTCCCCCCGGTTTCCAGGTTGATCGGGGCCCCGAAGGCTAGGCCGCCCTCCAGCAGCTCCACCGTTCCCGCGCGGCCCAACGTGGTGCCCAGGCTTCACCGAGCTGACAGGTTCACGGTGACGGTGCCCGAGGTGCCGTTCGAAGTCGGTCTGCCGGTATTCTGCAAGATGCTCGAAGGGCCGAAGCCGCCCAGCGTGGTGCCGCCGACCGCGCCGACCTGGGGGGGCGACCAATTTCTGGTGCATTGAAATACGCGCCGCCGGGCATGGGCGCGAGCGTGCCCGACGTGGCCGTTCCGCTCCCGACGATGGTCCAGCCCGGAATGGCAACGCTGCCGGTCGTGGCCGTTATGTAATTGTCGGAGTTGGGAGTGAGAGCCGACATTGGCATCGAAATTCGGGTTGGTGAGGTTGACCACCGTCGCCGCCGCGTCATGCGTGGACAGCGCCAGACCGGCGGCAAGGGCGCCGGCGGCGATCAGGGAACGCATCAATATCTTCATCGTGACTTCTCCTATCGACCCTGACGGACCCTGGGATTGGCGATTTGTTGGGAATCGCTTCTCGGGGCATTGTTGACTCGATATGTATCGACAAGTTTCGGTAAATACAAATAAGTATTATAATTAATTATCAAATAATCGTCTGAATTATCCGAATTTAACCTTAATATAGACAGAAACTAGGTTTAAGGCAGTCTTGACCGATACTGTTAACCATCGCGACGCCATTCGGCGCTTTCCCGCCATGCCCCCCGGGGCGCGGGGGCGGGCATGGCCCAAAAATCGCTTTGACCTGTTTCTGGCATACCAGATACCATGCGCCAAAATCGGCCCCGGAAGAGGGCGGCGCCGCGAAAAGCGCCCGAAGGCGGATGAAGAATGAGGGAGCATTGCCGATGGCGTTGTCGCGTCTTGCGGTAAAACCGATCGGTTTGCCGACGAGTTCAAGAGCCAGGCCTATCACGCGCTCAAGGAGGCGATCATCGCCTTCAACATCTATGCCCATGACGAGGAGATCCGGCTCGACGAGCGCCGGCTGTCGCGCGATCTCGGCGTGTCGCGCACGCCCATCCGCGAGGCGATGTCGCTCCTCGAGCGCGAGGGCTTCGTCAAGACCCTGCCGCGCCGCGGCGTCATCGTGCTGCGCAAGACCAAGCGCGAGATCGTCGAGATGATCCAGGTCTGGGCGGCGCTCGAAAGCCTGGCCGCGCGGCTGGTCACGCTCAACGCCTCGGATGCCGATATCTCAAGCTCTGCGCCGCTTGTTCGACGAGTTCCAGGGTTCCTCGCCCGAGGGCCATCTCGACGAATATTCCGCCGCCAACATCCACTTCCACCAGGCCATCATCCGGCTCTCGGGCAGCCGCGCCTCGCCGAGATGACCGAGAATCTCTTCATCCACATGCGCGCCATCCGCCAGGCCACCATCGGCCAGAACGACCGCGCGCGGCGCTCCATCGTCGATCACATGAACATCATCGAGGCGCTGGAAAAGCGCGACACCGAGCGCGCGGGCGCGCTGACCCTGAAGCACACGCTCGATCTCGCCGATCACGTAGAGAAGCACGTCGACTACCTGGATTGAAACAGGACGACGCGGAACCCAAAGACAGCAGGAGAAGAGCCCGTGGCCGAAGGAACCACAAAGACAGACGAGACGCAGGAGCTGACCGACGGCTTCCACCTCGTCATCGACGCGCTCAAGCTCAATGGCATCAAGACGATCTACGGCGTGCCGGGCATCCCGATCACCGATTTCGGCCGCATGGCGCAGGCCGCGGGCATCCGCGTGCTCTCGTTCCGCCACGAGCAGAACGCCGGCTACGCGGCCGCGATCGCCGGCTTCCTCACCAAGAAGCCCGGCATCTGCCTCACCGTGTCGGCGCCCGGCTTCCTGAACGGCCTGACGGCGCTGGCCCACGCGACGACCAACTGTTTCCCGATGATCCTGATCTCCGGCTCGTCCGAGCGCGAGATCGTCGACCTGCAGCAGGGCGACTACGAAGAGATGGACCAACTCGCCATCGCCAAGCCGCTCTGCAAGGCGGCGTTCCGCGTGCTGCATGCCGCCGACATCGGCATCGGCCTCGCCCGCGCGATCCGCGCCGCCGTCTCGGGGCGTCCGGGCGGCGTCTATCTCGACCTGCCGGCCAAGCTTTTCGGGCAGGTCATGGACGCCGAGGCCGGCAAGAAGTCGCTGATCAAGGTCATCGACCCGGCGCCGGCGCAGATCCCGGCGCCGTCCGCGATCAAGCGCGCGCTCGATGTGCTCAAGAGCGCAAAGCGCCCGCTGATCATTCTCGGCAAGGGCGCGGCTTATGCGCAGGCCGACGATGCGATCCGCGATCTCGTCGAAAAAAGCGGCGTGCCCTTCCTGCCGATGAGCATGGCCAAGGGCCTGCTGCCCGACACGCATCCGCTATGCGCCGGTGCCGCGCGCTCGACGGTGCTGAACGATTCCGACGTCGTGATGCTGATCGGCGCGCGTCTCAACTGGCTCTTGTCGCACGGCAAGGGCAAGACCTGGGGCGAGGCGCCGAAGAAGTTCATCCAGATCGACATCGAGCCCAGGGAGATGGACAGCAACGTCGAAATCGCCGCCCCCGTGGTCGGCGACATCGGCTCTTGCGTGGCAGCCCTTCTCGACGGCATGGGCGGCAATTGGCAGGCGCCGCCGGCGGAGTGGACCGGCGCAGTATCCAAGAAGCGCGAAGAGAACGTCGCCAAGATGGCGCCGCGCCTGATGAACAATAACTCGCCGATGGACTATCACGGCGCGCTCGGCGTGCTGCGGACCATCATCAAAGAGCGGCCCGATGCCATCCTGGTCAACGAAGGCGCGAACGCGCTCGATCTCACGCGCGGCATCATCGACATGTACAAGCCGCGCAAGCGCCTGGACGTCGGCACGTGGGGCGTCATGGGCGTCGGCATGGGCTCTGCCATCGCCGCCGCGGTCGTGACCGGCAATCCGGTGCTCGCCATCGAAGGCGACAGCGCCTTCGGCTTTTCCGGCATGGAGGTGGAGACGATCTGCCGCTACAAGCTGCCGATCTGCGTCGTCATCTTAAACAATGACGGCATCTATCGCGGCACGGACGTCAACACAGCCAGCTCCGATCCCGCGACCACCGTGTTCGTCAAAGGCTCGCGCTACGACAAGATCATCGAGGCCTTCGGCGGCGCGGGATTCAATGCGACGACGCCCGACGAACTTAAGCGCGCCGTGAACGCGGCGATGGATTCCGGCAAGCCCGCTCTCATCAATGCGGTGATCGACCCGGCCGCCGGCAGCGAAAGCGGCCGCATCGGCAACCTCAACCCGCAAAGCGCGCTGAAGAAGAAGTAACCCCTTATGACGAAGACCGGCAAATCCGCCGTGATCAACATCTGGGCCGACCCGCGCGGATACGCGCCGGGCGCTAAGGCCCAGACGATGTGCAAGTGAAACGGCGAAACACGACAGAAAAGTGGAAGGAGAAACTCATGGGCAAGGCATTGGACGGCGTCCGCATTCTCGATTTCACCCATGTGCAATCGGGGCCGACCTGCACCCAGCTTCTGGCTTGGCTCGGCGCCGACTGCATCAAGGTCGAGCGTCCGGGCATCGGCGACATCACGCGCGGCCAGCTTCGCGACGTGCCGAACGCCGACAGTCTTTATTTCACCATGCTCAACGGCAACAAGCGCTCGATCACCATCGACACCAAGAATCCCAAGGGCAAGGAGCTGCTCGAGAGCCTGATCAAGATCTGCGACGTGCTGGTGGAGAATTTCGGCCCCGGCGTCCTGGACCGCATGGGGTTTACCTGGGAACGCGTTCATCAGCTCAATCCCCGCATCGTCATGGCCTCGGTCAAGGGCTTCGGCCCCGGTCCCTACGAGGACTGCAAGGTCTACGAGAACGTGGCGCAATGCACCGGCGGTTCGGCCTCGACCACGGGATTCCGCGAAGGCCCGCCTCTGGTTACGGCGGCCCAGATCGGCGATTCCGGCACCGGCCTGCATTTGGCGCTCGGCATCGTCGCCGCGCTCTATCAGCGCAACACCACCGGTCAGGGCCAGCGCGTCACCGCGGCGATGCAGGACGGCGTGCTCAACCTCTGCCGCGTCAAGCTCCGCGACCAGCAGCGCCTGCATGCGCGGACCGCTGAAGGAATACAGCCAGTTCGGCGAAGGCGTCGAATTCGGCGATGCGGTGCCGCGCGCCGGCAATGATTCGGGCGGCGGCCAGCCGGGCTGGATCCTGAAATGCAAGGGCTGGGAGAAGGATCCCAACGCCTATATCTATTTCATCACCCAGGCGCCGGTGTGGGAGCCGATCTGCAAGATCATCGGCAAGGAAGAGTGGATTACCCATCCCGACTACGCCAAGCCGGAGGCGCGGCTGCCGCGCTTGAAGCACATCTTCGCCACCATCGAGGAGTGGACCAAGACCAAGACCAAGTTCGAGGCCATGGACATCCTCAACGAATACGACATCCCCTGCGGCCCGATTCTGTCGATGAAGGAGCTGCTGGAGGAGCCGAGCCTGCGCAAGACCGGCACGGTGGTCGAGGTCGATCACCCGACCCGCGGCAAGTATTTCACCGTCGGCAATCCGATCAAGCTCAGCGACAGCCCGAGCGAGGTCAAGCGCTCGCCGCTGTTGGGCGAACACACCGACGAGATCCTGCGCCAGGTGCTGGGCTTCGACGACAAGAAGGTGCAGGAGTTCAAGGAATCAGGCGCGCTCGGCGGCACCAAGCCGATGGCGGCCGAATAGCGATCCGTAAAACGCGGGGGAGAGAGTGACCATGAGTGCGAAAGATGCGAAGGCGGCGGTGAGCAAGATCCTGGGCCAGGCCAAGGCCCAGAAACGCACATCGCTCACCGCGCCGGAAGGCAAGCTGATCTGCGACGCCTATGGCATCGCGGTGCCGAAGGAAGCGCTCGCCAAGAACGCCGCCGAGGCGGCCAAGCTCGCGGGCAAGATCGGCTTCCCGGTGGTGCTGAAGATCGTCTCCCCCCAGATCCTGCACAAGACCGAGGCGGGCGGCGTCATCGTCGGAGTCAAAACCCCGCAAGAGGCGCAAAAGGGCTTCGCCACCATCGTCGCCAACGCCAAGAAATACGACCGCAAGGCCAAGATCGAGGGCGTGCAGGTGCAGCAGATGGTCGGCGGCGGCCACGAGGTCATCATCGGCGCCGTCACCGATCCGAGCTTCGGCAAGCTGGTCGCCTTCGGCATGGGCGGCGTGCTGGTCGAGGTGCTGAAGGACGTGACCTTCCGCTTGGCGCCGGTCTCGCGCGAGGACGCGATGGGCATGGTCGACGGCATCAAGGCCGCCGAGATATTGAAGGGCGTGCGCGGCGGCGAAGGCGTCAACCGCAATGCCCTGGCCGAGCTGATCGAGAACGTCTCCAGGCTGATCTCCGATTTCCCCGAGATCGCCGAGCTCGACCTCAATCCGGTTTTCGCCTCGAAGAAAGGCGCGGTCGCGGCCGACGTTCGAATCTTGCTCGACTGGACGCCGCCGCCCGAACGCTACCGGCCGTCGCAAAGCGAGATCATCGCGCAGATGAACCGCATCATGCACCCCGAAGACTGTGGCCGTGATCGGCGCCTCGGCCGAGGAAGGCAAGATCGGCAACTCGGTGATGAAGAATCTCATCAACGGCGGTTATCAGGGCAAGATCCTGCCGATCCACCCCAGTGCGACCGAAATCATGGGCCGCAAGGTCTATAAGAGCGTCAAGGACGTGCCCGGCGCGATCGACGTCGCGGTGTTCTGCATCCCGGCCAAGTTCGTGGCGCAGGCGCTCATCGAGGTCGGCGAGAAGAAAATCCCCGGCGCCGTGCTCATCCCCTCGGGCTTCGCCGAGACCGGCAATGTCGAGGGCCAGAAGGAAATCCAGGCGATCGGCCGCAAATACGGCGTGCGCCTGATGGGCCCGAATATCTACGGCTACTACTATACGCCGGAGAATCTGTGCGCCACCTTCTGCACGCCCTACGACTACAAGGGCGGCGCCGCGCTCAGTCTCGCAATCGGGCGGCATCGGCATGGCGATCATCGGTTTCTCGCGCTCGGCCAAGATGGGCGTCTCGGCCATCGTCGGATTGGGCAACAAATCCGATCTCGACGAGGACGATCTGCTCGACCTTCTTCGAGCAGGACCCGAACACCAAGGTCGTCGCTATGCATCTCGAGGACCTGAAGGACGGCCGCTCTTTCGCCGAAGTGGCGCAAGCGCGTCTCCAAGAAGAAGCCGATCATCGTGCTGAAGGCGGGCCGCACCGCGGCCGGCGCCAAGGCGGCGGGCTCGCACACCGGCGCGCTCGCCGGCGACGACAAGATCTACGACGACGTGTTGCGGCAATCGGGCGTCATCCGCGCGCCGGGCTTGCGCGACCTGCTCGATTACGCGCGGGGATTGCAGAAGCTGCCCACGCCCAAGGGCGAGAACGTCGTCATCATCACCGGCGCCGGCGGCTCGGGCGTGCTGTTGTCCGACGCCTGCGTCGATTACGGCCTCGATCTGATGAAGATTCCGCCCGATCTCGACGCCGCCTTCCGCAAGTTCATCCCGCCTTTCGGCGCTGCGGGCAATCCTGTCGACATCACCGGCGGCGAGCCGCCCAAGACCTACCAGAACACCATCCGCCTCGGGCTCGAAGACCCGCGCATCCACGCGCTGATCCTGGGCTATTGGCACACCATCGTCACGCCGCCGCTGGTCTTCTCCAAGCTGGTCGATCGAGGTGGTCGACGAATTCCGGGCCCGCGGCATCGAGAAGCCGATCGTGGCCTCGCTCGCGGGCGACGTGCAGGTCGAACAGGCGGCGGAGCAGCTTTACGATCACGGCATTCCGGCCTATGCCTATTCGACCGAAATCCCCGTGGCCGTGCTCGGCGCCAAGTATCGCTGGGCGCGCGGCGCCGGGCTTATAAAATAGTTACAAAGTAGGTCGAAAAACGGCTCACGAGCCACGGTGGCGGGATGAACATTCACGAATACCAGGCCAAGGGCCTGCTGCAAAAATTCGGCGTGGCAGTGCCCAAGGGCGGCGTCGCCTATACCCCGCAAGAGGCGGAGAAAGTGGCGCGTGGATTGAAAGGCCCGGTCTATGTGGTCAAGGCGCAGATCCATGCCGGCGGCCGCGGCGCGGGCAAGTTCAAGGGCGACGAAAAGGGCAAGGGCGGGGTGCGGCTTTCCAAGTCGCCGGAAGAGGCCGGGAAAGAAGCCGGATCCATGCTCGGCCACGTGCTGGTCACCAAGCAAACCGGACCGAAGGGGCGGGAAGTCAAGCGCATCTATGTCGAGGAAGGCTGCGACATCAAGCGCGAGCTCTATCTCGGCATGCTGATCGACCGCAAGACCTCGCGCGTCACGGTGATGGCCTCGACCGAAGGCGGCATGGAGATCGAGGAGGTCGCGCACAAGACGCCTGAGAAAATCATGCGCCTCGCCATCGACCCGGCCACCGGCATGGAGGGTTTCCACGCCCGGCGCCTGGCCTACGGATTGAAGCTCGAAGGCAAGCAGGTCGGAGCCGCGGTCAAGTTCATGCTCGCCATGTACAAGGCCTTCACCGAGCTCGACGCCTCGATTGTTGAAATTAATCCCTTGGTCGTCACCGGCTCGGGCGACGTGCTGGCGCTCGACGCCAAGATGAATTTCGACGACAACGCGCTCTTCCGCCATCCCGATATCGAGGCGATGCGCGACGAGGCCGAGGAAGACCCGGCCGAACTCGAGGCCGCCAAACACTCGCTCAACTACATCAAGCTCGACGGCAATATCGGCTGCATGGTGAACGGCGCCGGATTGGCGATGGCGACTATGGACATCATCAAGCTCTATGGCGGCGAGCCGGCCAATTTCCTCGATGTCGGCGGCGGCGCCTCCAAGGAGCGGGTATCCACCGCGTTCAAGCTCATCCTTTCCGACCCCCATGTCGAAGGCCTGCTGATCAACATCTTCGGCGGTATCATGCGCTGCGACGTCATCGCCGAAGGCGTGGTCGCGGCCGCGCGCGAGGTCAGCCTGCAAGTGCCCCTGGTGGTGCGGCTCGAAGGCACCAACGTCAAGCTCGGCAAGAAGATCCTGGCCGAATCGGGTTTGCCCATTCTCTCCGCCGACGACCTCGCCGACGCCGCCGCCAAGGTGGTGAAAGCGGTAAAGGAGGCGGCCTGATGTCGGTTCTGGTCGGCCGCGACACCAAGGTCATCTGCCAGGGCTTCACCGGCGCCCAGGGCACCTTCCATTCCGAGCAGGCGATCGCCTACGGCACCAGGATGGTGGGCGGCGTCACGCCCGGCAAAGGCGGATCGAAGCATCTCGACCTGCCGGTGTTCGACACGGTCAAGGACGCGATGGCGGCCACCGGCGCGAATGCCAGCGCGATCTATGTGCCGCCGCCCTTCGCCGCCGACGCCATCTTGGAGGCGATCGACGCCGAGATGCCGCTGGTCGTCTGCATCACCGAAGGCGTCCCGGTCCTGGACATGGTTGAGGTCAAGCGCGTGCTCCAGGGTTCCAAGACCCGCCTCATCGGCCCCAATTGTCCGGGCGTGATCACGCCGGGCCAATGCAAGATCGGCATCATGCCGGGTCATATCCACAAACCGGGCGATATCGGCATCGTCTCCCGTTCCGGAACCTTGACCTACGAAGCGGTGGCGCAGACCACGGCGGCGGGGCTGGGCCAATCCACCTGCATCGGCATCGGCGGCGACCCAGTCAACGGCACCAACTTCATCGACTGCCTGGAGCTGTTCCTGGGCGATCCCGCCACCAAGGCGATCATCATGATCGGCGAGATCGGCGGCTCGGCCGAGGAAGAGGCCGCCGATTTCCTGAAGCGCAGCAAGGTGAGGAAGCCGATGGTGGGCTTCATCGCCGGAGCCACCGCGCCGCCGGGGCGGCGCATGGGCCATGCCGGGGCGATCATTTCGGGCGGCACCGGCACCGCCGCCGACAAGAAAGAGGCGATGAAGAGCGCCGGCATCTCCGTCACCGATTCGCCGGCGGCGCTGGGCAAGACCATGCTCGAACTCCTGAAGCAAGGCCGCTAGGGTCCGGCCGAATATGTCCGATAATCCCGAACAGGTCCGGCGCTCCATCCATCCCGGTTCGGGCCGCCGCGGCGGCCGCGACCTGCCCAAGGGAAGGCAGGTCGATCCGAAGGCGTTGGAGGAAGTGCGCGAGCTTTTGGGCCAGGGCGCGCGCCGGCGCGATCTGTTGATCGAATATCTCCATCTGCTTCAGGACTATTACCGCTGCCTCCATGCGCGGCATCTGGCGGCGCTGGCCCAGGAGATGAAACTGGCGCTGGTCGAGGTCTACGAGGTGGCGTCGTTTTACGCCCATTTCGACATCGTGCTGGACGGCGAGACCCCGCCGCCGCCGCTGACCGTGCGGGTGTGCGATTCGCTCACTTGCGAGATGTTCGGCGCGCAAACCTTGTTGAAGGAATTGCCGGGCAAGCTCGGAGCCCAAACGCGCGTGGTGCGCGCGCCCTGCATGGGTGGCTGCCACAACGCCCCGGTCGTGGCCATCGGCCACGCGTTGCATGAACATGCCAGCCTCGACAGCGTGGTGAAGTTGATCAAGGAGCGCGCCGGCGGTCCCTCCAAGCCCAAGGTCGCGGCCGTCCAAGCCCGCGGCGCCGAGCTATACCGGCTTCGAGGCCTATCGATCCGCCGGCGGCTACAAGCTTTTGGAATCCTGTCTTGCGGGCGAGACGCACGCTCGAACAGATACTGAAGACGCTCGAGGATTCGAATCTGCGCGGCCTGGGCGGCGCCGGATTCCCCACCGGCCGCAAATGGCGCCTGGTGGCCGCCGAGGCGGCGCCGCGGCTGATGGCGGTCAACGCCGATGAAGGCGAGCCCGGCACCTTCAAGGACCGCGTTTATCTCGAAACCGATCCGCACCGCATGCTCGAAGGCATGCTGATCGGCGCCTGGGCGGTGGACGCCTCCGACATCTATATCTATCTGCGCGACGAATATCCGCATTGCCGCGAGATCCTGCTGAAGGAGCTGGCGCTCCTGAACAAATCGGGCCTCGCCAAGGGCCGCCGGATTTACCTGCGCCGCGGCGCCGGCGCCTATATCTGCGGCGAGGAATCGGCGATGCTGGAATCGATCGAGGGCAAACGCGGCCTGCCCCGCCACAAGCCGCCCTTATCCGGCGCAGGTCGGGCTGTTCGGCCGCCCGACGCTCATCAACAATGTCGAGACGCTGTGGTGGGTCCGCGACGTGGTCGAGAAGGGCCCGGAGTGGTTCGCCGGCCAAGGCCGCCGCGGGCGCAAAGGGCCGCGCAGCTTCTCGGTTTCCGGCCGGGTCAAGAATCCCGGAATGAAATTGGCTCCCGCCGGCATCACCGCGCAGGAGCTGATCGACGAATTCTGCGGCGGCATGGCGGAAGGCCACGTCTTCAAGGGCTATCTGCCGGGCGGCGCCTCGGGCGGCATCCTGCCCGCTGCCATGGCCGATTTGCCCTTGGATTTCGGCACCCTCGAAGGGCATGACGCGCTGATCGGCTCGGCCGCGGTCGTGGTGTTGTCCGACAAGGACAACATGAAAGACGTGGCCCTCAATCTGCTTAAATTTTTTGCAGACGAGAGTTGCGGACAATGCACCCCGTGCCGGGTGGGCACGGAAAAGGCCGTTCAACTCATGTCCAAGCCCCAATGGGACGGCCCCTTGATCGAGGAGCTGAGCAAGGTCATGACCGATGCATCGATTTGCGGCCTGGGACAAGCGGCCATGAATCCGGTTAAACTGGTCTTGAAGCATTTTCCGCAGGATGTGTCATGAGCGACGGCTCCGGCGCGATCGGCGACACGATCAAATTCTTCCTCGACGGCGAAGAGGTCGAGGCGCTTCCCGGCGAGACCATCTGGCAGGTGGCGAATCGCAAGGGCACCGAGATTCCGCATCTCTGCTATTCGCCCGCGCCCTTCTACCGCCCCGACGGCAATTGCCGCGCCTGCATGGTCGAGGTCGAGGGCGAGCGCGTGCTGGCCGCTTCCTGCATCCGCAAGCCGTCCCCCGGCATGAATGTGAAGAGCGCGTCGGACCGCGCCAAGTTCTCGCGCCAGATGGTGTTCGAGCTGCTGGTCGCCGACCAGCCCGGCCGCCAGGCCCACCCCGATCCCGATTCGCGCTTCTGGAAATGGGCCGACCGCATCGGCGTGAGCCAAAGCCGCTTCCCGGCCATGCACCACCCCGCGCCCGACCGCTCGCATCCGGCGATGGCGGTCAGGCTCGACGCCTGCATCGAATGCAATCTCTGCGTCCGCGCCTGCCGCGAGGTCCAGGTCAACGACGTCATCGGCATGGCCAAGCGCGGCCACGAAGCCAAGATCGTGTTCGACTTCGACGATCCGATGGGCAACAGCACCTGCGTCGCCTGCGGCGAATGCGTCCAGGCCTGTCCGACCGGCGCGCTGATGCCGGCTTCGGTCGAGAACGAGCAGGGCGTGCTGGCCCAGAAGCCCGACCGCGAGGTCGACAGCATCTGCCCCTATTGCGGCGTCGGCTGCCAGATCACCTACAAGATCAAGGACGACAAGCTGCTCACCGTCGACGGCCGCGACGGCCCGTCCAATCACGACCGGCTTTGCGTCAAGGGCCGCTTCGGCTTCGATTACGTGAGCCACCCCGATCGCCTGACGAAGCCGCTCATCCGCAAGGAAGGCGCGTCCAAGCACGGCGATCTCGACATCGATCCCAGGAATCCCTGGACCCATTTCCGCGAGGCCAGCTGGGAAGAGGCGCTCGACGCAGCATCCAACGGGCTGAAACGCGTCCACCAGGCCCACGGTCCCAAGGGCATCGCCGGCTTCGGCTCGGCCAAGGGATCGAATGAAGAGGCCTATCTCTTCCAGAAACTGATCCGCGCCGGTTTCGGCACCAACAACGTCGATCATTGCACGCGGCTGTGCCACGCCTCCTCGGTGGCGGGATTGCTCGAAGGCATCGGCTCGGGCGCGGTGACCGCGCCCTTCACCGCCGCCAAGGACGCCGACCTCATCATCGTCATCGGCGCCAACCCGGCCGAGAATCATCCGGTGGCGGCCACCTTCCTCAAGAATGCGGCCAAGCGCGGCGCCACGCTCATCGTCATGGACCCGCGCGGCCAGGCGCTCAAGCGCCACGCCACCCACATGCTGCAATTCAATCCCGGCCGCGACGTCTCGATGCTCTCGGCCATGCTCAACGTCATCATCGCCGAGAACCTCTACGACCAGCAATACGTCCAGGCGCATACCGAGGATTTCGACAAGCTCAAGGAGAGCGTCAAGGACCGCACGCCGGAGAAAATGGCCGTGATCTGCGGCATCGACGCCGAGACGCTCAAGACCGTGGCGCGCAAATACGCCCGCGCCGAAGCCGCCATCATCTTCTGGGGCATGGGAATTTCCCAGCACATCCACGGCACCGACAACACGCGTTGCCTGATCGCGCTGGCGCTCATCACCGGACAGATCGGCCGGCCCGGCACCGGGCTTCATCCGCTGCGCGGCCAGAACAACGTGCAGGGCGCGTCGGATGCGGGGCTGATCCCGATGTTCTATCCCGATTACCAATCGGTCGAGAATCCGGAGCGCACCCAGTTCTACGAGAATCTCTGGGGCGCCAAGCTCGACACCAAGCGCGGCCTCACCGTGGTCGAGATCATGACCGCGATCCACGAAGGCGTCATCCACGGCATGTACATCATGGGCGAGAACCCGGCCATGTCCGACCCCGACGTGCAGCACGCGCGCGAGGCGCTGGCCAAGCTCGACCATCTCGTCGTGCAGGATCTGTTCTTGACCGAAACCGCGAAATACGCCGACGTGGTGCTGCCGGCCTCGGCTTGGCCGGAAAAGGTGGGCACGGTCAGCAACACCAACCGCCAGGTGCAGATGGGCCGCAAGGCGCTGCCGCTGCCGGGCGAGGCGCGCGAGGACATCTGGATCATCCAGGAGATGGCGCGGCGCATCGGCCTCAACTGGAATTATCCTCACGTCAAGGACGTGTTCGCCGAGATGAAAAAGGCGATGCCGTCCTTGGATCACATCACCTGGGAGCGCTTGGAACGCGAGTCCTCGGTCACCTATCCCTGTTCCGCCGACGACAAGCCCGGCGACGACATCGTGTTCGGCAACGGTTTCCCGACCAAGAGCGGGCGCGGACGGCTGGTGCCGGTCGGGCTGGTGTCGCCGGCCGAGCAGCCGGATGCGGAATATCCCCTTGTGCTCACGACCGGCCGCCAGCTCGAGCATTGGCACACCGGCGCCATGACCCGGCGCGCTTCGGTGCTGGACGCGCTCGAATCCGAGGCCCATGTCTCGATGTCGCCCGGTGATTTGAAACGCATGGGGATTCCGCCGGGCGGCATGATCCGGGTTGCGACCCGGCGCGGCGCGATCGAGCTGAAGGCGCGGCCCGACCAGGCCATACCGCCCGGCATGGTGTTCATCCCGTTCTGTTATGCCGAGGCCGCGGCCAATATCCTCACCAATCCGCAGCTCGACCCCTTCGGCAAGATTCCCGAATTCAAGTTCTGCGCCGCCCGGGTCGAGAAAGTCTGATCCTAATGTTGGGGCGCGTTCGCAGCCGCCCGCCAACCCTGCTCACGCGCCCTAGAAAAAAATATTAAAAAAAGGGCGGGGCCGAAGCCCCGCCCGATATCCGGTTAACCCTTGGCCGTTACTCGGCGGGCGCGTGTTGCCCGAGCCGCGCGATTTGCCTGGAGCGCAGGGGTTTCAACACCAGGAGCGCCAGCGCCACCACCACGAAATTCATGATCGCGGTGACTACGAACACCATGTGCCAGCTTCCGGTCGATGCCTTGACGACGTTTGCGAGCGGAACCAGGAAGGCCGACGCGCCCTTGGCCGTGTAGAGCAGGCTCAGATTCGCGGTGGCGAATTTCGGTCCGAAGGTGTCGGTGCAGGTCGAGGGGAACAGGCTGAAAATCTCGCCCCAGGTGAGGAAGATCAACCCGGCGAAAATCACGAAGGCCCAGGGCGAGGTTCCCGCGGAGCCCAAGAGCCAATAGGCGATGCCGCCCAAGCCGAAGGCGATCGCCATGGTATTCTCACGGCCGATGTGATCGGAAATCCACCCGAACAGGGGCCGCGCGCCGCCGTTGCACACATTGTCGACGAGAAGCGCGACCGTCAGGGTCGAACCGCCGAGGAAAATGACCGTGTCGGCGACGTTGTAATCCTTGGCGATGAGCGCGATCTGCGCCGTCGCCATCAGGCCGCTCGCCGAGACCAGCACGAACATCACGTAGAGTATCCAGAACACCGGCGTGGCCAGGATCTGCGGCGGCGAATAGCTTTGCGTCGACTGGATGACCTTGACCGCCTTCGCGCTCGGCACCTGTCCCGGCCCGGGCGCGTTGATGAACCACGCCAGGACGAACACGATCGCGCCCTGGACCAGCCCGAACCAGAAGAAAGCCGACTGCATAGCCGCCGGCGGCGATCACCATGCGGATCGGAATGACGGTCAAGGCCGCGCCGGCGCCGTAACCGGCGGCGGTCAATCCCACCGCGAGGCCGCGCCGGTCGGGAAACCATTTCACCGCGGTGCCGACGCAGGTGGCGTAGACCGCGCCGCCGCCCGCGCCGGAGACGGCCGCGCCCACATACAGAATCGTAAGGCTGTCGGCCCACGAATTGATGATCCAGCCGATCGCGACCAGAATGCCGCCGACGGCGATGACGATCTTCGGCCCGATCTTGTCGGCGAGCCAGCCTTCGATCGGCGTCAGCCAGGTCTCGAGCGCGACGAAGATCGCGAAGGCGACCTGGATGTCGGCGACGATCCAGCCATGCGCCTTGTTCATCGGCCCGACGAACAAAGTCCAGCCGTATTGCAGGTTGGCGATCATCACCATGCAGATGATGACCGCGATGAGTTGCCACCAACGATGGGCCGCGACCGCGCCCGTGCTCTTGTCAGCCATTTCCACCCCTCCATGAGCCGAGGCCTTGGCAAGCCCGGACCGTTATCGGTTATGCCGAGCGCTTGAGCCGCGCTTTGTCTTGGCTTATTCAATAACGCGGAACGGGCAATGGCAAGCGGCGATTTACCCGCCGGTTTTGCTTGAAAACCCTGACTTTTCGCGGCTTTCCGGCCGCCGCGCCCGACATTACCGGGGATTAATGTGGCATCAACCGCGTCCTGGACAAATCCGGTTGCGGTCCGGCCGGTCCTCCGGCCTTTGCCGATTGCGATCCCGCTGGTTATTTATTCCGCCGCCGCCGCTTGCCCGCCTCGGCGGCGGACGAGGGATGCGACTCAGCTTTCCCCCGCGAGTCGCAATCGATTGCCGGGCCGTGCAACTCGATCACGGCGCAACTCGGGCGGCCCCGGAATCCCCTTTAAGTATGCGGGTTTCATTGGACCCGCGGCTTGCCTTCGCGTATGAGGGCATTGTTACAAGACGGCGGAATCGGGCGCGACGCTCCCGGCCACTTCTTTTCCAGGCAAGCCCGGGTTCGTCACGCGAAGATTTGCAGGTTGACCGCATCCACAGGGGGAACGCGGGATAGCGAAGAAAGGAAAACCAACATGAGCAAGCAAGTTCTCATCGATGCGTTGAAGGCCATCGGCCTCCGGGCCGTGGACGCCAATCAGGCGGTCGACACGGTCACCGAAACCATCGCCGGCGAGTTGCGCAAGGGCGAGCGTTTCAGCATCCCTGGCTTCGGCACTTTCGCCGTGAGCAACCGCGCCGCGCGCATGGGCCGCAATCCGCGCACCGGTGAGGAGATCAAGATCCAGGCGAGCAAGGGCGTGCGCTTCAAGGCCGGCGCCAAGCTCAAGGCTTCGCTCTAGACCGGGATCCACTTCGTTTGTCTCATGCGGCGTCGGCCGCGGCTGGAAGGCCGCTTCCGGCGCCGCGGCGTCTCTTGGCTCAGCCCGCGGTCGGCTTGATCGCGACCATATCGACCAGGGCCGACATGCCGTGATGCCCGCCGCCCTCGTGGATTTCGGAATCGTGCTCTTCGAGATGGAGCAGTTCGAATCCGGCGAAGGCGCGGCGCAACAATTGGGCGGCATAGAGGTGATCGATCTCCTTCGGCCCGCCCGTGCCGTATTTGAGCTGTTCCGGCCGGTAGCCCTGGAGGATCAGCATCCCGCCGGGCTTCAAACATTCGCGGATGTGGCGGAAGATGGCATCGCGCAGCTCGGCCCCGGCAAATTGACAGAAGATTGCGGCAACCAAATCGAAGCGGTTGCTGCCCCAATCCCAGGTCGCGAGATCGGCGCATTCGGTCGTGAGCTTGACGCCGGCGCGCGCGGCCAGTCTCTTCGCCTTCTCCAGCGCCACGGGGGAGAAATCGACCGACAGCACTTCCAGCCCTTGGCGCGCCAGGAAAACGCCGTTGCGTCCTTCGCCATCGGCGATGGATAAGGCCTTCCTTCCCGGCTTCAGACCCATCGCCCGAATCCTGGGCGCCTGGGAGGCGAGGAAGGAATTGGGCTCCATGCCGAAGAGGTAATCCGCCTGGGCGTAGCGCGTGTTCCAGCGCGCCAGCGCTTCTGCTTCCTTCATGTCCATTCTCCGCTTCCGGCCAGGGCCGATTTTTTCACATAAAACAAGGGGATCGGGCCTTTCTCTTTCGCCTATAATTAAGCTGTCGGGAGGGCTATCTTGGGCAAAAGTTACGGTATTGCCGGTGTTTTCGCATGAATCCTAACACAAGGCGGGTACCGCCGGCCGGAAGCCCGGAACACTTCAACCCGACGGCGACTTCATAGCCTATCGCTCCGCGCCCCGCGGGGCGAACCGGGCGAGAGGATGGGAGGAAACAGGACCGGCATCGATCCGGCCCGGGCGCGGGATGCTCGGCGACTTCGGCACCGGATCGCGTCTTGGCGCGGCCATAGCAGATGAACGGAAACAACGAAAACACACGCGCGGCGCCGCGGCGCCCCAACCCGACCACTCGCCGCCTCGGCATCTTCGCCGCCATCGCGATCGCGCTGATCGCAGCGTTCGTCTGGTGGTTTCACGCTCCGACCACCAACCTGCGCGGGGCGCCGCCGCTGCCGGTGGTCGCGGCGGCCGCGACCACGGGCGACGTCGCCATCAGCTACACCGCGCTCGGCACGGTGACGCCGCTCGCCTCGGTGACGGTCCAGAGCCAGATCAGCGGTTATCTCGCCTCGGTCGCGTTCCAGGAAGGGCAAGAGGTGAAGGCCGGCGACGTCCTCGCCCAGATCGACCCGCGGCCCTATCAGGCGGCGCTCGACCAGGCCGAAGGGCAACTCGCGCGCGACCAGGCGCAGCTCGATGGCGCGCGCGTCGATCTCAAGCGCTATGCCACGTTGATGAAGCAGGACTCGATCGCCAAGCAGACCTATGACGACCAGGTTGCCACGGTCCGCCAGCTCGAAGGCACGGTGCAACTCGATCAGGGCGCGGTCGACACCGCCCGCGTCAACCTGGCCTATTGCCGGATCACCGCGCCGGCCGCGGGAAGGCTCGGCTTGCGCCAGGTCGACCCCGGCAACTACGTCACCCCGTCTCTACCCAACGGCTTGGTGCTGATCAACCAGATGCAGCCGATCTCGGTGCTGTTCTCGCTGCCGGAGGACGATCTGCTGCCGATCCTGAAGCGCACGCATGCGGGCGCGGTTTTGCCCGCAACCGCCTTCGACCGCACCGGCCTCATCAAGCTGGAAGACGGCAATCTTGCCACGGTGGACAACACCATCAACACCACGACCGGCACCTTCCAGCTGCGCGCCGACTTCGCCAATGCGGACGAGCTGCTCTACCCCAACCAGTTCGTCAATGTGCAGCTCATCGTCGATGTGCTCAAGGACGCCATCGTCATCCCGTCCTCGGCCATCCAGCGCGGCGCGCCGGGCACCTTCGTCTATATGGTGAAACCCGACAACACCGTGACGGTGCAGAAGGTCGCGCTGGGCCCGAGCCAGGGCGAACGCCAGGCGATCACCTCCGGCCTATCCGTGGGCGATCTGGTGGTGACGGACGGCGCCGACAAGCTCAAGAACGGCGCCAAGGTTTCGCTGCCCACCGCCGCGCCCGCCCAGACTCCGGCTGCGCCGCAGGGTCGATCAAACGCCGCCCGCGCCGGCCGGCAACGCCCAAACGCCCGCCGATGCGGTCCCATCCAATCAGGTCCCGGCCAATCCGGTCCCGGCCAATCCGGCTTCCATGCCGCCCGCGGATAACCCGCCGCAACACCAGCAGCAGAACGGCGGGAACGGGCAATGAGCGCGCCCTTCCCCAGCGGCGCCTGAGGCGGGCGGCATGAGTCCCTCCACCCCGTTCATTCTCCGGCCGGTCGCGACCTCGCTGCTGATGGTGGCGATCATGCTCAGCGGCATGGTCGCCTTCCGGTTCCTGCCCTTGTCGGCGTTGCCCGAAGTCGATTACCCGACCATCCAGGTGCAGACCTTCTATCCCGGCGCCTCGCCCGACGTGATGACCTCCTCGGTCACGGCGCCGCTCGAAGTGCAGTTCGGCCAGATGCCGAACCTCAACCAGATGTCGTCCTCGAGCTCGGCCGGCGCCTCGGTCATCACCCTGCAATTCGGGCTGAACATCAGCCTCGACATCGCCGAACAGGAGGTTCAGGCGGCGATCAATGCGGCCGGGAATTTACTGCCGTCCGACCTGCCGGCGCCGCCGATCTACGCCAAGGTCAATCCCGCCGATGCGCCGATCCTGACGCTGGCGCTCACCTCGGCCACCATGCCCTTGCCGCAGGTCGAGGATCTGGCCGATACGCGCCTGGCGCAGAAAATCTCGCAGCTGCCCGGCGTGGGGCTGGTCAGCATCGCCGGCGGGCAGCGCCCGGCGGTGCGCGTCCAGGCCGATCTGCGCGCGCTTTCGGCTTACGGCCTGAATATCGACGATCTCAGGACCACCATCGGCAACGCCAACGTCAACATGCCCAAAGGCAATTTCGACGGGCCTTCGCGTTCCTACACCATCAACGCCAACGATCAGCTGCAGAATATCGACGACTATCTCGGGATCGTCATCGCCTACAAGAACGGCGCGCCGGTTCATCTGGGCGATGTCGCCTCGGTCGTCAATGCCGCCGAGAATGACAAGCTCGGCGCCTGGATGAACACGACGCCGGCGGTGATCCTCAACATCCAGCGCCAGCCCGGCGCCAATGTCATATCCGTGGCCGACGGCATCAAGAACCTGTTGCCGCAATTGCAGGCTTCGCTGCCGGCGGCAATCGATGTCGCGGTGTTGACCGACCGCACCGTCACCATCCGCGCCTCGGTCCACGACGTCGAATTCGAACTCATGCTGGCGGTGGTGCTGGTGGTGCTGGTCATCTTCGTCTTCTTGCGCAATGCCCGCGCCACCATCATTCCCAGCCTGTCGGTTCCGCTGTCTCTCGTCGGCACCTTCGGCGCCATGTATCTGATGGGGTTCAGCCTCGACAACCTTTCGCTCATGGCGCTGACCATCGCCTCGGGCTTCGTGGTCGACGACGCCATCGTCATGATCGAGAACATCGCGCGCTATATCGAGATGGGCGATCCGCCCTTGAAGGCGGCGCTCAGAGGCTCGGCGCAGGTGGGCTTCACGATTATCTCGCTGACGATCTCGTTGATCGCCGTTCTTATTCCCCTCCTGTTCATGGGCGACGTGGTGGGGCGCATGTTCCGCGAATTCGCGCTCACCTTGGCGGTCACCATCCTGATCTCGGCGGCGGTGTCGCTCACCTTGGTGCCGATGGCCTGCGCCAAGCTGCTGCGCACGTCCGGCGAGACCAAGGAAAACAGATTTCAGCGCTGGAACCGCGAGAAATTCGACCAACTCGTCCACCACTATGGAAACGGGCTCAATTGGGTGCTGGACCGCCAGCCCTTGACGTTGGCGGTCGCGGTGGCGACGCTGGTGCTGACCGTCATCCTCTATGTCGTCATTCCCAAGGGGTTTTTCCCGGTCCAGGACACGGGCCTGGTCCAGGGCATTTCGCAGGCCTCCGAAACGGTTTCCTACGGCGCCATGGCGCAACGCCAGCAGGGTCTGGCGGCCGCCATCCTCAAGGACCCCAATGTCGAGAGCCTCTCCTCCTTCATCGGCGTCGACGGCACCAACACCACGCTCAACAGCGGCCGGTTCCTCATCAATCTGAAACCGCCCGACGACCGCAGCGAGGACGTGACATCGGTCATCGGAGATCTGCAGCGCGAGACCGCCGCCATTCCCGGCGTCGCGCTTTACCTGCAACCGGTGCAGGATTTGACCATCGACACCACCATCAGCCGGTCGCAATACCAATTCGTGCTCGAAGACGCCAATCCGGACGAGCTTGCATCCTGGACGCCGAAGCTGGTCGACCGGCTCGGCCAGGCGCCCGAGTTCGCCAATGTGGTGAGCGACCAGTCGGACCAGGGCCTGTCGGCCTATGTCACCATCGACCGCGACGCCGCCGGACGTTTCGGTATCACGCCGGCGACCATCGACAACGCGCTCTACGACGCCTTCGGCCAGCGCATCATCTCGACCATCTTCACCCAGTCGAACCAGTATCGCGTCATTCTCGAAGCGGACAAGAACCTGCAAACCTCGCTCAATTCGTTCTCCTCGATCTACCTGCCCTCGGCCGGCGGCGGTCAAGTGCCCTTGAGCTCCATGGCCACGACCTCGGTCCAGACGGCGCCGTTGCAGATCGACCATCTCGGCCAGTTCCCCGCCTATTCGGTCTCCTTCGATCTGGCGCCGAATGTCTCGCTCGGCGAGGGCGTCAACGCCATCCGCAAGATCGAGCAGGAGATCGCCTTGCCGCGCGGCATTGTCACGGTCTTTCAAGGCTCGGCGCTGGCCTTCCAGAATTCGCTCGGCAATGAGGTCTGGCTTGTCCTGGCGGCGGTGGTCACGGTCTATATCGTGCTAGGCGTGCTCTATGAGAGCTTCATCCACCCGGTCACCATCCTCTCCACATTGCCCTCGGCCGGCATCGGCGCGCTGCTGGCGCTGATCCTGGTGCGCGACGATCTCACCGTCATCGCCATCATCGGCATCATCCTGCTGATCGGCATCGTCAAGAAGAACGCGATCATGATGATCGATTTCGCGCTCGACGCCGAACGCAACGAGGGCAAGTCGCCGCGCGACGCGATCTACCAGGCGAGCCTTTTGCGTTTTCGCCCGATCCTGATGACCACCATGTCGGCGATCCTGGGCGCGTTGCCGCTGATGCTCGGCACTGGCACCGGCTCGGAGTTGCGCCATCCGCTGGGCCTGACCATCGTCGGCGGGCTGATCGTCAGCCAGATGCTCACGCTCTTCACCACGCCGGTGATCTACCTGACCTTCGACCGCTGGGCGGTCCGTCTGCGCGGCCGTTACGGCGGGCTCGTCAATCAATCGACCGAAGAGGGGGGCCCCGCGCCGTGAACCCCTCCGAAACCTTCATCCGCCGGCCGGTCGCCACCACGCTCTTGACGCTCGGCGTGGCGCTGGCCGGGGGCTTGGCATTTTTCCTGCTGCCGGTTTCGCCCTTGCCCCAGGTCGATTTTCCCACCATCTCGGTGCGCGCGACCATGCCGGGCGCCAGCCCCGAAGTGATGGCGACCAGCGTGGCGACGCCCTTGGAGCGCCATCTCGGCCAGATCGCCGACGTCACCGAAATGACCTCGTCGAGCTCGGTCGGCTCGACGCGCATCACGCTCCAATTCGGCCTCGACCGCGACATCGACGGCGCTGCGCGCGACGTTCAGGCGGCGATCAACGCGGCGCGCGTCGATCTGCCGACCAGCCTCAGGCAGAACCCAACCTACCGCAAGGTCAACCCGGCCGACGCGCCGATCCTGATCCTGGCGCTGACCTCCGACACGCTCACCCGCGGCCAGATGTACGACGCGGCCACCACCATCATCTCGCAGAAGCTGTCGCAGATCGACGGCGTCGGCGAGGTCGATGTCGGCGGCTCGGCGCTGCCCGCGGTCCGGGCCGAGATCAACCCCGACGCGCTAAGCAAATACGGCATCGGGCTCGAAGACGTGCGCGCGGCGCTCGCATCCGCCAACGCCCACAGCCCGAAGGGCGCGATCGAGCAGGCCGGCAAGCGTTACCAGATCTACGCCAACGACAACGCCTCGACCGCCGCCCAATTCGCGCCCCTGATCATCGCTTACCGCAAAGGCTCGGCGGTGCGCCTGTCCGACGTGGCGCAAGTCACCGATTCGGTCGAGAACATCCGCAATGCCGGCCTCGCCAACGGCAAGCCGGCGGTGCTGGTGATCGTCTACCGCCAGCCCGGCGCCAACATCATCAACACGGTGGACCGGGTGCGCGCGCAGATTCCGTTCCTGCATGCCGAAATCCCCGCCGGCATCGACATCACGCAGGCGATGGATCAATCGGTCACCATCCGCGCCTCGCTCAAGGATGTCGAGATCTCGCTGATGATTTCGGTCGCGCTCGTGATCATGGTGGTATTCCTGTTTTTGAGGAGCGGCCGCGCCACGCTGATCCCGGCGGTGGCGGTGCCGGTGTCGCTGATCGGCACCTTCGGGGTCATGTATCTGCTGGGCTACAGCCTCGACAACCTCTCGCTCATGGCGCTCACCGTGGCGACTGGCTTCGTGGTCGACGATGCCGTCGTCGTGCTGGAGAACACATCGCGGCATATCGAAGCCGGCATGCCCCGCTTCCAAGCCGCGCTACAAGGCGCGCGCGAGGTGAGCTTCACCGTCCTGTCGATGAGCCTGTCGCTGGTGGCGGTGTTCACGCCCATCCTGCTGATGGGCGGCATCATCGGCCGCCTGTTCCGCGAATTCGCGGTGACGCTGTCGGTCGCGATCCTGGTCTCGTTGCTGGTGTCGCTTTCGGCCACGCCGATGATGTGCGCCTATGTCCTGCGCCGCCAGACCGCCGCAGGGCCTACGGCGCGGCCCGGGCTTTTTGCGCGCATTTCCGGCGTCAGCGAGCGCGTCTTCGAGCGGTCGCGGGGTTTCTATGCGAAAAGCCTCGCCTGGTCGCTGAAGCGCGCGCCTCTGGTGCTGCTCATCCTGGCCGCCACGCTCTGCCTCAACGTCTTTCTCTTCACCGTCGTGCCCAAGGGCTTTTTCCCGCAACAGGACACGGGCCGGATGATCGGCATCATCCAGGCGGATCAGAGCATCTCGTTCCAGCTCATGTCCCAGAAACTCACCCGGTTCATCGACATCATCCACAACGACAAGGATGTTGCGAGCGTGGTGGGCTTCACCGGCGGCGGCCAGACCAATGGCGGCTTCGTCTTCGCCTCGTTGAAGCCCATCTCCAAGCGATCCCCGATAACCCAGGTGATCGCGCGGCTGCGGCGCGAGATGGCGGTGGTGCCGGGCGCGACGCTGTTCTTCCAGGCGGTGCAGGACATCCGCGTCGGCGGGCGGCTATCGAACGCGCTCTATCAATACACGCTGCAAAGCGACGATCTCGATGAGCTCAACGAATGGGCGCCCAAGATCACCCAGGCGCTGCAACAGTTGCCCTCGCTGACCGACGTCAATTCCGACCAGCAGAACAAGGGCCTCGAAACCGATCTGCAGATCGACCGCTCCGCGGCGGCGCGGCTGGGCTTGAGCGTGAGCGCGATCGACAACACGCTCTACGACGCCTTCGGCCAGCGCCAGGTCTCGACCATCTACAACCCCTTGAACCAGTACCACGTCATCATGGAGGTCGCGCCCGAGTACTGGCAGAACCCCGATTCGCTCAAGCAGATTTTCGTCTCGACCTCGGGCGGCGCCGTGGGCGGCACGCAATCGACCAATGCGGTGGCCGGCACGGTGGTGCTGCCCGGCCAGTCGAGTTCCGCGGCGAGCGTCGCGGCCGACGTGGCGCGCAACCTGGCGACCAATTCCATCGCCAACTCGACCCACAGCAACACCTCGACCGGCAGCGCGGTCGCCACCGCCGCCGAAACCATGGTGCCGCTGGCGGCGTTCTCGAATTACGGCCCCGGCACCACGCCCTTGGCGGTGAACCACCAGGGCCTGGCGGTCGCCGCCACCATCTCCTTCAACCTGGCGCCGGGCAAGTCGCTGAGCGACGCGTCCAGCGCCATCGCCGAGGCGATGCGCGGCTTGAGCGTGCCGGCCGATATCCGCGGCAGCTTCCAAGGCACCGCCGGCGCCTATCAGGCTTCGCTCGCCAACGAGCCGATCCTGATCCTGGCGGCGCTGGCGGCGGTCTATATCGTGCTGGGCGTGCTTTACGAAAGCTATGTCCATCCCATCACCATCCTTTCGACATTGCCGTCGGCGGGGGTGGGGGCGGTGCTGGCGCTGCTGCTGTTCCGGACCGAGTTCAGCATCATCGCGCTCATCGGCGTCATCCTGCTGATCGGCATCGTCAAGAAGAACGCCATCATGATGATCGATTTCGCGCTCGACGCCGAACGCACGCAGCATCTCTCCACCCGCGACGCGATCTATCAGGCCTGCCTGATGCGCTTCCGTCCGATCATGATGACCACCATGGCGGCGATGCTGGGCGCGGTTCCCCTGGCGATCGGCTTCGGCGAGGGAGCCGAACTGCGCCGGCCGCTCGGCATCTCGATCGTCGGCGGTCTGCTGGTGAGTCAGGTGCTGACGCTTTACACCACGCCGGTGATCTATCTCTATCTCGACCGCTTCCGCTTGTGGAGCCAGGCGCGCTGGAGCCGGAAGGAAGCATCCGTCCCGCCGGGCGTCGAGCCGGCGCCGGGGGAATGACATGAATTTCTCCCGCGCGCAATTTCCTGCTTTCCTGCCCTTTGTTCTTCGCCGGCTTGCCCGGCGGGGGCCGCCGTTTTGCTGGTTTCATGCTCGGTCGGGCCCGATTACCGGAAACCGCCGGCCGAGACGCCCGATTCCTTCAAGGAGCTCGGCGATTGGAAGCCGGCCGAGCCCAAGGCGGCGGCTTCCGGCCAGCCCTGGTGGTCGGTCTATGACGACCCGGCGCTCGACCGGCTCGAAAAGCAGGTCGATATCTCGAACCAGAACCTGAAGGCCTCCGAAGCCGCCTATCGCCAGTCGGTGGCGCTGGTGGGCGAGGCGCGCGCGGGATTTTTTCCCTCGATCGGACTCGATCCGGCGGCGACGCGCGCGCGCACGCCGGGCGGGTCCTTCGGCTCGAGCGGCGGCGCCAGCAGCCGTTCCGCTATCACCAACCAGTTCAGCCTGCCGGTCGACGCCAGCTGGGTGATCGACATCTGGGGCCAGGTGCGCCGCCAGGTCGAAAGCGCCCGGGCCACCGCCCAGGCCACGGCCGCCCAGCTCGCGGCGCTCCGGCTCTCGGAACAGGCGACGCTGGCGCAGGATTATTTCCAGCTCCGCGTCGACGACGAGTTGAAGCGGCTCTTGGACGACACCGCGAAGGCTTATGCGCGCACGCTAGAGATCACTCAGAACCGCTACAAGGTGGGCGTTGCGGCGCGCTCCGACGTGGCCCAGGCCCAGGCCCAGCTCGACAATACGCGCTCTCAGGCGGTGGCGATCGAAGTGCCGCGCGCCCAGCTCGAACACGCCATCGCCGTATTGATCGGGCAACCTCCGGCGGAATTCTCGCTGGCGGCCTCGCCAACGCCCTATGCCATCCACGTGCCGGTGGCGCCCGCGGGTCTGCCCTCGGATCTCCTGGAGCGCAACCCGACCGTGGCGGCGGCCGAACGCGACGTGGCCGCGGCTAACGCGCAGATCGGCGTCGCGGTCGCCGGGTATTTCCCCACCCTCACCTTGACCGGCTCCTACGGCTTCTCCAGCTCGATGCTCGACACGTTGTTGAAAAGCTCGAACCTCGCCTGGACCTTCGGGCCGCAGATCAACTGGAACCTGTTCAACGGCGGCTTGACCACCTCGCAGGTCGCGGCGGCGCGCGCCGGCTACGACCAGACCGTCGCCAATTACCGCCAGGCCGTGCTGACCTCGTTCCAGGGCGTCGAGGACAATCTCGCCGCGCTCAAGATCCTCGAACAACAATCCGTGGTGCAGGACAGCGCGGTCAAGGCGGCGGAATTGGCCGAGAAGCTGATCCTGAACGAATACCTCGCCGGCACGGTCGATTTCACCACCGTGGTGACGGCCCAGGCGACGGCGCTCGCCGACCAGCAGACCGCCTACGGCGTGACGCAAAGCCGGCTCAATGCCAGCGTGCTGCTGATCGAGACTCTGGGCGGTGGCTGGGATTCGACGCAGCTGCCGGACGCTTCGCTGCCGCTTTTGCTGCCGCCGGAGGAGGTCCCCGACCAGCCCGGCGCCAATCCCCATCCCGGCACGGGTTCGCCGTGATCCCCATCGACGAAGCGGCGCTCGAAGAGCATTTCATCCGCTCGACCGGCCCGGGCGGGCAGAACGTCAACAAGGTCGAAAGCGCGGTGCAGCTTCGCTACGACCTGGGCCGCGCGCGCTTTCTCGACGACGCATCGCGCCGGCGCCTCAAGACTCTGGCCGGGCGCAAGCTCAACCGGGCGGGCGTGCTCATCATCACTGCGCACCGCTTCCGCACCCAGGAGCGCAACCGCGCGGACGCCCGCGCGCGGCTCGCGGAGTTGCTCGCCCAAGCCGCGCGCGCGCCCAAGCCGCGCCGCGCCACCAGGCCTTCCAAGACCGCGCGCGAGAAGCGGCTTTCGGCCAAGCACGCGCGCGGCCGTATCAAGCATTTGCGGCGCGGCCCGGACGAGGACTAGAACCGGCCGCCCCGGCGCCACTGGCCGATTCGCGATTCCCTTCCTGCTGGTGTATTCTCGTTTTCATGCCATCGCCCGCCGATTGGGAAACCCCGCCGCAAGCGCGGCCCAAGCCCGAGGATTACGACTTCGACCTCGAACGCGCGCTTGCCTCGGTGCTGGGCGTGCAGGCAGCCGTGCCCGAGGACGCCTTCACCGCCGGCACGCTCGGCACCGAACGCGCCGGCAATGGCGTCGTCATCCGCGCCGACGGCATCGTCCTGACCATCGGCTATCTCATCACCGAGGCCGAAACCATCTGGCTCAACACCAATGACGGCAGGGCCGTGCCCGGCCACGCCTTGGTCTATGATCAGGAATCCGGATTCGGCCTGGTGCAGGCGCTGGGCAAGCTCAATCTGCCGGCCTTGCCCTTGGGCGAATCCTCGGCCGCGCGCATCGGCGATCCGGTGGTGGTGGGGGGATCCGGCGGCAGGCAACGCTCGGTCGCGGCGCATATCGCCGCCAAACAGGAATTCGCCGGTTATTGGGAATATCTCCTGGAGGAGGCGCTGTTCACCGCGCCCGCGCATCCCAATTGGGGCGGCACCGCGGTCATCGACAAGCGCGGCAATCTCATCGGCATCGGCTCGCTGCACTTGCAGCAGGCGCGCGAAAACGCGCCGCCCGAGCATCTCAACATGGCGGTGCCGATCGATCTCCTGAAGCCGGTCTATGACGATCTCCTGACGATCGGCCGGCCCGCCAAGCCGCCGCGGCCCTGGCTCGGGCTCTACGCCACCGAGATCGACGGCAAGGTGGTGGTGGCGGGCATGGCCAGCAAGGCGCCGGCGCGCCAGGCCAATATCCACACCGGCGACATCGTCTTGTCGCTGGCCGGCAAGGAGATCGGCGATCTGGGCACGCTTTATCGCTCGATCTGGGCGCTGGGCCCGGCCGGGGTCGAGGTGCCGATGGTGGTGTTCCGCGACGGCCGCACCCTGACCATGAATCTCCGCTCCGCCGACCGCGCCAGCTTCCTCAAAAAGGCGCGGCTGCAATGAGCCCGCATTTCAACGAAGGGAAAAGGTGATGCCGATGACGCCCTTGTTGCCGATATGGGGATTGCTGTCGCTGATGAACTTCCTCGTCGTCCTGGCCATCCTGGCGATCTTCCTGGTTCCGGGGGTGAGGATCTTGCGGCGCACGGGGCACAGCGGCTGGTGGGTGCTGCTGTGGTTCGTGCCCCTCGTCAATATCCTGGCCTTGTGGATCTTCGCCTTCGCCCGCTGGCCGGCGCTCGAACGCGGCCGCGAAACCTGAAACCGGGCCGGCGGCGGCAACTCACGCCGCGCGCAGCGATTCCAACACCGGGCGCATCGCCGGGAGCTGCCTGAGCCGTGCGTCGATCTCGGCGCGCTGCTCCTTCGACAAGGGCGTGTTGGGCGGCAGGATGTTGCGCCATTCATCGTTGCCGGAGATCAGCGCCATGGTCTCCTTCAACGCCGCCACCAGCGGATAATCCTGGAACAGCACCCGCGCCGCCGTGAGCGTCTTTTGCAGGGAATCGGCCTCGGGTTTCTGCCAGGCGCGGAACACCGCCTGCGCCAAGGGCGCGGTGACGTTGACCGAAGCCGAGATGGTGCCAACCCCGCCGGCGCGCAAATTATGAAGCAGATATTGCTCGCTGCCCGAGAACACGCCGAATCCCGGCACGGCCTTGAGCAGCGCGTCCGAATAATTCCAGTCGCCGCCGCTGTCCTTCAAGCCGGCGATGACCTCGCCGTAGGTTTTCTTCAGCCGCTCGATCAGCGGCAGCATGATCGGCACCGCCGAAAGCTGCGGGAAGTGATAGAGGTAAAGCCGCAACCGCTTGTCGCCCACGCGCTCGATCACCTCGGAGAAGAACGCATAATGCCCGTCCTCGCCCGGCGATTTGTAATAGAAGGGCGGCAGGATCAGCGCGCCCGCCGCGCCCATGCGCACGATCTCGCGCGTCAGATGCACCGCGTCGGCCAGCGCGCAGGAACCCGAGCCGATGATGCATTTCTCCGCCGGCAGTTCCCGCGCCACCGTCTCGATGATCTTCATCCTTTGTCCGAGCGACAGCGAATTCGCCTCGCCGGTCGTGCCCAAGGGCGCCAGGCCGTCGCAGCCATTGGCCAGAAGCCAGCGCGCATGCGCGGCAAAACCCTTGAGATCGGGCTCAAGGTCGCTGGTCATAGGCGTCAAAACCGCGGCGAACACGCCGCGCGGACCGGCCGATGGGGCCATTTCACTCTCCTTCGCGCCTATCATATTCTATGCTCGTGACCATGGGGAGACACGTTTGAAAAGCCGCTGGTCGGAGGCCGAGGCCAAGAGCCTGGTGGCGCGTTATGCCCAGCAAGGGGTTAATGCCGACCTGGCTTTGCGCATCTATACCTCGCGGCTTTTGGGCCGCGAGCCGAAGCTGGTGCTCCATGGTGGCGGCAACACCTCGGTCAAGACGCGTCTGTCCGATCTCCTGGGCGAGGAGACCGAGGTTCTCTGCGTCAAGGGCAGCGGCTGGGACATGGCCGAGATCGAGCCCGCCGGGCTGCCGGCGGTGCGGCTCGCACCGCTGCTGCGGATGAAATCCCGATCCCGGCTTTCCGACGAGGACATGGTGCGGGTGCAGCGCGCCAATCTGCTCGATCCTGGCGCGCCCAATCCCTCGGTCGAGACCCTGCTGCACGCCTTCCTGCCGGGCAAGTTCATCGACCACACCCATGCCACTTCGGTGTTGAGCCTGGCCGACCAGCCCGAAGGCGAGAAGCTGTGCCGCGAGGTGTATGGCGCGCGCCTCGGGGTGGTGCCTTTCATCATGCCGGGCTTCGATCTCGCCAAGAAAGCGGCGCGGGTGTTCGAATCCGATCCCAAGGTCGAGGGGCTGGTGCTGTTGAAGCACGGCATCTTCACCTTCGGCGAAACCGCGTTGGAAGCCTATGAACGCATGATCGCCGCCGTCACATCGGCCGAGGAGCGTCTGGCGCGCGGGCGGCGCAGCATCTTCCCGGCCGTGGTCTTGCCGCGGCGCCTGGCGCATGTGGCCGAGATCGCGCCCATCCTGCGCGGCGCCTGCGGCTTAAAGGACGACAAGATCGAGGGCGCGTGGCGGCGTCTGGTGATCGAATTCCGCGGCCCTCCGGCGGTGCTCGCCTACGTCAACGGCAAGGAGCTGTCGCGATATTCTCAGCTCGGCCCGGTCACGCCCGATCACACCATCCGCACCAAGAACCTGCCCTTGCTGCTGCCGGCGCCCGATGCCGCCAACATGGCGCAATTCCGCAAAGACACCGTGGAAGCGGCCAAGAGCTTCATCGACCGCTACAAGGCCTATTTCAGCCGCCACAACGCCCGCGCCGAGCCCAAGAAACGCGCGCTCGATCCGTTGCCGCGCGTGGTCCTGGTGCCGGGGGTGGGGCTGTTCGGATTGGGACGCAGCAAGCAGGAGGCGCGCATCGCCGCCGACATCGCCGAAAACGCGATCGTGGTCGTCACCGACGCCGAAGCGGTGGGGCGGTTCGAATCCCTGCCGGAGAAAGATCTGTTCGAGATGGAATACTGGTCGCTGGAACAGGCCAAGCTCGGGAAAGAGGCGGAAAAGCCGTTGCAGGGCCAGGTGGCGCTGATCACCGGAGCCGCGGGATCGATCGGCGAGCGCGATCGCGAGGGCCTTCAGATCGGCCGGGGCGGAGCTGGCGCTTTTGGACAAGGATGCGGCCGCGGTCGAAAAACTCGCCCAATCCTTGGGCGCGCTGGCGGTTTCCTGCGACGTGACCCAGGACGAATCGGTGCGCGCCGCCTTCGCCAAGACGGCGGAATATTACGGCGGCGTCGACATCGCCGTCTCCAACGCCGGCGCCGCCTGGCAAGGGGCGATCGGCGAGGTCGAGGACAAGATTCTCCGCCACAGCTTCGAGCTCAATTTCTTCGCCCATCAGCGCGTGGCGCAAGGCGCGGTCAAGATCATGCGCGCGCAAGCCATGGGCGGCTGTCTCTTGTTCAACGTCTCCAAGCAGGCGGTCAATCCCGGCGCCGATTTCGGTCCTTACGGCCTGCCCAAGGCGGCCACGTTGCTGCTGATGCGCCAATACGCGCTCGAATACGGCAAGGACGGCATCCGCGCCAACGGCGTCAACGCCGACCGCATCCGCGGCGGGCTTTTGACCAAGGACATGATAGCCTCGCGCGCCAAGGCGCGCGGACTCAGCGAGGGCGATTACATGCGCGGCAATCTGCTGGGCCGCGAGGTGACGCCCGAGGACGTAGCCGCGGCTTTTCTCTATCACGCGACCGCATTGAAGACGACCGGCGACATCACCACGGTGGACGGCGGCAACATCGCGGCGGCGTTGCGATAACCGGAGCGCGGACATGCAAACCTCGATCTTCATCGCCAGGCTTTTGGGGCCGGTGTTTCTGCTCGTCGGGATCGCCATCCTCGCCGATCCCAAAGCGTTCCGCGCCTTGCTCAAGGAGTTCATCAAAAGCCGCGCGCTCATGTACCTGGCCGGGGTGCTGGGCCTGCTCGGCGGCTTGACGCTGGTGCTGACGCACAATGTCTGGGTGTTCGACTGGCGGCTCATCATCACGCTGATCGGTTGGGTGGCGCTGATTCGGGCCGTGATCACCATTTTCCAGCCGCAATGGATCGCGTCGGTCGGGTCCAAGCTGCTCGCGCATCAGGGCGTCTTCTCCGGCGCCGCCGCGGCGGACCTCGTCATCGGCCTGGTCTTGAGCTATTTCGGCTATCGGGCGTAACCGTCCCTTTCCCGCGCGCGGGCGGAAGGCGGAGTCGGAATCCTTGACAACCGGCCCGGCCAGTTTTTCTAAGTCACTGAAAAATAAGCCGTTTCTGGAACGGCACGGCGTTTGCTCTAACTCCTTCAGAAACGATTTCCGCCGGGCGCGCGGCCTATGGCGAAGCCCGGCCAAAAGATTCGGTTTTCGTAAAGTTCGGAGGCCCGTGGACGGAAAGCCGGCGCCCTTTAAGAGGCGCCGCTTTCTTTTCGGCCTCTGATATAAAATATCGCTTGATGCGCGCCGCCCTCAAATCCGCACCCCCCGGGCTCGATTCGCTGCTCGCGGAAATCCGCGCCTGCCGTCTCTGCGCCAAGCATCTGCCGCTCGGCCCGCGCCCGGTGGTGCGGATCGCGGGTTCGGCGCGGATTCTCATCTTGAGCCAGGCTCCCGGCACCCGCGTCCACGAAACCGGATTGAACTTCAACGACCGCAGCGGGGATCGTTTAAGGGAATGGCTCGCCATGGACCGCGACGCCTTCTACGACGAGGCCCGCGTCGCGGTGCTCGGCATGGGCTTCTGCTATCCGGGGCGGGACGCGAAGGGCGGCGATCTGCCGCCGCGGCCCGAATGCGCGCCGCTGTGGCATCCGCGCTTGCTGGCCGAGCTGCCGCAAGCCGAGCTCACGCTGCTGGTCGGCTCCTACGCCATCGACTATTACCTGCCGGAAACCCGATATCCCAGCATGACCGAAACCGTGCGCCATTGGCGCGATTACCTGCCCCGCTACTGGCCGCTGCCGCATCCGTCTTGGCGCACCACCGCGTGGGAGCAGCAGAATCCGTGGTTCAAGCGCCGGCTGCTGCCCGAACTGCGCCGGCGGGTCGCCGCCCTGCTTTAGGGATTTTTCGCGGTCACGATCCAGATCGCCGCGCCGAGCTTCACCGCCTCGCCCTTGGCAAAGGGCGCGAGCGCTTCGCGCATCGCCGCCGCGACCTTTTCCCTGGTCGCGGCGCTCGCGTTTGCGACCGCGCGGCTCGCCGGGCCGATCTCGAGCATGTTCCCGACCGCCGCGTCGAGCCCGCCGCCCGCCGCGATATCGAACGTCAAGTCGTGCGGCTCCAGCGCGACCTCGGCGAATCCGGCGCCGCCGAGGATGCGCTGGACGCGCGCCGGATCGGCGAAGGAAAACGCGCCGGGATCCTCGGGCCCGGGCCTGGGTGGACGCGGCACCTGGGCATAGGCCGCTTCGACCGGCACCATCGCCCAGGGATTGTCGCGCGGCGCGCGGAAGCACGAGAACACCGCCCGCCCGCCGGGCTTCAGGGCTACGCGCAGATTGGCGAAGGCGCGCGCCGGATCGGCGAAGAACATCACGCCGTGACGCGAGCACAGCAGGTCGAAATCGCGCTTGGCGAAAACATGGGTGGTGGCGTCGGCCTGGAGGAATTCTACTTTTGCGCCGGGCGGGGCGCGGCGGCGGGCGAGATCCAGCATCGCCGCCGAGACGTCGATCCCGAGCACGAAACCCGCTTGGCCCACCTGCTTCGCCAGGGCGATGGCCATCCCGCCGCAGCCGCAACCGACATCCACGACGCGTTCGCCCGGCTTCGCCGCGGCGGCGGCGAGCAGGACGGCCGTGACCGGCGAAAACATGCTCTCGGTGAAGTCGTTGTGGCGCGCCCAGTGCTCGCCGCCGGGCCCGGCCCAATATTCCAGGTCCGGCTTGTCGGGCTGACTCATTGTCCCTCGGTTTCGATGCGCTCCATGTCGGCGTCGGAAAAGCCGAAATGATGGCCGATTTCGTGGATCAGCACGTGGCGCACGACGCGATAAAGTTCCTCGCCGGTCTCGCACCAGTAATCGAGGATCGGCCGGCGGTAGATGAAGATCATGTCGATATGCGGGCGCGGGTCGCTGACGCTCTTGCGCGGCATCCCAATCCCACGATAAAGGCCCAAGAGATCGAAGGGACTTTCAAGCTCCATCTCTTTCTCGGTATCCTCGTCGGGGAAGTCCTCGACCCGGATCACCACCGCGCCCAGATGCCGGCGCAATTCGGCGGGTATGGTCGCGAGCGCGCGGTTCGCCAGAGCCTCGAGATCGGCCAGCGACGGGGCGGAGATCTTGTCATAGTCATGGGAGGCGCACATGATCGAGAAGCTGACGGGGGCGGCGCGGGCGCAAGCGCTGAAGGAGCTCCCGGGCTGGGCCGAGGTTCCGGGCCGCGATGCCATCAAGAAAAGCTTCCAGTTCAAGGATTTCAACCAGGCCTGGGGGTTTATGAGCAAGGTCGCGCTCTTGGCCGAAAAGATGGACCACCATCCCGAATGGTTCAACGTCTACAACAAGGTCGAGATCACGCTCTCGACCCATGACGCGGGCGGCCTGTCGCAACGCGACATCAAGCTCGCCTTGGCGATCGACAAGCTGACGTAGATTTCTCCTACGTCACCCCCGCGAAAGCGGGGGTCCAGTGTCTTAGCCCGCAATTCCGGCCGGTCGCGGAAGAATTCCAGCGCCTCGGGATTGGCCAGCGCCTCGCGGTTCTTGACCGGCCGCCCATGCACCACGTCGCGCACGGCGAGCTCGACGATCTTGCCGCTCTTGGTGCGCGGGATGTCGGCCACCTGCACGATCCTCGCCGGCACGTGGCGCGGGCTGGCGTGGTCGCGGATCTGCCGGTTGATGCGGGCGATCAGCGCCTCGTCGAGCGTGACGCCTTCCCGCAGCCTCACGAACAGCACGACGCGCACGTCGTTCTGCCAATCCTGGCCGATCACCAGCGATTCCAGCACCTCGGGCACCTGCTCGACCTGGCGATAGATCTCGGCGGTGCCGATGCGCACGCCGCCGGGGTTCAGCACCGCGTCCGAGCGGCCATAGATGATGAAGCCGCCGTGGCGCGTGCGCTCGGCGTAATCGCCGTGGCACCAGACGCCGGGAAAGCGCTCGAAATAGGCGGCGCGGTATTTCTTGCCGTCCGGGTCGTTCCAGAAGCCGAGCGGCATGGACGGGAAGGGCCGGGTGCAGACCAGCTCGCCCTTCTCGCCGTCGGCCGCGCGCGTCCGTCGTCGCGGAACACCTCGACCGCCATGCCCAGCACCGGCGACGCGCATTCGCCGCGCCACACCGGCCCGGCGGGATTGCCCAGCACGAAGCAGGAGATGATGTCGGTGCCGCCCGAGATCGAGGCCAGGCAGAAATCGCGCTTGATGGCGCGATAGACGTAGTCGAAGCTTTCCGGCGACAGCGGCGAGCCGGTCGAGGTCATCGTCCGCAAGCTGTCGAGCTTGTGCGTTTTCATCGGCTCGAGCCCGGCCTTGGGGCAGGCATCGATGTATTTGGCCGAGGTGCCGAACAGCGTCATGCGCTCCTGGTCGGCGTAGTCGAACAGCACGTTGCCCGAGGGGTGGAAGGGCGAGCCGTCGTAGAGCAGCAGGGTCGCGCCCGAGGCCAGGCCGGAGACCAGCCAGTTCCACATCATCCAGCCGCAGGTGGTGAAATAGAACAGCCGGTCGCCGGGCTTCACGTCGCAATGCAGCCGATGCTCGTTGATGTGCTGCAGCAGCGTGCCGCCGGCGCCGTGCACGATGCATTTCGGCACGCCGGTCGTGCCCGAGGAATACATGATGTAGAGCGGATGGTCGAAGGGCAGGCGGGCGAAGGCGATCTCGCCCGGCTTGTAGGGCGCCAGATACTCGGCCAGGAACACCCCATGCGGCAGGCCTTGGAGCGAGGCATTGCTCGCCGGCATAGGGCACCACCACGATGCGCTTCAACGAGGGCAGCGAGGCCGCGATCTCGCGCGTCTTGTCGAGGCAGTCGAAGGCTTTGCCGCCGTAGTAGTAGCCCTCCGCCACCAACAGGATCTTGGGCTCGATCTGGCCGAAGCGGTCGAGCACGCCCTTGACGCCGAAATCGGGCGAGCAGGACGACCACACCGCGCCGATGGACGCCGCCGCCAGCATGCCGATCACCGCCTCGGGCATGTTGGGCAGATAAGCCGCGACGCGGTCGCCCGGGCCGACGCCGTCGGCTTTCATCGCCTGCGCCAGCAGCGACACCTGGTCGTAAAGCTCGGCCCAGGACAGCCGCCGCTTCACCTTGTCCTCGCCGCGGAACACCAGCGCGTCGGTGCCGTCGCGCTTGCGCAGGAGATTCTCGGCGAAATTGAGCCGCGCCTCGGGAAAGAATTGCGCGCCCGGCATCTTGTCGCCGTCGAGCAGGACCGCCTTCCCTTGCGTCTCCGCGATCACCCCGCCCCAATCCCACACCGAGCGCCAGAATTCCTCGGGCGATGCGATCGACCAGCGGTGGAGATCGGCCATGCCGGAAAAACTCTTGTTCCAGCGCTTGCCCGCCTCGGCCGAAAACCGCGCCAAGTTGGTTGCCGCCGCCCGTTCGGGCGATGGCTGCCACAGCGGCTGGTCGCGCGCGCCGTCCATTCCGGTTTTCCTCCCGGGGAAAGACTTTAGCGCTTCCCCGCGATCGTCGCGAGCGCGTCCTCGACCGTCTTGCGCTCGGGCGCGTCCTCGGGCATCTCCTGGAGGAGATGATTCCAATCCTGCCGCGCCTCGTCGAAGCGGCCATGCTGCGCTGCGTCATATCCCAGATACCACAACGCCAGCGGCTGGTCCGGATCCGCCAGCTGGATGCTCTTGAGCAGCGCCAAGACCCGGTCGGACAACGCCTCGTCGGGCAAGCGGTCGGAAAGCAGCGCCTCGGCCTCGGCCAGCGCGATCGATTCGTCGCCGGGGCGAAGATCGCGGGCGTGCTCATAGGCATCGGCCGCCTTGCCGTCATCGCCCATCGCCGCATAGGCGCGGCCGAGCATCACCCAGCCGTCGGCGTCCTCGGGATTGGCCTGGAGCCTGGCGGTCAGGCCGTCGATCGTGCTCTGGGCCGATTCATGCCGCGCCGCTTCCGGGATGCGGCCGGCAAAAGGCTGATCGGGCAAGCCCGGCAGGCCGGTCAGGAAATAAAGCCCGAAGGCGCCCGCCGCCGCGCCCAAGGCGAGCAGCGCGGCCAGGCGCCGGCGCGGCGGGCTCGGCTCGGGCGCGTCGCCGGCGAAGCCGGATGCCAGGATGCGGCGCTCGATCTCGAGCCGGGCGGCGGCAGCGTCGCCGGGCTCGACCAGGCCGCGCGCCGCGTCGCGCTCGATCTCCGCGAGCCGGCCGCGATAGATCGCGAGGTCGGGGCGCGCCCGAATCCGCGCCGGACGCGCCTCGGTCAAAAGCGGCGACAGCACCACCGCCAGCACCGCCGCGGCCGCGCACGCCGCGATCAAGACGACGATCATCCCGCGCCCTCCTTGAGGATATCGGCCAGGCGTTTCTTCTCGGCCGCGCTCAGCGGCAAACGCGATCCGGCGGCGGCGGGCCGGAGCGCGCCGCCCAATCCGTCCAGCGCCGGTCCGTAAGACCGACGGCGCCGCCCAGCGCCATGATAATTCCCCCGATCCAGATGAACGGGACCAGCGGCCGCCAAGCGGCCGTGATCGTCCAGCCGCCCTTGCCGTCGGGATCGCCCAGAGCCAGGTAGAAATCGGCCAGGAGACCGGCGTGGATCGCGGTCCTGGCGATTGTCTGCTGCTGCAACGGGAAGAACCGCCGCTCCGGCGTCATCTCCGCCACCACCTGGCCGCCCTTGAGCAAGGTGAATTCCCCGGCGTCGGCGGTGAAGTTCTCGCCCTCATGCCGGCCGATGCCGTCGAAGCGCAGGCTGTAGCCGGCCAGCGGGATTTGCTCGCCGAGATGCACCAGCGCGGTGTTCCCGGCCGCTAAGGATGACGCGGCTATTCCGGCGACGGTGATGGCCATCCCGAAATGCGCCAGCGTCATGCCATAGGCGGCGCGCGGCTGGTAAAACGCGCGGCGCCAGGTTTCACGCCAGGGCGCGCGGAAAAGCCGCAAGCGTCCGGACAACTCAACCAGCGCGCCCATGCCGAACCAGGCGGCGAGCCCGAGCAGCGCCAGCATCGGCCCGCCCGCGGTCAGGGTGAACGCGGCCAGCATCGCCGCGATCGCGAATGCCGCTTGCACCCACTGCCGCTGCAACGCACCCAGGATATCGCCGCGCTTCCAGGCCAGAAACGCGCGCGAGACCGGGGCGAACACGCCGCCGGGTTCCAGGCGGGGGGCGCGCCAGGCGTAGAGCGTGAGCGAGCCGCCGATGGCGATCAGCAGCAGCAGCAGGATGAACACGCCGCGCTTGGGGTCGAGCGCGAAGGCGTGCACCGAGGTCAGCACGCCCGAGCGCACCAGGAAGGTTCCGACCAGGGAGAGCGAGAAGGTCAGGATCGCCAGCAGCACCGCCCAGCTCTTGAGCGTGTCGCGGCGCTCGACCACGATCGCCGAATGGATGAGCGCGGTCGAGGCGAGCCACGGCATGAGCGAGGCGTTCTCGACCGGGTCCCAGAACCACCAGCCGCCCCAGCCCAGCGTGTAATAGGCCCACCAGCTGCCCATGGATATGCCCAGGGTCAGGCAGCACCACGAGGCCAAGGTCCAGGGCCTGACCCAGCGCGCCCAGGCCGCGTCAACCCGGCCCTCGATCAACGCCGCCACGGCGAAGGCGAAGCTCACCGCGTTGCCGACATAGCCCAGATAGAGGAAGGGCGGATGAAAGGCCAAGCCCGGGTCCTGCAGAATCGGGTTGAGGCCCTCGCCATTCGCCGGCGCCGGATCGAGCCGCAGGAAGGGATTGGAGGTGAGCAGGATGAACAGCAGAAATCCCACCCCGATGAGCCCCATGACCCCGATCACCCGCGCGCACAGCCGCGGCGGCATGGAGTTCCCGAACCAGCTCACCGCCGCCCCGTAAAGCGACAGGATCAAAACCCACAACACCATCGAGCCTTCGTGATTGCCCCACACGCCGGTGAGCTTGTAAAGCCAGGGCACGTCCGAATGGCTGTCCGCGGCAACGGCGGCGACCGAGAAATCCGAAATGAGATAGGCGTGCACCAGCGCGGCGAAGGCGAAGGCCACCAGCGGGAAGAGCGCCAGCGCGGCAAGCCGCCCGGCCATCATCAGCCCCCAATGGTTCTTGGCTGCGCCGGCGAGCGGCAGCGCCGCCTGGAGCAGCGCGATGAAGAGGGCGAGAACCAGGGCGAAATGGCCCAGTTCAATGATCATCGGGTTGGATGATTATTTCGCCGGTTGGCCGGAAGCGCCGACGGGTTGCGCCGCGCCCGGCACGGGCGCCGCCGAACCCTCCTGCCAGCGGCCGGCCCGCTTCAACGCGTCCACCACCTCGGGCGGCATGTATTTTTCGTCATGCTTGGCCAGCACGGTCGAAGCGGCGAAATCGCCGTTGGCCTGCATCCGGCCCTCGACCACCACGCCCTGGCCTTCGCGGAACAGATCGGGCAGGTCGCCGCCATAGGTCACCGGCACCGATTTCCGGCCGTCGGTGACGTTGAAAGTGACCATCCGGCCGTCGCGCTTGACGCTGCCGTTTTCCACCAGCCCGCCCAGGCGCAACAAACGGCCCGATTCCACGCCCTTGGCGTAAAGATCGGACGGGCTGTAGAAGAACACCAGATTGTCCTTGAGCGCCGACAGGGTCAGCGCGGTCGCGAGGCCCAGCAGCGCCAGGCCCGACAGCACGAAGATCAGCCGCTTGCGCTTGCGCGTCATCATGGGGCGCGCGCCGCCTTGCGCTTGCGCGGGCTCTTCTCCTCCCGGAGGCTGAGTTCACGCTCCACCCGCCGGTATGATCCGAGACTCCAGACCAGCAGGCCCAGCAGCACCAGCGCCGCCACGGCATAAGCCGGCCAGACGAAGCGGGCATAGCCGCCCATGGCGAAGAAATTCTGCCAATTCATCACGGATTTCCGAATTTGAGCGCGCGCAGCCGGGCGTCCAGCAGCGCCGATCTCATGCGGATCATCAGCAGCGTGGCGAAGAAGAACAGGAACCCGATCGCCATCACGAAAAGCGGCCAGAGCAAAACCGGCGCGATGGTCGGCCCGCCCATGCGGAACACGCTGGCCGGCTGGTGCAGCGTGTTCCACCAATCGACCGAGAATTTGATGATCGGCAGATTGATCACGCCCACCACCGCCAGGATCGCCGCCGCGCGGGTGCCGCGCGATTGGTCGTCGAAGGCGTTCGCCAGCGCGATGAATCCCAGATAGAGGAAAAACAGCACCAGCACCGAGGTGAGCCGCGCATCCCACACCCACCAGGTGCCCCACATCGGCTCGCCCCAGAGCGAGCCGCTCACCAGGCAGATGAGCGTGAACCCCGCGCCCAGCGGCGCCGCGGCCTCGGCCGCGATATGCGCCAGCGGATGGCGCCAGATCAATCCCACGGCGCTGCCCAGCGCCATCAACCCATAGACCAGGCTGGCGAGCCAGGCCGCCGGCACATGCACGTACATGATGCGCACCGCCTCGCCCTGCTGGTAATCGGGCGGCGCCACGAACAGCGCCATGTAAAGTCCGGCGACGATGCCGAGCGCCGCCGCCGCGCCGCACCACGGAACTAACACGGCTGATAGTTTCATGAATTGGGCGGGATTGGCGAAACGCGGCATGGCGGTGGTTTTATAACATCGGACCGGAGGAGGCCATGGCTCATTCCATCGCCTGGCGCAGCGCCGCCGCCGCCGCCCAAGGCGCCAGCGCCAGCGCCGCCGCCAGCAGCGCCGCCAGCAGCAGCAGATGGGGCTGGGCGGAAAAGCCCAGGGAGGCCGCCGAAGCCGCGGCGGTGCCGAAGATCAGCACCGGGATATAGAGCGGCAACACCAGGAGCGACAGCAGCACGCCGCCGCGCCGCGCGCCCAAGGTCAAGGCGGCGCCGACCGATCCGATCAGACTCAAGACCGGCGTGCCGAGCAGCATGCCCAGCACCAGCGCGCCCATTCCGGCCGCATCGAAATGCAGCACCAGCGCCAGCACCGGCGCGATCACGGTCAAGGGCAGCCCGGTCGCCAGCCAATGCGCCAGGCATTTCGCCAGCACCTGGAGTTCGAGCGGCAAGGGCATCAGCACCAGCGCCTCCAGGCTGCCGTCCTCCCAATCGGATTGGAACAGGCGTTCGAGCGACAACAGCGCGGCCAGCAGCGCCGCCACCCACAGCACGCCGGCGGATATGCGCGCCAGCAATTCGGGCTCGGGCCCGACCCCGAACGGGAACAGGATCACGGCGAGCGCGAAGAACGCGGCCACATTGGCCCAATCGCCGCCCGCGCGGAAAGCGAGAGCGAGGTCGCGCCCGATCAGCGCGGCAAAGGCGCTCATGCGGCCCCCCGCGAAGTGAAATCGGCGAGCGACAAATGCGCCGCCCGGGGCATGCGCAGCTTCACATGGGTGGCGGCGATGACGCAGCCGCCGCGGCGGCGATGCGCGGCTATGGCGGCGAACAGATCGTCGAGCGCGCGCGTATCGAGCCCGGTGGCGGGCTCGTCGAGCAGCCAAAGCTCGGCATGCGCGGTCAAAAGCCGCGCCAGCGCCAGACGCCGCCTTTCGCCGGCGGAAAGATAGCGGCACGGCCAATCGGCGCGTTCGCCCAGGCGGAAAGTCTTGAGCGCGGCATCCGCGGCGCCGGCCGAGCCGCCCCGCATTTCCACCCAGAATTCGAGATTGGCGCGCGCGGTCAGCGCCGGCTTCAGCGCGTCCTGGTGGCCGATGAAATGAATGTGGGCGCGGTGCGCCGCCGGGTCCCGGGATATGGGCAATCCCCGCCTTAGGATCTGGCCTTGCTGCGGCGGCGTCAGCCCGGCGAGCATGCGCAGCAGGCTGGTCTTGCCGCTGCCGTTGGGCCCGGTCAGCAGCAACGCGCCGCCCTCTTCCAGGCCGAAATTCAACCCGCGGAACACCAGCCGCCCCCCGCGTTGGCAGGCAAGGTCCTGGCATGACAGGAATTTCCGGGAGGGGGGGCGCATCGGCGGCGATATTGCCACGGGCCGCCCTTCGAAGCGGGCAAAAAGAGACGGCCTCGGTGGGGGAAGTACCGAGGCCGTCGATTTAGGAGCGGCCGGGGGGCGACCGCTACTTGGAGATGGAGACAAGCCAAAAGCCTGATGTCTCTCACCGGCTGACATCAAAGACCCGGAATGCGTCCCGATTGGGAAAGGATTGTGGCGAAACCATGATATTTTGCAGGGCGAAACCCCGGAAAACCGGCCTTCCGGGCCGGTTTGGGGGTATCCGGGCCCCGGCTTGATCTGCGGCGCGGGAAGGCGTAGCAGCAAGCCCTAACCGGCGGGCGGACGGTCTGCCCGCCGCCATAAAAAGGGAGACCTGCTTTGTCCGTTACCGGCCACGATTTGCTCAAGGCGCGCCGCAGCCTCGCTGTCGGCGGCAAGACCTACGACTATTTCAGCCTCGAGGCCGCTTCCAAGTCGGCCGGTCTGGGCGACATTTCGCGCCTGCCCTTTTCCCTCAAGGTGCTGCTCGAAAACCTGGTGCGGCTCGAAAACGGCCGCACCGTCACGGTCGAGGACATCAAGGCGGTATCATCCTGGCTCCAGACCAAGACCTCGCAGCGCGAGATCGCGTTCCGGCCCGCCCGCGTGCTGATGCAGGATTTGACCGGGGTGCCGGCGGTGGTCGATCTGGCGGCGATGCGCGAGGCGATGGCGCGCCTCGGCGGCGATCCCAAGCGCATCAATCCGCTCTCGCCGGTCGATCTGGTGATCGACCATTCGGTCATGGTCGACAATTTCGGCACGGCGGCATCCTTCGGCCAGAACGTGAAAATCGAGTTCGAGCGCAACGGCGAGCGCTACGCCTTCCTGCGCTGGGGCAGCCGCGCCTTCGACAATTTCCGCGTCGTGCCGCCCGGCACCGGCATCTGCCACCAGGTCAATCTCGAATATCTCGCCAAGGTCGTCTGGACCACCGAGGAGAAGGGCAAGACCGTGGCCTATCCCGATACGCTGGTCGGCACCGACAGCCACACCACCATGATCAACGGGCTTGCGGTCCTGGGCTGGGGCGTCGGCGGCATCGAGGCCGAGGCGGCGATGCTCGGCCAGCCGATCTCCATGCTGCTGCCCGAAGTGGTGGGAGTCCGCATGCACGGCAATTTGCGCGAAGGCGCCACGGCCACCGACCTGGTGCTGACCGTGACCCAGATGCTGCGGAAGAAGGGCGTGGTCGGCCGCTTCGTCGAATTCTACGGGCCGGGCATAGCCTCGCTGGCGCTGGCCGACCGCGCCACCATCGGCAACATGGCGCCGGAATACGGCGCCACTTGCGGCTTCTTCCCGATCGACGCCGAAACCTTGCGCTATCTCACGCTCTCCGGCCGCGATGCGCAGCAGGTCAAGCTGGTCGAGGCCTATGCCAAGGCGCAAGGGCTGTGGCACGATTCCTCATCGCTCGATCCGGTCTATCGAGCACTCGATCCGGTCTTCACCGAAACGCTCGATCTCGATCTGGCGTCGGTCGAGCCCTCGCTCGCCGGGCCGCGCCGGCCGCAGGACCGCATCGCGTTGTCGGGAGTGGCTTCCTCCTTCAAGACCGAGCTGCCGAAGCTGGCATCGTCGCGCGACAAGGCCAAGACCGGCGGTCCGGTCAAGGTCGCGGGCGCCAATTATTCGGTGAAGGACGGCGACGTGGTGATCGCCGCCATCACGTCGTGCACCAACACCTCCAATCCCAGCGTGATGCTCGGCGCCGGGCTGTTGGCGCGCAACGCGCTGAAACGCGGCCTGAAGGTCAAGCCCTGGGTCAAGACCTCGCTCGCCCCGGGCAGCCAGGTGGTGACGGATTATTACGCCGCCTCGGGCTTGCAGCAGGACCTCGACGCGTTGGGCTTCAACCTGGTGGGCTACGGCTGCACCACCTGCATCGGCAATTCCGGGCCGCTGCCGGAAAAGATCTCCCAGGCGGTGGACGAAGGCGATCTGGTGGCGGCGGCGGTGCTGTCGGGCAACCGCAATTTCGAGGGCCGCATCAGCCCGCAGGTGCGGGCGAATTATCTGGCCTCGCCGCCCCTGGTCGTGGCCTACGCGCTGGCCGGCTCGGTCGCCGTCGACATCACCAAGGACCCGCTCGGCCAGGACGATAAAGGCCAACCGGTCTATCTCAAGGACATCTGGCCTTCCAACCGCGAGATCAGCGACACGGTCAGCCGGTGCGTGACCGCGCCGATGTTCCGCAAGCGTTATGCCAACGTGTTCGAAGGGCCGGAGGAATGGAAGAAGGTGAAGACGCTCGAGGGCGTCACCTTCGGCTGGGATCCGGGCTCCACATATTTGGCCTACCCGCCTTATTTCGACGCCATGCCCAAGGCGCCGGGGCCGCTGGCCGATATAGCCCGGGCGCGGGTGCTGGCGATGCTGGGCGACAGCATCACCACCGACCACATCTCGCCCGCGGGCTCGATCAAGAAGGAAGGCCCCGCCGGCCAGTATCTGCTGGAGCACCAGGTGCGCCCCGCCGATTTCAATTCCTACGGCGCGCGGCGCGGCCATCACGAGGTGATGATGCGCGGCACCTTCGCCAATATCCGCATCCGCAACGAGATGGTGCCGGGGGTCGAGGGCGGCGTCACCAAGCACCTGCCGGACGGCACGGTGATGCCGATCTACGACGCCGCCATGCAATACCAGAAAGCGGGCGTGCCCCTGGTCATCGTCGCCGGCAAGGAATACGGCTCGGGTTCCTCGCGCGACTGGGCGGCCAAGGGCACGCGGCTCTTGGGCGTGAAGGCGGTGATCGTCGAGAGCTTCGAGCGCATCCACCGCTCGAACCTGATCGGCATGGGCGTGCTGCCGCTGCAATTCAAGCCGGGCACCGATCGCAAGAGCCTGAGGCTCGACGGCAGCGAGCTCTTCGACATCGCCGGAATCGCGTCGGGCCTCAAGCCGCGCGCCGAGCTTGCCGGCAAGATCACCCGGGCGGACGGCAAGACCGAAACCGTTTCGCTGCTCTGCCGCATCGACACGGTGGACGAGCTGGAATATTTCCGCCACGGCGGCATCTTGCAGTACGTGCTCCGCCACATGATGCAGGCGAAATAGGCGCTCTCCGGCGCCGTCACTTCAGCGGCGAGAAGCCCGCCGGGTTCAGGATTTTCGATTCCTGCGACAGGACCAGGCCCGGCGGCGAATTCTTGAGATATTCGTGCCAAGCGGGGTCCTTGGCCAGGGCGCCGCGTTTCTGCTCGCGCTCGGCCAGGGAATTGTAGGCCCAGGCATGCACCACCTGGTTCAAGGGGCCGATCTCGGTCGTGCCCATGAAGATCAGCTTGCCGAGCATGCGGGTTTGCACCGGCAGCCCGTGCTTCTCGTAATATTCGAGCCAGGCTCCGGCCTTGCCGGGGTGCATGGTGTAGGTGCGAATCTCGACGATCATCCGAATTCCTCCCTGGACGGAACGGCCGTTTTCCGGCTGGCGGCGGTGATCCTGTGCGGGGCGGTTTCCCCGGTCAAGCGCGGCACGCGCCCGTCCTCACCCCAACGTGAAGCCGATTGAGTGGCGAAAATCGCGTCACTCGCCGATGATGGGGGAATGGGAACTCGTCTCCTGGTTTCGGCCTTTCTGGCAGCGCTCGTCCTGGGCGCGGATGGCGCGCCCGCCCGCGCCGCCGAAGCGCAATCGGCGCAGGCGCCGGTGGTGGTCGAGCTCTTCACCTCCCAAGGCTGCAACACCTGCCCCCCGGCCGATCAATTTCTCGGCGAGCTGGCGAAGCGGCCGGACATCCTCGCCCTCGCCTTCCATGTCGATTACTGGAACTACATCGGCTGGACCGATCCCTACGCCAAGCCCTGGGCCACCGGGCGCCAGCGCGATTACCAGCAGAGTCTGCATCTGCGCTACGTCTACACGCCCGAGATGGTGGTGAACGGCGCCGCCGAGGGCGTCGGCTCGGACCAGGCCGCGATCGAGGCGTTGATCGATGCGGCGCGGGCGAAACCCGAGCCGCATCCCACCTTGGCGCTGCATTGGATTCAAAACGGCGCGCTGGCGGTCGATGTGGGCGAGGGTCCGTCGCCGCCCGGCGCCCCCGCCACCATCTGGCTCGTCGGTTTCGACCGGTCGCACGCCACGCCGGTGTTGCGCGGCGAGAACGAGGGCAAGACCCTGACCGAGTACCAGGTGGTGCGCAGCTATCGCCGCATCGGCGCCTGGGCCGGCTGGTCGATGGAGCTGATCGTGCCGCCGGACGAGGCCAAGGCGCTGGGCGATGGCGGCGTCGCCGTGCTGCTCCAGGCCCAGGGTACCGGGCCGATCCTGACCGCGGCACGCATCTCCGTGCCGGGCGGCTGAAACATTTAGGGGCAGCCGCTCGAGGCGATGGCGGCGCCCAGCATCGCGCCGGCAAACATGCCGAACAGCGTCGCCCCGGGATCGATGCGGCCGTGATGCTGGCCGAGCGCCGAGCCGAGCACGCCGCCCGCGGCCGCGCCCAATATGCCGCCGAGCAGAGGCTCGCTGCCCTCGCAGGCGAAAACCCGCGGCGGCCGGGGCGGCACGGCATAGCCCGGCGGCGGCGCATAGTAATAGCCCGGCGGCAGCGGCGCGTAATAAGGCTGGGGCCCGATTCCGGCGCCCGCCGACTCGGCCCCGGCGCAGAGGCACCACGCCAAGGCCAGCAAAAAAGCGGCGAGACGCAAGCGGAAGGGGCGGAAGTCGCGGCGCATGGGGGATTCTCCCTCGGGACCGGCGCGATCGGGCCAATATGGAAAACGGCCGGGGGCTTGGCATATTCCCGAGCAGAATCCGCGATGATTGCTTGCCTTTCCCGGCGGGAGACCCGATGCTGAGGAGCATGGGAATGGTCTCCCGTACCTCGCGCCTGTGGGCCGTCTTGGGCCCGACCAATACCGGCAAGACCCACCTCGCCATCGAGCGCATGCTCGGCCATCAGACCGGCATGATCGGCTTTCCGTTGCGTCTCCTGGCGCGCGAGAATTACGACCGGATCGTGGCCTTGAAAGGCGCCCGGGCCGTGGCGCTCATCACCGGCGAGGAGAAGATCGTCCCGCCCAGCCCGTCCTATTACGTCTGCACCGTCGAATCGATGCCGCTCGACCGCCCGGTGGATTTCCTGGCGGTGGACGAGATCCAGCTTTGCGGCGACGCCGAGCGCGGCCATGTCTTCACCGACCGGCTGCTGCATGCGCGCGGCGTACATGAGACCATGCTGCTGGGCTCGGACACCATCCGGCCGCTGCTGCGGCGCCTCGTGCCCGAAGCCGAGATTTCGTCGCGCCCGCGCTTTTCCACGCTGCGCTACACAGGATTCAAGAAGCTCACTCGCCTGCCGCCCAGGAGCGCGGTGGTCGCCTTCGCCGTGGCCGACGTCTTCGCGCTCGCCGAGGCGATGCGCCGCCGCCAGGGCGGCACCGCGGTGGTGATGGGCGCGCTATCGCCCCGCGCGCGCAACGCCCAGGTGGGATTGTTCCAATCGGGCGAGGTCGATTACCTGGTGGCGACCGACGCCATCGGCATGGGCCTCAACATGGATCTCGACCATGTCGCCTTTGCGCGCCTCATTAAGTTCGACGGCTTCGCGCCGCGCCGGTTGCAGCATGCCGAGATCGCGCAGATCGCCGGCCGCGCCGGACGGCACATGAGCGACGGCAGTTTCGGCGTCACCGACGAAGTTCCGGAACTGGCGCCCGAGACCGTCGAGGCGGTGGAAAATCACCGCTTCGATCCGCTGCGCCGGCTCTATTGGCGGAAATCCGCGGCTCGATTACCGTTCCCTGGGCGGATTGATCGCCTCGCTCGAAACCCGGCCCCATGTCCCGGGCCTGGTGGCGGCGCGCCCGGCCGACGATCTGCTGGCGCTCCGGGCGCTGGCGCAGATGTCCGACATCGCCGCGCTCGCCAAGAGCCCCGCCGCGGTGCGGCTTCTCTGGGAAGTCTGCCAGATCCCGGATTTCCGCAAGGTGATGAGCGACAATCATGCGCGCCTCTTGGCGCAGATCTACCGGCACTTGGGCGGCCCTTCCGGCCGCCTGCCCACCGACTGGGTGGCGGGGCAGGTAAGCCGCCTCGACCGGCTCGACGGCGACATCGACACGTTGATGACGCGGATATCCCATGTCCGCACCTGGACCTACATCACCCATCGCGGCGATTGGCTCGCCGACGCGCCTTCCTGGCAGGAACGCGCTCGCGCCATCGAAGACAATCTCTCCGACGCCCTGCACGATCGCATCACCCAGCGCTTTGTTGATAAACGCTCCGCGGTGCTGGTGCGCAAGCTGGCCACCAGCGGCGAGCTGTTGGCCTCGGTGAGCGCCTCGGGCGAGGTCAAGGTCGAAGGCCATTATGTAGGCCTACTCGAGGGCTTCCGCTTCCATCCCGATCTGTCCGATTCGGGCGTGGCATCCAAGACCCTGCTGGCCGCGGCGCAACGCGTGTTGCGCGGCGAGATCGCGCGGCGGGTCAAGCAGCTGGAACGGGCGAATGATTCGGATTTCGCCTTGACGCCGGACGGCGCGGTCGCCTGGCGCGGCGGCCTCGTCGGCAAGCTGGTTCCGGGAACCGAAATTCTGGCGCCCAAAGCCGTGGCGAATCCCAGCGATTTCTTCGCCGGCGAGCAACGCGAGACGGTGCGCAAGCGCCTGGCGGCTTTCGTCGAGGCGCAGTTGCGCCATGGCCTGGCGCCGCTCTTCCAGGCGCGCGAGGCTCCGCTTTCGGGAACGGCGCGCGGCCTGGCCTTCCAATTGGGCGAGGCGCTGGGCAGCCTGCATGCCAAGCCGGCTTCTCCGCTCGTGGCCTCGCTCGCTTCATCCGACCGCAAACGGCTTTCGCTGTTGGGCGTGCGTTTCGGCGTGGAGTCGATTTACCTCGAGCCGCTGTTGAAGCCCGAGGCGATCCGCTTGCGCGGCCTGCTCTGGGCGCTGGCATCCGGCCAGCCCATTCCCCGGCCTCCCAAGGGCACTGCCGCGCCGCGCGATCCCGCCATCTCCGCTTCGGCCTATGAAGCGATGGGCTATCGCGTGCTGGGCAACCGCGTCTTGCGCTTCGACCGGGTCGAGCGCCTGGCCGCGCGCGCCCGCGCCTTGGCGAGACAGGGCGCCTTCGCGGCCTTGCCCGAACTGGCGCAGCTTGCCGGCTGCGCCGCCGCCGATCTGCCCGGGATGCTCGCCGGTTTGGGCTATCGCGCCGCCAATCCGGACGGAAACGGCGTCATTTTCCGCGCGCGCGCGTCCGCGCGGCGCAGAATCGCCCAATCGGGACCGCAAGACGGGCCTTTCGCCAAGCTCAAGGAGCTGACCCTGGCGCGATGAGCGACGCGACTCTCCGCCTCGATAAATTTCTATGGCACGCGCGGCTGGCGCGGACGCGCTCCTTGGCGGCGCGGCTTTGCGCCGAAGGCAAGGTCGCGGTCGGCGGCGTGACCGCGCTCAAACCCCATCATCCGGTGCGAGTCGGCGACCTGCTGACGCTCGAACGCGGCCCCATGCTGCGCCGCATCACCGTCCGCGCCCTGCCCAGGCGGCGCGGAGGCGCGGCCGAGGCGCGCCTCTATTACGACGAACCCGAGCCGCCGGTCCTGCTCCCGGCCGAACCCTGGATTCCGCTGCTCGACGAGGAAATCCCCGAAACCGTTTAGGCGTCGCAGCCGTGATAGGCGCCGATGTCGAGATGGAAATGATTGGCGTGGTCGCTATTGGTCTTGGGCGTCAGCACCATGCTGAAGAGGCCGCAGGCGCCCTTGGCCACGGCGCGCAGGAAATCGCGCTTCGGCCCGGGCGGGTTCCAATCCTGCTTGACCGAGATCACCGTGCCGTCGGCGAGCCTGAAGCCGGCGACGTCGATGGCGTCGCCCTTGGCGTGCTCGCTCCATTCCCCGCCCGGCCGGCCGCGGCAGGAATAGGTCCCGAAATGGATGATTTCCGTCACCCTTTGGTGGAAACGGGCTTGCGCCTGGGGTTCCACCACCTCGCGGGTGAATTTTTCGATCTTGAGCGCCAGATCGCAGCTCATCAGCGCCGGGCGCGACAGCTCCACGCCGGTCGAACTCACGCGCACCGAATCGTAAATCGGGCAGGGTCCTTCGGGCGCGTCCTCTTTCACGTACTGGACGTGGAACTGGTTGAGCTGGGCGAGGCAGATTTCGGGCGAAAGCCGGGGCGGCGGCCGCGGCGGCGCATAATGCGAGCCGCAGGCGGCCAGCGGCGCGATCAAGGCGAGGAGCAGGACGGCGCGACTCGGATAGGGCATAAGCGGCATTCCTCACAGAATCACGCCGGATTCCGCGCCCGCAACCGGAATCTTGCGCGTCTTGCGCGAACCGGGCCGGCTGGGCCAAGGTGCCGGCCCATGAAGGAAAGCGATCTCCGCCAGGCGTTCCAGGGCCGGCGCGCGCTCATCGCCGGCGGCCTGGGCTTCATCGGCTCGACCCTGGCGCGCCGCCTCGCGGGTCTGGGCGCCGACGTGCTGGCGGTCGACGCGCTGCTGCCCGACCAGGGCGGCAACCGCTTCAACCTGGCGGGCGCGGAGGGCAAGACCCTCGCGGTCGAGATCCTCGATCTGCGCAAGGCTCCGCTCGAACGCCTGGTCGCGGGCCGCGACTTTCTCTTCAACCTGGCCGGGCAGCAGAGCCATTTGGGTTCGATGGACCAGCCGCTGGACGATCTCGACCTCAACTGCCGCGTGGCGCTGGCGCTGCTCGAAGCCTGCCGCCGGTCGGCGCCCGGCATCACTGCGGTCTACACCTCGACCCGCCAGGTTTACGGCAAGCCGCGCTCGCTTCCGGTCGACGAAAGCCATCCGCTCGTCCCGGTCGATATCAACGGCATCCACAAGCTGGCCGGCGAGAACTATCACCTGCTCTATCACCGGGTTTACGGACTCAAAGCCGCGGTGCTGCGCCTCACCAACACCTATGGCCCGCGCATGCGCGTCAAGGATGCGCGCCAGACCTTCATCGGGCTGTGGCTGCGCGCGCTCGTCGAACACAAGCCCTTCGAGGTCTGGGAAGGAGATCAGCTGCGCGACTTCACCTATGTGGACGACGCGGTCGAGGCGCTGCTGCTCGCCGCTTGTAACCCCAAGGCTCAAGGCGTGGCGTTCAATCTCGGCGGCGGCGACGCGGTGCCGCTCAAGGCTCTCGCCGACAAGCTGGTCGCGGTCCATGGCGGCGGCGGTTACGCGCTGAAGCAATTCCCGCCCGAGCGCAAGCGCATCGACATCGGCGATTACCAGGCCGATGACCGCCGCTTCCGCGCGGCCTCCGGCTGGGAACCGCGCGTTCCCCTGGAAGAAGGGCTGAAGCGTTCGCTCGATTATTACCAAGCCAATTTGGCGCATTACCTGTGAGCGCGTCATGACCGGAAAAATCCCGCAAACCGACCCGCGCGAATCCTATCTCGCCCACCGCGCCGAGATCGACCGCGCGATATCGCTCGTGCTCGAAGGCGGCCGTTACATCCTGGGCGAGGAGGTGGCGGGCTTCGAGCGCGAATTCGCCGGCGCCATCGGCCAAGCCCACGGCATCGGCGTCGCCTCGGGCACCGATGCGCTGGTGCTGGGCTTGAAGGCGCTCGATCTGCCGCCGGGCTCCTACGTCGCCACGGTGTCGCACACCGCGGTCGCGACCGTGGCGGCGATCGAGCTGGCGGGATTGAAGCCGCTGCTGCTCGACATCGAGCGCGATTTCATGACCCTCGATCCCGATGCGCTCATCCGCTGCCTGGAAAAGCCGCCGGGGAAAATATCCGCCGTCATCCCGGTGCATCTCTACGGCCAGGCCGCCGATCTCGGCGCAATCCTGTACTTGGCGCGGAATCACGGGCTGAAGCTGATCGAGGATTGCGCCCAGTGCCACGGCGCCGCGCTGGGCAACAGGCGGCTCGGCAGTATCGGCGATCTCGCCGGTTTCAGCTTCTATCCGACCAAGAATCTCGGCGCCTTCGGCGACGGCGGCGCCGTTTTGACCGGCGATGCGGGGATTGCCGCGCGCCTCAAGGCGTTGCGCGAATATGGCTGGCGCGAGCGCTACGTCAGCGACTTCGCGGGCATGAATTCGCGCCTCGACGAGCTTCAGGCGGCGGTGCTGCGGGTGAAGCTGAAATATCTCGATGCCGACAACGCGCGCCGCGCCGCAATCGCCGCCGCCTATGACCGGGGCTTGAAGGATAGCGGGCTCGTTTTGCCGGCGCGCCGCAAGGGCGCAACCCATGTCTTCCACCAATACGTGGTGCGCAGCCCGAAGCGCGACGCATTGCGCGCTGCGCTCGACAAACAGGGCATCGGCACCGGCATCCATTATCCGGTGCCGGTGCATCTCCAGGCGGCCTATCGCGGCCGGGTGGCGCTCGATCCCGCGGGCTTGGGCGCAAGCGAGCGCGCCGCGCGCGAGGTGTTGAGCCTGCCCCTCTATCCGGAACTCGGCGAGGAATCGGTCGCGCGCGTGATCGCGGCGATCCGGAAGGCGCTTTAGAGGGCGATTACATACCTCCCATAATAGGGAATGTATAATGCGCCCGCTGCGCTGCAATGGATTCGGCCAGCGGTTCTGGGCAATCATGCCCAGAGCTAGGAGGCTGATATGGAAATCAACATCGAAGATTATTGGGTTAAGGCATTTTTGCGCGCGGCTGCCGCCACAAAACAGACGTTCGGCATCAATCGAGAACAAATTCAAAAGAAAGTCTCGGGTGCGTTTATCACCATCGCGACTTGGCTGCTTCTGTTCGCAAAAAACGGGTTGCCGGAAGTGACCCAAAATCTCGGGACATATATTTGGTATGCTGCCGCCCTCTTGCTGGTCGCATTTATTCTATTCGTCTGGAATCTTATAGAAGTTCAAGCAAAAATGTTTTTGGATTACAATCGTGAAAATCAGGATGTCGTTGGAAAACTAAATGAAAAAATTGGTGGATATGAGGAAAGACTTGCAGGACCTAATTATGACGCCATACGGCATCAAAAACATTTTTATCTCTATGAGGCTGCTTGTTTGTGGGTTGATCTTGCACCACAGCGGCCATTTAAAGCTGAAAGTGCAAGAGCGTGGTTTAGAACATTAAAAGACGCGATAAGGCGTAACGAACTTTCATGGGTAAATAAGCCATATGATTATCACTCAGTAATTGGCCACTCTCAGATAGGAGCTGAAATTACCGAAATTGTCCCGGATGAAGATACGGTAGTTGATAGAGACGAACTCAAATTTTACGCAGAATCCCACGGCGGGGTTCCCAAATTCTTGCGAGACTCTTAATACATATGAATGATGAAATCGAAATCATGCCCGAGATGATCGAGGCGGGAGTAGAAACCGCAAATCTCATTTCTTACCAGTGGGGGTTTGACGATTCTCGGATTCTGGTAAAACGGGTCTATCAGGCAATGGTAACCCACTCGCTAAAGCAGGAAGCGATTCCACACCCGCTAACTCCCAACAAAGATGCGCCACAATAGTAGCGGCGTAATCTGTAGGTGTTTCTGCCGCCCAAACATCTTCCTTACGGATAGACCTACTCTTAGAGCGCAAGTGGAAAGAAACATCTTCTGACAGGCCACCCATTAGAATGCCGTGAATTACGGTATTTCTGACGGTTTGGACATACTCCATGATAAACTTTAGTTCCTTTATTAAATACTGGCTGCGTTCAGTTGTCGCCCTGTTTGGAGCGAGTGTGTATATCCAATGCAGCTTAGTTTGAAGACCCATCGGATAAACCAATGCTGTGGCTTCATCATCGGAAACTCGCAATAAATGACTTAGGGCAGAACCGAGCATATGTTCAGTGCCCGACCATGTTAGAATCAGTTCGCCTAATTTCTTGAGTTCGCTATCTGTAAGGCCCGTTGTAAAAAGAAACCCGAGCAGCTTAGTCATGAGTCACCTGTAACGATGAAACCAGACGATCAATACAGCGAGAAATAAACCGAGCGCCGCCGCGACGAAGCAATACGTCGGGCACTTAGCACGCCGCCCAAGCCACAAAAAGTACTGGTCGGCAAGAACGAGCGTGCTAAAGCGCGGAGGCAGAGTCGAGTCAAAAAGCCTAGTCGAAAAGACTAAGGATTAGGCGCACTTTGGCACGGCCTCGCCGAAAATCAGGCCGCCTTCCTATTAGCTTGTCGATAGGTCAACCGCTTTCCCTGCGCGCCCTTGATCGCGCGAATGGTACGAAGGAGATCGCCCCTCTATCCGGAACTCGGCGAGGAATCGGTCGCGCGCGTGATCGCGGCGATCCGCCAGGCGCTTTAGAGACAATCCAACTCCCAGTCCGGCGCCGCGCGCCTTGGCCCGCGCCAATACCCCGGAAATCCGCCGGTTTTTATTGCAACCCCGCGGACGCACTGGCTGCCATGCGGAAATAGCAGCAATCCAAGTGACTTAGGTCAATGCTGCGATGCAGCAAATCCGCCATTTTCAAATCCAGCCACGCATCTCGCGCGACCCGTCAGTTCATTCGGAGGCAAACATCATGCGCGCACATCACGCTCTCGCCGTCATCGCCGTCATCCTGCTTGGGTTGGGCGCGAAGTATTATTTCTTCCCGACCCCGACCGCGCAGGCCAATATCAACGTCAGTCAAATGAGCTTGGACTATCCGGACATGAAAAATCTTCCGGTCTAGGCGATGAACGACATGACCTTCGTCTTTTCCGAGGAAAATCCAGCCATCAAGGACGTGCCGGCCCCGGTCCAGAAGATTCACGACATGACGTTCGTGTTTTCCGACGGCGATTGAGCGGACGCTCGTGCCTGGCGGTATGGGAACGTATGCCCGAGGCAATGATGATGCCGGGGATGAACGGCCGGCGCCGTGAATAGAATAAAGGCTAGGGTCGTGCTAACCTTATGGCTGTTGACCGCGGTTTAAGCCGAGGCGCCGGCGACTGTTTGCCGGCGCTTGTCCCTTCACCGCCGTAACGATCCGGACGGAAAGCCTTGCGTGGGACATGAAGCCCTATCTCATCATAGTGACGGCGGGCATTTTCGCCCTTTTGAGCCTGGTTCCGCTGACGGCGGCGCCACAGACGGCGGCGCCACAGCCGGCGCCGGCGGCGCCGAGCGGTCCGGCTCTCCCGGCCGAGCAGCTGGAGCAACTGGTCTCGCCGATCGCGCTTTACCCCGATCCGCTCGTTAAACCCAAGAATCCCATACGTGTTCGATCTCTTCTTGCTTGCAGAACGCGCGGAACTCATCAACCGCTTTATTTCTACCGGTGTATTTTTCCCGCAGCAGAGCGAATACCAGTTTGGGAAGAGCCGAGGCAGGGACGTCGACCCAGAATTCGTAATCGCTATCGCCCCAGATTTCTTTAACGAGCGTACCCATGTCTTGGGTATCTAATTTGATCGAGCCATCGGCGTTAACGGACAGGCGAACTGAGCGAAAGTTATCACCTTCTTGGCGATAGAGCTCGGTTGAATGGGTTTCCGTCATTTTTCGCCTCCCTAAACCAATTTGAAATCATAGACTCATGAGCGGGGCGCCTGAGATGGCGGGCTTCTCATGACATATCGAATCTTCGTACCAATGTCCGCTTCTGGCGCAAAGCGGACATCAATCAACCGCCGCTCGCCGATCTTACTTTACGAGTCCACGCCCTACAGCCGGTGCAGCAGCGCCACCCCGGCGAGGATCATGGCGATGGCGCCGATCTTGTCGGCGGTGAGCGATTCGTCCCAGGCGAAATGCGCCACCACCGCCACCACCACGTAGCTCATCGCCACCGAGGGATAGGCCACCGAGATCGGAATCTTGCGGATGGCGATGAGATAGAGGAAGGCGGCGCAGCCGTATAAGCCCACGCCGATGATGGTGTAGACGTTCAACAGCTGGGCCGCGAAATCGGTTGTCGCCTGCACGCCGCTCTTGAGCAGCAGCTGGCCGCAGACCGCGATCAGTATGCCGCCGAACAGCGCGGCGTAATAAGGCAGCAAAATCGGCATTACACGCTCCTGACGATTCCGGGACGCGCCGCGCGCTCGGCGGCCTCGTTGCGCGAAACCTCGCGCACCACGGCTTGGGGCTTGCGGTTGACGGTCAGATAAAGCCGGCCGAGATATTCGCCGATCAGCCCCAGGATCAGCAACTGCACGCCCGAGAGCAGCATCACCGCCACGGTCAAGGACGCCCAGCCGGGCGGCGTCCGTTCGAAGAAGATCGCGTCCACCGCCGCCCAAACCGCGCCGATCACGCCCAGGAAGCTCAGGGCGAATCCGGCGAAGGTGGCGAGGCGCAGCGGCATGACCGAGAAATTGACGAACATGCTGAGCCACAGCCGCACCAGCCGGCGCAGATTGTAGTTGCTGCGGCCGTGTTCGCGCGGCAGATGCTCGACCGCGAGGCTTTCGACGCGCTGCGTCACCTGCAGCAGCAGCCCGTCGATATAGGGGAAGGGTCCGTCATAGGCCGCGATCTGGCCTACGGCGAAGGCGCTGATGCAGCGGAAGCTCGAGAGATAAAGCCCCCTCGGCTTGTCGAGCACGTGGTTGGCGACGCGGTTGGCGAAGCGGCTGCCGAGATTGCGCCAGCCGGCATGTTGTTTCTCGATCGGCTTGGCATAGACCACGTCGGCGCCGGTCTGTTGCGCGTGGCGCAGCAGCCGCAGCACCTCGCCCGGCGGGTTCTGGAGATCGTCGTCCATGGTGATGACGTGCGATCCGCGCGCCTGGCGCAGCCCCGCCATCACCGCGTTGTGCTCGCCGTAATTGCGCGCCAGGTCGACCAGCGTGACCGGCACGCGCGTGCGGCGGATCAGCTCGCGGCACACAGTCAGGCTGTCATCCGGGCTGTTGTCGTTGACCAGCACGATCTCGTGCCCGCCCGGAACCTCGAGATTGGCGAGCGCCGCCACCAGCGCGCCGATGCTGCTGGCGCCGTTATAGACCGGGATGACGATGCTGAGCGCGAAACTGGTCATGGCCTCACTCCGGCCGCCAGAATCGAGCCGCCGAAGGGAAGACGCAAGCCCCATGCGAGGAGCCTGGCCAGCAGGCCCGATTCGGCCGCCGCCACCCCCGCCAGCAGCCATTCCAACGGTCGCGGCAGCACGGCCACGTCGCTCGCCGCGCCTCGCCCGAGCTTGCGCCGCGCCACCATCAGGGGAAAGAGCAGGGTGTTCCAATATGTCGTCCGGATGCGGGTGAAGCCCGCTTCCTCCAGGAGAGCCGCCACCTCTTCCCGGGCATAACGCCTTGCGTTGTCCACGGCGCGGTCATGCGCCGAATAGAGCCAGCGATAGGCCGGCAGGTTCAGCACCAGCAATCCGCCGGGCTTGAGGCAGCGGCGCATTTCCACAAGCGCTTTCCGCTGGTCGACGCCGCTGTGGCACAGCACGTCGGCGCTGAACACGGCATCGAAGCTCCCGCCGGCGAAAGGGAGATCGTCGATCGAGGCCTGCGCGACCGCGGCGCCCTTGGCGCGCGCGAACCGGCAGGCGAGCGCGTCGCGGTCGATGCCCGCGCGAAACGCGCTTGGCCGCGCTTCGCCCAGAAGCGCCAAAAACCCGCCGGTGCCGCAGCCGGCATCGAGCAGTTTTTCGCCGCCTCCGCCCCGTGAAGTATCGGACCACAGCCGGAGCAGATTGCGGTGCAAGGCCCGGAACCACCACATCCGCGCTTCCGCCGCTGCCAGGCGCTCGACTTCGCCGCGTTCCACCGCCTCCCTCCGCGCTCAGCCGCCGGCGGCGGATGTGTGCTGTTGCTGCGCCAGGATGGCGCGGCGGTCGAGCACCACCGACAACAGCGTGTCCAAACGCTCGACGCGGTAGATCTCCTTGCCGGTCACCGTCTTGTTGCATTCGTCCTTGGTGAAGGCGATGACGAATTGCGCGCTGTCGCGGTCGGGCGTGAAGATGAAATTGGGCGGGAAGTAATAGGCGGCGGAAACCGGCGGGCCGCAGGCGAACACCGTGAAATCGTGGTCCATGAAATCGGCGCCGTATTCCTGGCGCAGATAGTTCTCCAGCGCCTGGGAATCCTCGGCGTAGGAATTAGCCCAGTAATCGAGCTTGAACAGCCCCTCGGCGCCGTGCGTGCCGCCGACGAAGGCGTTGTAATAGACGTATTCGTCGGGGTGCAGCATGGCCATGACCGATACATGGATCAGGCCGTAAAGCGCGAGCGCGCCGTAGGCGAAACGGCGGAAGCGCCAACGCGCCAGCCGGCCGAGCGCCGTGTCAGCGACGATCGCCGCCGCCGCCGCGATCAGCGGCAGCACGAAGATGAAATGCCGCATGCCGTCGAACAGCACCGCCTTGATCGCCACCGCATAGGCGACCGGGAAGACGATGGCGAAACCCAGCATGAAGGTGCCGATGATCCGGTCGCGCCCGGTTTCGCGCCAGCCCGCGCGCTTCAAGCCGAAATACGCCGCCGCCGGCGCCGCCGCCAGCAGGATCAGCACCAGCTCGGGAAGCGCGAGCAGGATATAGGTCGGCAGATATTCCCAGGGCAGGTCGCTCGCCGGCACGTATTCGCCGGCGAACAATGTCAGGAAGGGGAAGATCTCGTGCGAGAAATAGACCAGCGCTTTGACCGGATTGACCAAGGGCGATTGTTGCGCCCAGGGCCAGAACAGCAGCATCACCGGATAGGCCACCGCCACCGCCGGCGCCAGCACCCGCCAGAAGCAGGCCCAGGCATCGAGAGCCGCGCCCTTGAGGCTCCTGGTCTCGCCGAGCCGCCAAGCCACGAACAGCAGCAGCGCCAGCCCCACATAACCCAGGATCAGCAGCCCGCCGACGCGGATCGCCAGCGCCAGCCCGGCGGCCAATCCCAGCTTGACCACCAGCCGCCAATCGGGCCGCGGCAATCCGGGCAGCAGCCGCACCAGGTAGTAGAGCGACCACGCCATGCCGGCGGCGAAGGGCGCGTCCTTGGGATTGTTGTACATCTGGCCGTAGTAATTGGGCGTGAGGGTGAGGAAGAGCGCGGCCAGAAATCCCGCGCGCGGCCCGGCCAGCGCCTTGCCCAGCTTCCAGGATCCGACGATGCCGACGAGGCCGATGAGGGCGTTGAGCAGATGCCGCGTCTCGTAGGTGCCGAAGGGCGAAATGCGGTTCAACGCCGCCGCGGTCATGTCGAAGCCGGCGCCGTAATTGAACAGATCGAGGTAATGCAGGCTCGACAGGTCCTTGAAGAAGGTGAGGTAATAATTCAGCACCGCCTCGCCGTACCAATTCTGCACGTCCTCGTCCCAGGTGACGCCGTAATCGGTGAAGGTCGCCAGGATCAGCACGAACACGACGAAGAACAGCGCCAGCGCCAGGACATCCCAGGAAATCCGCCATCCGCCCAGGGTCAGGCCCGCGCGCCCCGCATCGTCCTTCGCGCCGGCGCTCACAGCCCGGCGCCCTTCGCCATCGCCGCCAGCACCCGCGAGGCGGCGAAATATTCCTCGGCCAGTTCCCGGGCGGCCTTGGCATGCCGCCGGTAATCGGCGTTGACCGCCTCGATCGCGGCCAGCGCGCCGGCTTCGTCGGAATAGTGGAACAGGCCTTCGCCCACCGGATAGAAGCGCGAAAAGCCCGTGTCCATGGTCACCACCGGCCGGCCCGAGGCGAGATAGCAGACGCTGCGGTCGCTGAACCAGCCGCTGCGGGGCCGCACGTAGATGTCCTTGGCGACGGTGAACTCGCCGCGCGAGGCGCGGATGAAATCGCCGTAGGCGTCGAGCGACAGCGACACGTCGCGCGCGTCGATCACCTGCCAGCCCCGGGCCTTGATCTGCGATTCGGCCTCGGGCGGCGCGGAATTGAGCGCGACGGTGAAGCCCTGCCCGCTTTTCTCCGGCACATCGAGGAAGCGCAGGAAGTTGAGGTGTTTCGACCAGACATAGCGCTCGCCCCGGAAGTCGATGTTCTTGCCCTTGTTCTCCCAGGTCGCGATGGTGGAAAAACGCCGGCCGCCCTGCTCGTCCGCCGGCCAGAGTTCGAGCACCACCGGCGGCCGCGTCGGCTGCCATGGGATGCCGCAGAGCGGCACGATCCAGCCCGGGCCGCCGACATTCTCGCCATAGGTGAAGAAATGGGTGTGGGCGTCGAGATAGGCCCGCGCGGCCTGGTCGGCTTCGGCGTATTTGATCTGCTCATAGACCGGATCGGTGTCGATCATGACGCGGCGCCGGCAGGCCAGGTGATGATCGCGCAGCCGGGTGGCGCCGCACAGATTGAAGAGGGCGTCGGCGCCCTTGAACAGATCCGCGACGCCTTCGCGGGACAGGCCGAAATACCGGTCCTCGATCGCGTCCCAATAGGCCCAGCGGTCCCCCAGCCCGAAACGCTCCATGAGAGTCTTGAGGTAGGCGATGTTGGGCGCGTTGTCGTTGGTGACGCTGTTGAGCCGGGGATCGTAAGGATTGGCGCCGTGATCCTCGACATACCAGGCCTCGAAGCCCAAACGCTCGAAACCCAGCAGATAATGCAGCGCCTGCCAGGCGATGCCGGCCAGCGGCATCTGTCCCGCGAAATGCAGCACCACCACCCGCCCGCGCGACGCCATGCCTGGAACTTCTCCGGATCGAAGAGCGGCGACAATAGCAGAGCGCCCGGCCCCGGTCGCAATCGGCGTAGCATCCCTAAAATCCATAATATAGCTGGGGTTGCACCGCCCCCCGGCCGCATGCTACCAGCCTCACGCCATCGATTACGCCAGAAACCGAGAGACCGAGCCGATCCCATGACCTATGTCGTGACCGAAGCCTGCATCAAGTGCAAATACCTCGATTGCGTCGAAGTTTGCCCGGTCGATTGCTTCTACGAGGGCGAGAACATGCTGGTGATCCACCCCGACGAATGCATCGATTGCGGGGTGTGCGAGCCCGAATGCCCGGCCGAGGCGATCGTGCCGGACAGCGATCCGCAGGCCGAGAAATGGCTCGATCTGAACCGGCAATATGCCGGCAGCTGGCCGGTCATCACCCGCAAGGGCCCGGCGCCGGCGGATGCCGACAGCTTCAAGGGCGTTCCCGATAAGTTCGAAAAGTACTTCAGCCCCAACCCCGGCAAGCGTTAACAGCGTAGCCCGGCCAGGGCGAAGCCAAGCCAGGCCGCCCGGCCAGGGCGAAGCCAAGCCCGGCCGCCCGGTCCGGCCGCGTAGCCCGGCCAGGGCGAAGCCAAGCCAAGGCTTCAGGCTAAAAACTCCGTTAATTCCTGGGCTTACGGGGAGGTCTGCATCCTCCGCATGGCTCCCGCACTGGCTTTTTCCGGAATTTTGTGTTATTTATTACAATAGATGCACAAATAGTGCGTCTTCCCCGGTGTATGGCTACCGCCGCCGCAAGCCCTTCTCGCGGCCCGGGGCATTCTCGGGTCTTAAGTCGGACAATCCGCGGGTCTTTTCCGTGCGCAAGAAAGAAGTGAAAACCATGACCGAGAAGCTCGGCTTCAACACCGGCGATTTCGTCGTCTACCCGACTCACGGCGTCGGCAAGATCCTCGGCATCGAAGACCAGGAAATCGCCGGCTATCAGCTCAACGTCTTCGTCGTCCATTTCGACAAGGACCGCATGACGTTGCGCGTGCCGGTGGGCAAGGCCAAGAATTCGGGCCTGCGCCGCCTCTCGACCCGCAAGGAAATGGACGTGGCGCTCGCCAAGCTCAAGGGCCGTTCGCGCGCCAAGCGCACGATGTGGAGCCGCCGCGCCCAGGAATACGAGGCCAAGATCAATTCCGGCGATCCCGGCTCGATCGCCGAGGTGGTGCGCGACCTCTACCGCAATGTCGGCCAGCCCGAGCAGTCCTACAGCGAGCGCCAGATCTACCAGGCGGCGCTCGACCGGCTGGTGCGCGAATTCGCCGCCGTCGAGAACATCGACGAGGCTTCGGCGGTGAAGCGCGTCGAGGGCATGCTGCGGGTCGCCTAAACCATTTTATTGCCGGCCCGTTTTCTTTTGCCGGCTGCGCCGGCGGGGCCGGCGGGCGCCTCAAATTTTCACGGCCGAAAAAAGAAGGCCCGGGATTACTCCCGGGCCTTTATCCGTTTTGACCTTACGGCGATTACGGCTGGTCGGGAACCAGCGGCGGCCGGCGCCTGCCGCCCACCTCTTCCCAGATCTTGGTGTCGCTGGTGGTGTTGGGTATGACCGTGAGGCTCACGACCACGCCGAGGGCCGCGATGCCCATCGGATAGAGCAAACCCACCAGCGGCCCGATCACGCCCACCAGCGGCAGCGAGACCGCGGCGAGCGAGGTGGCCGCGAGCGAAGCTCCCGCGGCCGGCACCAGGCCGCCGAACACGCCGTTGCCGATGTGATAAGGCAGCGACATCGAGCTGTAGCGGATTCTGGCCGGGAAGAACTCGACCAGGAAGGCCGCGATCGGCCCGTACACCATGGTCACCAGGATGACCATGTAGAAGATCAGCAAGGTGAGGAGGACCGGGTTGTCCTTGTTGGCCAACATGGTCTCGAACACCGGAATGTAGGTCACGACCGCCAGCGCGAAGCCCGCGGTCATGATCCACTTGCGCCCGATCTTGTCCGACAGCCAGCCGAAAAAGATGAAGCCGGTCGCGCCGAAGATCAGCGCGATCATCAACATCACATAGGCCTGGACATAGGGGATCTTCATCACGGTGGTGAGATAGAACAGGGCGTAGAATTGCCCAGTGTACCAGACCACGCCTTCCGGCGCCGTGGCGCCGAACAACGCGATCAGCATCTTGCCCACGTTCCGGCCGCTCGAATAGGTTTCCTTGACCGGATTGTGCGAGGTCTTGCCCTGCGACTTGAGCTGGGCGAAGAGCGGCGATTCCTGCAGCCTCAACCGGATGTAGCCGGAGAGGATGACCAGCACCGCCGACAAGAGGAACGGATAACGCCAGCCATAGGAGCTGAAGTCGGCGTCGCCCATGCCGAGGCGGAAGGCCAGGATCACCAGCAGCGCCAGCACGATGCCGAAGGTGGCGGTGGTCTGGATCCAGCTGGTGTAGAGCCCGCGCCTGCCCTCGGGTGAGTGTTCGGCGATATAGGTCGCCGCGCCGCCGTATTCGCCGCCCAAGGCCAGGCCTTGCACGACGCGGCAGGCGACCAGCAGCACCGGCGCCAGCGCGCCGATGGTGGCGTAAACCGGCAGACAGCCCACCAGGAAGGTGGCCAGGCCCATCAAGGCCAGGGTCAGCATGAAGGTGAATTTGCGGCCGATCAGGTCGCCGAGATGGCCGAAGAGAACGGCGCCGAAAGGCCGGACCAGGAATCCGGTCCAGAACACCAACAAGCTGGCGATGAAGGCGATGTTGGGATTGAGATCCGGCGAGAAGAAATGAGCGCCGAAGAACACGGCGAGCACGCCGTAGAGGTAGAAGTCGTACCACTCGATCAAGGTGCCGACCGAGGAGGCCGCGATGATGAAGCCGATGTGCTGGGACCAGGACTTGCGGCCCATAGTCGATGCGGAAACGGACATGGACGTTACCCCCGTGGTTGTTGAACGGCTCTTGATGGCCCTAAGCATTGGCGGCGCTTGCGTTAGACGGGCAAGGACGCGATGCCGATTGGTTAAACCTTAACGGGAATGTTAGGTGGGTGCAACGGAGGGTTCCGGAAACCCAAAAAATCCGGATTTGCCTGTTTTTTCAAAGGCTAGCGTCGTGCATCGCATTCGCAGCCCGCATGCGCGGGCGCGTCATGGCTTGGCCCCCGGGGCCTTGCTATAAGGCGTCCCAAGTCCCCGTAGCTCAGCTGGATAGAGCATCGGTTTCCTAAACCGGGGGTCGCGTGTTCGAGTCACGCCGGGGACACCACCCTACGCCGCCACGCCGGATTTCGCGCGTGGTCTCGTCCGCGTCACCCGGCGATCAGCAATCCGGCCAGGCAAGAGGCCGAATTGGCGATCAACGACACGATCATGGCGTGGCGCAGGGCAAGCTTGGCCATCCAGGCGATCAGCAGGCCTTCGGCCAGGATCACCAGCGCCTCGAGCACGATGATGGAAGGCCAATAGGGGAAACGCGGATAGGCCCAGAACGCGGCCTCCCACAGCTGCGGATGGGTCACCGCCGTCGCCACGGCCGAAGCCAATCCCACATGCAGGGCGCCCCGGCACGGCCACCGCGTCAGGCGGACGATGAGATACGCGATCGGCCCTTCGATCGCCGCGGAGAGCGCCAGCGCTTCGGCTTCCACCATCGATCCTCGCCTTTCGCTCAGCCGCTTTTGCCGACGGTTCGGGTATATAGTGCCGCGAACAAGTGCGGGAGGATAGCATGCGGAACCGGATCGGGCTGATCGGCCTCGCGTTGATGCTGGCGGCCGCGCCCGCCGGCGCGGACATCCCGCCGACGCCGGACCACGGCCCGCCCATGGGCAGCGCCGGCGGCCTCGACTTCGCCATCCAATCCGTCCAGGTGGAGATGGGGCCGGCAAACGGGCCGCATTATTACAAGACGAATCAGATTGCCGTGCTCACCGGCTGCACCGGCGGCAAGCCCAATTGCGCTCTCGCCAAATCCAAGAAATCTCATCGGCATGGAAGTGATTTCGGTCGACGGCCAGGATCTGCGGCCCGAGACCGGCAGGGTGCGGCAGATTTTGGACGCCTTCGCGAACAAGGCTGCCGCCCCAACCGTCACGCTCGAATTGTTTTCGCGCGGATCGAGCAACCCGCCGGTCAAAATCGCCTTCGCCTGGCGCTAAACCCCGCCCCAGACCTCGCGCGCGGTTGCTCTTAAATCCAACCGTCATCGCGAGCCGCGCGGCGGCGAAGCGATCCAGAGTAAAGCTGGATTGCTTCGGTGGCGCTCAAGGCGCCACCTCGCAATGACAGGCGCTAAACCCCGCCCCAGACCTCGCGCGCGGTCTCGACCACCAGCTTGAGCTTGGCGATTTCGTCGGCTTGCGACAGCTTGTTGCCGCGCTCGCCGCTGGCGAAGCCGCATTGCGGCGATAACGCCAACTGGTCCAGGGAGACAAATTTCGCGGCCTGGTCGATGCGGCGCTTCAATGAATCCTTGGTTTCGAGCTTGCCGCTCTTGCTTGTCACCAGGCCCAGCACCGCGATCTTGCCCTTGGGCAGGAAACGCAGCGGCTCGAATCCGCCGGCGCGGTCGCTGTCATATTCGAGGAAATATCCGGAAACCCCGATGGCGTTGAACAGCACCTCGGCCACCGGCTCGTAACCGCCTTCGGCCATCCAGGCGCCTTCGAAATTGCCGCGGCAGAGATGCATGCAAACAATCATGTCGCCGGGACGCGATTTGATCGACTCGTTGATGAGCTTGGCGTAGGTCGCCGGCAAAGTGTCGGGGTCCTCGCCGAGATCCTTGACCTGCTCGCGCAATTTGGGATCGCACAGATAGGCGAAATTGACCTCGTCGATCTGGAGATAACGGCAACCGGCCGCCGCCAGATCGCGGACTTCCTCGCTATAGACCAGCGCCAGGTCGGCATAGAAGGCATCGAGCGTGGGATAGGCGCGGATGTCGATCGCCTCGCGCCCGCCGCGGAAATGCACGATCGAAGGCGAGGGGATGGTTTGCTTGGGCATCGCCCGGGCGATCGACTTCAGGAACTTGAAATGCTCGACGAAGATCGGCTTGGGCCGCCCCAGCTTGCCCGTCACCGCCAGCGCCGACGGCGTGCGCTCGATCTCGCCCGCTTCGGTGTGGAAACGGGTTTTCACCTTGCCCGGCACCGATTTGACGTTGGCGAAAGATGTCAAGAAATCCATGTGCCACAAGGTGCGGCGGAATTCGCCGTCGGTCACGGCCTTCAAGCCCAGGTCCTCCTGGAGCTTGACCACGTCCCTTATGGCGGCGTCCTCGATGGCCTTCAACTGTTCCGGGGTTATTTCGCCGCGTTTTCTCCGTTCCCGCGCCTCCAGAAGTTTCGGCGGGCGCAGCAGGCTGCCGACATGGTCGGCGCGGAAGGGCGGGGATGAGCGTGCAACCATAAGGCGACCTCGGAGGCGGTTGACAGAAATGGCGCGAGCTAGGATGGTTGCCCTTAATAAAGGGAGGGAGCCAAGATGAAAACCATAATCCGGCCGCGCGTGCTTTTGGCCTTCGCGGTTTCGCTGCTGCTGGCGCTGGCGCCGGGAGCCCCGGCGCGCGCCGCCGACACCTACGACATCCATGTCATCGTGCCGCTGACCGGCGGCGCCGCCTTCGTGGGCATGGGCCAGAAGGACACGCTCGAGGCGCTGGCGTCCTACGTCAACAAGACCGGCGGCATCCGCGGCAAGCAGCTCCATTTCATCTTCGGCGACGACCAGACCAGCCCGCAAGTGGCGGTGCAGCTCACCACCGACGTGCTGGGCGGCAAGCCCGCCCCGGTCGTGGTCATGGGTTCGAGCCTGGTGGGCGAGTGCCTCGCCATGGCGCCGCTGATGGCCAACGGGCCGGTGCATTACTGCCTGTCGCCGGCGATCCATCCCAAGCCCGGCGGCTACGTGTTCTCGACCAGCGCCTCCTCGATCGACCAGATCGCGGCGGTGACGCGCTATTACCGCATGAAGGGCTGGACCAAGCTCGCGACGCTGATGACCACCGACGCCAGCGGCCAGGACGGCGACCGCGCGGTCGACACCGTCCTCGCTTATCCCGAGAACGCGGGCAAGATGCAGAAGGTGATCGCCGAGCATTTCAATCCGACCGACGTCTCGGTCGCGGCGCAGATCGCCAACATCAAGGCCTCGGGGGCGCAGGCGATCATCGCCTGGACCACCGGCGCGCCGGCGGCGACCGTGTTCAAGGGCATGGTGCAGGACGGGGTCGATTTGCCGGTGGCGCCGACCAGCGGCAACCAGACCTTCGCCGCCATGGCGCAGTGGACCGATTTCCTGCCCAAGCAGCTGGTCCTGGCCTCGGCGCTTTATCCCGAGCATGAGGGCGTGTTGAAACTCGACCCGCGCGTCGAGAAGAAACAGCACGAGATGTACGCCATCCTGAAGGAGCACAATCTGCGCGCCGACAACCAGGTGGCGACCTCCTGGGACGCGGGCCTGATCGTGGTCGAGGGCCTGCGCAAGCTCGGCCCCAACGCGACGGCGGCGCAGATGCGCGATTTCATCGCGCATCTCACCAACTTCGCCGGGGTCGACGGCGTCTACGACTTCGTCAAATACCCCGAACGCGGCCTCGGCCCCGACGGCTCGACCGTGACCACCTACGATCCGGCGACCAAGAGCTGGAAGTGGCTCTCCAAGCCGGGCGGCGAACCGCTGGCGAAGTAGAAACCGTCATTGCGAGGCCGCGCCCGCGCGGCCGAAGCAATCCAGGTTGGTTAGATACGCGGCATGAAGCAGCCGGCGGTCTATATCATGGCCAGCGGGCGCAACGGCACGCTGTACACCGGCGTCACGTCCGACTTGATTCGGCGTGCCCACCAGCATCGCGAATCGCTTGTGCCGGGTTTTTCGGCGCGATATGGCTGCAAGCGGCTCGTCTGGTTTGAACAGTATGACGACATGGCCAGCGCAATCGCGCGCGAAAAGCAAATCAAAGCAGGATCGCGTCGCAAAAAGCTGGCTTTGATCGAAGCCTCGAATCCGGCTTGGCGCGATTTATACGCGGATTTGGCTTAAGCCGCCTGGGCTGCCTGGATCGCTTCCGCCTCGCTTCGCTCGGCGTCGCGATGACATTTTGGTGTCGTCATTGCGAGGCCGCGCCCGCGCGGCCGAAGCAATCCAGCCCTAGCCTGGATCGCTTCGCCGCTTCGCGGCTCGCGATGACGAATAAGGTCAAACCCCGCCCCAGACCTCGCGCGCGACCTCGACGATGAGCGCGAGCTTGCGCTTCTCGTCGTCGATCGTCACCTCGTTGCCCTCGACGGTCGAGGAGAAGCCGCATTGCGGCCCGAGCGCGAGCTGGTCCAAAGGCACGAACTTCGAAGCCTGCTCGATGCGCCGCTTCAGCTCGTCCTTGCTTTCGAGCTTCGGGAGCTTGGTCGTGACCAGGCCCAGCACCACGACTTTCCCCTTCGGGACAAAACGCAGCGGCTCGAAGCCGCCCGAACGCTCGTCGTCCCATTCCATGAAATATCCCGTAATGGCGAGCTCGTTAAACAACGCCTCGGCCACCGGCTCGTAGCCGCCTTCGGCCACCCAGGCGCTCTTGAAGTTGCCGCGGCAGATATGCATGCAGAAGGTCATGTCCTTGGGCATGCCGGCGATCGCATTGTTGATGAGCTTGGCGTAGGTGTGCGGCAGCTGGTTGGGATCCTCGCCGATGCCCTTCACCTGCTCGCGCAGCTTGGGGTCGCACAGATAGGCGAAATTCACCTCGTCGATCTGGAGATAGCGGCAGCCGGCATCCGCCATGTCCTTGATCTCCTCGTTATAGACCCGCGCCAGATCGGCGTAGAACAGGGCCATGTCGGGATAGGCCTTGGCGTCGATCGCCTTGCGCCCGCCGCGGAAATGCATGGTCGAGGGCGAGGGGATGGTGATCTTGGGCATCGCCTTGGCGACGGATTTCAGGAACTTGAAATGGTCGACGAAGATCGGCTTGGGCCGGGAAAGCTTGCCGTCGACCCGGATGCCGGGCGGCTTGAATTCGACGTCGCCCTTGTGGGTGTGGAACTTCACGCCGACCGAAGGCGGCACGATGGTGACGTTGGAGAAGCGCTCGAGGAAATCCAAATGCCAATAGGCGCGGCGGAATTCGCCGTCGGTCACGTCCTTGAGGCCGATCGATTCCTGAAGCTTCACCACCTCGCGGATGGCGTCGTCCTCGACCGCCTTGAGTTCGGCCGGGGTGATCTCGTTGCGTTTCCGTTTCTCGCGCGCGGCGAGCAGGGTCTTGGGGCGCAACAGGCTCCCGACGTGATCGGCGCGAAACGGCGGCGTGGTGCGGGCGGCCATGTTCGATTCTCCCTATTCCTTTGGTCTTTGGTTTCTTGGTGCCGGCTGTTAGAACGGCGGGCCGGAGTTTCGTCGCCGGGCATTGCGCCGTCAAGTTCTTGACAGGCCGAGGGCCAGGCAACCGTGGGCCGCGGCCCATGGCAAGCGGTCAAGGAGGAGAGAAGACAATGCCTTTCATTCGCGCCGGCGCACTATCCGTCCATTATCAGCTCGAGGGCGATCCCCGCGCGCCGGTGGTGATGCTGTGCAATTCGCTCGGCACCGATCTTCACATGTGGGACGCGCAGCTGCCGGCGCTGCTGCCCAAATTCCGCGTGCTGCGTTACGACTTGCGCGGCCACGGCTTGACCGATCTGCCTCCGGAAGAAAGCTACAGCTTCGATATGCTATCCTCCGACGCGCTGGCGCTGCTCGATGCGCTCAAGCTCGGCCGCGTGCATTTCTGCGGCCTGTCCATCGGCGGCATGATCGGACAGAAACTGGGCGCCAAGGCGGGACCAAGGTTCCTGTCGCTCGCCCTGTGCCACACCGCCATGAGCATCGCCACGCCCCAGATCTGGGCGGACCGTGTCGCAACCGTGCGCCAAGGCGGCATGGAGGCCATCGTCGAATCGGTGGTGCAGCGCTGGTTCACCCCGGATTTCCACAAATCCCATCCCGAAATCATCGCCGGATACCGCAACATGTTGTTGCGTTGTCCCGCCGCGGGCTATATCGGCTGCTCGCTCGCCATCAGCGGCGCCGATCTCTCATCCGACGCCGCCCGGATATCCAATCCCACGCTGGTGGTGCTGGGCGAAGGCGACAAGTCGGTGCCGCTGGAAACCGGCCGGGCTCTGGCGCAAACCGTCAAGGGTTCGCGGCTGGTGGAAATAAAGAACACCGGCCACATCTCGGCGGTGGAGCAGCCGGCGGCGTTCAACGCGGCGCTCGCCGGTTTTCTCCAATAAGGCTCAGGCCTTCTTGGCCTGGTGGCCGCGCTTCTTCAAGAGCGCGTCGAGGCGCGGATAGACGCGGCGCGCATTGCCCTCGAAAATCTTGTGCCGGCTCTCCGCACTCAAATCCTTGAGCTGGTCGAGATAGCGCTTGGTGTCGTCGAAATAGTGGCCGGTCTGCGGATCGATGCCTTTCACCGCGCCGACCATTTCCGAGGCGAACAGGATGTTGTCGGCCGCTATCACCTTGGTCAGCAGTTCGATGCCGGGCAGGTGATAGACGCAGGTGTCGAAGAAGACGTTCTTCATCACATGGTCGGCGAGCAACGGCTTTTTCATGTCCTGGGCCAAGCCGCGGTAACGGCCCCAATGGAACGGCACCGCGCCGCCGCCATGCGGGATGACGAATTTGAGCGTGGGGAAATCCTTGAACAGGTTGCCCTGGAGCAGCTGCATGAAGGCGGTGGTGTCGCCGTTGATGTAATGCGCGCCGGTGGCGTGGAAATTCGGATTGCAGGACGAGGAGACGTGGATCATCGCCGGCGCCTCGAGTTCGCACAGCTTCTCGTAGATCGGGTACCAGTATTTGTCGGTGAGCGGCGGGTCTTTCCACCAGCCGCCCGAGGGGTCGGGATTGAGGTTGACGCCGACGAAACCCAGCTTGGTTACGATGCGTTCGAGCTCGGGGATGCAGTTCTTGGGCGGCACGCCGGGAAACTGCGGCAGCTGGCCGACGGCGGCGAAATTGTCGGGCAGCAGGGTACAGATGCGGTGGATGAGGTCGTTCGAGATCGTCGCCCATTGCAGGCCGATCGCCTCGGTGCCGACGTGATGCGCCATGCCGCTGGCCCGCGGCGAGAAGATGGTGAGATCGCTGCCGCGCTCCTTCTGGAATCTGAGCTGCGGCTCGACGCTTTTGACCAGCATCTCGTCGCTGATGCCGAGATCGGTCGAGGCGGGCTTGCGGGCGGGATCGGCCAGCCCGGCGAGCTGCTTGTCGCGGAACAGCTGGAGCGCTTGCGGCTCGGTCGTGTAATGACCGTGGATGTCGATGATCATGGGAAAACGGCCTTTTTGGTTGGGCGGAGAGAACGGAACGGGCGCGCGGAGGAGATGAATTTAGCGCGCCAACGGCGGCGGCGGGAACCGGTTTTGCGTGAAAATGCGGCCAAGGCGGGGAAGCGGCTGGCCGGGCTCGGCCTGGCCCGCGAAACCCTGGCGCGGCCGGCATATTTGATGGCCGGGCCGGTTGCTATACCATGCCTCTCCCGAACGAAAAGGAGAGGCATGGCGTCCCTTATCACCATCCCGGCGTTGCAGCAGATGAAACGCGACCGGCGCAAGATCGTCGGATTGGTCGCCTGGGACTACCAGATGGCGCAGATCGCGGATCGCGCCGGGGTCGAGATCGTCTCGGTGGGGGATTCGGTGGGCGTCAATCTGTGGGGCCGGTCCGATCCCTTCGAGGTTTCGATGGACGAGATGGTCGTGGTCTGCAAGGCGGTCCGCAACGGGGTGAAGCGCGCGCTGGTCAGTTGCGACGTTCCCTTCGGCCCGCTCCAACAGGGCGCCGAGGCCGCGTTGCGGGCATCCGCCCGCCTCAAGGAGGCGGGCGCGGACATGGTCAAGCTCGACGCCGCGGCCGATTTTCCCGAAACGGTATGCGCAGTCGTCCGCGCCGGCATACCGGTTTTCGCGCAGTTCGGCATCACCCCCCACACCGCCCCGCGCTACGGCATGAGTTACGCCGCGCTGTCGCAACCCGGCGCGCAGGCGACGAAGGATATGACGGCGAAGCTGGTGGATGAGGCCAAGCGCCTGGAAGCGGCGGGGGCGTCCCTGCTCGACTTCACCAATTCCGGGCCGGTCGCCGGCGCGGCGGCGGTGCAGGCGGTTTCGATCCCCGTCTTGGGCGGTTTCGGCGGCGGTCCGTGGCTCGACGGACGGATTCGGATGGCGCACGCCGCCATCGGTTACGCCGCCAGCGCGCTCGACAGCCAGGCCGAGACCTACGCCAATGTCGCCCGGATCGCGCTCGACGCCATCACCGCCTATGCCGGCGACGTGCGCGCCGCGCGCCAGATCAAGGGCGCGGCTCCGGCCAAGCCCGCGCCCTGACCGCCATGCCGAGCACGGTCATCGACGGGATAACGACGCGTTACGAGCTGATCGGCTCGGGTCCGCCCGTGCTGATGTATTCGCCCGCGGGCTTCGACGCCACCCTGGAGAAATGGACGACGCAGGGGGTCTATGCCCGCATCAAGCTGCTCGATCACCTGTCCCGGCGCTACACCTGCATCGTCTTCGACCGGCGCGAATGCGGCCAGTCGGGCGGCCGGGTCGAGCGCGTGACCTGGGCGCATTACGCGGCGCAAGGCAAGGGGCTGCTCGACCATCTCAAGATCGAGCGCGCGCATTTGCTGGGCGGCTGCATGGGGTGCTGCGCGGCGGTCGCATTCGCCGTGGCCTATCCGCGCGCGGCGCAAAGCTTGGTGCTCTATTGGCCGGTGGGCGGCGCCAAATACCGCATCAAGAGCCGCCAGCGTTTCGCCGACCATCTCGCCTATGTCGATCAGCGCGGCCTGGCGGGGGCGGCATCTCTGGCCGCCAAGGAAGGCAAGCCCTTCGGCGCCGATCCGCGCGGCGGACCCTGGGCCTCGGTCATAAGGCGCGACCCCGCCTTCGCCGCGTCCTATGCCAAGCTGAAACCCGATTTGTACAAGACCATCGTCGGCGACATGGGCCGCGCGCTGTTCGACCGCGACACCGCGCCCGGCGCCGAGCCCGAGGATTTGCTGCGCCTCGAAATCCCGGCCTTCATCGTTCCCGGCCACGACGAATCCCACGCAACCTCGGCGGCGCGCTATCTCGAAGAATGTCTGCCCAAATCGGAGTACTGGGACGTGCCGGTCGAGGACCAGACCGAAGCAAGCGCCGCGCCGCAGCTGCTGAAATTCCTCGGCCGGGCGGGCTGAGTGTAGCCGTCGTCGCGAGCCGCGCAGCGGCGAAGCGATCCAGAGCAAGGCTGGATTGCTTCGGCCGCGCGAGCGCGGCCTCGCAATGACAACGCCGGAAGGATTTACCGCGGCTTGGAAGCGTCCAGCGCCGCCAGCGCCGCCTTGGCCACGGCGACGTCCTCCTCGATCTTGGCGCCGCCGGCGGCGACCGCGCCGACGACCTGGCCGCCAACCGAAATCGGGAAGCCGCCCGGCACGTTGGTGAAGTCGCCCATGCGGACCGCCATGCTGAGGGCGTTTTCCTCGGGCGCGTAGCCGGTCGGCTGGCGCTGCGAGGCGGCGGTGATCGCCTTCCGTTGCGTGGTGATGATCGAGAAATGCCGCGCGCCGTCCATCATCAGGAAGGCGATCAGCCGGCAGCTCTGGTCCACCACCGCGATACTGACCTTGCAGCCGAGCTCGTTCGCCATGGCCACGCCGGCGGCGATCATCTTGAGGCTGGCCGCTTCCGTCAGCCGGTGGGTGGGAATGAAATCCGCCATGTCGACCGTCCTTCCCGAGCCAAGGCGCCCGTTGTAGGACAATCGCAAACGGCGCGTCCAGCCTCGTGGCATCCGGGCCGCCGGCGGCGACATGCTCGTTGACACGCAGGCGGACGCCATACACGATCCATCGCGCTTCGACGAGAATCCCGCGTTCGACGATCATTGAAGGAGGCTTTTTCAGTGGCGGAAAAAGTCCTTGCGGCCGTGAGGGTGGGCCCGGGCACGACCGAGCTCCGCGAATTCCCGATGCCGGACATCCCCGCCGACGCCGCCCTGATGAAAATGGAGGTGGCCGGCATCTGCGGCACCGACGTCAAGCTCTACCGGCATCCGCCCTTCGACGCCCCCGTCATCATGGGCCACGAGAACATCGGCACCATCGCCAAGGCCGGAAGCGAGTTCACCCGGCGCAAGGGCTTCAAGGAAGGCGATCTGGTCTTCGTCGAGCACTACGTCATGTGCGGCAAGTGCGAATGGTGCCATCGCGGCGAGTACCGCCACTGCGAAAACACCGACTGGCGCAACAACCCGGACGCCATCCGCTACGGCTATACCCCGGCCGAAAAGGCGCCGCATCTGTGGGGCGGCTTCGCCCAATACGTCTACCTGCCCTGGAACGCGGTGGTGCACCGCGTGCCGAAGGGGGTTACGCCGGAACTGGCGGGCCTGGTGACGCCGATGGCGAACGGCGTCGAGTGGTCGCTGTTCGAAGGCGGCGTCGGCTACAACTCGGCCGTGCTGATCCAGGGCCCGGGCCAGCAGGGTCTGTCCCAGACCGTGATCTGCAGGCAGGCGGGCGCCTCGCTCATCATCGTCACCGGCACCTCCCAGGACGCCGCGCGGATGGAAGCCGCCAGGAAACTCGGCGCCGATTACGTCATCGACGTCCAGAAGGAAGACCCGCTCGCGCGCATCCTGGAAATCACCGGCGGCAGGGGCGTGGACGTTGCGCTCGACTGCACTTCGGGCGCCGGGACCGCGCCGATCCTGCTCGGCGTCAAGGCGCTCAAGCGCAAGGCCGGGACCATCGTGGTCCAGGGCGAGATGAAGGAATTCCCCAATTTCCCGCTCGAGCAAGTCACGGTGAAGTACATCACCATCAAGAGCGCGCGCGGCCACAGCTACCGGGCGTGCGAGCTCGCCCTGCAACAGCTGGCCTCGCACCGCTTCCCGCTGGAAATCGTGACCACCCACAGCTTCGGGCTGAAGGACGTCGACCTGGCCATCCGCTCGGTCGGCGGCCAGGGCGTGAAGGACGTGATCCACGCCTCCCTTATGCCTTGGCAGTGAGAAGCCGGACCGCTTGATTGCCTGAAGCGGCGCCGGTCAGGCGTGGGCGCGGCGTTGCGGGTCGATGATCCCTTCGAGCTTGCCCAAGACTCGCATGCAGGGCAGCAGCTGGGCGAGGCTGGCATTGGGCTCGCGCTTTTCCCTTATGGATGCCACGAATTCGCGGTCCTCGAGCTCGATGCCGTCCATCGACACGTCCACCTTGGAGACGTCGATCTTGGCGTCCTTGCCGTCGCTGAGCTCGTCGTAGAACGCCTTGAAGGTGCCGTTGTCGCAGATGTAACGGAAGAACGAGCCGAGCGGCCCGTCATTGTTGAACGACAGCGACAGGGTCAGGATCGCGCCCGACGGCGTCTTGGCGACGATGCCCATGTCCATGGCGATGCCGAGCTGGGGATGGATCGGCCCCTGCACCGCGTAACAGTCGGAAATGGTCTCGCCCGCCTGGTACTGGAACAGATCGACCGTGTGCGCGGCATGGTGCCAGAGGAGATGGTCGGTCCAGCTGCGCGCATTGCCCGCGGCGTTGATGTTCTTGCGGCGGAAGAAGTAGGTCTGCACGTCCATCTGCTGGATCTTGAGCTCGCCCTTCTCGATCCGCTTGTGCACCCATTGGTGGCTCGGATTGAAGCGGCGGACATGGCCGCCCATGGCGACGACGCCGGTCTCCTGGGCGATTTTTGCCAGGTTTTCGGCGTCGGCGACGCTGTCGGTCACCGGAATTTCGACCAGCACGTGCTTGCCCGCGCGCATCACCTGCTCGCCCTGGCGGAAGTGCATCTTGGTCGGCGTCGTCAGGATCACCGCGTCGGCGCGCTTGATGCCTTCGCCGAGATCGCCGGTGTGATGGGGAATCCCGTATTTCTTGGCCACTTCGGCGGTCGCGTCCTGATTGCCGCCGACCAGCGAGGATACTTCGACGCCGGGAATCCGCTTCAACGCATCGAGATGCTTTTGGCCGAAGGCGCCCTGGCCGGCGACGCAGATCTTCATCATTGGCTCCTGCGGACGGCAGCTGTTGCGCGCGCGGCGGCGCGCCGGATTCTTGTCTTGCTTCCGGCCGCCGCGCGCTTGTGGTTTTCCAGAATGATGTGTCCGACCGCGGTGTTCGAGGCCGGCACGGTATAGAAGCGGTACACCTCGTCGGCCTTGTCCGCGAGCGCGCCGCGCATGATCAGCCACATGACCAGCTCGATGGCCTCGGCGCCGGCTTCGCGCACGTATTCGAGATGCGGAATCTTGACGAGCTTGGCCGGATCCTTGGTCAAGTTGTCGAGGAAGTTCTTGTCGAATTTGCTGTTGATGAGGCCGGCGCGCGGGCCGCTGATCTGGTGCGACATCCCGCCGGTGCCGAAAATCACCACCTTGAGGTCTTCGGGATAGGACTCCACCGCCTTGCGGATGGCCTTGCCCAACATGTAACAGCGGTGCCCGGTCGGCGGCGGATACATCACGACGTTGACGGCCAGCGGAATGATCTTGAACGGCCATTCCTGATCGGGATTGAGCTTGCCGCACATCAGATTGAGCGGAACCGTCAGCCCGTGATCGATCTCCATCTTGTTGACGATGGTGAGGTCGAATTCGTCGAGAATGACCGATTGGGCGATGTGAACGGCAAGCTCGGGATGGCCCTGGGCGACGGGCACCGGCCGCGGTCCCCAGCCCTCGTCCGCCGGCGGGAATTCCGTGGCGCAGCCGAGCGCGAAAGTGGGGATCAAATCGGTGGAGAAAGCCGAAGCGTGGTCGTTATAGACGACGATCGCCACGTCCGGCTTGGTTTCGGCCATCCATTTCTTGGAGCGCTCGAAGCCCGAGAATACGCGCTGCCAATAGGGCTCCCCGGTCTTGCCGTTGTCGAGCGCCGCGCCGATGGCGGGGACGTGGGAGCAACCTATGCCGGCGACGATTCTTGCCACGGTTTACTTCCTCTTTTTGGCATGGGATTTGGATCGCGATTTGGCCGGCCTGTCCTTGCCCGATTTCGAGCGGTTGCCTTCGACCGGGCGGCCGCCGGCCAGCATCATGGCGGCGTAGTCCTGTTGCGTCGATCCGGTCATCAGCGCGGCCAAGTGCTGGAACGAGTGGCCGTCGGTGGCGCCGAGTTTCGCGGTGAAATAGATGTTGCCGCCGAGCTCCAGCATGCGGTTGTAGTCGCGCTTGAGGATCGCCTGTTCCTGCTCGGGCGTCATGTGGAACTGCTTGATGTAGCCCGCTTCGTCGGCCCGGAACGCCTTGCGGTTGGCGTCCTTCATCAGCGACATGCAGAACGAATTGATCGGGTAGCCCTGGCGGCAGCGCTCGGCGTCGAACACGAAGGTGCCGGGAATGTCGTCGTAGTCGTGCGCTTCGCGGGCCATCGCTGGTCTCCCATGCGGCTTTTGTCTCCGCAACCCGCCGGTGATGATGCGGTCCCGGCGGGCGTCAAGGCCCGATGGCCCGACCGGTCAAAGACATATCCGGCGCCGCTTCGCTTTGCAACGTCGCGCTGGCGGTCGGCGGCGGATGGGAGCCCAAGCGCAATCGCGCATAAAAAGGCGGCCCCGGTGAAGGGGCCGCCCGAAACCTGAAGAAGTTTTTCCGGACCGGCCGGATCAGCCGAGCTTGCGCTTGATCCAGGCCGCCGCGCCCGGGATGGCGATGGCCAACAGGGCGAGGGTCGAAGGCTCCGGCACCGAGGTGCCGCAATTATCCCCGCAGCCGCCGTCGCCGCCCGCGAAAGCGGGAGCGATGGCGAAGGCGAGAGCGGCGGCGGCGATGGCGATGCGGGTGACTTGGCGGAAGGACATTGTCGGCTCCTTTAATAAGCGCGCCATTATTTTTAAAGAATAGCATTATTTCTTGAAGTATGCAAGTGAAGACGTCAACAATCAAAGTATTACTTAAGACTGATACAAGTATAATCAAAGGAAAATTCAATAAAACTTTATCCCATATTTGCCGATGATTCGAGAAACCGGCCTTGCCCGGCCCACCGGCCGGGTGCCCGGCGGGTTGGGGGCGCTCGGGCAAACCTGCGCATAAAAAGGCGGCCCCGGTGAAGGGGCCGCCCAAAACACGCTCTGAACAGGAGAAGGTACGAGGACTTTCCGGATTGGCCGGATTAGCCGAGCTTGCGCTTGATCCAAGCCGCGGCGCCCGGGACCGCGATGCCCAACAGGGCGAGGGTCGAGGGTTCCGGAACCGTGGTGCCGCCGCAATTGCTGGTGCAGCCGCCGCCGCCAGAGCTCCACGCGAAAGCGGGGGCGGTGGCGAGGGCAAGAGCCGCGGTAACGACGGCGATGCGAGTCACTTGGCGGAAGTTCATTTTCTACTCCTTTGGCCGGCCGCGGGAATGCGGCCGTGACCAGGAGTTTGCGGCATTTCGCAAAACCTTCAAGTAATATCGTCTAAAATGCAAGTATAAATTAAGCATAATTCAAGTATAATCAAGACGATATTTAATAAAATTTTATCGAATATTTGAAGAGGATGCAAGAAAGCCAGTTCATTCCAGGGTTTTATTTTGGTAAAAAACCGTTAGGGTTGACGGATCGTAACCACGACGGAGGGAGGGCTTCATGCCGGCTTATTGGGTGGCGCGTGCGCGCATCGTCGATCCGGTCGAATACAAGAAATACACCGACCGCGTGCCGGCCATCGTCGCCAAGCACAAGGGCCGGGTGCTGGCGCGCGGCGGCCGCTACCGGATCATGGAGGGCCCTGAAAAATTCCACCGCTTCATCGTCATCGAATTCCCCACGCTCGAAGCCGGGGTGGCTTGTTTCCAATCGAAGGAATATCAGGAGGCGGCCGCTTTCCGCCGGGGCGGCGCGGGCGAGGTCGAGAACGTGATCGTGGATGGCGGAGACGCCACCGTTTGAGCACGGCCTCTTATGTTTTTGCCGCTCCCGCGCGCGGGACGCGCGCAAACTAACCGGGCGGCGGGGGCGGCGACGCGACCGTCTGACGGACGCCTTCGTTCCGTCGCCCCCGCGCGCGCAAAGCGCGCAAGCCGATCGAGCGGCGGGGAGTGGGCCGGTCTAGCGCCCGCTGCGGTCTTTATCGCGAAGGAATTGCGCCGCATGCGCCGTAATCAGGCGCGAGGCGGCCGAGCGGTAATGATGCCGGATCAGCACCACGACCACGCCCAGCGTGGCGAGCGCGAACCAGCCGGGACCGGCGATCCATACCAGCACGCAGAGCGCGAAATAATAGCTGCGCAGTCCCTGGTTGAAGCTGGTGACGGCCAGGGTCAAGAGCTGGGCCAGATCGGCCACCGCGCGCCGGTGTTGCCGCTTCTCGCCCGGCGAAGGCGCGGCGCCGATCAGCGCGCAGAGATAGTTGTATTGCCGGAGCGCCCAGGCAAAGCGGAAGAACGCCACGACGAACACGCCCAGGATCACCAGCACCTTCGCTTCGAACAGGCTCTGGCTCATCTTCGCGGCGAAGCGCAAAGCCGAAGTCACGTCATAGGCCTGGCCGATATCGCCCAACACGCCGACCAATCCCGCGATTATGATCATGGTGGTCGAGGCGAAGAAGGTGACGCTGGCGATGGCGTGGCCGAGCAGCGAGGCGTCGCCCATGCGCATGTCACGCCGCACCATCTCGTCCATCCACTGGATGCGCACCGCTTTCATGCTCTCGTTGATGCTGCGCCCGGCGAAAGTCATGCGCGCGCTCAGGCAGTCGTAACCCAGCCAGACGAGCAAAAACCACAGCAATGCCGCCCAGTCGAACGGGCTCAGATCGAAGGACATGGCGCCTTGCTTACCAGCTGCCGATCGGGAAGGAGAACTCCAGCAGGATGTTCTCCTCGCCGGGGTTCTTGCTGCTGAAGCCGGCGTTGGAAATATGGTCGAAGGCGATGCCGATGCGCGAGGCGTCATGGAAGACGTAATCGAACCGCGCGCCGGTCTTGAACTCGAAGGCCTCGCCCAGATTCTTGCCGTCGCCCTGGTGGTAATAACCCATCGCGGCGTTGGGCACGATCGCGAAATGGTCGCCGATATGCAGATCGAGGTTGAATCCGGCATAGGCGAAGCCGGATGTCCGGTTGGTGCCGAAGATGCCCATCATCGGGTGGACGAAATAATAACCGTGGGCGAAATCGTATTCGGCGCGGCCTTCCCAGGCCTTGTTGTTGTGGAGGAAATCGTACATGCCGCCGCCGACCGCCAGCAGGCCGGGATCGTTCCCGGTCAGATCCGTCAGCCAATCGGCGCGCGCGGCGCCCGGCCCGAGGCACAAGGCCGCGCCCAGAACCGCGCCGAGCGCGGTTCGTCTTGCCCAATTCACCGGCATCAATGGAACCCCCCAATCCCACGCAGTGCGGCCATCTTAGGGCTTGGCCCGGTTCTGGCAAGGCCGCTCTGGAAAAGGCTAAGGCCTTATTGGGAAACGGCTAAAGCCTTCGTTTCAAGCGCTCGGTCGCCGCCACCAACTCGGCGCGGATGCCCGGCTCCATGGCCGAATGGCCGGCGTCGGGCACGATCACGTAATGCGCCTCGGGCCAGGCCTGGTGCAGCGCGTCGGCCGAGGCGATCGGGCACACCATGTCGTAGCGGCCCTGGACGATGACCCCCGGCAGCGCGCGGATGCGGCCGATCCGCGCGATCAAATCGTGCTTGGGCCCGATCACGTTGCGGCGGAAGTAATGCGCCTCGATCCGCGCCAGGCCCAGGGCCATGCGGTCCTCGCCGAAGGCCGCGACCGTGTCCGGACTCGGAAGCAGGGTCGAGCACACGCCCTCATAGGTGCTCCAGGCGCGCGCCGCCGGCAGATGCACCGCGGGATTGGAATTTTCCAGCCGCTTCAAATAGGCCGCGAGCAGATCGTTGCGCTCGCCTTCGGGCACGAAGGTGGCGAAGGCCCGCCAGGCCTCGGGGAAAACCGCGCGCATGCCGTAAAGGAACCAGTCGATCTCGCTCTGGCGGCACAGGAAGATGCCGCGCAGCACCAGGCCGAGGCAGCGTTCGGGAAAGGCTTCGGCATAGGCGAGCGCCAAGGTCGAACCCCAGGAGCCGCCGAACACCAGCCAGCGCTGGACGCCGAGATGGATCCTGAGCCGCTCGATGTCGGCGATCAGATGGGGAAGATCGTTGTCCTTGGTCTCGCCCAGCGGCGTCGAGCGTCCGGAGCCGCGCTGGTCGAACACGACGATGCGGTAGAAATTCGGATCGAAGAAGCGGCGGTGGGTGGGGGTGGCGCCGGCGCCCGGGCCGCCATGGAGAAACACCGCCGGCACGCCCGAGGGATTGCCCGACTGCTCCCAATACATGGTGTGCAGCCGGTCGAGCGCGAGCGCGCCGCTCTGATAGGGCTCGATCGGGGGGAACAGGTCCTGGCGGCCGAGGCGGGGATTATCGGGCATGACCGCGCCAGTCTAAAGGCCGGCGCGAAGAAAGGGCAAGCGGGCGCAAGCTTTCATTAACCATCTCGGCGCTTAACTGCCGCGATGGCGCATACCGCTTCCTTGGTCCTGCCCAAGAGCCGCTTCGGCGTCTCGCTGCCGCTCTGCGTCGGGCTCGTGGCCTTCGTCACGGTGCTCGGCTCCGGCTCCGGTCTGCTGGGCGATCCCGACACCTATTGGCACATCCTGGCCGGGCGCTGGATCATCGCCCACCACGCCGTCCCCCATGTCGACATCTTTTCCAGCTCGATGGCGGGCGCGCCTTGGGTTGCCCATGAATGGCTGGCCGAGCTGGTGTTCGCGCCGCTTTATGACGGCTTCGGCTGGAACGGGCCGGTGTTGCTGACGGCGCTGTGCTTCGCCGCTTCGCTTTCCTGCCTCACCCGCGCGCTGCTGCGTTATCTGGAGCCGGTCCACGCCTTGGCCGGCATGGCGGCGGCCTGGGGCATGGCGCTGCCGCATCTGCTGGCGCGGCCGCATGTGCTGACGCTGCCGGTTTTGGTGATCTGGTTCGCTTCCCTCGCCGCCGCGCGATCCGAAAACCGCGCGCCGCCGCTTTATTTGGCATTGCTGATGATGCTCTGGGCCAATCTGCACGGCGGCTATGTGCTGGGCCTTCTGTTCGCGGCGCTCTTTGCCGGCGAGGCCGTGATCGCCGCGAAATCGCCGGCGCAGCGCCGCGAAATTATCCGCCAATGGACGCCGTTCCTGGCGCTGTCATTCCTGGCCTGCCTGCTCACGCCCAACGGGGTCGGGGGGCTGCTCTTGCCGTGGCGGCTGATGCAGATGAAATTCGCGCTCTCGGTGCTGGTCGAATGGCAAAGCCCGAATTTCCAGACCGTGCAGCCGCTCGAAATCTGGCTGATGCTGGCGCTGTTCGCCGCCTTGTCGCTGGGGCTGAAGCTGCCCTGGACGCGGGTATTCATGCTGCTGCTGCTCTTGCACCTGAGCCTCGCCCATCAACGCCATGCCGAAATCCTCGGGCTGGCGGCGCCGCTCCTGGTCGCCGAAGCGGTAGCCCGGCAACTGCGCCGTTTCCGGCCGCAAGCCGCCTCGGGGCTGGACGATGTTTTCGCCGATCTGTCCGGCCGGCCGAGCCGCGCCGGGCTGGCCTGCGCGCTCGGTCTCTTCGCCGGCTTGAGCGCCGTCTATCTGGCGCATCCCATCACCCGCGCGCCCGACGGCTACACCCCCGCGGCGGCGCTCCAGGCGGCCGAGGACGCGCATGTCACCGGCCCGGTGATGAACGATTACGGCTTCGGCGGCTATCTCATCTTCGAAGGCATCCCGCCCTTCATCGACGGCCGCGCCGATCTCTACGGCGACGATTTCCTGAAACGCTATGTCGAGGCGACACGCGGCGTCAGCGACGATCTGCCCAAGCTGCTGGACCAATATCACATCGGCTGGACGCTCTTCGCCGCCAACACCACGGCGGTGACGCTGATGGACCATCTGCCCGGCTGGCGGCGGCTATATGCCGACGACACCGCCGTGGTCCATGTCCGCGATTAGTGCTTCGATTTAGCTTCGCACGACAGCGAAGGCCCGGATTCGGCCTTCAGATTTGGCTTCGCTCTTAGGGAGCTACGCCCGCCTGTGCTATGCGGTTATTTTCTCAAACGCCGCCGACCGTGCCGGTGCGCGGATCGATCGAAACCTGGGAAGCCCGGCCGCCATTGACGACGGTCGCGCGGAAGCCGTTTCCGTCGGCGGTGAAATTGCTGAAATTGGCGTAGCCGCGGGCTTCGAGCAGATTCAAGGCGTCGGTGGCGCTGCTGGCCTCGGGATTTTCGGGATTGTAGCCGTTCACGGAAGCCGCGGGTTTAGCCGCCGCCTGGCCCGCCGGATTTGGCGCCGGCGCCGGCGCGGGCGAGCCCAGCGCATGCGGCGGGGTGCCCAATACCGGATTGCCTACATTCTGGGCGAAGGCCGATCCGGCGGCGACGGCCAGGCCGGCGGCGAGGGCGAAGGACAAAGCTGGTTTCATGGTTTCCTCCATCGGACAAGATGTTCTCTGGCGCCGGCGCGGCGACGCGCTTGAGGCGCGCCGCCGTTCCGATCCGGGTCAGCGTGCCTGCGCGCTCTGCTGCGGGAAGGTCGCGCCTTCGGCGGCCACCCGGCTCATGCCTTCGAGCATGACCTTGCCCTGGGGCGAGAGCACGATTTCGTCCGGCTTGCCGTTTCGCATGAGCGACGGCATGCCAGAAATTGTCGCACCCCTTCTTCAGGTCATGCACCTTGGCATAGCCGGCCTGTTCCATCTTCTTGGCCGCTTGCCGGGCGGTCGAGGAATCGAGGTGATCGCCCGCCATGCAGGCGGCCGAGGCCGGGGTGACGCCGGAATAGGGCGACCACGCCAACAAGCCGAGCGCCGCGACGGACACCGCCAAAGCTGTCTTCCATGTCATGTTGGACCTCCGAAATTAGGGCGAGGGCCGAATGACCCTCCGCTGCGGCATAGGAGGGCACCAAACTTTGGTGGTATTTTGACTGCAAAATTAAATGATGTTCATCCGCGCCAGCGCGGTTCCGGCAAGCGTTGCGCTAGCGTTTCCCCTTGAGCTGGGATCGCAGCAAGGCCGCGCCCGCGACCAGCGATTTGAGCTTGTCGCGCGCGAGCTTGCGGTCCATCGGCGCCATGCCGCAATTGGTGCAGGGGAAAAGCTTCTCGGGCGCGACATAGGGCAACGCGGTCTTGAGCACCGCCGCCACCCGTTCGGGCGTCTCGGCCTGGTCGTTGGCGACGTCGATCGCGCCCAGCAGCACGTCCTTGCCCTTGAGCAGTCCCAAGAGCCGCACCGGCACGCGCGAATTGATGCATTCGAGCGAAACCTGGCCGATCTTGCTTTGGGCCAAGGCGGGAAAGATTTTCTCGTACTGGGTCCATTCGCTCCCGAGCCCCGCCTTCCAGTCGATATTCGCCTTGATGCCGTAGCCGTAGCAGATATGGACGGCGGTGGCGCATTTCAGTCCTTGGGCCGCGCGCTCCAGCGCCGCCACGCCCCAGTCGCGCACCTCGTCCATGTAGACGTTGAAGGCGGGCTCGTCGAACTGGATCACGTCGCAGCCGAGGGCCTCGAGTTCGCGCGCCTCTTCGTTCAAGAGTTCGGCGAAGCGCATCGCCATCTTGACGCGGTCGCCGTAAAATTTATCCGCGATCGTATCGATGATCGTCATCGGCCCGGGCAAGGTGAATTTGAGCCGGCGCTTGGTGTGGGCGCGCGCGATCGCCGCTTCGGTCCGGTGCACGCTGCCCTTGCGGGAAAGCGCGGCGGTGACGGTGGGCACCTCGGCCTCGTAGCGGTTGTTGCGGATGCCCATCTTGACCCGTTGGGCGAAATCGATGCCGGCGATGTTTTCCAGAAAGCCGTGGACGAAATGCTGGCGAGACATCTCGCCGTCGCTGACGATGTCGATGCCGATATCCTCCTGCTCCTTGAGCGCCAGGATGGTGGCGTCGCGCTTGGCCTCGGCCAGGGCCGCGCCTTCGGCCGCCCAGGGCGCCCACAGCATCCTGGGCTTGGCGAGCCAGGCGGGCTTGGGCAGGCTGCCGGCGATGGTGGTCTCGAGCATGGCGTTTTCTCCCTAGGGGGATTCTTACACGGGAGCAAGCCGACGCGCCACGGCTTCGCGCGCGGCGGTGTCAGCCCGGCAAGGCCGCGCGCGCGGGTCCTGGAGCGGCGCGGCGCGGCTTCAAGGCCAGCGCGCGCTTTTCCACCAGATGCCAGGAGAGGAAGGCGCAACCAGCCGCCAGGGGGAGCGAAATCAAAAACACCCGGCCCCAAGGCGCTTGCCCGCCCGACAACCGCACCACCATCTGCTCCACCGGCCAGCCGTAGATATAAAGCCCGTAGGACAGATCGCCCCAACGCGCCGCCGGCACCAGCGGCAAACGCTTTTCCAGCGCCAGATAGATCACCAGATAGCCGCCGAAGAGCGGGAACAGCAGCAGGAACATATGCAAGGCGGCGCTCACCACCAGCCCCGCGCATGCGGCGAGCGCGATATCGGCGCGGAAAATGCCGCTGTCCTTGAGGCGGTAAAGCGCCATGCCGGCGGCGAAGAACGGCAACAGCCAGCCCGCGCTCGGCAACACGCCGTCGATCGAGGTGGTGTCGAACCACACGCACACCAATCCTGCGACGATCAGCAGCGCGATCGCCTTCAGGCGCAGAAGCCGCGCCATCCCCATCGCCAGGACCAAAAGATACATCAGGATTTCGCAAGGCAGGGTCCAGAGCGGCCCGTCCACCACCGAACCGGCGGAAAAACCGCTGAACCACACCCCGGGCAGGGAATTCTGGTCGGCGTCCATCAGCAAATTCCAGGCGACGTAGCGCCAGGTGTCGGGCTGGCGGAAATAGTCGGCCGCGGGCAGGGCCGAGACCAGCGGCCCCAGCGCCAACGCCGAGACCAGCAGGCAGACGATGAAGGCGGGATAGATCCGGAGCGCGCGCTTCAAAAGGAAACGCGGCGCCGATGCCGTCTCCTCGAAGCTCATGGTGACGAGAAAGCCGCTGATGACAAAGAACACGAACACGCCGACCACGCCCAGGATGGTCTGGCCGCCGGTCAAGCGCATCAGCGGCTCGATGTCCTCCCGGCCTTCGCCCAACAGGAAGGCGTGGGAGAAAATCACCGACGCCGCCGCCAGCAGGCGCAAGAGATCGAAATTGTTCCGCCGGTCCATTTCGTTGCCCAGAAAGGGGGCCGGACCCGGTTCTGTCAACTATTCCGCGCATTTAACGATAAGTAGCGCTTGCATTAACCAGCGCCGGTTGCCGATCATGCCATCCGCGCCGGGGCAGAAGAACAAGATGCGCCGCCCCGCGCTTCCGAATACCGCATCGACGTCTCCGCCAGCCTTGCGCGCGAGCCGCGCCGGGAAAACCGTTTTTTGTTTCGGGCTGGAGCCGTGCGATGGGCTGGATTTTCGAAACCTTGGGCGACACCTCGATGCTGCTGTCGCGCGACGGCGTGCCGATCCTGGCCGCCGATCCGTGGCTTTCCGGTACGGCGTGTTTCGGCAGCTGGGCGCGCGACCGCGATTTGGCGCCCACCACGGTCAAGAGCGTGTTGCGCGCGCCTTACGTCTTCCTGTCGCGCGGCGTCGACGGCCGCACCCATCTGCCTACGCTGCGGGCGATCGGCAGCGGCTGCGACATCCTGCTGCCCGAAAACTTCGATCCCGGCATGCGCGCGCGGCTCACCGCCGAAGGCTTCGCCACCCGGCTCCTGCCGCGCAAAAGCTGGGTCGAGATCGCCGTGGGTCTCAAGCTGCTTTGCGTCGAGTCCGATTACGGCGCGATCCTGGCGGTGGATGCGGGCGGCTTGCTGATCCTCAACAAGAACGACGCGCCCCTTGGCGGCGCCGAGCGGTTCTGGCGCAAGCTGGCGCGCAATTACCAGCGCTCCTGCCTGCTGGCCTTGCCCGAGCCCGAATTCGGCCCGGACAAGCGCCGCGCGGTGCAAGAGATCGGATATCTTTGCGACCGTCTCGGGGTGACGCATTACGCGGCGTCGGCGCCGCATCTCCATGCGCGCGAGGATTCGCGCTGGGCCGATGCCGGACGCGTCACCTGGGACGACATCGCGCCGCGCTGGAGCGCCTTGGCCGCGCCGTTCGAACCCTATGCCAAGATCGCGCTCGCCATGGCGGCCTCGGCCTCCTCGCCTTGTTTTGTCGCGCCCTCGGCGGAATCCTTGCCGCAAGGAACCGGCGAGGACGATTGGTCCGACCGGCTTTCGGCCGCGGAATGGTACCGTCTCGATTGCTTCGTCAAGGGCGCCAAGGCTTTCCGCCGCGGCCTCGATTTCGTCGCCTTCAACGTCGGCGGCGAAACCCGCCGCATTCGGATCCGCCGCGGCGTCAAGCACCCGCTCGGAAGCCAGCGTGGCCTGGTGTTCTCGGCGCCGCGCCGGTCGCTGGTCGAGGCCGTCGCCCATCATCGCTTCGGCGAATTGCTCGACGCCAATTTCGTCAAGCTCGAACTGGTCAATCTCGAGGACTATCCGCTCGGCGGCTTCCGCCGCATCCCCGGGGAAGGTTTCCAGCCTTCGCCTTTGGCCCGTCTGGCGCCGTCCTGGCGCTTGCCGCCGCGCCGGCCGCCGTCAATCAATTATTAACCATCGCCGGTTTCCGAATTCTTTAAGCTCCTTTCACCATTGCCGGGCCACTATCGGGTCATGAAATCCCGGCCCGGCTTGAAGACCTATTTCCTGTTGCTGCTCTTCGCCAGCCTGGTGCCGGTTTTGGGCGCGCTGGCCACGGTTTACGCGGTCGAAGCCTCCGGGCTGGGCCTGGTTTCCGCCGCACTCGGCCTGGCCGCCGCCTTCGCCCTGGGCGCCGGCGCCTGGTTCTGGCTCACGCACCGCTTCGAGCGCGCGCTCCGGGACCTGGTCGAGACCGCCAAGACGCTGGGCGATCCCCGCCATCCGATCCGTCTCGATGCGCCGGTCCAGGAGCTGGCCGAGCTGGGCAACGCCCTGGCCGACGCCTCGCACCAATTCGCGCATGAGCGCGCGCGGCGCAACGCCGCCGAGGGCGCGCAGAAGCAGAGCGAATCCGTCCTGGCCGAGGTGCAGCGCGTCGCTTCGATCGCCAGCTGGGAATGGGACATCGCCACCGGCGGCATCGTCTGGTCGAAGGACATGTACCGGCTGTTCCGGCTGGCGCCCGAGAACGGCGCGGCCTCGCGTGCGCGCCTGATCTCGCTGATCCATTCGCACGACCGCGCCCGCGCCGCCGCCTGGCTGGCTTCGCTGGCGCGCGACGATATTCACCAGCCGATCGAGTTCCAGATCCTGCGCGCCGACGGCGAAAGCCGCATCGTGCGTTGCGAAAGCCGCCAGGTGCACGACGAAAGCGGCAATCTGCTCAAGATCGCCGGCACCATGCGCGACATCACCGACATGAAACGGCTCGAAGCCCGGCTCGCCGAACGGGCCGGCGAGGCGCGTGCGCCGGAAGAGACGGTCGAGGTCGCGGCGCTGGTGGGATCGGCGGTCTATTTGGCCGAGAAGCTGGCGGCCCAGGCCGGCGTTTCGCTCGACGCCGCGGTCGCATCCGGCAGCGGCGAGATCAAATGCTCCGAGCGCGCGCTCAAGGAAATCCTGCTGCGGCTGATCAATCATGCGATCGCGCGCTCGCACCAGGGCGGCCAGGTGACGATCCGCGCCGAGTTCGCCGAAACCGGCGGCCTGACCGTCGAAATCGGCGATACCGGCCCGCCGCCCGGTCCCGACGAAACCGGCAAGGACGGCGCCTTGGCCATGGTCCGGGTGCTGATCGAGGCCCAGGGCGGCTCCTTCCATCTCAAGCCGTCGCCCGAGAACGGCCTGATCGCCAGCCTGCATCTTCCGGCCGAACGCGTCCTGAGCCGGGTCGCCTAAGCCCACTCCCGCCGGACATCCGCGTCGGCTTCGTTGGCCAAATGCCGCTCGCGCGAAGCGGCGAAGCCTTGCGGGTCGAGCCGCTTCAGCGCCCAAACCGCCATGGCGCGCACCAGAGGCGAGGGATCGGCGAGCCTGTCGCGCGCCGCTGGGGCGAGACTCTTATCGCCGCTATTGCCGATGGCGATCAGCACGTTCCTCAGGAACCGGTCGCGGCCGATGCGTTTCACCGGCGAGGCCGGGAACAAAGCGCGGAAGCGCTGGTCGTCGAGGCCGGCCAGATCGGCGAGTTCGGGCGCCGCCAGGCCGGGCCGGGTCTTGAACGAATCCTCGCGCGTCGCTTGCGCGAATTTGTTCCACGGGCATACCGCCAGGCAATCGTCGCAGCCATAGATGCGGTTGCCCATCAGCGGCCGGAGTTCGGCGTCGATGTGTCCCTTGTGCTCGATGGTGAGATAGGAAATGCAGCGCCGCGAATCGAGCTTGTAGGGCGCGGGGAAGGCCTTGGTCGGGCAGACATCGAGACAGTTTCGGCATTCGCCGCAATGATCGGTTTCGCCCGAATCCTCGGGCAAGGCGAGGCTCAGATAGATCTCGCCCAGGAACAGCCAGGAACCCCAGTCGCGCGACACCAGATTGGTGTGCTTGCCCTGCCAGCCGATGCCGGCGCTTTGCCCGAGCCGCTTCTCCATCACCGGCGCGGTGTCGACGAACACCTTGAGTTCCCCGGGCGCGCGGGCGGCGATTTTCTGGGCCAGGGTCTTGAGCCTTCCCTTGATGAGATCGTGATAATCGCGGCCGCGGGCGTAGACCGAGACATAGCCCCGTTCGCGCTCCTCGAGCAGCGGCAGCGGATCGCTCTCCGGCCCGTAATTCATGCCCAGCACGACCACGCTTTTGACTTCGGGCCATAATTCCTTGGGATCGCTCCGGGAAGAGGCGCGCTCGGCGAGCCAGCCCATGTCGCCGTGATATCCCTTGGCCAGGAAATCGGCGAGGCCGGCGCGGGCCTCTTCCGCCAGATGGGGAGATGCAAAGCCCACCGCGTCGAAGCCCAAGACCAGCGCCTCGGCGCGGATGAAGGCTTTGATCCGGGTGCTATCGTCCACGATAGGGGGAAACCCCCTGGTCGGGCAGCCAGAGATCCTTCGGCGGCGCGCCGGTCTGCCAGAAGATGTCGATCGGCATGCCGCCGCGCGGATACCAATAGCCGCCGATCCTGAGCCATTTGGGCTTGATCGCCGCGATCACGCGCTGCGCGATCGAAAGCGTGCAATCCTCGTGGAAGGCGCCGTGGTTGCGGAACGAGCCCAGGAACAGCTTCAGCGACTTGCTCTCGACGATGTATTTCCCCGGCACGTAGTCGATGACGAAATGGGCGAAATCGGGCTGACCGGTGACCGGGCAGAGCGAGGTGAATTCCGGCGCGGTGAAACGCACCAGATACGTGCTTCCGGGATGCGGATTGGCGGTGCGCTCCAGCACCGCCTCATCGGGCGAGGCCGGCAGCTTCGCGTGCCGTCCGAGCAATTTCAAGTCGCGGTATTGGTTCTTGGCCATGGTCGTTACCGTGGGGCCCCGCCTTAAATTGGTGGCCTGTCGCCGCGCGCCTGGTCGCGGGCGAAAGCATCCGCGAAATCCGCCAGGCGCCCGGCGGCGACCGCGCCGCGCAAGCCCTCCATCAACCCGCCATAGTAGCGGAGATTGTGCTCGGTCAACAGCATGCCGCCCAGGATCTCGCCCGCGCGCGCGAGATGATGGAGATAGGCGCGGCTGTAGCGCGCGCAGACCGGGCAGGCGCAGCTTTCGTCCAAGGGCCGGGGATCGTCCATGTGCCGCGCGTTGCGCAGATTGACCGTGCCGAAGCGCGTGAAGGCCTGCGATGTCCGGCCCGAGCGCGTCGGCAGCACGCAATCGAACAGATCGATGCCGCGCGCGACCGCGGCGACGATGTCGTCCGGCCGGCCGACGCCCATGAGATAGCGCGGCCTGTCCTGGGGCAAGGCCGGCACGGTCTCGTCCAGCACCTTGAGCATGGACTCTTGGCCTTCGCCCACGGCGAGGCCGCCCAGCGCATAACCGTCGAAGCCGATCTGGGTCAGGGCCTGGGCGGATTCGAGCCGGAGGCCGGGATAGACCCCGCCCTGGTTGATGCCGAAGATTCCGTAGCCCGGCCTGTCCCGGAAGGAGCGCTTCGAGCGTTCGGCCCAGCGCATCGAGAGTTCCATCGAGGCCCTTGCCTCTTTCTCGCTCGCCGGAAAAGGCGTGCATTCGTCGAACGCCATGGAAATATCCGCGTCCAAGAGATGCTCGATTTCGATCGCGCGCTCGGGCGTCAGCAGATGCTTGTCGCCGTCGAGATGCGAGCGGAAGGCCACGCCCTGCTCCGAAATCTTCCGCAGCTTCGCCAGCGACATTACCTGGAAGCCGCCCGAATCGGTCAGGATCGGGCCCGGCCAGTGCATGAATTGATGCAAGCCGCCCAATGCCGCCACGCGTTCCGCGCCCGGGCGCAGCATGAGGTGATAGGTGTTGGCGAGGATCATGGAAAAACCCGCCGCCGCCACGTCCTCGGGCCGCATCGCCTTGACGGTCGCGGCCGTGCCGACCGGCATGAAGGCGGGCGTATCCACGTCCCCATGCGCGGTGCCGATCCGCCCGCGCCGCGCCTTGCCGTCCTCGGCGATGAGCGAGAATTCCAGGCTCACTGCGCGTGCTCCGGATAAAGCAGGCAGGCATCGCCGTAGGAGAAAAAGCGATAGCGGCTCTCCACCGCATGGGCATAGGCCGCCTTCATGCGCGCCAGGCCCGCGAAAGCCGAAACCAGCATGAACAAGGTCGAGCGCGGCAGATGGAAATTGGTCAGCAGCAGATCGACGGCGCGGAAGCGGTAGCCCGGGGTGATGAAAAGATCGGTCTTGCCGGCGAAAGGCTTGATCCGGCCATCCGGTCCGGCGGCGCTTTCCAAGAGGCGCAGGCTGGTGGATCCGACCGCCACCACCCTTCCGCCCGCCTGGCGCGCCGCGTTGATGCGCGCGGCCGCCTCGGCCGAAACCGATCCGGTCTCGCTGTGCATGGTGTGATCCTTGGTATCGGCCGCTTTCACCGGCAGAAACGTAGCCGCGCCGACATGCAAGGTCACGGATTCGAGCGCGATCCCGGCCCGGTCGAGCGCCTGGAGCAGCCCTGGCGTGAAATGCAGCCCGGCGGTGGGCGCGGCCACCGCGCCGTCACGGCGCGCGAAAATGGTTTGGTAGTCCGCGCGGTCGCGGGAATCGCCGCCGGTCTGCGCGCTTGATATAAGGCGGCAGCGGCATGACGCCATGGGCTTCGAGCGCGCGTTTGAGATCCTTGCCCTGGCGGGAAAATTCCAGGCTGACATCGCCTTCGGCGTGCTTTTCCGCCACGGTGGATGTCAAATCCGCGGCGAATTCTATGACATCGCCTTGCTTCAAGCGCTTCGCCCCTTTGATAAAGGCGCGCCAACGCCCCGGCCCTTCTTCCCGGTGCAGCGTCGCCTCGATCGCGGCCTTGCCGCGCTTGCCGTAAAGCCGGGCCGGGATGACGCGGGTGTCGTTCACCACCAGCAAATCGCCGCGCCGCAAGAGTTGGGGCAGATCGGTCATGCGCCGATCCTGCAATTTTCCGGATACCACCAGAAGCCGCGCGGCGTCGCGCGGCTCGGCCGGATGCGCGGCGATCAAGGCGCGCGGCAGGGGAAAGTCGAAATCGGCGACACGCATGGTCGGGGCAGATGGTTTGCGGAAACGGAGCGCCGGCTTCAGTTTTTGAGCGGCGGAAGCGGCGTCTCGCCTGCGGGGATCGGCGTGCGGTCGGCGTTGAGCGTCAGCCCGATCATGCCGTAATAGCCGATGCAGACGGTGAGATCGATCACGCCTTCCTCGCCGAAGCGCCGCAATGCGCTGCGCGAAGAGATCGTCGCTCACGCCCTTGGTCTTCAGGAGCTCGCTCGCATAGTCGTAAACCAGCGCCTCGTCCGCGGACATCGCCTCAGGCCGCATCGCCGCGCGCGATGGCGTCGCAGGTCGCGGGCGAAAGCCCGGCTTCGAGCGCGAATTGGCGGTGGACGTACCCATTCGTATTGCGCGCCCCAATGCCGCGCCGTCACCAATATCGCCAGCTCCTTGAGCGGCTTGGGCAGCTTGGTCTCGAAGCGGAAATAGAGTCCGAGTTTCTGCACGCGGTCGGCCAGCTCGGGGCTCCTGAGCAACGGGACAAAGGGCCCGCGCAAGGTCTTGCGCGGGCCCTGCGCGATATCCTTCGTCACGCGGGCTTGAGCCGGAGTCATCGCGCCCTCGGCCAGCGGTTTGAAGCGCGCGCCGCTCATGGACGCCGGGACCGGAAGTGGGGCCTCACGCCCCGTGATTGTCGCCGGAAGGCGGCTTGACCTGCGGCGGCTTGGTCTCGGCCGGCTCGTCCTCTTTCATGCCGGCTTTGAAAGCCTTGATGCCCTTGGCGAAGTCGCCCATGACTCGGGGCAGCTTGCCGGCTCCGAACAGAAGGACGACGATTGCCAGCACGACCAGCCAATGCACCAAGCTGAAGGAACCCATGGTATGACCTCGAAAGCGATGTTCGGTTGACGCGACGCGACCGATTCGGGACCCAGAGAGCACAGACCTAGCCTCGGCATGTCAAGCGAAAATCAACCCCCGGCGCCCGCCAAGTCCATGGCCGCTCCGGAATCCACGCCCCCACCGGCAGCCGGGGCCAAGCCGGAATCGGCGCCCCCGGCCGCGCCCCCATCTCCCGGGCCGCCGCATGGGCGGCCGACGCCGGTGCGCCGGGCTTGGACGCGGCAGGCGCGGGCGCAAAGCCTGCGCCGCTATCTGGGGGCGGCGCTGGTTGCGGCGGCGCTGGCGGGAGCCGCGGCCGCCTGGTTTGAGCGCGCCTCTCCCCCGAGCCCCGGCCCGGCGCCATCGCCGGCGCCGGAAGCGCAGGCGCCGCCGGCTCCGGCCGCGTCCACCGCCGCGCCGGTCCTGACCCCGCCGCCGCCGGACGAGCTGCGCCTGTCGCAAACCGGCGGCGCCGCTTCGCTCATCCTCGGTCCCCAACCCGCCTTGGCCCCCGACACCCCGACCATCGAAATGTCGCCGCGGCCGCCCTCGCCGGCGGGCGCGCCGCCTTCCGCCAATCCCGCGCCCGAATTGCCGACGGTGACGGTGGAGCCGCACGCCTTCCATCCGGTGCCGAGCGAAGCCGAGACGCGCTCGATCGGCCCGATCACGCTCAACGACCGGCTGGGCCGGTCGGTGCGGCTGCAACCCAATGCGCCGCCGCCGAGCTACGTCCCCTCGGTCGGCCCGCCCAATCCGTTGCCGGGCGCTTCGTCCCATCCTCGCTCGCCGCCCGCCAAAATCGCCGCGCTGCCGCCCTTGCCGCCGCAACGTTCGGCCGGGCCGCTCGCGCCGCTGGTGGCCAATCCGCCGGTGTTCAGCGGCCGGGCATTCGCGCTCGGCGGCGTCGGCATCGAGGTCGCGGGGCTCAAGGTGCGGCTGTTCGGGGTGCGTCCGCCCGAGGACCAGGACCGTTGCGCCGGCGCCAACGGCAAGCCGGTGTCCTGCGCCAGCGCGGTGCTGACGGCGATGCAGCAGCGCCTCGCCGGCCATTCGATCGTCGCCTGCCGCGTGCCGTCCGGGCAGAGCGGCGAGCCCGGCGCCATCTGCCTCGACGAGGAGGGCACCGATCTCGGACGCTATCTGGTGATCCAGGGCTATGCCTTGGCCGATGCCGGCCAGAGCTACGATTATCTGCCGGCCGAAGGCGCCGCCAGAACGGCGAAGCGCGGGCTCTGGCGTTACCGCTGAGCCCGCGCTCCGTTCAACCCCCCGTTTTTATTCAGGCCGCGCTCGAGCCGCGGCTTTTCGGCTGCACATAGGCCATGGCCGCGTGCTCGGCGCAGTAAGGCTTGCCCGCCATCGGCCGCTTGCCGCAGAAAGCAAAGTCCTTATCGCCGGGATGCCCGGTCGGCCAGGAGCAGACGCCGCCCGGCGCGGTGGCCGCCGCCACCGGACGCCGCACCGGCGGCCGTTTCAGCGGCGAAGGCCGCGGCGTCAGCGCCAGGCGATGCGCCTTGCCCACCACCGCGTTCTTGCTGATGCCGAGGCGGCGGCCGATTTCCGCGGTCGAATGGCCTTCGTCCCAAAGCTTGGACAGGTTTTGAATGAGTTCAGGCGTCCAGATGGATTCCATGAATGATCCCCTGCCGTGTTGTTGTCGCGGAGCGAGCCCTTAGCCGAAGTTCTTCTTGGCCGGACCGGCGGCCCAGGGCTGGGCGCCGCCCACGGCCGGTTGCCGCACCGGCGGCCGTTTCAGCGGCGAAGGCCGCGGCGTCAGCGCCAGGCGATGCGCCTTGCCGACCACCGCGTTCTTGCTGATGCCGAGGCGGCGGCCGATTTCCGCGGTCGAATGGCCTTCGTCCCAAAGCTTGGATAGGTTCTGGATGAGTTCAGGCGTCCAAATGGATTCCATGTGCGATCCCCGCCGTATATTGTGGTTGTGTCTTTAATCTGACACTAAATACGGTAGCACGCGGTCAAACCCGGTCAATCCCTAGGAGTCGGATATCCACAGGAATCGTGTCCGCCGGATGACGCCGGTGGATAGATTGACCCTTTCGGCCCCGGGGATGGAGACTGCGCCGCCCGATGCTCGCCCTCATCGCCACCCTGGCCATCCAGGCGCTCGCCACCCTGACGGTGCTGACGCCGCCGGTTTTCGTCGGCTTGGCCGCGCCCGAGATCGGCGTCGGCTCCAACGCCATCGGCGTCTTCACCGCCGTGATCTACGCCGCCGCCTGCCTGTCGGCGGCGCTGGCCGGCGGTCCGGTGAAGCGCCGCGGCGCCATCCGCGTCAGCCAAGCCGGTCTGGTGATCGGCGGCGCCGGCATCGCCTGCGTGGCGACGGCTTCGATCCCCGTCGTGCTGCTCGGCGCGGCGCTGATCGGCGTGGGCTATGGGCCGATGACGCCGGCCTCCTCGCACATCCTCATCCGCCAGACGCCGCCCCACCGCCGCGCGCTCATCTTCTCGATCAAGCAGACCGGCGTGCCGCTGGGCGGCGCGCTGGCGGGGCTGGTGGTGCCGGCGCTGACGCTGGCGCTCGGCTGGCGCGGCGCCGCCTTGGCGGTGGCGGCGGCGAGCGTCGCGCTGGCGGTTGCTTGCGAGCCTTTGCATCACAGCCTCGACGACGACGCCGATCCCTCGGCCGCGGGCGAGCACGGCATGTTTTCCTCGCTCCAGCTGGTTCTGGGCCTGCCCGAGCTGCGCAAGCTGGCGCTGTCCTCGCTGGCCTATTCCGCCATGCAGCTCTGCATCAGCGCCTTCATCGTCACCTTCCTCACCATCGCTCTCGGCATGGATCTGGTGACGCGCCGGCCTGATCATGGCCGCCGCGCAGGTGGCGGGGGTGGGCGGGCGCATTCTGTGGGGCTGGCTGTCGGACCGGCTGATGACCGCGCGCATGGCCCTGAGCCTGTTGGGCTATGCCATCGGCTTGAGCGGCGCGGCGCTGGCGCTCGCCGCGCCGGCCTGGCCAGTGGCCGCGGTCGCGCTTTGCGCCATGGCGCTGGGCGCGGTGGCGCTGGGCTGGAACGGCGTATTCCTGGCCGAGGTGGCGCGCCAGGCGCCGCCCGGCCTGGCCGGCAGCGCCACCGGCGGGGCGTTGGCCTTCACCTTCCTCGGCGCGTTGGTGGGGCCGCCGCTCTTCGGCGCCGTGGTCGATTTGACCGGCAGCTATCGCATGGCATTTCTCGCGGCCTCGCTTTGCGCCGCGCTGGCGGGCTTCGCGGTGATGTGGCGCAGACGTTAAGCGAGGTTCAGGCGAATAGCTCGCCCCGCCGGTTCATGAATTTTGCCGCTCCGCGGCGGGGCGGCAAAACAAAAAATCCGCGGAGACTTTAGGCCAACAACTCGATCGCGGAGGCTTCGCGGCCCCGCCGCGCTTGCGAAACCGTCATCCGCACCGGCTGGCCGGGTTCGAGCGCCTCGATGCCGCAGCGCCGGAGCGCGGTGATGTGGACGAAAATATCCTTGCCGCCGTCATTGGGCAGGATGAATCCGAAGCCGCGCGCCGGGTCGTACCACTTGACCACGCCGTCGAGGGATTCGGACGGGCCCGGCGGCGGGTCGTTGCCGCCGCCGCCATAGCCGCCGCCGTCATGCGGACGGTAGCCGCCCCTTTCGCCGCCCCGGTCGCCCCCGCGTTCCCGGGGCGCGCGCGGCGTCGCGGTCGAGGTATCGAGATCGAGCACCTGGACCGCGGCGCGGCCTTTCGGCCCCTGCACCCATTCGAAGGTGACGCTGGCGCCGTCGGGCGCCTCGCCGAAGCCCGAGCGCTCGAGCACGGCCAAAGGCAAGAAGACGTCGCCGCCGCCGTCATCCGGGACGATGAAGCCGAAGCCCTTGCTGCGGTTGAACCACTTGATTTTACCGGACAGCCGCGCGGCCTCGCCGGGCGGCGGTGCAAATGCATTCATGATGTCACCATCGGAAACCACCCCCTGCATCCCCCGCCGGGCCTCATAACGGCCCGCCCCAAGACCGGGAAATGCCCGCCGCCCGGGGGTTTCCGCCCGCCGGGAAGCGTCGCATCAAGATTATTTCTCCGTGGGTTTGCTGGCAAACAGTAAATAATTGACCGCCAAGCCTCCGCCCCGCCGCCAGGAAGCGGTCCGGGCGTCGTAGGTCAGGCCCTCGATCCCGCCCACGTCCAGGCCGTTTTCCCGCAATCCCGACGCCAGCTCCGAAGGCCTGACGAACTTGCTCCAATGATGCGTGCCGCGCGGGACCCAGCGCAGCACGTATTCGGCGCCGAGGATGGCGAAGAGGAAGGCCTGGGGCGTCCGGTTGATGGTCGAAGCGATGAGCGCGCCGCCCGGCCGCACCAGCGCCGAAGCGGTTTCGAGGAACAGGCCGATGTCGGCGACATGCTCCACCACCTCGAGCGCCAGCACGGCGTCGAATTTGAGCCGCTTGCGCGCCAGATCCTCGGCCGCGGCTTCGCGGTACTCGATCTCCAGCCCCGTCGCCTTGGCGTGGTCGCGCGCCACCGCGATCGCGGTGCGGTCGGCGTCGATGCCGGTGACGGCGAATCCCAGCCGCGCCAGCGGCTCGGCGACGATGCCGCCGCCGCAGCCGATATCGAGCAGCGAAAGCCCGGCGAAGGGACGCGGCGTTTTGATGTCGCGGCCGAAACGCGCCGCGAGATTGTCGCGGATGAAGGCGAGCCGCGCCGGGTTGAGGCGATGGAGCGGGCGGAATTCGCCCTCCGTGTCCCACCAGCGCGCCGCCACCTTGCCGAAGCTCGCGATCTCGGCGGGATCGACGGTGGTGGGTTTGGCGGTCCGCCCCGCCGCCGGCGCTTTCATCCGCCGCATTTCTGAAGCCATTGGGTCGCCTCGCCGTCCGCCTTTCTTATGCCGCCGCTCACCGACGCCTTTCCGTCGCCGGTCTTGACCTCGAGAAAGCGGAACCGGTTCCCGTCCTTGATCAGCACGTTGTCGATGACGATTTTCGCGCCCTCACCGCCGGGATTTTGGGTGATGGTCATGCGCAGGGATATCTGCCCGCCCGAAAGCGCGCGGACATCGCCGATGGCGGCGGTCCCCACCACGCCTTGCGGGCCGCTCTCGACGTAATGCGGCGTTTGATCGCTGGGCGCGTCGAAAGTGACGCCGGGGTTGTCGTCGCCGAGCGGTTTCTGGCAATCGACCGCCCAGTCGCCTTCCAGGCCGAGCCGGGTCAAGGCCGCGCTGTCGGGGTTGGACGCGGCGGAAATGAGCGCCAAAACCGCCGCCGGGATCGCAAAGCCTGCTCCGTTCATGCCGTCTCCGCCTCGGGCCGCCGTTCTTGCCTCGCCATCAGGGGGGAGAGTATGTATACGCGCCCTTTCCCCGGCAACTAGAGCCGGGGATGGACGGCCCATCCTTGTCTTAATCATTATCATTAGGATCGTTAGGCGGCGCAGGCTCGATAGATGGCGCGCATTGTACAGAAATTCGGCGGCACCTCGGTCGCCGGCATCGACCGGATCCGCAGCGTGGCGTTGCGCGTCAAGCGCGAGGTCGAATTCGGGCAGCCAGGTGGCGGTGGTGGTTTCGGCCATGGCCGGGACCACCAATCAGCTGGTCGGCTGGTCGGCCGAGGCTTCGGTGGCGAAGCCGCCGACCGGCGCTCCCGAATCCGCCGCGCCTCTGCCGGGCGCCGGACTGGGCCTCGAGGATGGCCGCGAATACGACGTGGTGGTGGCTGCGGGCGAACAGGTGACCGCCGGGCTCTTGGCGCTCGCCTTGCAGGCGCTCGGCCTCAAGGCGCGCTCCTGGCTCGGCTGGCAAGTGCCGGTCAAGACCGACGCCGTCCACGGCAAGGCGCGCATCCTCGACATTCCGGTCGAGTCGATAACCGCCGCCATGAACCGGGGCGAGGTCGCGGTGCTGGCCGGATTCCAGGGCATCGGGCCGGACGGCCGCATCACCACGCTGGGGCGGGGCGGCTCCGACACCTCGGCGGTGGCGCTGGCGGCCGCGCTCCAGGCCGAACGCTGCGACATCTTCACCGACGTCGACGGGGTCTACACCACCGATCCGCGCATAGTTGCGAAGGCGAGGAAGCTCGATAGAATAACCTACGAGGAGATGCTCGAATTCGCCAGCCAGGGCGCCAAGGTGCTGCAAACCCGCTCGGTCGAATTGGCGATGAACCATCGCGTGCGCGTGCAGGTTCTGTCGAGTTACGAGGACGTTCCGGGTACACTGGTGGTTGACGAGGACGAGATCGTGGAAAAGCAAGTAGTAAGCGGCATCGCCTACAGCCGCGACGACGCCAAGGTGACGCTGGTCGCGGTTCCCGACCGGCCAGGCGTGGCCGCGTCCATCTTCGGGCCTTTGGCCGAGCATGCGGTCAATGTCGACATGATCGTGCAGAACATCTCCGAGGACGGGAAGACCACCGATCTGACCTTCACCGTCGCCAAGTCCGATCTGGCGCGCACGGTGAAGGCGCTCGAGGCGCAGAAGAAGACGCTCGGCTATGCCGCGCTCAAGCCCGATCCGAACGTGGTCAAGATCTCGGTCATCGGCGTCGGCATGCGCAGCCACGCCGGCGTGGCGCAAAAGATGTTTTCGACGCTGGCGGAGAAGAACATCAACATCCAGGTGATCTCGACCTCCGAGATCAAGGTGAGCGTGCTGGTCGCCGAGGAATACACCGAGCTGGCGCTGCGCGCGCTGCATACCGCCTATGGGCTGGATGCCGGATGAAAGACCGGAACCCATGACCGCCGTAACGGCCGGCCAAGGGCGGCGCTGGCTCGACCGGTTGTGGGCGCGCGGGCGCGAGTTCCTCGGCGCCGAGCTCGCCATCATGGGCGGCGCCATGACCTGGGTGTCGGAGCGCCACCTGGTCGCGGCCATATCCAACGGCGGCGGCTTCGGCGTCATCGCCTGCGGCTCGATGAATGCCAAGCTGCTGGACGAGGAGATCGCCGCCACCCAGGCGCTCACCCAGAAGCCCTTCGGCGTCAATTTGATCACGCTCCATCCCGACTTGATCGAACTGATCGACGTCTGCACCCGGCACAAGGTCGGCCACGTGGTGCTGGCCGGCGCGCTGCCGCCGGCGCCGGCGGTGGCGCGCATCAAGCAATCGGGGGCGAAGCTGGTCTGCTTCGCCCCGACGCTGGCGATCGCCAAGAAGCTCATCCGCATGGACGCCGACGCCATCGTCATCGAGGGCATGGAGGCGGGCGGGCATATCGGCCCGGTTTCCACCGGCGTCCTGGCGCAGGAAATCCTGCCGCACGTGACCGAGGTGCCGGTCTTCGTCGCCGGCGGCATCGGCCACGGCACCGCCATCGCCTCTTATCTGGAGATGGGCGCTTCGGGGGTGCAGCTGGGCACGCGTTTCGTCTGCGCGCATGAATCGATCGCGCATCCCAAGTTCAAGCAGGCCTTCATCCGCGCTTCCTCGCGCGAAGCCGTGCCCTCGGTGCAGCTCGATGCGCGCTTCCCGGTGATTCCGGTGCGCGCGCTCGCCAACGCCGGCACCCATCAATTCGCGGAGCTGCAGCGCGCCGTCATCGACCGCGTCAACCGGGGCGAACTCTCCCAGAAGGACGCGCAGCTCGAGATCGAGCGCTTCTGGGCCGGCGCGCTCCGGCGCGCGGTGATCGACGGCGACGTCGAGACCGGCTCGGTCATGGCCGGGCAGAGCGTCGGGCTGGTGAAGCGCGAGCAATCGACCAAGGAAATTCTCGACGAGCTGGTGGCGCAGGCCTGCGCGGCGCTGGAGGCGCGGGCCTCGGCGTCGCCCGAGCGCTATGCCGAGGGCAAGCTCGGCGCCGGGTTCAGGACCCGGGCGGAGGCGTGATGGAACCCGGCGCGGCGGCCACAGGCTCCCGCCGCGTGCTTCGCCGTCTCCGCGACGTGATGGCGGGCTCGGGCACGGCGCAGGAGCGGCTCAACACCATCGTCAAGATCATCGCCGCCGACATGGTGGCCGAGGTCTGCTCCTGTTACGTCATGCGCGCGGGCGAGGTGCTGGAGCTCTTCGCCACCGAAGGCCTGCGGCCCGAAGCCGTGCATCGCACCCGCCTCCGGGTGGGCGAGGGCCTGGTCGGCGTCATCGCCGCCACCGCCCGGCCGCTGGCGCTCGCCGACGCGCAATCCCATCCCGATTTCGCCTACCGGCCCGAAACCGGCGAGGAGATCTACCATTCGCTGATGGGGGTGCCGATCCTGCGCGGCGGCCGCGTCCTGGGCGTGCTGGTGGTGCAGAACCGCACGCTGCGAAATTACACCGAAGACGAGATCGAGGTGTTGCAGACCATCGCCATGGTGCTGGCGGAGCTCGCCGCCTCGGGCGATCTAGTCAATCCGCTGGAGCGGCAGCAGGGCGAGGGCAACGTCACCCTGCCGATGCGCCTCGACGGCATCAAGCTCAACCCCGGCCTGGCCATGGGCCAGGCGGTGCTGCATCAGCCGCGCATCGTCATCAGCCGGGTGGTGGCGGAGGACACCGCCGCCGAGCTCGAGCGCCTCAATGCCGCGGTGGCCGCGATGCACAGCGCGCTCGACGAAATGCTCGAGCAAAGCGGCATGCCCTCGGGCGGCGAGCACCATGACGTGCTCGAGACCTACCGCATGTTCGCCGCCGACCGCGGCTGGCTCGCGCGCATCACCGACGCGGTCAAGGGCGGCCTCACCGCCGAGGCGGCGGTGCAGAAGGTGCAGAACGATTCGCGCGTGCGGCTCTCCCAGGCGACCGATCCCTATTTGCGCGAGCGGCTCACCGATCTCGACGACCTCGGCAACCGCCTGCAATGGCATTTGAGCGGCGGGGGCGCGGTTGCGGCCAAGACGGAGCTGCCGGAACACTACGTGCTGATCGCACGCAACATGGGGCCGGCCGAGCTCTTGGATTACGAGCGCAAGGGCTTGCGCGGCCTGGTGCTGGAGGAGGGTTCGCCCGGCGCCCATGTCGTGGTGGTGGCGCGCGCGCTCGACATTCCCGTGGTCGGCCGGGTCAAGAACGTGCTCGCCAAGGTCGAGGCCGGCGATGTGGTGGTGCTCGACGGCGAAGAGGCGGTCGTGCTGCTGCGTCCGGGCGAGGATCTGCAGCAGGCGGCGCTGGCGCGCATCCGCATCCGCCAGGGCGAGCGCCAGCGTTACGCCGCGCTCAAGGATCTGCCGGCCGAAACCAAGGACGGCGTGCGCATCGAATTGAACCTCAATGCCGGCTTGCTGATCGACCTGCCCTATCTGGCGGAGACCAACGCCGCCGGCATCGGCCTATTCCGCACCGAACTCTTGTTCATGCTGCGCGAGGAATACCCCACCGTGGCGCAGCAGACGGTGCTCTATCGCCGCGTCATCGAGCTGGCGGGCGATCGCCCGGTCACCTTCCGCAGCCTCGACGTCGGCGGCGACAAGCTGCTGCCCTACATGGAGGACGTGGCGGAGGAGAATCCGGCCATGGGCTGGCGCGCCATCCGCTTGGCGCTCGACCGGCCCGTGCTGCTGCGCCAGCAGCTGCGCGCCTTCATCCGCGCGGCATCGGGCAAGCGCTTGCGCGTCATGTTCCCGATGGTGGCGGAGCCGTCCGAATTCGCGGCCGCGCGCGACCTCCTGGAATTGGAGCTCGACCGGGTGAAGAAGCGCGACGGGCAGCTGCCGGTTTCGGTCGAGGCGGGCGCCATGCTCGAAGTGCCCGCGCTGCTCTGGCAATTGCCCGAACTCCTGGCGCTGGTCGATTTCGTCTCGGTCGGCACCAACGATCTGATGCAGTTTCTGTTCGCCGCCGACCGCGGCAATGCCCGCCTGGCCGACCGCTACGATCCGCTGTCGCCGCCGCATCTGCGGGTGCTGGCGCAGATCTCCCAGGCCTGCGCAAGCGCGGGCAAGCCGTTCGCGCTGTGCGGCGAAATGGCCGGCGATACGCTCGGCGCCATGGCGCTGATCGGGCTGGGTTACCGCAATCTCTCCATGGCGCCCACCTCGCTCGGGCCGGTCAAGGCGATGATCCGCAGCCTCGATCTCGCCATCCTCAAGGAATTCCTGGCCGCCCAGCTAGGCGTGGGGTCGGGCTCGGGGTCCTTGCGCGACCAGCTGCGCGATTTCGCGCGCGACCACGGCGTCATGGTCTGAGGCGGGGAGCCCTATCGGCGGTTGCGACTCCGCCCGGCGATTGATACCTTGGACGGCACCGGATCAAGGCCAGAACGCTGGATATGCCCCCCGGGCGAACCAGAAGCGCGCGATCCGGCCGAGAGGCTGATGACATCGAATCCGGATGAACCGAAGCCGCCCCAAGGCGAAGCCGCGGAGCAAGTTACGCCCACGGAGGAATCGCCGCGCGCCAAGCACACCATCGGCGCGCTGTTGCGCGAGACGCGCGAGAATTACGGCGGCGACATCGATCGCATCGCCGCCGCGCTGCGCATCCGCCCCGTCTATCTCATCGCGCTCGAGGAAGGGCGTTACGACCGCCTGCCGGCGCCGGTCTACGCGCTGGGCTTCGTGCGCGCCTATGCCATCCATATGGGGCTCGACGGCGAAGAGGCGGTGCGCCGCTTCAAGCAGGAAGCGAGCGGACTCGAGATTCCGCGCGACCTGGTCTTCCCGATGCCGCTCGCCGATCACAGCATCCCGCGCAAGCCGATCCTGATCGCGGGGCTGCTGCTGCTGATCGCCGCCTACGCGGTTTGGTACTTTTTCTCCTCCAGCGACAACCGCCGACCCGAACGGGTGAGCGAGGTGCCGGCCGAGCTGATGGCGAACCAGCCCGGTTCGGCCGCCAATCCGCCCGCGCCCGCGGTTTCGCCGCCCGAGGCCTCGGCGGCGATGACGCCGCCGTTCAAGCCTCTGCTCCAGGCGCCGCCCGCGCCGCCCGCTTCATTCCCGCCGCCCCAGCAGGCGTTGGCTCCTTCCCCGTCCCCGCCGCCCGCCGCCGCTTCCGCCAATGCTTCCGGCGATGCCACGCACGACTTCGGCCTGACCGGCTTGCCGGTGCGCATCGTCATCCACGCCAAGGGCGAGAGCTGGCTGCAAGTGCGCGACCGCGACCAGAACCTGCTGTTCCAGCGGCTGATGAAGCCGGACGACGTCTATCGCGTGCCCGACCGGCCGGGCCTGTCCTTCATGACCGGCAACGCCGCGGCGCTCGACATCACCGTGGACGGGAATCCGGCGCCGCCGCTGACCGGCACGGTGAAGCACGAAATCCTGCTCGATCCCGCCCGGCTCATGGCCGGGACCGCGGCGGTGAATTAGCCGGCCGGACCGGGCCCGGGGGCGGGCCGGGGAAGAGCGGACTTTTTCCTGCCACAAAAACCCGCTAAAACGCGCTATAACTCCCCTGAGCCGGGCCGCGCAGACCGGGAAGCCCTTGATAAACCGGGGCTTGTCCGCGTCCTCCCGGCCATGAGACGAGGTTTTGGCAATGAGCGTGCGTCCCTATCGCGATATCAGCCGCCGCAAGAGCCGGCAGATCCATGTTGGCGCCGTGCCGGTGGGCGGCGACGCGCCGATCACCGTGCAGTCGATGACCAACACCCTGACCCATGACGTCAAGGCGACGGTGGAGCAGATCCAGGGGCTGGAACGCGCCGGCGCCGACATCGTGCGCGTCTCCTGCCCGGACGAGGAATCCTCGGCCGCGCTCAAGGACATCGTGCGCCAGGTGAAGGTGCCCATTGTTGCGGATATCCATTTTCACTACAAACGCGCGATCGAGGCGGCCAAGAACGGCGCCGCCTGCTTGCGCATCAATCCCGGCAATATCGGCTCGGCCGAGCGCGTGAAAGAGGTGGTCAAGGCCGCCAAGGATCACGGCTGCTCGATGCGCATCGGCGTCAATGCCGGCTCGCTGGAGAAGGACCTGCTCGAGCGTTACGGCGAGCCTTGTCCGGAAGCCATGGTCGAAAGCGCGCTCACCCACGCCAAGATTCTCGAGGACAACGATTTCTTCGAGTTCAAGATCTCGTGCAAGGCCTCGGACGTGTTCCTGGCCGTGGCGGCCTATCAGCAATTGTCCGAGGCGTGCGACTACCCGCTCCATCTCGGCATCACCGAAGCCGGCGGGCTTTTGACCGGCACGACCAAATCCGCCATCGGCATGGGCTCGCTGCTCTGGGCCGGCATCGGCGACACCATCCGCGTCTCGCTTTCGGCCGAGCCGGTCGAGGAGATCAAGATCGGCTTCGAGATCTTGAAGGCGCTGGGCTTGCGCCGCCGCGGCGTCACCGTCATCTCGTGTCCCTCCTGCGCGCGGCAGAATTTCGAGGTCATCAAGACGGTCGAGGTGCTGGAACAGCGCCTGGCGCACATCACCACGCCGATGACGCTTTCGGTCATCGGCTGCGTCGTCAACGGCCCGGGCGAGGCGCGCGAGACCGATATCGGCTTCACCGGCGGCGGCAACAACACTCACCAGGTCTACGTCGCCGGCCTGCCCGACCACCGCCTCAAGGACCAGAACATCGTCGACCACCTGGTGGCGATGGTCGAGAAGAAGGCGGCCGAGATCGAGGCCAAGAAAAAGGCGGCGGAAATAGCCGACGCCGCCGCCTCTTGAGCGAAAGACTGCAGCCGGTCCGCGGTACCCAGGATCTCCTGCCCGCGGCGATGCGGCGTTTCCGCGCCGTCACCGAGACGTCGCGCCGGATCGCGGAACGCTTCGGCTACGAGGAAATCGCCACCCCGATCTTCGAATTCTCCGAGGTGTTTTCGCGCCCGATCGGCGAAACGACGGATATCGTAATGAAGGAAATGTACTCCTTCGCCGACAAGAGCGGCGAGAACCTGTCGCTGCGCCCCGAGAACACCGCCGGGGTGGTGCGCGCGGTGATGACCAACGGGCTGACGCAAAGCCTGCCGTTGCGGCTCTTCTATCACGGCCCGATGTTCCGCTATGAACGGCCGCAGAAAGGCCGCTTCCGCCAGTTCCACCAGATCGGCATCGAGCTGATCGGCGTCAAGGAGCCGTTGGGCGACGTCGAGGCGATCGCGCTGGGCGCGGAAATCCTGGAATCGCTCGGCGTGCTGAAACGCACGGTGCTGGAACTGAACACGCTCGGCGACGGCGAAAGCCGTTCGGCCTATCGCGACGCGCTGGTGAGGTTCTACAAGGACCATCATCACAAACTGTCCGAGGACAGCCGCCACCGCCTCGAGCGCAACCCGTTGCGCATCCTCGATTCCAAGGATGAAGGCGACAAGCGCATCAACGCCCAAGCGCCGCCTTTCGCCGATTTTCTCACCCCGGCTTCGCGCGACTTCTACGCCGCGGTGAAGCGCGGCCTCGACGAACTGGGCATTTCCTACCGGGAGAATCCGCGTTTGGTGCGCGGCCTCGATTACTATTGCCACACCGCCTTCGAGTTCACGACCGAGGAGTTGGGCGCGCAAGGCGCGGTGCTGGCCGGCGGGCGTTACGACGGCCTGATGGGCGTGATGGGCGGACCGGAAACCCCGGGCGTGGGCTGGGCCGGCGGCATCGAGCGCCTGGCGCTGATGATCGCCGAGCCGCTGGCGGGGCCGCGGCCGATCGCGCTCGTACCCATCGGCGGCGAAGGCGAGGCCTTGGCTTTCAAGCTGGCGCAAGAGCTGCGCCGCGCGGGATTCGCGGTCGATCTCGCTTATTCCGGCAATCTGCAAAAGCGCATGCGCCGCGCCGACAGGATCAAGGCGCGCGCCGCCGTGATCCTCGGCGAGGACGAGCTGAAACGCGGCTCGGCCGCGATCCGCGATCTCGACAGCGGCAACCAGACCGAGACGCCGCTGGCGGGTTTGAAAGACCGGCTCGCCGCCTTCCGGAGCTGACGTTGAGCGATCTTTCCGCCTTCGACGCGAAGCTCGACCGGCTGGTGGCGCGCCATGCCGAGCTGTCGACGCTCATGTCCGATCCGGTGCGTTCGGGCGAATTCGTCAAGCTCGCCAAGGAATACAGCGAGCTTTCGCCCATCGTCGAAAGCATCACCCAGCTGCGCCGGGTCCAGGCCGAGCAGGCCGAACTCGAAACCCTCGCCAAGAGCGACGACGCGGAGATGCGCAAGCTCGCGGAAAGCGAGCTCGACGCGGTGAGGAAGCGCCTCTTGGCGCTCGACGAGGGGGTCAAGACCCTGCTCCTGCCCAAGGACGAGGCCGACGAGAAGAACGCCATCCTCGAGGTCCGCGCCGGCACCGGCGGCGAGGAAGCGGCGCTGTTTGCAGCATCGCTCTTCCGCATGTATCAGCGTTACGCCGCGCTCAAGGGCTGGCGCTTCGAAATCATCGAGATCTCGGAAACCGGCCTCGGCGGCTACAAGGAGGCGATCGCCGAGATCGCCGGCCGCAACGTCTTCCAGCGGCTTAAATTCGAATCCGGCGTCCACCGCGTGCAGCGCGTGCCGGAAACCGAAGGCTCGGGCCGCATCCACACCTCGGCCGCGACCGTCGCCGTGCTGCCCGAGGCCGAGGAGGTCGACATCAAGATCGAGGACAAGGATCTGCGCATCGACGTGTTCCGCTCCTCGGGCCCGGGCGGGCAATCGGTCAACACCACCGACAGCGCGGTCCGCATCACCCATCTGCCGACCGGGCTGGTGGTTTCGCAACAGGACGAGAAATCGCAGCACAAGAACAAGGCCAAGGCGATGAAGGTGCTGCGCGCCCGGCTTTACGAGCGCGAACGCCAGGCCAAGGAATCGGCGCGCGCGGCTTCGCGCAAAAGCCAGGTCGGGACCGGCGACCGTTCCGAGCGCATCCGCACCTATAATTTTCCGCAAGGCCGCGTCTCCGACCACCGCATCAACCTGACGCTCTACAAGATCGACCAGGTGATGGACGGCGAGGCGCTCGACCAGTTCATCGACGCGCTTTTGGCCGAGGATCGCGCCGCCAAGCTGGCCGAAGCCGAATGAGCGCGCACGGGCCAAATGCCCCCTCCCGCACCCTCCCCCGCATGCGGGGGAGGGAAGGGGTGGGGGTGGACGATGCGGCAGTCGAGGAGGCGGCGCGTCTGCTCGATCATGCCGGCATCGACAACCCGCTGCGCGAGGCCAGGCTGCTGCTGACCCTGGCCCAGGGCGATCAGGCGCGCTTCGCGGATTACGTCCGCCGCCGCGCATCGCTCGAGCCTTATTCGCGCATTCGCGGCCGGCGCGAATTCTGGAGTCTCGATCTCGCGCTCGCGCCCGACACGCTCGATCCGCGCCCCGACAGCGAGACCTTGATCGAGGCTGCGCTCGAATTCCTGGCGGATCGCCGCAACGATGGCGCTTTGCGCGTTTTGGATTTCGGCGCCGGCAGCGGCGCGCTGCTCTTGGCTTTTCTCGCCGAATTTCCCAATGCCACGGGCATCGGCATCGACATCCTGCCGGGCGCGGTCGCGGCCGCGCGGTTAAACGCCGAAACGCTGGGCCTGGCCGCGCGGTCCCGCTTCGTCCAAGACGATTGGAGCGAAAAAAATTTGGGCCCGGCCGATGTCATTCTCGCCAACCCACCCTATATATCATCCAGCGAGATCGACCATCTCCAGCCGGAAGTGACGCGTTTCGATCCCCGCGCGGCGCTCGACGGCGGCGCGGACGGTCTCGACTGCTACCGCGCCCTGGCGCCGGTTATTTCCCGGGCGCTCCGTCCCGCCGGCTTCGCGTTTTTGGAGCTGGGACAAGGCCAGGCGCGGCAGGTCGCCGCGATCATGGAACGGGCCGGGCTGAAAGCGGCGGGAACCAGGTTGGACCTCGCGCGAATCGAGCGCTGCCTGATCCTGCGTCAAGCGGATTAAGCCTCCGGAGGGGCTAAAATTAACGAAAAAACTGGTTGGCACGACCCCCCATCTTGTCTAGGGTGGTTTTGCCAAAAGCCAGCGAGCCAAGTGCTCCAGGCCCTAAAGGGCAAAACCGATCCCCGATCCGCTACCAACCGTCCGATGATTCGGAACGGACCAGTGAATCGGATTCGAGGGGTCATCCAGCCAACTACACAGAGTCAAAGATGAGTAATTACCAAGGAAACATGAGAGGCCCCGGCCAGAAAAACCGCGGCCGTGGCGGCCGTCCCAACATGATGGGCGGCGGTGGTCAGGGCAACCGTCCGCGTCCCCCGCACCGCATGCAGAATTTCGATTCGAGCGGGCCGAGCGTGAAGATCCGCGGCAACGCCTATCAGGTGTTCGAACGCTACATCGCCATGGCGCGCGAGGCCTCTTCGGCGGGCGACCGCGTCGCCGCCGAGAATCTCTATCAGCACGCCGAGCACTATTACCGCATCATGCAGGCGAACGGCGAAGGCCAGCAAAATCCGATGGGCGGCCAAGGCAGGCCGATGACGCCGGCGGATACCGAGATGAACCCCGGCGAGATGGACCGTGACGTCCAGCCGCCGATGCAGCCGCAGCCGCAGCCGCAGCAGCCGCAGCCGCAGCCGCACAATCCGCAACAGCACAATCCGCAACAGCACAACCCGCAACATTATCAGCAGCAGCCGCAACAGGCGCGGCATGCCTCGCAGCCTTATCCCCAGCCGCAGCCTCAAGCCCAGCCGCAGCACCAGCCGCAGCCGGTGCAACCCCAGCCGCAGCCGGTGGTTCAGTCCCAGCCGCAGCCGCAACCCCAGCCGCCCGCGCCGCCGGAAACCCCAGAGGGGTCGTGAATTAACGAACGAGCGACCCCGGAAAGGTCGTAATCCGGCCCGCCGCATACTCCCTCGTCACCCCCGCGAAAGCGGGGGTCCAGATGAAGCTGGATTACCGCTTGCGCGGGAATGACGATTGAAGGCGGCGGAAATGGCAATGACGCGCCGGCTCGGCTCGCCGGCCTCCCAAAACAGGCCCTAAAAACCCGCCCCCTTGGCGATGCGGACCCGCGACCCTATATCTGAAACCGGAAGACAGGTTCCGCCGCTTCCAAGAAGGGCGGGCTTGCCGGTTCAGCGTCAGGGGGTCTTATGGACTTCGAGAAATATACGGAGCGCTCGAAAGGCTTCGTCCAGGCGGCGCAAACGCTGGCCCAGCGTTCGGGCCATCAGCAATTCACGCCCGAGCATCTGCTCAAGGTTCTGCTCGACGACAAGGAAGGCCTCGCGGCCAATCTCATCCGCGCCTCGGGCGGCGACCCCGCCCGCGCGCTGGCTTCGACCGAAGCCGCGCTCGCCAAGCTGCCGCGCGTCGAGGGCAAGGGCGCCGGCCAGGTCTATCTTTCCACCGAAACCGCGCGCCTGTTCGAACAGGCGGAAAAGCTCGCCGAGAAAGCGGGCGACAGCTTCGTCACCGCCGAAAGGCTGCTGCTGGCGCTGGCGCTCGACCGCAACACCGCCGCCGGCCAGGCGCTCGACGAGGCCGGCATCAACGCGCAGACGCTCAACGCCGCGATCGAAACCATGCGCAAGGGCCGCACCGCCGACAGCGCCATCCGCCGAGCAGGGCTATGACGCGCTCAAGAAATACGCCCGCGACCTGACCGAGGCGGCGCGCGAGGGCAAGCTCGACCCGGTCATCGGCCGCGACGAGGAAATCCGCCGCACCATCCAGGTGCTGTCGCGCCGCACCAAGAACAACCCGGTGCTGATCGGCGAGCCCGGCGTCGGCAAGACCGCGATCGTCGAGGGCCTGGCGCAGCGCATCGTCCACGGCGACGTGCCCGAAAGCCTGAAGGACAAGACGCCTGCTGGCGCTCGACCTGGGCGCGCTGATCGCCGGCGCCAAGTTCCGCGGCGAATTCGAGGAGCGGCTGAAGGCCGTGCTGGCCGAGATCACGGCCGCGGCGGGCGAGATCATCCTCTTCATCGACGAGCTGCACACGCTGGTCGGCGCCGGCAAGGCCGAAGGCGCGATGGACGCCTCCAACCTGCTGAAGCCGGCGCTGGCGCGCGGCGAGCTGCACTGCGTCGGCGCCACCACGCTCGACGAATACCGCAAGCACATCGAGAAGGACGCCGCGCTGGCGCGGCGCTTCCAGCCGGTCTTCGTCGACGAGCCCGACGGTCGAGGACACCATCTCGATCCTGCGCGGCCTCAAGGAGAAATACGAGCTGCACCACGGCGTGCGCATCACCGACGGCGCCATCGTCGCCGCGGCGACGCTTTCGAACCGCTACATCACCGACCGCTTCCTGCCCGACAAGGCGATCGACCTGATCGACGAGGCGGCGTGCGCGCCTGCGCATGGAGATCGACTCGCAAGCCCGAGGAGCTCGACGAGCTCGACCGCCGCATCATCCAGCTCAAGATCGAGCGCGAGGCGCTTGAAGAAGGAAAACGACGCCGCCTCGCAAGGACCGGCTCGAGAAGCTCGAAGGCGAACTGGCCGATCTCGAGAAGCAATCGGCCGAACTGACCGCGCGCTGGCAGGCCGAGAAGGACAAGCTGGCCGAGCGCGCAGAAGCTCAAGGAACAGCTCGAGCAGGCGCGCAGCGAACTGGAGCAGGCGCAGCGCACGCGGCGATTTCGCCCGCGCCGGCGAGCTGACCTACGGCATCATTCCCGAGCTCGAAACGCAAGCTGAAGTCGGCCGAAGGCGGAAAGCGCCGACCGCATGCTCGAGGAAGCGGTCACCGCCGAGCACATCGCCGCGGTCGTGTCGCGCTGGACCGGCATTCCGGTCGACAAGATGCTGGAAGGCGAGCGCGAGAAGCTGCTGCACATGGAAGAGCAGCTTGCGCCGCCGCGTCGTCGGCCAGGACGAGGCGGTCGTCGCCGTCGCCAACGCCGTGCGCCGCGCGCGCGCCGGCCTGCAGGACCCCAACCGGCCGATCGGCTCGTTCCTGTTCCTGGGCCCGACCGGCGTCGGCAAGACCGAGCTGACCAAGGCGCTGGCCGAGTTCCTGTTCGACGACGAGACGCGCGATGGTGCGCATCGACATGTCGGAATACATGGAGAAGCACTCGGTCGCGCGGCTGATCGGCGCGCCGCCGGGCTATGTCGGCTACGAGGAAGGCGGCGCGCTGACCGAGGCGGTGCGCCGCCGGCCCTATCAGGTGATCCTGTTCGACGAGATCGAAAAGGCGCATCCCGACGTGTTCAACGTGCTGCTGCAGGTGCTCGACGACGGCCGCCTGACCGACGGCCAGGGCCGCACGGTCGATTTCCGCAACACGCTGATCATCATGACCTCCAATCTCGGCAGCGACATCCTCGCCAGCCAGCCCGACGGCGAGGACACCGGCGCGGTGCGCGACGCGGTGATGGAGGTGGTGCGCGCGCGCCTTCCGCCCCGAGTTCCTCAACCGGCTCGACGAGATCCTGCTGTTCCACCGGCTGACGCGCGACCGACATGGACAGGCATCGTCGACATCCAGCTGGCGCGGCTGCAGAAGCTGCTGGCCGAACGCAAGATCTCGATCGAGCTCGACGCCAAGGCGCGCGACTGGCTGGCCGACGCCGGCTACGACCCGGTCTATGGCGCGCGGCCGCTGAAGCGGGTGATCCAGCGCGAGCTGCAGAACCCGCTGGCCGAGATGATCCTGAAGGCAAGATCGCCGAGGGCGACGCCGTCAAGGTCTCGGCCACCGGCAACGACAAGCTCGCGATCTCGGCGGCCAAGGGCGCCAAAGTCAAGGCGCCCTCCCAGGCGGCGGAGTAAGCGCGCGGTTATCGACTTACACGATCCGCCAGAAGCTGAGAATGAGTTCAGTCACTGATGCCTCCTCGGCTTGAGGCTGGCCCGGCTTAGTATGCTCTCAATCGGGTTCTCGCGGTAAAAATTGTAGATGAACCTCAGCGCGCGTTTTTCGGCATCACTTAATTTGGCCGTTCCGGGTTCGGTGCTTGTCCGATGACGGTGATCCAAAGCCAGAAGTATTTCGAGAATATCCGGGGGCAAGGGTGCAACCGAATAAATGCGGCACGGAACGCCATCCGAATCCGCTTTGCCGGTGGTCCGGTCAAATTCAAACGTCACGTCATTCATGAAAAGCCGTTGAGCGCCAATGGTCGTTTCGCCGATCGTCCTTGCCTGGCAAAGCAGGCTGGCGCCAGTGAGCTCTGTCCAAGGAATATATCGCCGACGGCGATATTTCGGATCTCGGTTATGGCGTCGGGCATGATCTCATTCGCCGCTCAAATCGGGTTCGCAGGTAATATTTGGCTATGTATGTAATGGCGTCTATTTCGGCTCTGGTTAATTTGCTCCGTTCCGGGTCGGTGCTTGTTCGATATCGATGATCCAAGCCCGAGGAATATGTTGTGGATCTCCGGCGGAAGCGGCGCGACCGAATTGATCGTGCATAGAACCCTCATCGGGGCCTCTTCTCCACGCCGGTTATTCGGTCGAATTCGAGGTCTTCTTGCGTGGTAATCCTTCTCGCCTGAATGGTTTTGTCATCTACCGCCGTTGTCAGGCAGATCATTTGGCGCTGCTGGGACATTGCGCGTGGAAGAAATCTCCGACGTTTATTTTTCGAATCAGCTTTTCGCGATCAAGCATGATCTTTCTCCCACTTACTTATTCTTCAAGAGGAAGTGTTGCAGAATTTCGTTTTGTCTCGAGCTGACTCATTCTGGGCCCCCGCCGTCTTAACAGCGCAATCCCGGCATAGGATTTTTCCCTCCATCCAGTACATCCCGGTAGTCCCGTAGCTGCCGCCGCTTTGGCAATCGCCTTCACAGGGCAAATCTCCCGCCGCCGCGACTTGAACATCCGATCCATCGCTCGTCCATTGGCCGCCGTCCGGATTTCCCGCAGGCACCCGGGGTTCGTCTTCCCAAGCGTCGCCGTATTTCCGCAGTCTGGCCGCGCGGGCAAGCTTCGCCATGCTCTCATGCGCGATCTCCGGAAATCCGAGCAGCACGGCGTGAATGCAAGCGCGTGCAGCCTCACCGGCCGCAAGCAATTCCACCACGCGGGCCAAGCCGTGGCACCAGCGTCCCATGACCCGGTCCGGCACCGGTCCGTAGGCCAGGCGAAGCAGTTGCGCCATGTCTTCGGGCGAACGCAAACGATAGCGCCGGTGTCCCTCCGCATCGCGAACCACCTTGGCAAGGATCGCCGGCCCCAAGGACAAGCCCTCATCGTCGCAGGTAAGCCCCGGATTCCCGCGATTTGCGAGGCTGTAGGTTTGTATGAGGGGCCCGCCCATATAAAACTCCCTTCAACGTAATATGCGTACAACATGTTCCTGTTATGTTCCGTTATGTTCTAATGTCAAGGCGGCGAGCTTTCCGAAACCCTGAAGCTGGCATAGCGATTGCTTCATTCTTGGTCATCCAACCCAAGGAGGTCCGAGATGACCCGCGCCCAATTGACCGAGAAAATCGCCGGCATCGTGAGGAAGAAAGGGCTCAAATGGCGCGACATCGCCGCCAAGATCGGCCCGGGCTCGGCGCTCTATTACACCGCCGCGCTGCACGGCCAGATGAAGCTCTCCAAGCCCGAGGCGGAAACCGCCGGCAAGATCCTCGGCCTCGACGCCGACGAGATCCTGCTGTTGCAGGACATCCCCTATCGCGGCTCGCTGCCGACATCGATCCCGACCGACCCGCTGATCTACCGCTTCTACGAGCTGGTCCAGGTCTACGGCACCACCTGGAAATCGCTCATCCAGGAGGAATTCGGCGACGGCATCATGAGCGCGATCGATTTCGACATGAAGCTCGAACGCCAGCCCGACCCGAAAGGCGACCGCGTGCGCGTCTCCATGACCGGGAAATTCCTGCCCTATAAGCAGTATTGAGGCCTAGAACTCCCGGCCGATCAGGCGGTCGAGCGACCAGCGCCCGCCGCCGCGCAGCGTGAGCGCGCAGGCAACCGCCGCGAGCAGGAACGGATACTGGTAGCCGCGCCCCTCCGGCCAATGAACGCCGATGGCGATCACCAGCATCTCGATGGTGAACATCGCGCCCAGAACACGGGTCAGAAGGCCCAGGCCGAGCGCAATCGCGCCGGCGAATTCGAGCAGGGCAATGAGCCAGAACCAGGCCGTCGGAGCCGGGAAACCGAGCTTGGCGATGAGGCCGGTGACATCGGCGGCGAATTGGGGATGGGTGAGTTTTGCCCAACCATCCGGCGCGATGATGAGCGCGAACACGATGCGCAGGAACGGATTGGTGAATTGGCCGAGGCCGCGATAGAGCGGCGCCAGCGCCGGAACGGCAAGCCGGGTTTCGACTTCACTGGACAAGAAGAACCTCCGAAACAACGTGAATGCCACCCCCGCGGCGGAGCATAACGTCCGCGCGGACAGGCGTGCTTCACAATAAGTTGAAAATCAGGAAAGCTCGCTCGCCCAGTCGTGGGTTTCGGCGACGGCTTTGAGCCTTTGCAGGAACGAGGCCGCATAGGCGCCGTCGACCGCGCGATGGTCGAAGGCCTGGCCGAGCAAGGCGATGGGCCGCGCCTCGATCTTGTCGGCCCCCTTGCCCTCGATCACCACCGGCTTCTTGCGCACCGCGTCGAAGGACAGGATCGCCACCTGCGGCGCGTTGATAACCGGCATGGTGAACAGCGTGCCGAAGCTGCCGTTGTTGGTGATGGTATAGGTGCCCCCCGAGATGTCGGCGGGGGTCAGTTTCCCGGCGCGCGCCTTTTCCACCTGGCGCGCGATCGCCTTGGCCAAGCCGCCGGCGTTCATGTCGTCGGCGTGCAGCACCAGCGGCACCACCAGCCCGTCGCGGCCGAGATCGGTGGCGATGCCGAGATGCACGGCGCCGTGCAGGATCAGCCGGTCGCCGTCGAAGCTGGCGTTGAGCCGCGGGAAATCCTTGAGCGCCAGGCAAACCGCGCGCGCGACGAAGGGCAGGTAGGTGAGCGCGATGCCGTGGCGCTGGGCGAAGCCGTCCTTGGCTTTCTGCCGCGCCGCCGCTATGGCCGAGAAATCCACCTCCATCGCCTGGAAGGCGTGCGGAATGGTCCGCCACGCCTCGGCCAAATGGGACGCGGTCAAGGCGCGGATATGGTTCAAGGGCTCGATGCTGTCGCCCGGGCGCAACGCCACCGGCGCGCGTGGGATCGCCCGTTCCGCGCGGGCGGCGGGCGCGGCTTTGATGTCGGAGGCGGCGATGCGCCAGCCGCCGCGTTGCCGCACCGATTGCGCGATCGCGGCCAGATCGGCGCCCGATTCCTTGATGAGACGGCGGGCGAGCGGCGTCACCTTGAGCCCGTCCAGCGGCACCGCCGGCAGCGCGAACCCCACGGGCGTGCGCACTTCCTCGTAGGGACTCATGACAAAGGGCGCGGCCTTGGACGACGGGGCGGGGGCTTGAACCGGGGCGGGACGGGCCATTTGAACGGGAGCCGGAGCCGCAATCTTGGCTTGCGGCGCTTGAACCGGCGCCGGAGCAGGGGCGGGCGCCGGCTTGGCTCCCGGCTCGCCCAACACGGCCACCACCGTGCCGACCGGAACGGTCTCGCCGGCGGCGACGCGGATTTCGTTGAGCACGCCGCTTTCCGTCGCCTGCACCTCCATCGACACCTTGTCGGTCTCGATCAGGAACAGGTTGTCGCCGGCCGCGACCTTGTCGCCCACCGATTTGAACCAGGAGGCGACCTTGCCCTCGGCGACGGTCTCGCCCAATTGCGGCATGATGACGTTCATCGTTACGCGGGTCCCTACCAGCTCACCGAGATGTACTGGGTTTCGAGGAACTCCATCATGCCCTCATGCGCGCCTTCGCGGCCGATGCCGGACTGCTTGGCGCCGCCAAAAGGCGCCGCCGGGTCGGAGGCGACGCCGCGGTTCAAGCCGATCATGCCGGCATCGAGCCGCTCGGAGATGCGCAAGCCCTTCGCCAAATCCCGGGTATAGACGTAGGAAATCAGGCCGAATTCGGTGTCGTTGGCCTTGCGGATGGCCTCGTCCTCGTCGCGGAATTTCTGGATCGGCGCCACCGGGCCGAAAATCTCTTCCTTCATGCATTGGGCGCCGTCGGGCACGTTGATCAGCACGGTCGGCGGATAGTAATAGCCGGTGCGGTTGAGCCGCGTGCCGCCGAGCACCGCCTTGGCGCCCTTGTTGAGCGCGTCCTCGACCAGGCTCGCCACCTTGTCGCGGCCTTCGGCGTTCACCAGCGGCCCCACCGCCACGCCTTCCTCAAGGCCGTTGCCGACCTTCAGCGCCTTCATCTTGGCGGCGAATTTGCCGACGAAGGCGTCGTGCACCTTCTCGTGGACGTAGAAGCGGTTGGCGGCGGTGCAGGCCTCGCCCATGTTGCGCATCTTGGCGATCATGGCGCCGTCCACCGCGGCGTCGATGTCGGCGTCCTCGCAGACGATGAAGGGCGCGTTGCCGCCCAGCTCCATCGCCGGCCGCACCACCATGTCGGCGGCCTCGTGCAGCAGCCTGCGCCCCACCTCGGTCGAGCCGGTGAAGGAGATGACGCGCACCCGCGGGTCCTTGAGCATCGCGCGCCACCACCGCGCCCGATTTGCGCGAGGGCAGGATATTGACCACGCCCGGCGGCACGCCCGCCTCCTGGAAGAGCTCGGCCAGCGCCAGCATGGTGAGCGGCGTCTCCGAGGCCGGCTTCAGCACCACGGTGCAGCCGGCGGCCAAGGCGGGCGCGATCTTGCGCGTGCCCATGGCGGCGGGGAAATTCCACGGCGTCACCAGCACGGCGATGCCGGCGGGCTTGTGCTGGACCAGGATCCGCGCGCCGGTCGAAGGCGCGCGGGAGACGTCGCCGATGTTCCGCGGCGCTTCCTCGGCGTACCAGCGGAAGAATTCGGCGGCGTAAGTGGCTTCCGCTCTGGAATCCACCAGCGCCTTGCCGTTCTCCAGCGTCATCAGCCGGGCGAAGAATTCCTTGCGCGCGGTGAAGAGCTCGAAGCATTTGCGCAAGACCTCGCCGCGCTCGCGCGGGCTGACTCGCGCCCCAGGCGGGAAAGGCCTTGGCGGCGGCTTCGATGGCGGCCTTGGCGTCGTCCACCGTGCCGTCGGCCACGCTGCACAGCGGCTGCTCGGTCGCGGGGTTGATCACCGGGAAGGTGCCCCCGCCCGAGGCGTCGCGGAACTTGCCGTTGATGTAAAGCCCGGTCGGCACTTCGATGTCGGGGGCGTCCTTGAGCTTGATCTTTCCGGTCGTCATGCAATCACCCGTTGAGGCAGCGGCGGATTTTTTCGGCGATGCGCGGCGCCGAAGGCAGCGCCAGATCCTCGAGATTATCCGCCGCCGGCAGCGGAATATGCGGCGTGGTGATGCGCACCACCGGCCCGTCGAGGTCGTAGAACGCTTCGTCGGCGGCAATGGAGGCGAGCTCCGCGCCCCAGCCGCACAGCCGCGGATTTTCCTCGACCGTGAACAGCCGCCCGGTGCGCGAAACCGAGCCCAGGATGGTCTGCAAATCCAACGGCACCAGCGAGCGCACGTCGATCACCTCGGCCTCGATGCCGTGCTCGCGCGATAACGTCTCGGCCGCCAAAAGAGCGCGCGGCACCATCAAGGCGAGCGCCAGCACGGTCGCGTCCTTGCCGGGGCGCAGGATTTTCGCGGTGCCGAGCGTATCGACGATCTCGCCGTCCGGCACCTCGCCCTTGGCGGCGTAAAGCGATTTGTGCTCGAAGAAGATCACCGGGTTCGGGTCGCGCACGGCCGCCGCCATCAACCCGATCACGTCCACCGGGCTCGACGGCGCCACCACCTTCAAGCCGGGGATCATCATCGCCCAGTTCTCGACGCTCTGGCTGTGCTGCGCGCCGAAACGCGCGCCGCCGCCGTTGCCGGTGCGCACCACCAAGGGGCACTTCACCTGGCCGTTGGTCATATAGTGCGATTTGGGGAACTCGTTGGCGATGTAGTCGAAGCACACGGCGAGGAAATCCGAGAACATGATCTCGGCGATAGGCTTCAAGCCGGTCATGGCCGCGCCCATGGCCGCGCCCAAGATCGCCTGTTCGGAAATCGGCGTGTCGCGCACCCGCTTGGGCCCGAATTTGTCGAGCAGGCCCACCGTCGCCTTGAACACGCCGCCGGCGGCGGCCACGTCCTCGCCCAGGAACACCACGTCGGGGTCGCGCTCCATTTCCTGCGCGATGCCCCGCGCCACCGCGTCCCGATAAGTCAGTTCCGCCATGCCCAGCCTCCATCGGCATAGACGTCGGTGGTGAGGACCGAGTTCGGGCGGCGGCGGCGCGGCCTTGCAGGCCTCGGTCGCGGCTTCGAGCTTGCGCTTCGACTCGTCCTCGATGCGCTTGATCGCGGCTTCGCCGACGCCGAACTCGGCGAGGCGCTTGCGGTAAAGCTTGAGCGGGTCGCGCTCCTTCCATTTTTCCAGCTCGCCTTCGGGGCGGTACTTGGCCGGGTCGGCGCGGCTGTGGCCGCTATAGCGGTAGGTCATGCATTCGATCAGCGAGGGCCCGCCGCCCGCCCGCGCCTTGTCGAAAGCCGTCAGCGCGGCGCGATAGACCGCGTCGGCGTCGTTGCCGTCGACCACGATCCGCTCCAGGCCGTAGGCAACGGCGCGGTCGGCCGCCGGATGCTGAATCGCAGCCGGGATCACGTCCTTGATCGAGGTGTATTCCATGTAGAGGTTGTTCTCGCACACGAATACCACCGGCAGTTTCCACACCGCGGCGAAATTCACCGCCTCGTGGAAGGCGCCGATATTGGTGGTGCCGTCGCCGAAGAAGCAGACCGAGACGTCCTTCTGCCCCTTGTATTGCGCGCGCCAGGCCGAGCCGCAGGCGATCGGCAGATGCGCGCCGATGATGGCGTAGGAGCCCATCACGCCGTGCTCGACCGAGGTCAAATGCATCGAGCCGCCCTTGCCGCGCATCAGGCCGTTGTCGCGCTGCATCAGCTCGCCCAGCACCTTCTCCATCGGCACGCCGCGCGCCAGGGTATGGGCATGACCCCTGTAGGTGCAGAAGCTGAGATCGCCTTTTTCCATGGCGACGGCGAAACCCGCGGCCACCGCCTCCTGCCCGAGCGAGAGATGGCTGGTGCCCTTGACCAGGCCTTGCAGGAACAAATCGTAGGCGCGCTGCTCGCAGTCGCGGATTTCGACCTGGAGGCGGTAAAGTTCGAGGCGCTTGGCCTCGTCGAGCGCGTCGTTGCGCAGCTTGGCTTCGGGCTTCAATTGGGGATTGGGCTTCAAGGCGGATCAAGCTCCCAGGGGGCGATTGGGCCTGCCGCCCGGGCAGGCCGCCGGGCGGTGCGGAATTCCGGCTAAACATGCGTCCGCGCCCGGGCCTGAGTCAACGGCGCGCCTCGCGCTGGAGCCAGTCTAAAATGCGGGCGGGAACGGAAAAGGCGGGCTCAAGCCCAAGCAGCCTTGCACCGCCGATGGGCAGCGGGTCGGATATTTATTCATGCCTCGCCGGCGTCGCGCATCGCCGGCCGGACTCGGTCGCCTTCTCGCCGCGACCTTCAACCGGCGCCGCCGCGACGCCCCGGCCTTGGCGCCATTAATCGAGCTTTCCCACGGCTTTGCGGGCATTCCCGACCGGGGCAGGAGTGCTGTCTTAAACTTGACACCCCGCTCCCCTGCCGCGATGCTGAAGCCATCGGAAACATCGCGCACCGCCTGCGGGCGGCAAGCTTAGGATTTTCCCGGCCCGGTCGGGTTTGCGCGACCCCGGGGGTTTGATCGGGCGGGCGGAGGTTGGGGTGAGAACGGACGGCAGACCCGCGCGGCAGGGGCTTTACGACCCGGCCAACGAGCACGACGCCTGCGGCGTCGGCTTCGTCGCGCAGATCAAGAACCGCAAAAGCCACGACATCGTGGCGAACGGCATCCGCATTCTCAACAACCTCGCGCATCGCGGCGCGGTGGGCGCCGATCCGCTCGCCGGCGACGGCGCCGGAATCCTGATCCAGCTTCCCGACAAGCTGTTCCGCGAGGAAACCAAGAAGCTGGGATTCGAACTGCCCGCGCCCGGGCATTACGGGGTGGGCATGGTGTTCCTGCCGCGCCACGACGGCACCCGCCGGCTGTGCGAGGACACCATCGCGCGGCTTATTTCATCGGAGGGACAAACCCTGCTGGGCTGGCGCGACGTGCCGGTGGACGGCTCGGTTCTGGGCGAGAGCATCAAGCCGATCGAGCCGGTGATCCGGCAGTTCTTCATCGCGCGCGGGGCCAATTGCGCCGACGCCGACGCCTTCGAGCGCAAGCTCTACGTCATCCGCAAGCAGACCCATGTCGAGCTGCGCGCCAAGAAGCCGCCCGAGATCAACGCCTTCTACATCCCCTGCATCTCGGGCCGCACCGTCATCTACAAGGGCATGGTGATCGCCGAGCGGCTGGCGCTCTACTACAAGGACCTCAAGGACGAGCGCGCCGAATCGGCCCTGGCGCTGGTCCATGCGCGCTTCTCCACCAACACCTTCCCGTCCTGGGAGCTGGCGCATCCCTTCCGCTATCTCGCCCATAACGGCGAGATCAACACGCTCAAGGGCAACATCAACTGGATGATGGCGCGGCGCCATTCCATGACTTCCAAGCTCCTGGGCAAGGATCTGGACAAGCTCTGGCCGCTGATCGGCGACGGGAACTCCGATTCGGCGACGCTCGACAATTGCCTCGAGCTGCTGATCGCGGGCGGCTATCCGCTCACCCACGCGCTGATGATGCTCATCCCCGAGGCCTGGGCCGACAATCCGCTGATGGATAAGGACCGCCGCGGTTTCTACGAATATCACGCGGCGCTGATGGAGCCCTGGGACGGCCCGGCGGCCTTGGCCTTCACCGACGGCCGCCAGATCGGCGCCACGCTCGACCGCAACGGCTTGCGCCCGGCGCGCTTCTTCGTCACCTCCGACGACCTGGTGGTGATGGCGTCGGAGGCCGGCGTGCTCGACGTGCCGGAGGAACGCATCATCCGCAAATGGCGGCTCGAGCCCGGCAAGATGCTGCTGGTCGATCTCGAGAAGGGCAAGATCATCGACGACGCCGAGCTCAAATCCGAGATCGCGCGCGCCAAGCCCTACCAGAAATGGCTCGACCAGACCCAGATCAAGCTCGAAACGCTGCCGGCCGAGGTGGCGCCGCTGCCGCCGCCGCATCCGGTGCTGCTCGACCGCCAGCAGGCCTTCGGCTACACCCAGGAGGACATCAAGTTCTTTTTGAAGCCGATGGCGCTGACCGGCCAGGATTCGGTCGGCTCGATGGGCCGCGACACGCCGCTGGCCGTGCTCTCCGACCGGCCGAAGATGCTGGCCGATTATTTCCAGCAGCGCTTCGCCCAAGTGACAAACCCTCCGATTGATTCCATTCGTGAGGAGTTGGTCATGTCCTTGGTCTCGCTGGTGGGGCCGCGGCCGAATCTGTTGGATTTGGAAACCGGCGGCAAGCATATCCGCCTGGAGCTGCACCAGCCGGTCCTGACCAACACCGATCTCGAGAAGATCAACCGCATCGAGGACAACACCAGCGGCGCCTTCAAGAGCTTCCTCCTGTCGATCTGCTATCCCGCGGTCGACGGCGCGGCCGGCATGGAGGCAGCGCTCGCCCGCATCTGCGAGAACGCCAAGCAGGCGGTGCTGGGGGGATGCAACATCATCGTGCTGTCCGACCGCGGCGTCGATTCCGAGCACATCGCCGTGCCCGCGCTGCTGGCGGTGGCGGCGGTGCATCATCACCTGATCCGCGACGGCTTGCGCACCGAGGTCGGGCTGGTGGTGGAAACCGGCGAGGCGCGCCAGCTCCACGATTTCTGCCTGCTGGCGAGCTACGGCGCCGAGGCCATCAACCCCTATCTCGCGCTCGATTCGATCTCGGCCTTGAAGCACGAACTCGGCAGCGCGCTCACCACCGAGGCCGAGGCGCACAAGCATTACATCAAGGCGATCGCCAAGGGCGTTTTGAAGGTCATGTCCAAGATGGGCATCTGCACCTTCCAGTCCTATTGCGGCGCGCAGATCTTCGACGCGGTGGGCCTCAACAGCGATTTCCTCGACAAGTATTTCACCGGCACCACCTCGCCGGTCGAGGGCATCGGCTTGAAGGAGATCGCCGAGGAGACGGTGCGGCGCCACCGCCAGGCCTTCGGCGATTCGCCGCTCTACCAGAACGCGCTCGATCCCGGCGGCGAGATTCTCTACCGCGTGCGCGGCGAGCGCCATGTCTGGACCCCGGAAACCGTCGGCCTCTTGCAGCACGCGGTCCGCGGCGCCAACTACCGCCAATACCAGGCCTATGCCCGCCACGCCGGCGACCAGGAGGACGGGCTGGTGTCGCTGCGCGGGCTGCTGGATTTCGACGTCAACGGTTCGGCGATCCCGCTCGAGGAGGTCGAGCCCGCCGAAGCCATCATGAAGCGGTTCTCGACCGGCGCCATGTCCTTCGGCTCGATCTCGTGGGAGGCGCACACCACCCTCGCCATCGCCATGAACCGCATCGGCGGCCGCTCCAACACCGGCGAGGGCGGCGAGGATCCGCGGCGCTACCAGCCGCTCGAAAACGGCGATTCCATGCGCTCGGCCATCAAGCAGGTGGCCTCGGGGCGCTTCGGCGTCAACGCGGAATATCTGGTCAACGGCGACGTGCTCCAGATCAAGATGGCGCAAGGCGCCAAGCCGGGCGAAGGCGGCCAGCTGCCGGGCCACAAGGTCGACGACTGGATCGCGCGCACGCGCCATACGCTGCCCGGCATCGGGCTGATCTCGCCGCCGCCGCACCACGACATCTACTCGATCGAGGATCTGGCGCAGCTCATCCACGATTTGAAGAACGTCAATCCCAAGGCCTGGATTTCGGTGAAGCTGGTGGCCGAGATCGGCGTCGGCACCATCGCCGCCGGCGTCGCCAAGGCCTATGCCGACCACGTCACCATATCCGGCCAGGAAGGCGGCACCGGCGCTTCGCCCCTGACCTCAATCCAGCACGCCGGCGACCCCTGGGAAATCGGCCTGGCCGAAACCCACCAGACGCTGGTGCTGAACGGCTTGCGCGGGCGCATCGCGGTCCAGGTCGATGGCGGCTTGCGCACCGGCCGCGACGTGGTGGTGGGCGCGCTTTTGGGCGCCGACGAATTCGGCTTCGCCACCGCGGCGCTCATCGCCGAGGGCTGCGTGATGATGCGCAAATGCCATCTCAACACCTGTCCGGTCGGCGTCGCCACCCAGGACCAGGAGTTGCGCAAGCGCTTCATCGGCAAGCCCGAGGACGTCATCACCTATTTCCGCTTCGTCGCCGAAGAGACGCGCGAGATCATGGCCAAGCTCGGCTTCCGCACCGTCAACGAAATGATCGGCCGCACCGACAAGCTGGTGATGCGCCGCGGCTCCAACCACCCCAAGGCCGGGCAGATCAAGGCTCGACCGCGTCCTGCACCGGCCCAAGGTGCCGCCCGGCACCAAGACCTTCCGCTGCGAGGACCAGAACCACCGGCTGGAAAAGGCGCTCGACCACCAGCTCATCGCCAAGGCGCAGCCGGCGCTGGAAAAGGGCAAGCGCGTCAAGATCGAGATGGATGTGCGCAACGTCAACCGCACCGTGGGCGCCATGCTCTCGGGCGAGGTGGCGCGCCGTTACGGCGATGAGGGATTGCCCGACGCCACCATCGACGTGCGCCTCAAGGGCACGGGCGGCCAGACCTTCGGCGGTTTCCTGGCGCGGGGCATAGCCTTCACGCTCGAGGGCGCGGCCAACGACTATGTCGGCAAGGGCCTCTCGGGCGGGCGGCTGGTGATCTATCCCCCGGCCAAGAGCAAGCTCAAGCGCGAGCACAGCATCATCGTCGGCAACACCGTGCTCTACGGCGCGGTCGCGGGCGAATGCTATTTCAGCGGCGTCGCCGGCGAGCGCTTCGCGGTCAGGAATTCGGGCGCGGTCGCGGTGGTCGAGGGCGCGGGCGCGCATGCCTGCGAATACATGACCGGCGGCATCGTCGCGGTGCTGGGCGAGGCCGGGCGGAATTTCGCCGCCGGCATGAGCGGCGGCGTCGCCTACGTCTACGACGAACGCGGCGATTTCGCCGCGCGCTGCAACACCGGCATGGTCGCGCTCGAGCCGCTCTCCGGCGAGGACGGGCCGGTCGACGCCGATGCAGCCGATCGAATTCGCCTACAGCCTGCGCGAGAACGACGTCAAGCTGCTGCGCCGGCTGATCGAACGCCATGCCCGGCTGACCCAAAGCCCGCGCGCCCGCGCCATCCTGGAATCCTGGGGCACGTCCCGCGAACGCTTCGTCAAGGTGATGCCGCTCGAATACCGCCGCGCGCTCGAAAAGCTGGACAAGGCGGCCGGCGGCGCGGGCGCGAAAAGGACCGTCGCGGTGGGCGCCTAGACTCGATGGGCAAGCCGACCGGGTTCCTGGAGTTCGAGCGCCACGACCGCGACTACGCGCCGGTCGAGGAACGCGTCAAGCATTGGCGCGAATTCACCGAGCCGTTGCCGGCCGAGGAATTGAAGCGCCAGGGCGGACGCTGCATGGATTGCGGCACGCCCTATTGCCATCCCGCCTGCCCGGTCAACAACGTCATCCCGGATTGGAACGATCTGGTGTTCGAGGGCGATTTCCGCACCGCGCTCGACGTGCTGCACTCGACCAACAATTTTCCCGACGTCACCGGCCGGGTCTGCCCCGCGCCCTGCGAGGCCGCCTGCACCCTCAACCTGATCGAGGAGCCGGTGACCATCAAGACCATCGAGCACGCCATCGTCGAGCGCGGCTGGGACAACGGCTGGATCGAGCCCCGGCCGGCCAAGCACCGCACCGGCAAGCGCGTCGCCGTGATCGGCTCCGGCCCCGCCGGGCTGGCCTGCGCCCAGCAATTGGCGCGCGCCGGGCACGAGGTTTCGGTCTACGAAAAATCGCCGCGCATCGGCGGGCTGCTGCGCTATGGCATCCCCGACTTCAAGATGGAAAAGCACGTCATCGACCGCCGCGTGGCGCAGATGCTGGCCGAGGGCGTGACCTTCCACGTCAATTCCCATGTCGGGCGCAACGTCCCGGTCGAGCGGCTGATGAAGCGCTACGACGCCGTGGTGCTGGCGATCGGGGCGGAACAGCCGCGCGACCTGAACGTCCCGGGCCGCGACTTGAAGGGCATCCACTTCGCCATGGAATTCCTGCCGCAGCAGAATCGCCGCGTCGCCGGCGACAAGGTCGAGGGTGCGGATATCTTGGCCAAGGACAAGGACGTGCTGGTGATCGGCGGCGGCGACACCGGCTCGGACTGCATCGGCACCTCGATCCGCCAGGGCGCGCGCTCCGTCACCCAGATCGAAATCCTGCCGCAGCCGCCCGAGCAGGAGGACAAGCTCATGACCTGGCCCGACTGGCCGATGAAGCTCCGGACATCCTCCTCGCAGGAGGAAGGGGTCGAGCGCGACTGGTCGGTGGCGACCAAGGCCTTCGTCGGCCAGAACGGCCACGTCGCCGGCCTCGATGCGGTGCGCGTCGACTGGAAGACCGGATCCGACGGCAAGATGCAGATGATCGAGCAGCCGGAGAGCCGCTTCACCGTCAAGGCCGATCTGGTGCTGCTGGCCATGGGCTTTCTGTCGCCGGTGAAGCCGGGCGCGGTCGAATCACTCGGCCTGGAACTGGACGCGCGCGGCAACCTCAAGGCCAATGACCGGGACTACCGCGGCTCGGTCGACAAGGTGTTCGCCTGCGGCGACGCGCGGCGCGGCCAGTCGCTGGTGGTGTGGCGGCTACCTCAGGCCACGACCGCGATTACCGCGGCAGCGTCGACAAGGTGTTCGCCTGCGGCGAGCGCGGCGCGGCCAGTCGCTGGTGGTTGGGCGATCCGCGAGGGCCGCCAATGCGCCCGCGGCGTCGACGAATTCCTCATGGGGAAATCGGATTTGCCGCGCTGAGCGGCGGGGCATTGAAAAATCGCCGCCGCCCCGCTATTTTGTAAGCATGCTTATGAATTACCGGCCATGGCCGCGTCGAACCGGAGCCTGGCTCGCGGCCCTGCTGCTGGCAGGCTGCAACGCCGGCCCTGATTTCACGCCGCCCCCGGCGCCGGCGCAGACCGCCTATGATTCCACCGGCGCGCCCAAGCTCGCGCCGGTCGCGGGCGAAAGCGCGCAGAGCCTGGCGATCGGCCAGAAGATTTCGGGCGATTGGTGGAACCTCTACCATTCCCCCGCGCTTGACGGCCTGCTCAAGGACGCGATCGCAGGGAACAAGGACCTCGAAGCGGCGCGCGCCCATCTCGCGGCCTCGGAAGAGGCGGCCAATGCCGCGCGCGGCGGGCTTTATCCGCGCCTCGACGCGGACGGCCTCGGCGACGCGCGAGCGCATCAGCTACGCCGCCTTCGGCTTGGCTCATGCCGCCGGCCACCTTCAACGTGCTTTCGGTCGGGCCGACGGTGAGCTATTCGCTCGATCTCTTCGGCAAGAACCGCCGCCTGGTCGAGCAGCAGGAGGCGCTGGCCGAGCGCCAGCGCTACCAGCTCGACGCGGTCTATCTCGCGCTCACCGGCAACGCCGTCAGCCAGGCGCTGACCATCGCTTCGCTCCAGGCCCAGCTCAAGGCGGTCGACGACATCATCGCCGAGGACCAGGATCTGCTGGCGCTGGTCGGCAAACGGATCGCGGCCGGCGAAGCCACCGACCTCGACCTCGAAAGCGCCCGGAGCCAGTTGGCCGCCGACCGCACCTTGCTGCCGCCGCTGCAACAGCAAGCGGACGCCGCGCGCCATGCGCTCGCCATCCTGGTCGGCCGCGCGCCCGCCGATTTCGCGGCCCCCGATTTCACGCTCGATTCCCTGGTCTTGCCGCAAGGATCTTCCGGTCAGCCTGCCCTCGGCGCTGGTGCATCAGCGGCCCGATATCTTGTCGGCTGAATCCGAGCTCCATGCCGCCTCGGCGGCGGTGGGCGTGGCCACCGCCCAGCTCTATCCCGACATCGACCTCACCGCCGCGATTTCGCAGACCGCGCTCACCGCCGGCATGCTCGGCGTCGCCGGCGAGCAATGTGTGGAATTTCGGCGCCGGATCGCCTTGCCGCTGTTCCACGGCGGCGCGCTCCAGGCGCAGAAGCGCGAGGCCGAGGACGAGTTCACGGCATCCGCCGCGAATTACCAGCAAACCGTGCTCGCAATCCTTCGCCCAGGTGGCCGACGTGCTCGACGCGCTCCAAAGCGACGCCGATCTCCTGGGCGCGCAGCGCGCGGCGCTCCAATCCGCCCGATCCTCGCTCGCTCTGACGCGGAAATCCTATGCCGCCGGCGACGTGGCGCTGCTCCAGGTGCTCGACGCCGAACGCCTCGAGCGGCGCGCGCGTCTGGGTTATGTCCGCGCCCAGGCGCAGCGCTACATCGACACCGCGCAGCTCTTCCTCGCCATGGGCGGCGGCTGGTGGGACCAGCCCGCGCTGGCATCGCCGGACAAGGAATCGGCCGCCGCCAAGCCGCCCGCGCCCTGATGCCGATGACACGTTAGCGATGACCAAAACCCGCGCGGCCGGCCTGTCTTCTCGCTTGCCGCCTGGCTCGGCGTCTCTCCCGCCCAGGCCAGATCCCAAGGACAGGTCATCCAGGCGCCGGTTCCGGACCCATCGAGCTGGCGAGCTTCCTCGGCCATCGAGGAAAACGATTCAGCCTCCTCTCCAACAGCGACAAGCATTACACCCAGGGCATCCGCGCCGATTATCTGTCGCGCGCCGCTCGCCCCCGGCTGGCGCAACGACGCTGTTCGATTTCCTCGGGCCGCTCTTCCCCGGTTCGGCCGATCAGCAGCGCCGCTTCGACTGGATCGCGCTCGGCCAGAGCATTTATACGCCGGTGAACCTCAAATCCAATCCGCCCGATCCGACGGACCGGCCCTATGCCGGCTGGCTCTATACCGGCGGCGAATTTCTGCAGGAGAACGGCGGCAACGGCCTCACCGGTCTTCGAGGTGCTGGCTCGGCATGGTCGGGCCGGCGGCGTTGGGCGAGCAGGTCCAGAACGATTGGCACCAGTTCATCGGCATCGGCGGCGGGCAGGGCTGGGACGACCAGCTCAAGAACGAGCCGGGCCTCGCGATCTCAGCTACGACAAGCCGCTGGCGGCTCGAGCAGTCCTCAAGCTCGGCGGCTTCGGCGCCGATTTCGTGCCCGAGGCCGATGTCACCGCCGGCAACGTGTTCACCTACGGCGCCGGCGGCGCGCATGCATGCGCATCGGCCGCCATCTCGACGCCGATTACGGTCCGGCGCGCATCCGCCCGGCGCCCTCGGGCGCCGACTGGTTCGACGGAAATCCTTCGACGGTTGCAGCGGATTCGATTGTCTGGGCTATCTACGCCTTCGGCGGCGGTCGAGGGCCGCGCCGTGGCGCGCAATATCTTCCTCGACGGCAACACTTTCGCCTGCGAGCCGCATGTGGACAAAGAAACCGCTGGTCGGCGACCTGACCGGCGGCGTTCTCGGTGTTCTGGAAAAACACCGCGCGCTTCGATCTCGGGCTTTTGAGCCGCACCAAGGAGTTCTACGGCCAGCAGGGCCAGGACAGCCTATTGGGGCATGCGCTTCGCCTTCCATTGGTGACGCCGCCGGCCCGCCGCCCGGGCATGGCCGCCATACTTTGGCGGGGGTGGAATTCCTCGCGCGCGGCGGGCACACTCCGGTCCCGACGCAGCAGCAATGGGGGTTCCGGACGTGGCCGAGACCATAAAAGTTCTGGGGATTTGCGGCTCTTTGCGCCGGGAATCCTACAACCGCATGGCGCTCAAGGCGGCGGGGGAAAACCTGGCCCCGGGCATGACGCTCGAGGTCTTCGACAAGCTGGCCGAGATTCCGCTCTATAACGAGGACGTGAGGGCCAAGGGCTTTCCGCCCGCGGCGGCCGAACTGCGCGCCAAGATCAAGGCGGCGGACGCGCTGCTGTTCGTCACGCCGGAATACAATTTTTCCATGCCGGGGGTGATGAAGAACGCGATCGACTGGGCTTCGCGCCCGCCCGACCAGCCCTTCGACGGCAAGCCGGTGGCGATCATGGGCGCCAGCATGGGCATGACCGGCACCGCGCGCGCGCAATATCACCTGCGCCAGTCTTGCGTCTTCCTCAACATGTTCCCGGTCAACAAGCCCGAAGTGTTCATCGCCCAGGCGCAGAACAAGTTCGACGCGCAAGGCAAGCTCACCGACGAGACCACGCGCAAATTCATCGCCGAGCTCATGACGGCGCTCTCCGCCTGGACCAAGAGGCTGAAGGGCTGAAGCAAGCCGCCAAACGAAAACCCCCGCCGAGGAGCGGGGGCTGAAAGGCGCTTATGGAATCGCGTCCGGCGGCGGTTCCTCGGGCAGGCGCGGCTTCTTCGCGGGCGGCGGCGGTTGCAGCCGCCGCGCGATCTCCTCTTCCTCCAGGAACACGCCGGCGGGACCGGTGATCTGGAAGACGATGAAGCCCAACTTCAGCAAATGCCGGGCGCGCTCGACCGCCGCGGCCTGGGATTTCTCGACCGCCTGGCTCCAAGTCCCCGATGCCGGGCGGCGGGTTTCCCAAAAGATGACCCAACGCTCGCCGGTGTCGTATTCCGGGGCGGCTTTGAACGAGGTGCGGTTGTAGGCCATGATCTCCGTCTCTATACGGTTTTGAGCGCCGGTTTGCGGCGCGGGGCGGGGGGCGCGGCCTCGGCCGCCTTCTTGTCCGCCGCTTCCTTGGCGAGGCGCAAGCCCCGCAGGCGCGCCACTTTCTCCGCTTCCTCCTGGCGCTCCTTGTCCCGGGCCTTCAGGGCTTCCTCGCCCTTTTTCTTTTCCTTGCCCCACAAGGCTTGCGCGCGGCTCCGCGCCGCCGAATCCCGTTCCGAATTTCCCATCAGCAATCTCCTTCCGATTCCGCATTGACGGCGCGCAAGGCTTTTACGCCGATCATGCGCAGCACCCGCGGGCGCAACACGCCCGGGTCGTAGCCGGCGGCGTTGCACGCGGCCTGGAAATCCGCGCCGTTGCGGATGAACCAGCTGCGCGCGTCCTGCCGTATCTGCTCGCGCTGGAGCAGGTTGGAAACCGTCGCCACGTCGTCCATCGCGTCGGCGAGCGCGCGGCCGATGACGGCGCACCACAGCTGCCGCTCCGGGGACTCGTGGAGGCCTTGTTCGCTCCGACCGATATATTCAGCCGCGACGGCCTGCATCGCCGGACTCCAGGCTAGTAACCTTCGCGTTCCATGCGCTTGCGCATGGTTTTGCGGTGCCGCCGCACGGCCTCGGCCTTCTCGCGCACCCGGCGCTCGGACGGCTTCTCGTAGGTGCGCCGCCGCTTCATCTCGCGGAACACGCCTTCGCGCTGCATCTTCTTCTTGAGGACGCGCAGCGCCTGGCCGACGTCATTATCCCTGACGAGTACTTGCAAATCTCATCTCCTCGATCACCGCCGGCGCCGGAAGGGCCGGGTGCCCATGGACGGCATGGCCTTCTCGTCCTTGTGGCGGAAATTGATGCGGCCCTTGGTGAGGTCGTAAGGCGTCAATTCGACCGTGACCCGGTCGCCCGCCAGCATGCGGATGCGCGCCTTGCGCATTTTTCCCGAAGCGTAGGCGAGGATCTCGTGCTCATTGTCGAGGCGGACGCGGAACCGCGTGTCGGGCAAAAGCTCGAGCACCGTGCCATCGACCTCGATCAAGGCCTCTTTGGTCATTGCGAATTGAATCTCCAAGACAGGCGCAAGGGGGGCGTCGAAACGCCCCGCCGCGCGACTTAAAAAAGATATTGTCCCGGACCCACCGGGTCCGGGAGCATTACCCCGGGCGAGTCCGCCCGGGCCTCGTCGTTAGACGAGCTTCAGATTGGCCGCCGAGGTCTTGCCTTGCTGGCCTTGCTCAAGGTCGTAGCTGACCTTCTGGCCCTCGTTCAGGCTGGCGATGCCGGCGCGTTCGACCGCCGAAATATGGACGAAAACGTCCTTGCCGCCGCTTTCGGGCTGGATGAAACCGAAGCCCTTTTGGGCGTTGAACCACTTAACCGTGCCGATAGCCATTGCTTGAGATCTCCGCATAAAGCACCGTCACGCACGATCGCGCGACGGATCAGTTGTCGATGGGAACGGGGTGCAGGATCGGATTCACCCGGGGTGTGACCCATGGATGATCCAAAAGCAGGCCGGACCCGGCCAAAACTGTAGGGATAATCTAACGGATTTTCCACCAAAGGGCAATACTGGCCAAAAGCTGCCGCAGGGCTGCCGCGGCCGGTTCCCGGCCCGCTCGAACAAGCCGCCCGCCCCAGGCCACAGCACGTCGCGAAATTCGAGTCGTGCGGCGGATGCGGGAAGAGATCGAATACATGGTGATGAGTCGCGGAATTACAACGTGTTTATTATTCGTTTTGACCCTGTTAAACCGCGACTTACCCATTATTTGGTGTATTATCCCAACAACGAGACTGGTCCGATGTCCGATCGGACAGTCCCTTTCCCCGCCGCAGCTTTTTCCGCGCCGCAAAGGAGAGTCGCATGAAACGCCTGCTCCTTGCCGCCGCGCAAGGCGATGCCGACGCCCAGTTCAATCTCGGCGTCATGTACGACAACCGCATCGACGATCACAACAACGCCGTCCGTCCCACCGACGACAACGGCTATGACATCGACAGCAACCGCGCGGAGGCCATGAAGTGGCTCTTATGCGCGGCCGAGCAAAATCTGCCGCGCGCCCAGACCCGGTTGGCCGAGCTTTACGCCGAGGGGCCGGACGCGCCGCTCCACTACATCAAGGCGTGTCAGTGGTTCATCCTGGCGAAGACCAGCCTGCACGGCTTCCATTCCGAACGGGCGCAGGCCGGCTATGACCGGGTTTGCGCGCTGATGACGCCGGCCCAGATCGCCACGGCCGCATCGCGCGCCAAGATCTGGCAGCGCAAATGGCGGCAAGGCGCGGCCTTGAAGGCGGCGAAAATCCTCGAGGACGCCGCCCATAAAACGCGGCGGCGCGGAACCCACGTCCCGGCGCTGGCCGGCCGGGGTTCCTGACGCAACCGACCGTCACCATCATGGCCAACACGCGCAAAGGCGTAAAACAGCTCAAGCACTTCCAGCCGACCGATTTCGGGCACGCGGCGCATCAGGCGCGCGCCGCGCACGGCCACGCCCAAGACGGCGCCCGTCAACAGAAAGAGGCGTCGCAAACCGCCCGCGTACAACATGGCCGCTTCGCCGACCGGGCGCCGAAAGGTCCCCGCAAGGGCCAGTAATTCGCGCAAGACCGGAGCGGGCGGGGATTCCATCCTCGCCGTCAAGCTCCCGGGCTCAGCCTTCGCCGTGCCCATCCGCGTGCCGCCACCGCCAACAGCAACGGTTCCAGGAAATCAGCCATGCGTTTTCGCCATCCGCTTCTATGCCTGCTCGTTGCCGCCGCCGTTCTGGCGCTCGGCCCCGCCTCGCAGGCCGCGCCCGCCGATCCGTCGGCGATCGTCACCTCGTTCGACGCGCAGATTCGCCAGGTTCTCAAAGACGCCAGCCTTTCGGTCTCCGAACGCCGGCAGCGTTTCCGCCGCGTTCTCGATCAAAGCGCCGATTTCCCGCGGATTTCCTGTTTCGTCCTCGGCAATAATTGGCAGAAGTCGAGCGCGTCCTTCCGGCGGGAATTCAGCCGCGTCTTTGAGGATTACGTCATCCAGACGCTGACCGCCCGGCTCGCCGAATACAGCGGCGACACGATGAACGTGACCGGCACGCGCGCCGAAGGCCAGCACAGCACCGTGGTCATGACGACCTTCGTTTATCCCGGCGACGCTACGGTGGCGCAGGTCGATTGGCGGCTGCGCGACACGCCCGACGGTTTCAAGATCGAGGATGTCAGCGATTCCGGCATCAGCCTGGCGCAAACCTATCGCGAGGAATTCGCGTCGGTGATCGCCCATGATGGCGGGCAGGTGACCGAGCTGATTCCGGATATGCGCCAGAAGCTCGACCTGCAGGAAGCGAGCTATGCCGCCCCCGGCGCCGCGCGCACCGATGCCGGCGCTATGCGGGCCGACGACTGCACGCCGTGAGATCGCGCCCGCCACGGATCGCCGTGTTCGCGGCGCAAAGGCGTATTGATGGAATTCGCGGAACCCGTTCCGCGATTGCAACCTGGAGCGGCGATTACCGCGCCAAGTTGAGACGTGCCAACCGTCCGGATCGTCCTTTTGGCGCAGATTCCATCTAGGAGAAGCCGGCCGTCTACTTAATCTTCTTATTTTGGAGAAATTTTATGCGTAACACCATGAAGACAAGCCTCGTCATAGCATCCCTTATTATGGGCGGTTCGCTCGGCGCCTGCGCGCAAACGCAGACCAGCGAAAGCACCGGCGCCTATGTCGACGACGCCTCGATCACCACCAAGGTCAAGACGGCGCTGCTTGGCGATGTCGGGCTGAAGGTGTTCGATATTCACGTCGACACCCACCACGACGTGGTTCTGTTGACCGGCACGGTCAACTCGCAGCGCATGATCAGTCACGCGGGCGATGTCGCCAGCCAGGTCGCCGGCGTCACCGGGGTGCGGAACGATCTGGTCGTCCGGTAACCGGACTGCCCGAATTCGAAGTCGGTCCGCGCCAATCTTCAGGCGCGGATCGATGAAGATCGCGATCGGGCGGTCGTCGCCCGTTCCCGGTTAAGAGAAAGGGTACACAATGGACTCTTGGCTCGTTCCTCCGGTCGTCATCCCCATTTTTTTACTCGGGATGGTCGTTGCCTACGCGCTTTACCGCGGAGTCCTGTGACATGCGCGGCGCTGCCTCGACGCTGCCGCCCGCGTTCTCGCTGCTGAGATCCGAGTTCAACGCGTTTCTGTTCGCGCCGATCGGCGAGGAGGGCAATAACACGCTCCTCACCGTGCTCTCGGCGCTTGCCCGGCTCGGCCTCGATCCCTGGCAGGAATCGGCCCGGCTCGCGCTCTTGTCGCGGGACAAGGCGACGCAGAGCCTGGCGTCGATGATCGCGAATCTTCCGAACGGACGCTGGGCGCAATCGGATGCCGGCGCCATCGCCGCCCGTTTGGTTGCACTTTTGCCTGCCAAAGGCGTCTCATCGCCGCCGCCGCGTCCGGCGGTCGCCGGCAAATATTCGAAGCATTCCCGGATTGCGCAGTTTGTACTGATCGCGATCATCAGCGGCGCGCTGGTCTTCGCCGCAACGCATTGGCATATGGCGGCGCCGGTCGACGCGGATAAGGCGCCAACATCCATCGAAAGCGGGCCGAAGAACTAGAATTCGAACCCGGCCGCCGCCGCCTCAACGCGCCGGCAATACCGGCAGGATAAGTTGCGATTGGTGCGCCGCGTCGTGATAGAGCGTGTCGGTGCCGATCTTGTCGGGACGGTAGATGTGCGAGAACAGCCCGTCGGTCACCGGCGAATCGCCGCAGGCGAGATCGAGCCGGATGCGGCTGCCCTGCTTGAAAACATGCGCGATCGGCTCCAGCGGAATCTCGATCTGGTAGATCTTGCCCGGCGCCAGCGGCAGGGAGCGCGCATGGGTGTAATAGGGCGCGAGCCCGGTTTCGCGCGCCGGATCGCGCTCGCTATGCGAGGCGCGTTGCCAGCCCTTGGTCACGATGACCGAGCGCGGCTGCAAACCCTTGGCGCGATCTTCGGCGGCTTGCGGGAACTGCTCCGAAACCTTGATCAGGAAATCCATGTCGGTGCGCGTCGAGGCGGCGAACACCACCAGCTTGCCGTTGCCCGCGATCTCGAGATCGGCGGCGAGCGGCGCGCTGGCGAAGGTCAGCACCGCGCGCACCGGGTCGGGGCCGGCCGGGCCCATGCAGGCCACGCCCAGCACCCATTTCGGATTGGGATAGGAATAAGAGGTGGCGCCCGCGCCCGCGCTGGGCGCCTGGGCCTCGAGCGCGCCGTCATTGAGCGAGGAAACGCTGCCGCTGGGCCCGGCGGCTAGATAGAAGGAGCGGGGGCGGATACCGGGCGGCGGCCAGGTGTCGAAGCTCCTTGTGCCGCCGCCGAAACGCAGCACGTATTCGACATTGGGCCGCGCAGCGAAACCGGTCTTCTCGCCCTTCAAATAAGCGCCATAGAAGGGCAGCAGGTATTTTTTGTGGAACTCGACATCGGCGAAATCGATCGCCGAGGAAAACGCCGTCGCCGTGCCGGTGATGGCGAGCTTTTTCGGGCCTTTCACCTTCTGCCAGCCGCGGATGTTGCCGTCGAGATGGAGGTCCTGCTTGGCCCAGACGCCGATCGAGAACACCGGCACGGAAATCTTGTCGAGCTGCTCGACCGCGGAGCGCTCTTTCCAGTAATCGTCGCAGAACGGATGACGCTGCACGTCGAGCAGCATGTCGTAGGTCAGCTGGCGCGGCTTGCCGCCGTTCGCCGGGTAGAGATTGGCGACGCGCGCGCTGGCGTTGAACCAGTAGGGCAGGAAATTGCCTTCGATGCCGCCGGGATAGCCCATGTAGCGGTAGGGATCGTTCAAGCCGTCATAAAGCCCGAGGCAGGCCAGATGCGGCGGGTTCTGGATGCCCATGAACCATTGCAGCATCGCGTAATAGGACTGGCCGATGCCGCCGACCTTGCCGTTGCACCAGCTCTGCGCCGCGATCCATTCGATCACATCGTAGAGGTCGGTCTGCTCCTTGCGGTCGAGGAAGCGGAACTCGCCTTCGGAAATGCCGGTGCCGCGCACGTCGGCATGGACATAGGCGTAGCCCTGGCCGACATACCAATCGATCGGCCCGGTTTCGCGCCACAGGAAGGAGGGCTGCGCCGGCAATTCGTTGTTGTCGTAGCGGTAGGGCGAGGCCGCGAACAGCGCCGGGAATTTGCCGCCGCCTTCGGGCCGGTAAATCCGCAACGCCAGTTTGACGCCGTCGCGGGCGGAAACCAGCACGTCCTTGGTGTCGATCATCGGGCGGGATCCTCGCGGCGGGCTGGAGCGGGTGAAGGGAATCGAACCCTCGTCGTAAGCTTGGGAAGCTTCTGCTCTACCATTGAGCTACACCCGCGAGTCCCAGGCGCGCATTAAAGCCGAGCCCCGCGCGGCTATCAAGCCGCGCACTTATTTCCCCCAGGCGCCATCTTCAAGCCATGGGCCCTCAAGCCATGGGCCTGGTCTGCGGAGAGTGCTATAAGCCGTTCCAGGCCCGAGGCCAGGAGGCGAGGCGTCCATGCAGGCACCGGTCAAGATCGACGAAACCGTGAGCGTTGCCGGGCAGATTTCGCCCGCCGACGTGGCGGAGATCGCCCAGGCGGGCTACGCCGCCATCATCAACAACCGTCCCGACGGCGAGGAGCCGGGCCAGCCCACCAAGGACATGGTCGAGGCCGCGGCCAAGAAGCACGGGCTCGAATACCGCTACATCCCGGTCACCACCTCCACCATCACCTACAAGGACGTGGCGGCGTTCAACCACGCGCTGCTGCGCGGCGCCAAGCCGGTGCTGGTCCATTGCCGTTCGGGCGCGCGCTCCTACGTGCTCTACGCCTTGACGCGGGTGTTCTTCGACGGCGAAAGCCCGCTCATGCTGGCGGCCGACGCCGCCAAGAAGGGCTACGATCTGCGCGTGCTGCCGGCGCTGGTGGAAAAGCTCCAGGCCGAGAAGGACAAGGGCTAGAACGCAGCCGGGTTGGGAGGATTTGCCATGAGAATTGCGCTGGCGCTTTTGCTGTCGTTGCTCGCCGCTTCGGGCGCTTACGCCCAAACGCCGCAAATCGACCGCATCGATGTCGTCGAATACGGCATCTACACCACCACGGCGACCGGCGAGGTGTCGGCGCCGGGCACCGCGTCGGGCACCCGATCCATCGTGACCGATGTCCGGCATGCCGCGACCACCCGGACCGTTCCCGCGCAGAAAGGGGCGGAGTTCGGCTTCCGCTATACCGTGGTCGGCGCGCCCGCGGGCGCAATCGTGCCGATCCACTTCGTGACGATTTTCCCGGCCCCCGGCCTGCGCAACCCCGCCACCCAGCAAGTGAAGGACCGCAGCGAATACGACGTCAACGTGGCCATCGGGCAGACCTCGTTCAAAAGCTATGGCCTGGACAATGATTGGGAGGTCGTGCCCGGCGTTTGGACGATGCAAATCTGGTATCAGGGCCGCAAGCTGGCCGAACAGAAATTCACCGTCGTGAAACAGTGAGGCGGTCTAGCCGCGCCAGCGCAGCAGGCGGCGCTCGAGCCAGCCGGTCAGCGCGAAGATCAGCAGCACGAAGCCCATGATGAGCGCGATCAGCGCGATCATCAGCGCCGAATTGTAGTTGCTCTGGGCGAAGGACAGGAGATAGCCCAGGCCCCTGGTCGAGGCCACGAACTCGCCCACCACCGCGCCGGTGAAGGCGAAGCCCACCGCCACTTTGAGATTGCCCAGAACCCAGGCCACCACCGAGGGCAGGTAGACCTCGCGCAGCAGATCGCGCCAGCCGCCGCCCAGCGTCGCCACCCGCTCGACCAGCTTCTTGTCGACCTCGCGGATGCCGGTGAAGACGGTGAAGAAGATCAGCACCGCCACCAGCATGACCGCGAGCGCCACCTTCGAGCCGAGCCCGATGCCGAACCAGATGACGAACAGCGGCGCCAGCACCACGCGCGGCACCGCGTTCAAGCCGATCATCACCGGCTCCAGCAGATCGCCGATGAGGGGCGTCAACGCCGCCGCCGCGCCCAGCGCCGCGCCCAAGCCCAGCCCGATGGCCAGGCCGCCCAGCGCCGCCGAGAAGGTGGCGTAGAGATGCGGCCAGATCGTGCCTTGGAGGAAAAGCTGGAGCAGCGTCGCCGCCACGGCCGACGGCGCCGGCATGTAGAGCGGGTTCAAATGCCCGGTCTGGGCGGCCCACTGCCACAGCGCCACCAAAGCGGCCAACCCCAGCGCCTGGCGCAGCCCCGCCCGAATCCTGGGATTCATGCCGCCCGCCCGCCGACTTCGCGCGACAGGTCGTGCCACAGAAGCGTCAGCAGCGGCGCGAAATCCGGGTGCGTGCGCACCGTCATCGGGTCGCGCGGCCGGGGCAGCGTCACCTCGTAGCGTCCGGCGATCTGGGCGCGCGGCCCTTGCGACAAGAGATAGACCGTGTCCGACAGCGCCAGCGCCTCTTCCAGATCATGCGTCACCAGCAGCACCGAAATGCCGCGCTGCTCCACCAGCCGAGCCAGATCGCCGGTCACGCGCGCGCGCACGATGGCGTCGAGCGAGGCGAAGGGCTCGTCCATCAGCAACAGACCGGGCTCGCGCGCCAGCACCTGGGCCAGCGCCACGCGCTTGCGCTGCCCGCCCGAAAGCTGGCGCGGCCAACGCTCGCTCAAGCCGTAAAGCCCGAGCCGGGTCAGCCATTGCCGCGCCGAGGCCAGGGCCGAACCCCGGTCCATGCCCTTGAGGCGCAAGCCCAACGCCACGTTTTCCTCGGCGTTGCGCCAGGGCAAAAGCGCGTCGTCCTGGAACAGGATGCCGATCTCGCCCGGGGCGAAATCGCCGCTCACTTCTCCCGCCGAAGGCTTCTGCAAGCCGATCACGGCGCGCAACAGGCTCGATTTGCCCGAGCCCGAAGGCCCGACCAGGCTGACGAATTTTCCGCTCGGCACTTCGAGGCTTACGCCTTCGAGCACCGGCGCGGCGCCGTAGGACAACGCCAGGTCCGTGACGCGCAGCAAGAGTCTCAGCCCCCGGCGATCGAGGTGTCGTAGAGGCCCGAGGAATCGGCGTTGGGCGGAAGCAGTCCCGCCACCTTGAGCGACGATGCAACGCGGGCGGCGGCGGCGAGGTCGATCTTGACCGAGGCGGGATAAAGCGAGGCCCGGTAACGCGCCAGGATGTCGCGCATCTGGCCGGTATCGGCGCCGGTGGTCATCTCCGGCGGCAGGGATTTCACCAGCTCGTCGGGCGAGAGAATCTGCACCGCCTTCAATCCGCTCTGCAAGGCGCGGGCGAGCGCCTTCATCTCCTCGCGCCGCGCCGGAATCTCGGCCGCGCGCACCGCCACGCCCATGAACTCGTAATTGCCGCCGAGATATTTCTTGGCGTCGGCCGCATCCATGGCGTTGACCAGCACGCGCCCGCCCGCCTGTTCGATCAGAGTCAGCGCCGGCTCCTGCACCAGCCCGGCGTCGACCGCGCCCTGGCGCAACGCTTCGAGCAAATTGGGGCCGAGGACGGCGAACTGCACCTTGGACGAATCCGCGCCGGCCTGTTTCAGGAGATAGAGCGTCAGCGCATGGTCGGCGTTGCCCAGTCCCGACACGCCCACGGTCTTGCCTTCGAGGTCCTTGAGCGTGGTGATCTTCGCCGCCATTTTCGGCGCCACGGCGAGCGCGAACAGCGGCAGCTTGCCGGTCGAGAGAAAACGCTTGATCGGCGCGCCCTTGCCGTAGGCGGCGAGCGCCACGTCCAAGGCGGTGGCGCCGTAATCGACCGCGCCGCCGACCAGCGCCTCCATCGCCACGCCGCCGCCGCGGGAATAGACCAGCTCGAGGTCGAGCCCTTCCTTCTCATAGAAGCCTTGGGATTTGGCGACGGTGTAGGGAATGATGCACAAAAGCTGGCTGCAAAAGGCGAGCTTCAGGGATTTGCCGAAGGCCCGGGCGCGGCCCGGCGCCACGGCCAGCGCTCCGGCCAGCGCCGCGGCGCCTTTCAGCACGGTGCGGCGGCGGACATTCTTGTCTCGCCGGAGAGCCTGGTCGGGATCGCAGCAGCTCAACTTATGTCCTCGTGAATTCCGGGGCGGAAACTTGGGTGCAAACCGGCACCAGTTTGCACACTGTGGAAACGAAGTAAATTACCTTGGTTGCCTGTGGTTTAAGGCCCGTCCCATTCCGGGCCCCAGCCGGCGGGGTCGACCACCCGTCCGGTGCCGCGCTTGGCGTCGATTAAGGCGGTCTCCTCGGGGGCCAGCTTGAAATCGAAGATGTCCAGATTGGCCGCGAGGTGTTCCCGCCGCGCCGATTTGGGAATGGCGGCGACGTTCTTCTGATCCAACAGCCAGCGCAACGCCACTTGGCTCGCGCTCTTGCCGTGGCGGCGGCCGATCTCGGTCAACTCCCGGTCCCGCGTCACGCGCCCGCGCGCCAGCGGGCAATAAGCCGTCAGCATCAGCCCATATTTTTTCAAGGCGGCCAGCACCGGGCGTTGCGACAGATAGGGATGATATTCCACCTGGTTGCAGAGTATGTCGGCGCGGTGCTTTTCGACGGTCTCGGCCAGCAGCGCCACATTGAAATTGCTCACGCCGATGAAGCGGGTCTGGCCTCGGGCCCGCGCTTCGGCGAATTCCGCCAGCGTCTCGCCCAGCGGCTCGCTCTTGCTCGGCCAATGGATCAGCAGCAGATCGACGTAATCCAAGCCGAGCCGCTTCAAGCTGTCGGTAACGCCGCGCCGCACTTGTTCGGCGCGCAGATTGCCCGCCGCGATCTTGGTGGTGAGGAAAATCTCGGCGCGCCTCAAGCCCGATTGCCTGATGGCGTCGCCCACCGCTTCCTCGTTGCCGTACATCTGCGCGGTGTCGATATGGCGGTAGCCCAGGGCGAGGGCTTCCTTGACCGCCGCGAAACCGCCGCGCCCGTCGAGCGCCCAAGTCCCGAGGCCCAGCGCCGGCACCTGCGCGTCCTTGATGGCTATGAATTCCATGCGCCCTATCCTGACCAAAGCCTTGAAAAAGAAAAGCGATTTTATAATTCCATTGCCGCCTCCGGCCGCATGCCCGATGATGGCCGAAGCCGAAACTCCTAGCAAAAAACCTCAAGCCCAAATCCGATCATGACCGCGCCGCGCGCTCTCCGCCTGCTCTCCCTGCTGCTGCTGATCGCGGCGCTGCCGCTTTCCGCCTGGGCCCAAACGCAAGCGCCGATTCCGCCGCCGGCGCATCCCGCGCCGGCGCCGGCCGGGTTGTTCAACACCGAAACGATATCGAGCCTGCTTGCGGGCGAAGGCGATCTCGTCATCGCCGGGCGCAGGCTCGACCGCGCGCAGCTTTCGTCGATCTACCAGAAACACGATTTTCGCCCGCTATGGGACGATCGGCGCCGCGCCGAGCTGGTTTCGGCCCTGGCCGATGCGCCCTCGCACGGGCTCGATCCCGGCGCCTTCGCGCTGCCCGATACCGATGCGGCGCGCGGCGACATCCTGCTCACCGACGCCTTTTTGCGCTACGCCCAGGCGCTGGCGCGCGGCCGGGTTACGCCCGCCGACTTCGAAACCGATTGGGCGATGCCGCAACCATCCTTCGATCCGGCGGCCGCTCTGGCGCGCGCGCAAGCCGACGGCGTCGCCGTCTATCTCGCCACGCTCCCCCCTTCCGATGACGACTATGCCCGGTTGCGCCAGGCCTATGCCCGCTACAAGGCCTATGCCGCTGCCCAGGCCTGGCGGCCGGTGAATCTCGCCGTGCCGCTGAAGCCGGGCGACAGCGGCGGCGACGTGGCCCTGCTGCGCCAGCGCCTGCTGGCCGAGGGATTCCTCTCGCCCGGCAAGCCGGATGACGACGCGCAATACGATGCCGGTCTGAAAGCGGCGGTGACGCGTTTCCAGGAAACCCACGGCCTGCCGGCCGACGGCACGGTGGGCCGCGCCACGCTCACCGCGCTCAACGCCGCGCCGGGCGAACGCTTGCGCCAGATCCGGCTCAATCTCGAGCGCCGCCGCTCGATGCCGCGCGAGAATCCGCCGACCCGGGTCGAGGTCGAGGTTCCCGACGCCAGCGTCGTCTACTTCGAGGCCGGCGAGGCGCCGCTCGCCATGCGCGCGGTGGTGGGCCTGCCCAACCGGCCGACGCCGGTCTTGAAGACGCACATGACCGCGGTGACGTTCAACCCGTTCTGGAACGTGCCGAGCTCGATCATCAAGGCCGAAATCCGCCCGGCGCTGAAGAAGGATCCGCATTATCTCGAGCGCAACGACTACGCCTATATCGACGTTCCCGGAGGCAAGCAGCTGGCCCAGCTGCCCGGCCCCAAGAACGCGCTGGGCAAGATCAAGTTCGAGATGCCGAACGCGCTCGACATCTATCTCCACGACACGCCGGCCACGGGCTTGTTCGCGCGGGTGCGGCGCGCCTGGAGTCACGGTTGCGTGCGGCTCGGCAATCCGCGCGAACTGGCGCGGCGCGTGCTGGCGCCGGCCAATTGGACGATGGAAGCGATCGACGCCGCCATCGCCACCGGCAAGACCCAGACCATCCCGCTGCCGCATCCCATCCCGGTCTACATGTTCTATTGGACCGCCTTCGCCGATGCCGACGGCACCGTCGAGTTCCGCGACGACCTCTACGGCCGCGACCGCCGGCTCAACCAGGCGCTGGTGAAACGCGATCTGTCCGAGCAATTGGCGCCCGCGCCGCGCCACCTCGCCGCCGCGCCCGGGAAGAACTGAGAAGCGATCAAAACCTGTTGTCCCGCGCCCTGGTTTGTCGGAATATCGGGCCCGGGAAGAGCGCGCTAAAGCCGCGCCGTATCGTGTCCGGTGTCTGGTGGGGTGGTCGGGGGGATGACGGAAACTCTGCGGAATAAAGGGCGGCGGCATTTCCTCAGCCTGGCCGCGGGGTCGGCCGTAGCCCTGGCGGCGGCGCCGGCCATCGCCTTGCCGCGGTTCGAAACCCGCCGCGCGCTTTCCTTCGACAATCTTCACACCGGCGAGAAGCTCGCCCTGGTCTATTGGACCGAGAACGGCTACGAGCCCGAAGCGCTCCGGCGCATCGACTGGCTGCTGCGCGATTTCCGCACCGGCCAGGTCCATCCGATCGATCCCAAACTCCTCGACCTGCTGGCCGCGCTCAACCGCCGGCTCGACACGCCAGCGCCTTATCAAGTCATTTCCGGCTACCGCTCGCCCGAAACCAACGCCATGCTGGCCGAGGAAAGCGAAGGCGTGGCCAAGAACAGCCTCCATATCCAGGGCCAGGCGATCGATCTGCGCGTGCCCGGGCGGCATCTCGGGCTGCTGCGCCGCGCGGCGTTGTCGCTCAAGGGCGGCGGCGTCGGCTATTATCCGCGCTCCAACTTCGTCCACGTCGACGTCGGGCGCGTGCGGCACTGGTAATCGCCGACCCATCTCTTTCTCCCGCCGAAGCACGGCCGCCCGCGCCGACTCTGCGCGAGCTGTTCCTGAGCTTCATGCTGGTGGCGGCGATGGGCTTCGGCGGCGTGCTGCCCTGGGCGCGGCGCATGATCGTCGAGCGCCGCCGCTGGCTGACCGAATCCGAATTCCTCGATCTGCTGGCGCTGTGCCAGTTCCTGCCCGGGCCCAATGTCTGCAATCTGTCGATCGCGGTGGGGGCGCGCTTCCGCGGCGTCAAGGGTTCGGCGGCGGCCTTTCTCGGCATCACCGTCCTGCCTTTCATCATCGTCATCACCCTGGGCGCGTTGTACGAAGGCTATGGCGGCAATCCGGCCGTCACCGGCGCGCTGCTCGGCGTTTCGGCCTCGGCCGCGGGCATGATCCTGGCCATGGCGGCGCGCCTGGCGCGGCCGCTGCTGGCCCGCCGCCCGGGCGAGGCGCTGCCGGTCATGATCCTGGTGTTCGCCGCCATCGCGCTGTTGGGGCTGCCCTTGCCCTGGGTGCTGGCGGGCGCGATCCCGCTCAGCATCGGCATTGCCTGGTGGCGGCGCGGATGAAAGGCTCCAGCCCGCTGGGCGCGCTCGCCCTCTGCTTCCTTACCGTCTCGCTGTTGGCCTTCGGCGGCGCCAACGCGGTCATCCCGGAAATGCACCGCCAGGCGGCCGATGTCGCGCATTGGATGACCGACCGGCAATTCGTCTCGCTCTACGCGCTGGCCCAGGCCGCGCCCGGCCCGAACGTGATGGTGGTGACGCTGATCGGCTGGCATGTCGCCGGGCTCACGGGCGCGCTGGTGGCGACGGCGGCGATGATGGGGCCGTCGGTGACGCTGACCTACTTCTCTTTCCGGCTGTGGACCTATTTCCGCCACCGGCCCTGGCTCGAAATCATCCAGAACGGGCTGACGCCGGTCACGGTCGGCTTGGTGTCGTCGAGCGCCTTTCTGCTCGCCAAGACCTCGGACCACGGCGCCCTGGCCTATCTCCTCACCGCGGTCACGGCGGCGTTGACCTATTGGACCGGGCTCAACCCGCTCTGGGTATTCGGGGTGGCCGCCTGCCTGGGCGGCTTCGGGTGGCTGGGATGACGTCCTTCCTCCTCTTCCTCTGCTCGCTCGCGCTCCTGGCCGGCAGCACGGTCAAGGGCGTGGTCGGCATCGGCATGCCGCTGGTGGCGGTGCCGCTTTTGACCATGCTGGTCAATCTCAAGACCGCGGTGACGCTGACCACGATTCCGGTCACCGCCGCGAATTTGGTGCAGAGCTTCCAGGGCGGCCGGTTCGTGCCCCTGCTGCGGCGCTTCTGGACCCTGCTTCTGCCTCTGCTGGTTTCCATCCTGTTTTCGGTGCGGCTTCTGGTGGTGCTGCCGGAGCGGGTGCTCGACCTGATCATCGGCCTGGCGGTGATCGCTTTCCCGGTCTTCGTCAGCCTGCGCCCGCATCTGCGTCTCCAGCCGCGCCACGAGGCCTGGCTCAACCCGCTGGTCGGGGTGGCGAGCGGTTTCCTGGGCGGCATCTCCACCTTCTACGGCCCGCCGCTCATGCTCTATGTCTTCGGCATGCGCCTCACCAAGGAGGAATTCATTCCCGCCATCTCGATCATGTACGTGACGGCGGGGGTGGGATTGCTGCTGGGGCTGTGGCTGATGGGAGTCGCTTCCCATGCCGAGCTGGGCCTGTCGGTGCTGATGCTGGTCCCGACCGGGATCGGCATGTGGCTCGGGCGCTACGTCCATGTGCAATTGAGCGAGCGCGCCTTCCAGCGCGTGCTGCTCGGCGTCTATGTCGCCACCGGACTGACCTTCCTGGCGAACGCGGCGTTGCGCGGCTAGAGCAATATCGGTCTGAATGGAATCGGGTGATTCCATCAAACCGATGAAATCGCGCGGCCCAAACAAATGTTAGAGCGTGATTGCCAAAGGCGATCACGCGCTAGCGCGCCGGATTAACCATGTTTGTTCACGGACATATCGCCGCAGGCGCGAAATTCCTTTACCCGGTTCTAGATTCACCGCTATTTTGCGCGCAAATTAAGAGTAACGCATCGCCGACCGTGATGGCGATCGGGTGCCCGCGCCGCTTGGGCGGGACCCAACTCCAAGCCGCCGCCAGAAGGCGGCCGCAAACGGCAAAAGCCGCAATCGGGCAAATGGGATGACGAACTCAAGGCGCGGAAGCCGCGCCCTGGGAAGTCCGTTGCCGTTTCGCGCGTGGAAGAGAAAAGAGGAAAGCATGGTGGTGCGTCAATTCAAGTCCGGGACCGAGCCCGTGGAAACGCGGCATCCGATCGATTGCCATGTCGGAAGCCGCATCCGGCTGCGCCGCGCCCAGCTGCGCATGAGCCAGAGCGCGCTGGCCGCGCGCATCGGCGTGTCCTTCCAGGCGGTGCAGAAATACGAATCGGGAGCGATCCGCATCTCGGCCAGCCGGCTTTACGACATGTCGGTGGCGCTGCAGGTCGTGCCCGGCTTTTTCTTCGCGGATTATTCCGGCCCGGGAGCCGAAGGCTTTCCGGCGGCGGAAGCCGGGGAGGCAAGCGCTCCCTTCGACCGGCGCGAGGTCTTGTCGCTGGTGCGGGGCTATTACGGCATCCGCGACCGCGATCTCCAGGCCGAAATCTTGCGGCTGATCGCGCGGCTCGGGAACCACCAGGCGGCGCCGGAAACCTCCCCCGGAACTTCTCCCGGAACTCCCCCAGGAACTCCCCCTGGAAATTCCTAGGCCTTGCCTGGCGGCCGGTCTCCTGTTCTAAGATGGCGGCCATCATGGCGCCCAAACACAACCCGCTCAATCTCAACCCGCTCCAGTTGAAGACCCTGGCCCTGCTCCAGCATCTGGCGCGGGTGCCGGGCAATGCGCGGCCGGCCGAAGGGCCGGGCGAACTGCTGGTCGCCAACATGTCGGGTCCGCCGCATGGCGATCATTTCCATCTGGCCGACGCGGTGGTCATGGCCAAGGACGCGACCGGGCTGATGAACCGGGCGGCCTGGGTGGCGCTCGAGCGCAAGGGGCTGATCAAGGCGGCGCATTTTCCCCAGGCCGCCGTTATGACGCCGGCGGGCCTCGCCTACGACACCAGCCTGGCGGCCTCGATCCTGCACCGCGGCGGACCCGCCCACTAATTCACCAGCGGAACTGTTCCATCGCCGCGACCGGCGCCAGGCCCGCCGCCTGGATCAAACGTTCGACCCGGTCGGGATCGAGCGTCCCCGGCTTGAGCCCGATCTCCTCGGCATGGATGCCGCTCGCCACCAGGACGCTGTCGATCTGGGCCGCCTTGGCGCCGGCGATGTCGGTGCGCAAAGAATCGCCCACCGCCAGGATGCGCCGGCGGTCCTTGACGCCGAGCAGGGAAAAACTCGTCTCATAGACCGAGAGATAGGGCTTGCCGTGCCAGCGCACCTTGCCGCCGATCTCTTCGTAATAGGCCGCCATCGCCCCGGCGCAGATGCTGCGCTTGCCCTGATGCATCACCACCAGATCGGCATTGGCGCAAACCATCGGCAGATCGCGCGCGCGCGCGGCTTTCAACACGGGTTCAAAAGGCGCGAGGCTTTCCTCCCAATCCCCCGGCCCGACCGCCAGCAGGAAATCGGCGCGCGCCACATCCTCGACCCGCTCCAGATCGAGCCCCGCCATCAAGGGATCGTCGCGCCGCGGCCCGATGAAATAGCAGCGCCGCCCGAGCGCGCGGAAGAACGGGTCGTCGCGCTTGGCCAGATGCCGCCACGCCTCCTCGCCCGAGGAATGGATCTCGTCGTAGAGGTTTCGCGGAATTCCGATCTCGGCCACGCGCTTTGCCACCATTTCGGCGCGGCGCGGCGCGTTGGAAAGCACGACACTGCGCTTGCCCAGGGCCTTGAGCCGGGTCAAGGCCTCGACCGCGCCGGGAAAAGGCCGGCTGCCGTCATGCAGCACGCCCCAGAGATCGAGGATGAAGCCGTCATAACCGGACGCGATCTCGCCCAGGCCCGAGAGGATGCGCAAAGTCATGACTCGCCGGCGCCCACCGCCTCGGCAATGTTCTTGAATCCGTCGCGCTTCAGCAATTCCACCAACTCGCGCTTGATGCGCGCGACCAGGCCCACGCCCTCATAGGTCAAGGCGGTGTAAAGCTGCACCAGGCTCGCCCCGGTGCGAATCTTGGCGTAGGCGTCCGCGCCCGAACTTATCCCGCCGCCGCCGATCAGCGGTATGCGGCCGCCAGTGAGTTTCCACATCTCGGCGAGGAGTTGGGTCGATGCTAAAAAGAGCGGCTTGCCGCTCAATCCGCCCGCTTCGCGCGCGAATTCGCTTTTCAAATCCTTGGGCCTGGCCACCGTGGTGTTGGAGACGATCAGCCCGTCGATGGCGGCGTCGAGCGCCGCCTCGGCGATGCCTTCGCGTTCCTTGGGCGAAAGATCGGGCGCGATCTTCAACAAGAGCGGCGGCGGGCGCTTCGGCGCCGCCTTGGCGCGCGCCAGCTTGAGCGCCGCGATCAGCTCGAGCAGCGCCGCTTTCTTCTGCAACTCGCGCAAGCCCGGCGTGTTGGGCGATGAGACGTTGACGGCGATGTAATCCACCAAGGGTGCAAGCTTCGCGACGCAGGAAGCGTAATCCGCCGCGGCGTTTTTGCTGTCGCGGTTCTTGCCGATATTGGCGCCGACGATGCCGCCCCGGCCGCGCCGGGCCTGGAGCCGCGCCGCCACCGCGTCCAAACCTTCGCTGTTAAAGCCCAGGCGGTTGATGACCGCGCCGTCCTCCTTGAGCCGGAACAGGCGCGGCTTGGGATTGCCCGCCTGCGGACGCGGCGTCACCGTGCCGATTTCAACAAATCCGAAGCCAAGACCGAGCATCGCGTCCGGCACCTCGGCGTGCTTGTCGAAGCCCGCGGCCAGCCCGACCGGATTGGGAAAGCTCCGCCCCCACAGCTTGACGCGCAAGGGGGCCGGGTCGGGCGAGGCGGCGCGAAGCGGCATCAGGCGCAAGGCCAGGATGCTCGCGCGATGCGCCGCCTCGGGGGAAAGCGCCATGAACAGCGGGAGCGCCAGATCGGGCAGGGAGGTCATGAGCGGCAGCGTAGCATAGGCGAGGGCCAAGTTCGGCCCTCGCCGTCATGCGGAGCCAAGAAGAATCCACAGCATAGGCGAGGGCCAAGTTCGGCCCTCGCCGTCATGCGGAGCCAAGAAGAATCCATAGCATAGGCGAGGTCCAAGTTCAGCCCTCGCCGTCATGCGGAGCCGGGAAGAATCCATAGCATAGGCGAGGGCCAAGTTCGGCGGTCAGAAGACCGGCGTTTCGCGATAGGTGCCCCAAAGCTTTTTCAAGGCGGCGACGATCTCGCCCATGGTCGCCCCGTTCTCGACCGCCTCGATGGTGACGGGCATGATATTCCGCCGGTCGTCCTGGGCGGCCGCGACCAGTCTTTCCATCGCGGTTTTGTATTGCAACGGGTCGCGCTCGGCGCGGACGCGCCGGGTCCGGGCGATCTGCCGTTCCGCCGTCTTCGGGTCGTAGGGGTGGGTTTCGAGTTCGGGAACCTCTTCCTCGTCGATGAACCGGTTGACGCCGATGACCGGCTTTTCGCCGGTCTGCTTGCGCAAAGCGGTCTCGTAGGCGAAGTCCGCGATCTGCTTCTGGAACCAGCCTTCCTCGATCAGCTTGATCGTCCCGCCGTTGGCGTCGACATAGTCGAGGATTTCGAAAATGCGTCTCTCGTATTCGCTGGTCAGGCTTTCGACGAAGTAAGACCCGCCGATCGGATCGACCACGTTGGACACGTTGATTTCCTCGGCGATGATCTGCTGCGTGCGGAGCGCCATGCGCATGGCGTCCTCGGTCGGAATCGCGAAAGCCTCGTCGTAGCCGTTGGTGTGCAGCGACTGGCAGCCGCCGAGCACGGCCGACAGCGCCTGCAAGGCGGTGCGGACGATGTTGATCTGATATTGCGGCTTGGTCAGGGTCGCGGCGGCCGTCTGGCAATGGAAGCGCAGCCGCATGGATTCCTGGTTCTTCGCGCCGAAGCGTTTCTTCATGATTTTCGCCCAACAGCGCCGCGCGGCGCGGAATTTCGCGATCTCCTCGAAGAAATCGCCCTGGCTGACGAAGTAGAACGCCAGGCGCGACGCGAACTTGTCGACGTCCATTCCGGTTTTCAGGACCTCCTCGACATAGACGATGCCGTTGGCGAGCGTGAAGGCCACCTCCTGCAAGGGCGAGGATCCCGCTTCCGAGATGTGATAGCCGGAAATATTGATCGGGTTGTAGCGCCGCATGTTTTCGGCGCAATAGGTGATGCAGTCGCGCACGATGCGCACCGAAGGCCCGATCGGAAAGCAATACTCCTTCTGCGCCATGTACTCCTTGAGGATGTCGGCCTGGATCGTGCCCGACAATTTGTGCGGATCGAGGCCGCGCTTCTTCGCCAGCGCGACGTACATGGCGAGCAGGATCCACGCCGACGGATTGATCGTCATGGACACCGAGATGTTCTCGAGATCGATGCCGTCGTAGAGCGCTTCCATGTCGGCGAGCGTGTCGACCGCCACGCCTTCGCGGCCGACTTCGCCCTCGCTCATCGGATCGTCGCTGTCGTAGCCCATGAGCGTGGGCATGTCGAAGTCGGTGGAAAGTCCGGTCTGCCCCTGCTTGATCAGGTATTTGAACCGCTTGTTGGTGTCCTCGCCGGTGCCGAATCCCGCGATCTGGCGCATGGTCCAATGCCGGCTGCGGTACATGGTCGGATAAGGGCCGCGCGTGAAGGGATAGCGGCCCGGCAATCCGATGTCCTCGAGCGGGATGTCGGCGACGTCGGCGGCGGTGTAGACGCGCTTGACCGGGATGTCGCCGGTGGTGAAGAACTGCTCGCGCCGCTCGCGTTGCTTGCGCAAAAACGCCGCGACCTCGTTTTGCTCCCACTCGGCGACCTGCTCGCTGACCTGCTCAAGCGATTTTGGATCGATCATCCGGTTCATGTCGGGCTCCATGGGATTGGCGCAGGGTTGCCGTTTCGAGGAATTCCGCCGCGACCGAGTACGGGTCGGTCTCGCGGCGCAACAGCCGCGCCGCCAGCGCGCCATCCGCGTGGGCGAAGTCGTCGGCGAAGCGGTGCAGCAGCATGTTCTCGGCGGTCTTTCTCAGCCGGAACCGCGCGATCGCCAGCCCGCGCTCGCGCCCGAGCTGGCTCTCGAACGCGACCTTGCGGTGCTTCTCGATGGCTTCCAGAAGAGCGTCGAAGCCGGTCTCCGTTACCGCGCTGGTTCCGATCACCGGAACCGCCCAGAGCGGCTTCGGCTTTTTCGGCCCCGCGCCGAGCGTCAGCATCTGCTTGAGATCGACGATGGTCCGGTTGGCGTCGCTGCGGTCGCATTTCGAGACCACGTGGATGTCCGCGATCTCGAGGATGCCGGCCTTGATCGCCTGGATTTCGTCGCCGAGGCCGGGCGCCGAGACCACCACCGTGGTGTGCGACGCCTTGACGATCTCCACCTCGTCCTGGCCGACGCCCACGGTCTCGACGATGATCGTGTCGAAACCGGCGACGTCGAGAATGTCGACCGCGTCCAGCGTCGTATGCGCCATGCCGCCGCTCGCGCCATGGGTCGCCATCGAGCGGATATAGACCCCCGGATCGTCGGCCATCTTGGTCATGCGGATGCGGTCGCCGAGGATCGCGCCGCCCGAATAGGGGCTGGACGGGTCGACCGCGATCACGCCCACCTTGACGCCCTTGGCGCGGAATTTTTCCGTCAAATGGGCGACCAGCGTCGATTTGCCGCTGCCCGGCACGCCGGTGATGCCGACGACGTGGGCGCGACCCGCCAGCTGGTAGATCCGGGCGAGCGCGGCGCGCGCTTCCGGATAACCGTGCTCCGCGCGCGAGATCAGCCGGGCGATGGCGGCCGGCTCGCCGGCCTGGACCCGCGCCACCAGGTCGGACGAGGCCACCTTCGGGCTCAAGGCCGCCCCTGTTCGATCTGCGCGTGCATGTCGGCGAAGATTTTCCGGTCGTCGACCACCCGGCGCGCCTTGAAATCGGTCCGCGCGATCGAGTTCGGCTTGACGATCTCGACGATCGTCCGCAGGCCGAGAACCTTCTGCAGCTTGCGCTCCACCTCCATCCGGAATCCCGAAACCGCGGCGGCGCCCCGGGCGAAGGTCGCGGCGTCGCATTCGACGCGCAGCAGCAGCTCGTCCATGGTCGCTTCGCGGCTGATCAGGATGTTGTGTTCGCCGCCGTAATGCGGCAGCTCGTTCAACGCCGCGTCGATCTCGCTCGGATAGACGTTCTCGCCGCGGATGGTGAACATGTCGTCGATCCGGCCGAAGATTCCGTGCGGCAGGCGCGGATAGGTGCGGCCGCAGGGGTTCTTGTCGTTGGTCCACAGCGAGAGATCGCCCGACAGCAGACGGATCATCGGCTGCGAGGTCCGCTCGAGATGGGTATAGACCGGCGTCCCGCGCGCGCCGTAGGGAACGCGGCGCATCGTGGCGGGATCGCAGACTTCGGTGTAGACGATGTCCTGCCAGCACAACATGCCGGAGGTCTCGGCGGTTCCCGCGACGTTCATCCACGGCGTCACTTCGGCCATGGAGCCGCTGTCGAAAACCCTAGCGCCGTAGAGCTCTTCGAGCTTGCCGCGCAAGCCGGGAATTGACGCCCCGGGCTCGCCGGAAAAGAACATGATCTTGAGCCGGAAATCGCGCGGATTCAGCCCTTCCTCGGCGGCGATCTGGGCGAGGTGCAAAGCATAAGTCGGCGTGCCGTAAAACGCGGTCGGCTTGACCATGGCGAGCCATTGGACGCAACGCGCCGACATGCCGGCGACGCCCGCGCCGAACGGGAAGCACCGCGCCCCCAGCCGCTCGGCGCCGGCGAGCGCGCCCCAGCTCCCCATGTAAAGCGAGAAAACCGCCGCGACGCAGATGGTGTCGCCGGGCCGCAGGCCCATCGCCCACATGACCCGCGCATGGGCGTTGGCGATCGCGCGCCAGTCGTTGCGGCCGATGGCGAAGGCGGTGGGCCGGCCGGTGGTGCCGCTGGTGCCGTGAATGTGGAAGATCTCGGATTCGGGCGCGCACAGATAGTCGCCGAACGGCGCCGCCCGCTCCTGGGCGGCGCGCAAATCCTTTTTCTCCACCACCGGGACCTTGGCTTCGAAATCCTCCAGCGATTTGAGCTGCGAGGGATGGAACCCGGCCTGGTCCCATTTGCGCCGGTAGAACGGCGCGCGCTCATAGGCATAGGCGCAGACGGTCTTCAGGCGTTCGAGGATCAGGCCCTCGCGCTCGGACGAAGGCATGGTTTCCCGTTCGGGGAACCAATAGCGGCTCGCGGGATCGGGAAAATAATTGTCGTCGTAGGCGGGCGGGAAGGACCACGACTCCATCGCGGTCACCGCGCCCCGCGTTGCGCGACCAGTTCGCGCAACCGCGCCACGATCTGCTCGGGCGGCGTGTCCTGGAGCAGCACCTCGCTGACGCCCATTTTCTTCAACGCCGCGGCGTCCTCGTCGGGCATGACGCCGCCGGCGACGACGATCATGTCGTCGGCGCCTTGCTGCTTGAGCCGGGCGAGGATTTTCGGGAACACCGTCATCTGCACGCCGGACAAGAGGCTGACGCCGAGGACGTCGACGTCCTCCTGGATGGCGGCGGTGACGACCTCGTCCGGCGTGCGGTGCAGGCCGGAATAGATCACGTCCATGCCGGCGTCGCGCAGCGCGCGGGCCACCACCTTCACGCCGCGGTCGTGGCCGTCGAGGCCGACCTTGGCCAGCAGGACGCGGATCGGCGGTGTCATGGCGCGGCTCCCGGCGTTTTTAAGACCTTGGATTATTGTATACCGTATTCTATGCTACGCAAGGCCGGCGGGACTTGGGCAACGCCGGACGGGAGAGACAGTTTGCGCGCCTTGGTCAGTCGAAAAACCCTGGTCGACCAAGCCTATGCCGCCCTGCTCGATGCGATTTGCGACGGCAGCCTGGGCCCCGGCGAGCGGCTGACGCAAGCGAACGTGGCGGAGCGGCTGAAGGTTTCGCGCCAGCCGATTCACAACGCGCTCTTGGTCTTGAAGGCGCAGGGCTTCGTCCGCGCCAGCGGCCGCCGCGGCCTCGCCGTCGCGCCGGTCGACCAAAGGCTGTTCCATTCCATCTACGAGTTCCGCTCGGCGATCGAGCCGCTCGCGGTCAGGCTGGCGGCGGCGCGGGTCACGCCCGAACGGATCGCGGCCGGCCGCGCCTTGGTGGCGAAGGGGGAGGCGATGGCGCGGCGCAAGGATATCCGCGGCATGATCGAAGCCGACATGAACTTCCACATGTTTCTCTACGAATTGTCGGGCAATTCGCTGATCATCGACACCATGCGGTTGAACTGGCAGCATCTGCGCCGGACCATGGGAGCGGTGTTGCAGCTCGAAAACATCTCGACCCGCGTCTGGAAGGAGCACGCCTCCGTCATCGATGCCTTGGCCGCGGGCGACGCCGACGCCGCGGTGGCGCGGATCGAGGCCCATATCGTCCGCGCCCATTCCGACGTGACGGACTTCATCGAAAGCTAGTCCCGCGGGTCGAATGGCCGGGCGGCGATGCCGGCCCGACGCGCCTCGTCGGGTGGAAGGGCCTTGAGCAGCAGGAGCGCCAGATCGGGCAGGGAGGTCATCGGAGGCGGCACGCTAGATCAGGGATGCTACCTGCGACAAGGGCGGTTCTCTTATTTTATCCCCCGGCTCAGAGCCCGGGGGATAAAACAAGTGGCGGGGGGCTTGAACGGTTCTGACAACACCGCTCCGGTCCTCGTTACTTTTCTGGGTTACAGATCGATTATACGCAGACAGCCCTTGAGGCGTTTGGTTGTTCATGTTGAAGAGTAATTTGTATTATTCTCTTGCTGGGAACAGCGGTATCCACGGCTTCCCTTGATATATGCCCGAACACCAAAGTAGCGGCAGTGTTGTTTTAGGTACATTATGCGCAAAGACCAATCGACCCTGCATACCACTAAAACCAAGTGAACTGCCGCGTCTTCTATCAACTGGCCAAGAGTGCTCCTTAGCGTATTCACCCAAGATCTGAAAACCTATTTGACTACACAAATCTCGCGCCTTTTCCCAATTGCTAGACTGCGGTAGCCGGGAACTTGGTCCAAAGATGGGATTACTGAGTTGCCTCACAGGCTCTCGTAAATTTTTGTTTGTATCGACAAGTGTACCAGCTTGCAGATCATGCATACCTTCGTCGCTTAGCCACGGAACCTCTTTGCCAAATTCAATTTGACACTGAATATTCTGTTCGATGAAGAATTTTTTCAATCGCGACCTTGCAAGGTTGGTCCCTATCGCTGAGATGAATTCAATATTTGCTGCCCGAAAGTTATTGATTTGTTTTGGCAAGAGAGATTTCAGATAATATTTGTATGGTTGTCTATCCCATATTCCGAGCAATTCAGAAAAGATGTGAATCGCCTGCGTTCCAGTAATAGTTGCGTCATCTAAAAATATTAATGTTTGTCCATGGCGTTGTTCATTAAGCGTATCGCTTAATTCGCGGTGCGAAATCTGTAATCGTCTGTCTAGAATATATGCCATTAGCGACGAACTTTTACGCGGCCCGCCTAGCAAACAAAGCGATGCTGTAGGCTGTTCCAATTGGCGGCGCTGAATAACATATGAAAGTGAATCAGAAAAAAATTGTTCGTCAAAATAATCCACTGCATCAGTAACGACTTCCCCGACCCATTCCATACCTTTTGGAAATTGACCAATGAATGACTCAATTCTCGCTGCATCAACTGGTATCCAATATGTACGAAATTTATTTATCCAAATTGTTATGCGCGCTTCACTAAGTCGTCCGCGTGGTTCGCCAGGTATGGTCGCGTTGAGCCAATTTTCTAGTTTACGAAGAAAATCATCTGTAGCCGGGCCTATGCGTTTCGCGTAATCAGCATCACGAAATCTTTCACACGCCCTTCTAAAATCATCAAAGTTTGGTGCACCACCAATTTCCTTTACTGCTGTCTCGATGCTATTTAGGGCATCAAGCAATATACGTGCGAATTGATCCGCATGCGGCCTTAGCAGGCGAACCCATTCCATGTTGTAGGCAATTCCAAATATAGTGTCGCTGAAATTGCCGAAAGCAATTCCGAGATATGTGGCGGTCCACGACGTTATATCAGGAATATAGTTTTGGCTGCGTGGGCTGCGATTACTCAATAGAGATTTAAGCGCCTCGCTAACAACTCGCATTTGTGCCGGTACTGCTGCTCGAATGCCAAGGCGCTCAATAATGGTCCATAACTCATGTCGCCCCCGTCTTCTCTCGTGTTCATTTCGATCGTCTAATCTACGACTGACCTTAGCCGACCTAATTCTTTCGATGGCTATCAGTTTTCCCATCAGCATGCAGTTTTTGTAAAGGCTTGGGTACGTCAGACTCATGCCTTCGACTGAACCGCTTCTTAGATACTCATGTATTCCGAGTCGTTGATTGATGGCTGGTATGAGGCCGTTGATTAGGATGTCTCTTGCTTTCTTTGCACGTTTCCGAACGCTGCCGTGGCCATGTAGTAGTTTGCGAATTGCGTTAAGTGTCGGAGCGAGATCAGCGGTTAAATCTAATGAATCAATAGACCGCCCCACAAAATCCCAAAGCTCGGTTACAAGTCCGCCACCGTGGTCAGCAGCGTGAGTTAGATTTGAAAGGATTCCCTGTAAATCATGCCAAAGATACAGCATCAAAAGCGCGCTATCACCATAGTCAACTCGTAAACGCGCGGCGACTTTGGCATAGCCATCTGCACCTGAAAACACAGCACTAGTGCACAGATCGGAATAGCCGAGCGAATACAGCGACGCGTAAACCGGAGAACGCAGCTGAACGCGAGAAAATTCGGCTGCACGATCAAAAACATCTGTACCTGCGAGGAACATAAATCGTCCTAACGCAGATATCGCCCGTCTAACTTTGGCGCTCTGAGGTAATTCAGCCACGTCTCTTCCTGCGATATCTCTGTTTCTTTCTTCTCATTTAAGCTTCGTCCACTCGCCTCAAACACAATAAAAGTCGAGCATCGTCGGGATGTAGTCGTTCTGCAGCACGATCTTCTTGCGCGCGATCAGCCAGCTTTCGTCGCGCAGCACCAGATCGTGCTCGACCCGGCCGAAGAAGGCGCGGCTTTCCTTGAGCCGCGGGAAATAGACCTGGCACAGCCAGGACGCGCCCAAACCCATCCGCCCGGCAACGGGATCGTCCCGGAACCGGATGGTGTTGAGCAGGTGGGTGGTGCGCGGCATCGGAGAGGAGGCGGAAGAGCGGCCGGAGACCACGCGCGCGACGCGATCCTCCAATCCGGCGCGGTTGTCGTAATAGAAATAGGAGAGTTCGGTGCGCGGGTTCTGGCCGAGCTCGTCCTCGCTTTTCCAGGCCGGCATCCAGTATTCGCAATCCGGCGTGTAAAGCGCGAGCCATTCGTCCCAGCGCCGTTCGTCGAGATAAAGCGCCTCGCGTTGCAACACCTCGGTCCCGGCGGCCAGCAAGTCGCGCGGGTCGAGATTGCTCAGGGAAGTCATCGGGCCCAACTCACGGATAGGGCTTCCGGCCCTGGGCGCCGGCCGCCATCAGCCGCCGCCATTCGCGGTAGGGGCCGTGCAGCCCGGTTTCCAATCCCGCCTCGAAGCTGCCGGCGGCGCTGGCGGTGGGGTGGATGCCGAGCGCTTGGGCGAGGTCGTCGGCGCCCACTTGCTCGCCGCTCATGCCGCGCTGATAGCCCTGGAGCCAGTTGTGGCCGGGCGCGCGGAATCCGGTTTGGCAATCCTCGTAGGTCACGGTGTCGTCGGGCGTCGCCATGCCGCTGGGGTTGAAGAAATCCTCGTATTGCCGCAGCCGCCACGCCCGGGCCTCCTCGTTCTCGCCAATCGGCGCGAGGCAATAGCTGCGCATCTCGGTCAGATCGACCGCCAAGGGCCGGTAGGTCCGCAGCATCAGCGCCGCGGTTTCGGCGATCTGCAAATTGGGGAAAACCTGGAGATTGCGGTTCTTGAGCATCCATTGGGCGCGGTCCTCGCCGACGCGGCTTTTCACCTCGGCGAGCTTGGAGAAGATCGGCCGCTTCTCGGGTTCGGGCTGGTCGGCCCAATAGACCGCGTGGCCGTGGCGGAAGGTGAAGGTGCCGGCCTTGGTCTTGGCGCGCTTGGCCCAATCGTAGCCCCGCGCCTCGACATAACCCGAACCCTGGCGCCGCCGCGTCTGCACGCCGATGAAGCTCAGATGGGTGGTGGTGAGGTGATAGGGATCGAGATTGTTGTCGAGCTGCAATTTCCAGTTTCCCCGGTAGCTGTAGGCCATGCGGCCGGGAATGAACTCCATGCCGTCGGGGCCTTGCTCCATGGCGAGGTCGAGGAAAAAGCGGATATCGCCCAGGTAATCCTCGAGCGCGGGCACGTCGGGCGAGAGGCTGCCGAAGATCAGGCCCTTATAGCTGCCAAGCTTGGCGAGCGGGATCAGATCGTGGCCTTCGCCGTCGAAGCCCGCGGTGTAGGCGCCTTCGCGGCGGTCCTTGATGTCGGCGTTCTTGCCCGAAGCCTCGTAGGTCCAGCCGTGATAGGGGCAGGTGAAATGGCGCGCATTGCCCTGTTCCTTGGCGCAGAGCAGCGCGCCCTTGTGGCGGCAGAGGTTGAGAAAACCGCCGAGCTTGCCCTGGCGGTCGCGCGTCAACAGCACCGGCACGCGGCCGATATGCGCGGTGACGAAATCGCAAGGGCCGGGGAGCTGCGATTCCAGCGCGAGGAAATTCCAGGTCGCCTCGAAGACGAATTTCTGCTCCTGCTCGAACACTTGCGCGTCGGCGAAGGCGTCGCGGTGCACCAGGAACACGCCGTCCGACGGCCGGTCGTCGATCAAGGATGCCAAATCGCGCATGAGGCCCGAGACTAGCGCCGCCCGCGCAAAGGCGGCAAGGGCGGCCGCGCCCGGCCTATTGTGGCGGCGGCTGGTTTTCGTTGCCCAGAATGCCCAACAGCGATTTGACCGGCCCCATGTAATCGGGCTGGAAGCTGAGATCGTCCCAATGGCCGCTGATGTCCACCGGCACGGCCAGCCCGATGATCTTGGGCGTAAGCCGGTAGGTGACATTGCGCTGCGGCAAATCCACCGTGCCCCTTCCGATCACCGGCAGATCGGACGACACCAGTTCCAGATCCTTGCTCACCAGCACGCCGTCGTTGATGACATAGCTCGCATCGAAGCGGTCGAACTTGGTCTCGCTGCCGTCGCCGGCCAGGCCCAGGGTCAGGAACTTGGTCAGGGTGTGCACCGTGTCGAGGATCTGCACGCCCCTGATCGCGCCCTGATCGAGATGGAGCGAGCCCCTGCCGGTGAGCGACGAGGCGATGGCGCGCTGGCTTCGCCCGTGTCCCGCCACCACCATGTCGAGGCTGGCGGGGCCGGAGAGCACGGTGATGCCGTCGACGTCGCGCAGCAGCAATTCCAGATCCACGTTCTTGAGATCGAAGCTTTCCGAAATCGCCGGCACGCGGCCTGCGCCGTCGATCACCACCTGGCCTTCGCCCTGGCCGCCGTAAAGCGAAAGCTCGGTCAGGGACGCCGTCAGCAGCCCGTTCTTCAGCAGAAGGTTGAGCGCGCTGCGGCCGATCTTAATGTCGCGGTAACGGATCGAGCCGGTGCCGAGCTCGAAATAGACATCGGCCAGCTTGAGGAGCGACAAATCTATGGGCGCGGCGCTCCAATCCTTGCTCGTTGCTGGAGCCGCGCTCGCCGTTTCGGCCTGTGGCGCCGCCTCAATGTTGGCCGGCCCGAGATAGGGATTGAGGTCGAGGTCCTTGAGCGCCAGGCTGCCGCGCACATAAGGCCGCTTGCCCGAATTGTCGTAGACGATCCCGCCCTTGCCCTTGATCGCGTCGAGATTCACCTCGGCCTCGCCAAAACTGTAGGTGTCGCCGGCCACCTCCAGGATGCCCTTGATCGCGAACCGGCCGAGGCCGGTGCCTTGGGGCGATATCGGGATGCCGGTCCATTTGGCGAAACCGCGCAAACTGGGCACGGTGAGGACGACGCTGCCCGACAGCTTGGGTTCGGGCTCGCCCACGCCCGAGCCCGAGAAATCGAAATTCACCGGACCGGACGAGATATGCAGCTCGATCCCGCTAGGCTTGCCGCCGGCGAAGGCGCCGGGCCGCGTCACCGCGTAATCGAAGCCGATGCGTTGGCCGCCCCAGCTCGCTTCGCCGTCGGCGGTCAAGGGACTGTCCAGCCCGGCCATGGCGAATTTCACGTCGATGTCGTCGGCGTGCCACTCTTCGCCGTCGCGCGCGTCAAAAAAGCTGACGCCGCCGTGGCGGATAACGAAGCCGGTCAGATGGAAGCGGTCGAGCAGCTCGATCAGATCGCCGATCTCGCGGTTGGAATATTTCGCGGCTGCGGGCGCGGCTGATGGCGCGGCGGCTTCGCCGAACCGCCAATTGGGCCGGCCCTTCTTGTCCACCTCGAGCGCGATTTCCGGCTGGTCGAGCACGAAGCCCGTGATCTCGATCCGGCCGGACAACAGCGGCCGCAGCCGCAGCCTGATCTCGAGCGATTTGAGCTTCGCCATGGCCGGGGCGACGCCGCCCTTGGCGTTGGCCAAGGACACGTCCGCGGCCGACAGCGCCAGATCGGGCACCAGCTCGAACTTGATCGGGCCGTCGATGCGGAATTCGCGCCCGGTGGCGTTCTCGATCAGAGCCGTCACCTGCGCGCGGTAGACGTTGCCCGAGATGAAGAACGGCACCGCCAGCGCCGCGGCCAACAGCAACACGGCCAGGCCGAAAAACGCCGCCAAACCGATCAGCAGCTTCCTGATCACCGCGTCATGCTAGGCGAAAAACCCGCCTCGCGGTAGCGGGCGGCGAGGGCGGCTTCTCTTATGCTTCGCAGGGCAGCGAGGGCGGCTTCTCTTATGCTTCGCATGACGGCGAGGGCCGAATCTGGCCCTCGCCCATGCTACGCACCCGGCCCTCGCCTACGCTACGCGGGTTTTAGCGCTTTCCGCGCCGCGCCGCCTGGGGCGCCACCATCTTGGCGAGATCGACCGCCAGGATGACCGCGGCGAAAGCTCCCAGAATCGCCGGCACGTAATAGACGTCCTGGTATTGGCAGCCGGCCCACCAATGGCCGAGCACCGGCGAGCCCAGCCACGCCCCGATCCAGGCGACCACCACCTTGGAGCCGAACGACCACGGCCCGGGCGTGACGTAATATTCGCAGCCGTAATGCAGAATGGCCGAAACCACCACCGCGGTAATAAGCAGGATGAGAAAGGCGACGAAATCCATGCCGATCATCGTTTCCCCCTGGTTATGTTTGGGTGAGCGCGGAGTCTAGGCGAAGAATCGGCCGCGCTTCAACCGCGCCCCCGACTCGGGGCGATTTTCTTGGCTTCGCATGACGGCCGCGCCCCTGCGCGGCCTATGCTACGCGCTCACGCTGCAATTCGGGGCGCGTGAGGAACCGGCGGATGGGAGGATCGCTCCATCGCCTGGTCGAGCAGCGCCAGCACCTCCGCCTTGCGCCGCGCGGGCGCGTTGTTCCACGCGGTCACCGCCGCGCCGGTGTGCAGTCCCCGGGCCAGGGCGTAAAACCCCTTGTGGTAGTTCTGGGCCAGATAGCGCCCGTCGCCGCGGAAGAGATTGAGCACCGCGCGCTCGATCGCGCCCAGCGGGTCGAACCGGACCGCGTCATGGGAGGACGGGTCCACATCCCTGCCGCCTTCGTCCTTGGCCCGCGCGCCCTGGCACCAGCCCGCTTCGATCAGGCGGCGCGCCTCGCCCAGGATTTCGCAAACCTCGAGATCGCTCCGCAGTTCCGGCCGGTTGAAGGCTCTCATCGCAACCTCCTTCTTCTTGCGGGTTCCTCTTTCGCTTCGCATGACGGCAAAGGCCCGGCTCGGCCTTTGCCTATGCTACGGATTCTTCTTCGCTTCGCATGACGACGCGGGCCGAAACCGGCCCTCGCCTATGCTACGGATTCTTCTTCGCTTCGCATGACGGCCGCGCCCCTGCGCGGCCCATGCTACGCAAACGTCAATCGGTGTCGGGCGGGCGGTGCATCAGGCCCGTGCCGTAGCCGCTCGCGAGGTCCCGCATCAAACGGGAAAACTTCTGCGCCGCTTCGGTATAGTCCGCCAGCGCCTGGGCGGCGAACTTGCTCTGGCAGGCGAAGGCCTCGGCGGGGCTGCGGCAGGCGGCGAGCTTCTCCCACAAGGTCGAGTCCTCGCGCAGCCGCGTCTGCAAAAACTGCTCCAGCTCTTGGGCGAGATCGGACACGCTGTGCACCCAGGCTTCGAAGGCGCGCCGGTTCATGGCATAGAGCGGCGCGAAATTGGCCTCCCACTCCTTGACCCAGGGCTTGTCCGGCGGCGGTTCGGCGGCCGATTCCGGCTGGGGGATTTTTTTCGCTTCGTCGGGCATGGTTACCCTCCCTTGCCTTAAAGCCCTTCGCCTCAAAGCGTGCGCGCGTCAGCGGCGCGGCATCAGGTTATTGAACGCGACACCCGCCATCGCGACGCAGATGGCGGCGAAAAGCAGGAATTCAAGCATATTCTATCATCTTTGCCGCATTATGAACCTGCATTGATTCACATCAATGCGGGCGGCTTATTCCCCGCCATTCTGGGTCGGGCCACGTCGTAGAGAGGGCCGATAAGCGGCCGGTGGATGAACGCCGGGGGAGACGCGGCTCGCCCGGCAGCCTATCCCGCTCTCGCTGATGCGCCGTGACGGGCCCGTGAGCGGCTTGCTTCGAGCGCCCCGGCGAAAGCAAAAGGGGTGGAGAAGCAGACCGCTGCGGGTCTGTTCTTTATTTATATTGCTTCGCAACATGGCCGTGCGCGCGCGGCCTGGCCGTCATTGCGAGGCCCTAGGCCGAAGCAATCCGGCTTCCATGGCGTCATGTCTGGATTGCTTCGCCTGTCGGCTCGCAATGACAACTGGGATCGTCATTGCGAGGCCCTAGGCCGAAGCAATCCAGTTTCCATGGCGTCGTTTCTGGATTGCTTCGCCTGCGGCTCGCAATGACAACTGGCTCACGCGAAAATCAGCAGCGACCCGCCGTACAAGACGATGCCGATGATCATGGCGATCACGCAGTAGCCCATGATGTCCTTGATGCCGAGGCGGGCGATGGCCAGGATCGGCAGGGCCCAGAACGGCTGGATCATGTTCGCGGTTTCCTCGCCCATCGCCGTTCCCATCGCCGTCATCGCCGGATCGACATGCAGCTTGACCGCGGCCGGGATCATGAACGGGCCTTGCACCGCCCAATGGCCGCCGCCCGAGGGCACGAACAGGCTGATGATGTTCGAGGAAATGAACGACCAGAACGCCAGCGTGTGCTCGGTCGAGAACGCGACGAAGACCTGCGCGATCAGCGCGGCCAGCCCGGTTCCGGTCATGATCCCCATGATGCCGCCGTAAAGCGGGAACTGGAGCAGGATCGGCCCCACCGTCTGCGCCCCCTTGTTGAACGAGCGCACGTAGCGGATCGGGCGCCCGTGGAAAATGAGCCCCAGCATCAGCGCGTAGAAGATGAACCCGTTGATGTCGAGCGAGAATCCCGAGGTCGCGATGGTATGCCACTCATAGCCGACGCCCATCAGCACCAGGAGCGCGGTGATGATCCACGAATCCTCGAGCAATGTCGCGAAGCTGCGCGCGCGCTTTTCGGGCTCGACCACCTTGTCCTGGGCGATCAGCAGCTCCGGATCGACCTTGTTCATCTCCTTCTCATCCGGGCCCATGAACCACAGCGCCACCGGCACCAGGATGACCAGCAGCACGACCGGGACCAGGTTGTAGGCGGTGAAGATGGTCTGGTCGAAGCCGGCGACCTGGCCGGTCACCTTCTCGACGATGTTGATCGCGTTGCCGTGGCTGGCGGTGACGAGCGCGATCGAGCTCGACAGGCCCGAGGCCCACACCATGAAACCCATATAGGCCGCGGCGACCAGGAATCCGAAATCCACCCGGCGCAGGCGCTTGGCGATCTCGCGCGCCACCAGCGCGCCCACCACCAGGCCGAAGCCCCAATTGAGCCACGAGGCGATCGCGGCGGCGAGGAAAACGGTGACCGCGGCGCTGGCCTGATGGCTGGGCAAAGCGGCCAGCTTTTTGAGCCAGGACTTGATGATCGGCGCGTCGGCCAGCGTCACCCCGGTCGCCAGGATGAGCGCCATCTGCAACGCGAAGGCGAGGATGCTCCAAAGCCCGTTGTACCAGGCGACGATGATCTTCGCCGGGTCGCTCGGCGTCCAAATGAGCGCCGCCGCCACCGTGATGAAGGTCAGGATGACCGCGTAGAGATAAGGATCAGGTATCCACCGCTCGGTATAGCGGACGCAGAACCGCGTGAGTTGGCGCAACATGGTTCCCCCCTGTCGAATGCCCCTGTTGAACGGAAACGCGGATTGTAGGCGCGCGGCCTCCGCCCTACAACCGCGGCCGGTTTTTGGAACGGCTTTAAAAAATGGTTTCCTGCCGCAGCGCACAACGCCGCCCTCATCCTGAGCTTGTCGAAGGGCGAAGGGTGAAGGGCAAAGGGCGCACGGACCGCCTCACGCGCCCGCATGGCTGACGCCGAATTGCAACAAGGCTTTTGCTGCAACTGCGGTTGTGCAACGCACGAAACCCGGCTAGCTTCCCGGCCATCGCGCGGGGCCCGGAGTCCCGCATCCGGCACATAGAGGAGTGGGAAGCCATGGCTTGGGAACGGATCATCATTCACGCGACTGTCTTGCTGGTCGCCGGATTTTTCGTGGCCTTCGCGGCGCAGAAGGCCGAGGGCTGCCTCAAACGCTTCGGCCGCTATCTCGCCTGCTGGCTTTATCTGCTGGCGGCCGTCGCGGTCGTGATGGGCGCGGTCTTCACCTACTATCACGGCATGAGCTGGGGTTATGGCGGTTACGGCTACGGCGGCTACGGCCACGGCTATGGCGGTTACGGCGGCGGGATGAGCTATCACGGCGGCAATTATCCCGTTCCGGCGCCGGCGCCGGCGCCTGGCGCAACGCCGACGCCCGAACAGCCCAAGTAAAGTCGCGGACCTGGAAATTTGAGCGCGCGCCCTTAAGGGCGCGCGCTTTCCTTTTCCGTCGTGCCCGGACTTGTTCCGGGCATCCATGCCTTAAAAATGCCCCGCCTGCCGCATCGCCTACGCCGCCTTGCGGCGCGGCTTGGCCTTCGGCAGGTCGATCGACAGCTCGGCGTTCATCTTGGCCAGCGCCTCGTCGACGATCCACATATGCGAGCTATGGCGGAGATTGAGCAGCCGGCGCACCGAGTTTTCGGGCATGCCGAGCTCCTTGGCGAGCCGCAGCTTCGACCAGCCATGGCGGCGCATCGTCTCATAGACCGCGAGCTTGGCGGTGACGAGCGAGGGCAGCACGGCGCGGTTGCGGCCCGAATGTCCGGCGCCCTGTCGCGGCAATGGCTTGCCGGCTTTCATGTAGCCTTCGAGCGCCGCGATCACGCAATCGACGGCGTTGGATCGCGCTTCCTCCTGGGTCTTGCCCTCGGTCAGCGCCTCGGGAACGCCGGGAAAGCGGACCAGCCACCAGCCGTTTTCCTGCCGTTCCAGCGTGTAACGGTATCCGAACGCCATGTTTCAATCCTCCAGATCGAACCGGGTAAGCCCGAGCTGATCGAGCATCGCCTTGAGCAGTCCCGGGCCGATTTCCTTCCTCCGGTCCTTCAGCGTCGTGAACCGGCTGCCGTAATAAAGGCGCCCGTGGCTGCCCTTGCCTTGAACGGGATCGAAGGCGACGGTCACGCCGCGCCGGCGGCCGAGGGCGCGGATTTTCCGCTCGAATTCGTTCCCGTTCATCGATCGGGCCGTGTATCGCACATATCTGTGCGAATATCAAGGGTAGCCCAAAAGAAAAAGGGACGCGCTTTCCTTCCTCGTCACTCCCGCGAAAGCGGGGGTCCAGACTTTCCTTCCTCGACACCCCCGCGAAAGCGGGGGTCCAGGGCGGTAAACTGGATTCCTGAAAGCTGAGCCGGGCTTTAAAAATGCCCCGCCTGCCGCATCGCGCGCGCCACCACGGCGAGCACCGCCGCGATCAAAACCAACGCCATCACGATCCGGCCGAGATATTTTTTCATTGTGGATTCGATGGTAGGGGAAAAACGGGAAAGGGGCGAGCGGGGCGACTCGCTTTGAAATGGGATTACAGATGGCTATCTGAGACAGCGCGGAAGCAATTGGAACGGCGACTGTTAGCGGGGCCATCACGCTGGCGTCACCAAACTAAGGAGCAATTTGCGAAATATCGTGCTTGGGCGGTCCTTGACCGCTTGTATTGGCTTCATGACCACGGATGTGCATTCGCATTCGATCTTGAGACGAAAGCTAAGCCATATCGGACGATCTTACCGGAGTGGGAGCCTGAAAAGGCTAAGGATGCCGCAGCTTCACATGAGGGTCGCGGCGGGTTTGTTGCTATAGATACTTCCTATGCGACGTTACTAAACGAGCCACTAAAAACGCTCCTAAAGAAGGTAGCAGAGGGACGCGGAAGAGAACGCGGACAGTTGATTGATTATGATCCCTTTGCCGGGCTCGTGGCCGAACGGCCTCTCCGAGCATTGACAGCTTTGCGCCTTGCAGATTCAGAAAATGAACAAGCAGCGTGGGGGTGGCAAAACTTTCTTTACTCGCAAGCGCGCGGGACCGACAAAGAAAGACTTGTTATGTTAATTGCGAGGCGACTTATAGAATTACCAACTCCATTATTTGTAAAATTTTCGGGTGCTGCGACATCCTGGCTTGCACAAGCGCGTGAACGCCTCTGTGCTAAGGACGAGAAAGTATTTCGGACACTCTTTGATAGATTAGTGACAACGCTCAATACCGAAGACAATGGTGGAGGCTCAAGGATTGTGCACCAAGCACGCGAGCATGATTGGTCCACTGAAGCAATTAACGCACCAGCTGGTAACCTAGCTGAAGCGTTACTTGGAGATCCAAGCCTCAATAAACTACCCGCCAATGCTAAATTGCCGACCGGATGGGTCGAGCGTGCACGTGCATTGAGTGCGCTTCCCGGTGATGGCGGACATTATGCCTTGGTAATATTCTCGCGCCAACTCAGTTGGTTTTATGCAGTCGATCCCGCCTGGACCGAAGCCAATTTAATATCGCCAATGACAGGCGACGGTGACACGCGTGAAGCTATTCTTGCTGGGTTTTTTTGGCGTCCACAGATTGACGGTTCCGCTCTCTACGCTAGGTTGAAGCCCATCCTCCTGGAATTGGCGAAATTGCCGAAATCCACCCGTCATCGAAACCAGCAAGGCCTTTCCAATCTTCTTCTGGGTGGCTGGCAGTTATGTGATGAATTCACAGGCAGACGCTGGACGACAAGTGACGAACTAAAGGCCGCGCTACTCGATGGTGATGATGATTTTCGTACCCAAGTGCTCTGGCAGGTCTCACACTGGCCATGGCTCGATGAGAAGCTCACGCTACTCAAAGAAGTATGGCCTAAACAGATAGCGGCACGAACTCCAAGAGTAACAGCTAGGCTTTGCGAAATACCCTTCAACGATGAAGAGAACTTCCCTGTACTTATCGATGCTATTTTACCGCTTGTCTCGTCATTCGGAGGAACCAGTCAAATCCTGCCCAGCATGACGCATCCGCAGAGCAAGATTCTGGAACGGTACCCAGAAAGAGTTCTCGCCCTCTTATGGGCTATTCTTCCGCATGACGCAGTAAACTGGCCTTACGGAACAGATGACGCATTAAATCGTATAGTTTCTGCGAATGAGGAGTTACTCGAAGATCAACGGATGATCGAACTTATGCAACGGCAGAACAGCCGTTAATATTTTTTGTACACTACACTGTATTGAGAAAGCCTAACCCACACCCCCAAAAGAAAAGGCCCGCGGTTTCCCGCGGGCCCTTGTCTTTTCTGTAGCAGGCTGGACTCTCTTCGCTTCGCATGACGGCGGGGGCCGGAATTGGCCCTCGCCTATGCTACGCGGTTAGAACCCCATCCCGCCCATGTCGCCGCCGTGTTCGTGGCCGCCCATGGCCGGAGCCTTCTTCTCCGGCCGCTCGGCCACCATGGCTTCGGTGGTCACCAGCAGGCCCGCGACCGAAGCCGCGTCCTGAAGCGCCAGCCGCACCACCTTGGTCGGGTCGATGATGCCGGCCTTGAGCATGTCGACATACTCGTTGCTCTGGGCGTCGAAGCCCCAGTTGTGGTTGTTCTTGTCGAGCAACTTGCCGATCACCACCGCGCCGTCCATGCCGGCGTTCTCGACGATGAGCCGCGCCGGAACCTGGATCGCGCGGCGCACGATGTCGATGCCGACCTTCTCGTCGTCGTTGCCGGCGCGCACCTTCTTGAGCGCGTCGGTGGCGTAGAGCAGGGCGGTGCCGCCGCCCGTAACGATGCCCTCTTCAACCGCGGCGCGGGTGGCGTGCATGGCGTCGTCAACGCGATCTTTCCGCTCCTTCACCTCGACCTCGGTCGCCCCGCCGACGCGGAGCACCGCAACGCCGCCCGCCAGCTTGGCGAGCCGCTCTTGCAGCTTCTCCTTGTCGTAGTCCGAGGTGGTTTCCTCGATCTGCGCCTTGATCTGGGCGATGCGGGCCTGGATGTCGGCCTTCTTGCCGGCGCCGTCGATGATGGTGGTGTTCTCCTTGTCGATGCGCACCCGCTTGGCCTTGCCCAGCATGTCGAGGGTCACGTTCTCGAGCTTGATGCCGAGATCCTCGGAGATGAGCTGGCCCGCGGTGAGCGTGGCGATGTCCTCGAGCATCGCCTTGCGGCGATCGCCGAAGCCCGGCGCCTTGACCGCCGCGACCTTGAGGCCGCCGCGGAGCTTGTTCACCACCAGCGTCGCGAGCGCCTCGCCCTCGACGTCCTCGGCGATGATCAGGAGCGGCTTGCTCGATTGCACCACCGCTTCGAGCACCGGCAGCATGGCCTGCAGCCCCGAGAGCTTCTTCTCGAACAGCAGGATGTAGGGGTCTTCCATCTCGGTCACCATCTTCTCGGCGTTGGTGACGAAATAGGGCGAGATGTAGCCGCGGTCGAACTGCATGCCCTCGACCACGTCGAGCTCGGTCTCCAGGCTCTTCGATTCCTCGACCGTGATGACGCCCTCGTTGCCGACCTTCTTCATCGCCTCGGCGATCCTCTTGCCGATCTCGACTTCGCCGTTGGCCGAAATCGTGCCGATCTGCTCGATCTCGTCATTGGTCGAAACCTTCTTCGAGCGCCGCTTGATGTCCTCGACCACGGCCTCGACCGCCTTGTCGATGCCGCGCTTCAGATCCATCGGGTTCAACCCGGCGGCCACGGCCTTGACGCCCTCGCGCACGATCGCCTGGGCCAGCACGGTGGCGGTGGTGGTGCCGTCGCCCGCGGTGTCGCTGGTCTTGCTGGCGACCTCGCGGATCATCTGCGCGCCCATGTTCTCGAACTTGTCGGCGAGCTCGATCTCCTTCGCCACGGTCACGCCGTCCTTGGTGATGCGGGGCGCGCCGAACGACTTGTCGAGCACGACGTTGCGGCCCTTGGGGCCGAGCGTCACCTTGACCGCGTTGGCCAGGATGTCGACGCCGCGCAGCAGCCGCTCGCGCGCGTCGCCGTGGAATTTCACGTCTTTGGCAGCCATGTTGATGTCTCTCTCTCTTGAACGATTAGCTTAAGGGTTAAGTGCGGGTTAGGGGTTTGGCGAGGTAAAGCCGAGGCGAAGGCGAGGCGCAAGCGAGGTCCCGGTGAGGCGGGGGCCAGGCCCGTCCAGGTCTTGCCTTAGGCGGCTTTGCGCTTGCCGGTCGCGCCTTCGATGACGCCGAGAATGTCGGATTCCTTGGCGATGACCAGTTCCTCGCCGTCGACCTTCACCTCGGTGCCCGACCATTTGCCGAACAGCACGCGGTCGCCCGCCTTGACGTCGAGCGGGTGGAGCTTGCCGTCCTCGCTGCGCGCGCCCGGGCCGACCGCCACCACCACGCCTTCCATCGGCTTTTCCTTGGCGGTGTCGGGGATGATGATGCCGCCCGCGGTCTTCTCTTCCGAGTCGAGGCGGCGGATCAGCACGCGGTCCTGTAAGGGCCTGAATTTCATGGGATAGTTCCTCCTGATTGAAACCGGACTGAAATCGGCCGGGCCGCGAAGCGCGCCCGCGTTTGACGCGTTGGCACTCGGGCCCGGAGAGTGCCAGGGACATAGTTCCCCCGGTCCAGCCTGTCAAGGCCGGATGCCCGGGTTTCGGCGCGATTTCGGCGGAATTTGGCAGCACTCCCCGGCCTTCGCTGCTAAGCCTTTGATATAACTTGATATTTTTCTTGCCTCGCCGGCCACCCCCAATTCAAACTTAGGAAAGCTTAAACCGGACCAGGAGCCTCGATGCGGGCCATCGCCACCCAACTGAAGGGATACCGCCTGACCACGGCGGAGATCCTCTATCACCTGCCCGACCATCCCCATCTGCTGCAAAGCTTCGTCTGGCAGCAGCTCGACCTGGCGCCGCGTTATCCGGAGCTGCGCCGCTTCCTCGATTTCTGGTCGCATAATCTCGACGGCAAGCTGCACTCGGTGAAGGTCGCGCAGGCCGCGCTGATCGCGCCGGCGCGCTGGCGGCACGCCGCCATCTCGCTCAGCCTGCATTAGAGACTTGCGCGGGCCTGGCGGGCGGAGGATTCTCCGCCCGTGCCCGCCCAGCCTTTCCCTCATGCTCGCGCGATCGCGCTCTGGCTCTTCGCCTGCGCCGCCATGGTGTTCGTCATGGTCGCCCTGGGCGGCGTCACGCGGCTGACGGAATCGGGGCTTTCGATCACGCAGTGGCAGCCGGTGACCGGCACTCTCCCGCCGCTCAACCAGGCGCAATGGATCGAGGCGTTCAATTCCTACAAATCCATCCCGCAATACCAGGCGATCCATCCCGGCATGAGCCTGGCGGACTTCAAGACCATCTATTTCTGGGAATGGTTCCACCGCCTGTGGGGCCGCTTGATCGGCGTCGTGTTCCTGGTGCCCTTCCTTTATTTCCTGGCGCGCCGCCAGATCCCGCGCGCTCTGGCGCCCAGCCTCGCCGGGCTCTTCGTGCTGGGGGCGCTGCAAGGCGTGCTGGGCTGGTGGATGGTGGCGAGCGGCTTGGAGGACCGCATCGAGGTCAGCCAATACCGCCTCGCCGCCCATCTCGCGGCCGCCATAATCATCTATCTCGCGATCCTGTGGGTGGCGCTCGATCTGATCAGGCCGAGGCAACAGGCCGGTCCCGCTTGCCTGAAACACGGCGCCGATCTGGCGCTGCTGCTGGGTTTCGTGACCTTGGTCGCGGGCGCTTTTGTCGCCGGTTTGCGCGCGGGGCTGATCGAAAACACCTTCCCGCTGATGGACGGGCATTGGATTCCGCCCGCCTGGGACAATCTTTCGCCCTGGTGGCGCAACCTGTTCGAGAACCCCGAGGCGGCGCAGTTCGACCACCGGCTTTTGGCGGCGCTCACCTGGCTGGTGTCGGTGGTGCTGTTCCTGGCCTCCTTCCTGTACCGCTCACGGCTGCCGCGTATGGCCATGGGCGCGGTGCATTCGCTCTTCACCCTGACGAGTTTGCAGGCGGCTTTAGGCATCGCCGTGCTGTTGCTGGCCGTGCCGCTGGACCTGGCGCTGGCGCATCAGCTCGGCGCCACCCTGGTGCTCACATCGGCGCTGGTTGCCCGCCATGTCCTTGGCGGAACTCGAAAAATCCCTCCGGCCGGGCTATGATCCGGGCATGGCCGAGTTTCCGCGCAAGACCCTGAAGGATTGGGCCGATCTGGCCGCCAAGGAATTGGGCGGCAAGCCCGGTTCGACGCTTACCTGGCAAACACCCGAGGGCATCGCGGTCAAGCCGCTCTACACCGCGGAAGACCTCGAGAAGCTGGAAAGCCCCGGCACCTTGCCGGGCTTTCCGCCCTATACGCGCGGCGTGCGCGCCACGCTTTACGCCAACCGGCCGTGGACCATCCGGCAATACGCGGGCTTCTCCACCGCCGAGGAATCCAATCAGTTCTATCGCGAGAACCTCGCCGGCGGGCAGAAGGGGCTTTCGGTCGCCTTCGATCTCGCCACCCACCGCGGCTATGACAGCGACCATCCGCGCGTGGTCGGCGACGTGGGCAAGGCCGGCGTCGCCATCGATTCCGTCGAGGACATGAAGATCCTGTTCGACGGCATCCCGCTCGACCAGATGTCGGTGTCGATGACCATGAACGGCGCGGTGCTGCCGGTGCTGGCCGGGTTCATCGTCGCCGCCGAGGAGCAGGGGGTATCGCAGGACAAGCTCTCCGGCACCATCCAGAACGACATCCTCAAGGAATTCATGGTGCGCAACACCTATATCTATCCGCCCGGCCCCTCGATGCGCATCGTCGCCGACATCATCGAGCACACCGCCAAGCACATGCCCAAGTTCAACTCGATCTCGATCTCGGGCTATCACATGCAGGAGGCGGGGGCGACGGCGGTGCAGGAGCTGGCCTTCACGCTGGCCGACGGGCTCGAATACGCGCGCGCGGCCTTGTCCAAGGGCCTCGCGATCGACGCCTTCGCGCCCCGGCTTTCCTTCTTCTTCTGCATCGGCATGAATTTCTTCATGGAGGTGGCCAAGCTGCGCGCTGCGCGTCTGCTCTGGGCCAAGCTGGTGCAGGAGAAATTCGCACCTAAGAATGCGGCGAGCCTTCAGTTGCGCACCCATTGCCAGACCTCGGGCGTGAGCCTCACCGAGCAGGACCCGCTCAACAACATCATCCGCACCACCATCGAGGCGATGGCGGCGGTGCTGGGCGGCACGCAATCGCTGCACACCAACTCCTTCGACGAGGCGATGGCGCTGCCGACGCCGTCCTCGGCGCGCATCGCGCGCAACACCCAGTTGATCCTCGCGGAAGAAGCGGGTCTGACCCATGTGGTCGACCCGCTGGGCGGCAGCTATTACGTCGAAAGCCTGACGCACTCCCTCGCCTCGGCCGCGCTCGATCTCATCCAGGAGATCGAGGCCATGGGCGGCATGACCAAGGCGGTCGAAAGCGGCGTGCCCAAGCTCAAGATCGAGGAAGCCGCCGCGCGCCGGCAAGCCCGCATCGACCGGGGCGAGGAGGTCATCGTCGGCGTCAACAAATACCGCGTCAATCAGGGCCAGGAAACCGCGGTCGATCTGCTCGCGGTCGACAATCCCAAGGTCCGGGCGCAGCAGATCGCGCGGCTCGAAAAAATCCGCAAAAGCCGCGACAGCGCCAAGGTCAAGCGGGCGCTCGACGCGCTCTCCGAATGCGCGCGGAATGAAAAAGGCAATCTCCTGGAACTCGCCATCGAGGCGGCGCGCGCCCGCGCCAGCGTCGGCGAAATCTCGGACGCACTCGAGCGCGTGTTCACCCGCCACCGCGCCGTCATCCGCTCGGTCTCGGGCGTCTATGGCGCCCAGAACGAGGGCGACGAGGGCTTCGCCCGGGTGCGCGAGGAGGTCGAGGCCTTGGCCCGCGACCAGGGCCGCCGCCCGCGCTTGCTGGTGGTGAAATTGGGCCAGGACGGCCACGACCGCGGCGCCCACGTGATCGCCTCCGCCTTCGGCGATCTGGGCTTTTCCGTCGAGACCGGCCCTTTGTTCCAGACGCCCGAGGAGGCGGCGAAACAGGCGGTCGAGACCAAGGCCGACGTGATCGGCGTGTCCTCCCAGGCGGCGGGGCACCGCACCTTGGTGCCGGCGCTGCTCGCGGCGCTCAAGGCGCAAGGCGGCGGCAATATCCTGGTGGTGTGCGGCGGCGTCATCCCGCCCCAGGACTACGCCTTCCTGCAAGAGGCCGGCGTCGCCGCGGTTTACGGGCCCGGCACCAACATTCCGGTGGCGGCCTCGGAAGTGCTGCACCTGATCGCCAAGAAACGCATGGCAGCCTAGGAGCGCGCAAGGCTCGCAAGTCGCGCCGCGCCGCGCTATCTAAGAGCCCGTATGGGTATCCTTTTCTTCATCGTCCTCATCGATCTGATCGGCTTCGGGGTGGTGATCCCGCTGCTGCCCTATTACGCGCTCGATTTCCACGCCTCGCCCTTGGCCGTCACCTCGATGATGGCGTGCTACTCGCTGGGCCAGTTCTTCTCCTCGCCCTTGCTCGGCCGGCTCTCCGACCGCATCGGCCGCAAGCCGGTGATCCTGGCGAGCCTGGTCTGCTCTGCCGCCTCTTATGTCTGGCTGGGTTTCGCCAGCGCGCTGTGGATGCTGTTCGCCGCGCGGCTTTTGGCGGGGGCGGGGGCGGGCAACATCGCCGCGGCTCAGGCCTATGTCACCGACGTGACATTGCCCGAGAAGCGCGCCAAGGGCATGGGCATGATCGGCGCCGCCATTGGCTTGGGCTTCACCATCGGGCCGGCGCTGGGCGGGCTTGCCGCCGGCGGCGGCGCGCATCTCGCTTATCCCGCCTTTCTTGCAGCATCGCTCTCCGTTTGCGCCTTCTTGTTGACCTGGTTGCGGCTCAAGGAAAGCCTGACCCGCGCAGCGCGCCCCAACATCGTCGCCGGCCGCATCGCCGCCGCCAAATCGGCCTGGGGGCGGCCGCGGCTGCGCCTTTTGATCCTGATGGTGTTCGTCGCCATCTGCGCCTTCGCCGGCATGGAGACGACCTTCGCGCTCTGGGGGCATGACGGCTTCGGCTGGGGGCCGACGCAGATCGGCTGGATCTTCTTCTATGTCGGCGTGCTGCTGGTGGCGATCCAGGGCGGGCTGATCGGCCGGCTGACCAAGCTTTTCGGCGAAGCGAAACTGTTCATCGCCGGCTCCGCGATCGTCGCCGCCGGATTGATCGCCGTTCCTTTCGCCACCGCTGTGTGGGGCGTGCTGGCGGCCATGGCGTTGCTCGCCATCGGCATGGGCCTCTTGAGTCCCTCGATGAACAGCCTGGTTTCGCAAGAGGCGGGCGCGGAGGAACGCGGCAACATCTTGGGCCTGTCGCAATCGGCGCAGAGCCTGGCGCGCATCATCGGCCCGGCAGTGGCGGGCGCCGTCTATGGCGGGCTCGGCCGCAACGCGCCTTATATGCTGAGCGCGCTGGCCATGGCCGGCGTGGTCTGGCTGTCGTTGCGCCTGTTGCGGGGGCGGGCATGAAGGGCCACCGCCCGGGAGGCTCGCTGAGCCACTTGCCCTCGGAAGTGGGCATCCGCTCGGAATTGCGCGCGCTTTCCTCCGTGCTGCCCTATCTCTGGCCGCGCGGGGAGCGCGGGCTTCGGCTGCGCGTGGTGCTGGCGATCGCCTGCCTCATATTGGCCAAGGGCATCACCGTCGCCGTGCCGCTCCTCTATAAGGCCGCGGTCGACAAGCTCGCCCCCGGCGCCGGGATTCTGGTGGTGGTGCCGACCATGCTGATCGTCGCCTATGGCGGCGCGCGGGTGGGGGCGCAGCTCTTCACCGAGCTCCGGGATTCGGTCTTCGCTAAGGTCGAGCAGCGCGCCATCCGCAACATCGCGCTCAACACCTTCCGCCATCTCCACGGGCTCAGCTTGCGCTTCCACCTGGAACGCCAGACCGGCGGCCTGTCGCGCGCGATCGAACGCGGCGTGCGCGGCATGGAATTCCTGCTCTCCTATCTGCTGTTCAATCTGCTGCCGACCCTGTTCGAAATTTTGCTGGTCTGCGGCATCCTGTGGGGGTTCTTCGAGGCCAGCCTGGCGATCGCCATCCTCGCCACCGTCCTGGTCTATGTCGCCTTCACCTTCGCCATCACCGATTGGCGCATCAAGTTCCGCCGCGAGATGAATGAGCGCGACAGCGAGGCCAACACCAAGGCGATCGACAGCCTGCTGAATTTCGAGACGGTGAAATATTTCGCCAACGAGGAGCACGAGGCGCGGCGTTTCGATCATGCGCTCCAGGGCTACGAGCGCGCCGCGGTGAAGAGCCAGACCACGCTGTCGATGCTCAATATCGGCCAGGGCGTCATCATTTCCATCGGGCTCGTCGGCGTGATGTGGCTGGCGGCGCAAGGCGTGGCGCAGGGCCGCATGAGTATCGGCTCCTTCGTGCTGGTGAATTCCTATCTGATACAGCTCTACACGCCCTTGAACGTGCTCGGCATGGTTTACCGCAACATCAAGCAGTCGCTGACCGATCTCGAATCCATGGTCCGGCTCTTGGGCGTGCGCGCCGAGGTGACCGACAAGCCGGGCGCGCCCGATCTGGCGGTGAAACGGGGCGAGATCGCGTTCGACCGCGTCTCCTTCGCCTACGACCCGCGCCGGCCGATCCTGGAGAACGTCTCCTTCCGCCTGCCGCCGGGCGGCACGTTGGCCATCGTCGGGCCTTCGGGCGCGGGCAAGTCCACCATCGCGCGTTTGCTGTTCCGCTTTTACGACGTCGGCCAAGGCGCCATCCGCATCGACGGCCAGGACATCCGCGACGTGACCCAGTCGAGCTTGCGCCGCGCCATCGGCGTGGTGCCGCAGGACACCGTGCTGTTCAACGACTCGATCTACTACAACATCGCCTACGGCAAGCCCGGCGCATCGCGCGAGGAGGTCGAACACGCCGCTGCCTTGGCCCGCATCCACGATTTCGTCGCGGGCTTGCCCGACGGCTATAAAAGCCAAGTCGGCGAGCGCGGCTTGAAGCTTTCGGGCGGGGAAAAGCAGCGCGTCGCCATCGCGCGGGTGATTCTCAAAGGCCCACGGATTCTCGTCTTCGACGAAGCCACCTCGGCGCTCGACACCAAGACCGAGCGCGAGATCCAGGCGAGCCTCGAGGAGGTCTCGGCGCACCGCACCACGCTAATCGTCGCGCACCGGCTTTCGACCGTGATTCACGCCGACGAGATCCTGGTGCTGGACCAGGGCCGCGTGGTCGAACGCGGCGATCATGCCGGGTTGCTCGCCAAGAACGGCGTCTATGCCGCCATGTGGCAGCGCCAGCAGGAAGCCGAACGCGCCGCCGCCTTGGCCGCCGTCGCCGAAGTGGCGGAATAGAGCCAACCTTCATACAGCGGCCGAATGCTGTATAATGGGGCGACAGGCGGGAAGAGACAGCCATGAGCGATGCCGTCGATGCTCTGATTCTCGATCTCCTCGAGTGGGTGGCGAACTCCGAGCGGAGCTACGCCGAAGTGATGGAGGCGTGGCGCACCTCATGCCCCCGGCTCCCGGTTTGGGAGGATGCGGTCGATCGCGGGTTGATCACGCGCGAGCGCGTGAACGGGCGCTCCATCGTCCGCATCACCCCATCGGGCCTCGCCCTCCTTTTATCGCGGCGGCCGTCCTCTCGAGGATCCAGCGGTACCGCCGATGCGGCGCAATAGGCCGGGTCGCGCGCCCCGGCTTGACGGGTTAGGCTGCTTGCCGTAGAAATTCGCCCTCCGCGGGGCTTGTTCCCGCCTTTTCTATCCAAGGATTTTCCCATGTCGCGACGGTGCAGCATCACCGGCAAGGGCGTGCTGGTCGGCAACAATGTCAGCCACGCCAACAACAAGACCAAGCGCCGCTTTCTGCCCAATCTCCAGGTCACTTCGATGCTGTCCGACGCGCTCGGCCAGCCGGTGCGCTTGAGGCTGTCGGCCAGCGCCATCCGCACCATCGAAGTGAATAGCGGGCTCGACGCCTATCTGCTCTCCGTGTCCGATGGGCGTCTGCCCACCGAGGCCCGCCGCCTCAAACGCCGCATCGTCAAGGCGCAGGCGCGGAAAGACGCAGCCTCCGCCTGACCCGGCCGCCGGCCGTACGCTGCGCGGGAACCTCGCCTTCGGTTAAGTGGGTTGCAGCCGTTTCGCGGGTCCACCATTATCCCGCCTTCTTTCGCCCAGAAGGCGGCTTAAAAAAACAGGGAGCTTCGACCGTGACTTTGCGCGATTACGTTTTCACCAGCGAATCCGTTTCCGAGGGTCATCCGGACAAGGTCTGCGACCGCATCTCCGACGCCGTGGTCGATGCGTTCCTCGCCGCCGATCCGATGTCGCGCGTCGCCTGCGAAACCCTGTGCACCACCAACCGGGTGATCATGGCCGGCGAGGTGCGCGGGCCCAAATCGGTCACCAAGGAACATCTGATCGAGATCGCGCGCGCCGCCATCAAGGACATCGGCTACGAGCAGGCGGGCTTCCACTGGAAGAAGGCGCATGTCGAGTGCCTCGTCCACGAGCAATCCGCCGACATCGCCCAGGGCGTCGACAGCGCCGGCAACAAGGACGAGGGCGCGGGCGACCAGGGCATCATGTTCGGCTATGCCTGCACCGAAACGCCGGCGCTCATGCCGGCGCCGCTCTTTTACGCGCACGCCATTCTCAAGTCGATGGCCGAGGCGCGCCATTCGGGCGCGATGCCCGATCTCGGCCCCGACGCCAAGAGCCAGATCTCGCTCGAATACAAGAACGGCAAGCCGGTGCGCGCCACCTCGGTGGTGGTTTCGACCCAGCACAGCGAGCGGGTCGATCAGGACCAGGTGCGCGAGATCGTGCGCCCGCACGTGCTCGAGGTGCTGCCCAAGGGCTGGATGTGCGGCGAGGAGCATTTCTACGTCAACCCGACCGGCCGCTTCGTCATCGGCGGACCGGACGGCGATTGCGGCCTCACCGGCCGCAAGATCATCGTCGACACCTATGGCGGCGCTTCGCCGCATGGCGGCGGCGCCTTCTCGGGCAAGGATCCGTCGAAGGTCGACCGCTCGGCGGCCTATGCCGCGCGCTACCTCGCCAAGAACGTGGTGGCGGCGGGCTTGGCCGAGCGCTGCACCATCCAGCTGTCCTATGCCATCGGCGTGGCCAAGCCCTTGTCGGTCTATATCGACACCGCCAGCACCGGCAAGGTGGAAGAGGACAAGCTCTCCAAGGTGTTGCAGGAAATGATGGATTTGAGCCCGCGCGGCATCCGCACCCATTTGCAGCTCAACCGGCCGATCTATGCGCGCACCTCCTCCTACGGCCATTTCGGCCGCCCGCCCGACGCCGATGGCGGCTTCTCCTGGGAGAAGACCGATCTCGCCGATCAACTGAAGCGCGCCTTCTGAGGATTCCCCATTCATGACCGCCGACTACAAAGTCAAAGACATTGCGCTTGCCGATTTCGGCCGGCGCGAGATCGCCATCGCCGAGATCGAGATGCCCGGCCTGATGGCGACGCGCGCCGAATACGGCAAGAAGAAGCCGTTGAAGGGCGCGCGCATCGCCGGCTCCTTGCACATGACCATCCAGACGGCGGTGCTGATCGAGACCCTCAAGGAATTGGGCGCCGACATCCGCTGGGCGTCGTGCAACATCTATTCGACCCAGGATCACGCCGCCGCCGCGGTGGCCGCATCGGGCATTCCGGTCTTCGCCTATAAGGGCGAATCGCTGGTGGAATACTGGGACTTCACCCACCGGATCTTCGAATGGGCCGATGGCGGCGCGCCCAACATGATTCTGGACGACGGCGGCGACGCCACGCTCCTGGTGCATCTCGGCATCCAGGCCGAGAAGGACGCGAATGTCCTGGCCAAGCCCGGCAGCGAAGAGGAAGAGGTCCTGTTCGCCGCGATCAAGCAGCGCCTCAAATCCAGGCCCGGCTGGTATTCCAAGCTGGGCGCGTCGATCAAGGGCGTGTCCGAGGAAACCACCACCGGCGTCCACCGCCTCTATCAGATGGAAAAGGAAGGCCGGCTGCTCTTCCCCGCCATCAACGTCAATGACAGCGTCACCAAGTCGAAATTCGACAATCTCTACGGCTGCCGCGAAAGCCTGGTCGACGGCATCCGCCGCGCCACCGACGTGATGATGGCCGGCAAGGTCGCGGTGGTGGCGGGCTTCGGCGACGTCGGCAAGGGGTCGGCCGCGAGCTTGCGCAACGCCGGCGCGCGCGTGCTGGTGACCGAGATCGATCCGATCTGCGCCTTGCAGGCGGCGATGGAAGGCTATCAGGTGGTGACCATGGACGAGGCGGCCCCTGCAGCCGACATCTTCGTCACCGCCACCGGCAACATCGACGTCATCACCCTCGACCACATGCGCAAGATGAAGGACCGCGCCATCGTCTGCAACATCGGGCACTTCGACAACGAGATCCAGGTGGCGGCGCTGAAGAATCTCAAATGGCACAACGTCAAGCCGCAGGTCGACGAGATCGAGTTCGCCGACGGCAAGCGGATTCTCCTGCTGGCCGAGGGGCGGCTCGTCAATCTCGGCTGCGCCATGGGCCATCCGAGTTTCGTCATGAGCGCCTCCTTCACCAACCAGACGCTGGCCCAGATCGAGCTGTGGACCAACCAGGGCAAGTACCAGAAGAAGGTCTATACCCTGCCCAAGCATCTCGACGAGAAGGTGGCGGCGCTGCACCTGGCCAAGGTCGGCGCCCATTTGACCAAGCTTTCGCCCAAGCAGGCCGCTTATCTCGGCCTCAAGGAATCCGGGCCGTTCAAGGCCGACACCTACCGGTACTAGCCGGCATGGGATGGCAGCCGGCGCTGCATGTTGCGGCGCATCCAGGCATTGCATTGATCTAGCTCAATGGCCCCGGATGCCCGGCCGGTTAGGGTCTTTCCCCAGGCGGACCGGCAGACCCTGAGTCTTCACAATGGGCATGCTATAGTCGCCGCCGGTGCTTCGCTTCGGGCCGGCCGCTGGGGGATCGCATGCGCTTCCGCACCGAGATTGCCGCCGCTCTCGCCGCCAAGACGCTGGCGCTCGTCTTCCTCTATGCGCTGTTCTTTTCGCCATCCCACCAGCCGCGGGTCGACGGCCAATCGGTCGCGGCGCATCTCGCCGGAGAACCGCGATGATCGATCCGCAAGCCGTCGACTTGTCGCGCCTGCAATTCGGCCTCACCGCCCTTTATCACTTCCTGTTCGTGCCGCTGACGCTCGGCCTCTCCGTGCTGCTCGCCATCATGGAAAGCGTCTATGTCATGACCGGCCGCGCCATCTGGCGCGCGATGACGCGCTATTGGGGCCTGCTGTTCGGCATCAATTTCGCCATGGGCGTGGCCACCGGCATCACCATGGAATTCCAGTTCGGCACCAATTGGGCCTATTACGCGCATTATGTCGGCGACATCTTCGGCGCGCCGCTGGCGATCGAGGGCCTGATGGCGTTCTTCCTCGAAGCCACGTTCGTGGGGATGTTCTTCTTCGGCTGGGACCGGCTGACGCGGGTAGGGCATCTCGTCGTGACCTGCCTCCTGGCGCTCGGCACCAATCTCTCGGCGCTGTGGATCCTGATCGCCAATGGCTGGATGCAGCATCCGGTGGGGGCTGCGTTCAATCCCCAATCCATGCGCATGGAACTGACCTCGTTCTACGACGTGTTCTTCAACCCGGTGGCGCAGGACAAATTCGTCCACACCGTGAGCGCAGGCTACGTCACGGGATCCATGTTCGTGTTGTCGGTGAGCGCCTGGTTCCTGCTCAAAGGCCGCAACCGCGAATTCGCCAAGCGCTCGATGACGGTGGCGGCCAGCTTCGGCCTGGCTTCGGCGCTTTCTGTCGTCGTGCTGGGCGACGAGAGCGGCTATACCGTTTCGGGGAACCAGAAGATGAAGCTCGCCGCCATCGAGGCGATGTGGGAAACCCAGACGCCGCCGGCGAGCTTCACCGTCTTCGGATTTCCCGACACCCCGGCGCGCGTGACGCATTTCGCCCTGCGCGTTCCTTGGGTCATGGGCCTGATCGCCACGCGCTCGCTCGACCAGCCGGTGCCAGGGGTCGACAATCTGGTCGCCGACAACGAGAAACGCGTGGCCAGCGGCATGACGGCCTATGGCGCGCTCGAGCAGTTGCGCGCCAATCCCAAGGATGCGGCCGCGCAAGCCCAGCTTACGGCTCATGCCCACGATTTGGGATACGGGCTTTTGTTGAAGCGTTACACCGACAAGGTGACCGACGCGACCCCGGCCCAAATTCACCAGGCCGCGCTCGACACCGTGCCCGATGTGCAGCCGCTGTTCTGGTCGTTCCGCTTCATGGTGGGCTTGGGCTTCTATTTCATTGCTCTCTTTGCGGCGTCTTTCTGGCTTTCGGCCAGGCGGCACCTCGACAGCCATCCGGCCTATCTGCGTCTGGCGTTGTGGTCGCTGCCGCTCCCGTGGGTGGCGGCGGAATTGGGCTGGTTCGTCGCCGAATACGGCCGCCAGCCCTGGACCATCGACGGCGTGTTGCCGACCTATCTTTCGGTTTCGTCGATTTCCGCCGGCAGCGTCATCGCCAGCCTCGCCGGATTCGTGCTGTTCTACAGCACGCTCGCGGTCGTCGAGATTTATCTGATGGTCAAATACATCCGCCTCGGGCCCGAGGGCTCGGGCGTCAACGGGTGAGGGGGCGGCCATGCTGCAATTCCTCGATTACGAAACCCTGCGCGTCGTCTGGTGGCTGCTCCTGGGCGTGCTGCTGATGGGCTTCGCGGCGATGGACGGGTTCGATCTCGGCGTCTGCATCTGGCTCCCCTTCCTCGCCGAAGACCGATTCCGAGCGGCGCATGATCATCAACAGCGTCGGTCCGGTCTGGGAAGGCAACCAGGTGTGGCTCATCCTCGGCGCCGGCGCCATCTTCGCCGCCTGGCCGCCGGTCTATGCGGTGGCGTTTTCCGGCTTCTATCTCGCCATGTTCCTGGTGCTGTGTTCGCTGATCCTGCGCCCAGTCGGTTTCAAGTACCGCAGCAAGCTCGCAGATCCGCGCTGGCGCGAGATCTGGGACTGGCTCTTGTTCGTGGGCGGGCTGGTGCCGGCGCTGGTTTTCGGCGTGGCGGTGGGCAACGCGCTTTTGGGCGCGCCGTTCCGCTTCGACGGCGATCTGCGCATGAGCTACGAGGGCAATCTGCTGGGATTGTTCCAGCCTTTCGCGCTGCTGGCAGGATTGACCTCGGTCGCCATGCTGGCGATGCACGGCGCCTCCTATCTCGCAGCCAAGACGGGAACGCCGGTGGCGGCGCGCGCGCGCCGCGCCGCCTGGCTGGCGGCGATGGTGTTGATCGTGCTGTTCGCCATCGGCGGGGTCTGGACGGCGAAGCTCGACGGTTACCGCATCGTGGGAACGCTGGCGCATGACGCGGCCTCCAATCCGCTGCACAAGCAGGCGGTGCGCCAGACCGGGGCGTGGCTTGCGAATTATTCGGCGATGCCCTGGACCATGATCGCGCCGGCCTTGGGCTTCGGCGGAGCGGCGCTCATGGCGCTGGCGCTGCGCCTGCGTTACGACAAGCTCGCCGTGGTGGCGAGCGGCGCCGCGGTCACGGGCGTGGTGGCCACGGCGGGGTTGAGCATGTTCCCCTTCATCCTGCCGTCCTCGCTCGACCCGTCCATGAGCCTCACCGTGTGGGACGCGTCGTCGAGCCGCGGCACCTTGGCGCTCATGCTGGTGGCGACGGTGCTGTGCCTGCCTTTCGTGCTGGCCTATACCGCCTTCGTCTATCGGGTCTTGCGCGGCCGCGTCACGGCGGGGCGGGTCGACGCCGACCCCCAAAGCTACTGAGGAGAGCGGACGATGTGGTATTTCAGCTGGATCCTGGGCCTGGGCCTGGCTTGCGCCTTCGCCATCCTCAACGCCATGTGGCTCGAGATCCGCGACGACGATTCCCGCCGCAGCTAGGAAAAAATCCGGCTCTTCCCCGCACATCGGGCTTGCTATTGCTTCGCGTCTGTTGCCCTAATTTCTCCCGATGTCATCGATTTCCGCAATGCCCTCCGAGACCCCGGCGCCGTCCAATAACCATCACATGCTGGTGATCCCCTATGGGGTGCCGACGCTCACCCTGGCGGGAGCGGCGAATGAAGGCGCGCCCTCGGTTTCGATCGGCCGCGCCCAGCGCATGCCGCTCCGGCTGTGGCACGGGCCTTATCCCTTCGCCGAGCCGCCCGATCTCAATCGCCTCAAGGGCACGGCCGAAAGGCTGACTTTTCTCAAGGAGCATCTGAAATCCTTGTGCGGCCTGTGGACCCGGCCGCCGCTCGATTTCCTCGACGCCTATTTCCGCTGGATCGATGCCGCGCTGGAATCGGGCCGCGCCGAGCTGGAGGCGTTGGCGGCCAAGAGCGGCGGGCTGTTCCAGCCGCGCGATTGGAGCTTCGCCGCCTTCCGGCCCTTGCCCCTGGCGCATCTCCCGGTTGCCGCGGACAGGAGCGTCAGGACCGATTTCGCCTTCTGGACCGGCGACCGGCTGGCCGCCATCGAGCTGATCGGGGAATCGACGACGCGCCGCCAGCGGCGCGAGGAACTCGACGCCTTGCGCCAGGCGGGCGTCGAGCTCGCCGAGATTCCGGTCGCAGCGCTCGCCGGCGGCGAACTCGCAGCACACCTGCCCCAATCTTTCGCGCGGTTCTGGAACGGAATCGAATTGCCCAAAAGCCCGTTCGGCCCGGCGGCGCTGGCCGAAATCCAGCCCGCGCCCGCGCCTTCGCCCGCTACGTAAGGCGCGAAATCCAAAGACCTGCTTCTAGAAATCGACTTCGAGGATATAGAGCCCGCCGGTAAAGCGGTCGACGGCATAGACGATCTCGTTCTCGTCGACATAGACGTCGTTGATCTGGATCGCACCGGTCTGATTGCCTTTCGGCGCTTCGGGCACGAAATACGCCACTTCCTTGGGCTGGAAGGGATCGCTGATGTCGTGCACGCGCACGCCGCCGTTGAAATAAGTCCCGAAAATCAGCGTATCGGAGCGGAAGGCCGGGCCGGGACGGTTCTCATGCATGTTGTGCGCGCCGTAACGCCCGCCGTAACGCTGTTGCTCCACCGGCGGCAGCGGCAAGGTCGCGATCGGCACCAGATTGTCCTCGCGCCGCATGTCCAGGATCCACACCAATTTGGGCCAATCGGCGCCCTTGTCGCGCACGCATTCGTCGCTGACGATCAGCAGGCCGCGGTCGAACAGCGGCATGGCGGTGTGGGTGAAGCCAGGAAAGGGCGGGTGCGGGTTCCAATGCCCGACCGGCTTGGGGTGCCCCATGTCGGCGATGTCGAGGATCCAGGCGCCGCCGTCGATCCAGCCGATATAGGCGCGGTCGGGCCGGGCGGGATAGACGTTGGTGTTGTGCGCCCGCATGCCGGAATCGAATTTGGGATGGCGCGGCGGCGGCGGTTCGGCGTCGCCCTGGCGCGTTCCGGGAATCCACCAGCGGCCGGCCTCGCGCGGCTTGGCCGGGTCCTTGACGTCGATGATGCGATAGAACTGATCGTCGAGCGGATTGACCGGGGCGAAATCGGCGGCACCCCCGGAGAAGTGGATGTATTGCCCGTCAACGAACCACAGCTGATGCACGCCTCGCGATTGCGGGCCGGAACAGTCGAACAGGGTTATCGATTTGGGCGTTTCCGGCTTCGAAATGTCGAACAACTCGATTCCGGCCGGGTTGAGGCCCGGCTTCGCCGTCTGGTAGGCGACCGCCATGATGTCGCCGCAGACCTCGAGCGAATTGGAGCGCACCTGCTTGTGCGGCAGATCGGTCTGGACGATCACCTTCGGGCTCTTGGGATCGGTGACGTCGACGCCGGTGAAGTTCTTGGGCGCCGATTCATGCGCCAGCCACAGGATGCGCCGCCCGCCCTTGGCGAGTTGCAGGCTCATGCCTTCGCCGATGCCGCCGAAGCCGGCGAGTTCGTCATGGGCAAGCAATTTCATGTTGCGGGCTTGATCGGGCATGGCGTTTCCGCTTCGGTTTTGTTAGAGGAGCGCGTCTTTGTTAGCGGTTCGCCCGCCGTGCCGCAAGCGCGTAGACGGCCCTATTTGCCGTCGATGCGCTGCTTGGCCTCCTTGATCAGCGACAGATCGACGTAAGTGGGCTCGAGCTTCACCTCCTTCGGGATGACGCCGAGCTTCACCGAACTCTCGATCTCGTCCTGCGCCGCCTTCATGTTGGGCATGCAATCGGGCGAGCGGTAGAAATCCTTGGTGGTGAAGGCGTAGGCCAAATCCTCGGGCTTCTGCTTGGTGGCGTCGACGGCGATGGCAAGCGCCTCGGTGCGGTTCTTGGGATCGAGGAACCAGCGCACGGCGCGGATATGGTCCTCGAAGAAATCGACCAGCGCTGGACGATGCGCCTTGATGAAATCGGCATTCATCGCCCACAGCACGGTCTGCGCCGGACCCACCGCCTGGCCCATGGTGAAGAGCGTGCGGTATTTGCCGGTTTCGTCGAGCTGATGTTCGAATTGCGGCATGACGGCGATCAGGTCGACCTTGTTGTCCGCGATCATCGGCAGCATGTTGGCGAAATTCGACTCGACCGTGGTGAAATCGCTGTCCTGGATGCCGTGCTTGCGGAACATGACGCGCATGGCGGCGTCGCTGGACGAGCCGATGGCGTTGGTGGCGATGCGCTTGCCCTTCACGTCCTCGACGGTTTTGATCGGTCCGTCCTTGAGAACCATGTAGGGCTGATCGAAATAGCCGGCATGGCCGGTCTGGATGACGTCGGAGACGACGCGCACGTCGAGATGGGCGTTGGTGATGGCGAGCGCCAGCGAAGAGGGCGCGAAGGCCGCGATCTGGAGTTCGCCGACGGCCATGGCCTGGATCTGCGGCGTCGAGCCGGCGAAGCGGACCGCCTCGGCGGCATAGGTCTTGCCGTCATGCGGCATGATTTCGGGGTGTTTCTGCGCCAGTATATCCAAGAGCGGCGCCAGATGTCCCGGCGCCTGCGCCCAGCCGATGCGGATCTTGACCGGCTCGTCGGCCTTCGCCGCCGGCGCCACCGCGCAAACCAGCGCCAGCATTGCCGCAACCGCCGCTCCCTGTATGATGCGAAACATCGATCCCTCCCTGCGGTTTTTCTTTTGGCCCCGCGCTTAGGCCGCGCGGGCCTTGCCCCGATCTTATCAGAGGGACTAGCCTTGCCTACGCCAAATTTTCTGCCGGGCTTTTACGAGGAGCGTTCCAATGCCGCCACCAGCGGCCACCCCGCCGGTTCCGGCGTCCCTGATCACCGGCTTCCTCGGCAGCGGCAAGACCACGTTGTTGAACGCGCTGCTCTCTCATCCCGGGATGAAGGAGACGGCGGTCATCGTCAACGAGTTCGGCGAGATCGGCCTCGATCATCTACTGATCGAAAGCGCCTTCGAGGACGCGGTGTTGCTCAAAAGCGGCTGCATCTGCTGCACCGTGCGCGGCGACCTGGCCGACACCATCGAGACGCTGGCGGCGCGCCGCGCGCGGGGCGAGATTCCGCCCTTCAAGCGCGTCGCCATCGAGACCACCGGCCTGGCCGACCCGGCGCCGATCCTGGCGACGCTGATGGAAGAGGCGCGGCTCAAGCCCCTGGTCGGTCTGGACCGCGTGATTGCGACCGTCGATGCGGCGAACGCGCTCGGCCAGCTCGAGGCGCATTATGAATCGGCGAAGCAGGCGGCGCTGGCCGACCGCCTGGTCCTCACCAAGACTGACCTGGTCTCGCCCGAGATCCGCGAAGCCGTCTCGGCGCGGCTCAGGGCATTCAATCCCTGGGCGCCGGTGCTGATCGCAATCAACGGGCGGATCGCGCCGCAGGCGCTGTTCGGCGAAACGCCCGCGCCCCTATCCTGGAACATGCGGATGGAAGCGGCCTCCCGTCTGGGCAATCACGATCACGGCGCCGAAACGGACGCGGCGCATTTGGCCCGGGCGCATGGCATCGCCACCTTTACGCTGATGCACGACGCACCTATCGCCTGGGCCGATCTCCGCGCCTGGCTCGAAGCGCTGGCCTCGCTCAAAGGCCCGGATTTGCTGCGCATGAAGGGCCTGGTCAATATCCGCGGCCGGGCCGGGCCGGTGGCGCTCAACGGCGTGCAGCACGTGTTCCATCCGCCGGTGGAGCTCAAGGCCTGGCCCGATGCCGACCGGCGCACGCGGATCGTCTTCATCACGCGCAATATCCCGCGCGCAGCCGTGGCGCGCTCTTTCGCCGCTTTCCTGGGCGCAGGCGTGCAAAACGTCTAGGCCAATTTTTGGGCCAAAAGCGGCTTCCGCCCTTGTCCTTGCCGACTTATGGTAGACGGCTTTTTAAAAGGGGAAAACGGATGGCCGATCAACCGGCAGCGGATGAAATGGCGGCGCGCTTCCAGGCGCTGCACGAATTCGTCCGGGCGGCGCGCAACGCGCTTTCGACCAATTTCTGGGATTATCTGACCGGTGGCGCCGAAACCGAAACCACGTTGAAGCGCAACCGCCTGGCGCTCGATTCTCTCGCCTTTCGCCCGCGCGTGCTGCGCGACGTGTCGGCGATCGACAGCTCCGCGACCCTGTTCGGCAAGAAGACGCGGCTGCCGGTGGTGCTGGCGCCGGTCGGCTCGGTCGAAAACCTCAACCCGGGCGGCACCGCGACGGTGGCCAAGGCGGCCGCGTCCTTCGGCGTGCCGCTGTTCGTGAGTTCGGTCGCCCAGCCTGGGCTCGAAGCCACCGCCGCGGCCGCGCCCGATGCTCGCCGCATCTTTCAGCTCTATGTGCGCGGCGACGAAGCCTGGGTCGATGATTACGCGCGCCGCGCCGCCGCGGCGGGCTACGAGGCCTTTTGCTTCACCGTCGACACCGCGCTGTATGGCCGGCGCGAGCGCGATATCGCCAAGCGCTATGTCATCAGCGGCCGCCGTCAGGTGGTGCAGGAAATGGAGCAATACCAGGCGGCTTTCGGCTGGGGCCGGCTGCGGCGTTTCAAGGACAAGCACAAGCTGCCGATCATCCTCAAGGGCATCGTCACGGCCGAGGACGCCGAGCTCGCCTGTCAACTCGGCGTCGCCTGCGTTTACGTTTCCAACCACGGCGGACGCCAGCTCGACCACGGCCGCGGCACCATGGAGGCCTTGCCCGAGGTGGTGGCGGCGGTGAAGCGCCGCGTTCCGGTCATCGTCGATGGCGGCTTCTGCCGCGGCAGCGACGTCGTCAAGGCGCTGGCGCTGGGCGCCGACGCGGTCGGCCTCGGCCGGCTTTATTGCTACGGCTTGGCGGCGGCGGGCGAGGCGGGGGTGGTGCGGTTGTTGGAGCTGATCGAGATCGAGATCCGCATGAGTCTCGGCCTGCTGGGCGCCGCGACCTACGCCCAGCTCGACCGCGCCATGCTGTGTCCCGGAACCCCCGTCGGCGTCCCCCATGTGCTGAGCGCCTTTCCGCTGCTCGATCTCTCGCACCCTGGTTACTAAGAAGGGGCCGGTTATTAAGCGGGGGCCGGTATCTAACGGGGCCGGTTGCCGGGAAAACCGCCGCTCCGGCGTCGGCCGGGCTTACGCCGCGCTTGGCATGAGCGTCAAACCTTCCGACGCATTATTAATATTAACCATAGTTATCTGACAACTCATTAATAAACTTCAAGTCATTAACTATATAATTCAAGTCGTTAACCCTATTCTTCTTGTATTAGACTTCGTCTTGACCTAAGAAAAACGTGGTTAATCGAGGATCACGTCGATGATGAGAGATTCCCCCGGCATCGGTTTCGGTTACTCCGTGCTGCTGGCCGCGCTCAGCGCGGTTCCCGGCATCGCGGTTTCGCTCTTCCTGGTGATCTCGCTCAATCCGCTGGTCGAGCTGTTTCCGGCCAATTCGGGCGCGCACGGCATCGCCCTGGGCATCGCCGTCATGTGGGGCCTGGTTGTGGCGGCGACGATCGCGGTCTATGCCTTCGGCAGCGTGCGCCGCGCCCGCCGCACGGTGGTGGGCGAAGGCGTGGAAACCGATTGGGAGAGACAGCGGCGCTATGTTCCGCTCGCGGGATCGCGCGCCCTCCGGCCAGAAACCTATGCCCAGCCCTATCCGGTTTATTTCCGCCCCGAATTCCAACCGGAACTCCAATCGGAATCCCAGGACGCGGATTTCGAAACCGGCGCCGAACTCGATTACCGGCTGCGCCGGATGGAGGCGATGATGGCGTCGAGCCTGCGCCCGGCCGATCATGGACGGCCCATCCGCGCGGCCCAGCGCCGGGCGCAACCCAATTTGGCGCCGCCCCTGACCGGCGCAAGCATGCGCCGGTCCACGGAAGGTCCCGGCGCGCCGTTGCGCCAATACGCCCCGCCGCGTCTGCGCGCGCAAGGCCGCTAGTTTATTCCAAGCCGTTGGTTGGTCGCGGCCCGTTCCTTCAGAACGGCCAGCCGATCCGGACATGTTCTACGTTGCCGTGGTCGTCGGCCGCGCCGCCGGCCTGGCCATGGACGTCGCCGCAACCGGCGAGGCACAACAAGATCAGGGGCAACGCCAGGGCCAAACCGGCGGTCCGGACCCTATGCGCCAGGCGGCTTTGCTTCCCCTCTTGAATCATCGTTCCGGCTCTCAGCATCCGGATATCCCGGGCTTCGCGCCAACCTAGCACCGGCGGCAAAAGCGCCTCAAGGCCGCGTTCCCGTGATGACGTTCAGCCGACGCCGCGCCAAGCCGTTTCCGGCCTGTCGTTCTGTCCGACCTCCGCCGCGGGCAAGGTGACGGTGATGGTGGTGCCGGCGTTCGGCGCGCTCGAAATCTCGAGACGCCCGCCATGCAGCTCGATCAGGCTCTTCGACAGCGGCAATCCCAATCCCGTGCCCTCATGCGTGCGCGTCAGGGCGTTCGAGATCTGGCCGAAGGGCTCGAGCGCCCGGGGGATGTCCTGTTCGGCTATGCCGATGCCGGTATCGGTGACCGAAATCACCGCCGCGCCTTCCCGGGCGCTGGCCGCGATCGACACCTTGCCGCCGGCCGCCGTGAACTTGATGGCGTTGGACAGCAGGTTGAACATCACTTGGCGCAGCCGGGTGAAGTCGGCGTGGACCGGCGGAAGGTTCGGGCCGATCCGGCAGGTCAACGTTATGCCCGCGCTGGCGGCCTGGGGTTCCATCAAGCGCACCGATTCCTCGATGATCGCGCCCAGCGGCGCGACCTCGAGATGCAGTTCGGTCTTGCCCGACTGCAATTTGGCGATATCCAGGATGTCGTTGATGATGGCGAGCAGATGCTCGCCGCTGCGGCGGATCAGCGTGGTGTATTCGCGATAGCGCGCGGGTTGCGGGCCGAAGATTTCCTGCTCGATGATCTGTGAGAAGCCGATGACCGCGTTCAAGGGCGTCCGCAGCTCGTGACTCATGGTGGCGAGGAACGAGCTCTTGGTCCGGTCGGCGCGCTCGGCCGTCTCGCGGGCCTGGCGCTCGGCCTGCTCGCTCTTTCGCAGCGCGTTCTCCTGCTGCTTCATCTGGGTGATGTCGGTGTGGAAGCAGACGGTGCCGCCTTCGCGGGTCTTGCGTTCGCGCGTCAGCACCCAGCGGCCGCCCATGAGCTGCTGCACGATCTCGCCCGAGGCGTCCCGGTGCGCCTGGAGGCGGTGTTCGATGATCTGTTGCTTGGTTTTGGGATCCCCGGCCTCGTCGTAACCGCCGGCGGCGGCCAGGGCGTTGATCAGGGTCTCGAACCGCGCGCCGGGAACCAGCAGCGGCTGGATGGTTTCCGGATAAAAGTCGACGTAATGCCGGTTGCACAACACCAGCCGGTCGTCGTGATCGAACAGCGCCAAGGCTCCGGGGGCGGATTCGATGGCGCTCTGCAACCGGTTCTCCGCGGTCGCCCGGGCGCGGGTTTCCTCGGCCAGGATGCGGGCAAGCCACAGCGCGATCAGCGTTATCAGCGCCATCAGCGGCCCGTCGAGGGCGAGGAAGTTGCGGAAAAACGGCGATGACAGGGCCGGCGCGCCGGTCACGACCAGTTGCAGCGGGAAACCGCCCACGGCGCGGACGGTAACGGCGTCATCCGGTTTCCCTTTGAGGAAGTCGGCAATCTGCGCATGATCGCCGAAGGCCGCGGTTTGCGGCGCGTTGCCCGCCAGGATCAAGCCGTTGTCGCGCACCAGAAACTCGGCCGCGACCGCTTCCGAAGCGCGCAAGGCATAGAACCCCGAGAAATAGGAAGGCTCGATCAACACGACGGCGACTCCCACCATGGCGCCTTTGTCGTCGTGGATGATCCGGCTCATGCTGAAATGCGGGGCTTGATCGGCCGCGTGCGTGATGAGATTGCCGATGAACAGGCCCTGCTCGGGGTGCTCGATCTGCGCGGTGAAATAGGGCTTGTTGGCGAGGTTCCGCCCGTCGGCGGGGAACCGCTTGGAATCGAGGACCAGCTTGCCGGTCTTGTCGATGACGAAGATTTCCCGCACCTGCGGCAGCCGCATGCCTTCCGCGCTGATCATCGCCTGGTCGAGGATCGTCGGCCGGCCTTGCGCGACGTCGCCCTCCAGCCTAGCGGATATCGTTTCGAGCGTCAGGTCGACGGCGGTGAAGGCATGGCTCGCCTGTTCCGCCAGCAGCGTTGCCGTGGCTTCGCGCCTTTCGCGCTCTTGCGTGACGGTGACGCGGTAGAAATGAAGGGCGAACAGCGCGTTCAAGGCGTGCAGGATGACGAGCAGGATGATCGTCACCGGCAGGATGTGGAGCGAAAGCGAGCGTCGGCGCAATGGCGCGATGATGCCGCGCCATGCCGCCGACACTTCAGGGTGTTTTCCGAACAGCTGCAACTTCTGCCCGCAATCCTGAATTTTCCAGCGCCCGCCGAAAAGGCGCCGAAGCGCTTGAGATAAGAGGAAATTTTAGGGCTGCGGCATTATCGACACGTTAACCCGCGCAAACCCGCCGCCGGGCGCGTCCGAGTGGACGTGGCGTTATGGTTGCCAAACGCTTAAGAGGCCGTGGTGCGCGGCGACACGCTGGTCGATATCTGGCCGGTCGACGCGAGGGGGAAAGCGGTAGGACACATGGGGCTTGCATTTCGTCGTGGCATCGTCTATATCTCCTACAGTTAGGAATAAATCGGGGATAATTCATGGGCCGTAAGATGATCGGAAGTTTCGAGACGCTTATCTTGGCGACGCTTGTTGGTCGGCCGGACGGTAGCTACGGGATCGAGATTGGAGATCGGATTCGCGCCGAGATCGGGCGCGAGATAAGCCTCGGAGCGCTGTACACAGCGCTGGAGCGACTCGAACGTCGCGGCTTTCTTAGTTCGCGATGGGGCGAACCGACAAAAGAACGTGGCGGTCGACGGAAGCGGTATTTCCGGCTTGAGGGTAAGGGCGAGCGTGCGTTGCGGGAGGCCCATGCCGCCGTTGCTGGCTTGGCCGGTCCGTCGCTTGTGGGTGCATAATTAATGACAAAAATCACACCTCCGACGATGCGGCACTTAAAATCCACAAAAGCCACCACCTATGAAGACGACTTCGTGGTGGAATATGAAAAAGCTGGGAAAAAACATTTCATTAGGATTTCTGGCAAGGAATGGCGAGATCATCCAGATCGTCCCGCGATGGATGTAGAGCATGCGGTCGCAATGTACCTGCAAAGCCGTTATGGGCAGCGCCATTTTAAAATTTTGACGCGGGAAATGGGCGATTCGCTGCAGGCCATTTATTCAAATCGCAAGGAAACACCTTCAGCCCCGACCGTTCCCGCCGCCGCCGAACGGATGCTTGCATGGGCACTTCCCGTTGCGATGCAGGAAGCAATGCTCGGCGACTTCGCGCAGCGATTCCACGAACGTGTGGCTAAAGATGGCGTACGAGCCGCCCGCGCTTGGTACTGGTGGCAGACCGCTCGGTCCATCCTTCCGCTTCTCTTACGGCTTGGCGGTAAACTTCTCGCAATCCGAGAGCTGCTGGAAAAGCTTCGAATGTGAAAGAGGCGTAGCGTGATGTTTCACGCTACTTCGCCGCGATGGCCTCGACCTCGACCAGCCATTCCGGCTTCACCAGCCCTTGCACCACCACCAGGGTCGAGGCGGGCCGCGCCGCTCCCAACATGCGCGAACGCACCTCGAGATAGCCGGGGATGCTCTCGGGCTTGGTGAGGTAGTGATTCACCTTCACCAGGTTTTCGACCCCCATGCCGGCGGATTCGAGCACGGCGAGGATGTTGCGCCAGACCTGTTCGGCTTGCGCCTTGATGCCTTGCGGCGTCGAGCCGTCGGCCGCCACCGGCACCTGGCCGGAGACGTAAAGCAGGCGCTGGCCGGCGGGAATCTCGATCCCGAGGCTGTAGGGCCCGCTGGGCTGGGCCGATTTGGCCGGATTGTGGATTTTCATGTCGTCTCCCTCGGTTACTTGGCGCGCAGGAAATCGAAATCGCAGCCCTGATCGGCTTGCAGCACGTGCTCGTGATAGAGCCGGGCGTAACCCCGCGCGGGTTTCGGCGCCGGGCTGCGCCGGCCGTTTGGCGAGTTCGGCCGGGTCGACCAGCAGATCGAGCTTGCGCTCCTTGACGCTCAGCTTGATGCGGTCGCCGGTGCGGAGTTTCGCCAGCGGCCCGCCGCTGGCCGCGTCGGGCGCGACATGCAGCACCACCGTGCCGTAAGCCGTGCCGCTCATGCGCGCATCCGAGATGCGCACCATGTCCTTGACCCCGGCGCGGCCGAGCTTGGCCGGAATCGGCAGCGAGCCCGCCTCGGGCATGCAGGACGGGCTCAAGGGCCCGGCATGCTGCATCACCAGGAAATCCTCGGGCTTCACGTCAAGATTCGGATCGTCGATGCGCGTGGCCACGTCCTCGGGCGAGGCAAACACCACCGCCCGGCCTTCGCGCTCGAACAACCTGGCATCCGCGGCGGCGCGTTTCAGGATCGCGCCCTTGGGGGCGAGGCTGCCGAACAACGCCACCAGCCCGCCTTGCGGCTGCAACGGCCGGTTGAAGGGCCGGATCACGGCGGGATCGGCGAAGGCGTGTTTTTCCGCCTCGATCCTCTGGCCGACGGTTTCGCCGGTCACGCTCATGCAACCGAGATGCAGCAGCGGTTTGAGTTCCCGCAGCACCGCTCCGACGCCGCCGGCGGCGTGGAAATCCTCCATGTAATGCTGGCCGGTGGGCTTCAAATCGACCAGCACCGGCGTCGAATCCGAAAGCTCGTTGAGGCGCTGGAGCGATACGTCGAATCCGAGCCGTCCGGCGATCGCCGCCAGATGCAGCACGGCGTTGGTCGAGCCGCTGATGGCGAGCAGCACGCGCAACGCGTTGTCGATCGAGTCCTGGCTGACGATCTGGCGGGGCGTGCGCTTCTCCCGCATCAGCGTCACCGCCGCCATGCCGGTGGCCTCGGCGGCGCGCAACCGGTCGGCATGGACCGCCGGGATCGCCGCCGAGCCCGGCAACATCATGCCCAAAGTCTCCGACATCGCCGCCATGGTGCTGGCCGTGCCCATGACCGCGCAGGTGCCCGCCGTCGTGGCCAGGGTGTTCTCCACCTCTTCGATTTCGTTCCGGTCGATCTCGCCGGCGCGGAAGCGCGCCCAGAAGCGCCGGCAATCGGTGCAGGCGCCGAGCCGCTTGCCGCGATGCCGCCCGGTCATCATCGGCCCGACCACCAGCTGGATCGCCGGGACATCGGCCGAGATCGCGCCCATCAGCTGGGCCGGTACGGTCTTGTCGCAGCCGCCGATCAGCACCACCCCGTCCATCGGCTGGGCGCGGATCATCTCCTCGGTATCCATCGCCATCAGGTTGCGCAGATAAAGGCTGGTCGGACTGAGAAAGACCTCGCCCAGCGAGATGGTGGGGAAAACCAGCGGCAGCGCTCCGGCCGCGACCACGCCGCGCGACACCGCTTCGATCAATTCGGGCACCAGGCGATGGCAATTGTTGAAGCCGCTGCCGGTGTTGGCGATGCCGATCACCGGCCGGTCGAGCATGGCTCGCGAATAGCCCATGGCGCGCGCATAGGAGCGGCGCAGATAGAGCGCGTAGCCCGGATCGCCGTATTGGGTGAGCCCCCGCGCGATGCCCTTGGCGTCGTCTTTGTTTGGGCCTTTTTTGGGATCGGCCATCATGCCCCCGGGAAATCAGGGCTCACTCAAGCCGCGGACGGGCTGGTCTGTCAATCCATTGGACGGCTCGGCCAGGGAGCTTGGGGGACCGCCCGGCCGGCGATATAATGAATCAAACGGAGGTTAGGGCAGCGATGAAGACGATCCTGGCGGTGGTCGGCGACGGCAATGCCGGTCCGGTGCTGGAAACCGCCGTTCTGGCGGCGAAGGGCTTCGGCAGCCGCATAACCGGCCTCAACGCCCTGGCCAGCGAATACGCCGTGGTTTTCGGCGGCGAGATGGGCTTCTCGATCTCCTCCGAGGTCGACCGCACTCTCGAGCGCGAAGGCCATGACCGCCGCGAACAGGCGCATGCCTTGTTCGATGCGGTGATGCGCCGGCACGGGATCGTCATCGGCGCGACGGCAACGGGCGTGAGCGCCGAATGGCGCGAGGAAAGCGGCCGGCAGAACGCGGTGGTGGGTTCGATCGGCCGCGTCTTCGATCTCATCGTGGTGGAACATCCCGACAAGCCGGCCTCGTTCGCGGAGGCGACTCTGGAAGACGCCCTGTTCGAAAGCGGCCGGCCGGTGCTGATGGCGCCGGCGAAGCCGCCGCCGAGCCTCGGCGAGCGCGTGCTGGTCGCCTGGAACGGTTCGACCGAAACCGCGCGCACCGTCGCTTTCGCCATGCCGTTTTTGAAGCGCGCGAAGCGGGTGGAGGTGGTGAGCGTCGAAGGCGCCTGGACGCCCGGCCCTTCGAGCGCGGATCTCGCCAAAAGCCTCAAGGCGCACGGCATCGATGCGTCATCGCGCCACATCCCGGCCGGGAAAAGCCAGCCGGGCGACGTCTTCCTCGCCGAGGCCAAGGCGATGTCGGCCGATCTCCTGGTCAAGGGGGCCTATACCCAAAGCCGCCTCCGGCAGATGATCTTCGGCGGCGCCACCAGGCAGGTGATAGCCGGCGCCGATATGCCGGTCCTGCTCGCCCATTAAGGGTATTTCTTAAGGATATCCGGGACAGCCGGGACGCCGAAACCCCGGTCCTTAATCATTTTCTAAACCCCTGCGGGCTAGGCTTGGCCCTTGGTCCGGCTTTTGGGCGGCCGTCGGGCCGGTGTTTCGGGGTGTTCATGGACGACAGCGGTTACGGAGTGGAGCAGCGCTTCCGCGAGCTGGTCGAGATCGCCGGCGATTTCGCCTGGGAGATCGACGCCTCCGCCCGCTTCATCTTCGCCTCGCCGCGCTTGGTGTTCGGCTGGCCGGCGGAAAACCTGCTCGGCAAGACGATCGCCGAATTCCTCGCCGACCCGGCCCAGGCCAAGCTCTTCGCCGCGACCGAGCCCATGACGGCCGATGAAATCCGGTTTCGCGCCGCCGATGGCGGCGCCATCCTGCTCACGCTTGCGGCGCGGCCGGTATTCGGCCCGGCCGGCGTGTGGAGCGGCGCGCGCGGCATTTGCCGCGTCCACGGCGTTCAGGATCTGACCCAGGCCGACCAGCACATCCGCAACGGCCTCGCCGGCCATGTGGTGCGCGCGGTGCGCAATGCCATCCAGCCCGAAAGCGCGCTCACCGCCGCGCTCACCGCGCTTGGTCTTGCCGTCGGCGCAGCCGGCGGCGCGATCCTGCGCGCGGGCGGCGATCCGCCGCTGCGGACGGCCATCACCTGGGGCGCCAAGTTGCCGCCCGCCGGGTTGATGATGGTCCGCAATGCCATCAAGGACAAGGAGGCGGCGTCGGTATCGGCGCCCGCCTGCCAGCTCATGGCCCATGCCGTGCAGTATCGCCGCGAACCCAAGGGCGCGGTCTTGCTGTGGCGGCGCCCCGAGGAACAGCCCTTCGGCACATTCGACCGGACGCTGCTGAACGACGTCGCCGACCATCTCGGCATCGTGATCGCGCAAATCGAGGCGCGCGAGCGCATCACCACGCTGTCGCGCACCGACCCGCTGACCACGCTCACCAACCGGAACGCCTTCTTCGACGAATTCGCCCGCCGCCTGTTGCGGCTCGACCGCGGCACGCAATCGGCCGCGCTGCTTTACATCGAGGTCCTCAATCTCAAGCTGGTCAACGACCGGCTCGGGCCGTCGGCCGGCGACGAGGCGCTGGTGACGCTCGCCGGCATCCTGCGCGACAACACCCGCGCCGGCGACCTGATCGCCCGTTACGGCGGCAGCCAGTTCGTGCTGTGGATCGAGGGCATCAACGAGCAGGGCGCAAGGCGCCGGGTGCTCGCCATCGAGAACGGCGCACGCCGCCTGTCCACGCTCACCGGCACGCCGGAACAGCCGCTCGGCGTCGCGGTTGGCGTCGCGGCCTTCGATCCGCTGCGGCCGGAAACCCCGGTGCAGCTGGTCGCCCGATCCGCCGCTGACGCCGCGGATAAAATGAAACCAAACAAAAACAAACCGGGAGCCGCGCCGATGCCCGCCTCCCTGTCCGCTTAAGCTTTATTCTTCGCTTCGCATGACGGCCGCTACGCGGCCTGTGCTACTTGCCGCTCTTTTGCTTCGCACGACGGCCGCTACGCGGCCTGTGCTACTTGCCGCTCTTTTGCTTCGCACGACGGCCGCTACGCGGCCTGTGCTACGCTAGCGCGTTTCCCCCGAGGCCGGCGCTTCCACCGGCTTCGCGATCTCGGTGAGAGAATCGCCGCGCGGCGCGCGGAAGAAGCAGCTGCGCGTGCCGGTATGGCAGGCGGGCCCGGTCTGGTCGACCAGCAACAGCAACGCATCGCCGTCGCAATCGACGCGCAATTCCACCAGGCGCTGCACATGGCCCGAACTCTCGCCCTTGCGCCAGAGCTTCTGGCGCGAACGCGACCAGTAACAGACGCGGCCGGTCTTGAGCGTCTCCGCCACCGAGTCGCGGTTCATCCAGGCCAGCATCAGCGTCTCGCCGCTGTCATGCTGCTGCGCCACCGCGGGGATGAGACCGTCGCGGTCGAAGCGCAACGCCGCCAGCGTCGCCGCCGCGGCCTCCTTTGAGACGACTGGGGGCGAAATGCGCCCGCCGGTGTTGGATTCCGTCATGAAGCCTGCTCCCGTCCGATTCGAGCCGGCATTTTATATCAGCTGCGCCAGCGCAGCACCCTGTCCTTGACCGGGTTGACGAAGGCGCGTTTCTCGGCGCGGGCGCGGAGATATTCGGCCTTGAGCCGGTAATACCAGCGCGCCTGGGTGTCGGCGTCGTTGATCAGCAAAAGCGGCGGGTCGAAGCGCAGCCCCTTCTGCTGCATCACCATGACTTCGCGATCCTGGTTGAGGAACTTCCGCACGAAAGGCCGCAGCAAAGGCGCCAGCAGCCCGAGCCAGGGCACGTCCCAATAGATCGCCTGATTGACCTCGGCCTCGGTTTCGCTGAGCGGCGTCACCGCGGTGAGGTTGGCGACGAAGCGCCGGCCGACGCGGATATGCTCGATGCGCGTCGAAGGCAGGCGGAACGTGATCTCGGTCTCGGGCTTGCCGCCCAGCAGGCGGTAGGCGTTGGAGTTGGACGAGGGCGGATGGCGCAGCATGGTGAAGCCATAAGGACTCGCCGCGAAGGCCTTCGATTTTTCATGAATCGAATGCCGGGAACGCCACCACCAGGACCGGTGCACGAAGGGGCCGTGCGCCGGGTCCATCAGCCCGACCACGGCGTGGTCGATCGCCGCCGGCACGCGGATGCTTTCGAACAGATTGGGGCGGCGCTCGCCGATCTCCGGGATTTCGGGCGGCGCGGGCGCGGCGTCGGGATCCTTGCCGAAGAACACCCAAACATTGCCCTGCACCTCGCGCGCCGGATATGCGGCGACGCGGATCTTGGAAATCGCGAAATCCTGGCCTTCGTATAGCGAGGGGATGGCGGTGCAGCGCCCGTCCGGGCCGAAGCGCCAGCCGTGATAGCAGCATTCGACCTCGCTGCCGTCGAATTCTCCGCAGGAAAGCGGAATGCCGCGATGCGGGCAGATGTCCTTGAGCGCGAAGACCGATCCTTCGCGCGTGCGTCCCAGCAGCAACGGTTCCCCTAGGAGCGTCTTCGGCCGCATCCGGCCGGGCGCGAGTTGCATGCCCGGCAAGGCGAAGTACCACATCTCGCGCAAGGGCGCGGGACCGCTCTCTGCCACCGGGTTGCTCCGCTGTCGACCGGCGGCGAGAGTAGCCCCGGGGCCGGGGGCGGGGAAGGGGCTCGCGGCCCTTTTGCTTTTGCGAGAAAAGACGCCGGTAAAATCGGGCTTTTGCCCCCGATTGGCCGAATTACTTGCGGTTCGTCGTTTTGCCGGTTAATGTGCACCGCACAAAAACTGGCCAGCCGAGGTTCAAAATGGACGATGTTCGGCAATCCGTGGCGCCCCGCCAGGGCTATGCGCTCGAGGAACTCGTCGTCGGCATGACGGCCTCCTATTTCCACACCTTGAGCGAGTCCGATGTGGTCGATTTCGCCGATCTGACCGGCGATCACAATCCGCTCCATCTGGACGAGGAATTCGCCAAGCGGACGCGGTTCAAGGGCCGCATCGTCCACGGCATGCTGACCGCCAGCTTTCTGTCGACCGTCGTCGCCATCATGCCCGGCCCGGGCACGATCTATCTCAACCAGAGCCTGGCCTTTCGCGCCCCGGTGCGCATCGGCGACACCGTCGAGGCCCATGTCACGGTGGCGGAGATCAACGCCGCCCACCAGCGCGTCCTGCTCAGGACCGTGTGCCGCGTCGGCGACAAGGTGGTGATCGACGGCGAGGCGCTGGTCATGGTTCCCTCGCGCAAGGCCCCCGCGTAGCACAGCCGAGGGCCGATCCTTCAGGCCCGAGGCGTGGTGCGAAGCTAAGAAGTAACAGCACAGCCGAGGGCCGATCCTTCAGGCCCGAGGCGTGGTGCGAAGCTGAACCAAAGCCCGCGTAGCGCTCCGCCGAACCAAAACCCTATCCGCCTTCGCGCGGCATCTATATATCTTCCGCCTGGAAACTTGATTTGGCTTCGCACCTTGGGTGCTACGCGTGCGCGTCTTCCGACATGACAAGGCCGAGGGTCCGGACCGCGGCGCCGTCGTCGCCATCGGCAATTTCGACGGCGTCCATCCGGGCCATCAGGCGGTGATAGCCCAGGCCGGCGGGATCGCCCGTAACCTCCATATCCCGCATGCCGTGCTCACCTTCGATCCCCATCCCTTCGGCGTGTTCAAGCCGGACGCGCCACCCTTCCGCCTGACGCCCTTCCGCGCCAAGGCGCGGCTGATCGAGACGCTCGGCGTCGATCTGCTATTCGTCATCCATTTCGATCTCGATTTCGCCAAGCGCGAGCCCGCGGAGTTCGTCGACCGGGTGCTGATCGAAGGGCTGGGCGCGCGCCACGTGGTCGTGGGGTATGATTTCGTCTTCGGCCGGGGGCGGCGCGGCGATTCCGGGCTGCTCAAGGAACTCGGCGCGCGCAAGGGATTCGGCGTTTCCGTGGTCGAGGCTATATCCAGCCCCGGCGGCGCGGTCTATTCCTCGACCCGCATCCGCGAGCTGTTGACCAAGGGCAAGCCGCGCGAGGCGGCGGATCTGCTCGGCCGTTTCTGGGAGATCGAAGGGCGGGTCGAGCGCGGCGAGGGTGCCGCGCGCGGCCTGGGCGTGCCCACCGCCAATCTGCCGCTGGCCGATTATCTTCGGCCATCCGCCGGGATCTATGCCGTCTATGCCGGGATCGAGGCGGAGGGGCGGACCGATTGGCACGAAGGCGTGGCCTATCTCGGCCGCCGCGCCACGCTGGGCGCAGGCGAATTGCGGCTCGAGGCCCATCTGTTCGATTTCTCGGGCGAGCTGCTCGGCCGCCATTTGCGCGTGGCCTTGGTCGAGTTCCTGCGCCCCGACGCGGTCTTCGAGGGCGTGGACGCCCTCAAGACGCAGCTCGCCCGCGACCTCGCCAATGCCCGTGCCGCGCTCGTTGGCGCGGCCCCGCCTCCCGGTTGACGGCTCATCGTCATCTCCCTATGACCAAGCCCATGAACGAGGACGCCGCGCCGGATTCGGGCAAGGATTACCGCTCGACCGTCTTTTTGCCCGACACGGCTTTTCCGATGCGCGGCGAGCTGCCCAAGCGCGAGCCGGCTTTGCTCGAACGCTGGAACAGGCTCGGGCTCTGGCAAAAACAGCGCGTTATGGCCAAGGGCCGCCCCAAATACGTGCTCCATGACGGGCCGCCCTACGCCAACGGCAATCTCCATATCGGCCACGCGCTCAACAAGATCCTGAAGGACATCATCAACCGCGCCCAACAGATGAGCGGCAAGGACGCGGTCTATGTGCCGGGCTGGGATTGCCACGGCTTGCCGATCGAATGGAAGATCGAGGAGGATTACCGCGCCAAGAAGAAATCCAAGGACAACGTCCCGATCGTCGAGTTCCGCAAGGAATGCCGCGACTTCGCGCGCCATTGGATCGGCGTGCAGAAGATCGAGTTCGAGCGCCTGGGCGTCGGCGGCGACTGGGATCATCCCTATACCACCATGGAGAATCGCGGCCGAGGCGCAGATCGTGCGCGAGATCGGCAAGTTCCTGATGAACGGCTCGCTCTATCGCGGCGCGAAGCCGGTGATGTGGTCGGTGGTGGAGCAGACCGCCTTGGCCGAAGCCGAGATCGAATACCACGATCACGCTTCAACCCAGGTGTGGGTGCGGTTTCCGGTGACCAAGCCGGGCAACCGGGAAATCGCCAACGCCTCGATCCTGATCTGGACCACCACGCCCTGGACCCTGCCGGGCAACCGCGCCATCGCCTATGGCGCTGGGATGAACTATCTCGTCCTGCTGGTGAGCCGGGCGGGTCCCAACAGCCTGGCGCGGCCGGGCGAGCGGCTGGTGGTGGCGGAATCGCGCTGGGCGGCGCTCGAACAGCAGCTCGATTTCAAGGCCGACATGGTCATGGTGCTGAAAGGCGAGCAACTCGCCGGCACGCTCTGCCGCCATCCGCTGGCGGGGAAAGGCTACGATTTCGACGTGCCGCTGCTGGCGGGCCAATTCGTCACCGAGGAAGACGGCACCGGTTTCGTCCACATGGCGCCCGGCCATGGGCAGGACGATTTCGATCTGTGTTCGCGCCACGGCATCAAGGTGCCGGAGACGGTGGCGGCGGATGGGACCTATTACCCGTCGGTGCCGCTCTTCGCTGGGAAGCGCGTCTACAAGCCCAACGGCAAGGAGGGCGACGCCAACCAGGCGGTGATCGCCGCCATCCAGGAGGCGGGCGCGCTTATGGGCGAAGCCAAGCTCACCCATTCCTATCCCCATTCCTGGCGCTCCAAGGCGCCGCTGATCTTCCGCACCACGCCGCAATGGTTCATTTCGATGGAGAAGACCGGCCTGCGCGCGACCGCGCTGAAGGCGATCGAGGCGACGCGCTGGATTCCGCCGCAAGGCAAGAACCGCATCCGCGCCATGATCGAGACCAGGCCCGATTGGTGCATCTCGCGCCAGCGCGCCTGGGGCGTGCCGATCGCGGTTTTCGTCGACAAGAAGACCGGCGAACCGCTGCGCGACCAGAACGTGATCGACCGCATCGCGGCGGCGTTCGAGAAAGAAGGCTCGGATGCCTGGTTCACCCGCGATCCGGGCGAATTCCTCGGGCCCGTCCCGCAAATCCTCCGATTACGAGCAGGTCAAGGACATCGTCGATGTCTGGTTCGATTCCGGCTCGACCCACGCCTTCGTGCTGGAGAAGCGCAAGGACCTCCAATGGCCGGCCTCGCTCTATCTCGAAGGCTCGGACCAGCATCGCGGCTGGTTTCATTCCTCGCTGCTGGAATCCTGCGGCACGCGCGGGCGCGCGCCCTACGAGGCGGTGCTGACCCATGGCTTCGTCCTGGACGAGCAGGGACGCAAGATGTCCAAGTCGCTGGGCAACGTCACCTCGCCCCAGGAGGTGGTGAGCAGAAGCGGCGCCGACATTCTGCGGCTCTGGGTCGTCGCCGCCGACTACGCCGAGGATTTGCGCATCGGCCCCGAGATCCTGAAGCAGCAGAGCGAGATTTACCGGCGGCTAAGGAACACGCTGCGCTATCTGCTGGGCGCGCTGAAGGATTTTTCCGACCAGGAGAAGGTCGAGCCCAAGGCGATGCCGGAACTGGAGCGCTGGGTGCTGCATCGCCTGTGGGAGCTCGACGCCGTGGTGCGCACCACGGTCGAGGCCTACGACTTCCACTCCATGTTCACGCAGTTGCACAATTTCTGCGCCGTCGATCTCTCCGCCTTCTATTTCGACGTGCGCAAGGATTCGCTCTATTGCGATCCGGCCGGCGACTTGAAGCGCCGCGCCGCGCGCACATGCCTCGACCGGGTGTTCGATTGCCTGGCCAAGTGGCTCGCGCCGGTGCTGTGCTTCACCGCCGAGGAAGCCTGGCTCTGCCGGCACGGCGACGCCGATTCCGCGAGCGTTCACTTGCAGCTCTATCCCGACGTGCCGGCAGGCTGGCGCGACGACGCTCTGGGCGAAAAATGGGGAAAAATCCGCGAACTGCGCCGAGTCGTCACCGGCGCCATCGAACTGGAGCGCGCGCAGAAACGCATCGGCTCGAGCCTTCAGGCCGCGGTCAAGGTTTACGCCGCATCCCAAAGGGAAGCGGATTTCGGCCAGGCCGATCTGCCCGAAATTTTCATCACCTCCGCCGCCGCGTTCGCGCATGTTCCCGCCCCGCCAGGCGCTTTCACTCTGACCGACGTGCCGGGCGTGGGCGTCGCGGTCGGCCTCGCCGCGGGCGAAAAATGCGCGCGCTGCTGGAAAGTGCTGCCCGAGGTGGGCTCGGTCAAATCCCATCCCGATCTGTGCCGCCGCTGCGCCGAGGCCGTGGATGGGCTGGCGCGGGGTGGGAAATAGCCATGCGCCGCGGCCTCGCCCTGGCAGCCGCGGTCGCGGCGCTCGATCAACTGGTCAAGTTCTGGGTGCTGGGATTCTTCGCCGCGCGCCCGGGCGAGAACGGCGTTGCCGTGCTGCCCTTCTTCAATCTGGTGCTGGCCTGGAACCGCGGCGTCAGCTTCGGCCTCTTCAATTCCGCGACGGCGAGCGGCACGCTGCTGTTCGCCGCCTTGGCCGCCGTCATCGTGGCGGCGCTGCTGCTGTGGCTGAAGCGGGCCGGGCGGGGATGGCTCGCGCTCGCCATCGGCCTCGTCATCGGCGGCGCGCTGGGTAACATTATTGACAGGATATTCCGCGGCGCGGTGGTGGATTTCCTCGATTTTCACTGGGGGGACTGGCACTGGTTCGCCTTTAACCTGGCGGATACGGCCATCACCATCGGCGTCGTTTTCATCGCGCTCGAGGGATTGCTTGGCGAAAGGCACCGCGCCGGGTTAAAATGACGCTCCAAGCGAGACGTTTAGGACGGTTTATTAACGTGGTTCGTCGGGTTCCCATCCCTGTTGCCGCCGTTGTCGCGTTCGCCTGCTTGTCGCTGGCGGGCTGCGGCGACACCTGGACCGACGTCAAGCGCGGCCTCGGCATGGAAAAGGTCGTCCCCGACGAATTCGCCGTCACCGCGTCGGCGCCGCTCGCCGTCCCGCCCGATTTCACCTTGCGTCCGCCGCGTCCGGGCGCGGCGCCGACGCAGGAGAAGGCGCCGGTCGAGCAGGCGCGCCAAACCGTGTTCCGCGCCAGCGACACCCAGCTCGCCACGCTGTCGCCGGCCGCGAGCGACCGCAGCGAGGGCGAGGACGAATTGCTGAAGCGGGCGGGCGCCGAGAACGCACCCAATAACATCCGCGAGCTTGTCAGCGCCGACGCGTCGGCGGCGCCGGACAATTCCGGCTTCGCCGACAAGCTGCTGTTCTGGAAGACGGCGCCGCCGAGCCTGCCGCCCGGAAATCAGGTGATCGACCCCAGCAGCGAGGCCGAACGGCTGCGCGAAGCCGCCGCGAGCCAGGCGGCGGCGGCCAACGCGGCGCCCGGCACGGTTGCGCCGGCGCAACCCCCGGCCAAGGCCGCCAACGCGCCGGTTATCGAACGCACCAAATCCACGAGCTTCCTCGGCTGGCTGTTCTGAACCCGCGCCCTTCGTGGGCGCGTGTAGAACGGCGCCTTTGCGCGACGCTGAAAATGCAGTAGCGTCCGGCGCGGTGCCGGTGGAACGCGATTCCAAACGGCAGGCGTGGGGGCGATGCACTACCGTCATGATATAGCGGGTTGCCTGGCCGAGGCGGTCGGCAACCGGGGTCTGACCGCGGCCGAGCTCGAATCCGCGTTGGAGCGCGCCGCGGCCGCGCTGGCCCGGCTCGCCGCGCTTGCCCGCGCGGGCAAGGCGCCGTTCTTGGCTTTGCCGGCGAAAAGCGACGATCTGAAGGCGTTGAAACGGCTGGCCGCGGAGTTTCGCCGTTTCAAGGACGTGATCGTGCTCGGCACCGGCGGCTCGAGCCTCGGCGGCCAGACGCTGGCGGCGCTGGCCAAGCCGCGCCAGGGTCCTCGCCTCCATTTCATGGACAATATCGATCCGGCGAGCTTCAAGGATCTGTTCGCGGCCCTGAAGCCGGCCAAGACCGGATTGATCGCCATCTCCAAATCGGGCGGCACGGCGGAAACCCTGACCCAGTTTCTCGCCTGTCTCGATTGGCTGGGACCGGCGCACGCCAAGCGCGCGGTAATCATCGCCGAGCCGGGCCAGAACCCGCTGCGCCGGCTGGCCGCGTCGCGCAAGCTGCGCGCGCTCGACCACGATCCCGGTCTCGGCGGACGTTTCTCGGTTTTGTCCAATGTCGGGCTGTTGCCGGCGTTGATCGCCGGGCTCGACGCGGCCGCGTTCCGCGAGGGCGCGGCCGAGGCGCTCGCGCAGGCATTCGCCGCCAAGGAAACGCGCCAATCCTTTCCCGCCCTGGGCGCGGCGGTATCGGTCGCGCTGGCCGAGCGGCGCGGAATCTCGGCGACGGTGATGATGCCCTATGCCGACCGGCTGGCGCCGTTCGGCCTGTGGTTCCGCCAGCTTTGGGCCGAAAGCCTGGGCAAGGACGGCAAGGGCACGACGCCGATCCGCGCGCTCGGCACGGTCGATCAGCACAGCCAGCTCCAGCTCTATCTCGGCGGCCCGTCCGACAAGATGTTCACCCTCGTCATGCTGGCACAGGCGGGGCAGGGGCCGTCCCTGCCTGCGAGCCTGTCCGCCAACAAGGATCTGGCCTATCTCGCCGGCAAGCGCATGGGCGATCTGCTCGAGGCCGAGCAGCGGGCCACCGCCGCCACGCTGATCCGCAACGGACGGCCGACGCGGGTTATCAGTCTCGCCCGACTCGACGAGAAGAGCCTCGGCGCGCTGTTGATGCATTTCATGCTGGAAACCGTGATCGCCGCCGATCTGCTGGGCGTCAACGCCTTCGATCAGCCGGCGGTGGAAGAAGGCAAGCGACTCGCGCGCCAGCACCTTGGCGAGATGGGGCGGCCCAAGGCACAATAGCCCATGGCCCTCCGCCTGCTGCCGCCCGTCATCGTCAACCGCATCGCCGCCGGCGAGGTGATCGAGCGCCCGGCCGCGGCGGTGAAGGAATTGGTCGAGAACGCGATCGACGCGGGCGCCAGGCGCATCGACGTCACGTTGCGCGACGGCGGATCGAGCCTGATCCTGGTGGTCGATGACGGCGAGGGCATGAGCGCGGATGAATTGGAGCTGGCGGTCGAGCGCCATGCGACATCCAAGCTGCCGGACGACGATCTCCTGCGCATCAAGACCCTGGGTTTCCGCGGCGAGGCGCTGCCTTCGATCGGCGCGGTCAGCCGCCTGACCATCACCAGCCGCAAGCGGGGCTCGGCCGAAGCGGCATCGATCGCGGTCGAGGGCGGGGCCAAAAGCGAGGTCCGGCCCGCTTCGCATCCTCCGGGCACGCGGGTCGAGGTGCGCGAGCTGTTCTACGCCACGCCGGCGCGGCTCAAATTCCTGAAATCGCCGCGCGCCGAGCGCGACGCCGCGCTCGACGCGGTCGAGCGCCTGGCCATGGCCTATCCGCAAATCGCCTTCACCGTCACCGGCGACGAGGAAAAAACCATCCTGCGCCTCAATCCCGCCCAGGATCTTTTAAAGTCCGATCTGGCGGGGGCGGGCATCGCCGAGGCGCGCAAAACCCGGCTCGGCGCGCTGTTGGGCCGCGACTTCGCCGACAACGCGCTCGCCATCGAAGCTTCGCGCGAGGGATTCAAGCTTTCGGGCTTCGCCGGGCTGCCGACCCTCAACCGCGCCACCTCCAAGGACCAGTATCTCTTCGTCAACGGCCGGCCGGTGCGCGACAAGCTTTTGGCCGGCGCGGTCCGGGGCGCCTATCAGGATTTCCTGGCGCGCGACCGCCATCCCATGGTGGTGCTGTTCCTCGATTGCCCGGAGGACCAGGTCGATGTGAACGTCCACCCCGCCAAGGCCGAGGTGCGCTTCCGCGACGCCAATCTGGTGCGCGGCCTGATCGTGGGCGCGCTGCGCCAGGCGCTGGCGGCCGCCGGCCACCGCGCTTCCACCACCGTGGCCGAGGCCGCGCTCAATGCTTTCCAGCCGGTGCATTGGAGCCCGCGCGGCGGCGCCGCGCCCGCGCTGATGCCGGGCCTGGCCGAACAAGCAGCATCCTATCAGGCGCCCTTGCCCCAGGCGGCCCCATCCGCGCGCACGGTCGAAGCGCCCGACGCCCAGGCCTACCCGCTGGGCGCCGCCTGCGCGCAATTGCACGAGACCTATATCGTCGCGCAGACCGCGGACGGCATCGTCATCGTCGACCAGCACGCGGCGCATGAGCGCCTGGTCTATGAGCGCATGAAGCGCGAAATCGCGTCGAGCGGCGTCAAGCGCCAGATCCTGCTTTTGCCCGAGGTGGTGGAGTTGGACGAGGCTGCGGCCGCGCGCTTGGCCGCGCGCGTCCAGGAGCTTGCCGAGCTCGGGCTGGTGATCGAGAAATTCGGCGCGGGCGCGGTGGTGGTGCGCGAGGTGCCGGCGCTGCTGGGCGAGATCGACATCCAGGGCTTGATCCGCGATCTCGCCGACGAACTGGCCGAGCTGGGCGACGCGCTGTCCTTGAAGGAGCGGCTCGAAGAGGTTTGCGGAACGCTCGCCTGCCACGGCAGCGTTCGCGCCGGGCGGCGGCTCAACCAGGCCGAGATGGACGCGTTGCTCCGCGAGATGGAGGTGACGCCCCATTCCGGCCAGTGCAATCACGGCCGCCCGACCTATGTCGAGTTGCGCCTGGCCGACATCGAAAAGCTGTTCGGCCGGCGCTGA
>CAWEME010000011.1:0-69697 GCA_963810055.1 uncultured Alphaproteobacteria bacterium | reverse complement strand
CCCAGGTGACGCCGAGCTTGTCCGAAAGGCCGTTGATCAGCATTTTGCCGGCCAGCACGCCGATCGAGCCGGTCAGGTCGCGGGCTCGGCGACGATCTTGTCGGCGTCGGATCGGCGATGTAATATCCCCCCGAACCGGCGACGCCGCCCATGCTGACGATCACCGGCTTGCCCGAAGCGCGCGCCGCCTTGACCTCGTTCCAGATCGATTCCGCCGCCACCGCCGAGCCGCCGGGGCTGTCGATGCGGAACAAGATCGCGCGCACGTCCTTGTCGCGCTCGGCCAGGCGGAAGGCGTGGATGACGCTTTCCGAACCCATCAGGCCGTTGCCCATCAGCCCCGTGTCGTCGCTCTTGCCGCGAACCATCAGCCCGTCGGCGTAGATCAGCGCGATCACCGGCCCCTTGGCGTGCGGCGGGCCGACGCTGTCGATGTAATGGGCGAGGGTCATGGTCTTGGCGTCGCCGCCGGCATGTTGCTTAAGCGCGGCGAGCGCGTCCTCGCCATAGCCGACATGGTCGATCAGATGGTTGTCGAGCGCTTCCTGCGCCAGATAAGGGCCCTTATCGATGAGATCGCCGACCACGGCCGGGTCGAGCTTCCGCCCCGCCGCGATCCCGGACACGATCTGGCCGCGCAGCGACGCGAGCAGCGAGGTGGTTTCCTCGCGCTGCGCCGGGGTCATGGCGGTGTCGGTCAGCATGTTCATCGCCGTCTTGTATTCCTCGCGCTTGTCGAAGCGGGGCACGACGCCGAGCTTGTCGAGCGAACCGCGGAAGAACGGCTGCTCGGCGCGCAGCCCCACCAGGCTTAAGAGGCCCAACGGTTGCAGCCAAACCTCGTCGCAGGACGAAGCCAGGTAATAGGCGGTGGTGCCGGATTCGAATTCGCCGTAGCTGTCGCTATAGGCGAAGACGGGCTTGCCCTTGGCGCGGAAATCCCGGATCGCGTCGCGCAATTCCTGCACCTGGGCGAGGCCGAGACCGCCGCCGCCGATGCGCAGCATCAGGCCCTTGACGCGCGGATCGGATCGCGCGCGTTCGAGCGCGCCGAGCACGTCGCCCAGAGTCCGCTGCGGGCCCGCGAGCAGGCCGGCCAGTCCCGTTTGCGGCGGGCCGTCGGGCAGCGCGCCGGAGATTTCCAGCGTCAGGACGGTGTCGGATGCCACGCCGGGAGCGGAAAGCTTGAACCAGAGAAAAACGCCCGAAGCCGCCAGCCCGGACAGAACGACCAGGAAGCCGATGACGGCGCAAAAACCTGAAAAGAAAGCGGCCCATCTTGGCGCTCAGCCGCATTGCGCGCGGTGGCGCAGCATATGATCGGCCAGCACCACGGCCATCATCGCTTCGCCCACCGGCACGGCGCGGATGCCGACGCAGGGATCGTGGCGGCCCTTGGTCGAGATCTCGATCTCCTTGCCGAAACGGTCGACGCTCTTCAGGGGCTTGAGGATCGAGCTGGTCGGCTTGACCGCGAAGCGCACGACCACGTCCTGGCCGGTCGATATGCCGCCCAATATGCCGCCGGCGTGGTTGGACAGGAACGCGACCTTGCCGCCTTCATGCGCATCTCGTCGGCGTTCTGCTCGCCCGACAGCGAGGCCGCGGCCATGCCGGCGCCGATCTCGACGCCCTTGACCGCGTTGATGCCCATCATCGCCTTGGCGAGATCGGCGTCGAGCTTGTCGTAGATGGGATCGCCCCATCCGGCCGGGACTCCCGAAGCCTGGATCTCGATGACGGCGCCGGCGGAGGAGCCCGCCTTGCGCGTCTCATCGAGGAAGTTTTCCCAGGACTTCGCCGTCTGGGCGTCGGGGCAGAAGAACGGGTTGTTCGCCACCTCTTTCCAGTCCCAGCGCTTGCGGTCGATCGGATGCGGGCCGATCTGGATGAGCGCGCCGCGGACATCGACCGCCGGCCCGAGGATCTTGCGCGCGATGGCGCCGGCGGCGACGCGCGCCGCGGTCTCGCGCGCCGAGGCGCGGCCGCCGCCGCGATAGTCGCGGATGCCGTATTTGGCCCAATAGGTGTAATCGGCGTGGCCGGGGCGGAACTGGTCCTTGATCGCGTCGTAATCCTTGGCGCGCGCGTCCTCGTTGGCGATCAGCAGCATCACCGGCGAGCCGGTGGTCTGGCCCTCGAACACGCCGGACAGGATCTGCACCTTGTCGCTTTCCTTGCGCTGGGTGGTGAAGCGCGAGGCCCCCGGCCGGCGCTTGTCGAGCCAGGGCTGGATGTCGCCTTCGGACAAGGGGATGCGCGGCGGCACGCCCTCGACGACGCAGCCGATGGCCGGCCCGTGGCTTTCGCCCCATGTCGTAAAGCGGAAGATGGTGCCGAAACCGTTGCCGGACATTTCCGTCTCCTAGACGACCGATATGTCGGGCGCGTCCACCGCCTTCATGCCGACGACATGATAGCCGGAATCGACGTGATGCACCTCGCCGGTGACGCCGTTGGAAAGGTCGCTCAGCAGATAGAGGCCGGCATTGCCGACTTCCTCGAGCGCGACGTTGCGCTTCAAGGGCGAATTGTACTGGTTCCACTTCAGGATATAGCGGAAATCGCCGATGCCCGAGGCCGCCAGCGTCTTGAGCGGCCCGGCCGAGATGGCGTTGACGCGGATGTTCTTGCCGCCGAGATCGACCGCGAGATAGCGCACCGACGCCTCGAGCGCGGCCTTGGCCACGCCCATGACGTTGTAATGCGGCATGACGCGCTCGGCCCCGAGATAGCTCAAGGTCAGCAGGCTGCCGCCCTTGGTCATCAACGGCACGGCGCGGCGGCACAGATCGGTGAAGGAGTAACAGGAGATTTCCAGACTCTTCAGGAAATTGGCGCGCGTGGTGTCGACATAAAGTCCGCGCAGCTCTTCGGGATCGGAATAGGCGATGGCATGGACGAGGAAATCTAATCCGCCCCAAAGCTGCGTGACGGATTCGAAAACCGCGGCCACGCTCGCCTCGTTGCCGACGTCGCAATCACCCACCACCTTGCCGCCGATGCTGTCGGCCAGCGGCTTGACGCGCTTGCCCAGCGCGTCGCCCTGATAGGTGAAGGCGAGCTCGGCGCCGTGCGCGTGCACCGCCTGGGCGATCGCCCAGGCGATCGAGCGCTCGTTGGCGACGCCCATGATGAGGCCGCGCTTGCCGGCCATCAGCGGCTTGGTTTCGGTCATGCCTGGTCCCGTTGCGGTCTCGATTACGCCGACTGGTGCTCGCCGACGTCCCGCATCAGCAGCAACAGGCGCTGCTGCACCTCGGGGCTGTCGATGGAGCGGAAGGCACGCACCAGCTCGATTTCGCGCCTGACGATGCCCTGTTCGGGCGGGGCGGCCGCGCCCGACGCGGTTTCGAGCCCTTCGAAGAAATAAGACACCGGCTTCCCCAGCAGCTTTGCCAGCTGATAGAGCCGGCTGGCGGAAATGCGGATCTCGCCTTGCTCGTATTTCTGCACCACCTGGAAGCTCATGCCGAGTTCCTTGCCGATGCCGGTCTGGGTCAATCCGGCAAACTCGCGTCCGATGCGCAAACGCCGGCCGACATGGACATCGACCGGGTCAGGCCCGTGCTCCTTCGCCGTGCGCCGCCGAATTCGTGATTTCCCGATGTTCGCTTGCAAAGCAATCCTCCTGCGCTGGCGCGGACTATAGAGAGCGCGTCCGGAGTTGCCTAGCCCTTGATTGTGTTCGGTTTATCGCGGTTCAGCGGTAATCGCTCGCCATCACCGCCGCCCGGCGCCCCTTGGCTTCGGCCGCCTGGTAGTTGAGCTCGACCTTGACCCCGTTGGGGTCGAACAGGAAAAGCTGATACAGCCCCTGGTCGTCGACTTGGCGCTCCTTGAATTCGATCTTGAGCTTTTGCAGATGCGCGATCATCGCAGGCAGCCCGGTGGCGCGGAAGGCGACGTGGTCGATCACGCCGGTGCCCTCGGTCGCTTGCGATTGCTGGCCGAGATATTTGAGCCGGTTTTGCGAAACCGCGGCGCCGCCCTGCGCCACATGCAGCACCGGCACGTCGCCGAGATAGAGCCAATGCACGGGGAAGCCGAAATCGGGATGCGGCCCGGCGACCAGGCCCAGGACTTTCACGTACCAGTCGCGGGTCCGGTCGATGTCGGGCGACTGGATCAGGAAATGCTCGAGATGGGTGAGCGGCATGGCGGTGTCTCCTGCGAGAACCCCATATTGCCATGGAAGAACGAAACCGGCAGCCCTAAAAGCTTGAGGCGCCGGGCCGGGGTGGCATAGTAAGGTCGCTTTCCCGCCTTTTGCCCTAACCCTTGGCCATGATGGGGATACGCCAGTGAGCGACGAACTCCTTTACGAAATCCGCGACGGCATCGGCCGCATCACCTTCAACCGGCCGCAGGCGCGGAACGCCTTGACCTTCGCCATGTATGACCGCCTCGCCGAAATCTGCGCCGAGGCACCCCAGGACAAGTCGATCCGGGTTCTGCTGCTCACCGGCGCCGGCGACAAGGCCTTTGCCTCGGGCACGGACATCTCGCAGTTCAAGGCCTTCGACAAGCCCGCCGACGCGCTCGCCTACGAAGGCCGCATCGACCGCGTGCTGACCGCTCTGGAAAGCTGCCAGCTGCCGACCATCGCCGTCATTCAGGGCGCCTGCACCGGCGGCGGCGCCGGCATCGCCGCCGCCTGCGATCTCAGGATCGCAGCATCCACTGCCCGCTTCGGCTTTCCGGTGGCGCGCACGCTGGGCAATTGCCTGTCGATGGGAAACTATGCGCGGCTCTGCGCGCTGGTGGGGGCGGGGCGGGTGAAGGATCTGATCTTCAACGCCCGGCTGGTCGAGGCGCCCGAGGCGCAGGCCATCGGCCTCGTGACCGAGGTGGTGGAGGCGGCGGATCTGATGAAACGCGCGGAGGAGGTCGCCCGCGCGGTAGCAAGCCGCGCGCCCTTGACGCTGCGCGCCACCAAGGAAGCGTTGCGCCGTCTCCAGCCGCGCATCCCGAGAGGCGAGGGAGATGATCTGGTGGTGATGTGCTACATGAGCAAGGATTTCCGCGAAGGCATGGACGCCTTTTTCGCCAAACGCGCGCCGCAATTCCGCGGCGAATAAAACAATCCAGGGGGAAACATGGCCAAGGAAAAGATCGATCCGAAACAGGCGGCCGAGCTCGCCACCGCCAACCGGATATTGTTCGACCAGGGCGTGGTCGACGGCTTCGGCCATGTCAGCCTGCGCGATCCGCGCGATCCCGGGCGGTTCCTGTTGGCGCGCAGCATGGCGCCGGGGCTGGTTACGCCCAAGGACATCATGCTGTTCGATTTCGACGGGGTTCCGATCGACCCGCGCGGCCGCGCGACCTATCTCGAACGCTTCATCCACGGCTCGATCTACAAGGCGCGGCCCGACGTGACTTCGGTGGTGCACAGCCACTCGCCCAGCATCATTCCCTTCGGCATCACGCCGCAGAAACTCCGGCCGGTCTATCACATGAGCGGTTTCCTGGGCGACAACGTGCCGGTGTTCGAAATCCGGCAGGTCGCGGGCGACGCCACCAACATGCTGATCGACAGCGTCAAGCTGGGCGACGCGCTGGCCCGGACGCTGGGCGGCGCCATTGTCGCGCTGATGCGCGGCCACGGCTCGGTCACGGTCGGCCCGTCGCTTCGCCACGCGGTCTTTCGCGCGGTCTATGCCGAAACCAACGCCAAGCTGCAAAGCGAGGCGATCCGCCTCGGGCCGGTCACCTATCTCAGCTCCGGCGAGGCGAAAAGCACCAGGGAAAGCCACGACAAGACGCTCAACCGCCCCTATGAGCTGTGGGCGCGGCGCGTCGCCAAGGCGAAGTGAGGAGGGGATTCCGCTTGGCTTCGCACGACGGCCGCGAAACCGCGGCCCGTGCTACGGACTCTCTTTACTTCGCACGACGGCCGCGGAAACGCGGCCTGTGCTACGCTAGAGCTTGATGTTCTCGTCCGCGAGCACGCGCTGCACCGCCGGGCGTTTCAGCATGCGGTCCTTGAAGGCGGTGTAGTTCTTCAATTCCGGCATCGGCAGTTCGCGGCGCACGCCCCAGGTGTAGAAGATGAAGGCGTAGGGATCGACCACCGAATAGGGGCCGAGCAGCCATTCCTTGCCGGCGTAAAAGCCGTCGATGTCCTTGAGATAGCCGTGGAAGCTCTTGAGGCCCATCGCCTTGACGTCCTCCTGCGCCGCCTTGTCGCTGGCGTAACGCTCGGGCCGGCCGATATGGGCATGCGCCACATGGACGGAGCTGGCGAAGAAACCGATGCGCCACAAGGCCCGCGCCTCGGCCAGCGGATCGGTCGGCCATAATCCGAACCGCTTGCCGAGATAAGGCAGGATGGCGGTGTTCTCGGCCAGGCTGCTGCCGTCGTCGAGAACCAAGGCCGGCACGCGGCCCAGCGGATTGATCTTGAGGTACTCGGGCGTGCGCTGCTCGCCTTGCGCGAGATTGAGGCGGCGCGGCTGGTATTTCTCGCCGCTTTCCTCGAGCACGATATGCGCCGCCATCGAGCAGGCGCCGTTCGCGTAATAGAGCGTAAGCAAGTTTTCTCTCCCGGGTTAGTTAGTCGGTCACAGCGACCGCGTTGATCTCGATCAGGCAACGCGGATCGGTCGCAAGCCGCACCACCTGCACCGTCGTCGTCGCCGGCTTCGAATCGCCGAAATATTCGGCCCAGACGCGGTTCAGCGCGTCCTGGTCGGACAGATCCGTCACGAACCGGTCGGCCTTGACCACGTCGGCGAAACCCGCCCCGGCGGAACTCAGCCCCCGTTTGAGGTTTTCCAGCGCCGCGCGCGTCTGTCCCGCCATGTCGCGCGGCATGGAAGCGAACTCCTCGGGCCGGTGCGGATGATGGTGATAGACCGGCGCGGCGGTCACGCCCGCGAGATAGACCGTCGTGCCGCCCTTGACCTTGATGGCCGGCGCATAGGGCATCCACAGATCCGGCGCGTCGGGCCAGTGCACGTGCTCGATGGATTTCGGCATGGCTTCTCCTGTCGCGCAAAAGCTTAACACTTTGCGGCCGGGTTTGAATATCGCGCCTAGCGCCGGACGGTATTGAAGCGGTCCATGCGCCTAAGCGCCGGCAGGCGCCAGGCCCACAGCGCGGCGATCAGCAAAGTGGCGGCGCCGCCCAACACCACCGAGCCCACCGGCCCGAACCAGGCGGCGGTGACGCCCGATTCGAACTCGCCCAATTGATTCGAGGTGCCGATGAACACGGTGTTGACCGCGTTGACCCGGCCGCGGATGGCATCGGGCGTCTCGGTCTGCACCAGGGTGTTGCGCGTCACCACGCTCACCATGTCGGAGGCGCCGACGCAGATCAGCGCCGCGAAGGACAAGGGCACCCAGCGCGACACGCCGAAGATCAGGGTGGCGATGCCATAGATCGCCACCGCGATCAGCATGCGCGATCCTACATGCCGCGACAGCGGCCAACGCGTCAGGATCAGGCCGGTCGCAAGCGCGCCCACCGCCGGAGCGCTGCGCATCAGGCCCAGCCCGGCCGGGCCGATCATCAATATGTCGCGGGCGAAGATCGGCAGCAGCGCGGTGGCGCCGCCGAACAGCACGCCGAACAGATCGAGCGAGATCGCGCCCAGCACCGCCTGGTGATGGCGGATGAAGGTTATCCCGCTGACCAGGGTTTTCCAGGTCACCGGCGCGCGGGCCTTGGAAACTCGCCGCTCGTCGATGAGCAGCACGGCGATAAAGGCGGCGGAAGCGAGCGCCGCCGCCACGGCGAAAGGCACCGCCGGGCCGAGAATATAGATCAGCCCGCCCGCCGCCGGCCCGACCACGACCGAGAGCTGAACCGCCATCGAGCTCCAGGCGGCGGCGCGGGGAAACGCCTGGGCCGGCACCAGCCCGGGCAGCAGCGAGGCCTGGGCGGGGTGATCGAAGGCGCGGGCGACCCCGAGCCCGGCCACGACCAGGAACACGAGCCCGACCGAGCCGATTCCGGCCCCGGCGATCGCCGCCAGCGCCAGATAACAAGCCAGCTCCAGCGTCTGCGCGGCCAACAGCACATGGCGGCGCGGATAGCGGTCGACCACATGGCCGGCGGCCAGCGCCAGCCCCGCCGTCGGCAGGAATTGCACCAGGCCGATGAAGCCCAGATCGAGCGGGCTCGAGGTGAGGGCATAGACGTACCAGCCCACCGCCACCGCCTGCATCTGCAACGCCATGCCGCCGGCGACGCGTTGCAGCAGGAAGAGGCGGATGACGCGCGGCGGCAGGGCCGATGCCGGCCCCGGAGGCTCGGAGGTCATCCCTCGACGATCTTGTTCCTCAAACTCCCGATGCCTTCGATCTCGGCCTCGACCACGTCGCCGACATTGAGCCAGAGCTGCGGCGTCATGCCCAGCGCCACGCCCGAAGGCGTGCCGGTGGCGATCACGTCGCCGGGATCGAGCGTCAGGCTGGCGCAGAGAAACGAAACGATCGCCGCCACGTCGAACAGCATGTCGGAAGTGTTGGAATCCTGCCGGATCTGGCCGTTCACCTTGAGCGATATCCGGTGGCCGCTGGGATTCCCGAACTCATCCGCCGTGACGATGCAGGGCCCCATCGGGCAGAAGGTGTCGAAGCTCTTGCCCTTGAACCACTGGCCGTGGGCGGCTTGCGCGTCGCGCGCGGTGACGTCGTTGATGATGGTGTAGCCGAACACCGCCGGCAACGCCTTGTCCGGCGCCAGGTCGCGCACGCGCTTGCCGATGACGATGCCGAGCTCGACCTCGTAGTCGAGCTTCTGGGTGTTCTTGGCGTGGCGCAGCACGGGGGCGTCGGGCCCGACCACCGTGGTGCGCGGCTTGGAGAAGAATTCCGGCACCTTGGGGAAGACCGGCTCGTGGCCGCGGGCGCGCGCGCCCTCGATGATGTGCAGGCGGTAGTTGCGGCCGACGCAGAACACGTTCTTGTTCGGCGCCGGGATGGGCGCCAGCAATTTCGCGCTTTTCAAGGGCGTCCACAGGCCGGATTTCTTGGATTTGAGCGCGGCGTCGAAGGCCTTTTTTGCCGCCTTGAGCGCAGCCGGGCCGCCCTCGATCAGCGCCAGCATGTCGCCGGGAAGCCTCGCATTGGCTTTCTTGAGGTCCAGGACCCCGCGCCCGGCGTCGAGCGCGCCCAGCCGCGGCGCCTTGGGGGTGCCGAATGTGACGAATTTCATATTGCCGTAGCTCCTCTTTTTGTCCCGGGCCGGCCGGGCCTTGGCCTGAATGGCGGCGGGAGATTGCCGCTATCGCGCCCGTTCTGCAACGGCTTCGTTTAGCCAGGCGGCGGCCAAGCCGCCGCATTCCCGCGCATAAAAAAAGCGCCGGGCGTTGCCGCCCGGCGCCTGGTCTTGCCCCCCGAACCGATGGGGTCGTTCCGTCTGTTTCCCGGCGCCTATTTCCTGGCGGCGGACAGGGGATAGATCACGTTGCCCGTCTTGTATGCCGCCGGGGTGAGGATCACCGTCTTCTGGGTGCCCTTGAACTGGTCGACGTCGTTGCTGGTGACGTGCTGGAACTGGACTTGCAGCACGCGCGAGGCCGCCCATTCGCCGCCCGCGCCGAACTTCACATCGCCGGTCACGGTATGGAAGGTGTGGGAGCGGATGTAGTCGGCGATCTTCTGCTGGTCGAGGCCGCCGGTCTTGGTCACCGCCTCGGCCATGACCTGGAGATAGGCGTAGGCGAACGTCGTCATGTAATAGCCGAGCGGATCGACGCCCGCGGCTCCCGCTTGCGCCTGGTACTTCTTGAGCACGGCGTCGACGCCCGGAAACTCCATTTTCGGCCCGGGCAGCCAGAAGTCGTAATTGACGACGCCGTTCAGCAGCGGCCCCAGCTTGGTCTTGAGCGAGGTGTTCTGCAATCCGACCATGCCGCCGCCGAACATCTTGGCGTTGGTGCCGACTTCGCCCAGGGCGTTGATCATGCCGACCGTGTCGGGCGGATAGGAACCGACGACGATCAGGTCCGGATTGGTCGCGTTGATCGCCCGCATGATCGGCGCGTAGTCGGTGGTGGTCGGCGGATAGGACTTGTCGTAGACGATCTGGAGTCCGAGCGCCTGGGCGTTGGCGCGCGCGCCATCGGTCAGGTTCTTCGAGAACTCGGCATCGGCCCCGACGATGGCGACGGTCTTGGGCTTGGGGTTCTGCGCCAGGGCGATGTCGAAGAAGCCCTTGGTGAAGGCTTCCTTGGGGCTGGGTCCCGAGGGGATCATCGCGAAGTAGTTGGGATAATTGAACGCAGTGTTCACGGCGAGGCCCAAGAGGCCGATGAAGGTCATCTTGTGCTGGATGATGACCGGCATGGCCGGCGCGATCATGTTGGTGCCGTAGGGGCCGACCACCAAATCGACCTTGTCGACGTCCAGGAGCTTGGTGTAGATGCCCGGCACCGTCGAGGCGTCGGTCTGGTCGTCGTAATAGACCAGCTTCACCGGCCGGCCGAGCAGCCCGCCCTTGGCGTTCTGGTCCGCCTCCCAGATCTGCATGGCGAGCAGCGCCGCCTTGCCGTTGGGCGACAGCCCGCCGCTCAAGGCCATGCTGAAGCCGATCTTGATCGGTTCCTTGGTTTGCGCGCGCGCCTCGGGTGCGATGGAAGCGAGCGCCACGCCCAGCGTCAGCGCCAGGACGACGCGGAAAACCGCGCCGATTTTACGACGTACCATCATCATTTCCTCCCCTGTACCGGACGTTGCCGGCTTGTTTTATGTCCGGTGATCTTATGCCAGGGCCGGGGGATTTGTCACGGGCGTGCTAAGTCCGCCCTTCTGCTTCGCAAGACGGCCTCGCGCTTGGTTCGCGCTCGGCCTTTGCTACGCTGGGCCCTATCCCAGACCGAGGACGGGCGCTAGGATGGCGGCATGCCCAGGTCGGTCAGCCCTCTTGTCGTTTTGATTTGCGCCTTGGCGCTCTCGGGCTGTTCCTCGGTCTTTGGCGTAACCGACAGCTACGGCAACACCTACGGCAATTTCTGGAATTCGGGCCAGAATTATCAGTGGCAGCTCGCCGCTGTGCGAGAAGGAAACCGCCGATCCGGCGATTTCGCCGCCGACGCGCCCCTTTCACATGCGTTGCTGCATGTATCATCACGGCGTGCCGATCGACCATCCGCAGAGCTGCCAGCCCTAGGCTTCAGGGCTTGAGGCGGAAGATGCGAATTCAGGGCGGGCGGCCCGTCGGCCAGCACCAGGCCGCGCTCGGCCAGCTCGATCAGATGCGCCAGCACCGAACGCCCGGCGGCGGGAACCAGGCGCGTATCGAGCCCGGCATAGACCCGCGTCACGATCTCCGGAATGGTCGACGCCCCCGCCTGGAGCGCGCGCCAGGATCGCCACGGTGCGTTCCTGCCGATGGGCGATGAAAGCCGCCACGTGCTTCTTCGGCTCGGGGATCGACGGCCCGTGGGTCGGCCAATAGAGCGTGTCGTCGCGTTTCAAAAGCTTGCGCAGCGAGCGCATATAGGCCGCCATGTCGCCGTCGGGGGGCGCGATGACGCTGGTCGACCAGCCCATGACGTGATCGCCGGTGAAGAGCGTCTTTTCTTCGGGAAGATAGAAGCAGAGATGGTTCGAGGTGTGGCCGGGGGTTTCCACCGCGGTCAACCGCCAGCCCGGCCCGGTCACGCCGTCGCCCTCGCGCAGGGCTTCGTCGGGCGTGAAATCATGGTCGCCGCCTTCCTCGACCACGCCCAGCTCGATGCCGGCGCGGTCTTCGGCGCGGCCCGAGCCGTGCGGGCCGTAGCCGTAGGTCCGGGATCCTGTGGCGCGCTTCACCGCCGCCGCCGCCGGCGAATGGTCGAGATGGGTGTGGGTGACCAGGATATGGGTGACGGTTTCGTTCCCGACGGCGTTCAGCAGCGCCGCGATGTGCGGCGCCATGTCGGGGCCGGGATCGATGATCGCGACCTTGCCGCGGCCGACGATATAGGTGCCGGTGCCCTTGAAGGTGAAGGGGCTGGGGTTGCGCGCGACGACGCGGCGGATGAGCGGCGAAACCGTCTCGGCCACGCCGTATTGGAAGGCGAAGTTGCGCCGGAACGGAATCTCGGCCGCCATGGTCAGTCTCCGGGCGCCGGCGCCGGCACGGGCACGCGCGAGCGCGGCTTCAGCCGCAACGCCGGCCCTTCGACCAGGCGCCAGGACAGGAAAGCCAAACCGGCGGCCAAGGCGAGGGCGGGCAGGAACACGCGCCACCACGGGGCATGGCCGCCCTGCAGCCAGATCGCCAATTGCTCCGAAGGCCAGCCATAGATGTAAAGCCCATAGGACAAATCGCCGTAACGCGCCGCCTTGAATCGGGGCAATCGCGGATGGAGCGCCAGATAGAGCGCGAGATAACAGCCGAACGGCGCAAACAGCAGGATGAATTGCCGCAAGGGAATGCTCGCCGCCAGGCCCGAGCAGCGCCAACAGCGCCACGCGATCATCGAAGATGCGCGTATCCCGCAGCTTGTAGAGCACCATGCCGCTGGCGAAGAAGGACAGCATCCAGCCCCAGCCGCCCAGGCTGTCGAGCTGCGGGAAATAGACGCAGGCCATGCCCAGCGCCAACAGACCGAGACAGGTCCAGATATTGAGCAGCCGGAACCAGCCCAGTCCCAGCACCATCAGATACATCATGAATTCGTAACGCAGCGTCCACAGCGAGCCGTTGATCTCGAGCCCGACCGGATTGTCGACGAACATCGTGCCGGGCAGCTCGTGGGTTTCGACCGACAATTGCATGTTGTGGACGACATAGAGATAAGGCTCGGGCCGGCGGAAATACTCCGCCAGCGGCAAGGTCGAAACCAGCGGCGCCAGCACGAAGGACGAGAGAACCAGCGCCGCGAACAGTCCGGGAAATATCCGCAGGCAGCGTTTCATGAGGAAACGCGGCGGCGAGGAGGTCTGCTCCCAGCTTTGCGTCACCAGGAAGCCGCTGATGGCGAAGAACACGAACACCCCGGCCAGGCCCAGTATCGCCTGGTTGCCGGTGAGCCAGATCAGCGGCTCGTGCTTCTCGGTGCCGTCGGCGATGAGGAAGGAATGGGAGAAGATGACGGAAACCGCGGCGATGAGACGCAGCGCGTCGAAGTTGTTGTCGCGCGATGCCGCCGCCGTCCGGTTCATCCGCCGGCGGGCTTCATCGTCACCGCGAACATCACGGTGGGCAAAAGCTCGCGGATCGCGGCGCGCAGGGAGGATTCGTCGGCGCCCTCGGCCACCGCCAGCGCGCGGCGCGGGTTGCGGCGCAGGATGGTGGCGCTGGCGCGGCCGGCCGGGTTGGTGCCGATGGTGACGAAAACCTCGGCGGGGTCGGTCTTTTTCAGGATGCGGCGAAGCGCGGCGCGGCCGGTCTCATTGTCGAGATCGTGGCTCGGCAGATCGCGCGTCTCCGTGTCATCCTCCGGCGGCAAAACCGAATCGACCGCCTCGACGCGGTCGTGGCGCGAGAGGCGCTGGAAGATGGCGCGGTTCTCGCCGGTGTCGATGCGGAATTGCAGCTCCCAACTCTCGCCGCGCGCGGACAGCTCGGTGATCAGCGCGAACAGATCGTCGCAATCGGCGTCGTGGCTGCAGACGATGAAGGCGAGCTTGCCCTCGTGCTCGATCACGCGGTCGTCGTTTTCCGGAAATCCGAGCTGATCCAGCGCGTTGTTGAGCGCGCGCGAGGCCGCGATCAGCAGCGTGCTGACGTGAAGCCGCGCATTGTCGCGGGAGGTGTCGGGAGCGTCCATGCCCTTGACTTAATCCCGATGCCGCCGCCGGGCAAGCGCCGCTTCAACCCGGCGGCAGATAAGAGAGCGCGCGGATTTCCTGCCTGGCCACCGCCGGGTCGGTGAGGTTGACGGTGAAGGTGGCGCCGCGCACGTCCGTATCGCCACCGCCGTAGCCGGACCAGCTCTCGAGGGATTCGATCCGCACATACCAGGTCTGGCCCGGCTTGGCCTGGATGGTCTTGAACTGGTTGGGATAGGACCCGCGGCTCAGCACGCTGATGAAATAGCTGCCGGGCGTGACGTCGCGGTAGAACACGGTGCCGGTGCGCGAAAAGCCGACCGTCTGCTGGTTGAGATAGACGCTGGTGCCCTCCGGGATGTCGTAATAGGAAAGATTGCGATAGAAATAAATCCGCGCCAGGCCGGAGGCGGGCGGCGGAAGATTCGCCTCGACGGCGGCGAAAGGCTGAAGATCGGGGTAGGGGCCGGGCCTGGCGGCGCAGGACGGCAGCGACCCCGCCGCCAGCGCCAGCGCCAAGAGCAGAACCAATCGCCGCGCCATAAGCCGCATGAAAATTCCTCCATTGGGGAATCTGCTCCCGCCCGCCATCGATTTATAGGGCCGAAGGCCCCCACCCATGGCCGCTCAAGCAGTTCACATTCCCGTGCCCGGCGCGGCGAAAGGGCCTAATGGCTGCCGGGGGCGGGAGACTGCACCGCGTTGGCGGCGTGGTGCGCGGACGCCGTCTTGAGATGTTCGATCGCCACGCTCAGCTGATAGTCCTTGGGCGTGCCGATGAGCATGGGATCGATATTGGCCTCGGGCGAATTGTCCACGGCGGCGGCCTTGCCCGGATTGTTGAGCGCGCCGGAGAGATCGGATTCATGCACGACATCGGTGTCCGCGCCGCGCTGGCCGTGCGGCGGCAGGATGACCGCGTCGGGAATGATGCCTTCGCCCTGAATCGAATGGCCCGACGGCGTGTAATAGAGCGCCGTGGTCAGGCGCAACGCGCCCCTGCCATCGAGCGGGATGATGGTTTGCACCGAGCCCTTGCCGAAGCTGCGCGTGCCGAGAATTTCGGCGCGATGGCGGTCCTTCAGCGCGCCGGCGACGATCTCCGAGGCCGAGGCCGAAGCGCCGTTGATGAGCACGACCATGGGCAGGCCCTTGACGTGATCGCCCGTGGGCATGGCGTTGTAGATCCGGTTGTCCTCGGGGTCGCGGCCGCGGGTGGAAACCACCACGCCGCCGTCGAGGAAATCGCCGGCAACCCGCACCGCCGATTCCAGCAACCCGCCGGGATCGTTGCGCAGATCGAGCACCACGCCGTTCAAGTGGCCGTCGGCCTTGCGCGACATGGCGTCGAGAGCGCGGACCAGTTCCTGCTGCGTGTTCTCGGCGAAGGTGGATATCCGCAAATAGGCGATGTTGCCGGGCTGGAGACGCGAGGTCACCGAGGCGACGTGGATGATGGCGCGGGTGATGGTCACGTCGAAGGCCTTCGCGCCGGTGCGGGCGATGGTGATCTTGACGTTGGTGCCGGGCTCGCCGCGCAGCCGGTCCACCACTTCCTTCAGGCTCATGCCGTCGGTGAGCTTGCCGTCGATTTTGACGATGACGTCGCCGGGCTTGAGCCCGGCATGCGCCGCCGGGGTGTTGTCGATCGGCGAGATCACCTTGGGATAGCTTTCGTCGCGTGTGATCTCGGCGCCGATGCCGGCGAATTCGCCCTCGCTCTCGTCGAGCAAATCCTGGTACTCGCTCTCGTTCAGGTAATCGGAATGGGGATCGAGGCCGGTGAGCATGCCCTTGAGCGAATTGGCGAGCAGCTCGTTCTCACCGACCGGCGTGACATAGCTGGCGCGCACCCGGTTGAGCACGCGGTTATAGAGCGCGAGATCGGCTTGGCGATCGCTGTCGCCGGCGCTGGCGGCGGCGTCATTTCCGCCCTTCACGCCGGGGCCGGATGCCGCGCCAAGAACGGGCGCGGGCGGCGTCCCGGCGCAGCCGATCAGAGCGAGAATCAATCCGACGGACAGGGCATGGGCTGCGATGCGGCGCAGCGATCCGGACGGCACAATCACATCGGGCCCCGGCGTTGTTTTTCCATCAGCTCGCGCACCTTGCGCTGTTCCCAGTCATGGGTGGTCCAGGGCAGCATCTCATAGGCGTGGAGCGCGTGGAGACCCAGCAACAGGCCCCAGCCCACCAGCGGCGCGTAGAACCACATCGGGCCGGGCGTGGTCGAATCGATCATGAACAGGATGAAGTTGACCAGCACATAGATCGTGAGATGGGTGTAGAAGAGCCGCAGCGCGCGCACCCGGCGCCACGCCCATTGCTCGAGCTCGGCCTGCTTGGCCGCCTCGCGTACGCCGGTGCCGGGCCGCAATTCGACGGGCTCGCTGTCCCGTCCCCGCATGATCATGGCCGACCTCTTCGAAACCAATTGGGCGGTCCGCGCCAAAAAGCAGCCCGCCAAAGCCAATCTAGCGCGGCTTGCGCGCGAGCGACACCGGAACCTTGAGGAATTCGCTCCATTTTTAACCGTTTTGCCCGGCGGCGAAACGGCCGCCTGATGAAAAGCGGCCGTTTCCGCGGGATTCCCGATATCTTACCGGGTCATGACCATGAAATGGTCGGAGTGAGAGGATTCGAACCTCCGGCCCCTAGCTCCCGAAGCTAGTGCTCTACCAGGCTGAGCTACACTCCGGCGCGCGCGATATAGCCTCTTTCCGCCCCTTGCTGCAACCGGCCTTTGGGCGGACTCGGCCTTAGTGGCCGCGTTCCAGGCAGAAATCGATCGCCTCGTCGAGCGCGCGGCGCTCCGGCGAGTCGTGGAACAGGCCGAGCGCGCCGCGCGCGGTCCCGGCGTAAAGCCGCGCCCGTTCCAGCGTCGCGGCCAGCGTGCCGTGGCGCTGCATCAGTTCGATGGCGCGGTCGAGATCGTCCGCGCTCTGCTTCTCTTCCTCCAGCGCGCGGCGCCAGAATTTGCGCTCGTCCTCGTTGCCCGCCTGGAAGGCCAGCACCACCGGCAGGGTGATCTTGCCGTCGCGGAAATCGTCGCCCACCGTCTTGCCGAGTTCGGCCTGGTGCGCGGAATAATCGAGCATGTCGTCGACGAGCTGGAACGCGATGCCGAGATTGCGGCCATAGGCCTCGAGCGCCTTTTCCTCGTTCTCCTTGCGCTCGCCCAGCACCGCGCCGATGCGCGAGGCGGCGGCGAACAGCGCCGCGGTCTTGGAATTGATGACCTCGAGATATTGCGCCTCGGTGGTGTCGAGGTCGTTCGAGGTCATGAGCTGCAACACCTCGCCCTCGGCGATCACCGCCGAAGCGCGCGACAGGATGTCCAGGACCTTGAGGGAACCGTCCTCGACCATGAGCTGGAAGGCGCGGCTGAACAGGAAATCGCCGACCAGCACCGAGGGCTTGTTGCCCCAGACCGCGTTGGCGGTGGCAAGCCCGCGGCGCAGCCCGCTGGCGTCGACCACGTCGTCATGCAGCAGCGTCGCGGTGTGGATGAACTCGACCGCCGCCGCCAGCGCCAAATGCCGCTCGCCGCGATAGCCGCACATCCGCGCCGAAGCCAGGGTCAGCATGGGGCGCAGCCGCTTGCCGCCGGCGGCGATGATGTGGCCGGCGAGCTGCGGAATGAGCGCCACCGGGCTTTGCATGCGCGCCAGCACGAGTTGGTTGACCCGCGCCAGATCGGCCGCGACCAAACCGGTCAGCCGATCGAGCGTCGCCGGCTGCTTCGCCCGGCCTTCCCGGGCACTCGCTGAAATCGCCACCCTGACCTCCTTCGAGGCCTTGTTGATTACGCCGGCCGGACCGCCGGCCGTGCTCGCTTGGCTCGCTTGACGGGCGCGAGCCCCGAGGCGAGCATAGAACCCCTGGCCCGAGGGTCAAGCCCGACCCGGAAGGGAGCATACCACTTCCCCGTGAGGCCGATGAAGGAACTGCTGCGCACCAACGACACGGTACGGTTGTCCTGGCTGCAGGCGCTGTTGGACGCGGCCGGGATCGAAACCGTGGTTTTCGACCGCCATACCAGCATCATCGAAGGCTCGATCGGCGCCATCCCGCGCCGTCTGATGGTGCCGGACGAGGAATTGGCGCGCGCCCGCGATCTCCTGGCGGCGGCGGACAAACAACCGTGAACGCGCCCATCCCCGGCAAGGCTCCGGACTGGAGCGAGGACACGCTGTTGGGCGGGCGGTTGCGCTTGCGCCAGCCGGCCCAGGGCTATCGCGTCGCCATCGATCCGGTGCTGCTGGCGGCGGCGGTGCCGGCGGTCGCCACCGACAATGTCCTCGACATCGGCTGCGGCGTGGGCGCGGCGGCGCTTTGCCTGGCGGTGCGCGTGCCCGAATGCCGCATCACCGGCATCGAGGCGCAGATGGCGCTGGTCCGGCTGGCGGTCGAGAACATCGCTCTGAACAATTTCGAAGGCCGGGTGCGGGCCATGGGCGGCGACATCCTGCGCCCCCCGCCGCGGCTCGAACCCGGCAGCTTCACCCAGGTGATGGCCAATCCGCCCTATCTGGAAGAAGGAGCGGGGACACCATCGCCCCATTCGGGCAAGGCGCAAGCGCAGATCGAAGGCGTAGCCAATCTCGCCTATTGGGTGCGCTTCGCGCTGTCGATGACCAGGCCGCGCGGCGGCATCACCTTCATCCACCGCGCCGACCGGCTCGACGCGCTTCTGGCGCAGTTTACCGGACGCGCCGGCGCCATCACCGTTCTGCCGCTGTGGCCCACCTACGGCACGCCGGCCAAGCGCGTCATCGTCCATGCGCGCAAGGACATCGCCAGCCCGACGCGGCTGTTGCCCGGCCTGGTGCTGCACGGGGTCGACGGGCACTACACCAAACCCGCCGAGGCGATCCTGCGCCACGGCGAGGGGCTCGATCTTCAGCTTTAGATCAGGCGCTTTGCGCCAACGCGAATTCCGCGATCAGAGCCAGGGCCTTTTGCGAATTGGCCGAAGCCGGATTTTTGGTCACGAACATATGCGGCTCGCCGTCGAATTTGAAGAGCTCGGCCTTGCCGCCGGCCTTGCGGTAATCCTGCGCGAAGCGGTCGGCCATGGTGTGATCGAGATTGTCGTCGGCGGTGCCCTGGATCAGCAGCGCCGGCGGCAGCTCGGCGGTCTCGCCGCGTTCCAAGGCAAGCTGCGGATTGCCCTCGGCCATGGCGGCCTCGTTGCCGAAATAAGCCAGATGCGCATCGAGGAAACGCCGGATGTTCTTCTGCTGCGCCATGCGGTAGCGCGTCAGCGGATCGAGCACCGCCCAGCAGCACACGATGAAACGCAGCCGCGCGTCGAAACCCGCGGCGCTCGCCAGCGGCCCGGGCAGGGGAAGCGCCGCGTAGCGCCGGTCGCGCGGCCGCATCGCGCTCAGCATCAGGATCTGCCCGCCGCTCGAGGTGCCGAGCCCGCCCACCTGCTCGATGCGGCTGCCGAGCCGCAGCGCGTTGGCCTTGAGCCAGCGCGTCGCCAGGTTCACGTCGGCCACGGCGGCGGGATAAGGATCGGCGGGCGGCATGCGGAAATCGACCGCCATCACCAGAATGCCGCAACGCGCCAGATGCTCGTCGAGCGCGGCGTTGTTGAGCCGGTCGCCATTGACCCAGGCGCCGCCATGCACCTCGACCAAGGCGGGGACGATCTTGCGCGCGCGCGGCCGGTAAAGCCGCGCCAGCATCGGCTTGCCGCCGATGCGCTGGTACTCGACGTCTTCGACGTCGATCTCGAAACGCGCGGACGCGCTGGCCGGATCGGGCGGCATGGCGCGCATTATCGCGCCCTTGGGCAAGCCCGCGCAATCGGGCCCCGGCGTCCCGGTTTGCGGGACGCCAATTCCATCGGCCTAGCTTGACCCTATGGGGGCGCTCCCCTACACCAGGGCATGTTCGGATTGAGCCCGGGTAAATTCCTGCTGCTGGCGTTGGTATTCCTGGTCGTGTGGTACGGCTGGAAATACACCCGGCGAGTCGACCAGATTCGCCGCACCCTGCGCGAGGAGATGGAGCGCCAACGCAACGCCGCCCGGGGAGGCGGCGCCGCGCGCAATCTGCCCGCCGAGGATCTGGTCAAATGCAAAAGCTGCGGCGCCTATGTGCCGGCGCAAAGCGCGGCCGCCTGCGGCCGCGCCGATTGCCCCTGGCGGAGGTGAGCGCGGCTTGACCCTCCGCGCCGCCGCCGGTATTTTGCGCTGCACCATCAACCCCGCGAGGATCTGACGTGGCTGCGCGCCCCGCCAACGGCAACAGCTTCCAGTCCCTCATTCTCAGATTGCAGAATTTCTGGGCGGAACAGGGCTGCGTCATCCTCCAGCCTTATGACGTCGAGATGGGGGCGGGCACCTTCCATCCGGCCACCAGCTTGCGCGCGCTCGGGCCCAAGCCCTGGCGCGCCGCCTATGTGCAGCCCTCGCGCCGGCCCTCGGACGGGCGCTATGGCGAGAACCCCAACCGCTTGCAGCATTACTATCAGTTCCAGGTGATCCTCAAGCCCGCGCCCCGGGACAGCCAGGCGATCTATCTCGCCAGCCTGGAGGCGCTCGGCATCGACGCGAAGAAACACGACATCCGCTTCGTCGAGGACGATTGGGAAAGCCCGACGCTGGGCGCCTGGGGCCTCGGCTGGGAAGTCTGGCTCGACGGCATGGAGGTGACGCAGTTCACCTATTTCCAGCAGGTCGGCGGCATCGAATGCGACGTGGTCTCGACCGAGTTGACCTACGGCCTCGAGCGCCTCGCCATGTACGTGCAGGGCGTCGAGAACGTCTACGACCTCGACTATAACGGAAGGGGCGTGAAATACGGCGACGTGTTCAAGCGCTCCGAGCGCGAATTCTCCGCCTATAATTTCGAATTCGCCGATGTGCCGCTGCTGTTCCGGCATTTCGCCGACGCCGAAAAGGAATGCAAGGCGCTGCTCGAACGGCGCCTGCCCTTGCCGGCCTATGACCAGTGCATCAAGGCGAGCCATGCCTTCAATCTGCTCGACGCGCGCGGCGCGATCTCGGTCACCGAGCGCGCCTCTTATATCGGCCGGGTGCGCGCGCTGGCGAAATCCTGCTGCGAAACATGGCTCCAGAGCGAGGCCGGCTGATGCCCGATCTGCTGCTCGAACTCCTGACCGAGGAAATCCCGGCGCGCATGCAGAATCTCGCGGCGCGCGAGTTGCAACGCCTGATCGAGATCGAGCTCCAGGAACTCAATCTGGCGGCGACGCGGATCGAAACCTTCGTCACGCCGCGCCGCCTGACCCTGGCCGTCGCCGGCTTGCCGCGCATGCAGCCCGGTTCGGCCGAGGAACGCCGCGGGCCGCGCGTGGGCTCGCCGCCGCAGGCGATCGAGGGCTTTCTCAAATCGGCCGGCCTGACTTCGATCGAGCAATGCGAGAAGCGCGCGACCGACAAGGGCGAATTCTATTTCGCGCTGTTGAAGCGCCCCGGAAGGCCGGCCAAGGACGTGCTGCCCGGTCTGTTGCGCGAGGTGATCGAGGCTCTGCCCTGGCCCAAATCGATGCGCTTTCCGGCGGCCGAATTCCGCTGGGTCCGGCCGCTGGTTTCGGCGCTGTCGCTGTTCGACGGCAAGGTGCTGAAGCTCGATCTCGGCGACGTGCCGGTGGGCCACGTCACCCAGGGCCACCGTTTTCTGTCGAGCGGCGAAATCACGGCGCGCGACTTCAAGCAATACCGCGCCAAGTTGAAGGCGGCGAAGGTGGTGCTCGACGCCGAAGAGCGCCGCAAGCTGATCGCCGCCCAGCTGGCCAAGACGGCGGCCTCGGCCAAGCTCAAGGTCAAGCCCGACGAGCTGTTGCTCGACGAGGTCGTAGGATTGGTCGAATGGCCGGTGGTGCTGACGGGGCGCATCGACCCGTCCTTCATGGATCTGCCGCCCGAGGTGCTGACCTCGGCGATGCGGACGCACCAGAAATATTTCGCCTGTCTCGACGCCAAGGGAAATCTGGCTCCCCGGTTTCTCGTCGTCTCGAACATGGCTGCGCGCGACGGCGGCAAGGCGATCGTCGCCGGCAACGAGCGCGTGCTGAAGGCGCGTCTCGCCGATGCGCGCTTCTTCTGGGACCAGGACCGCAAGGTCAAGCTTGCCGAGCGCGTACCGAGCCTCAAGAACCGGGTTTTCCACGCCAAGCTCGGCAGCGTCTACGACAAGGCGGCGCGCGTCGCCAAGCTGGCCGAAACGCTGGCGGAGCACGTACCGGGAGCCGACAAGGAAAAATTGGCCGAGGCGGTCTGGCTCGCCAAGGCCGATCTGTCGAGCGGCATGGTCGGCGAATTCCCCGAGCTGCAAGGCGTGATGGGCCGCTATTACGCGCTCCATGACGGCGAGGCGGCGGAGGTCGCGAACGCGATTGCCGAGCATTATTCGCCGCTGGGGCCGAACGATCACTGCCCGCACGCGCCGGAAAGCGTGGCGCTGGCGCTGGCCGACAAGATCGACACGCTGGTCGGGTTCTTCGCCATCAACGAGACCCCGACCGGCTCCAAGGATCCCTACGCGCTGCGCCGCGCCGCGCTCGGCGTCATCCGGCTCATCCTGGAAAACAAGCTGCGCCTGCCGCTGACCCAGGTGTTTCAGGCGGCGCGGCCGTCGACCTCCGACCCGAGCCGCGCGCTGCTCGCCTTCTTCGCCGACCGCCTCAAGGTTCACATGAAAGAAGCGGGCATGCGCCACGACCTGATCGCGGCGGTGTTCGCGCTCGGCGAGGACGATTTGGCGCGGCTGGTGACACGCACCGAGGCGCTGAATGATTTCCTCAAGAGCGAGGACGGCGCCAATCTGCTGGTCGCCTATCGCCGCGCCGCCAACATCCTCCGGATCGAGGAGAAGAAGGACGCCAAAGCCTATTCCGGCGTGCCGCGGCCCGATCTGCTGCAGGCGCCGGAGGAGCGCGAGCTCGACAAGGCGCTCAACGCCGCCACGGCCAAAAGCGCCTCTGCCCTCAAGGCCGAGGATTTCGCGGGCTCGATGGCGGCGCTCGCCCAATTGCGCGGCCCGGTCGACCGTTTTTTCGATAAAGTCACCGTCAATACCGACGACAAGGAATTGCGCGAGAACCGCCTGAGACTATTGTCGCAAATCCGCGATACGCTCAATCTGGTGGCGGATTTCTCGCAGATCGAAGGATGGACTAGGCGAAATCGATGGCGAAATGGGTTTACGGCTTCGGCGGCGGCCGGGCCGAGGGCAAGGCGGGGATGAAGAATCTTCTCGGCGGCAAGGGCGCGAACCTGGCCGAGATGAGCAATCTGGGATTGCCGGTGCCGCCCGGCTTCACCATCACCACCGAGGTCTGCACCTATTTCTACGCCAACGGCAAAACCTATCCGGCCGATCTGAAGCCCCAGGTCGAAGCCTCGCTCAAGGCGCTGGAGCAAAGCATCGGCGCGAACCTTCGGCGATGCTGGCGAATCCCCTCCTGGTCTCGGTGCGCTCGGGCGCGCGCGCCTCGATGCCGGGCATGATGGACACGGTGCTGAATTTGGGCCTCAACGACAAGACGGTCGAGGGCCTGGCCAAGCGCAGCGGCGATGCGCGCTTCGCCTATGACAGCTACCGCCGCTTCATCCAGATGTACGGCCAGGTGGTGCTGGGCGCCGATCACCAGCTGTTCGAGGACGCGCTCGAGAACCACAAGCTCGACCAGGGCAAGACGCTCGACACCGATCTCTCCGCCGAGGATTGGCGCGAGGTGATCGCGGTCTACAAGCAGCTGATCGAGCGCGAATTGAAGCAGCCCTTCCCGCAGGACCCGCAGGCCCAGCTGTGGGGCGCGATCGGCGCGGTGTTCGGCTCGTGGATGAACCAGCGCGCTGCGACCTACCGGCGGCTCCACAACATCCCGGCGGAGTGGGGCACCGCGGTCAACGTCCAGGCGATGGTGTTCGGCAACATGGGCGAGAATTGCGCCACCGGCGTCGCCTTCACCCGCAACCCCTCGACCGGCGCCGACGAGTTCTACGGCGAATACCTGGTCAACGCCCAGGGCGAGGACGTGGTCGCCGGCATCCGCACGCCGCAGCATCTGACGCTGGCCGGCAAGACGGCCAACAAATCCAAGCTGCCGGCGATGGAAGAAGTGATGCCCCAGGTGTTCGGCGAGTTGATGAAGGTGCGCGAGAAATTGGAAGCGCATTACCGCGACATGCAGGACATCGAATTCACGGTGCAGCAGGGCAAGCTCTACATGCTCCAGACCCGCACCGGCAAGCGCACCGCCGCCGCCGCGCTCAAGATCGCGGTCGATCTGGCGCAAGCCGGGAAAATCTCGCGCGAGGAGGCGGTGCGGCGCATCGAGCCGCAATCGCTCGACCAGCTTTTGCACCCGACGCTCGATCCCAACGCCAAGAAGGTGGTGCTGGCGCGGGGCTTGCCGGCCTCGCCGGGCGCGGCCTCGGGCATCGCCGTGTTTTCCGCCGACGAGGCCGAGGCGCGCGCGTTGAAGGGCGAGGCGGTGATCCTGGTGCGGATCGAGACCAGCCCCGAGGACATCCACGGCATGCACGCCGCCAAGGGGATATTGACCACGCGCGGCGGCATGACCAGCCACGCCGCGGTGGTGGCGCGCGGCATGGGGCGTCCTTGCGTCGCCGGCGCGGGCGAGCTGCGCGTCGATTACGCCGCCAAGACGCTGGCGGCCAAGGGCATAACGGTGAAGGCGGGCGAGACCGTCACCATCGACGGCACGACCGGCGAGGTCATGCTGGGCTCGGTGCCGACGGTGCAGCCCGAGATGTCGGGCGATTTCGCCACGCTGATGGCATGGGCCGACAAGGCGCGGCGGCTGGGCGTGCGCGCCAATGCCGACACCCCTACCGATGCGCGCACCGCCAGGCGCTTCGGCGCGGAGGGCATCGGGCTTTGCCGCACCGAGCACATGTTCTTCGACGCCGAGCGCATCGTCGCCGTGCGCGAGATGATCATGGCCGACGATGCCGAGGGCAGAAGAAAGGCGCTTGCCAAACTCCTGCCAATGCAACGCGGCGATTTCATCGAACTCTTCCGCATCATGGACGGCTTGCCGGTGACCATAAGACTGCTGGACCCGCCGCTGCATGAATTCCTGCCCAAGACCGACGCCGAAATGGCCGAGATCGCCAAGGTCACCGGCAAGGACATCGCCACCTTGCGCCACCGCGCCCAAGCGCTGCACGAAACCAACCCCATGCTCGGCCATCGCGGCTGTAGACTCGCTATCACTGCACCAGAGATTTATGAGATGCAGGCGCGCGCCATTTTCGAGGCCGCGGCGGCGGTGGCGAAGGAGGGGGCCAAGGCGCCCGAGCCCGAGGTGATGCTCCCGCTGATCGCCACCAAGAAGGAGTTCGACTTCTTGAAGGCGATGATCGACCGCGTCGCCGAGGAGGTGGGCAAGGCGGCAGGAATGAAACTCAACTACATGACCGGCACCATGATCGAGCTGCCGCGCGCCGCGCTCCGGGCGGGCGAGATCGCGCAAAGCGCCGAATTCTTCAGCTTCGGCACCAACGATCTGACCCAGACCTGCTACGGGTTGTCGCGCGACGACGCCGGCAGTTTCCTCGACGCCTATCTCAAGCAGGGGCTGATCGAGCAGGATCCGTTCGTATCCATCGACCGCGACGGCGTCGGCGAATTGATGACCATCGCCATCGAACGCGGCCGCCGCGCGCGCAACAAGCTGAAGCTCGGCATCTGCGGCGAGCACGGCGGCGATCCGCAATCGGTGCGCTTCTGCCACAAGATCGGGCTCGACTACGTCTCCTGCTCGCCCTATCGCGTGCCGCATTGCCCGGTTGGCCGCCGCTCAGGCGGCGCTGGCCCAGGAACCGGTCGAGACCACGGCGTGAGTTATTATCGACCGATATCCTTTAGTGCGCTGGTGTGACCGAGCGATGCACAAGTTTAGCGCTGCCTATCGGCAATGCAGTCGTTACAAATTAATATTTAATGATAATTTGGAGCAGATGGTGTCTCGGTTTTAATCGACCGGCCGCCGGCTAGAGCCAGGACAGCAGAAATCGCCCGAAGGTTTCCAACATTTCCCATTCGAAGTAGAAACGCAAAAGCAGCACGAGCACGATCACCCAGGCAATAGAGATCAGCCCGATCGATCGCCACCTTGGCCGGCGACATTGACTTTGTTCCGTTCATCGCCCCCGCCTTCAACCGAAGCCGATCAACGTAGCAGGGCCGCAGGTGTCCGGATAACTAATAAAAATTCCGCGTAACTGTCACAATTCCTCATGCTCGATTTCAGGTGACGAGACCTAATCGAGTTTCACCCAATCCGGCTTTTGCGGAACGAGTTTCGCGCCGCCGGCGGAAAGCGGCGCGTCGAGCGCGTCGAGTTGCAACATGGCGAGCGCCAAACCGTCCGCGCCCGAACGCAGCTCGCCGACATCCTCGCCGCCCGCCAAAATGGGCGTGCCCGGCGCGGGCAAGGGGCCCTCGACCTTCACCGGCAGAAGGCGCTTGCGGATGAGCGCGCGGTATTTGGTGCGCGCGGTCAGCTCCTGGCCCATGTAGCAGCCCTTCTGGAAATCGACGCCGTTCAATTCCTCGAAGCCGCTTTCGAGCAGGATGGATTTTTCCACCACCAGATCGCGGCTGCCGTCGGGCACGCCCAAGGCAAGGCGGTGCCTGTCATAAGCCGCGGCGTCGGATATCGCGAAGCCCAACGCCGCGATTTCGGATTCCTTGCCGCGCGGGATCAAAAACCGCGCGCCGAGTTGGGCCAAGCGCGGATCGGCATAGGCCAGTCCTCCGGCGAAAGCCTTGGCCGTACCCGGCGACGCCAAGCCCAGACGCTTCAGGGCGTCGCCGCCCCAAGCGGCCGCCACGATGAGCCGCCCGCCCGCATCGGCCAGGCTCACCTTGGAGCGCAGCTTGTAAAGCGACAGGCGTTTTTTCAGGTCTTCGAGGCGCGAAGCCTCGCAATCGAGATAAAGCGTCTCGCCCAGCGCCACGATGAAGAAGTCGTGGAGGTATTTGCCCTGCGCCGTCAGCAACGCGGCGAACACCGCGCGCGACGGCCCGGCCTTGGTCACGTCGTTCGAAACCAGGCCCTGGAGAAACGCCGCGCGATCCGCGCCCGCGACTTCCAGCACGCCGCGTCCGCCGAGCAAGGCATAGGAGCTGCTTGGGGGCATGCGCTAAGAGGTAAGCCCGGCGGCGAGGCTTGGCAAGATGCTGGCCCCGGCCTATAACCCGCCCCATCCATCGGCTTGGCCCTGGCGCAATTCGCGGCATGAAAATCCTCTTTGTCACGGCGACGCGGATCGGCGATGCCGTCCTCTCGACCGGGCTTCTGGCATACCTGATCGGGCGTTATCCCGGCGCATCATTAACCGTCGCGGCCGGGCCGCTGGCGGCGCCGCTGTTCGAGGCGGTGCCCGGCCTCCAGCGCCTGATCGTGGTCGACAAGAAGAAATACGCGCTGCATTGGGCGAAGCTCTATCTCTCGGTTGCGGCTTCGCGCTGGGATCTGGCGGTCGATCTGCGCGGCTCGGCGCTTGCGTTCTTCCTGTGGGCGGGCGAGCGCCGCGTCATCGCCAAGGGAAATCCGGACGAGCATCGCGTGAAGCAACTGGCCCGGCTGTTCGATCTCGATCCGCCGCCCGCGCCCCGTCTCTGGTTCGCGCCCAAGCACATCGACGATGCTTCCAAGCTGGTGCCGCCGGGCGAGCGCTTTCTCGCCATCGGCCCCGCCGCCAATTGGCGCGGCAAGGAATGGCGCGCCGAGCGCTTCGCCGAACTGGCCAGGCGCCTGACCTCCGCGCCGGGCCCGCTGCCGGGGGCGCGCGTCGCGGTGCTGGCGGCGGCGCATGAGCGCAAGCAGGCGCAGCCGGTGATCGACGCGCTACCGGGCCAGGCGATCGATCTGGTCGGCCGAGTCGATCTGCTCACCGCCGGGGCGGTGCTGAAACGCGCGGCGCTGTTCGCCGGCAACGACACCGGCTTGATGCATATCGCGGCGGCGTCCGGCGCGCCGACCCTCGGCTTGTTCGGGCCGAGCCGGGTTTCGGAATACGCGCCCTGGGGCCAACGCGCCGAAGTGGTCGCCACGGCGACGCCCTATCTGGAATTGTTCCAGCCGGGATGGGATCGCCTCACCACCGACAGCATGATGGATTCGCTTTCGGTCGAGGCGGCGGAGCAGGGCGCGCGCCGATTGTTGGCGCGCGTCGCGGCGGAGAAGGCCTGAAATGGCGCGGATCGTCATCGCCGATGACGGCATCGTCTTCGACGGGCGCTCGCCCGAGGCGGGGCCGCTGGGCGGCGCCGAGGCGGCGGTGGTGGCGCTGGCCGAGGCGCTGGCCGCGCGCCGCCACCAGGTCGAGGTTTATAATCGTTGCGCCGCCCGGCTTGCGTATAAGGGCGTGGCGTGGATACCCATCAATGAGGGCACGCCATCCTCCGCCGATCTCTACATCGCCAATCGCGGCCATCGCCTGATCGGCCTGGTGCCGGACGCGCGCAAAGCCCTGTTCTGGATTCACAATCCCGGCTGGTACTTGAAGAAGCCGCGTTATGTCTGGGCGCTGTTCCGCCGCCGGCCGGTGATCGTCTGCATCGGCGATTATCACGCAACGACGGTGCCGGGCTGGATGCCGCGAAGCGGCCTCGAAATCATTCCCTACGGCCTGGCCGAGGAGTTCCGTCACGCCGCGCCTCTTGGCCTCGCCGCCGCCGCCATGCGCGATCTTCACCTCGAACCCGCAACGCGGCCTCGATTGGCTGCTGGATTTGTGGGGGCGCCGCATCCATCCGGCGCTGCCCTCGGCCGAGCTGCGCATCTTTGCCGGGCCGGCGGTCTATGGCGAAGCCGGCGGCAAGCAGGCGCAAGCCATGGCGGCGGTGCTCGACCGCGCCAAGAGCCTCGGTGCGGCCGGCGTGCGCTGCGCCCCGCCCTTGCCGCGCGCGGCGTTGATCAAGGCGCTGCGGGAATCCCGCGCCATGCTCTATCGCGGCGACGAGAACGAAACCTTCTGCGCCGCCGTGGCCGAGGCCCAGGCGCTGGGCGTGCCGGCGGTGGCGCAGCCGGTGGGCTCGCTGCCCGAGCGCATCGTCGACGGCGTCACCGGCGATCTGGCGGTCGACGCCGAGAGCTTCGCCGCCTCGTCGGTCGTTCTGCTGCGCGACGACGAGCGCTGGCGGCGCATGCATCTGGCGGCGCTGGAACGCCAGCGCGGCCGGTCCTGGGACGAGGTGGCGCAACGCTTCGAGGGCTTGATCCCATGACCCGGCTGCTCCAGGCGATGGCGGGGGCGCGCTTCGGCGGCGCCGAGGCGTTCTTCACGCGCCTGGCGATAGCGCTCCAGCAAGCCGGGCAGGAGCAACGCGTCGTCATGCGCCCGGCGCCGGAGCGCGAGGCGGCGTTGCGCCGCGCCGGGATCGCGCCGCTGCTGCTGCCTTTCGGCGGGTGGTTCGATTTCACGACGCGGCCGGGCTTGCGCCGCGCCCTCACCGAATACCGGCCGCGCGTGGTGCTGACCTGGATGAACCGGGCAACCGCGCTTTGCCCGCGCGGCGATTTCGTGCATGTTGCGCGTCTCGGAGGGTATTACGATTTGAAATATTACCGAAGCTGCGACCATCTCATCGCCAATACGCGCGGCATCGCGGCTTATCTCGTGGCCGAGGGTTGGCCCGAAAACCGCGTCCATTACCTCCCCAATTTCCCGGCCTCCGGGCGCGGGACGGCGGTTGCGCGCGAGAGCCTCGACACGCCCGCAGACGCGACGCTGGTGCTGGCGCTGGGACGGCTTCATCCCAACAAGGGATTCGATATTCTGCTGGACGCATTGGCGCGCGCGCCGCGGCCTTTATCTTTGGCTCGCGGGCGAGGGGCCCGAGGACCAAGCGCTCAAGCAGAAAGCCGGCGCGCTGAAGATTTCGGATCGCGTGCGCTTCCTCGGCTGGCGCGAGGACGCGCCCGGCCTGCTGGCGGCGTGCGACCTGCTGGCGGTGCCGTCGCGCCTCGAGCCCTTGGGCAACACCATCATCGAGGCCTGGGCTGCGGGCAAGCCGGTGATCGCGACATCCAGCGCCGGCCCGGTCGAATTGATCGAGAGCGGCGAGAACGGCTTGCTGGTGCCCATCAACGATGCCGATGGGCTGGCCCGCGCCATGACCGAGCTGGCCCGAAACCAGGCCCAACGCGCGCGCCTGGCGGAAGCGGGCTTCGCGCGCTACCAGGCCGGGTTCAGCGAATCCTCCGTGGTCGCGGCTTATCGCAATTTTATCGAACGGGTCGCGCGCTGATGTGCGGCATCGCCGGCATGATGACGCTGAACGGCGAGGCGCCGCCCTTGGCCGGCCTGTCCGCCATGGAAGGCGCGTTGCGGCATCGCGGGCCCGACGGCGACGGCCATTACCGCTCGGGCGACGTCGGCATGGTGCAGACGCGGCTCGCCATCATCGATCTCGCCACCGGCGACCAGCCGCTTTACGAGCCGGGCGGCGCGGCTCTGGTCGCGAACGGCGAAATCTACAACTACATCGAACTCAAGCAGACTCTGCCCGGCGCGGTCTTCGCCACCGGCTCGGATTGCGAATTGCCGCTCCATCTCTATCGCCGCTTCGGGCTCGACTTCCCCCGGCATCTGCGCGGCATGTACGCCATCGCCTTGCACGATCCCGGCGCCGGGCGGCTGGTGCTGGCGCGCGATCCCTTCGGCATCAAGCCGCTCTATTACGCCGAGACGCCGCAAGGCCTGGCCTTCGCCTCCGAGCCCCAGGCGCTCATCCGCGGCGGCCTGGTGAAGCCTGCGCTCAACATCGCGGCGCGCAACGAGTTGCTGCAATTGCAGTTCACCACCGGCCGCGAGACCGTGTTCCACGGCATCCATCGGGTCCTGCCGGGAGAGACCGTGGTGGTGACCAGAGGCCGCATCGTCGAACGCCGGCGGATCGAGGCCTTGCCCGCGCCCGGGGCCAAGCCGCTTGAAAGCGAAGCCGCGGCGTTGGCCGCCTTCGACCGCGCCTTCGCCGACAGCGTCAACGTGCATCAGCGCGCCGACGTGCCTTACGGCATGTTCCTCTCAGGCGGCATCGATTCCTCGGCCGTGCTGGCGATGATGGCGCGGCTCAACGATCACCCGGTCATGGCCTTCACCGTGGGATTCCCCAACACCGAGCCGGCCGACGAACGCGCAGGCCGCGCGCAGGGTGGCGCACGCGCTCGGCGCCGAGCATGTCGAGATCGAGTTCCACGAGCAGGATTTCTGGCGGTTGCTGCCCGAGATCGCGCGGGTGATGGACGATCCGGCGGCGGATTACGCGGTGCTGCCGACCTATAAGCTGGCGGCGAGCGCGCGGGCGGCGGGGCTGAAAGTGATTCTCAGCGGCGAAGGCGGCGACGAGCTGCTGGCCGGCTATGGCCGCTACCGTTCGCTGATGCGGCCGTGGTGGCGCGGCGGCAAGCTTTTGCGCGGCAGGGGCAATCTCGACAAGCTCGGCATCCTGCGCCGCGATCTCGCCGATTGGCGCGACGGCATCGAGGCAGCCGAGCTCAATGCCAGCCTGCCGGGCCGCTCGCGGCTCCAGGTGGCGCAGGCGACCGATTGCGCCGACTGGCTGCCCAACGATCTGCTGACCAAGCTCGACCGCTGCCTGATGGCGCACGGCGTCGAAGGCCGCACGCCCTTCCTCGATCCGGTGGTGGCGCGCGCCGTCTTCCGCCTGCCCGACGAGATGAAGGTGAGGAAGGGGCTGGGCAAGTGGTTGTTGCGCCGCTGGGTCGAAAGCCACGTGCCCGAAGCCCAGCCGATGGCGAAGAAGCGCGGCTTCACCGTGCCGGTCGCCGAATGGATCGCGCGCCGCGGCGCGGAGCTGGGGAAGCTGGTGGCGGCGCAGCCGGGCGTCGCCGAGATCTGCGTGCCCGGCGCGGTGGAAAACCTGTTCCGCGAGGCGCAGGGCAAGCGCGCCGGCTTCGCCTGCTGGACGCTGCTGTTCTACGCGCTGTGGCACCGCCACCATATCGAGCGCCAAGTCAAGGCCCGCCGCCGGCCCGGGCAACGAGGACGCGTTCGCGACGCTGGCGGCGCGCGGCTGATTGCCGCTAAAATCGCGAAAAAGCCGGGAGGGGCGTCATGCCGGTCGTCAAGGCGGTTGATTTCCTGTGGGGGCGGTTGCGTTCGCCCGATCTCGACCAGGCCGAGGAATTCCTGACCGCTTTCGGCCTGGTCCGCGCCGCGCGCACCAAGGACAAGCTGTTCATGCGCGGCACCGATCCGGTGCACCACATCCACGTCACCGAACGCGGGCCTTCGAAATTCCTGGGCTTCGGTTATCTGGTTGCGAGCGAGGACGATCTGAAAAAGGCCGCCACGGCGCCCGGCGCCTCGGGCATCGAGCAGATCGACGAACCCGGCGGCGGCAAGCGCGTGCGGCTCACCGATCCCCAGGGCTATCAGATCGAGCTCGTCCACGGAATGGAAAACGTTCCCAAGCTGCCGGTGCGCAAGACCGTCATGAACTGGGGCGAGGAGAAGAAGCGCCGCGCCGGCGAACTGTGCCGCCTGCCGAAGGGCCCGGCGCAGGTGAAACGCATCGGCCACGGCGTGGTGATGTCGACCGACATAGCATCCACGCTCAAATGGTATCGCGAGACGCTGGGTTTCCTGATCTCGGACGACGTCTATGAAGGCGACAAGGCCAACCTCATCGGCTCGTTCAACCGGCTCGACCGCGGCGACGATTATGTCGATCACCATGTTTTCTTCTGCCTCGCCGGGCCGAAGAACGGGCTCAACCATCTGTCATTCGAGGTGCGCGACCTCGACGACGTGATGCTCGGCCAAGCGCATCTGAAGGAAGCGGGCAAGTACAAGCATGTCTGGGGCGTCGGCCGCCACGTGCTCGGCTCCCAGATCTACGATTATTGGTACGATCCCTGGGGCCGGGTGCACGAGCACTGGACCGACACCGACGTCCTCAATGCCCGTACGCCCGCCAACCAGATTCCGGCCGGGGAAGGGCTGCTCTCGCAATGGGGCGACGCCGTGCCGCAGGAACTCATCGACCACGCGATACCGTAAGGAGGAAATCCATGGACGGATCGGCCAAGGCGAAGGGACACAAGATCGAGCTTGCGGTATCGAAGGGCAAGGGAGCGAAACCGGTTCCCGGGCGGCGCGAATTCTTCCAATACCGCGATCTGGGCGTGACGGCGGCCACCAAGGGCAAGATGCGGGCGCAGCTCACCTCGGCCCGCGCCGGCATGAACCGGCCGACCGGCTGGCACTACCACGTCTGCGAGGCGCAGTTCGTCTACATGGTCAAGGGCTGGATGGAGCTGGAATTCGAGGGCAAGGGCGTGGTGCGGCTCGAAGCCGGCGATTCCGTGCTCATCCCCGGCGGCCACCGCCACAACGAGAACTGCGCCTCGGACGATTTCGAGCTGATCGAGGTCTCGATCCCGGCGGAGATGGGCACGGTAGCTTGTGAAGCGCCGGCGACGCGCTGAGTCAGCGCGCCAGTTTCCACCCGAGCGTTTCGCCGGCGAGGAAGGGCCTGACCGCCGCCTTGCCGACCCGGATGTTCATCGGCACTTTCCAGCGCGCGCGTTTCAGCGTCACCCGCGTCTCGTTGGGGGCCAGGCCGTAGAAGCGCGGCCCGTTGAGCGAAGCGAAAGTCTCGAGCATGTCGAGCGCGTGCTCTTCCTCGAAGACGCGCGCATAGGTTTCGAGCGCCACGGGCGCTGAGAAAATCCCGGCGCAACCGCAATCCTTCTCCTTGTCGGCGACGAGATGCGGCGCGGTGTCGGATCCGAGGAAGAATTTGGGGCTGCCCGAGATTGCCGCGTGGCGCAGCGCCAGGCGGTGGCGCTCGCTTTTCGCCACCGGCAGGCAATACATGTGCGGCCGCAACCCTCCGGCGAAAAGCGCGTTGCGGTTGATGACTAGGTGATGCGCGGTGATGGTGGCGGCGAGATTGGCGCCCGAAATGTTGACGAAATCGACCGCGTCGCTGGTGGTGACATGCTCGAACACGACTTTGAGGCCGGGCAGGCGCTTCATCAGGGGCGCGAGCACGCGCTCGATGAAAACCGCCTCGCGGTCGAACACGTCGACCTTGGGATCGGTGACCTCGCCATGGACCAGAAGCGGCATGCGGATCGATTGCATGCGCTCCAGCACCGGCATGATCCGCGCGATATCGGTCACGCCCTTGGCCGAATTGGTGGTGGCATGGGCGGGGTAAAGCTTGGCCGCGGTGAAGACGCCTTGCTCGAAGCCTTGCGCCAACGCGTCGGGGTCGGTGCGGTCGGTGAGGTAGCAGGTCATCAAGGGCGTGAAATCCGCGCCCCGGGGCAGCGCTTTCAAAATCCGCCGGCGATAGGCCTTGGCCGCGGCCACGGATGTTACCGGCGGGGTCAGATTGGGCATGACGATGGCGCGGGCGAAAGCCCTGGCGGTGAAGGGCAGAACGGCCTTGAGCATGGCGCCGTCGCGCAAATGCACATGCCAGTCATCCGGCCGCCGCAGAGTCAAAGTCTCGCCCGTCATGCGGCCTTAGTATATCCTACTGCGCGCTCAAGGTAAGGAGAGGCCATGACCGCTTGCATCACCGGCTGGGCCCATTCGCGCTTCGGCAAGCTCGAGGGCGAGGACATCGAATCGCTGATTGTGAAGGTGGCATCCGACGCCATCCGCGATTCCGGGTTGGCCCCGTCCGATATCGACGAAATCTATCTCGGCACCTTCAACGGCGGCTTCGTGCGCCAGGAATTCCCGTCCTCGCTGACGCTGCAAATCGACCCGAGCCTGCGCTACAAGCCAGCGACCCGGGTGGAGAATGCCTGCGCCACCGGCTCGGCGGCGATCTATCAAGGCCTGAACGCGATCGCCGCCAAACGCGCCCGCCGCGTGCTGGTGGTGGGCGTGGAAAAGATGACCGAGGTTTCCGGCCCGCAAGTGGGCGACCTCCTCATCCGCGCCGCCTATCTCAAGGAAGAGGGCGGGATCGAAGGCGGCTTCGCCGGCGTGTTCGGCCGCATCGCCCAGGCCTATTTCCAACGTTACGGCGACAAATCCGACGCGCTCGCCAAGATCGCGGCCAAGAACCACAAGAACGGCGCTTCCAACCCGTTGGCGCAAATCCGCAAGGATTTGGGTTACGATTTCTGCCGCACGGTTTCGGACAAGAACCCGATCGTGGCGGGGCCGCTCCGGCGCACCGATTGCTCGCTGGTTTCCGACGGCGCTGCAGCCCTGGTGCTGACCGACATCGACACCGCGCTCGGCTCTGACAAGGCGGTGGTGTTCCGGGCAGCCGAGCAGGTCAACGACTTCCTGCCCATGAGCAAGCGCGACATCACCTCGTATGAGGGGCCGGAAGTGGCCTGGCGGCGCGCCTTCGCCAGCGCTCGCGTGGGGCTCGACGATCTGTCCTGCGCCGAGGTCCATGACTGCTTCACCATCGCCGAGTTGATGATCTACGAGGCGATGGGCCTGGCTAAGAGGGGCGAGGGCGCGCGCGTGATCGAGGCCGGCATATCCGAGAAGACCGGCAAGCTGCCGATCAACGCCTCGGGCGGCTTGAAGGCCAAGGGCCATCCCATCGGCGCCACCGGCGTTTCCATGCATGTGCTGCAATCCATGCAATTGACCGGCACCGCCGGCGACATCCAGATCAAGGACGCCAAGCTCGCCGCCGTGTTCAACATGGGCGGCGCGGCGGTGGCCAATTACGTCAGCATCCTCGAACGCCTGCGGTGAGCGGCTGCCCATGAGCGGTTTCAAGGCCCTGCTGCTCGAGGAAGCGGGCGGCAAGGTGGCGGCGCGCATCACCTCCCTGCCCGAAAGCGATTTACCGCCGGGCGAGGTGACCGTCGCCGTCGAATATTCGACGCTCAACTACAAGGACGGCATGATCCTCGAAGGCGTCGGCCGGCTGGTGCGGAAATATCCGCATGTGCCGGGGGTCGATTTCGCCGGTTCGGTCGAAAGCTCGACCTCGCCCGAATGGAAACCGGGCGACAAGGTGGTGTTGACCGGCTGGCGCGTCGGCGAGATGCAATGGGGCGGCTATGCCCAGAAGGCGCGGGTGAAGGCGAGCCAGTTGATCCGGCTTCCGCCCGCGCTCTCGACCAAGCGCGCCATGGCCATCGGCACCGCCGGATTCACTTCGATGATGGCGGTGATGGCGCTCGAGGCGCATGGGCTGAAGCCGGGCATGGGAGACGTGCTGGTGACCGGCGCCGCCGGCGGCGTGGGCAGCGTTGCGGTGGCGATCCTGGCGAAACTGGGATATCCGGTTACGGCCTCGACCGGCCGGCCCGAAACCCATGATTATCTGAAAAGCCTGGGCGCTTCGTCTTTCATCGACCGCGCCGAGCTGGCCAAGCCGCCGGCGCGGCCCTTGGACAGCGAGCGTTGGGCCGGCGCGATCGACAGCGTCGGCAGCACCACGCTCGCCACGGTGCTGACGCAGATGAAATACCGCGGCTCGGTCGCCGCTTGCGGCCTGGCGGGCGGCAGCGATCTCCCGGCCAGCGTCATTCCCTTCCTGCTGCGCGGGGTGAAGCTGTTGGGGATCGATTCCGTCCTGTGCCCCCAGGACGAGCGCAAGGCGATCTGGGCGCGGCTAGCATTCGACCTGCCCTTGGACAAGCTCGACGCCATCACCCAGACCATCAAGCTCGAGGATCTCCCCGGCTGGGGCGCCAAGATCCTCAAGGGCGGGGTGCGGGGCCGGTTGGTGGTGGAAATAGATTGATAAAAGTTAATTAATTCAATTAGATATGGACGTAACCTAAGTTTTAACCTAATCTTTACCGCTTTAATGCTTCAACCTCCCTGATGGAATCGCATTCCAGGGGAACGGGAGGACGCGTCTTGGCGGCCAGAATCGACAGGCGATGTTTCAACCGGCTCTTGGCCGGGGCGGCGGCGGGGATGAGTTTCCTCGATCTCCGGCGCGCGCTCGCCGACGAACTCAAGAAGCCGAAAACGCCGCTGATCATGCTCGATGCCGGCCATGGCGGCGTCGATCCCGGCGCCATCGGCCTCGCCGGCACCTATGAGAAGGACATCTCGCTGCCGACGGTGATGGAGGTCGCCCGCCAGCTTACGGCGTTCAAGCGCTACGAGCTGCGCTTCACCCGCAAGGACGACGAATTCATTCCGCTGCCGGAACGCGTGGCCCGCGCCCGCGCCGCCGGCGCCGACCTGTTCCTGTCGGTTCACGCCGATGCGCTGCCCAACCGGGCGGAGCGCGGCGCCTCGGTCTACACCCTGTCCGAGCAGGCTTCCGACCGCGAAGCCGCGGCGCTCGCCGCGCGCGAAAACCAGGCCGACCGGATCGCCGGCATCGATTTGTCGCAGCACGATCCCGAGGTCAGCGGCATTCTCATCGACCTGGCGCGGCGCCAGACCAACAATCTCTCGATCCAGCTCGCGCAAGAACTGGTGACCGAGCTCGGCCGGCATGTGCCGATGCTGACCAACAGCCACCGCTCGGCCGGATTCGCCGTGTTGAAGGCGCCGGACATACCCTCGGCCCTGGTCGAGATCGGCTGTCTTTCGAACCGCGAGCAGGAGCGCCAGCTGCGCCAGGGCCCGTTCCGCAGCGCGGTCGCGCAAAGCCTGGCGCGCTCGGTCAACGATTATTTCGACACCGTCGGGCGGGGCTGATCTTTTCTCATTTTGAGTGCTGGATAAGCATTATGCGCCCTTCGACTGGGCTCAGGGTGAGGCGCTTTTCTTAATGCCATCGACGATGTTTCCTCATCCTGAGCGTAGTCGAAGGATGAAGCGCGCAAGATGCCTATGCAGCTTCGGGCGAGGGCGGGATTTAACCCTACCGCGCGTTAGCCACGTTCGCCGAAAGTTCGCGGCTTTAACAATTTGTTGAGAATTTGCGCCGTATAACGGGCGTGCGGTTCACACCGCAAAGTCCTTCGGGCTTTTCCTCCCTGAACTTGGGCCGCGTCTTCGGACGCGGCCCTTTTTCTTTGCCCAAAATCCGCTTTACAGATCGGCCATGACAGAATCCCGCGATGTCGCTAGCATCGCGTCCGGTTTGCATACCAGCATCAGAAAAGTTTCATGAAAATCGGCGTGTCGGCGGGGGCTCATAAGCAGCCGGGCAATCTGGCGCGCCAGGCCGCCCATCTGGCCCAGGCTGCGGGCCTGTTCGCGCTCATGATGGTGTTCGGCATTCTGCCGGTCGATTGGGCGTCATGGCTGGGCGGCTTTCTCGGCCGGACATTCGGCCCGCGCCTGGGCCTGTCGCGCCGGGCATTGGCCAATATCAGCCGCGCGCTGCCCGGCAACGACGAATCCCAGAACCGGCGCATCCTGCGCGGCATGTGGGACAATCTCGGCCGGGCGGTGGCGGAATACCCGCATCTCGAATGGATCTGCGCCGCCCGATCCGGCCGGGTCGAAATCGTCAACGAAGACGCGGTGAAGGAATTGCTGAACGACGGCAAGCCCGGCATCGTCTTCGGCGGCCATTTCGGCAATTGGGAAGTCGGCCCGTCGACCATCCACCGCCTGATGGGCGGGTCGCTGGTTTCGGTCTATCGCGAGGCGAACAATCCCTGGGTCGACCGGCTGCTGCGCCATTGGCAGCGTTCGCGCCGCGCCGTGGCCAAGGGCGCCGAGGGCGGGCGCGACCTGATCCGCCATCTCAAACAGGGCGGCCACGTCGCCATGCTGGTCGATCAGAAACTGAATGACGGCATCGCCGTGCCGTTCTTCGGCCGCGACGCCATGACCGCGCCGGCGATCGCCCGATTGGGCCTGCGCTTCGGTTGTCCGGTGGTGCCGATCCGGACCGAAAGGCTGCGCGGCGCACATTTCCGCTTCACCGTGCTGCCCCGGCTCGAACTGGCCGATACCGGCAACAATGCGGCTGACGTGCTGGCGGCGATGACGCGCATCAATGCCCTGATCGAAAGCTGGGTTCGCGCCCGGCCCGAGCAATGGCTGTGGCTGCACCGGCGCTGGGCGGATTAGGCGCGGGCGGAAAAACCCCGGATGATCTTTTCCATCGCCTCGAAACCCAGGGTGAGCGCGCCGGGGCCGGGCTGAAGGATGATCGCCGATTTGATCTCGAACAGCCGCCCGGTCCGGACCGCCGGAATTTGGCCGAAGCCCGGCCGCGCCGCCACGCGCTCGGGCCGGAATTTCTTGCCGCACCACGAGCCGATGACGATGTCGGGCGATGCTTCGACGATCTCCTGGTGCGAAACCACGCGCGCAGGGGCATCGCCGCCGCGCGCCCGGGCGGCGAACACGTCCTTGCCGCCGGCAAGCTCGATCAGCTCCGACACCCAGCGAATGCCGCAGATCGGCGGCTCGTCCCATTCCTCGAAATAGACGCGCGGGCGGTGTTGCCGTTTCGCGCTGATCTTGCGCGCGCTAGCGAGGCGCTTTTCCAGCGAGGCCGCCAACTTTCGGGCTTTCGCTTCCTCGCCGACCAGCCGCCCCAATGTCAGGATCATTGCCAATATCCCGGCGATGTCGCGCTGGTTGAAGACATGGACCTCGACCCCGGCCTTGACCAGGTCGCGCACGATCTCGGCCTGGAGGTCGGAAAAGCCCAGCACCAGATCGGGCTTCAAGGCCAGGATGCGGTCGATATGGGCGGTGGTGAAGGCGGATACCCGCGGCTTGCGCCGGGCCTCGGACGGGCGCACGGCATAACCGGAAACCCCGGCGATGCGCGCCCCCGCGCCCAGGAGATAGAGCGTCTCCACTGTCTCGGGCGTGAGGCAGACGATGCGCGAGGGAGTGCGCGAAGGGACAAGTCGTAGCGCCTGACGCGCGAAGACAGACTTATGGACGGAACGCATGGCGGCGATGGTAGCGGCCGGGGAGGCGGGCGCGAAGGCGGATGATGGTGCTGCCGCTCAGGATTGAACTGAGGACCTCTCCCTTACCAAGGGAGTGCTCTACCACTGAGCTACGGCAGCCTCCGAATGACGCTGGGACATACACGAGCCGCGCCCGGCTTGGCAAGGCGGCTTGACGCCATTCCACCCGGCCATCACCCTAGCCCGATGAGCGTAAAGGACAAGGAAACGCCCGCACCGGGGCCTGCCGGTAACGCCAAGGCGGCGCGGAAAGCGGCGCGTCTATCCGAGGCGCTCCGGGCCAACCTCGCCAGGCGCAAGGACCAGGCCCGCGCCCGCGCCGGCGGGGAGAACCCTTCGGACCAATCCGCCGCCAATCCGCCGCAATCCGCAGCCCAAAACCCGGGCAAGCCGCCGCGTCCCGCTTGAGAAGCCGCCTTCGATCCAGTACAAACCGACCCAAGAACGGGCCTAACATAACGCCCGCGGGAGAGCCTCATGTCGATCATGCCGGATAAGTGGATTCGCGAAATGGCGAAGGCCCGCGGCATGATCGAGCCCTTTACCGAAAAGCAGAACTCGCCAGGGCGTCATCTCCTACGGCCTCTCTTCCTACGGCTATGACGCGCGGGTCAGCCGCGAGTTCAAGATCTTCACCAATGTCGACAGCGCCGTGGTCGATCCCAAGAATTTCTCGGGAGCAAGCTTCGTCGACCGCGAAACCGACATCTGCGTGGTGCCGCCCAACAGCTTCGCGCTCGCTTCGACCATGGAATATTTCCGCATCCCGCGCGACGTGCTGGTGATCTGCCTCGGCAAATCCACCTATGCGCGCTGCGGCATCATCGTCAACGTCACGCCCTTGGAGCCCGAATGGGAAGGGCACGTCACCATCGAAATTTCCAACACCACGCCGTTGCCGGCGCGCATCTATGCCGGCGAAGGCATCTGCCAGTTCCTGTTCTTCAAGAGCGACCAGGTGTGCGAAGTGTCCTACGCCGACCGCGGCGGCAAATATCAGAAGCAGCGCGGCGTGACGCTGCCGAAGCTATGAACCCGATGATCGCGTCATTGCGAGCCGAAGGCGAAGCAATCCAGAAGGGTTTGTGTTCGGCTGGATTGCTTCGGCCGATGCGCGGCCTCGCAATGACGAGTTTTAAGGCATAGTTCATGGACAAGATCCGCATCCGCGGCGGCAGGCCGCTCCACGGCTCCATCCCGATCGGCGGCGCCAAGAACGCGGCGCTGCCGCTGATGACCGCCAGCCTGCTGACCGACGAGCCGCTGGTGCTGAAGAACCTGCCGCTTCTGGCCGACATCACCACGCTGTCCCATCTCCTGGTCCAGCACGGCGTTTCCATCACCATGCTCGGCGCCGAAAGCGCGGAAGAGCGCGGCCACGTGCTGGAATTGAAGGCGCGGCGCATCGTCTCCACCACCGCGCCTTACGACCTGGTGCGCAAGATGCGCGCCACCGTGCTGGTGCTAGGGCCGCTCTTGGCGCGCGCCGGACGGGCGCGGGTGTCGCTGCCCGGCGGCTGCGCCATCGGCACGCGGCCGGTCGATCTGCATCTGAAGGCGCTGGAGCGCCTGGGCGCGACCATCGAGCTCAACAAAGGCTATATCGAGGCGACGGCGGAGAAGGGCCTCACCGGCGCGGAGATCGTCTTTCCCATGGTTTCGGTCGGCGCCACCGAAAACATCCTGATGGCGGCCACTCTTGCCGATGGCGAGAGTGTCATCATAAATGCCGCGCGCGAGCCCGAGATCGCCGATCTCGCCCTATGCCTCAACGCCATGGGCGCGAAAATCACCGGCGCGGGCACCGACCGCATCCGCATCGAAGGGGTGAAGCGCCTGCACGGCGCCACCCACAGCGTCATCCCCGACCGCATCGAAACCGGCACCTATATGATGGCGGCGGCGATCACCGGCGGCTCGCTCGAGCTCGTGGGCGCCGATCACGGCATGGTGGCGTCGGTGGCGCGCGTGCTCGAAGGCGCCGGGGTCGAAGTGGCGCAAGTTCCGAACGGCATCAAGGTTTCGCGCCGCGCCAACCGCTTGAACGGCGTCGACGTCACCACCGCGCCCTTTCCCGGATTCCCCACCGACCTCCAGGCCCAGCTCATGGCGCTGATGAGCATCGCCAATGGTGCGGCGACGATCACCGAGACCATCTTCGAAAACCGCTTCATGCACGTGCCCGAATTGACCCGCATGGGCGCCGACATCGCCGTGCACGGCGCCTCGGCCATGGTGCGCGGCGTCGAGAAGCTCACCGGCGCGCCGGTGATGGCGACCGATCTGCGCGCCTCGGTCTCGCTCGTCCTGGCCGGGCTCGCCGCCGCGGGCGAAACCACCGTCAACCGCGTCTATCATCTCGACCGCGGCTATGAGAGGCTCGAGGACAAGCTGGCCGCCTGCGGCGCCGCGATCGAGCGCCTGCCCGGCGAAGACTGATCCCGCTCCGTGGCGGAAAAACCCGCAACCGATAATAAAAGACTCCGCCTCAAGGCCGAGGACGAGGAGGATTTGGCCGTGATCTCGGCCGTCCTCCAGGACGCGCTGGTCGCGGTCGGCGACATGGCGTTCCAGCCCGAAGAGAAGCGCTTCGTGCTGGTGGCCAACCGCTTCCGTCATGAAGATGACGCAAAAGCGCCGCCCGAAAGCCGCGAGCGGGTGATGACGGGCTTGCGCATCGACTTTGTCACCGGGGTGAAACGCCAGGGTTTTCATCCCGGTGAAACCGATCGGCTGCTGGTGCTGCTGGCGATCATCGCGGGCGAGGGCGCGATTTACCTCGATTTCGCCGGCGGCGTCAGCATCCGGCTGGAAACCGGCCGCATCCTGTGCCATTTAGATGACTTCGGCGAGCCTTGGCCCACCCGTTTCCGTCCCAGCCACCCGGTTGAGGATGCGGGCTAAAGTCCGCACCGGTTTCGGGAGAGTTCACGGTGTTGGGTAACGAAACGCTGGTCTTGGCGCTTCCCAAGGGGCGTATCCTGGACGAGGTGGTGCCGGTGGTGCGGCGCGCGGGGATCGAGATCGAGCGCGAGTTCGACGATCCCGAAACGCGCAAGCTGCGGTTCAAGACCAATCTGCCGGAACTCGACGTCATCCGCGTGCGCAATTTCGACGTCGCCACCTTCGTCGCCTTCGGCGCGGCGCATATGGGCGTCGCGGGCAGCGACGTGCTGATGGAATTCGACTATCCCGAGGTCTATGCGCCGCTCGACCTGAACGTCGGCAAGTGCCGTCTCGTCGTCGCCGCGCCCAAGGAGGATCTGGGCCGCGACGACCCGGCGCGCTGGAGCCATGTCCAGATCGCCACCAAATATCCCGAGATCACGCGGCGTCATTTCGCCGCGCGCGGCGTCCAGGCCGAATGCATCAAATTGAACGGCGCCATGGAACTGGCGCCGAGCATGGGGCTGTGCCGCCGCATCGTCGATCTGGTGGCGACGGGTCGCACCCTCAAGGAGAACGGCCTGGTCGAGATCGAAGCCATCGCCGAGGTAAGCTCGCGCCTGATCGTCAACCGTGTCGCGCTGAAGACGCGCAGCGCCGAGCTGGGCGGCTGGATCGAGCGTTTCCGCGAGGCCGCCTATGCCGCTTAGGCTCGATAGCGCCGCGCCCGGCTTCGCGCGCGATTTCGCCGCGTTGCTCGATTTGAAGCGCGAGCTGGCGGAGGATGTCGATGCAACCGTGGCGGCCATTCTCGACGACGTGAAGAAGCGCGGCGACGAAGCGGTGATCGAATACACCGGCCGTTTCGACAAGCTCAATCTTACGCCCGCGACCATGCGCGTCGCTGCGGCCGAGATTTCCCAGGCCAAGCGATCCTGCGCCGCGGACACCTTGCAGGCGCTGCGCTTCGCCGCCGAGCGCATCGAGGATTTCCACCGCCGCCAACTGCCCCCGGATGTCGACTATACCGACAAGACCGGGGTGCGTTTGGGCGCGCGCTGGCGGGCGCTGGCTTCGGCCGGGCTTTACGTGCCGGGCGGCAAGGCGGCCTATCCCTCCTCGGTGCTGATGAACGCGCTGCCGGCCAAGGTGGCGGGCGTGCCGCGCATCGCGCTGTGCGTGCCGGCGCCCGAGGGCGTGCTCAACCCGCTGGTGCTGGCCGCGGCCGAGCTGGCCGGCGTCGGCGAGATCTACCGCATCGGCGGGGCGCAGGCGGTGGCGGCGCTGGCCTACGGCACGGCGACCATCGCCGCGGTGGACAAGGTGGTGGGCCCCGGCAACGCCTATGTCGCGGCGGCGAAGCGCCGGGTCTTCGGCGCCGTGGGCATCGACATGATCGCCGGCCCGTCGGAAATCCTGGTGCTGGCCGACGCCAAGAACGATCCCGCCTGGATCGCCGCCGATCTCCTGTCCCAGGCCGAGCATGACGAGGCCGCCCAGGCGATCCTGATCGCCGACGACAAGCGTTTCGCCGATGCCGTGACCGAGGGGGTCGAGCGTTTGCTCAAGGACTTGCCGCGCGGCGCGATCGCCGGATCGAGCTGGAAGAATTTCGGCGCGGTCATCACCGTGCGCAAATGGGACGAGGCGGTGGAGCTGGTCGACCGGCTCGCGCCCGAGCATCTCGAGCTCGCGATCGAGCGGCCGGAGCTGATCGCGGCCAAGATCCGCAACGCCGGCGCCATCTTCCTCGGCCGGCACACGCCCGAGGCGGTGGGCGATTACGTCGCCGGCCCCAACCACGTTTTGCCGACGGCGCGCAGCGCGCGGTTCTCGTCCGGCTTGAGCGTGCTCGATTTCATGAAGCGCACCTCGATGGTGCGTTGCGACGCGCGCAGCCTCGGCGCCATCGGCCCGGCGGCGCTGACTCTTGCCAAGGCCGAGGGGCTCGACGCGCACGCGGCGTCGATCGCGCTGCGGCTCAACGCGCGGCGCAATACCTAGGCTCGATTCCATGCCCAAGAGCGCGACCAAATCCGCGCAGCGCATCGCCAAGATCACGCTCGACGAACGCACCGTCATCCGCCGCAACGCCGATATCGAGCATGACCGCGCCATCGCCATTTCCGATCTGCTGGAGGATAACAGCTTCGTCCCGGCCTCGGGCATCCAGGGGCCGTTCCATCTCCATCTGGCGATCGCCGAGAACCGCCTGGTGCTCGACATCCGCGACGCTGGCGACAAGCCCTTGGAGAAGGTGGCGCTGTCGCTGGCGCCCTTTCGCGGCCTGGTGAAGGACTACTTCATCCTGTGCGAGAGCTATTACCACGCGGTCAAGACCACTACGCCGACCAAGCTCGAATCGATCGACATGGGCCGCCGCTCCGTCCACAACGAGGGTGCCGAGCTGTTGCGCGAAACCCTGTCCGGCCAGGTGGAGGTCGATTTTCCCACCGCGCGCCAGTTGTTCACTCTGCTCTGCGTGCTGCATATCCGCTGAAAATACCCAGGCGAGAAGGGGCTTGACCGGGACGGGGCGGGCAAGGATGTTTGGGCGTTTTTGCGGTCTCGAGGTGACGGATCAGGGATGCCGAAGGAAGATTTGATCGAATTCGCCGGGACGGTGACCGAGCTCTTGCCCAATGCCATGTTCAGGGTGAAGCTCGACAACGACCACGTGGTGCTGGCGCATACCTCGGGCAAGATGCGGAAGAACCGCATCCGCGTCCTCGCCGGCGACCGGGTCAATGTCGAGATGACGCCTTATGACCTGACCAAGGGCCGCATCACGTTCCGCTTCAAATAGCGGGCGAGCGGGCCACGCCGCCCTTGATCCCTCAACGCCTCGTGCTGGCTTCGGCCTCGCCGCGCCGCCGCGAACTCCTCGCCCAAATCGGACTCGTCCCCGATGACGTCGAGCCCGCCGGCATCGACGAAACGCCTCATGCCCTGGAGACGCCGGGCAATCTCGCGCTTCGCCTGGCCGAGGCCAAGGCCCGCGCGGTGGCCGCGCGCGAACCCGGCGCCTTCGTCCTGGCCTGCGACACGGTGGTGGCTTGCGGCAGGCGCATCCTGCCGCAGCCGGCTGACGAGCGGGAGGCGCGCGAATGCCTGGAATTGCTGTCCGGAAGGCGGCATCGCGTCCATGGCGGCGTGGCGGCGGTTTCGCCGGCGGGCAAGCTCGCCGGCCGGAAGGTCGAGACCGCGGTGCTGTTCAAGCGGCTTTCGCCCGAAGAAATCGCCGATTACCTGGCTTGCGGCGAATGGCGCGGCAAGGCCGGCGGCTACGCCATCCAGGGCCTGGCGGGACGTTTTGTCAAAGGCGTGATCGGCTCTTATGCCAATGTCGTGGGCTTGCCGCTTTACGAGACCGTGACGCTGCTCGCGGGGTTGGGCTATGCCCCGGCGCAGCGGCTGAAGCGATGAGGCGCGACATCGCGATCGCGGTGGCCTCTGGCGAAGGCGGGGCCGGCGACATCTGGGCGGCGCTCAGCGAGGACGGCGAAATCGTGGAATTGCGCCTGTCCCGCGCCGGGCAGGAAAGTCATGTCGGCGAAATCTATCTGGGGCGGATCCAAGGCTTGCGGCCCGAGCTGCCGGCGGCCTTGGTCGATATCGGTCTCGGCCGGCCGGGTTTTCTCAGCGCCGAGGATGTATTGCCCAAAGGCGGCTTCTCGAAGCTCACTGAGGGCCAGGCCGTGGTGGTGACGGTGGCCAAGGACGCCCGCGCCGAAAAAGCCGCGGGCCTGTCCATGAGGATTCCGGGTCCGGTACCGGCCTTGCCGCCGGGATCCCGGCCGCCGTTACGGCTCGACACGCCCGCGCCGGCGGCGGCGGCGCTGATAGCACCCTGGCTGGCGACGGCGCCCGACCGCATCCGCATCGACGACCGCGGCGCCTATGCCGGGCTGCGCCACTGGCTGATGGCCGGGAAAAAGGAGCTGGTCGAGCGGCTGCAATTCGCCTCGGAAAAACTCTATGAGGATTCCGGCATCGGCGAGGCGGTGGAACGGGCCTTGAACGCCCGAACTCGGCCTCGGGGGCGGCGGATGTTTGGTGATCGAGGCCACGGCCTTGGCCACCACCATCGACGTCGACAGCGGAAAGGCCCATTCGGCGCTCGCCGCCAATCTAGGCGCGGCCGAGGCGGTGGCGAGGCAAATCCGGTTGCGCAACCTGTCCGGCCCGATAGTGGTGGGATTTATCGGCATGAAAGGCAAGGACGGGCGCGCCCGCGTGCTCGCCGCGCTCAAGCGGGAACTTGCCCGGCACGCCAAGGATTGCCAGGTGCTGGGCTGGACCCGGCTCGGCCATGTCGAATTGGTGCGGCCGCGCCGCGCAGCTTCGCTTGCCGAGACGGTTATGGTTAACGCACGGGGATGAAGTTGCGCGTCAGTTGGTCAGGGTGACGCCGGTGGTGGTGGTGCCGTTGCCTGAGCCCGAACCCGAGGAGCCGCCCGAACAGGAAAACGTGTACTGCATGTCGTTGCCGTAATTGTAGGTATCGAAATTTCCGCCGTTGTCGTTCCAGTTGTATTGATAGGAATTGCCGCCGAGCTGCGAGCAACTCGGCGCGGCATTGGTCATGGCCGTGGACATGGTCGTGGTGGTGGTGTCGCAACAGGTGACGCCGGTCATGTCGCCTTCCCGGTCGGTGCTGTTGTAGCTCTCGTTCTGGCCGTTCGAGCTGTAGCAATTCCCCTGCGGCACGTTGGGATAGGTCGTGAAGCCGCGGCTGGTCGTGCCCTCCACGACGTACAGGCTGCAATCCTGGGTGGTTGGAAAGCCGGTTGCGTGCGAGCCGGTCGAGGCGCCGCCGGGGGCGGTGGTGTAATCCGCGGTGGGCGGCTGCAGGCTCGAATAGAGCCATTGCGTATCGTTGGGATGGGCGCCGTAACCGTTATTGCCGTAGTTGCAGCCGCCCAGCGAGGTGGGCCGCGCGCCGGTGACGTTTTCGATGGCGAAGCCGATCTTTTGACTGGCGGCGACCGAGAACGTCGCCGAACTCGGCGGGCTGGCGCTGTTGTTGGACCAGAGCTGATTCATCGCCGACGCCGGCGGCACGCCGCCGCCCGAGGGCACGATATACCAATAGACGATGTTGGTGTCGCAGGCATAGCTCACGAACCCGCCGGTATTGAAGCTCGCGGTGACGATCGGATTGTTCGCCGTGGCGCAGGTGGTGATGCCGAGCGTGGGCTTCCACAGCGACATCAGCGTGGTCGGCAAAGTCGCGGTGGCGCAAACCGTCATTTGGAAGGCGGAGACGGTGCCGCTCGAGCTGGTGGTGCCGGGCGTCACGGTGAAGGTGACGCCGTTATTGGTCGGCAACATCGTGATGGCGTTGTTCATGTAATTGGTGGCGGCGGTGGTGCCGAGCGTTTGGCCGGTGCTGTCGGAGCTGACATAGGCCGAGGCGCCGGCCAGCGCCGCGTCGTCCGTGGCGGCCTGGAGCTGGGCCTTGAACTGCACCGCGCGCGCGTAATCGACGCCCACGCCGATCGCCAGCACCAGCGGGATGATCATCAGCCCGAAGATGATCGCGACCGCGCCCTTGTCGTTGCGGGCGAGGCGGCGGATCAGGATGGCGAATAGGGAGAGGCGTTGCATCCGGTCTCTCAGCTATGGGTCACGGTGGTGACGTTGCGCGGGCGCGCGAAGGCGGTCTGGGTCAGGGTGTAGCTCGACTTCAGCACGTAGCTGATGGGCGAGGTGTAGGCATAGGTCGCCTGGACGATGATCACGCTGTCATTGACGTTGGGGGTCAGGGTCGCGGCCAGACCGGTGGAATTCGCGATCGCGGTGGCGCTGTTGCAGGTGACGTCGCTCCAATCCTGCGAGGTGCCCGAGCTGTAATGCGTGACGCTGGCGACGGCCACTTTCAGCGAGGCGCCAGCCAGCGGGTACATGGAGTCCTGGCTGCCGTTGCAGAAATCGGTCATCGACGAGCTGGTGTCGCTGACGTTGGTCTGCTGCGCCACCATGTTGGCCATCACCTGCGCCGCGTTGGCGAGCCGCATGTCGGCGGCGACGTAGCGGGTGACCTCGAACACGCCCAAGAACAGCGAAACCATGATCGGCAGGATGAGCGCGAATTCGATCAGCGCCGTGCCGCCCTGGTTCCGGATCAGCTTGTGGAGGGCGCGCAGCATGGTCAGGGCTCGTTCTGGAAGGCGACGGTGGAAACGATCAAGTTTGTGCCGTGGAGATAGGTGGAAGCCCAGGGAATGATCGTGGAGCGCTGGTAGGCGATCTGGGCCAGTATGTCGTCGTTGGTGCTGGTGCCGGCGCTGAAGCTGTTGCTTGAAAAAGTGGTCTGGACCGTCATCCCGCTGAAGAGGCTGTTGGCCTGCACGTAATATTTGAGATTGCTGGAGCAGTTGGTGACGAGGGTGCCGGCTTCGTTGCAGACCTGGGTGACGAAAGCGGAACTGGTGGTGATCTGGCCCGTCATGATCTGGCGCGAGGCGTCGCGCAGCGCGTTGTCCATCACCGCTTGGGTGAACAGGATGAGGCCGAGCTCGAAAATCATGCAGACCAGCAACAGGAAGGTCGAGCCCAAGAGCGCGAATTCGACCGCCGCCACGGCGTCGTCGCGGCGCCACAGCCGCGCCAAGAGGCGCGCGCCCTTCCGCCATACGCCCGGAATGGTTTTGAATGGACCGGCCATGCTTTTGTTCTCTCGCTTGGTTTAAATGTTATTGTGCCGGCCTTAACAACTCGTGAACTCCTGGGGAATTGGCGAAAATATCGGCGGTTTCCGGCGGGCCCGGAAAGGCAGGATGGCGCGGGCCATGCCAAGACATTCGACAATCAGGGTTACCCGGTTTTAAGCTTAAGCCATGGATGACGCCCCCTTGACCCGCCGGGCCCGGCCCTGTCCGATCTGCGGCAAGCCCGCGGTCCAGAAATTCCGGCCGTTCTGCTCCGAACGCTGTTCGCTGGTCGATCTCGGCCGCTGGCTCGGCGAGGGCTATCGCGTCCCGACCGCTTCGACCCCCGAAGACGAGACCGCCGCCCCCAAGCCCGAAGCGGGGGAAGACGGGGACGGCGAGTGAACTGGACACCATGGTTTATATCTGCGATAAGCCCGCCCGCTCGACATGGGACGCCCAGGTAGCTCAGTTGGTAGAGCACGTGACTGAAAATCACGGTGTCGGTGGTTCGATTCCGCCCCTGGGCACCATGACCCTCTCACATAGAATCACATAGATGAACATAGTGTCCATAATTTCAATGATTTAGATGGGTTTTTTCGACACATTTTGACTCCTCCCGGAACGTGACAAAACCCGAAAATACGGGTAGATTGACGGGTATTGGCTTTCGATAACGGGGCCTACCCGCATGTCGCTCACTCAATTCGCGATCCTCAAAGCGCGCGCAAAAGAAAAACCCTACAAACTCTCCGATGGAGAAGGGCTGTACCTGCTGGTGCAGAAGGGTGGCAGCAAGCTGTGGCGGTTCCGCTATTGCTTCGCCGGTCGCGAAAACATGCTGGCCTTTGGCGCGTTTCCGGCGACCCCGCTGGCTGCGGCGCGATCGAAGCGAGATGAAGCCCGGAAGCTCCTCGCAGGCGGTGTTGACCCTGCGGTCAAAAGAAAGCTGGATAAGATCGCCGCCGCCACCGCAGCTCAGAACACGTTTGGGGCCATAGCGGCCGAGTGTCTGGCGAATATGGAGGCTATCGGCGCGGCCAAAAGCACGATCAGCAAAAATAGCTGGTTGCTCAAGGACTTAGCTGCACCCTTGGCCAATCGCCCGATAACCGAGATTGTCCCGGCGGAAATCCTGGACGTGCTCAAGCGCATAGAAAAGAGCGGACGGCGAGAGACTGCCCGTCGGCTCCGGGGCGTCATGGGAAGCGTGTTCCGTCACGCCATCGTTACGCTGCGCGCAAACAATGATCCCACTGTTGTGCTTCGCGGCGCGCTGCTGACGCCGAACGTCCAGCATCGGGCGGCCATCACCGATGAAAAGCAGCTTGGCGGCCTTATGCGATCCATAGACGAATATGATGGTTGGCCCACCCTTCGCGCCGCTCTCCAGCTATTGGCGCTGACCATGACTCGTCCGGGAGACGTGCGGTGCATGCGCCGGTCGGAGATCAATTTCGACAAGGCTGTTTGGCGCATTCCGGCGGAGCGGATGAAGATGCGCCGTCCTCACGATGTTCCGCTTTCAACGCAGGCTCTCAAAATTCTAAGAGATATTTGGTCGCTTTCTGATCATGGCGACCTTGTTCTGCCATCAATTCGATCAGTGAAAAAGCCGCTGTCCGACAATGCCATGAACTCGGCGCTTCGGAGGATGGGCTATACCAAGGAGGAAGTGACCGCGCACGGCTTTCGAGCCACGGCGAGCACCATCCTCAATGAGCGCGGCTTCAATCCTGATGTGATCGAGGCGGCGCTTGCCCATCAAGATGAGAATGACATTCGTCGCGCCTACAATCGGGCTACCTATTGGCCGGAGAGGGTAAAGCTCATGGAGGCGTGGGCGAATCTGCTCGACGAATTGAGGGCGCTCTCGGTCAGTAACTCTCGGGCTGCTTAAGCCGCCTTGGCGAAGCGATTGGGGTCACTCTCAAGCTCATATCCTGAAGGTCGAAGGTTCAAATCCTTCCCCCGCAACCACCTTTTATCTATTTATATCAATAAGTTAAGATTACAAAACCGTACTGGATCCGTTCGATTTCTTGTTTGCAGGAAGCACACCGGAAGCACAAAATATCAACTCGCGTCCCCTCAAGGGTTCGGTTTGAGTGCCTTTTATCGTTATGAGGGGTTTAAATCCTCCTAGGAGGCTTTCTAAACAAAATTGGGCACACTCGTTAGCTCGTGAGTGCTCGCACAGATCGTATTTGAAAACGCAAATAAAGACGTAAACGTTCTACAATTTCTTGAGTTTGGCCTTGGCAATCTCGATCAACTGCTGTTTGAGCACTTTGCCGATCGAATTTCTCGGCAGCGAATCCACAAAAAATATTCTTCGGGGTTTCTTGTAGCTCGCCAGCGATACGCGGCAATGGGCGATGATTTCGTTCTCTGTCGGACCGTTCCCCTTGGATTCGATGAACGCCACCACCGCCTCGCCGAAATCCGGATCGGGCACGCTGACCACTGCGGAGTCGACCACGCCGCGACATTGGTTCACAACGTTCTCCACTTCTTTCGAATAGATATTGAAGCCGCCGCTGACGATCATGTCCTTCTTGCGATCGACGACGTATACGTATCCGTCGGGATCCTCGTAACCGAGGTCTCCGGTATGAAACCACCCCTGAGTCAACACCTCGGTATTGATCTCGGGCCGGTTGAGATAGCCCTTCATGGTGAGGAACGCGCCAGGCGTTCCAGTGCGCACCAGCAATTCGCCGACCGTTCCCGTTTCGACCGGGTTGCCCCGCGCATCGATGATCTTGATTTCAACTCCCGGCACTGGCCGCCCGACTGACTTCGGATGGCTCAAGTGCTCGTGCCCCTCGAGCTTGGTGACGGCTCCGACTTCGGTCATCCCGAAAAATGAGATGACGCTCGCCTGAGGAAGCGCATCCATCAGCCGTCGGCTCAATTCCGGCGGGAACGCCTCGCCGGTCACCAGCACGACCCGCAAGGATGCGCACCGGGCCGGCGCGGTCTCAAGATGTGGCAAGATGCGGCGCCACATTGTTGGCACCGATCCGACCACCGTGATTGCCTCGCGCTCGACGATCTCGATCCAATTTTCCGGATCGAACGAGCCCATGACGAACAACGTCCCTCCCAGCGTCATGGAATTGATGATGCGTCCGATGCCGGTGCGGTTCGCGAGCGGGGTAGCGACGAGGTATCGATCCTGGGCGGACACGTTCCAATCCGCGCCGTTCACGAGACCGGTCATAATGACGTTGGCATGGGTGATGATGACGCCCTTGGAACGGCCGGTCGTGCCAGACGTGTAAAGCAGCAGGCATTCATCCTGATCGGTCGGAATTTCCGGCAGTGCTGAGATTTCCGACGAGGCAAGCTCGTCGAAGGGAGTCACTCCCGGGGAGCGGTCGCCGACGACAATTTGCTCGATTGCCAGATCGGCCAGCGCGTTCACTACCGCTTTCGCATGGTCCCTGCCGAAAATGACGGCCTTGGCTTTGCTGTCCTTGCAGCAGAAATGCAGCTCCTTGGGGGTGAGCCATGTCGAGACCGGAACGGCGACTGCGCCGAGTGCTAGGCAGCCAAACAGTGTTTTTATATACTCAACGCAGTTCGGGAGATAAATCGCTACCCTGTCGCCAGCTGTGACCCCCATGCGGGCGAGGCCGGCAGCAATCCGCCGATAGCCCTGTACCAGCTCTGAAAACGTCAGCCGCCGATCATGTGTAACCACGGCCAGCCGGTCGGGATGGCGAAGGGCGTGGGCGGCGACGACGACCTCAAATCTCATGCCTTATACTCCAAAAGAACCCGGAAGCTGCTGGTGCGGCCGATTTGCACGCATGAGGCGGGTAAGGGAACTGTCCCGAGGCGTCGGGAAGAGATCCGAACGTTCCACGCGACGGATGCCGTTCTCGACGCCACCGCGTGGAACGCCGGCGGCCGAACGATATCCAGCGTCGGCTGCGTGAGCGTTCAGGCCGCGCCGGTTCCCAGACCGACCGCATTGACGAGCGCCGCCATGTTTCCCGCAGCGTGACGGTTTTCGTGCATCAACTGATGCGCCTTGCCGATTTCCTCGAAGCCGAACGTGGTGGACAGGCACGGGTCGATATGCCCGGCCTCAACCAGCTTGGTGACCGCGAGCGCCTGCTCGTCATTGGCGAGGTGACTTCCCTGAAAACGCTTTTGTCGCATCCAGTGATAACGCAGATCCATCGTGACATTGTATCCAGAGGTGCCGGCGCAAATCACCACCATGCCGCCGGTGCTGCAGACGAAGTCCGAAGTCGGCAGGGTATCCTCGCCGGGATGCTCGAAGACGATACGAGGGCTCGATCGCTCGCCCAGCGCGGTCCAGATCGCCTTGCCGAATTCCCGCGCCCCCTTGAGCCAATCGTTATAGGCCGGGTTCGAGACATCCGGCATTTTTCCCCAGTGACCGAACTGTTTCCGGTTGATGACCCCGACAGCACCGTGGTCCAGGCAGAATTGTCTCTTGGCGTCGTCTGAGATGACTGCAATCGGCCGCCCGCCGAAATGTTTCGTAATCTGGAGCGCCAGACTACCGAGCCCGCCGGCTGCACCCCAGACCAGGACGGGCGCGCCGCGTTCGATCACGTTCGGCGTCCAACCCATCAGCATGCGATACGCCGTCGAGGCACAGAGCAGGAAACAGGCGGCCTGCTCCCAGGTCAGACGGGCCGGCTTTAGAATGCACTGGTGCGCCTGCGCGCGTGCGAACTGGCAATAGCTTCCGTAGTTGGTCTGATAACCCCAAATGCGGGTACTCTCGGCGAGAATGGGATCGCGGCCGGCTTTCACCCAAGGATCGTCCGGTTCCCACCATCCGCTGTGGACGATGACGGCATCGCCGGGACGAACGTTCTTCACCCGCTCGCCGACCGACCACACGATCCCGGCGCAGTCGCTGCCGCCGGCATGGAAATCTTCAGGTTCGCCCTTTTTCTGGCGATCCGTGATGACGTTGACGGGCTGTCCCAGCGCCGCCCAGACGTTGTTGTAGTTGATGCCCGTGGCCATGACATAGACCAAAACCTCTTCTGGGCCAATCGAGGGCGTCGCGATGATCTCGTGGCGCCAAGCCTGCTCAGGTTCGCCGAAACGGTCCTGCCTGACGACGAAGGCGTGCATCCTGGCCGGGACCTGTCCAAGCGGAGGACGGTCTCCTAGATTGCAAAGCTCAGGTGATTTCACCACTGGTCCCTCCCGATATTGATCAAACTGGGCGGAAGATTCCTCGCATTTTAATATTTGTCAATCAAATATGACATTATATCACCTCCATGGACAAGACGGCTTAGACGTCGGCATCTTTCTGCCTGCGCCATTCCTGCGCGGCGGCGTATTTCTCCTTGAGATAGAGCATTTGACGATCGAGCCCGGCCACGGCGCGCTCGGGTTGCCGGGCCTTAAGCGCGTCGTAGATTGCCTGGTGCTGCTCGACGATGAGCCCGCGCTCGCGAAACCTGTAAACCACGAGGTTGAGCACGGGTTGGAGGACCTCGATCACCGCCGACATCAGGAAGCGCAGAACGGGATTGTCGGTGGCTTCGACTATCAAGCGATGAAACCGGACATCAGAGGCGCAGAACTCGACGTCTGTGATCGCTGTATCGCATTGGATGTGCAATTCGGTCACCATCGCATTCAGTTGGCCCTCCGTGCGGCGCTCCGCAGCGAGCCGGCAGCACACGCGTTCCAATTCGTGCCGAGCCTCAACAATGCTCGACAAGTTGAATTCGCCGACGCTGACCAGCACCGATGTCATGCTCGAAAGCTGATCGCGGATCTCCTCGTGGCTAGGTTTCTTGACAAAGCTTCCGCCAGCGGGGCCGCGCCGCGTCCATATCAGGTTTTGCGCCGCGAGTCGTTTGAGTGCCTCGCGGATGGTCGGCCGGGATACGCCAAAACGCTCGGCAAGCTCTTCCTCGGTCGGAAGCCGTTCGTCGACCTTGAGGCGCTGTTCCATGATCGCGTCGCGGATGCTGGTGGCGATCTGCTTCGCAATGCCCTCAGTATTGAAATTCTGATAATTTATCGACATCAAGCCTCCGATTGCATCCAGAGCATGAACCGAGCTGGACGTCCGCTCATCGACGGATTTCCGTCCCGTAAATCGGATGCAGGTCAGCTGGCGACATAACATCCGGACGTTACATAGCACAATTCCAACTTACGTCTATTATATATTTGATTGACATTTTAATCAGAAACTCGGAAGGTTCTGTTCAACTCTTGCCCTTAAGCCGTGAAGGGGCAGCAAGCGACGGTTTGTTCATCGCAAACCAGGATCCACAGGAATGCAGTACGAGACGATCGAGACGAAGGACGCGGAGCGGGCACGATGGGTCACCCTAAACCGACCCAAGGTCTATAACGCCTTCAATCTGCCGCAGTACCGCGAACTTCGCGCCGCCCTGCTCGAGGCCGAGGCTGACGACGCGATCCGATGCGTCGTCATCAGCGGCGCCGGAAAAAATTTTTCCGCCGGCAACGACCTCACCGCAGCGCGCAGCAAATCCGGCGCGAAGACCTATTCCGGTCCCCGCGGCTTCATCACCATCGGCAACGAGACCTGCTGGACAATCTGGCGACTGAAGAAACCGGTAATCGCCGCGGTGGAAGGCTTTTGCCTCGGGGGCGGCTTTGAACTGGCGATGGCGTGCGATTTCGTGCTGGCCGATCCGGGCGCGTGTTTCGGCGAGCCGGAGGTGCGTGTCGCCGATGCGCCCCCATTCTTCATCACGCCCTGGATCATGGGAATGCGGCAGGCAAAGCATCTGCTGCTCACCGGAGACGTCATCACGGCGAGCACCGCGCTGAGCTATGGAATCCTCACCGAGCTTTGCAAGCCGGGGCAACTGGAAGATCGCGTAAAACACCTCGCCGGAAAGATGGCGGCGTTCCCACCCGAAACCTGGTACTTCAACAAACAGGGCGTGAACCGGGTCTACGAAATCATGGGGTTCCACGCCAGCATCGATCTTGGCGTCGATATTTTCGCTACGATCAAGACCACGCCGAATGCGCTCCGGGACGAACTGACTGAACGAATAGACCGCGACGGATTCGCGTCAGCGATCAAATGGGCGCAAGCCCGATATCCATCCTGATGGGCACCCACACGATTTTAGTCGCGGGGTATTGCTTCCGCGCCATCCCAATCCCGATAGCGATGCGACATAGCCAGCGCGATCGGCGACGAGAATCACGGTTTAGCGATGGCGCAAACTGTTGCATTGCTAAGATCGAACACGCGGCCGGCATCAGCGAAGTCGATTTGCTCGAACTCGAGATGGTGCCGAATCGCACCGTCAAGTCGCCCCCGATCGCCGACGCACCGATCAGTCTCAAGCGCGTGCTGCACGATGTCACCGAATTTGGCGAGCTTAAAAGTCAATTGTTCATCGGCCGGGAAATGATGTTCCATATTCGAGATGAATTATTCTCCGATGGAAAAATTGAAACCACTGCGCTCCGGCCGATCGCCGGGTTCGGAGGTCCACATTAGGCAAGCCTCGGGAAAATCACGACGATGAAGCTCATAAAGCTCACGCCGAAGTCGTGAGCACGACCACATCAAGGAGGAGATGGCCATGGAAAAAGATACGGCGCGCAGTTGGATCATTGTCGTAGTTCTGGGGCTCGCAGTCGGGGTTGCGTTCCTAGACCGCGTTTTATTATCGGTCGCCACTCCGACGATCATGAGGGAATTCGGAATTGATGCCACCCTTGCTGGCATCCTGCTCGCTGCGTTTTTCTGGTCATACACCATCATGCAATTGCCGTCGGGCTGGATGATCGACCGCTACGGCACTAAACGAGTGATGGCGGTTGGATATATCCTATGGTCTCTCTCTTGTATCGTTACGGGATGGGTGTCGTCGCTGACCACCTTGCTCGCCTGTAGACTGGGCCTCGGGATTGGCGAATCGCCGGTCTATCCGAGCGGCTACCGTCTGGTGTCGACGGCGTTTTCCGAGCGCAACCGCGCGCTCGCCAGTGCCATCTACAGCGAAGGGTCCAAAGTTGGGCCCGCGATCGGAGCGCCACTTGCTGCCGGGCTGATCGTTGCTTTCGGCTGGCGCAACATGTTCGTCATCGTTGGGCTGATGTCGCTGCTGTGGCTGATCCCGTGGCTGATCGTGGCGCCCTCCCGCCAGGACGACGTGGGCGAGGCACGGTCAGAATTAACCCGCGCCGAATGGATGGAGCTGCTGTCCAAACGGGAGATCTGGGGCGTGATGATCGGTTACTTCGGTTACCTATACGTGTTCTACGTCTACGTGACCTGGCTTCCGAGCTTCCTAATAATGGACCGGGGCTTCACCATCCTCAAAGCGGGATGGTTTTCCGCGATCCCATTCCTCGTACAGCTTGTTTTCGGCCTGGCCGGAGCCTGGGCGTCGGATCGGTTCATCCATAACGGCTATTCGCCGACCCTAGTCCGAAAGACGGCGATCGGCCTAGGATTGATCGTCGGGCTCGCCATCGTGCCGGCCGGATTCGTCAACAGCGGCGAGATGGCGGTATTCCTGTTTGGGGTCTCGCTCGCCGGTCTGGGTGTCGCAGTTCCGAACATGCTGGCAGTTCCTTCAGCACTCGCTCCCGAAAACCGTGGAGGAGTGGTTGGCGCAATTCAGAATACCGGGGGAAATCTCGGTGGCGTCGTCGCACCGGTGATTACCGGTGTGCTCTATGATGCGACCCACTCCTTTGCAGCCGCACTAATTGTCGCCGGCGCTATGCTGGTGGTGTGCGCCATTGGCTATTTGTTGCTGATCCCGCGTATCGAGATGATCAAGCTCGGAGGTGTGCCCAGCAAAGGTTGATGTGTTTAGCAGGAGTCAAACCGAGCCTTAAACTCAGGCTCGTGCCGTTTGCGTTTTAACATCGCTGATCTCCTCTCGTCGATGATCAGCAGACACCGACGCCGTAACTTACATTACTGTTCGAATTCCGAAGAGTAGCTCAGTATGAGGCGGGACATTAGGAAGCGCCGATTGCAAAAACGTCGACGGGCTTCTTCGCGCGCGCGCCTTGCCAGATCTCGCCGATGGCTCTAATCGTGGCAGCGATCGCTGGATCGGTTGCGCGGGACGTCTCGTAGACGAACGACAGCGTCGCACGAGGACCAGTTCCTGGCCAGACCGAGACTTGTCGGGCGCGACGGAAACTCTCTGCGAGTTCGCGTCGCATCAGGCACATACCGACCTGTTCGAGTACTAGGCAAATCATAGTGGTTTCTTGGTCGACTTCGATTATTTTCGTTGGCTGCACTCGCGGATCAGGAAATAAACGCGAAAAGAGCATTGCCTGCGAGCTTCCGGTCGGGGCGCCAAGCCACGGCAATTGACTCAGTTCATTGAGAGTGGCGTTTTCTATCTGCGCTGCCCAGGCGGCCGGCCCCACAACGCAATATTCAAGACGGGCGAGGTCAATATATGAAATATCATCGATGGGATCGCTTCCTAGAAGAAATGCCGCATCAAGCTCGCCAGTCTTCATGCTTTCGACGACGCCTTCAGAGACGCCATGATGAAGCTTTATCCGTAGCAAAGGATATAGCTCCAGTAGTCGGAGAATGAGAGGTCCGAGACGAATGAAACGCGGGTGCATGATCGTTCCGAGCCGAAGCTCTTGGCAAAGCTCATCACGTAATTTTCGGCCGTGAAGCGTAAATTCTTTTGAGGCCGCCACGACGCGATACGCGTACTTCAGAAGTTCCTCGCCTGCCCTCGTCGGCACGATGCCGCTACCGGTGCGTTCGAACAGCGGGAAACCCACTTCCTGTTCGAGGGCCTTTATCTGCGCACTAACAGCGGGTTGGGTTAGATTCAGACGTCGAGAAGCCTTCGTGATCTGGCCTTCTTCGGTTGTGACCAAGAATGTCTTCAGGTGATAAAGTTCCATGCCCCACTCCTATCCGGAGACTGCTCTTTTCTCTGTTCCGATCGCTGTACTCCCAGGCTCATATATAGCAGTAGATCGACATGGCTGTAGAGTCTCGTAGAGCGCAGACTATCGAAGAGCTCGCGAAGGCGTCTTCAGATCGACGATTGCGGCGACGCCAATGACCGTGAAAGCGGCCAGAAAAGCCGGAACGAACGCGAGCGACGCTGCTGAGAAGATATCCCAAAGAATACCACCGACAACTGGGACGGCCACGGCACATCCATAGGCCACAGCAAACATAGCTGCAGATAAACGATGCACGTCTGCGGGATTAACCAGCAGGGCAGGGAGCGCAAGCCCGAGCGTGAGATTGAACGCCGTACAGAAGCCAAGAACTCCTGCCCAGATAACGACGCCACTGCCGCCGGAGATGAGCAGGCCGCACAGAGCAAGTACTGATAGCACGCCTGTCATGACGAAAGGCACCCGTCGCCCGACTAGATAGCGGCCCGCGAAAAGAACAAGAACCGGAGCTGGAATTTGGCACAAGCTCATCGAAGTCAATGTTGCTGCAATTAAGTTTCCACGACTGGATACGTGGAGAAGGTCAGGCAGGAATGCGTTTGCTGCAAAATAGAGGCTTGAGCTGCCGCCGAGCACAATCCCAAGCTGCCATGTCCGCTTGTCGCGCCAGTCCGGCCACCAGCGGCGCGCCCGATCCGATCGCGGTACCTGCTCGTCACGCATCGAGACTGCAATCGCGACGGCAATGACCGCGACCGGAACCGCCCAGAGAACAAAGGCCATCTGCCAGCTCCCCTGTGCCAAAGGCAAAACAATAGGCAACGTCAGCCCCGCCCCCAGCGTCTGCCCGACTAGAAGACCGTTTGTGTAGACCGCGGTCGCCATGGCAACCTTTTCGGGAAACCAGTTCTTGACTAGGACCGGCATTGCGGGTTGGAGGATCGCTATACCGACGCCCATCAAGAATGTTGATGCAAATAGGATCGGGGTCGACAAGAACAGTCCGCGCGTGGCCGAGAAGATCGCCACCAAACTAAGCCCGGCGATTACCGCGTAACGCAGACCTGCCCGAGCAATCAGCAACGAGCCGGGTATCGCCGCTGCGGCAAACAGAAGGATTGGTAGAGAAGACAGGGCGCCGACCGCGGTCTCGTTGAGGCCTAGGTCACGATGGATCAGCGGAATGACCGGCGGCACAGCGAGGAGTGTCACGCGTAATGTAATGCCCACAAACCAAAGCAGCGCGACCCTGACGAGCACTGGAGATCAGGATATGCGACGGAAGACCAGTTCCATGACGCCTCAGGCTGCTAAACGCGCCAACAGAGGCGCAGTCGAGATCATGTGACGATCTAGGCCAAGTTCGTTCGCGGGGATCCCGAAACTCAATGCCAGGAGTTGTTCAACATGCAGAATAGGAACCCCCAGAGTACGGCTCGCGACCCTCTCGGCAGCATTCTGATAGATGTCCAATGCCGTGTGGCAGAGCGGACTCGATGTGACAACACAATCGACTTTTTCATCGGCGCATCGCGCCAGGAATTTGCCTGCCGCGCGGGCTGCTAAATCCTCCTCGACCATGAGGATGTGGAATCCGCAGCAATCCTTGTCGTTGCGCACTTGCACAGGGTGGGCGCCAGCGATTTCAACAATAACATCTAGAACGCCGCGGTTTTGTGCCTCCGCGCTCGGGCCCCGAAAGGTGTGACAGCAGGCAAAAGGGGCGACACGCAGGTTCTTGAGTGGGTTTACCACGTGGCTTGTCAGGAGAGGCGCGCCGATATCTTCGAGCAACACGCGCGTGAGGTGGCGCGATCGAGGGGAGCGCTCGTAAATAACTCCGGCATCGGCTAGTTTTTTCGTGACTTCGGCGCGCTTTGTCAGATCGGCATCGAGTCGACGCCCGGTCTGAAGAAGATTGGCCTGACAGGTATCGCATACCGTTACAATTTCGAGACCGCGCATATTGGCAAGCGCCAGGATCCGGGCATTTAAATATAGATGCAATTCGGGATTCACTGCCTTGATCTCGCAGGAGCCGCAACAGCCCGCATCGGTCAGCTCAACGAGATCGAACGCGAGATGCTGAGCTAGCCGCTTCGTGGCAATATCGACTTCTTGCGTGCTCCCCTTAGCTGTGCAGCCGGGATAATAGGCGAAACGCATCACGTCATCTCCTTATCGGCGGCGGCGCGGAAAAGGGCATCGATCTGTCGTTGCGCCTTTTTATCGATCCTGGTGCGGAATTTTGTCTTGCCGCGAATGAACATACGAAAAACCAACGGGAGTGACATGATCAGCTCCCCAATTCCGTGGCTTTTTAGATACAGCGAAGCGCTGTGTACGTAGACGTGATCGCGAACATTCTGCGCGAAGGACAACGGAAACGACGCTTTTTTTCCATTTCCACGCGCCGCCATGCCGCGTAGCGGCTCGATCGCCTCGCTGACGATCGGGATTCCGACCGGGCAAAGCTCTTCACATCGATAGCACGACATGCAGTAATTGACGCCGCTACTCTCGAGCATTTCATCGCGTGTCATTTCGTCGCGTGGGTCGCGTGCGAACTTTGCGATCTGAACTAACGTCCAGGGTCCCGGAAATGGTCCTATGACTCCGGAGTAGGCCGGACATCCCGACGTGCAGATGCCGCATTCGATACAATCCATCAGCCGAAAGCTGCCATAGATATCGGCGTGCTTAAGCGGCTCAGGAAAATTCGGCGTATGCGTTCGCGACACATAAGGCTTAAGGCCAAGTAAGCGCTGTTGGTAGGATTCCCGATCGACGACGAGATCGCGCACCACCTCGTAATTCTCAAGCGGCCCGATCAGCATTCCCGGTTCGGCTGCCTCCCAGCAGGTCAGGCGCGGAATGCCGTTGACCGTCACGGCGCAAGCACCGCACTTCTTGCTACTGCAGAACCAGCGGAAGGAAATCGCCTTCCCAGTGTCGTTGAGCCAGTTCAGCACATCGATGATGCGCATATCCTTCTGGTATGGCACCTCGTAGTAAGCAATTTTCGCTTCTGCATCATCGGGTTTTTTGAGCTTGATCCGGACCGCGATCTTTGCGGACTTCTCCATGGCAGCCCCTCTCAATATTCCGTGGTGAGAAAGTCGGCCTTCTGATCCTGTGGCCGGACATATTTCAAGTTAACGTCTTCGAAGCGGATGGTGGGCTCGCTGACGCGACCGCTCAGATAGATGTTCTTAAGCCAATTCACGTTGTCGACAACTGGATAGTCCAAACGATAGAAGGAGCCACGACTTTCAGTGCGAGTCAGCGAGGCGATACCGATCAGCTCGGCGACGTCGAGCATGTCGGGCACGTCGATCGCGTCGAGCAGTTCGTAATTTGCGACGGGGCTTTTTGATTGGATCTGCATCCGCGGCACCAGTGTCTGCCGTATCGTCCGTATACCTTCGATCGCGCGCCGTATCTTTTCTCCGTCCTTGAAGTAGTTCATCTCGCGACCCATCAGCTTGCGGATCTCGTACTTGACCATAGATGGCGAAATTGGGTCACGCGGCGCGGCGGCAAGAAGTGAATCGAAATTCTTTTCGGTCTTGATCCGGGCTTCCTCATTGGCGGTGAGTTGATGCCGGCGTGCATAGTCGACGGCCGAGCGCGCAGCCGTTTGCGCCTCCCAGCAAACGGTAATGATGCCCGTGATGAAGTCGGCGGCGAGCGAGCCTGCTATGTAGAGGCCATCGACGCGCGTTGCCATGTCGTGATCAATGGCTACGCCACCACGCTGTTGATGCGAGGTCATGGCGCATTCAATCATGTCGGTGCTCGGATCGAGCCCTAGCTTTCTTAGGTAGGAGCCGACCGTCGAGTACTCGTTGAGAATATGGGGATCGATCTTGCCAAAATAGGCAAAATAGCCACCGTCGGCGCGTGCCAGCCCCTTCTGAATCTGCAGCGTCAGATGCTTGCAGGCCAGATAGTACGAAGGCTGCGCTCCCCGATACATATTGCCGTGAAAGAAGAGCTCGTTCTTAGAGTTATAGAACTCGGTAACTGCCGTGGTCAGAGGAATCGGGTTCGGATACATGTGGCTGCGCATCCATGCCTTGGGCCGCGCCACGTCGGCAATGTGCCACCACACCATCTCAATGCCGGCGAGCTCGGCACCGGCACGGAAGGCCATTGAGAGCCCGTTGCCAGCCTGCTCACGCGTCCCGGTATTGCGATCCCAGAGCCAATTCACGTGGCCGCAAGCGAGGATAACGGCCTTCGCCCGAATCTCGTGCAGTGTTCCATGCAGATAGTCGAAAATGATCGCACCCGTGACGCGGCCGTCATACTGTATGAGCGTCACGCCCGAGCTTTCTTCGAACACCGGTATTTTGCGCATGAAGACCTGACTGCGCAGGACATCCATGATCCCTTTTCCCGAGGTGCCGAGCTTGGGGCTGATCGGCCCGTAGCCGAAGCCGCCGGAGGTAACGAGCGTACCGTCCTCCGTGCGGCGGATATAAAGCCCCATCTCTTCCATGCGGTGATAGAACGTCTCGTTGTATGACCAGGCCTTTTTGGCGAATTCCTGGTCGGCGAGATAATGACCGTAGTACTTGATCTTGTCGGGAAAGCTCTTGTCCTCGGTCGAATCGATGGGGGTGCCTGGCTCGTTCTTTTCCGGCGTATAGGTGCCGCCGATATAGCCAAAGGTCGCTGAGCACCCGCCGCGGCCCATTAATGCCTTCGATATGAGGATCACTTTCGCGCCCATGTCGACGGCGTTGATTGCGGCGTACATTCCGCCCGCGCCGCCGCCGATGATGAGGACGTCCGTTTCGTGAGTGCTTGCTTTCATTGCTCCATTCTTCGCTGACTGACTGTTCGCCTCGCGCAACGCGCGCCTTTCCACTAGTGCGCCTTCACCGCAAGCCGCATAGGCTCGATCCGCACCACGAGCACCAGATATCCGAACGCAGATAAGCCCAGCATCGCGCCAGCAACAGCAAGCGCGAGCGTGAAGTTATGCTCCGCGCCGTAAAGCACGCCGGTAATGACCGGGGCCAGCACGCCACCGAGATTTCCACCCGTGTTCTGAAGCGCGCCAATGACGCCACCGCGGCCTTCAGGCGCCAGCGACGAGGGCACAGCTAGCATATTCGGCACGGCAATCCCGAGCCCCGCCAGAGAAATGGTGAACAGCGCGGCCGCGACCTCGCCGCTGTCGACAAACGCCGCTGGAACAATGGCAAGTCCGATCAGCAAGCCCAGGCCAATCGCGAGCTTGCGGACTAATGTCGCCGAGTAGCCTCTATGGATGAAGAGATCGGCGACCCATCCGCTGAGCAAGCCGAGCAAAAACTGCACGATGAAAGGCACCGAGGAAAACCAGCCGGCCCTCAGGATGCTGAAGTTGTGTGTGAGGATGAGATATCCAGGAAGCCATGTAACGTAGACAAAAAAAACGTAGAGGTACCCAAAGTACCCGAGAATGATGCCCCACACTTCGCGCCTCTTTAGAAGTGCGCTCCACTCCGTTCGGTCGTAGCCGCGATGCTGACCGCTTGTGGTCTCTTGATGAGTTGGCGCGGCCTTTAACCAGAACAACAGCCACATCAATGAAAAGAATCCCACAACGACAAACATAGTACGCCACCCGAACTGAAAGATGAGCCACGCGGCGAGCGGCGCTCCGATCGCAGGACCAATCTTTGCACCTTCACTATAAATTGCGCTTGCTAAGCCGCGGTGGCGCTCTGAAAACACCGTGGCTACAACACGATAGCAGGTGGGGTAAATCGGGGACTCACCTATACCTAAACCCAGCCGACACGCGATAAGGCCAGCGAACGACGACACGCCTCCCGTTGCCGCGCACGAGATCGACCAAATCGTATAACCGATCGCCAGGACCCATTTTGAGCCATAGCGGTCTACGAGCCAGCCGGACGGGATTTGCATCACGGTGTAAGACCAGAAGAACGCCGAAAGCAACAAGCCAGCAACAGCACCGCTTAGCCCCAAGTCCTTCATCAGCGTCGGTGTGGCGAACGACAGCAAGACCCGGTCTATATAAGCGATCGAGGTCCCAACGCCTAAGATGAGGACAAGAGCCCAGCTCCGTGCAGTATCAGTCTGCGCCATCCGATCCCTCCCTAATCTTCTGCGAAGTGTGTTGACCACATCGTTCTGGCAGTTTTGCTTTCTTCTCGTCGTTACGCCGACGAGTGGGAATGAAGCAGGTACGGCGCCGCAATGTCGAATCACATAATTTTATATCGTTGTTTATGTCCCTCGATTGGCTCGCCTTGGGCGAGCAGCTATGGAGTTGGCAATTTTACGGACGCTGTGTACTCAATTAATCGAGGGCGGTCATTCGCTTTCACCTTTTCCAATTCAGATATAAATTCTTAAATCCCTTCTCGAAATTCGGCCGGAAATCGCTCGTTTTTAATTGACCAAGACCAGAATCTAGATTCTGGGTGTGGTATGGTAAAAAGGGCGCTTTTCTGGGGTGTTTTCGGCGGAGGGTGGGTTGAAGAGGAAAAAGAGGACAAAGTTGGAAGTTCGCCGCGAGGAAGAGAAGAGGAACCCCGGCGTGACTGCCTGGCGGCGTAAGCGACACCGGGAATTACGTGTAACCGGCCGTGGCGGCCGGCATGGTAGAACAATGAATTACTTCAATGCGGCAACTCGCCGGCTCGCCTGGGAGGATTTCGAGAAAGTCTCGGTCGCGATGATCTGCCGGAACGCGCACGGCACGACTGACAGCTTCTATCGCAGGTTCCCGAGCAAGCGGGCTTTTGAATTCGCTCTGGTGCGCGTGACCTTCCAGGAAATGACCCGGAATTTCAACCGGGCGATGGACCCCGGAGCCTGGAAGAATGCCTCTCCACGGGCGATCGTATACCGGCTGGTGGACGAGGTAATTGCCAGCACCATGAACGTCCCCACCATCGGCGTAACCCAATTGGCCATACGAATAGGTATGAGTAAGCCCGAAGGGGCAAAGCCCTATTTCGAATTCCGGCAGGCGGTCATAGACCGGGCCATCGAATTGCTGGCCTCCAAGCTCGAAATCCCGAATTCCCAGGAAACCGTCCGTAATTCCATTCAAATGGTTCTGGCGATGGCGACGGACGAAGCCTGGCGGCACGGCATCCCGTTCAAAACCAAGCGGAAAAGCGAACTCGTCGAAACCTATAGCAACCTGGTATTTGGCTACCTCCAATTGCCGCCCGGACGGCGAAATCCCAAGAATGCAGGGGCAATTCATTCCGATAGGACCGAATTCCCGGAACATTTCAAAATCGCCTACGGAATCACCAAGCAATCCCTCGCAAAATACGAAAAGGACGTGAATTCCTCCCGAAAGCCGAAATTCATATTGGGTAGCCCGGTGAATCCGGCGGACGGGTCAATCCTGATGACCAGGAAAGAGGAGCTAAAAACCGAGAAGCCGATAAAACGGGAGCGTAAGCGGATAGCCAGAATGCTATGATGCAAAAAATGAAGCACAAATTCGAAACTACAAAAAAAGAGCGACAAAATTCGCGGTGGTAAAATCGGGTATAGTGTTTTTGACGTATCAAAATTGGAGCATCAAAATGAGAACCCTTGATTCCATCCTTTATCGCATCTGGCGCATCGGATTCTTCCCCTTCGCCATGTTGGGACTTTTTGTCGTGGCCGGATTCCATGGCGCATTATCGATCTTTTGCGTCGGACTGATCCTATTCGCTCTGCGGTATGTGCCATCGCCCTGATTTCGCCCGACCAAAGTTGTAATGTGTCCCGACACTTGACGCGGACATGATAAATCCAAGACATTAAGACCATGTGCCCCGATGGTCTAATAACACCGCAACGCGATATTTGGGCAAATGGCGTTCCGCTTGCCGATGCCGACTATTCGTTTGCGCCTGAAGACCTACGGGTGGAATACGACGAATATTTCAACCCGCCGCCCAAGCCGTCTGGCAAGGATCGCACTCCTGCCCCAGACGAAACCACGTCCGGCAGCGCTGGTGATCCTGTCATAGCAATTGCGAAGAATGTTCAACGGGTGATCGAAATCCTGGCCATACCGTCAGAAATACGCTTGGAAATGCACAATCGCCTATTGCAGTCCCTGGGGGCGGGGAAATTCGTGGCTTATGGATATGCAATTCCTCGGAATCCGGCCAATTCCAGGGTCAAAATACCCAGGGATTTATTCGAGCCCAAATTCGTGAATTGGGAGAATTCGAATATCCGGGGCGCAGGTCTCGAATTTGCATCCGTCCTGATATTTGAATCCGGCTTGGCCCAGGAAATCGAAGCCTATTTGGCGAAAAAGCCGCCAACTCAAGGAACCGGCATTAAACGAGGCCCACCGCCGTCGAGCGCGGCCATTGAGAAGGCAATTAAGTCCCTTTTGAATGAGGGATGGCAGCCCAATAATTATATGCAGAAAGAGAATATCGAGACGGTCAGAGCGCGCGTGCACAAGTTACACCCTGAAGAATTTCCGCATAATCGTGGGCTTAGCACCGAATCAATTCGGGTTGTTCTGGCGAATTTAATTCCTCGTCCAAAGAATTAGAGAATTTCCCAAAACCAGACTTGGTTACTTTGTTTTTGGTTTTGGGAAATTCTCTAATTCTTTGGACGAGGAATCAAATTCGCCAGAACAACCCGAATTGATTCGGTGCTAAGCCCACGATTATGCGGAAATTCTTCAGGGTGTAACTTGTGCACGCGCGCTCTGACCGTCTCGATATTCTCTTTCTGCATATAATTATTGGGCTGCCATCCCTCATTCAAAAGGGACTTAATTGCCTTCTCAATGGCCGCGCTCGACGGCGGTGGGCCTCGTTTAATGCCGGTTCCTTGAGTTGGCGGCTTTTTCGCCAAATAGGCTTCGATTTCCTGGGCCAAGCCGGATTCAAATATCAGGACGGATGCAAATTCGAGACCTGCGCCCCGGATATTCGAATTCTCCCAATTCACGAATTTGGGCTCGAATAAATCCCTGGGTATTTTGACCCTGGAATCGGCCGGATTCCGAGGAATTGCATATCCATAAGCCACGAATTTCCCCGCCCCCAGGGACTGCAATAGGCGATTGTGCATTTCCAAGCGTATTTCTGACGGTATGGCCAGGATTTCGATCACCCGTTGAACATTCTTCGCAATTGCTATGACAGGATCACCAGCGCTGCCGGACGTGGTTTCGTCTGGGGCAGGAGTGCGATCCTTGCCAGACGGCTTGGGCGGCGGGTTGAAATATTCGTCGTATTCCACCCGTAGGTCTTCAGGCGCAAACGAATAGTCGGCATCGGCAAGCGGAACGCCATTTGCCCAAATATCGCGTTGCGGTGTTATTAGACCATCGGGGCACATGGTCTTAATGTCTTGGATTTATCATGTCCGCGTCAAGTGTCGGGACACATTACAACTTTGGTCGGGCGAAATCAGGGCGATGGCACATACCGCAGAGCGAATAGGATCAGTCCGACGCAAAAGATCGATAATGCGCCATGGAATCCGGCCACGACAAAAAGTCCCAACATGGCGAAGGGGAAGAATCCGATGCGCCAGATGCGATAAAGGATGGAATCAAGGGTTCTCATTTTGATGCTCCAATTTTGATACGTCAAAAACACTATACCCGATTTTACCACCGCGAATTTTGTCGCTCTTTTTTTGTAGTTTCGAATTTGTGCTTCATTTTTTGCATCATAGCATTCTGGCTATCCGCTTACGCTCCCGTTTTATCGGCTTCTCGGTTTTTAGCTCCTCTTTCCTGGTCATCAGGATTGACCCGTCCGCCGGATTCACCGGGCTACCCAATATGAATTTCGGCTTTCGGGAGGAATTCACGTCCTTTTCGTATTTTGCGAGGGATTGCTTGGTGATTCCGTAGGCGATTTTGAAATGTTCCGGGAATTCGGTCCTATCGGAATGAATTGCCCCTGCATTCTTGGGATTTCGCCGTCCGGGCGGCAATTGGAGGTAGCCAAATACCAGGTTGCTATAGGTTTCGACGAGTTCGCTTTTCCGCTTGGTTTTGAACGGGATGCCGTGCCGCCAGGCTTCGTCCGTCGCCATCGCCAGAACCATTTGAATGGAATTACGGACGGTTTCCTGGGAATTCGGGATTTCGAGCTTGGAGGCCAGCAATTCGATGGCCCGGTCTATGACCGCCTGCCGGAATTCGAAATAGGGCTTTGCCCCTTCGGGCTTACTCATACCTATTCGTATGGCCAATTGGGTTACGCCGATGGTGGGGACGTTCATGGTGCTGGCAATTACCTCGTCCACCAGCCGGTATACGATCGCCCGTGGAGAGGCATTCTTCCAGGCTCCGGGGTCCATCGCCCGGTTGAAATTCCGGGTCATTTCCTGGAAGGTCACGCGCACCAGAGCGAATTCAAAAGCCCGCTTGCTCGGGAACCTGCGATAGAAGCTGTCAGTCGTGCCGTGCGCGTTCCGGCAGATCATCGCGACCGAGACTTTCTCGAAATCCTCCCAGGCGAGCCGGCGAGTTGCCGCATTGAAGTAATTCATTGTTCTACCATGCCGGCCGCCACGGCCGGTTACACGTAATTCCCGGTGTCGCTTACGCCGCCAGGCAGTCACGCCGGGGTTCCTCTTCTCTTCCTCGCGGCGAACTTCCAACTTTGTCCTCTTTTTCCTCTTCAACCCACCCTCCGCCGAAAACACCCCAGAAAAGCGCCCT
>CAWEME010000010.1:0-5408 GCA_963810055.1 uncultured Alphaproteobacteria bacterium | reverse complement strand
CGCGTCATCGGCGTCGAAATCCTTGAGCGGCAGATTGGTGGTGTAGCCGTCGAAGCCGTGGAAGACGACGAAGCGCGCTTCGGGCAAGGGCTTGGCCACGGACAAGATGCGCCGGGCGCTCACCCCTTCCCAGCGATTGTCGAAGCGCGACCAGGCGGTGACGCAATGGATGTCGGACACCGAGGCGATTTGCGGCTGGTCCTGGAATTCCTGCCAGCTCCATTCGAAAGCATGCGTGACCAGCCCGTCGATTTTCAGCCGCCCGCTTTCAAGGGCGATTCCGGGCCGGTTGCCGAGGTCGAGCACCGGCCAGTCCTTGACCTGTTTCTGGCCGGGTGGCAGGCGGCCGGTCGCGGGGTCGCCGCCCGGCCGGTGAGGAGACGGCCTTCCTTTGCCCAACGCTGTTTGCTTTCGACCAGCTTGCGGCGCAGCTCGAAGAGCCGCTTTTCCTTGTCGGGGTCCATCCGCCAAGATTAGCCGAAGGCGGGCGCGGCCGGAATTGACAAGAGCAATATCGGCTTGAATGGAATTGCCCGATTCCATTCGAGCCGATGGAATTGCTCGCCAAACAAAGATAGAGCGTGGCCGCCGAAGGCGATCAAGCTCTACTATGCCGGCGCATGCCGCTCGACGCCTTGCTCAAGGGAATCGCCGCCGGAATTGTCATCGCCCTGCCGGTGGGGCCGGTGGCGGTGCTGTGCACACGGCGGACATTGTTCGAGGGCGTGGCCTATGGGCTGATCTCGGGCTTGGGCGCGGCGTTCGCCGATTCGCTCTACGGCGCCGTCGCCGGATTCGGGAACACCATGATCCGCGACAGCCTGATGCTGGAACGCAACTGGCTCGGCATCGCCGCCGGCTTGTTCCTGCTCGCCGCCGGCTACAAGGCGTTCATCAAGACCGATATCTACCGGGCGGAGCCGCTGGAGGGCGAGCGTTTGGCCTATGCCTTGGGTTCCACATTCCTGCTCACCCTCGCCAACCCGGTCACCATCCTGGTCTTCGCCGCGATCTTCTCGCAGATCGGCATCGACGGGGATTCCGGCTATGCCGGCATCGCCGCTCTGGTGGGCGGCGTGTTCCTCGGCTCGCTGCTGTGTTGGGTGGCGTTGTGTTTCACGGTGAAGGCGTTGCGCCGCTACGGCTTCAACTGGCTCGGCCGCGTCTCGGGCGCGGTGCTGGTGATTTCGGGCGTGGCGGTGCTGGCGGCATCGCTGTGGCGTCTCTATAACGCCTGGTGAGGATTCCATCGCGATTGGCGGCGGGGCGGCGTCCGGCTAATGTCGCCCGCATGACCGCCCGGTCGAATACGATCCGCGCGCTGGCGCTGTTGCTGGCCTTGTCGCCGCTTTTGGCCGGAGGGCCGGCGCGCGCGCAAACCCCGGCACCGCCGGCCGCTTCCGCGCCCGCCGCGGCCGCGCCGGCGCCGGTTTCCCCGAATCAGCCCCCGGCGGTTTCGACCGAGCAGTTGCAGCAATTGCTCGAAACCATCCAGAACCCGACCGAGCGGCAGCGCCTGATCGGGGAACTCCAGGCGCTGATCGCAGCCCAAAGCGCGATCGAACAGAAACAAAGCCAGTCGGGGCTGAAGGTTTTCTTCGCCGGCGTGAGCGACGAGGCCAAGGGCCTGGCCGGCGAGATTCTCGAAGCGGCCCAGGTGGTGGTCGACGCGCCGCGTCTCATCGGCTATTTCCGCAATCAGGCCGAGGACAGCGGCGCGCGCGCGCGCTGGATCGACGTGGCCAAGGAACTCGCCATCGTTTTCGGCCTGGCGGTTCTCGCCGATTGGCTCGCCTGGTTCCTGCTGCGCGTCCCGATGCGGCGGCTGAACGCGCGCGGCGCGGAAGCGGCCCAGCAGATCCTGTACCTGGCGGCGGGCGCGGCGATCGATGCGCTGCCGATCCTGGCCTTCGCCGCCGTGGCCTTCACCGTCCTGCCGCTGACCGAGCCGAATTTCGCCACCGACCAGGTGGCCAAGACGCTGATCGAGGCCTATCTGTGGTCGCGCATCATCGTCACCGTGGCGCGCGTGCTGCTGCTGTCGCCGAGCGCGCTGGCGCTTTATCCGCTCGGCGAGGAGACGCGCCACTACCTTTACATCTGGGCGCGGCGCTTCACCAATTGGACGGTCTACGGCCTGGCCGCCGCCGCCTGCGCGTGGTGGCTCAGCGCGCCGGGCGCGATCTATGCCGTACTGCTGCGCATTGTGGTGCTGGTGCTGGGCGTGCTCGCCATCGTCTTCGTGATGCAGAACCGCAAGCCGGTGGCGGATTGGCTGCGCGGCGAAACCGCGGAGGAATCCCGCCGAAGCCCGGGCTGGAAACTGTTCCGCTACCGCCTGGCCGAAATCTGGCACATCCTGGCCCTGATCTACATCCTCGGCACCTTCGGCGTCTTTTCGCTGCACATCGAAGGCGGGATTTTGTTCCTGCTGCGCTCGACGGTGGTGAGCGTGGTGCTGGTGCTGGCGGCGGCGCTGACCGGGCAGTTCGTTCATCGCGCGATGCGGCGCGGCTTCGCCATCTCGCCGGAGCTGAAGACGCGCTTCCCGACGCTGGAGGCGCGCACCAACCGCTACATCCCGGCGCTGACCCTGGTGGTTTCGGCCGCGATCTATGTCGTGGCCGCGATCGCGCTGCTCCAGGCCTGGGGCGTCGACGCCTTCACCTGGCTCCAGGCGACCGCGTCGAGCCGCGCCGCCGGCAGCCTGATGAGCGTGGCGGTCGCGTTGATCGTGGCGGTGGGGGCCTGGGAGCTGTTCATTTCGGTGCTCGAGCACCACATGACGAAGCTCGAAAGCGACAGCCGGAAGCGCGCCCGCGCCCAGACCTTCTTCCCCTTCCTGCGCATGGTGGTGATGGTGATCCTCGGCGTCGTCCTCGGTTTCGTGGTGCTCGACGCGCTGGGCATCAGCCTCGGGCCGTTGCTGGCCGGCGCGGGCGTGTTCGGCCTGATCGCCGGGCTGGGATCGCAGGCGATCATCAAGGACATCATGACCAGCGTCGCGGTGCTGGTGGACGACACCATCGCGGTGGGCGACTACATCGACGTCGGCAACGGCCGCGAGGGCACGGTCGAGGCGATCGCGCTCAGGACGATAAAGCTGCGCACGCAGCAAGGCGGGCTGATGACCGTGCCGTTCAGCGAGGCCCATGTCATCACCAATCTGTCGAAGGAAGCGTCCTACTACGTCGCCGAGATCAGCGTCTCCTATTTCGAGGACTGCAACCGGGCGATCGATCTGCTCAAGGAAACCGCCGAGGCGATGCGCCGGGAGCCGGCCTACCAGCACGTCATCCTGGCGCCGCTGGAGATCTTCGGCCTCGACCGCTTCGAACAGGGCGCCTACATCATCCAGGCACGGCTGAAGACCCAGCGCACCAAGCATCTGACCACCGGGCGCGAATTCAACCGCCGGGTCAAAGAGGCCTTCGATCAGCACCACATCTTCATGCGCAGCGAATTGCTGGTGCCGCTCAGCCAGCCGGTCACGGCCGCGCCGCCCGTTTCGTCCAAGAAAAAGTAATCCGGTTCATTCTTCGGCCGCGCCCCGCGCGAGCTTCTCGACCGCCGCGATGTCGGGCGCGTCCAGCACGCGCCGCGCCACCTCGAAGCCGAACCCGGCGCGGGACAGCGCGGCCAGATCCTTGTCGCGCAGGGCGGCGCGCTTGCCCTTTTCGCGGTAAGGCCCGAGCCGCCGGCGGCGCACCAGCGCGCAGGCCGAGGCGAGCTCGCTGGCGCCGCCGCCCTGCTCCGCGAGGCCCTGGAGCGCCGCGTCGATGAGTTCGCCCGGCAAGCCCTTCTGCCGCAATTTGCCCTTGATGCCGAAGCGCGAGGCGCCGCGGCGTTGCAGGCTCGCCGCCTTTTGCGCGGCATAGGCGCGGTCGTCGATCAGCCCGGAGCGCCGGTAGCGTTCGACGAGGTCCTCGATCAGTTGCGCGCCCTCCGCAGGATCGGATCCGTGCGCGGCGGCGGCGCGCTCCACCTTGCGCATCAGCACGCGCTTGAGATTGGCGCTCGAGCTGGCATAACGGCCGAGATAATAAAGCGCCATGTTCTCCAGCCTTTGCGCCGTGATCTTGCGCGGCGTCCTGGGCCCCCGGGTCATTCGCGATTCTGCCATGCACCGATTCTCCCCGGCCGCTCTCCCGGGCTTCCCCGGCGGCTCCCTTGGGCTTAAGCTCCGCCGCCATGCCGCTAGACTACACCATGACGCAAACCGGCGCGCCGCGCCCGCGCCACATCGGCGCGGTCAATTGGCTGGGCTTGTGGACGCTCTACGCGCGCGAGGTGCGCCGCTTCGTCAAGGTCGGGATGCAGACGGTGGTGGCGCCGGTGGTGACGACCTTGCTGTTCCTGGCGATTTTCCTGCTGGCGCTGAGCGGGCAGCAGCGTATGGTCGACGGCGTTCCCTATCTCGAATTCCTGGCGCCGGGCCTGGTGATGATGGCGATGGCGCAGAACGCCTTCGCCAACACCTCGTCCTCGCTGATGATCGCCAAGGTGCAGGGCAACATCGTCGACGTGCTGATGCCGCCCTTGAGCCCGGGCGAGCTGGTCTGGGGCTTCGCGCTGGGCGGCGTGACGCGCGGGCTGGTGGTGGGCGTGGTGGTGACGGTGGCGATGGCGGCGTTCGTGCCGGTGCATATTTACAGCGCGCCGCTGATGCTGTTCCACGCCGTGGCGGCGTCGCTGCTGCTGTCGGTGCTGGGATTGATCGGCGGCATCTGGGCCGACAAGTTCGACCATATCGCGGCGGTGACCAATTTCGTGGTGACGCCGCTGGCGTTCCTGTCGGGCACCTTCTATTCGATCGATTCCCTGCCGGAGAAATTCCGCGTCGCGGCGCTGTGCAATCCGTTCTTCTACATGATCGACGGATTCCGCTACGGCTTCACCGGCCATGCCGACGGCTCGCTGGCCCTGGGCATCGCGGTGATGGTCGTGATCAACGCCGGGCTGCTGTGGCTGTGTCACGCCATGCTGGCGAGCGGCTACAAGCTCAAGGCCTGAGCCAAGCGGAAGAAGACGCCGGCGTGGAGCGCGATTTCCACCCGGTGCCGGCGCGGCTCTGAAGGGCTCCAGAAAAAGCTGGCAAACCCATATCCACATGGTTGCGCTTTACACGGTTTGGTACAATTACGCGCGTATCAATTCGGCGGTGAAAATGTCCCCGGCGATGGCCGCTGGCTTGTCAAAGACGCTGTGGGATATGGCCGATATTGTGCGGCTAGTAGATGAATTTGAAACGCAGAAAGCAGCCTAAAGGGAGGGAAAATGAAAAAAGAATCAATCCTTGTTATGTTGAGCGTCGCGGTGCTTTTGGCGCCGTTGCCAGCCTTGGGCTTTGGCGCGATTGCCGTTGGCGATCCTCCAAATATCGCAACTGCCGGCTTCGCGTTCGGCGG